>JAEZQY010000061.1 GCA_023441055.1 Bacillota bacterium | reverse complement strand
GTACATCTATTACCGTAACCGTGTCGTCCGATGCATTCGCACTCACAGCTGCCTCAGCAAGCGCATCGCTCGCATCGTAGCTCACCGGGCCGCGAACAGGCTCGCTCTCCAGCTTGCCCTCCTCCGTGATCGTCACATCCACGTTAATCCCTAGGCCAGCCAGGCCAGTTATCATCAGCGGACCAGCCTCCGGTCCCTGTGTAGCCTGTCCCAGCACATGACCATCCTCGTCATAGAGGATGATCGTCGCGCCAGCCGGCACATCTGCTAGGGTAACCGTGCCAGCTGTACCATCAGCTGTAATATCCACCGCTGACAAGGATGCGCTTTGGTCACCCGCAACTGCCGATACAGCCGCGCTCTCGTACTTCTCCAATTCTGTGAACGTAACGCTGACTTGATCGCCCAGCTCCAATCCCGCACCTGGAATCACAATAGTCACTTCACCGCTGCTTCCAGCAGAATTGATTTCCGCAGCCAGTAATTCTCCATGCTGGTCGTACACCTTCACCAATGCGCCTGCTGGAACATCCTTTACGATCACCTTATCAGCAGTCGCACTAGCGATTATATCTGCTGGAATCGCGCTCGACTCCAGCATCGCCGTCACTTCGACCGAAGAGCTTTCCAGATGACCCGGTCTTGTGATCGTGACACGAACCTTCTGCTGGTCTGCGAGACCGCCAGCAATACTGATCGTCAAATCACGCGTTGTATCACCGACTTGCGCAGCTTGTCCAATCAGATTGCCGCTCGTATCGTAGACATGAATGATCGATCCAGCAGGAACGTCCTGCACGATCACATCATCCTGAGTACCATTAGCCTTAAGATCGCTTGAGACTAGCGGTGCCCCAGGCACCTTACCTTGCACCCGGACCTTCTCACTCTCATACTTCTCTACTTCAATAATAGAGACATCGAATAGGTCGCCAATATCGAACCCTGGCGGGAACATATCCACCTCCAGTGTGCTGACCGAGCCAGTCCGATTATAGATGGAAGCAACTTCTTCGCCATCAGTGCTGTACACGATAACCTTCGCGTTATTAGGTACATGTTGCACGCGGATCACGTCCAGCTGAGCAGCAGCAATTGCACCGAAAGGCGCTGCACTGGTCTCCAATATCGTCGTGACTGACGTGCGTGCGCTCTCGAGCTCATGCACAAGCTGTATAGAAACCTGAACCGCTTGAAGATCTGTTAAGCCTGAGATCACATCTACACCGTAAGGATCATCTGATCCTACGTTCGTACCTTCTCCAATCTTCACGCCATCTGCATCATATACACGAATAACAGCTCCTGGCGGTACAGCGGTCACATAGACCACATCCTGCGTTCCGTTGGAATGGATATCCGCAGCAGGAACAGCATCGCTGCGTACCTTAGGGCGTACAGCGGTCCTCTCACTCTCAGCCTGTCCAGCAACATCGAACGCAACCATGATATCCTCTTCAATCGTCATATCTGTTACATTCGTGAAGGTGATCGTTCCACCAGTTACATCAGATTGTGTGAATAAGATGTTACCAAGGTGATCATAGAGTGTAGCCGCAGCCCCTTCCGGAACACCCGTTACCGCCACTGTTCCATCGGTAGCATTGGCCACAATATTGCTCGCCAGAGGAGCAGCTGTCTTGCCTGGTATGGTGACTTGCTGCTCGCTATAGATACCCGCAGGGCCTTCTACCCTAACCGTAGTCGTCACTGTCCCGCTTGGAGACTCCATATAGACGGTTGCCTTACCGTCGCCATCCGTGACAACCGAATTTGGCATCGCAGCTGCACCGTTCGTACCGCTAACAGACAGCCGTACTCCATCGCGCTTCGAACCACCCACCGCTTGGATGTCGACCTTCACACGCCCGTCTTCCTGCGGCGTGCTCGTCATCACATAACTGGTAGGCGCCTGTTCATAATTCGTTGATCTGACATCAATCGGCGCATAGCCATTCGTGAAGTACCACGACGTAATATCGTGATTCTGATAGGCCCCGCCAGTCGCAGCTGTAAACCCGACATAGACATTATCGGAGGTCAATATTTGTGTCAAATTAAAATTGGTTTGTTGAATAATCGGATCCGTCGGTCTTGTATTATTATTTTGATTCATCCGAACTTCAATCGTCTTATTCAGACCATCATAGTCAACCCATCCATGTATCGTCCCGGTCTTCATATTTATACCGCTAACATGAACTACCGGATTATTCGTGTTGGTGATATCGCCATTCACATTAATCGCCACATGATTGGCGGACGGATCATTCACAGCTGCGCCGTTGTCCCAAGTGTCGAACTCTATTCCGACACTTTCCAAGATACCCTGGTAGCCCATACCGCCGCCTGCTTGACCAGCTCTGTTCGAATACGTCTGCACCGCAAACACAATACCGTCCGCCCAGCCGACATCGTATCCTCCGCCATTCGTGATCTCGAATGTAAAGTAAGTGCTGAAGGATCGCTCATCCTTAAGCGAGACACGGTCTTCGTTAAATGCCGTTCCCCACCGATCGCCCAAAGCCGGCGTCAGCCTTAACCGATTATTCACATAGGCTGTGCTGCCGTTCGTAATTAGCCTTCCGTCATTACTGAACGTGTCGTATTTGAATGTAATAAAATTCGTATCTAGATCCTCTTCCACTTCGCCTGGAGGATCAGGTTGATTCGACGGTTCTGCGGCTTGCACAGTAACTATCATTATTTTCGAATCCTGAGTTCCATCCGCTTTATTGATATAGACCAGCACATCACCGGTTAATTCACCAGCTGCATAGGTGATGTCGCCATTGCCGGCGATCTGGCTATGATTGGAATGCAGGCTCAGCGTAACACCTGTATCGGCTATGCCCGCAATCGCATGCAGTTTCGCCAGCAGATTGGTATCGCTGTCCGGACTAGCCGTGATGTGATCCGGCAGCAGCAGTCGGGCAAGCGCGATATCATGATTAGCAGCCTGCGCGGCTTCCGATATGTAACTGACTTGTGTGCGTGTGCTTTCATTGTCACCGGATTTCGCCACTGAGACATAGACATGCCCGGAATTCGATCCCAGCTGTGGAATGATCACCTGTGCCTGGGTGCTGCCTGCTTGAACAGCAGCGGTGCCCAGCAGGTTCCCGCCAGCCGGCGCATCATACACATAGACGATATCTACAGGCGCGAGACCAGCCGCCGTCACCAAATCCGGTGTGCCGTACACATGATTAGTGACACTGATGGTATCCGCCTTCGGCGCATCATCGGTCAGCAGACGAACACCTGCGCTATCTATGCCCTTGGAGATGATGAACACATCATCAATATCGCCGGTATAGTAGTCGAGCTTCTTCTCTCCTACTACATTGGCATCTCGTAAATCGTCATTAAAGGCAACGCCAATTTGATTATTGGACATCTCGAAGGTAGAGACTTCGCCGCTGGCCGTCTCTGGCGCTTGATCATCGATATAGATGGACACACTGTCGGCTGTCGCTGTTACGGTGACCTTATGCCAACGGTCATCATTAACCGCCTCATCGGTCGTCACTCGCAGGGAATACCCATAGCCTTCCGGACCGACGTACAGCATCGCATTCAGCTTGCCATACTTATCAATATATATAATTGGAATCCATTGCGTTGGGCTGCCGCTCACATCTGAATTCTGATAGCCCAGAAGCGAGCCAGTCCCTGTCGTCTTAAACCGCATGGTCACGGTAAACGTCTTATTCGAGCGCAGCAAGTCATAGGGAAGCACCAGACCGCTCGAGCCGTTCAAGCTTAATCCTTGCCCTGCGAATCCGCTGGCATAGCTCGGCGTGCCGATTGGCGTGCCGTGATTCCCGCTGCCGCTCTGGTCTTCTAAATTTCCCTCGAAATTATAGTAACCCAGAATATTCGTGGAGATGCGCACGCGGACAGGAGCTTGCTGCATATTGAAAGCATCATCCTCCACTACCAGATAGGCATCATAGAGCGAGATGTCCGTCAATCCGGCTATCGCAAGCGCCTCCTCCGCATCTGCAGCAACTGATTGGCTGCCAGCTGTAACAGGAATTGCGCCATTCCTGCCCGTGCCTGCCTTCACTTCCATCGCTAGCGGTGCCGATGCACCGGCAGGAAGAACCACATAATAGACCCGGCCGGATTTATTCATCCTCACCTCAATTTCTCCGCTCGTGTCAGACATGTCTCCCATTCTCGGATAGCCCGCAGACCACTCCGGCGCTGCTGCTCCAGATGCAGCAGCAACAGGCGCCGATATAGGCGCCAATGAGAACAACATGCAGATCGCTAAGCATAGACTTACTATTTTCCTCGATGTACGTTGCATTGCAACCCCTCCATACTGTAGATCTAAAGTCATTATAGGAAGGGGGTCTGAACAAACAATAAACAAGCCATCAGGCCTAGTTCATTAGACTTAATCTCTCTCTTAGCTTCATCATCTCCTGGTCAGGTGTAATACCTAATTCATGGTCCAGCTTCCTTCGGTATTCTTCATATAGCTTCATGGCTGCATAATCGTTATTCGACTGCATATACAGCGCCATTAGCTCCCGGTTGAGCTTAGGATGGAGGGCATCTCTGAGCAATCCCTTCTTCAGTAATTTCGCCGCTTTATCGGTCATTTGATTCGACTTATAGTATGCGGCCACCCGAAGCATGAGCGATGTATATTCCTCTTCGATCAGGCTGCTGTTCGCCTCCGCCCAATCATAATAATTGAGTGCCATGTACCTGTCGCCGCAGCGTTCGATGACTTGTTCACATTGGACAATTAGACGTTGATCTATCGCGTTGGCCGCCTGCGTTATACAGCTATAAAAGGACTGGATGTCGGAGTCAATCTGACTCATATCCAGCTTATACATCCCATTCGAGCAGCTCAGCAGCTCCGGATATCCGAGCTCCTTCAGCGTCTTCCTCAGGTTATATAACGTGGTGTTCAAATTCGTCAGCGACCGCTTCCTGTCGAATCCGCTCCAGATCACATCCGTGATGATTTCCTTCCCGACTTCCTTCCCATTCTTGTCGATGAGATAGGCGAACAGCTCCTCTGTCTTGTTCGTGCGCCACTTCACCGGCAATCCCTCATCATTATCCACTCTGAACTTGCCAAAGCAGCTCACACGCAGCTTAGAACTTCCCTTACTGCGCAGCTTATGATCGGATACCCGGTTCAGGGTAATCCGCAACCGCTCTAGCGAGACAGGCTTCATCAGGTAATCCGTCGCATTCAGCTTGAATGCATCTATCGCATACTCGTTATAGGCAGTGACGAAGACAATCTGCAGCTTAGGTAATATATCCAGCATTTGATTGGCCAGATCCATCCCATGTATGCCGGGCATCTCGATGTCCAGAAACGCGATATCAACCGGATTCTTCTTCATGATCTCCAATGCTTCCAGCGGATTCGTATATTCGCCTGCGATTTCTACTTGACCGCTCTCCTTCAGTATGTCTCCTAAATTACCAATTGCGGCCCATTCATCATCGACGATTATTGCGCGAATCATTGCGTAGTGCTCCCCCTCGGAACTGGTATAGTAAATGTGACTGACGTGCCTTCTCCCTCCAGGCTGTGAACACCAACTTCTACTCCGTACAGCTTCCTCAGACGTTCTTGGATATTGCGAAATCCAATGCCTGATTCACGTTGACCTGACAGCAGACTGGCTGCGGTATCGGCAGACATGCCCACTCCGTTATCCTCAACCTGGAGGCGAATGCCGCCTTGAGCGAACTTGGCTGAGATGCGCACCATGCCCCCTTCCATTCGTTTCAAGGCTCCATGATGCACCGCATTCTCGACCAGAGGCTGGATGATGAACGGAGGTACTTTAGCGGCCAGCGTCTCTTCATCCACATCAAATTCAACATCAAGCCGGCTGCCGAACCGCTCCTTCTCAATTTCCAGATAAGTCTTGACGATATGCAATTCTCTCTCCAGCAGAATCGGCTTGCTCATATCCTTAAAGTCGAAATGCGTTCGCAGGTATTCCGCAAAGTTATTTAACAAATCTCTCGCTCTTGCCCCATCTCGCATGCAGAAGTAGGCGATCGTATTCAAGGTGTTATAAATAAAATGCGGCTTAATCTGCGCCTGCAGGAAGGCCATCTCGGACTGAATCGCTCGATTCATTGATTGCTTCCATTCGATCAGCGTCCGCACTCTGGCTCTAAATTCCGCTGGCTCGAAGGGCTTGACCAGGAAGTCATTCGCGCCTGCGTCGAAGCCAAGCACGAGATCCTCCGGCAGATGCTTCGCCGTCACCATAAGAATAGGCAGCTCTACGAAGGAATGCGTCTGCCGAATCAAGCGGCAAACCTCGTAGCCGGACATCTCCGGCATCATCACATCCAGGATCACCAATCGATAATCAGGCATATCCTTGATCTGTTGCAGCGCATTCTTCCCATTCGTTACAGCTGTCACAGCGTACCCTTCCAGCTTCAGCAGATTGACCGCCGATTGCAGACTTGCACGATCATCATCTACAACCAGGATATGGGCACCTTGATTCTCCGAAATATAAACTTGACCATCTTCGAGATTGTCCGGACCCACTAGTGCGAGCTCACGCGGCGCGTTAGGACTGACGATTGGCTCATCATTAGGCTCATCATTAGGCTGATCGCTAACAGGCAGTCCAACGGTGAAGGTGGAGCCCTGTCCCGGAGTCGAGGATACGCTGAACCGCCCGCCATGCAGCTCGACCAATTGCTTGGTAATGGACAGCCCAAGTCCGACACCGCCGAACGGTCTTGTGATCGAGGCATCCGCCTGCTCGAAGGGCTGGAAGATCGCCTCCAGCTTGTCCGGCATAATACCGATCCCGGTATCGAAGACTTGTATGTCAATACTGCCTTCCTTATGCGCTGCGACCACGCTGACCTGACCGCTGTCTGTAAATTTGGCCGCGTTCCCGATGAGGTTATATAAAATCTGAATGATCCGGTTCTCATCCCCATAAACTGGAGGCAGCGATTGCGGGATGTCACTGCTCCATGCAATCGGCTTATTCGGATACATCTGCTTCATCACATGGAGAATGGATTCGATCAGCGGAGCCATGTGTACAGGCTTCCGGTTCAGCGTAAGCGCTGCATGCTTCAGCTTGGACATATCCAGAATGTCGTCAATCAAGTGAGACAGCTTTCTGCCGCTGAACACGATTAAGCTTAGATCGCGCTGCTGCTCCTGATTCGGCCTGCCATTAACCCCCTGCAGCAGAGATTCTGCGATGCTGATGATACCATGAAGCGGTGTTCGCAGCTCGTGCGAGGTGTTGGCCAGAAACGCATCCTTCAGCCGATCGAGCTCCATCAGCCTGCGGGACAGCACCTTGACCTCATGGAAGGCGAGTGAAAACCTTCGCGCTAATATAAACGCATATAGAAAGATAAAAGCAAAAAATCCGATCGTAGAGAACTCACCGTTATAGCTGTGATGATTAATTGCGGCATAATAGAAGTCAATGATGACCAGCAGCAGACTGAGCAAATTCGCGCCATATACAAGCACGGAGAATACCTGCTTGCGAAGAACCGCCTTCACGGTTACATAAGAGGTGTATCCCAGCACAACGAGACACAGGATATCCGAGAGAATGAACATTCTAGCGTACAGATAAGCGGGCACCACGGTTATCAATGCCAGCACCACGATCGTCATGCCGATGAAGAAGCGCCGCACGCGGTCGGAGTAATAATCGGGGAACAATTCCCGGATCATCAATGAGAATACCAGCACGCCCCAATGTGCGGTGAAATAATTTATATAGATTAATAGATTAACGCTGACATCGGGCAGGAGTACATAAATCAAGTAACTGCCTGTCGCCAATGTCCGACTTAGGAACACGATACAGACGCATGCAAAATAGAGACTGATTCGCGCTTCGCGATTCATCCAGAACATACTCAAAGCATAGAAGACGGCAAGGATTAGTCCGCCGAGCAGCAGCAGATCTCGATATAGCCAATCCAAATGAATCGTGGCCAGCTGGTTAGGCGTGCCCAGCAGGATGGAGTGGTTCATGCCGCCCTCGGCATACTTGAAATTCGAGATCTGTATGATAATGTCGAACGGTTCACTCGGAGTGTCAAACTCAACCGTGACCGGCTTCATGCCTGGCTCGAAGCTTCCCGCCTCGACTCCAGCCTGTCCATTCGAGGCGATCAAGTCGTCATTGATATAGGCTCTGTACGCGCTGGATAATGGCATGAATTTCAATGCCATCCGCTGACCAGACTCGAGTCCGCTCACAGTCAGCCTATATGTGGCATAGCCGGATTCGCCCACACGCTCGCCATCAATTTGATAGTCATTCCATTTCTCAGGCACTATCGCCAAGCGGTCTGGCTGCACATGAAGCTCGCGCATGACATCCTCCGCATCTAGAAAGCGGTTCCAATAGAACGCCCACTCGCCATCTAGTGCCTGCACACCATCCTGTTCCTGCCATGTGGATAAATCTAGTTGCCCGTCTCGTATCGTATTTGTACTAGTCTTCGTATCGAAAAAAACAATAGAAAGCACAACCAGCGTAGCAACCATACTGAGAACAATCAACATCACTCTTCCGTCGATGCCATGTGCAAGTTTCCACATTATCTTCTAATCTCCCCATGAGCTCTACTTCTGAGTTACAGCTCAGCAAGTCGTTCTAGTCGCTAATTAACAAGTTGTTTGTTATTATAAGTCGATTGGTGGAGGAGTACAATATCATGCTGTCATTTTGTCATTGCAGCGGCCTTTTACATATGAAACCCTGCAGCAGTGCTGCAGGGTTCAGGACAGCCTATTCTATTGTTCGACAGCTACTAACGCGATCAGGATTGTCACCGCTTCAGCTCTAGTCGCTTGGTCCGCTGGCGCGAAGCGATTTCCGCTCTTGCCCTTAATTATGCCTGCACTCACGAGCTGCGAGACCGCCGACTTCGCCCATGCAGGAATGTCTTGATCGTCCAGGAATGATGTCGAATTGCTCTTAACTTCTGCAAGCTTGAGCGCCCTGGCCGACATCACCACGATTTCGGCTCGTGTGACCAACTTATTCGGTCTGAACGTTCCGTCTTCGTAGCCGCTAACCAGCCCAGCACTTCTGGCTAATGCGATATGGCTGCTCGCCCAGCTTGGAATGGATGCCGCATCTGTAAAGTCCAGTGCATGCGCAGCCATGTCTGAACGCTGCTCCAATTGAAGTGCCCGAGAGAGCATGACTGTGAATTCGGCCCTCGTAATCTGCTTATCCGGTCTGAACGTATGGTCGGGATAACCGCTCACGAATCCGCGTTTGATCGCTTCCGTGATTGCGCCAATGGCCCAATGACCGATCACATCTGTCATACTCACTGCGGGACGATCATCACTGTTCGTGAGATCAAGATCAGGCTCATTCTCAGCCAGTGGTCCACCACCGCCTGTCCCCGTTCCACCGCCTGTTCCATTGCCCGTGTCCGTGCCAGCGTCAGGATCCTCCACAGGTGCTGCAGGAACTCGATTAACCGTTACGCTATAGTACCCTCTTGTCACACCATCTGGCGCTGTGACTCTAATCGGGATTTGAGCGCCATGCTCATTCGCATTTACGGTCAATGGCACACCGGTGTACGCTTTACTCTCGATATGAATCATAGACGACGACTCGGCAGCAGCCGCACTGACTGTAACACTCGCGCCAATGGTGGCATTCACCGTATAGCTGCTCTTCCCAGACTGGAACGGCATCGTGATCTTCCTGCCATCCTGATAAACCTCTAACGCCGATAGCCGCGCATTACTCGATGGCAGCGTGTTACCGACCTGCAGGTTCGTTACAGCAACAGAGCCATTCTGCATACCATCCCGGAATTGCCCCGCCGGCATGCTGATCCACACATGCTCTCCAGCCTTAACCGATTGTGATAATAACAGCTTCACTGTTCGCCCGTCTGGTCTGCTTGCATCTACTAGAAGCCCTGATGGCGCAGCATCCGTACCCGTTAGAGAGATGTTCGCCGCATTCATTAATGAGGCGGGAGCAATCGACTCATCGAACGTCAATCGGATGAAGTTGCCGCTTCCCCCTACCACGGCTGATTGCAGCACAGATCCGCTTACATCCTTCAGCGACACCACTGCAGGATGTTCTTCATCACTAAGCATAGCAATTCCCGCATAGCTAGTGACAGAGGAACTATCCACGAAGATGATCAACTGCTCGCCTGCCTGCAAGGGCTCATCGGCCGCAAACCGAAGCTGATTAATCAAATCGCGTCCGCCCAAATCCTGCTCCACATTCACCGGTTCAACCCGTCCAGTAATCACACCGTTATCCCCTGTTACTACAATCGATTCATCGCCGATTAGACTTGCCTCAATGTATTTCGAGAAGGTCATGATGATCTCGCTGCTTCCCGACCCAGCCACCGTCCAGGCTTGAACGTCCGCGACCGTCGGCGGCTCTAGGGACACGATTGGAATATTGACATCGAAGTGCTGCGGAGGAACGACCAGCTCCGCACTTTCTGCAGGCAAGTAACCGTCCTTATTCACGACTACCTGCCAATTACCGAACGGCACATCCCAGCCATACTTGCCCTCGGCGTCTGAGATCTGCGGATTCTCTAGGCCGAACCATTCCGCATCCCATAGCGTCCAGCTATCATCCTCCTGCTGCTCATACAGATTAACCGTTGCATCCATGATCCGGTTAGATGGTACTGCTTCATAGATATATCCGCTTGGATCATAGATATAGACAGGACTTGCTGCCTTGCCCCCGCCCCAGCCCGAGCCGCCAGCACCGGAGCTAGATCCATCACCTTCGCCATCAGATCCCTTTGTTAGTTTAACGCCCGGTCGATCCTCGGGGGTGTCGTCATCACATTTGTGCATGATTGTAAAGAGTACTCCACTCTCCAAACCATCAATTCGACCATCGATTGCCTTCTCATTGATGAAGTCCACCACAGCGCCAACCGGATCAATACCAATCTCATCGAATGAGAATGGATTCAGGAAATCTGCGACAGATATGACCGTCGAATAGGCGGATAGCGCGGCAATTTGATCAATCGCACCTACAATATGCTTGTTCCATTGATCGTTGGCCGGCGGGCAGGTAGCTGCCAGCTGGGCTAAATTCACTAACCGATCCATACGATCCGCGAAATCATTCGAAGCATCGAAGTTGTCTCGAATCATCTCGAGCGCGCCTTGCCCCTCCTCAATAGTGTCGTTGATTTCCTCTGCCTTCTTCCGCAGCTTATTCATCTTCTCCGGGTTTTTGACAGTCATGACGATTTCCTGCTGAATCTTCTTAAGCACTTTAGTGACACCTAGAATTTGCACCTCTCGCTTACTGCCCTTGCTAGCAAGGGGTGCCGCTTCCTCTTGATAATACGTGACGGTCAAGCTAAGCGTAGCCCCTTCCACCTTCCAATCCAGGTCCGCCCCGAATGCCTTAGGAGCGCGATTCTCTGCGACAGCAAGCTCTTCCTCCTCCGTCAACTCGTAACTTGCCGCCGGGAATGCGAAGGTTTCCGTACGGACAGCATAATCACCCAAGTCGAAACGTGCGCCGCCCAAGCTGCCTGTCTCTGTATCTACAGGTGTTACTTCGACATGGTGATCGAAATTCCGCAGATGAGGCGGCAGCTTCGCTCTGATCTCATCCGCATCACCTTGAAGACGAATCTGGCTCTGCTTCTTGACCTTGTACTCCACATACACTGCTCCAGCGGTATATCCCGGAATAATGTCTGCGCGGAACACGCCATGCTCGTCCTTCTCCATGATCACCGGCTCATCACTGGTGAATCGAATCTGCGCGATCTCGATTCGATCTGGCTCGTTGAAGTACACAGCGAATAAGGTAGGTGCATGTGGATTGATCGTGAATGGAAATCTAGCGACCCCATTCTCAGGCCGAATGACGACTTCCTTGCCATTGAACTGCTTCATTACGAGCTCTTCCATCCGCACATCCTCTATATCGAACATCAGCGTGTGCGTCGGCGTTGACTTCACTTGGTCCGCAACGGCTGCTTCTGCCCGAAGCAGGTGTCGACTCGGTTGTCCGAGATCCGATAGCTGAACCTCCTTATTCCAGTAGCCGCCCGGATATGCAACCGTCTGACCGATGACAGCATGGCCATCATAGATTGTGACAACACTTCCGCCAGGCGCTCTTCCGTTTAATAGCAGCTTGTCGGAATAAACCGTCGATGGCGCTTGCAGGGAGATTAAGGTCGTTGGAATGGTTGTGCGACCGATCATCTCCTCTCCGCCGGACCATAGGAGACGAAGTCTCGCTGTAAGCTCTGGAAGCTTGTACGTATCACTAACCTTCAACCTATACGTCACTGTTCCTTCAGTGTTTGGTAACAGCTCCCCGAATTGAACGATCGCGGGTGATGACGTATCTTCGATCGTAATCCCTGTTGTACCGGCAGAATACTGCACCTGAATACTGCCAGGAACGAGCTCCGTACCTGCAGGAATCTCGATCGACAGCTTAGCGCCAGATACTGTCATGTCACTATTGCGCAATGCACCGCGCATCGTGACCATCTCACCAGGAAGTACTTGACTGGACATGGCGACAAGTCCATTACCCGTCCTGCCGGCGAAATACCCCGACTGGACTAATTCGATGTCCCCCAGATTGTTCAAATCACCTAGCTGGGTCTCAAACTCGCCAGAAGTGGATACACCATTGTTCGTGCTCGCTTCATATCTATATCGGCCTGCAGGGAGCGGCTCAGACAATGGATTACTGTGGAATTGCTTGAAGAAAGCCCATTGCTGTGTATCAGCTTGCCAGCGCTCTAATCGGAATTGGAAATCTTCCAGCTGATACAGCGCACCATCCTCGACAAGTCTCGCCTCGAAGCGGGACTCCTCTTCAACCGTTATCTCAATTAAGGCACTATTATCCATATCCGTAGTAACCTTCTTACAGACGGCATCTTGATTCTCTACACCCGCTATACACAGCTGGATCTCATCACCTGGAATCCCCCATGTCCGGATCGGATATTCACCGTAAGTATCACGCTTACCTTGTGAATCCTGTAAGGACACGTTCCACCTCAACAGTGTCTCTCTATCTATCTTATACGGTCCTACTACTTCACCATTCAGCTTCTTCACGTACAGTTTAAGGAAGACATATCCTTCTTCATATCGATTCACAGTCGGATTATATGTTGACTGGGCACCCGTCAGGTTCAGTAGAGCATGCTCTGGAAAGCCCAATTGCTTCTGATAATGGGAGAGATATACCGTCGCTTCACCTTCATACGCATTCACTGTATATCGTCCATCAGTGCCCGTTACCCCATAATTGAATTGGTACCCGTCATTCACACCTTGACTGACACTTACCTTCACACCCTCGATTGGAACATCGAACTTGTCCTTGATCGTACCGGTCAGCGTATGTGCATCAACCGCCTGCATCACGAAAGTCCGCTGGACAGGGGTAATCGAGATCTCAACATCTTGATCCGGCTGCGGATGATACAAGGTATTCTGCACGCCAACTCTTACCGTACCGCTTCCAATCGGCAATCGAGAGGTTGTCACATTACCGTTGTCATTGGTCAGCCCGCGGAAGCGTTCATCCCCATCGCTGTCGAAGAACTTCACCTCCATATTAGATAGGGGCTGGTTGTGCGTGTCCACTACCGAAACCGTCAGCGTTGGGTTGACCTTTACAGTAGATAACACGATGCGATTGACAATTCCGGGCAAGAGCTTAACCTGCTGATTGGCAAAATAGTCCCCTACCGCCACAGTAGCTGTGCCGCCTGAAGGGAGATCATTGAACGTATAGCTCTGATCAAAGCTCGTGAATGCAAGCTCCTCAGCGTATTCTCCTTCTTCAAGAGAAATCATCGCATCTGCGTTCGTTAAGGCATCCTGAAGCTGTGTGCGGTAACCTTCATTCAGATGAGCAATGTTAAAGGTGATAACAGCTGATGCAGTTACCTGCTTATTGAGCTGCAGCTGTCCCCCACGCACCTTATGGTTACCGCCGAGAATAATAGCGGGTTGTAGAGACACTACCTTGGAGGCGCCTGCCGGCAACTCCCAATTCCCCTCGTACGTTCCTGGTTCATCAGGATCCTCAACTAATGCTGCCGATGCCTCAACTTGTCTTGGAAATGCCCGTTTCTTGCCTCCTTCATCGAACCAAGTTTCATACGCAATTATAGTCTCTACACTCATACCTGTGTCCGCTGTAGCGATGAATGCTAGTGCACTGTTCATAGCCAATTGGACGCCTACCGAAGAGGCTGTATAGTCAACAAGAACAGGGGGAGCGATCGTTCCTGTTGAGACCTCTATCAGATTGGTTTGATAGATGACGATATGATCCAGGTCATACCCTTTGACCTGATAATAATAAGTGATGCCCGGCGTTACTATATCTGTGTAAGTCGTGGTTCCTGCGCCGACACTCGCAATCTGCTCAGGAGTATGACCCGGGACAACACGCATTATCCGATACGCATCTGATCCTGCGGCATACTGACTCGGAGTCCAGTTCAGCGTGACCGCATCATCTGCGAATTGACCAGTCAACACACCGGTTTCCGCATGTGCACTCAAGGTTTGGAACGTAACAGGCTCTGAATCACTGCTCCAGTTCCCTGATGCATCTTGTGCCTGTACGACGAATGTATAGGAGGTGGCCGGTTGCAGATCAATTAGTGATAGATAATTAGTGGCAGATTCCGCAAATTCACTTCTACCCTCATTCACGATTCTCCAAATCGTATAGGAAGCAATGCTCCCACTGTTATCCATCGCCGAGTTCCAATCCAGTCTTGGCGCACTCGTATCTGTATAAGATGCTCTTAAATTGGCATTATCGTTAGGCCAATAAGGCCCTTCAGTGTCGGCGATATGGAACTCGCCGCTGAGCGGACTAGCGCTTCTATTATATTCCCCATTAATCGCATAAACCTTGATTCGGTGTCCCTCCTGCATATTGGCATCCGCTAAGGAGAAGGACCGGTCACCGGCATTCGCATGACCTAGGTAAGTAGTAATCGGACCATTGAAGGTGCTAACTTCTTTGAAGATATGGAAGCCCTCAATCTGATCAGATTGCGGATCAGGCCATGCCAAGACAGGCTCACCTTCAACCAATGTGAATGTTAGGGATGCTCCGCTGTTCCAGCCTACTGTTGAGGAAGGCGAATGCGATACATAGATATCATAGACACTCTCGAATGCAATCGTTCCATAATTACTGATCGATGGATGAGCTAGATTCGATCCGCGGGTCATAAAGTCGCTTGCCATTGTAATGGAAGCCGTATGACGATCCCATACATATAAGTCTTGAGCACCCTCCCATGTTTCCATTGGCGGTGGCGCTATAGCCGGATAGGATGCGGTCGACGCAATAAAGCTGATGTACCGGCCGTTCGGACTCATTGCTAAGTCATAGCTATTATCCTCAACAGGTCCGATTTCTGTGATATGATCCTCTTCCAGCGCTGTATCCATAACCTTGATGGATGCAGAGTCAAAGCTGCCGATCCATTTCGATTCACGGAAGGCGATATATCGGCCATCATGTGAGATCACAGGAGATTGGTAGGAGAATGCAATGCCATCGTGTTCATCATCTGAATCAGGCTGCAGTAATATGGACCAGATATCATTCTGAAAATCATATTTATACAGGTAATCATTGTCTTCAATGACAGCGTAGCACCCATCTCCGCTTATAACGGCAGTCGAGTAGGCCGGCATCAACATTCTATTCATTTCCCCTGTATCCAGATTAGCGCGATAACGTCGAGGGTAGTCTCCATAATTCTGTGCTTCTTCTAATCCAATATCTTCGGACTTGAATAAAATCAGTGTTCCATCCGCCGAGATGGAAGGCTCACTGCTTGCTCCTGCAGCCTCTCTGCCTGAATCGGAAACACTTACACGCTTGATGCCCATCGTGTCACGATTCCACACGAAGATATCGGAATAGCCATTCAGATCGTCATTGATTAAGTTAGTTGCATCCGATTCGAAGGCCACATATTGTCCATCTGCACTTATCGACACATTGCGATTATCCCCGTTGGATGGCGATGTACCGCTAATATCCACCGACACTAACGTGGTTATCCCTGTTTGCCGATCATACAGGTAAACCTGATCATACTCGAGCCTCTCTTCCAAATCAGCGCCATCACTAGTCAAATTGCTGGCATTCGAGATGAACGCCACATACTTGCCATCGGCGCTGATTGCTGGTTGAACACTATCCCCATTGGCATACATATTCACAGACTCGTATCCCGAGATTGGACTTATGCTTACCGTCGGCTCCACTGCAGCTTCGACAACTCGCCATCCGAATATAGCGGGAGAAACAAAATGCAACACTAGCGCCACTACCATAGTAACTGCAAAATATGGCTTCATTATTTTCAAACCAATACCCTCCTAAGTAGACGAACTTGATAGGAAGAGTATAGTAAACTCGAGTTTACAAAGATCTTACAGCATCTTCATACGATTTGTAAGCACGCTTGAGCTACTCATACGAACCGCTGCATTAACGCATATTCATCCGGATAAACCATCATATAATCCGTCAATCCGATCAATCGGAACATCTTCTGATAGTGGGCATTGATGCCGAACGCATATAAGGTGATGCCTGCCTTCAACCCCGTCTGCGCTAATCGAATCAGAACGGCAATCCCAGCACTATTGATATAGGTTACTTCCGTGAAGTTTAATATCACGTTAGTTCCATCACCCTGCACCGCCGCCCACTCACGCTGAAGAAATAATATCTTCTCAGAGCCCTTGGTCAAGTCTCCCTTCATATCTAGTATGACTCCCCCTGCGAACTCTCTCTCCTCGATTATCAGCTCATCCTTCAAATCGTATTCCCCTCTTCCGCTTCTATCTTGAGGAAATCCAACGCAATACTGAACTCGCCGTTATGCCGTAACGCATACACTTCATCTGCATAGTGATACATCAGCTGCAGTCCCCATCCCCGTGGATCTTCCCAGTCCATTCTATGTCTGACTTGTGCCACATCGGTGGCAGCATCAATATCCATACCGATTCCCTGATCGGTAATCCAGAATGTATAGCGGTCCGGGTGTATGAACATCGTGATCTTCACAGGCAAATCCTTGGCTAGTCGATTGCCGTGTTCAATCGCATTTAACATGGCCTCCGATACAGCTGTCATGATCTCATCGATGCGGGCCTCTTGGAGCTGTAATTCTTGGAACGTACGCAAGAGCTCATTCCTCACATTCTTCTCGCGACCAAGCTCGCTAGGAATGATCCAGTCTCTTCGGAACCACACTTCTGCTGTCAACGCTGCACCCTCTTTCATGCGACCACTGCCACTTCAGGGTCACAATAACATAACGTCTTTACAAAGTCCTTACAACCTGCCTCTCAACCATAACAATGGTTAAATCATCCGCGCGGTGACGGCCGACTGACCCTGAGCACCGTTCTATAAGCGCCTCGACCTGCTCAGAAAGTGTCTGATTGCCCGTCTCAAGAAGATATTGTTCAAAGCCATCGAACCCAATCATCTCCCCGTCCCCGCGTTGCCCCTCCACCATACCATCGGTATAAATCACCAATCGGCTGCCTTTCGGACAGGCTATTGCATGGGTTTGGTAGGTTGTCTCCACAGAGATTCCCAGCGGTAACGAGGGGTAAAGCGCCTCCTCCAGCCTTCCATCATGCAGGAGATAAGGCGGCATGTGACCCGCGTTAGCATACGCGATCTCCGATAAGTCTCTATCGAATATTGCAAGTCCTGCCGTAATGAACAATTGCCCTTGCAAGGCCTGCGCCAGCTGTCGGTTGACCCTAGTGAGCACATCGCCCGCAGTTTCGCCCGCCCGGATTCCCCTTCGGAACAAGGACATGACCGCAGACATGATCAGTGCAGCCTGCAACCCCTTGCCTGCTACATCCCCAACGATGACAGCGAACTTGCTCTCACTAAGCGGGATAACATCATAGAAGTCTCCCCCTACCTCATTGGTTTGTCGGCATCGCGAGGCGACATCGAAGCTGGCTATAGACAGTTCTCCTTGTGGGAGTAGTCGCTGCTGGACAGTGAATGCCATCTGTAATTCCTGTTCTACACCTGCATATTGTCCAGCTATGTATGCCTGCAGATCATTGAAAGCGAGGCTCAATTGTCCGAATTCATCAGCAGACACGACCGGCATCTTGCTCTGCAGCATCATGCGATCACCCTCCATCATTGACCGGATGCTTGTGATCATCGCGCGAAAGCGCCCTCGGAATGCCCTAGCCACCAACAAGAAGCATAGGAATCCTATAGTAAATCCGCAACCAGCGATGAGGAACAGATACAGCAGATTCATCTCTCCGCCGCGTAGTTCAAGGATCCAGACATAACCGAGCAGCACACCTATAGGAACTAACAGAAGTCCTAGAAATATAAGCATCAATGGGACTAAGAAGGTAGAGGTTAATGTAAGCTTCGATACGTTCATTCGTTCTCCACCTCCATCTTGCGGCGAGTGATCAGCATGAGCGTAAAGTCTTCGTCTGCTGGGAACGATTGGGTCTGAACATCACTTAACCATGGCGTAAGTCGATCTTCAAGCAGCCATGGTGATTCATGCGAACCGACATCCTCTAGAACAATGGCTTCAGCCGCTTCCGCAGCTGACACCGAATACAGCAGCAATTGGTCCCCTGGATGCATCTGCAGCTCTTCACCGGGGATCACCCCCTCCAAGCCTTCACCGCCACACCGGAAAATACACATCTTCATGCGATCCTGACGAGCCGCACATAGCGAGTTTCTCTGCGCATCCACTAGAACAAGCGAGAGGGGGACCAGACCTTCCTGTGGGAATACATTCGCGAACCCTCTATTAAAGCGACTCAACATATCCTCTGGTGTGTCTTCATGCTCAACTTCAGCGCGCAGCAGCAGAAGAGCAGCAGACATCTGCAGAGCAGCCGGCATGCCCACTCCCTTGATTCCTCCTGCTATAGCGGCGAACCCTCCATGTTCATTCGGTATGATATCGTAAAACCCATTTCCTACCGTATTACGCGATGCCGTCAGAGCCTCAATTCTATACGCTCCGATCGTAAGATAAGATGGGGGCATCAGCTGCAGCTGAACCTGTCTGGCCAGCTTCAACTCCTTGCTCAACTCTTCATACTCGCGATCAACCTGATCTTGGAGACCATTGAAGGCTACCGCAAGCTGACCAACTTCATCATAAGAGAGAACGGGTAATCTAGAATAGGGAAGGTCACTGTTCCCATTCAACCAATTTCGGATACTTACAATGAACACTTGGAGCTCTCTGCGGAATTCGAATGTCAGCAGGATGAAGATCGTAGCTGCGAATAGCGTATCTAACATAATCAGAGGACCTAGTACCTCCAGCTCGACCGACTCGTCCTTCAGCATCGCCACCATCACATACCATAGGATCGAGAATAGGTTAACAAGCAGCAGCCCCGCGAAGGTCGCAGACAGCATCGATAGAAAGCTCTTGTCTGGCCACCGCTCTCCCTTGACGACTGACAGCGTAATCAGCATAGGACGGACAAGCCTTCTGGATACCGCATAGTGAAGAATCGCCGCACTTAAAGTAATCGTCTGCTCATAGAGGAAGCTTCTGAGGAAATTGTACCAATAATAGTCTTCAACCTGCATAAGAGAGTTGCCCTCTACAAGGAAATGGACAATATGATAGATCGGAATGAACAATCCCCCATATATAACGGTACCCCAGAATATCTCGGATGGCAGACGTATCAGGCCTCTGCCTATGACTTCGTCCTGATCGGAAGCCCCCTCAGCCGTTCCAGCCCTCAATCGCTCAAGCTTTCTAAGACGAAGCCAAACATAAAGCATCATTATGCCTATCATTCCTAGTAATAGGACCACCGTAGCAGGGATAGAGAATAGGAATAGATACGAGAACGTCAGTCGCTTGATGAAGAGGCTTTCTAATGTAACCCAGAATAACACTAGCAGAGCCCCGCTCGAGAAAAGAAGCAGAAAGCTCATCATGGTTGCGCTAGAGCGTTGAATGGGCATATAGACTCACCTCCAGATGATGCTTCGGGTTTCACTCAGAGGTGCAACCCCGAGCTCTCTTCGAAGATGCTGCTCTAACTGCCTGAACAAAAATTCTGCCTCTGATTGTTTCCCTTGATCACGTAAGACACGCATAAGCTCCTGATAGGGTTCTTCATTCAGAGACGAAAGCGCGATCCATTGCCTAAAGAATACTTCCGCTCGTTCATAACGACCATTGGCGGCTGCATATCGCCCCAATCTCCGCAGGATCTCGCAATGCTTCGTTCGGAGCTGTTCACGGACAAGCTCCAACCAATCCATATACTGAACATCCGCGATGATCTCTTCATACAATTGAGCCGATTTCTCATACATCTGATCTGCAAGCTCGCGTTCTTGTGGCCAGAGCTGATCTCCTACTCGTACGAGTGCCTGATATTGCTCAACGTCTACTTCACGGATGAGTCCATCCTTCAGTAAGATCATGCCTTCCTTAATCACCACCCCGCCATCAAACCCCAAATATTCACGAATTATGCTCTTAAGCTGATGGGCGGCTACATAAAGCTGGTTGTTCATCTTATCCGGATCATAATTCGCGTATAAGGCCTCTGCAACTTGCTCTCTTGGAGCAGAGTAGCCTGGCTGCAATAACAGATAGATGAACAATTCCTTCGTCTTCTTGCGCTTCCAATGAATCGAGTGAACAATCTGATCCTTATGTACAAACTTTAACGTTCCGAACAGATTAACGCGCCACAGACCTTGGGCCTCCTCGTACTTGCCAGAACGGCCTCCCTGATCGATCGCTTTACGCTCCTCCAGCACACTGTACACCCACTCCACCCATACACCACTCCTGGGCGGTAATCCAAGCTTGAAGATAGAGCGGACCTGCGCGCCGTGCAAGCCTGCCGATGTCCAATCGGCCTGGCAGACAGCCCACTCGAATCGTATAATTGCCCATTCGAATTGCCATTCCAGATCAAGGTCCGATTCCGGCTGCAGCTTCTCCATATCTGCCATGAGCTGTGCAGCCAATGCCAGATTACCGGTGCGAATTGCAATTCGCAATTGAAGACAGCTCGCCATCGCCTGATAAGGATGCGGCAGTGATAGATTCTTGCAGTCCTTGATTTGATGCTCGGCCTGCTCGGGCTTATTCTCGAACAATAATCGCAATGCCTTCAGGTAGCCTAGTAAATCCGAATCGACCTGACGTCGCCTAATTCGCTGGACGAATTCCGTCATCCAGTCCTCCCATTCCTGCGAGGACAGATCTGCATGCGTTCGCACCAGCAACTCGAAGAGAGACAGGCTTCCACGCTCTGTCTCCCCATCTCGATCATAAGCATCGATTGCATAGCGATAGTAAGCATCTGAATGCCCCGCTTCATCACCAAGCACATATAGTCCACGGGCAAGCGCATAGGCCACATCGCCCCCGATATCCTGGTCGGTCGAGTCCCACTCAGCATGCAGGAAGCGCACAATCGGGCTTGCCTCGTGTATTAAGCCCATCCGCAAATTCACAACCGCCAGCTGGGATAGCGCAGATAGCAGCGTTTTCCTCAAAGTCTGTGCGGCAAGCCCCTTAATGGCTTGAAGGAACTCTTCCCTGGCAGTCAGAAGATCACCGCGACGAACTAGCTCCTCGCCTCTAGCTTTCTGCAAGAGCGGCGAAGACTGAATATACACAATCGGAATCAGCTCTAGCAGCTTAGATTCAATCGGTATGCACTGCAGGACAGCATTCTCTGCTCTAACGATTACCTCATTCCAATTATTCGTGGTCAACGCTTGCTGTATGAATCGCGCCATTGCACTCGTCACGTGATATCCCCGTTCCATAAATAGGATATCGCTTCAATTCGACAAGAACATGTCGAATCCTGCACAGCTTATGGGGAACTTCGAGCTATAATGTTCGATTCGCCTGATCTACTTAGACGACCTCACATACTTCAGTTAGTTGCTAGGCCAGGGGAATTAGTTGCAGTTTTTTCTGAATATCCTGTCACAGCACCTATCACAGCAGCATTATACTAAAAAAGTTCATCATATCCGCGCCACAGCACCTATCACAGCAGCTTCCTATATCACGCGGCAAAGTGGTAATATTCGAAAGAAGGTGTTATACGTGATCATAATCCGCGTGTCTGGAATATATCTGACTAGCCTAACTCTGAAGGGTGAATCCAAATGATGGAGTGCCAAATCGGCTGTGCTGCTTGCTGCATTGTGATATCGATCTCCTCCCCGATACCCGGCATGCCTGACGGTAAACCGGCCGGTACACGCTGCGTCCAGTTGACTGCAGACAACCGCTGTATGCTGTTCGGCAAGCCGGATCGCCCCGAGGTGTGCCGCTGCTTCCAGGCGGAGCCGGAGGCGTGCGGAACGACGAATGAAGAAGCATTCACATTACTTGCCATGCTTGAAACGGAGACGAATGCTGAATAACGATCGGTTATTCTCTACTACTCCGACTCTTGCTGCAGCGCTTCCTGCAGCGCGGATTGCGCGCCTTGCTGGAATACCTCCAGCGCTTCCTCTATCGTCTTCGCCTGCTCCAGTACAGCCGCCATCTCCACAGCGCCGAGCCGGTCGAATTCGGCATGGAAGTAAGCGGGCAGCGAGCTGACGAACCTGTCTTCCACCCAAGCGTCAACAGGCGTATAATAGGCGGTTATCGGCTCGCCGTCCAGCTCCTGCATATAAGCCGTTCGGACCGACATGTCCAGCGACGTCTTCGACTTCGTCCTGGCGTATTGGTCTCCGTGAATATACTTAATCAGCTGCCAAGCTTGATCCGGCTGACGGGAATCCGCAGGGATAACAAAGATATCACCCAGCGCTAACGTCCAATTAACAGAAGGCGCTCTTGGGTTCACCGGCGGTGATACGATACCAACCTGAACTCCGGCATCCCGGCTGTTGACCGCTTGGGACAGGCCCGCGATCGACATCGCAGCTCTGCCCGATACGAACGCGTTGTCCCTCGTATTCATCCTGCCTGGATGCTCGGGGTGAACGAGAATCTCCCCCTCCAGCACGCCAGCTGCAACCCGCTCCCATATATGCCACCATTCAGGCGTATCCACTACCATCGCTGTTTGTCCGGATATGTTCACAAGCCCCTCTGCCTTGCCGATCTCTTGCACGAGCCCGTATGCGCTATGCCAAGTATACAGACCGTATAATCGATCCTCCGCATCCTCGCTCGGCTCCAGGCTTACCGGGAAGCGTCCGGCTAACTCCAACACCTCATCCCAGCTCATGCCGTTCACCGGATGCGGGATACCATATTGGTCGAACAGCTCCCTATTATACAGGAGCGCCTGACTGAAGAAGATCGGAGCTAAGCCGAACATCTGGCCTCCGCCGGGCTCGGTCAGCAGCTGGACGACTCCCTCATGCAGCCCTTCCTTATCGAAGGCGTCCCGCGTGATATAAGCGTCCAGCGCATACAACAAGCCTTCTTCAACGAGCTGCACATATTGCGGATAAGAGACAATCCGCACATCCGGACTTTCGTCCTCAGTTAACCTAACCTTCTCCCAATCGGAGGAGCTATATAATTCGATCTCAAGATCAGGTAGCTGCGCAGCAACAGCTGCTCCGTATCTGGACTGATAAGCTTGCGGCTGATCGACGACAAGCTTGATCCTGATTTGTTTCTCTTGTTCGCTTGGAGGAACGCCTTGCCCCAGACAGCCCGAGCTAAGTCCCAGCACTGCTAGGATGACAAGGATAGACATGACATGCTTCGCTCGCATTCGTAAGCACCTTCCTTCCCTCGCGTATTCCAAGTACAGTTAGGGCAGCTCAGCCGTTACTAGTTGGTTGTAGGTGACTTCTACCTTGGCTTGCAATGACGTCAGCGCTTGCTCCACCGTAATCTCACCGCTTATAACAGCATCAAGCTCCGCTTGTAGCAGCTCGTTATACCGGGCGTTGAATTCATGCGGCAATTCAAAAGCATGAGAGGTAGTTAATACACCGGCCTCTCTCGGTTCATAGAAAATTTCCGTCTCTAGGCCGCCGATGCTCCTTGTGCTGCCCTCCCGTAAGCTCAGCATGCCGTTCTGTCGTGGCTGCAGGAACTGCGCATAAGACTCGCTGGCAATGTACTTCAGGAATGCCCACGCCTGCTCCGAGTTGGCCGCCTGACGATTAATCGCATACACTCTGAATAGGTCGATCGTCGCATTCTGACCCGCGTCATCTACATGGATGGGCTGCGCGACAGCCTCCCATTGGAACTGAACCTTCTTCTCTCCCCCTGGCCCATCAAGCAATCTTGCCGCAATATCATAGGAGGGGATCACAGTCATCGCCGCTTTTCCTTGATAGAATGCATTCTTCTTGACATAATCATCCGCAGGCAGTAGCTCCGGGAAGTGGTATACACCCGACTGGTAGTCCCGTACAGCCTGTGTCCATACCAGCCTCCACTGCGGAGTATCCAGCGTCACCTGATGCTGCTCCGTATCGAATGCCGATAATCCATAGTATCTGTATCCCAAATTTTCTACCCAGCGCCACAGACTGTTGCCTGTCTCGAAGCCGTATACACGCTCTTCGATATCCTCAGAAACCGGGAACCGGCTGGCCAATTCCGCGATCTCGTCCCAAGTCATGCCGCCTGCCGGATAAGGTACGTTGTATTGGTCGAACAAATCACGGTTATACACCAGCGCCGAGCTGTAGAAAGTAGGTACAAGGCCGAATAGCTCTCCATTGCCCTGCTGCCTCAGCAGTTCAACAGCGCCTTCATATAGCGCTTCTATATCGTACTTGTCTCTTGATGCCAGCGCATCTAGTGCAAGAAGTTTATTTTCCCGAACGAGGCGGGCGTATTGATAACTCCACAGAATCATCACATCTGGGGAATGCGTCTCGATGAAATTCATCATATCGTCAGGATTCATCTCTGCGCCATCTGGCGGAATCACCTCGAACTTGACGCCGGGATGCAGCGCTGTGAAGGCATCACCCCCATAATTCTGCATGAAATCCCAGTAGTTATAATCCATGACCGTAATGACGCCTTCCACCGGCTGCACGTACTCTGCTTTCTTCAGACTGCAGCCCATCAACATGATGATGAGCAGCACAGCGATCCATATATACCTCATTCGATGCATGCTTAAACCTCCTGCAGCAATATGTGTATCCATTCTTATCTCTTACAATATATATCCGGACAATAAAGATTGGAAATATACCATTATTTACATCCACATACGGATGCACACCAATTCTACTAACACATAGGGGCTGCAGAATATACAACGTAACCAAATAAAAAACAGCCGAGAGATGATTACACCTCAAGGCTGTTCCTGTTCACTCATTTCTTGTTCAGCATGTCGAGCCTTCTACTAAGCTTGTATAAATCAATTCTTCAACTTTCTTAGACACGTATGACCCCGCGCCACCGATATTAGAACGATTCAGCATCAATACAGCAGATACTTTCCTTATCGGATCAACGAACATGTGAGTACCATATGCACCACTCCAGCCATAGGACCCTTTTGAGAGGAAGGATTTTGCTTTTCTGGGCTCTTGTCTAATCATCATTCCTAATCCCCAAATTAGCCCTGGAGCAAGTTCAAGATACTTATACGCCCCTTGCTGATGCATGCGCCTTACCGATTCTGCTTGTAATACTGTAGTGGAACCATACTTCCCCTCATGCATCAGCATCTGTGCAAAATGATCATAATCATTCAGGGTGCTATACAAACCGGCCGCTCCTGAACAATAACGAGATCCATTCACAATCAAGCCATCCAGATCCTCATTGTAAGAAGCCCTAAACTGCATTCCGCTATCTGATTTATATAGTACAGCTAGTCGTTTAGTCTGGTTCTCATTCAACCGAAAAGTGGTATCACTCATCTCCAATGGATCAAACAAATACGCCTGCAAAAATAGATCAAGCTCCATACCACTGGCTACTTCGATAATTCTTCCAAGGGCATCAAATCCGATAATTGGAGAATAACCCGTATATTCACCCGGCTCAAAATCAGCCGGATAATTGTTAAATTTCCGAAAACGAGAAGCAAGGGTATCACTTGGATCACTAAGCTTCGATGCTAAACGAAGTCCAGCGGCTCCCATGCCCAAGCCGCTGGAGTGGCTTAACAAATCTCTAATCGTTACATTTCTTCTGGCTGGCACTCGATCAACGCTATCTAAATCCAATTCATTGATACTGCCCAGACTGTCTGTATGAAACTCAGGTTTGCACACCATTAATGGGTTGAATTCTGGAATATACGAATCCATATTGTCATCCAGATGCAACTTCCCTTGTTCACTAAGAATCATAATAGCGACTGCTACAATAGGTTTTGTCAAAGACGCCAGTCGATAAATCGTATCGTATTCGACAGGGAGCTGCTCTTCGATGTTGGCATATCCCCATTTTTTTTGATAAATAATATGGTTGTCCTGTCTGACTAAAAGCGCCGCTCCCGCGATTTCATTGTTAGCTATATATTCGCTCATTTGCTTATCTAGCATATCCTGATTCATCTTAGGTAATCGTCCCCATCGACGCGGCTGATCCTACCTTCTCTCCGAATACGAACAATTGCTGAACATCCATCAGACACTTGTCCCATGAAAATGTATAGTCGACTCGTTCTGTTCGTATCATACGTTGTTCGATTCCTTTACTGCTTACAACATTCGCTTCTCGGGCACTTGTTCTCCATCTCCATGGCTCGTCACTCAAGTAAATCGGAATTCCTTCTCTTAAAGCAGGTATCTGTTCTTTCAATTTTAGAATCAGGTGTTCATAGACCATTGCAAATTCAAGCTCAGAAGCGTGCTCTTTCGAATCCATAATTGGAAAAGCAATATCAACATAGCATTCATTCTCCCATGACGTTGGACGGACTCGAACAGCAACATCACATGAAGGAAGGTTGAGCGTCGTATGAAGCTCCTTGTCAATGGAACTGTTCGCAAAGGTAATTGTGTAAATGTCCATTTCAGGATCCGTTGGAGTCACTTGATCATCTATCGCATTATGCTTCTCATCGATAAACTGAACCAGTCTTCTCGATGATAACGTATGCATGCGTCCTTTTTGCGCCAGCACAATTTGCAGATCGTCGCCCTCTTCTAATGAACCTACCACTCTACTCTGAAAATAAAGATCAACCCCTGCATCCTTCGCGATCCGATCAGCAGCAATTTCCATCAAGACAGGTTCGACAATGCCATTGCGGACCGTGTCGTGCAGCACGATCTGTGAGAGTACAGGATTAGAGGGCAGCGGCTCATTTGTGAAATCAGCAAGATCTCCTATGTGCTGTCTAGCTTTACAGATCTCCCACAGGAGCGCTCCCCTGGGTTCTACAATAGCTACGCGTCCCCCTTCTTGAGCTATTCTAAGAGCACTAGTTAAGCCGGCGATACCACCAGAATTGATTACAGCATCATATATCGGTTGATTTCTCATGGTTGCTCCTTCCCTTGAATGGTCTCACAGCATTGGATAGCAAAATGCCTAACATAGGCGCGCGAGTCATCTACATACTTGGTACAATAGAGCAGGCCCTCTTCATTCCCACAAGCATGAAGGACTAAAGCTGCATTCATCTCCAAGTTCCATTCATAAGTGATAGGCGTTCTTGCACCTTGTTGAAAGAATGGTGCTCGAGGTGCTTCTCCCTGTAGCCACTGCTTGATGACTTCAATGACTTGCTGCTTCTCCTCTTGACTTAACATCGGACCTAGATCCGCCAAGTACCGCAGCATGAATGAATAATAGCCGGGGTTATGCTCTTCCTCAAGTAAGTCTAGCACGTCATTAAGGGCCTCCTTTGCCTTTAATAAGCGTAAGGCTGTCAAGGCAGCAACCCATCTCGGAAGCGGCTTTAATTGGGCTGGGGGAGGACAGTATGGATCTCTAATCTTCAATATATAAAGCAGCATGTCGACCGCGATATAATCGCCCAATATCGCTTGTGCGAATGCAGCTGCTCGCTTGCTTTCATAACTTAGGTCACCTTGGATCCACTGTGCTAGAAACGCTTTCCCTAGCTCGCCAGTTTTGCTAATCCACCAAATCGCAATGCCTTCCTCTATGGCACCTTCACCCAAGTAATTCACTAGCTCAGGCAGCAGCTCTGCCGCAAGCTCTCGTGACATTTCTCGTCCAGCAAGTGATCCGGTAGTGAACGATAAATTAGGTGTACCTGTTCGCGTAAGAATATCATTACTCAGCACGCCTCGGAGCAGCAGCTTCTGTTGAAGCTCTGCGACATTGATCTCATGAGCGTTCGTGTTATGGTGAACCGCTAGTGAAGCAGCGACGCCAGTTGCTTCGCCAAGCTTCTGCATATCCCGTTGCATCCGCATGCCTGCGAACACATCTCGGTGTGCAGAGAAGGCACGTCCTGTAACCAATAGGTTTGAAATATCACGAGGCAGTATCGAACGGTACGGAATATCGCCATATAGCGGTACCTTCAATAAGCCGAGCAACACAACCCAAATTTGGTTATGGTCATTCTCATTACCGAAATCTCGAGCATGATTATCATAATGCGAGTACGTTCGTACAATGGTATCCGGGTAAGTTCGATCAGAGATATAATCGTCCATCGAGATTTTATAAACACCCTCGATATGCCGCCCTTCTCGAATACCAATCTGTGGAGCAATCGATAGTAAGCGTCCTACCTTATTGTAAATCGCCCTAATAGACTCTCTTGTGTCTACCAAAGCTCTGGAAATATCAGTTGGATCCGAGGAATCAACCCAGCCTCCATCGATATTAATAAATTTGCTCGTCCAACGTTCATCTATGAATCTGGGTACGAATGATAACGGATGGTACAGACCATCACGTTCTCTTCCCTCACTAAATTTGCCATCGACAAGTGCTGTCAGATCAGCATCACCAGTTGCATCGATATATATGCTCGCTGTCACGTCGTAGACTCCATCCGGGCAAGACACACGAATGCTCTTAATCTGATCTTCTTGTCTCACAGCATCGCATAATATCGTTTGAAACATGACCTTAATATTACGCTGTTGAAAGCTTCGGGCAAGAACCACCCGCTTAATGTCGGGCGAAAACCCGTCTGCTTTCACTCCAAACAGCTTCGTCATTTCTCTGCATTCATGATCTAATACGTCCTGGTAGCCACCCTGGGAACCCCAATGATACATATGCAGACCAGCTCGAGTGCCGACACCTCCTAGCGCATTATCTCGTTCGATGACAAGAACAGCAGCACCTTCATCTGCAGCCGCAATAGCAGCCAGACAGCCTGCTGTCCCGCCTCCAACGATGACTACTTCCGCATGCAGCTGTTGCACAACATGTTCAGGTATCATTCCACTCATCCACTCCTTCCAACTCTTGAATAAATAACAGGCCCCTAAGTTGAGGGGCCGTTACTTAGTGATTATGAAATGTCGTCACTTCTTACTTAATAAACTGAGCATCCTTCAAAGCTTGCTCTGCGCTCTCGATATACTTCGGCAATTGGAATGTCTTGTTTAAGGTATCCACGAATTGATCATACTCAGCAAGTGGACGTTTACCGTAAATGAATTTAGTAAGCTCTTCTGTTTCGAATGTTTTCTTATCGTCACCCACTAAGCCCTCAGGGATCGGAACGAAGGAATCATAAACATGAATCCGCGGCTGATTCAGAGCAAAATCAATATATTCCTTCTGTGCAGCAAATTTAACGGACAAATACTTCAATACATCCCGTCCGGTAAGCTGGTGAGCAATGGAATAGCCTAGATCATCCATAGCCGGAAGCGCCACAATTTCATTGTTCTCCACATTATAATGTGTGCCTTCAATGCCATAACTTACGAGATTCTGACCTTCTCCATCACCAGTGATATAGTTAAGGTATTCCAATATCTTATTTAGCTTTTCAGGAGTTTTCTCCAATGATTTTGGCATAGCCAGCCAGAAAGGTCCAATGACGTTGGTTCCTACGCTCCATACTCCTGTGTACTTCCCACCTGGTCCTTGCAAGGCCTCAACTTGAATCCATTCTGCATTCGGATTGATGGATTTGTATTGCTCCACATAATTACTCTTGGCCATTTCACTCCATTGATGATAGATGATACCTGCTTTACCTTGGAACACTTTCTGTTGATCATCAAGTCCTTTATTAGCCATTATTTCTGGATCAACTGTTTTTGCAGCAACGAGCTCGTTGATATAGGCCAAAGCATCCTTCATAGCTGGGTCGGTCGTAGCATATACGACTTCGTTATCCTTGATCGTATAATTACCTGGCAGAGCTACCCCAAATGCCGCGAATATAGGTTCGAATGTTCTTAATTGCGTACCTGTTAATCCAACAGTATCCTTCTTCCCATTGTTATCCGGGTCATTTTCAGTAAAAGCAATAGCAACTTCTTTTAGATCATCCAATGTTTTTGGCACTGGCAAGCCCAAATGATCTAACCAATCCTTCCGAATCCAAAGTGAAGTCATAGGGATAGACGGGCGCTGTACAAGCGAATATAACTGTCCGTCGACTCGTCCTTCATTTAGCAATTCTTCTGTGTAAGCTTTTTGGACATTTGGCATTTGATCCATGTATGGTCCGAGATCTAGAAGTAAACCTTGTTTCGCATACGCTGTAAGCTGAGATTTTGTAACTTTGAATAGATCAGGTGGCGTACCTCCGGCAATCTTGACGTTCAGTTGCTGGGTATAATCTGCTGCGATAACTTCCAATTCCAAATCTATATTCAAGTCTTTGTTCAGTTGTTGAAGAATAGGATCCTTATCAGGTGTAGGTATCGCGGCACCCGAAACCACTACTGATAGTTTCACTGGAGCTGCAGGTTTAGCAGGTTCATTATCCTTCTTAGTTTCACTGCCGGAATTCGTGCTTCCCGTGCTTCCAGTACTTTTGGAGCCAGTATTGCTTGTGCTTCCGTTCGAGGAATTGTTTGCTCCGCAACCGACAAGCACAATGCTCATCGTAATCGCTGCAATCATACAAATCATAAGCATTCTCTTCATTTTTTTCGCCCCTTCATAGGTGATAGTTTTATGTTAACCTTTTATCGAACCCAATAACACGCCTTGGGTGAAGTACTTCTGGATAAAAGGATAAACAACGATAATCGGTAATGCTGTGAGAATAACCGCGGCCATCTGCAAAGATTCACTCGGGAGTGTCTCCTCCAGAGCCAACTCTTCTATATTTTGTGATCGCATGAGTATACCTCGAAGTACAACCTGAAGCGGCTTCTTGTCTGAATCGTTAATGAACATGATTGCTTGGAAGAATTCGTTCCAGTGACCTACTGCATAGAAGAGACCAATGGTAGCCATAATAGGCATGCTTAATGGCAATACAATTTGGAATAATATCCTCATCTCACCGGCGCCATCAATTCTCGCAGCTTCATCCAGACTTTCAGGCAAATTCTCATAGAAGGTTTTCATAATCAACAGGTTGAATCCGGATACCGCACTCGGGATAATCATCGCCCAAACCGAGTTGATCAAGCCCGTAGCTTTAACGATCAGATAGGTTGGGATCAGCCCGCCGTTGAAGAGCAAGGTGAAAACAACGAACAACAGCAGTAAGTTACGCCCCGGCAAACTCTTCTTGCTAAGCGGGTAAGCCATGAGTGCGGTTAGCACCAAATTGACCAGCGTACCGACAACTGTAATAAAGACAGTTACCTTGTACGCATCCGGGATGCGGTCACTGGTCAGAAAAGCAGTATAGGCATCAAACGTAATTTGCTTCGGAATAATGATAAAGCCGCCATTCTTAAGCACTTCACTGAACGGAGTAATCGATACAGCAACAACATACAATAAAGGAAATACAACACTGATCGAAAGCAGGATGAGTGAAACATAAATACAGAAAACGAGTAACTTATCACCAAACCCCGTCTTTACCATATGTTCTCACCCCAAATCTTCGCAATTCGATTCGCACCAAGCACTAGGATTAATCCAACGATGGATTTAAATACCCCAACCGATGCTGCTAGACTAAAGTTAAACTGCTCTAAGCCAACTCTGAATACCCAGGTATCGATAATATCAGCCACAGGGTAAACATGAATATTGTACATAATATAAATCTGGTCAAAGCCTGCATCGAGCATGTGACCGAGCTTAAGGACTAATAGAAGAATGATTACATTCCGGATGCCCGGCAGTGTAACGTGCCAAATCTTGCGCAGTCTGCTAGCCCCGTCAATGACGGCTGCTTCATACAAGGATGGATCCACGCCCGCAATTGCAGCCAAGTAGATGATTGAGCTCCAGCCCAAGTCCTTCCAAATATCAGAACCTACCAATATCGTTCTAAACCAATCTGTTGAGGATAAGAAACCAATGGATTCGCCGAACCAATCCTTGATCCACATATTCACTAATCCGCTGGTCTCGGAGAGAAACGCGATGACAATCCCATATATAATGACCCAGGATAAAAAGTGCGGCATATAACTAATCGTCTGTACTAATCGTTTAAAGCGCATACTTTTGATTTCGTACAACATAATCGCCAGTATAATTCCCGGCGCCATCCCCCAGATCAGCTTGTAGAAGCTAATCAAAAACGTATTCATTAGAATTTGTTTGAAATAAGGAGATTCATAAAAGTACAGGAAATGCTTATACCAAGGATCCGCCCAAGGGCTGCCCATCATTCCTTGGAGTACTTGGTAGTCCTTAAAGGCAATAATAGCGCCGTACATGGGTCCGTATTTATAGGTAACAAAATAGAGGACTCCAGGCAATAGCATCAGGTACAGAAATCGGTGTTTCCACATGTTGTTTAATACACGGTGCATCTTGAACCTCCTCAAACGCTTTCATAGCTTTATTTTAGGGGAGGCTGCAGCTTAAAAATATACATTCAAATGACGTTATTGTCAGATTATATTGGAACATTATACCGACTGAACGACACAAAAAAAGCACGATTCCAAGCGAACTTGGGAATCGTGCTTTAAGCTGTTTCAAGCTACATAGGAAGGCACAGAATTATGTCTGTCCCTTCAGACGGAGCAGAACGAACCGTGATTCCATATGGCTCTCCATATAGAAGCTGGATCCGTTCCTTTTCATTACTAATGCCCATACTATTCAGGCCTTTGCCTTTGGCTGGCAGCATGACCTGCTTGCTTGTCTGATTGAATTCAGCCAGTCGCTCAGGTGCGAAGCCCCGGCCGTTATCTTTAACGTGAATATACAAGTTGGAATCCTTCGCAATGGCCTCGACCGTAATGACTCCGTTCTCCTGGTCTGCGATACCGTGGAAGATAGCGTTTTCTACGATCGGCTGCAGGATCAGCTTAGGAATACGTACAGATTGAAGCTCTGGACTCACATTTGTAATGAACGTGAAGATATCGCCATATCTCACCTTCTGAATTTGCACGAACGCTTCTAAGCATTCTAATTCCTCATTCAGAGATACGATATCTTCTTTCTTGTCGATGCTGAAGGTGAGTATGAAGATGAGCGAGCGAATCGTGTCTTCAACCTCAGACAGCCGCCTCTGTTGGGCCAGACTGCCTATACAGATGAGTGTATTGTAGAGAAAATGCGGCCTGATTTGACTAAGCAGCATCTTCAATTCCACTTTCCTTTTACGCTCCTCCGTGTTCTTCTGCATCTCGATCAGATCGCGAATCCGTTTCATCAGGTGCGAGAAGCTTTGGAATAAAATTCCGATTTCATCCTTACGCTTCAACGCGTTTACCTTAAAGGTGAATCGATCATCCTTAATTCTGTCCATCTGCAGGGCCAGATGCTTAATCGGTCTAGTAAAGTGTCTGCTGATCAGATAAGTAAATAACAGCAGGAAGGCGAACCCGATCAACCCAATCCGAATCGAATCCAGCAGCAATTCATTCATTCTCGTTCTGAATACCTTGCTGTCCGTTAAGGAAATGATATTCCAGCCGAGTCCATTCCGCTTGCTCTTGATGATCATTAGGTCACTTTCATTAAACGTCATGCCGACAAGTCCGCTTGATGAATTTACTAATGCCTCTATGACAGTTGGATTTAATACATTTGGATTTTTGCGGTTCTCATAGATGTCCAATTCTCCGCTCTTATCAAAAGCAACAACACTTCCTTGACTGGACAACACGACGAAGGATTGACCGGTATTATACAGAAAGCTGCCCAGCTTCTTCTCAAGTGATTTCAGATCAATCTCCAAGGCGATGACACCTTCGACCTGTCCGACCGCATTTTTCATCGGCAGAACAAATGCGATCGTCTGACCAACCTGCAAGGGAGAATAATAAGGCTCAGACCAATTAATGCCTCCATAATTATCGAAGGCGATATCGTATAGCTTCATCACCTGAGGATGTCCGATAATGTTATAGTTCAGTTGATCACTGGAAATAATCTGCTGATCGTTATTGATAATGAATATGCTGCCGATATTAGTGCTGTGCGTGCTCTTCACTTGCTTCAATACTTGCTCTACCGCTTTAGACTCCATCGTAAGAAGCCGCTCTACACGGGAGATGCTGAATAATACATCTGTGATATTCTGCAAGTACAGATCCAAATATAGACCCGTCCGTTCAATATGTAGGCGCATTTCCTCAGATTTCTGATCATACATCGCTCGCTGTGCGCTAGATACATTGCTATAGAAGAGGCCAGCCAGTACGATAACTCCACCCAATGAAAAGATAAGGAATAGCTTGATAAATATCGAGTTAAATGACATTCCTCTATCCTCTGTACTCTCGTGGGCTTACTCCATGGAACTTCGAGAAGCAATCTGTGAAATAACGATAATTCGGAATACCTACCATATTCGAGATCTCATAAACCTTAAAATTAGTCTGCCTTAGAAGCTCTGCCGCTCTTACCATCCGAACACGCTTCAAATAGTCTTGGAAATACTCGCCCGTCACTTCTTTGAACAATTGGCCAAAATAGTTGTAGCTGAGTCCCACATGATTGGCGATATCTTTAATCATAAGAGGTGTACTCATATTATGATCGACATAGGCGATGGCCTGACTAATTTCATATCGAAGATCAAGACCTTCACTCGGTTCGTCTTTGGCTGTTTGGCTGATCTTGCGTTCCTTGTCGACCATCATTCGAGCTTTCCCTAACGCGTTAAGCAGCTCCTCCTCACGGTACATTCCTTTGACCAAATAATCGCTGGCACCTAGGGAGAGGGCTTGTCTAGCATATTCAAAATCACTGTGGCATGTCAGAAGCACGCTTTGGATATGCGGATTGGATTCCCGCAATAAACGGATTAATTCAAGTCCATCCATAATCGGCATCCCGATATCTGTGATGACAATATCGACACTCTCGACTTGACATTTCTGATAAGCCTCTTTGCCATTCTTTGCTTCGCCGACCAGCGTATATTCATGTTCATGCCATGGGAACGCTTTCAACTTATCTCTAATAGGTACCTCATCATCAACAACTAAAATATTCATCAATTTCACCCCTGTTCTATATGGTGCACCTCTTCTAAGATGTCTATTTGGGAAAAATATTTTTATCTCTATTATAAGGGATGCGCCATCCTAAAAGTATACATTCGAATGACGTAAATGTCAGAAAATCATGGACAGCGCACCTTATATGGGAGGATTTATTTTAATTGACCGATTATTTCATTGAGTGTATCCACTAGTTTGGGTCGCTTCTTCTTTAAATGCTGACAAGCATCATTGAAAGCTGAGCTCTGCTCGCTACTATACTCGGATAATTCATCTACAATAATACGTTGATACATCGCTTTAGATCCATGGAGCTTGTCGTCGATTCCTGCGTGACCAGGCAGCAACAGACTTGTCCCCTTATAACGCTCTACCATTAACGCTAATTTATCAGCGGTTAACCAATTCGTTGAAGCATCTCTCTTCGTAAGCTGAGCTTCCATGTAGTCTGTGGGGCTGATAACCCCAAACTTCTTTCTCTTATTATGTCCCGCATAAGCTTCTACTACACCTTCATCGTAGACGACGATATTAAACTTCTTGGTAACATCATATGGAATATCAGTCGGGGCATTCGGATTTTCGGGTGCTGGAACGAATACTTCATAGACGTCGTCGGGCGGCAATGCATCAGCGAGCGGACGTCGTAACTGTTCATCCTCTACCAGATTAGATAAGCCATATTTAAAATTCGCCGGCAACGTATCGCCTAACTCACTATAACAATATCGACTTGTCAATTGATCAATGGGAACAAGCGCATCGGAGGTCACATGAGTGAAGAGAAGCGGATTAGAGAAGCAGCTGGTCATACAGGATGGAGTTAAGCTCTTCCAATACTCCTCATCGGGATTTACTTTCATCTTATCCATTATCGGAGAGAGCTGACCATATATCGCTCCTAGCACAGGGATCGGCAGCCTCTCAATCAGTAGAGCGAAGTCCTTCGACTCTTCAGGAGTCAGCTTCTTCCTTTCTTCAGCATTGAATTTCTCAGCGTCTTCGAAGTAGTTCATTAGATACGGGATATTCGTTACTCCGCTGAACGACACTGAGCATCGGATGCCCAGATGAAGGATCGACAGCATCAAGGCCATATAGCCGCCTGCCGATCCTCCAGTGACGGCAATTCTCGCGCGATCAATGTCCGGCTGCTCTCTTACTACTGTCAGCGCAGCACTATTGAAAATCATATCATCATCAACTAACGTTCGATTATATTCAGCTATGAAGTCAATCGTAGTGGCGACAGCCCAGCCCTTTAATAAATATAATCTTAGAAGTGTATCGCTTTCCTTCATTTCATAATGAGCGACATAGACAACTGGCATTGGCCTCGGAAATGTCTCCGGCAGATAAATCCGAATAGATCGTCTTGCAATAGAGCCGTCTTGCTTAATATAAGGGATTTCAATATCACGCTGTTCAACCGAAAAAGGTAACGTAATCTTATTCCCCTCTGATAATACCGCCATCATTTTACGAATGTCTTTTTCCTTTCCCATGATTCATTCCTCCGATGTCTATATATCCCCATATTATATGGGATGCACCATCCGAAGAGTATACATACGAACGACGTTATTGTCAGATTATATTGGAACATACAAGTACTTTGGGATAAAAAAAAGCCCCCGCATGGCGAGGCTTTCCAGATTCATTCAAATATAATGCGGTCGGAGGGATTTGAACCCTCACACCCATTGGGCACTACCCCCTCAAGATAGCGTGTCTGCCGTTCCACCACGACCGCATAGGATGACCCGTAGGGGATTCGAACCCCTGTTACCTCCGTGAAAGGGAGGTGTCTTAACCCCTTGACCAACGGGCCACACAACATATTACGAGGATTTGATTGGGCTGCCTCAGCATCAGTACGATTATGAGACAACAAAAGTTATTATAAGGGATACGAGATACAAAAAGCAACCCTTACACGCATTAATTTTACGTTATGCAGAATCTTACATTTTACAACTGCTGATATGCCCAAGATATGTTATATTATAAGGGTTCGAGCACACAGTTTAATGATGAGGAGAGTTCAACCATTATGGCTATTCTAGTCACTGGCGGCGCCGGTTATATCGGTAGTCACGTCTGCGTAGAGCTGCAATTAGCAGGTTACGAGGTCATCAGTCTGGACAACTACAGCAACAGCTCTATAACCGCGCTGGAGCGCGTACAGAAGCTCACGAGTAAGCCTCTCATCCCGATCAATGGCGACATCCGCGATCGTTCGACGATTACAGCGTTATTCGAGACACATTCCATAGACGCAGTCATCCATCTGGCCGGCCTGAAGGCCGTCGGTGAATCGGTCAGCCAGCCGCTGCGCTATTATCAGAATAATATTAGCGGAACGCTCAATCTCATCGAGGTGATGCAGCAGTTCCAGGTGAAGCGGCTCGTATTCAGCTCATCCGCGACCGTCTACGGCGATCCGGATACCGTTCCCATACCTGAGACTGCCGCGATTCAAGCCACGAACCCCTACGGCCACACCAAAGCAATGCTCGAGCAGATGTTAATTGATATTCAGGCAGCCGATCCCACCTGGAGTATCGTCCTGCTCCGTTACTTCAACCCGGTTGGCGCGCATAAGAGCGGACAGATTGGCGAAGATCCCAAGGGTATCCCGAACAACCTGGTCCCGTATATTACACAGGTCGTTACCGGTAAACTGGACAGGCTGCGCGTATTCGGAGACGACTACGATACGCCCGATGGCACAGGTGTCCGCGACTACATCCATGTGTGCGATCTAGCGGACGGGCATGTAGTCGCGTTGGACAAGTCCACTACAACTCCCGGCTTGTACACCTATAACCTGGGGACAGGAAGAGGCTACAGTGTACTCGAGATGCTGCGCGCCTTCGAGTTAATAGCCGGCAGCCCCATTCCCTATCAGATTGTCGCGCGCAGGCCTGGCGATATAGCAACCTGTTACGCGGACTGCTCCAAGGCGGAACGCGAGCTCGGCTGGACAGCACGGCGCGGACTTAGCGAGATGTGCGAGGATGCCTGGAGATGGCAACGGAACAATCCACTGGGATATAACTAGACCAATTGCCCAAGTTGCTGGTACTTATTTTGTCGATAGAGGAGGATGAGCATGAAGAAGAAAACCTATGAAGAGATCATTCGGGATTCGCCTGTGACTTACGAGATGTATGCGAATATGAATGATGACGGTAATCGTTACGAACTCGCAGACGGCGTGCTGGAGCTAATGAGCCCATCACCTACATTTACGCATCAGTCAATCATCTATGAGCTTCAGAACAGAATCAACGAAAGCTGCAGAAATACCTTTATTATCGTTTCATCACCGATCGATGTCATCTTGTCTGACACAGAAGTCCGGCAGCCGGATCTCATCATGATTCATCGCAGCCGAGTGTCGATTATCAGCAACAGAGGCATTAATGGTGCTCCTGATCTAGTGGTGGAAGTGTCGTCCGAGCATTCACGCAGACGTGACAAGGTGCACAAACGGGTTGTGTATGCGAAATACGGCGTGCCTGAATATTGGATCGTAGATCTATCCAATTTCACACTAGAGCAGGACGTTCTGGATGGAACCCGCTACGAACTGACTGAGGTTTACGCCGGTGACAATACCGTTCAATCCCAGACGCTGCCCTGTGCCTCGTTCAGTATGAACGAAATCGTGCAGAGCCTGCCGGTACCGCCTGATAGGTTGAAGTAAGCGCGGTAGCTCTCGGTGATCAGCACAAAAAAGCCGCCTGTCTCATTAACCGAGACGAGCGGCTTCATTCGCATTCATAAATGGCGGAGAGAGAGGGATTCGAACCCTCGCACCGCTTACGCAGCCTAACCCCTTAGCAGAGGGTCCCCTTATAGCCACTTGGGTATCTCTCCATAGCCTGATTATATGAATAGTGGCTCCCCGAGCAGGACTCGAACCTGCGACAACTCGATTAACAGTCGAGTGCTCTACCGACTGAGCTATCAGGGAACGACATGAGATAATGTATCATGCGCAAGGGGGGAATGTCAAGCTCAGATCGCGACTAAGTCGAGTCTGCCCCGACACCGTCCGCACACATATTTACGCACGTCTACCCGGCGCTTGCGCAGGTATTCCATTCCGCAATCGCCACATGCCAGCTTGTAGCGATAAGGCTCCTGACGACCTGCTCCGGGAACGGCTTTACAGTACCTGCTGCCGCCCACCTGCTGCAGCAGCTGACGGAAGTCCGCGTCTCGATGCCTATAGCCTCTCTTCAGGATGTGCAGATGATAATGACATAATTCATGCTTGATGATCTTCTCTACCTCGGCTTCGCCATATACCTCCAACTGCATGCGGCTAATCTCGATATCATGAGACCGTGTGAAGTAGCGCCCGCCCGTTGCACGGAGCCGACTATTGAAGGTCGCCCGATGTCTGAACGGGATACCAAAGTCGCGCAGCGACACCCGCTCCACCCATTCCTGCAGTTCAACGTCGTTCATCTGTTCTCCCCCTTAATGCGTGTGCCTCTCTTGAATTGTAGCCGATAGCTCTGCTACACTGTCAAGTAGTAGCAATGATAGCCGAGAGGAGCATGAAGCCCACATGCCAGCAATGCGATATATCCTATTACAATCGAATGATCAACTTACCTTCGTTGAGATGCCCGCATCTCATGCTTATCAGTTGACCGCGTTACATCACCGTCTCCACAAGGAGATCGGCAAGCTGACCGCTGAAGAGGTGCCCGTACTTCCACAAGCTGTAGCAGAATTCGACAGCCTGGAGCTATCCACGCCAGAGCACGCGATCACGCATGGATTAGCCTACATCAACCAGCTGGAGCAAGACTTCGCTGCAATCCAAGAGAGAGCTTATCCACTCATTGCGCTGCTAACCGAGATCCGGGCGCTGCAGGCGCAGCTGGAGCAATGGTATGAAGAGGAGTTCGCAGGCTAAGCCCTAAGATTACGCCCATTGGAACAGGCACCAATCCCGCCCCCGCCACATATTAGTAAGTATGGAGCAATACGAACTGGCGCGGAGGTGGTCATATGCCGCAATGGCTGCGCAACCAGCTGCAGCGAGCATTCCTGCGGAAGGACCGGCGGCAGATTCGCTATCTGAATGACTGCTGGTACTTCTATCGCGATAACAGAACGGATAAACGGTCTGTCGATTCATGAGATTGGCGCATCCGCATACCACATGCGCGGATGCGCTTCTTGCCCGTTATTGCATAACGCCGCGTTTAAGGCTGCTTCATGGTCAGACCGACGCGCCCCTTGTTCAGATCAACCGACAGCACCCACACCGTCACAATATCCCCAACCGCGACGACATCCATCGGATGCTTCACGAATTTATCTGATAGCTGAGAGATGTGGACGAGCCCATCGTTCTTAATCCCGATATCTACGAACGCGCCGAAGTCGATCACATTGCGAACCGTACCCGTCAGCTGCATGCCCGGCTTCAAATCTTCAAGCTGCAGGACATCCGTATGGAAAATAGGCAACGGCAGCTCCTCCCGCGGATCGCGACCTGGCTTCTGCAAGCTGTCGATGATATCACGCAGCGTCGGCACACCGACACCAAGCTGCGTTGCTGTCGCTTCAGCATCCATGGAATCGAGCATCGACTTAAGCTCCTGTGTACCCAGCTTCTCCATCTCTACTCGCAGCTCCTTGAACAGCTGCTTCACCACGCTGTAGGACTCGGGATGAATAGGCGTGTTATCCAGCGGCTGCTTGCCATCGGCGATACGCAGAAATCCGATGCATTGCTCATACGTCTTGGCACCCAATCTCGGTACCTTCTTCAGCTGATCACGGCTGATGAATCGGCCCTGCTCATCACGGAACTTCACGATGTTCTTAGCCGTAGTCGCATTGATTCCCGATACATAGGAGAGCAGCGATGGGGATGCTGTATTCACATCGACGCCGACATGATTCACCGCAGATTCCACCACGAATCGCAGGCTGTCCTCCAGCCGCTTCTGCGTCACATCATGCTGATATTGCCCAACACCAATCGCCTTTGGATCGATCTTCACCAATTCTGCCAATGGATCCTGCAATCGGCGGGCGATCGAAGCCGCACTACGCTCCGCCACATCCAGATCTGGGAACTCCTCCGCTGCCAGCTTCGAGGCAGAGTACACACTAGCGCCAGCCTCGCTGACGATAATATACTTTAGATCACGACCCGGCAGCTTCTTGATTAAGCCCGCGATGAAGGCTTCCGTCTCACGCGATGCCGTTCCATTGCCGATCACGATTAAGGTGATCTGATACTTCTCAATCAGCTTGGTGATGAGCGTCTCTGCCTCTGCAACCTTGTTATGCGGCGCAGTCGGATACACCACCGCGACCTCCAGCAGCTTGCCGATATCATCCACGACCGCCAGCTTGCAGCCTGTGCGGAAGGCGGGATCGACACCGAGCACGACCTGCCCCTTGACTGGCGCTTGTAGCAGCAAGTTCCGCAGATTCTCCGCGAAGATGGAGATGGCCTGCTCCTCCGCCTTATCGCTAAGCTCCGCGCGTACCTCTCGTTCGATGGACGGTGCGATCAATCGCTTATAAGCATCTTCAATCGTAGTCTCTAATGTCGGACGCACAATGGAATCGCCTCTTACATATTGCTTGTTGATATAGTCATGTATCCGCGCTGGATCTATCTCGATATGTACCTTAAGCACTTCTTCTCGCTCACCGCGGTTAATAGCCAGCGTCCTATGGGGAGGTATCCGCTTCACAGGCTCTCGATAATCATAGTACATCTCATAGACCGAATCCTGCTGCTTGTCCTTCGCAGCAGTGACCACTATCCCTTGATCGAGCGTATGCTTGCGTATCCATGCTCTCACCTTGGCATCATCTGCGATCATCTCCGCTATGATATCCATCGCGCCCTGGATCGCATCCTCTGCTGTTGGAACACCCTTCTCCGCATCTATATAACGAGCAGCCTCCTGCTCGAGCGAACCGCTGCGCGGCTGCGCTAACAGCCACGTCGCCAGGGGCTCCAGCCCTCGCTCCTTGGCTACACTGGCACGCGTCTTGCGCTTCTGTCGATAAGGACGATACAAGTCCTCGACAGTCTGCAGCTTCACAGCCTGCTCGATCTCGGCGCGCAGCTCTTCTGTGAGCTTGCCCTGCTCCTCAATCAGCCGCAGCACCTCTGCCTTACGATCCTCCAAATTGCGCATATACTGAAGGCGTTCCTCAATGCCGCGCAGCTCCGTCTCATCGAGCTCGCCAGTCATCTCCTTGCGATATCGCGCGATGAACGGAATCGTATTCCCCTCATCCAGCAGCTCCACTGCCGCCTTCACCTTCGAAGCCGGAAGCGTCATCTCGCGTGCAATCTGCTTCTGAATCAGAGCCATATCGTAGGTTGCTTTAACTTTAACCGTATCCTGTTCCACGCTAACTCACCCCTGCTTCTACATCTAAATTGTGCGGTACGACTTACAGATAAGTCCACCTGAATATTGTACCACAGTTGCCTCGAGCACTTACAAGTCATTCCGTCAGCAGCAGAGTTCGAGCATGGTCAACCGCGAGGCAACTAGGTGGCAAACTGAGCCAACTATGTGGCGTGGCAAGCTGGTGGAGTCATTTAGTCAGGTGGGAACGGACTATTGCAGCGCGAATGAGACAGTTGGCGGATTTAATCAGGTAGGAACGGACTATTGGCGCGCGAATGGATCGGTTGGTGAATTTAGTCAGGCGAGACCGGACTATTGGCGCATGAATGAGACAATTAGCTGAATTAATCAGGCGGGACCGGACTATTGGTGCGCATATGAGACGGTTGGTGGGGTTAATCACAACAGAACAAACGAGAAGGCATCGCCCCCTCGTCGCTTTATTCCTTATGTATACTAGAACTCAATTAATCCAACACTGATCTGCAGGGCTTCATCGACCTTGTTCATCGTCTCTTCATCGAGATGTGTGATCTTGTCGGTCAGCCTCTGCTTATCAATGGTGCGCACCTGCTCCAGCAAGATGACCGAATTCCGGTCGAAGCCGTGCGATTCTGCACTGATCTCCACATGTGTTGGTAATTTCGCTTTCTGAATTTGCGCGGTTATAGCAGCAACGATGACCGTTGGGCTGAAGCGATTCCCGATATCATTCTGAATCACCAGCACCGGACGGACTCCGCCCTGCTCTGAACCTACGACAGGGGACAGATCGGCATAATACACATCGCCCCGCTTCACAACCAATGGCTACACCCCGCTTACTAGACGATCTACGATAAGATCTGCATCTTCCTCCGCATAGAAGGCTTCGGAAGCCATATGCAAATTAATCTTAGCCATCTCCAGATATCCGCGTTGCATCGATTCTCGTAGCAGACGCTTCTTCCGTTCCGTTAGAAAGAACTTCATAGCTTGGCGAATGAGCTCGCTGCGATTGGAGTTTTCCTTCTCGGCCACACCGTCTACCTCTTGCAGCAGATGGTCTGGCAAACTGATCATGATCCTCTTCGTGTTATGCACATTCGACACTAACTCAGCACCCCCAACAAGTTCCAAGCCACACTACCAGTATGCTATCAGGAAAGCCAATTTATACAAGGATAAGTATATGTGGCTTTACTACTAAGTATGCTACATCGTACAGCAGGATAACATGCCGAATCCATATAGCTTGCGATTATATAATAGTTCGATGGGAGCGCGCGTAATCCTCCTGACGAATCCAATTTCACTAGTGGTAAATGTTTCCCTCAGACATCGTCACGAACAAGTATATCTATATTCATGACGAGTCACGTAGACATCGTCACGAATTAGTTCTTTATTCATGACGAGTCACGTAGACATCACGTATTCCGAGTCCTTACCTCAACTCAACCAGCAGGTGGTTAATCACCATCGCTGTACTACCATTCTCCCTAATGAATACGCGCGGCACACGGTAATTCACCATACAGACAACCTCATAGTTCACAGTACCCAGCTGGGCTGCCACGTCCTCCACGGATATCGTATGGTCGCCTTGCTCGCCGTACAGCACAACCTCATCACCGACCTGGACATCGGGAATATCAGTCACATTAATCATGCATTGATCCATACAGATTCGTCCGACGACAGGCACCTTCACCCCGCGCACAAGCACCTCCGCCTTGCCGCTGAGCATCCGAGAATACCCGTCCGCATAGCCGACCGGAAGCGTGGCAATCCGCTCGTCTGCCTGTGTGTGGTAGATGGAACCGTAACTGATCCCGCTGCCAGCTGGCCAGGTCTGCACATGGACGATCTTCGTCTTATAGGTCATGACCGGTTTGAGACGGACTCGTTCGCGGCGAACCTGTTCAGACGGGTATAGACCGTACATGCTAATACCTAGACGCAGCAAGTTGTAGCTAAGTTCGGGTGTATCGATGCCCGTCGCGCTATTACCTGCGTGCAGGCAGGGGAACGTAATCCCCCGCTCTGCATAGTGACGCACAACCCGCTCCATCCGCTCATGCTGTTCATGTGTGTAGCGCTTGTCGGTCTCATCCGCGCTAGCATAGTGCGTGAATAAGCCCTCTACATCGACACCGGGCATGGACAGTGCGCGATCGATGAAGCGAATTGCCGCATCCTCGCCTGCAATACCAATCCGGCCCATTCCCGTGTCGAGCTTAACATGGATCTTGATCGGACGCTCAGAGCGTCTAACCGCTAACGCACTCAGCATCTCATCGCTGTATACAGTAATCGTAACATCCAGCTTATCTACTAGCTCAATCTCCTGCGGCGACGTATAGCCCAAGATGAGAATCGGCGCGGTGATGCCAGCCTGTCGCAGCTGCATCGCCTCATCGAGGAAGGCGACCGCCAGATAATCTGCGCCGGCCTCAATGGCTGCCTGTGCTACGCCGATTGCGCCATGGCCGTAGGCATTGCCCTTCACAACCGCCATGATTCGCATATCTGCAGACAGGTTGCGCCGGAATTCCGCTATATTATGATGAATGGCATCGATTGAAATCTCTACCCAAGTGGGCCGATGGAATGGTTCCATCCCGATTACCTCCCTTACCCGATAGAACTATGTTAATTCTTCTACACGGGCACTGTCAATGAACGGAATGGAACGCAGGCGGTTACTTGCCGATCTGATCTTCCATCGATTGCGCGATCTTCACCATCTCATCTTGAGGCAGATCGGAGCTGGACAGACGGAACTCGACACCATCCTCCATCCAGGTCAATGTCTGAATGTCATCGCCTAACAGAATCCCCATAGTGAAGCCGAGATCTATCAGTGTGCCATGCATAGCCGACACGGCACGATCCTTAGGCCGCGACTCGGTCAGCGAGAAGGTATACGCGCCCTCATATCGCAGCAGCACGCCTGCCGAATCGCCAATCCGCACGTCATTCATATCCTTCATTACGACGCCCTCCGGCACGTAGGACGGCCGGATAATGCCGAAGGAACCGGCAGCGGCTGGTGGCGCAGTAATCGTCTCACCGCTGTCATCTGCCCAGGTCGGCAGCGCCCGCATCTCGTAGCTTGTCATGTTCCGCTCCATCTGGAACGAGTCATCATCGAACCGCTTACCGAAGGTGAAGGACTCGAACTGGACATCCAGCAGGACATTGGCCTGCCGGTCGAGCGCCTCCATTCGGATCGGCGCGTAGGTTTTCTTATGCAACCAGACGCGCTGGCGGGTTAGGGAATTATTTTGCAAGTTGGACGCGACATCGAATACATAGGCATCCCCATCCTCGGTGAACTGTCTTCCCGTATCCTCAAGAATACTCTGCACCAGGGTGTGATACAGATAGGCCTGTCCGCGTCCCTCCGGCCAATCGCTCTGGAAGCGAAAGCTCTTATTCAATGAAGGCGTAAGCACGAATACCCCATCGTCATTCTTCAGTACAACCTGTGTGACATCCTTCTTCGCATTCGTCAGCGCAACCCGATAGTAATGCGGCGCCTGATACCACACCTCCACATCATAGACCAGTGGCTGTTCACCGGTATGCAGCGTCATTGCGCCAACGCCCTGATAGCTTGTCAGTTCGTCCATCACCTCGTTCAAATCCTTCACAACCGATCCCGCATCCTTCTTGCCACAGGCACTGAGCACCAACACAACTGTCAGCAACAGCGCCACAATCTTCCCAACCTCACGCATGCCTTCATCCCCTCACCCATCAGTAAAATCAATCCTGCTACCATGTGTATGAGGAGACTTGTACGAATATGCGGACGGGTTTGACAAGCCTTTAATTCGGTGAAATCACTTATATCTACTGTGCATCTTTCTTAACGCAGATTTGGCCTCCTCCAAGGATTGACCAGTCAACTTTGCTCCGGAGCCTTCATCGTAAGCCGACAATACATACCCATGATCCGTGACATAATACAACCCGTATTTCGAATATAAATACTTGCCCTGATGCTTGCCCGTACCCTGGCTTATCGGAGTAATGATTCGCATACCCGGCTTTAATTCAGGCTCCACCTCTTTGAACTCCGAGCTTACAGCTATGGTGATTTCCGCTGATTGATTGTGAAGAATCTCACTTTCAAGCAGATCCTCCATGACCTTGATCCTGTACGAAATGAAAGTCGCGGTATCCGAAAGACCGAATTCCTTCCCCTTTTCCTGCAGCTTTCCTTCTGATGAATCGCTGTCATCTACTAGTTGTATCGTGTATTCAGGCAATGGCTCGATGACTTCAGCAAGCACCAAGGTCTCTGCTGTTTTCATAATGTCGTCTAACGTGATCTCCTTTATCGATACATGGGCTGGAACTCCGGAGTAAAGGGGATACTGCGCCCTGAGTTCTTCGACTTCAGATTGGTTTAATGAAGAGGAATTGAACCATACATTCAGAATGGCGAATATAGAGATACCTGCGATCACGAGCAATGCAAGCATATACATATATCTATTTCTAAATGTCATAGCGAGAACCCCCTTTTGGAAGTGTCCATGTTAACCGAATATTCGTACCGTCGGGCCATCTTTATTAAATTCGAGAACCGCAGTCAGATCTGCTTGGCTCAGCCATGCTAGATGCTTGCTATCCGTTTCTATGGTCGGCTTGAATCCCCCATCCAACCTCTGATTGACGATATGGAGGCGGCAGCGCTGGCCTTCCTGATCCAGCCCCAGCAGAGTATACTCCGCTCTCATCTTAGTCAGTTCGTCCAGGTAGTGCTCCTGCGTATCACAGCCTTCTGGCATGATCGTCCCGCGGAACAGAGCATTATCACAATATCCGGTAAAATATATCCTCGTTGTCCGATAATCACCATCCTGCATCGTTTCGTGATTCGTCAAGATCACGCGAATCGTGAGCAGTTCCTTGCGTTCTAGCAGGAACTCTCGCATAGACGCAATCGCACTTTCCTGCTGATGTGAACTGAAGCTATGTCCCACATCTCGGATCAACTGCAGATGACACTGGCCTGGCGCATAGCTTTCCCTTGCGCGTATCGCGTAGGAGTAATCGACGACCTCATCCTCCAGCCCATGCAAGATCAGCACTGGTCCCTGATAGGGGCTCAGTTCGAGGAAGACATCCATATCGACCACCGTATCATGGTAGATTCTGCCCAGCTGTGTTCGCTTGCAGTCTATGATCGCAGGCACATCATTCACATCATAGTCAGCGCCTGCTAGGCAGCCCCTTCTGGCATGGTCCGGTATACAGAGCGCCGGATAAATCATAATGAGCTTCTTAATCTCATCCTTGCACTTCGCGGCTGTTAAACCAGATACTAGTCCACCTTGGCTGAAGCCTGCTAGAATCAGATTGGATTCATCCACGAATGGCAGAGCTTGGACGGCGTTCTTGACCGCAATGAGGTCCTCAACCTCGGTCAGGATGGTGGAATCTGTTGATTGTCCATCGCTTCTAAAGTCAGGGTCGTCATCCGTACTGCCACCCCCGCAGAAATTAAAGCCGAAAGCCGCATAACCCATCCCGGCGAACGCCCGGCAATAATCGGCGGTGTCCAGATAATTTCCTGTAAATCCATGGCCGACAATAATAGCAGGATAATGCGCTTGTTGCACGCCATTAGGCAAGTACTGCATGCCCCGAATCTGCAAGCCGTCTCTCTCACAGATAAATGGTGTCTCGATGACATGGCCGTTGTGCATGCATGATTCCTCCAATTCAAGGTATTAGATTAAGAATAGCATAACTTCCCAGATTTGATCTAATCACCCTTCCCTCAAATTACCATGGATTCTACCCGCAGAAATTTAGTAGAGTGGTTGGAGTGGAAGGAGAGGATTCTTATCAAGCAAGTACAAGTGAGATTACTAGCCGTCTTCATGCTGCTAACCTTGCTGCTGCCACAGACAAGTCAGGCCGCTGATATCCAGCAGAGAATGATCGATGTGAACGGCACGCCGATGCCAGCAAGTATTATTATGCAGAATAATTATCAGATGGTGCCCGCCATATGGTTCGAGAACCTATCCGCGACTGTCGCATGGAGCGAACAATATCGTTCAGCGGTCGTTAGAAGCAGCCAGATGACCATTGGATTCCCAGAGGGACAGCGCTTCGCAGATTATGATCGCAATGATCACAACCAATGGGAACGGGATGAGCTGCATACAGCATCCTTCATTCATAAAGGTAGAATGTATATTCCACTCGGCTATACAGCTAGAAAATTAGGTATGGACATTTCCTACGATGTGCAATCCAAGCGTACTTCTATCCAGTATGAAGCCGGGTCCAATGCCAGCTCCACAGTAATCACAATGGATTCCCGACAATCGATATCCGAGGATGATCTATATTGGTTAAATCAGGTGACAGAGGCTGAAGCCGGGGGGGAGAGCTACGAGGGGAAGGTGGCCGTTGCAGCTACCGTGTTGAATCGTGTGAAGAGCGCAGATTGGCCGGATTCCATTAAGGAGACAATCTTTCAGGTGACGACCTATAGCGGGATTTCCTATTACCAGTTCTCGCCAGTGCTTGATCGTCGAATTTATGAAGTTAAGCCAACGGAAGACACGAAGAAGGCGGTGCAGGCCGCCCTTAACGGAGAGGATACGAGTCAAGGAGCAGTAGTATTCTACAACCCAGACAAGACCGATAACCAATGGGTTCGCAGCAGAGAGGTCACAGTGACTATAGGCAATCATATCTTCGCAAAATAATACATACCTGAGCGTGACGTACCGTCATGTTCAGGTATGTTTACATAGACAAGGCATTCCTTACCTTGCTAACCGATGACCTCGGCAATTTTCAGTTCCTTCGTTTTGCTCAAATCGACGACTTCACTGTTGACCGTGATGACCGGACTGGATGGATAGTTGGCATTAACAAGCAAGATCTTCCCTCTACGCTCATCAGACAAGATGACATCGCTTCCGATTTGTGAGGACATTAGCCGGTTCAAGAAGGTCAATCCGATGAAGAAATCAAACCTCCCCCTGAGCACATCCTGGTGCAGGGCCTCGATAACCTGATAGAAAGGCAATCGCGGACGGTCTGGCCGATCAGTCGTCATCTCCACATAAGCATCGGCCAAGGCAACGATCTTGCTGAACACATCAATCTCAGAACCTTGTAGCCCTGCGGGATAACCGCTCCCGTCTTCGCGCTCATGATGCTGCAGTGCGACTAGCGCCGCACGCTGGTCCATGCCCGATTCCTTGAGCAGCTCATAGCCGAGCACGGTGTGCTGCTTTCTGATCTCAAGCTCATGCGACAACAGCTCTGTCTTCTTCTCTTGCAGCGCACTAGGCAGCTTCAGCATACCAATATCGCAGAAGCTCGCCCCGGTTACAAGTAACGCCAGCTCCTCTTCCTCCAGTTGCAGCCATCCGCCGATGAGCGCTGTAATGCAAGATACTCGAATACTATGCTTGAAGTCTTCATTGTCTCCATCTCTTAGCTCGGCGAATAAATTATAGATATTACGATTTTTCGTCGACTCCATGACAGCCGGTAAAATTTCTTCTACTTCCGCCAGCGGTATCTTTCCAGTTTTTAGGATGACCGTTTCCATAGTCTGCAGCTTGGCCCCGGCCTCGTTCACCGCGACCCCTGAGACTGCCTTCTGCAATTCTGGAACTATGTCGAGTTGCCCCGGCCCACTTGGGTTCGTCTCCTCTGACTCCTCTAAGTAAATGTCGTATTCTGAAATTCGGAATTGATCGAGATGAGTAATATGCTCCTCTGACAGTACCGTATTAGCGGGGATCAGCATAACACCCTTGGCAGACATGATGTTCTCTGCTAGTCTCTTTCCTATCAAATCCTTATAGCTGCTATGCATCTGTTCCTCTTCATCCTTTCGTATGCAGGCGATGTAAACGCTTAACTATTTCTATAACCATAAACGATAAAGCACCGAAAAGCTAGCGTTGTATCCTAATGAAAGGGAATTTACTCTCTCTTCCTACTCCAGTCTCTCCAACCGCTCCAGCTTCTTCTTCACCGCCTCCAGCTCTGGATGGCGCTCTAGAATCGCCTGATAGATCGCCTTCGCCCCAGTCTGCCTCCCGGTCAGCCTCGCCAGATCACCCAAGGTGGCGTCCGCCTTCCAATCGAGGATCTGCCGATCAGCCGCAACAACACCGCGATAGGTTTGGAAGCCTTCCTTGGCCGCTCGCAGCTCCCTCTCCGACTGTTGCAAGAGCGCGACCGCCTGACGCATGCGGATCTGTGCCGCCAAGTAGAGCATGTCCGGGAAATCCGGCTGCATGCGCAGCGAACGCTCGCACACCTCCAGCGCCAGCCCCAGCTCTCCTAGCGCCACATACAGATTGGCCAACATGCGATGAACCTCAGACAATCTGCCGAACCTGGGCTCAAGCGCAGCCTTCTCCTCGGCCAGCAGCAGCAGCCGGAGCGCCTCCTCCTGATTGCCACCCACTAATGTCTCCCTGGCACAGTATAATAACCATCCTGGGTGATCTGGCTCCTCCGCCACCATCAGACGCAGCAGCCGCAGATTGCGATCCAGCTTAGCCCCCTGGCGCATTGCCTCGGGCTCATAGCCGTCATGATGCAGGCGAATGCGCACAGCGCTCCGATGCAGGTCGCTGTCGAACATCGATCGCCCTTCCTGCACCACCTGCTCATGCACCCTCCCATAATAGCGCAGCCCGCGCCTGAGCGGGAACATTCGTGGCAAGGAGAATTCCGGCTGGATGCGAGCACCGATCCGATTGAGCTGGCAGATGTTAAGCACAGCAGGCTCCTCCAGCTCATCGAATATGCCTGCTGCTTGCCTGATCACGTACCGGTCTGCAGGCTCCAGCCATTCATCCGCATCAATCCAGAGCACCCAATCGCTGACCAGATGCGGCAAGCCTGCGTTGCGCTTGCCTGCGAAGTTATCATGAAGCGGTATATCCCGCAGCAGCCTGACCTCCGGGAACTGCGTAGCCAGCTCCAGCGTGCGATCCGTCGAGGTAGAATCGATTACGAGAATCTCATCGACTGCATCGACATCCAACAGACTGCGTATGCAGCGTTCGATGCACCGTTCTTCATTCTGTGTCATAATCGCAGCGGCTACCGTCACGGGCTTCACCCAGAGCAACTGATCGACCTCTGCGCGCACAGGACCGTCCGGCACATGCTGAAGAGCGGCGTGAACCGAATCGGTCCACGCCGCTTGCGGGTCCAGCAGCGACGCGCGTTCGAACACGGCGCGCGCCGACCTGCCGCAGCCTTGGCGGAGCAACGCTTCGCCGAGGTATACCCAAGCCTGTGCTAGACGAGGCTGGCGCTTCAGCAATGCTGCTGCCTGTTGCTCAGCTTCGCGGAATTGTTTATTCTGCAGGGACTGTAAGATTGCACTTAATTCCGAATTAGCCATTCTCCACCTTGTTAATTCTGCGTGATATGAACCAATACACTCCAGCGTCCGCTTACGATCTCGTCATCGACGGTCATCGTGTAATCGACCTGTACCAGGGCAGGTTGCTCGCTGATGTAGTCCGCCGGCCCCTCAATGTGTATAGCATTGTCCACGATTGTGACTTCACCGAGCTTCTTAACGAAGTTATACTCGCCTTCCTCATATTCCTCACCTTCCCCGCCGAACAGGCCGGCAAAGAGTGACCATAAGCCATCCAGCGAATCCATCACGTCATTACTGAACACCTCAAGCTGGTACTGTGGCTGTGTTCCTTCATCCGGCGTGTATGGAAGCGGGATAACCAGTGTGCCTCCAGCGTTCACCTCTGCTTCAGTATCGGCGAAGAGCAGCTCTAGAAAGCCTGGTCGAGTCGTAGTAAAGGCACCTCTCTCATTCTGTGCGACCACGAATAGGTATGCATATCCGGATTGATCTGCAGATATTGTGAAGAGTGGGGATTCAGCCAGAACTGGCACCTCACCTTGCATAACATCCGGATTCACCGTAAACGCATTCGTTGCAAAATTAGGTAAGTAGATAAGTCCATAGCCTGTGATCGCCAAATCACGTGGATCAGTCATATGTGAAGACACATCAATGAATGATGAGAAGCCGGCTTGTCCGTTGCCCATGATGACATACTGACCATATGTGCCTTCAGGCCCTTGCGATGGAACAACGCTAGCATAAATCTCCTTAGTCGCAGTTGTTTGTGAACGATTATCCGACGCAGTGACATTCAGGATGAAGCTCGAACCAACCCCCTCCGACGTACTCATAGACAAGATACTGCCGCTGTGCAGTTCGGTCTCGATGAAGGATCCGCTGATTTGAGTGACTTGATACGTTAACGAATCACCATCAGCATCGTAGAAGAGTGAACGAAGATCGAGCTCGTTCGGTTCCCACTGCATAATTTCCAATGTGAGTGCATCACTAGTGCTCACAGGAGCGCTATTCTCTAATGGAAGCTGCGGTGAGATCTGCTCCAGCAGGATGTTCAGATTCGCTCTGCCGAATGTACGCTCCGAATGCTCCTGCATATACCGTGTAATATCATCAATTGTAATGCCATCACTATGCGCATCCACCAAGCCGCTAACCACCTGCAGCTCGACACGCTCATGCACAGCCGGCCCATAAGGATCACGCTTGGCAGTCAATTCGATATAGGTCGAACCTGTATTCTTACCCTGAATATGTAAGTCACCGCTCAGCAGACTGATAGAGGCAACGTCCGGGTTATGGTTAATCGCAGAGAGCAGCAGATCAGCTGCATCGTCTTCGAACACTTCATCCAGATCAACTGTAATGCTGTCACCCACGAGCAGACTGCCTCCCAGCTCACTGGTGATCCTCGCGGACACCACCTCATCCAGAGATTGGGTGACGGTCACAGCCGCGCCCTGCTCTCCCACCGCTTCAACCGCAATAGGCGCTATCAGCGGTGCAACCAGCAGGAGCGGCGCTGCACTCGCAGTGACTCCAATAGCCTTGGGCAATAGGCTGCCCTTGTCACGCTTCTTCCATATGTTCATCAGATTCCATCCTCTCTTCATCATGACTCGAATCTCCGATTTCAATACAATTTGTTACCATTATAACTCGAAATCATGTCGAAGTAGTGTCGAATATGAAGAATAAGCCATTAAATAGTAGAAAGGGTTCAAAAGTCCCAGATTAGCTTACTCAGATAGAGGAGCAGCAGATGAGCAGGATAGAAGCTGAGCCATAACCAGCGCGGTATCTTATAGCGTTGAATGGCCTGGAGTAGAGGTTGTCCATATACGAGCAGACAGGTGGCCAGCACACTCGCAAGCTGAAGCTGCCAGCTCGCATAAAACAGATAGAGCACATTCAGTCCCATATGAGCAGCCACCATCCAGTGCAAGGGCACATAGCGGTAGATGAGAATAAGCAGCAGCGCGTAGCTGCCATAATCGAACTTCAGTCCGTCCATGACCACACAGGCCAGTACCATTGCGCTAATCCAGATGATCGGTTGATCCGCACGGCGCTCGTACAGCCAGATTACGCCGGCGACGACTACGAATGTGCCTACCACATTGACACCCCAAGTATCCAAGGCCAGCATGTAGGGAATCTGCGCAGCAGCAGCTATAATCGCTAATCTGCGGGCATATCTAACGCGATTGGACGTATAGCGGATTCCCGCCGCTATGCCGTAAGCATAGAGCGGGAACGCAATACGTCCAATCAGTCTCAATACCGTATTGTCCGGGAAGAACACGATCCCGATATGATCGATCAGCATCGTCAGCATAGCGAGCAGCTGCACAAGATGTCCTCCCCGGTTTGTGTTATCCTGATTTACTCCGTCAATCCAAGCAGCGTCTTGGCCTGAAGCCGCTTCGCATCTTCTTTCTCTTGATAGAAGCTCGTGTAGTCAGCCGCAATGTCCGCCGACAGACTTGCTTCCGTCAGTTCGTTAGACATTTCATCGATCTTATCCAGCAGCAGTACCTTCCACTTACCCAGAATCACTTCACCCTCTTCGTAGAGGGCGAGCTTCTCCTCGTGTGTGCCTTTCAATGCCTTCGACGCATTCTCGAAAGCGAAGCCTGTCAGCTCGCTCTCTGCTTGCAGGAAGATTTCTTCTAGCTCAGCGGCATAGGATTTCAAGATCCCTCTATAGGCCAATTGATCTTCTGTACTCGTAGCAGTAATCGTGTAGGTGTCGCCATCGAATGCGATATGATCATTATCGTACCCGAGCGAATTGTACATAAAGCGCAGTGGCACATAGGTACGGCCCTGATAGATGAACCCCGGTGTCTCTGAATTAGGCTGAACTTGATTGCCATCGAATATGTACGTGATATCCGCCTTATTCGCGACAATCTTCGTCCGTTGCAGCTTGGACTTGTCTACCGGTTCAATCACGCTGTTCTCTACGACTTGCTTCGCTAAGTCCGCTTCAATTGTCGGAGCCGGGTTAGCGACGGTTACCTTGATCGCCGCACCGTCCCACCCCACAGATCGGTACAGGATGTTCGCGACGAAGCGTAGCGGTACATACGTATGCGCCTTATTGTCATCGGTCACATACAGGAATCCAGGCTGATCCGCAGGAGGCGTGTACTCTACGCCATCAATGATGAAGTGCATTGGGACGAAATTTACAGTGATCTCCTTGCTCGTGTCGGCTGCGAGAGCTTGGCCTGCTGGCAGCAATAAGGCAGCAATCATAATGAGCATAAGTGCAGTTTTCATTCTTCTTTTCATTCGTACGCCATTCACCTTTCACTAGGGAATTCCGACATGCATCAAGCTGGCCGAGCATCGCCGGTCTCTTACAGTATGAATGTGTGCCACATAACATGTTCAGCTTTTATAATAACACAATTATTGAGACACAACGACCTGTACAACAGCTTCTCTACGAATGCCATTCTCATCATCGCTGGCAACGAGAACAAGGTAGTACGTGCCGTTCCCGCCAGTTCCCAACTCAACAGTCGCTTCGCTGACGTTAAGCTGAACATGGAGCGGATCATTCCCTATCGGCTCGCCGCTCTCATTCTGAATGCGATAGCTGTACGCAATCGGTTCACTAAGAATACTCGTTCCCAGATAGTCGCTCAGCTCAAGTGTGACCGTTGGCGCTGCCGAATTGATCGTATAGCTAAAGCTGTTCGCCGACGCTACAGTCAAGATCGGAATGCGAATATTATAGCTGCTGCTCGCTCCATGTGAGTCCACAGCCTGCACGTACACAACTGGCTCGCAGGCCGATAGCGCATAGATCCATAATTCATGTCCACGAATTTCACCCTGAATATGCGGGCCATTCTCGTCTCCAGGCATATCGGGAGCGAACGTATAGGTGATCAGATCATGTTCATCATCTATGAATAACTGACTCAGATCATAGATCTGATAGACACCCTGTGTGACCGTTAATGCAGGCGTTTCATAGTAGCCTACTTGGTAATTATAAGTTATATATGAATCGTATTTAACGTATGGCGCTTGATTCTCAGACACGTGGACTGCGAGCACAATCCAATCTTCGCCGCCCGCATGTTCATAATCCAATTGGATGACCTCAGGATATGCATAGTCATAATTGACAGTGTCTGCAGTCAGGGTAAGGGCATCACCGTCCAGCGCATAGTCGACGATTATCCCATTATCACGCAGCAGCTCCACCTCAGTAAAGCTCACTGGAGCATGCGATTGCGGCACATAGGCCGACAAGTTGATAGGTCTAGTTTCGTTATTTTCCAAGTCCAGCACACCATCTACAAAATAAAGACTGACCACATAGTAGAAGGCTGTTCCTGAATCCGTAAGAACCGCAAGCTCATATTCCGCCATGCCTCTCGACTCGCTGACAATGTGGAATATCGGATCCTCAGCATATATACCGGCCGCTATGCCGTCTCTGGTCACAGCTGCATCAACCTGCGGCACAATTGGTTCATAAACCTCGGAATAAGGGGTCATCCTGTAGCCAATGAACATCTCATCTGTTAGTTCACCAAGAATAAATCCAAGGTCATCTTCCAGTTGCCCTTCCAAATGCTCACCCACATTCAGAATACCCGAATACTGACCGCCTTGATTGGCAGGAATGTAGTAATCAAATCCACCTGCGTTTATGAACAAATTGAAATGCAAGGTATAGCTGCCCAGCTCTTGGTCTGCGCTGTCGTATGCGGTTACCGTGAGCGGCGGGAGCTGATCTGGGATCGACTCCAAGTTAATCATTTCCAGATAGAGTGCGTCACCTGTAAACCGTTGACCCTCTTCTAGCGGACTAGACAAAGATCCATCATAGACTTTAACAGGATACGCTGCCAGATAGTCGTCCGAATCGGTAATGGCATAATCTGCGATCAGCCCAGCAGGTCCCTGGAAGATGCCATCATGATAGTCATACGGATTGGCATACATCTCATCATTCTCCAGTGACTTCTGAAGATAGATATACGTATAGACATACAACCCACCATCGAATCCGCCATGCAGCTCCCAACGATCGCGCGCAGCAGCACTAGGCGTAATCCCGAATTCATTCGGCATATCATCACCAATCACTCGTACAGCTATCGTCTGCAGGGGCGGATAGGTCCCCTCAACCTCATCGGTTGCCTGCACCGTCAGATAAACTCTCCCTTGCGATGGGCTGGTTCCGGTCAATGTGAGTATGCCACTGCTCAGCTGAGACTGTACAGATGGACCCGGATCACCACCGACCAGCTCATAAAACAATGGATCGCCGTCCGCATCATAGAAGAAATCTGCCAGTTCTAGCTCAACCTGCTGCCCAACTGCCAGTTCGACCGAATACTGCTGCCAGCTGCTAACAGGAGCCGAATTGGCCTGTTCACTCACACTAGATATAAGGCCCAACAGGGCCTTAACTCGTTCCAGACCGAATGCCTGACTGACATTCTGAGCCATATAATATACGATATCATCAATGCCTACGCCATCACCAGTCCGATCCAGTCCGGCAATCGGCAACACATGAACCCGATAATCCACAATAGACGCAGGCGATTGTCCATGAGAAGCAGATTCAATCCGGATCATCGCCTGACCCGCAGCATACCCGTATATCACGATAGCTTCGTCTATCAGACTCCCATCGGCGACATCAGGATTATAGCTAAGGAGCTCGATCTGAGACACTTCGTACTCATCGAATATATCGTTTAAGCTAATCGTAATCGATTCCCCGACTACAATCGGCCCAAGTTCCTCTGCGATGCCACTTCCTTCCGGCGGAACAGCCATCGCACTCACTGCCACCGGCACTAAGCCGGCCAGCATCAACAGTACGACAAGCGCGGACGTGAACCGAATCCATCTCCTCGGACGATTAATCATCATTCTAATTCAACACTCCCTAATCAATATAATCATAGATGAATCAATTGCTAGACAAACGCATCACACGACAAAATATGCATAGATATCAACAATGTACCATACTTAAGGGCTTTCATAAACCTGTTTCTCCCATTGTCCTTACAATCCCAAAAAAATAGTTGCCAAAAAGCGACAACTTCCTCGTAAAAGGCATTGTCAGTGGCAACAACCTATTGCATAATATTGTTATATCAATTTTATCGAAGGATGTGCATGTATGCGCAAGCTAAGTCTCACCTTATTCACACTGTTTCTCTTCCTATATACTTTAGGATTGGCACTTCCCGTTACTGCCTACCCACAGGGGGAGGGGGAGGACTATTATCCGCCGGCTGTCAACCTGCCGGATTTCACACCTGCGCAGATCACGGACATCACAGATGTGGTCACTTACCTGAAAGTCCATCCAGAACTAGGGGCTACTGAAGCCTCCTATCTACTCTCCTGGATCAAGCCTTATCATCCTATTCCAGAGACGATCATTCAGATCGATGCGATTACGGTCAACACCGTCACTGCCGCAACATACGAGACCAGCACATATCCATTGCCAGCTACCGTTGAGGCGAAGACGAATCTAGGTAACACGATCCAAGTGCCTGTGACATGGAGGGGTTATAATGATGAATATGAATATACGATCATAACTGAAGCATCCACCGCCACACCAGGGACCTTCATTTATTATGGAGAGGTGGAGAATTACTACTACGACGTCCTCTTCATCCTGACAGTGACCGATGTAGATGACTATCGGATCGTTCTCAATTGGGGAACGTCACCCAGCGATCTGGATTCTCATCTATTCGGCCAACATACTGTCGGCGTTGACCAGTTCCACCTCTATTATAGCGTGACGAGCCATGTCTATGAACAGATGACAGTCGCAGAACTTGATATCGATATCACCACTGGTCATGGACCAGAAATCACGACGATATATATGGCCAATGCTGACTGGGATTACAAGTTTGGGGTTTATCAGTACTCATCTTACGGAATACTAGCAGACTCCAATGCCACAGTAAAGCTCTATCAAGGCGACACTTTATTAGCCACCTATCAGGTGACAGATGCCATTCCGACCAATCCATTCAGCACAGGCGACGAGCGCTATTGGAATATCTTCGAGATTATTGACGGCGAGCTTGTCGAGGTGATGACGTTAGACGATCAGTGGACAGCCTCATTCCCACTTGTCGGGGAATATTATGGCATATAGGGAAGGTTATTCAAATTAACGTTAACCTTGAACCAATTACAAAAAAAAGGGCGCCGCAAGCTCCGTAATCTGCTGCTAGGCGTCCTTTTTCTTCTCTATATCCACAACACGCACCACTCCAGCTCAGTTTCGTCCGATAGAAGCAGATCTTACTCCACTGTGATCGTGAACACGATGAAGTTGTAGGCATCGTAGATATCCCTGGCCTCAATCAACATGATATTGTCGCCAATATCCTCGACCGTTGGTATGCCCGTGATCGTACGGGTCTCTGAATCGAATGAGAACCAGTCCGGCGGCAAATCACCCTCATACTCCGTTATCCCCGTCCGTACTAATAGAAGCGTGTATTCGTCTCCATCGGGATCATAGAAGATGCTCTCCGGTATCTCGTAGTTGAATGCTTGACCTACCATGGCAACACGATCATATACACCTGGTGTAGTATCACCAATCGGAGGATCATTCACATTCTCAACGTTGATTGTGAAGTCATCGCTCACGCTCGCCCCGAAGCGATCTATAAACGTCACGGTCACCGTGATCTCACCGACATTGCCATACTCTGGCACGCCTATGAAGGTACCCGTTGATTCATCGAAGCCCAGCCAGCCTGGCAATGCCGCTCCACCTGCGAGTGTTGCCGTATAACTCCATCCATACATGCCATCGGCATCCTCGAAGGTATCACTAGGGATTGTGAAGTTGAGCAGTTCCCCCTGAGAGATAGACGTGTCGACGATAGGGTTTGCAACTGTAGGGATTGTATTTTGTACATAGAGATTAATCCACTTGGTTGCCTCAGCATTCCTCGCATGATGATCAGACCCCGTCACAAGCAATTGAATCGGATACTCACTTGCAGACTCAGGTGTAGACAGCGATAATAGGCTGCCGCTTGCAATCGCGGTGTGCACAGTAGACCCGCTGGACAGCACTTGCACCTCGTAAGTTAATTCATCCTCATCGTAGAAGAGGCCTCTCAAGTCAATCGTAACTTCCTCATTCTTCTTCACATACATATTATAATCATCACCAGTACTAATCGGAGCATGATTGACGGAAGGTGCAATCGGTTTGATCTGACCGAGCAGATAGCTCAGCTCCTCGCTGCTGAACGAACGACTAGGATTCGCTTGCATATATCTCACAATATCATCGATCGTAACGCCATCTTCTTCCGGACCATCCACTATGCCTGATGCTGTCACGCTCAGTTCGAATCGCTCATGCACGCTAGGGCTATATGGGGAGGTCCTTGCCGTCAGCTCTACAATAGTAGAACCCGCATTCTTGCCGCCTATGTATAGATCTCCGCTCAACAAGCTGACTACCGCTACGCTGGGATTATGATTAATGATCGTTAATTCAAGATCTGCCACATCATTCTCGAAGATCTCATCCAAATCGACCGTGATGCTCTCACCAATCTGGAAGTCGCCCCCTAGCACAGTCTCGATCAGCTCAAATACAGCCACAGACAGCGGCTGCGTAACGACGATATCCGGAATCGGAACAGCATACGTAGATACGACTGGAGCAACAACCGCCAAGGGAACGGCTCCTGCAGCAGCGACAATCGATCTTCCAAGCTTCTTCGATCGTTCGACACTCTTCTTGTCTTTCCCACTACTCTTCTTATGTCCCCTCACAGCGCAACACTCCCATGTCGAATCATATTCATGATTATAACTGATTTAGAGGTTTGTGTATCTGATTTTTTTAGAGGTTAGAACCTATCATTACCTACTAGACATGCTTTGCAATCCATGCTACGATAGTGATACATAATGTAACGTTATTTGCGGACGATATCCCTTCCCATGCGAAAATATACCCTGACACTCCCTCATCCTGTTCTTCGCATTCATTCCAATTTCCTATGCTGACCGCGTCTTCACCCCAGAGGATCAAGCGATCATCGATGCGTCGCAGCAGCTTATATTGCGTCAAACCGTATCCTGACCAATTACCATGTTGTGAAGAATGGCAACGCGATTCGGTTCGAGACGTATAGTGGTAATCGCTGTGAAGCGAAGTTGATCTACCAAGAGTGGTGTGCTTGCTGCGGGTAATCCCTCTACCTATAAGTTTACGATATCCAAGGGTATCATCAGCGGGAGCAAGTGGGACATGCTGCAATTCGATGCCAGGGTGACGACAGGCTCCTCAGGCGGACCGCTGGCGAATGCGCAGGGAGAAGTCGTCGGGGTGGTGTCCAGTCAGGACTAGCAGCTCGATTACATCAGCTTCGCGATCTCCGCGAAGGAGGTAAACAAGTTCCTGGCCAGAGCAGAATAACAGTTAGAGACCATACTTGGCCTTAGCCTGGGTCTTCTGTGATTTATAGGAGGATCGGTAAGTAGCAGACTCCTGCACCTCCTGCGCAGCCTCAGCAGAGATCGCTGCCGAATACCCTCGCTCAGCTTCAGCAGCTGTCAGTTGCTGCTCGGCGTCTTCGCCATCAGACTTCTCAGCAGCAGGCTCGCGATCTGGATTAGGAGCTGTATCTGCTGCATCCAATGGCCGCGGCGGCGCATCACTGGACGGCTCCGCTTCCTCGGCAGCCTTCGTCTCTTAGGGGCCGCAAGCTATCGTCCGGGGCGTGATCGGTGCCAGCGGAGATTTGCCCAGATCAGACGAGTGCGTATCCTTGCTTACGACATTTTCTCGGTAATCCCGCGCAGATACGCCAGGAATGGCTCTCTCAGATCCTCCCGCCGTAGCGCGTACTCCACCGTCGCCTCTAGGAAGCCCTGCTTGTCCCCCACATCATAGCGGCGTCCCTCGAAGTTATAGGCATACACCGCTTCACTGCGCGCCAATACATTCAGCGCATCAGTCAGCTGTATCTCACCGCCGCTGCCCGGCTCCGTGTGCTCCAGAATCTCGAAGATGGCAGGACGGATAATATATCTGCCTAGAATAGCCACATTAGAAGGCGCCTGTTCCAGGTCCGGCTTCTCGACTAGATTTTGCACCCGGAATACCTTGTCCTCGATCTGCTGCCCCTTCACAATCCCATACTTATTCACGTCCTGGGACGCCACCTCCTGCACACCCAGCACGCTGCTCTTGTAGTAATCGAACACCTCAATCAGCTGCTTCAGGCATGGCTTCTCACTATGCACAATATCATCGCCTAGCAGCACCGCGAACGGCTCATTCCCGATGAAGCTCTTCGCGCAATAGATGGCATGACCCAGCCCGCGCGGCTCCTTCTGCCGAATATAGTGAATATTCACCATATTCGAGATCTTGCGAACCTCCTCCAGCAGCTCGTACTTCTCCTTCGCTTCAAGCTCCAGTTCCAATTCCACCGACTTATCAAAATGATCCTCAATCGACTTCTTATTCCGTCCCGTGATGATCAGAATCTCCTCGATCCCGGAGTCGACCGCTTCCTCGATAATATATTGCAGCGTCGGCTTGTCCACGATCGGCAGCATCTCTTTGGGCTGCGCCTTCGTCGCAGGCAGGAATCGCGTGCCTAGCCCGGCCGCTGGGATTATTGCTTTACGTACGATCATGAGTACCTCCGTAAGTTATTCAGGTTATTATAAGCATTATACCAGAGCTGCGATTAATCACGACTGAACAAATCCCTTGTATACACTTTCTCTTCCACATCGCTCAAGGAAGCTGAACGTCTATTCGCCACAATCACATCGGAGATCCGCTTAAACTCTTCGAAATCTCGCACTACCCTGGAATTGAAAAACTTCTCCTCATGCAGCGCAGGCTCATACACCACAACCTCAATACCCTTGGCTTTAATACGTTTCATAACACCTTGAATAGCCGATTGTCTGAAGTTATCTGAGTCCATCTTCATAGTCAGTCTATAGATGCCTACCACACTAGGTTTCCTTCTTAATATCATATCGGCGATATGATCCTTCCTCGTACGATTCGCATCAACGATCGCCGTCATGATGTTATTCGGCACATCCGAGTAATTAGCTAATAGCTGCTTCGTATCTTTAGGTAGACAGTATCCCCCATAACCGAATGAGGGATTATTGTAATGAGCCCCAATCCGAGGATCCAGACTGACTCCTTCAATAATCTGCTGTGTATCCAGTCCCCTGATCTCGGCATACGAATCCAGCTCATTGAAATAGGCGACTCGCAGAGCTAGATACGTATTAGCGAATAACTTAATCGCTTCTGCTTCCGTCGAATTCGTCAACAAGACAGGCACATCCTGCTTAAGGGCACCCTCCAATAATAAATGAGCAAACTTCCTAGCTCTATCCGATTGCTCACCGACAATGATGCGCGAAGGATATAAGTTATCATATAAAGCCCTGCCCTCTCTGAGAAATTCCGGTGAGAAGATGATGTTATCCGTGTGAAACATCTCTCTAACTCTAACCGTATAGCCCACAGGTACAGTCGATTTAATAATGATTACGGCATCCGGATTAATGGACAGCGCATCCGCGATGACCGATTCCACAGTCTGTGTGTTAAAATAATTCTTCTCCGGATCATAGTTGGTCGGCGTAGAGACAAGGATATATTCAGCATCTTGATAAGCGCTGCGAGCATCCATGGTTGCTGTTAAATTCAGCTCCTTAGTTGCTAGGTACTCTTCGATTTCATTATCTATAATAGGTGACTTTCGATCATTCACCATCGCCACTTTTTCCGCAATGATATCGAGTAGAATGACCTCATGATGCTGTGCTAATAAAACGGCATTCGATAGTCCGACATAACCTATCCCTGCTATTGCGATCCTGCTCATGAAATTCCTTCCTCTCTGTCTAATTAGGTCCTCCCGAATGCGTAGCTACCACCAGAGCAATTTCTTCCGCTCCTTCTGCGTCACATTGGGAGGTACGATTGGCCGATTATCGATCACGGCCTGCGCATTCGCGCGGTAATCGAGTTCCAATCGCTCGCCCAGCTTCCGTCGGATCAGATCATAGGCTTCCCGCATCAGGAACGGCCTTCGCACCGTGTCATGCGCATCCGAAGCCAGAATATGCACGAGGTTACGCTGACACAGTCGCAGGCTCAGCCGCTGCAGCTTCCCGCCGCGCTGCCCGCAGAGCGAATGAGTAGTCAGCTGGGACAGGGCGCCCAATTCGATTAACGCTTCCAGCCGATCAGGCTGCTCCATAATCGCTCTATTCCGTTCTGGATGCGCGATAATCGGCACATACCCGCCAACTATCATCTCATGAATCCATTCTTCAATAGCTGCGGGCACGCTGGATGCTGGCAGCTCAATCAACACGTACCTGCTGCTGTTCAACGTCAATACGCGCCCCTCGAGCAGCTCCTCCATCGATTGGCTGTTCACACGCAGCTCTTGGCCGCCAACCACAGTAAGTGGGATTCGCTCCTCTTCCAGCCGTTCATTGAATCGTTGGAGCTGCTCTTGGACGACATGCGCCTCGTTCATGTACTGCCCATTATGATGATGCGGAGTCGCCGCAACAATATGTATACCATCCTGGACTGCGGCCCGCGCCATGGCAATTGCTTGTTCAAGCGTCTGCGCGCCGTCATCCAACCCAGGTAGAATATGTGAGTGGAGATCGATCATCCTGAATAACTCCTAATTTGTAGTTAGAATAAATGCACACCCTATGAGTATAGCACAGGATGTTAGAGCGAGAAATCAAGTTTGGCAACGGTTGGGAATAGAGATCGAAAGCAACACGCACACACCTTCTTCAAGCACAAGGAATTTAGCATTTCTTGTTGAATAATCTGTATAACAGATTATCAAATGAGAGGGGCGTTCGATCCACCATGCAAGCCCAGACGAGAATCACCCAGCCGGGCAATGTGCTAGGCCCAGACGGAACGCTGCTGCAAACCGGATATTCTACGGAATCCGTGCTCAAGTTCAACCGGGATGCCATTAAGGCACCGCCATGGCGAGTCAAGGAATGGGACTTCTATCAGGTGTCCAATGATGACTACTGCCTGCAGCTCACGTACGGGCATGTGTCCTATGCAGGAGATGTGTCGATCAGGCTATTCGAGTTCAAGACGGGCAAGCGGATCGATCTGACGCGGATGTTGATTCTGCCGTTCAATCGGCTGAAGCTGCCGACGACTGCTGACAGCGGCAATATTAAGTATGAGCAGAAGGGATTCACGTTGGAATTCCAAGTGTATCCGGGCGGACGGCGATTGATCTGCCAGGTGGACGTAGGCTGCGCGTCTGTTAGTGGAAGTCTGGATGGTGACGCTGGAGGTGTTACTGGAACAGGTGTTGGAACTGGAATTGTTGCTGGTGCTGGGGATAGCAGCGCTGCCACGAGTGGTGACGAACGTGGTACGGACCATGGTGATGGGCCGGGCGCGAAGAGGGATGTTAGAGCTGCTAACGGGGTGAAGTCACCCGCGGTGGAGATTGTAATTGAGCTGGCTCAGCCTGATCCTACATCCATCATTATGGTGACACCGTTCGATGAAGGTCCTCGCATGTTCTACTATAATCATAAGATCAATTGTATGCCCGCTAGCGGATATGCGCAGATCGGCAATCATCGCTACTCCTTCGAGCCTGAGAATAATGCCTTCGGACTGCTCGATTGGGGACGCGGCGTATGGCCATTCAGTCAAGAGTGGTACTGGGGCAGCGGGAGCGGCTGGGTGAACGGCAAGCGATTCGGCTTCAACATCGGATACGGATTCGGAAATACAGCTGCAGCGACTGAGAATATTCTCTTCTATGATGGAACCGCACATAAGCTTAGTCATGTGTACTTCGATCTGCCGGGCAGCGGCGGGTATATGGCGAAGAAGACGTTCACGAGTGATGATGGTCGCTTCGAGATGACCTTCACGCCGATCTATGACCGTTATACCGAGACGAAGCTGCTCTTCGTCGACACGAGATGCCATCAGATATTCGGCCGCTTCAATGGGAAAGCCGTGCTCGATAGCGGCGAGATCCTGGAAATTCGTAATCTAACGGCGTTTACCGAACACGCGGTCAATAACTGGTAGGCGAGCGGACAAGGCTGGTGGACAAGTGCGATCTACTCGTATGCAAGCGGCTAGCCTGTATATTGTGCAGGCAATTACCCGCTACTCCGCGATTCCGATGCTAGCCTGTATATTGTACAGCTAATTAGCGCTAACCCACCATTTCCAAAGTCATCCTGTATATTGTACAGCTAATTTCACGCATAAACGGTACATCGGCTAGTTTGGGTGATTTTAACTGCATCTTATGCAGGATGAATATACTTTTGGTCAATAGTGAGCAAATTAACTGTAGAATATGCAGGATAAAGCAACAATAACGGCACACATGAAATAAATCTACAAGCGATCGGTCGCATCCGCCATTGGAAGTATTCTTACTTCTGAAGCTCGTCTACATGATTGAACATCACCTTGAGCACGTCAAGCGCCATGCGCTGTTCCTCCGCGGAACGCTGATGCAATACTTGTCTGATCTGGCTGAAGTAATGGTCCTCCTCCTTCGCGAGCTGAATGGAATCATGGAGCAGATAATCCACCGTTACGCCCAGTTCATTGCTGAGCTTAATGAGCGATTCCAGTGATAGATTCCGCTCCCCCCGCTCAATCTGCCCAATGTAGGCATCTGACAGATCCACCTTCTCCGCGATCATTTCCTGTGTATAGTTAAGACGCTTGCGTTCATGACGAATTCGTTTGCCCAGCGCGGTGTAATCCATAAGCTAGTCCCCCTTTTTGTTAACCATAGTGAAATCTGTATAGGGAATTAATAAGCTATTGGCTTTTTTTATGTTGTCTTTTAGCCTATGTTCAGGTTATAATTAACATAATTTATAAGTTTTATTAGTTGAATCCATTTCAGCGATACACGATTTAACTCAGATTCTCGGGGTTCCATATGAATCTCCATTAATAAGATACGAGGGTGAGTCGCGATGTATAGTGATCTGAAGCAAGTCGAAGATGAGATTCAATTGGTGTATTTTGGAGATGGGGAATTGATTGGGGACTTACTCTGTAAGCAGCAGCAGTACCTGGAGGCCTTGCTGTGGTACGACAGTGCAATTGAGCATCGTCTGACTTCTCGCTTGACTCGCGCTACAGCTTGTATTAATAAATTGCGTCTCTTGCAACGACTGATTTATACTCAGCCGCAGCGTATTCCGTATGGTCTGGACTATGTACTGAGTCTGTATGACGATTATCTGGTTAAGATCATCCGTGAGCCGTTCGCTCAGATTGTGTTCCTGCTCGACAAAGCCCATCTTGCGAAGAAGATGGGCAATGAGGCGTTGTGGCAGACCACCTATGATACGGTGCTGCAGCTTATTGAGAAGCAGATTGAGGCCTGAGTCGTGTCTATTAGCGTCAGCTGACCGTCTCCAGCGCCACTTCAATCATCTGATTGAAGGTCGTCTGTCGCTCCTGAGCCGTGGTCTCCTCACCAGTCAGGATGTGGTCGCTCACTGTCAGCACAGCTAGTCCCTGCACGCCGAACTTGGCGGCTAATGTATACAGCGCAGCTGCCTCCATCTCCACCGCGAGCACGCCGTAGCTGCCCAGCTTCTCCACTGCGGAGGAATCCTCGCTGTAGAAGCGGTCCGCCGAGTAGACATTGCCGACTCGCACACGTAGATCGGCGCGCTCACTCGCAATCCCATACGCCCGACGCAGCAGCTCGAAATCGGCGATCGGCGCGTAATCGATACCTCCGAATACATGGCGATTGATTGCCGAATCCGTGCATGCGCCCTGAGCCAGCAGCACATCCCGCACCTGTATATCTCGTTGTATCGCTCCGCAGCTGCCAACGCGAATCAATTGCTTCACCCCGAACTCGTTGATCAGCTCATGCACATAGATGCTGGCGGAGGGCATGCCCATACCCGTCCCCTGAACGGACACTCGCTTCCCCTTATAGGTACCGGTATAGCCCAGCATGCCGCGTACCTCGTTGTAGCATACCGCTCCCTCCAGGAATGTCTCAGCTATAAACTTTGCCCGCAAGGGATCGCCTGGCAATAGCACCGCCTCTGCGACATCTCCGCGACTTGCCCCAATATGTACTGTCATTGTTATGCCTCCTTTAATCAAAGTTTGCTTGCTTTATCATAGCATGTTCAAGGATTGCTGTGCCAAATCATGAGCGCTGTGCAGGCCATGATTCCTGACAGCAATTTCTTCCATGAACCCGTTCATGATATACTGATCAAGCAGACTTTACCATTCCCTCAACTAGGAGAGATACCCCCTATGTTCCAGCTCTACCCTATAGATGATGTTGCCTGGCAACACCTGCTCGAGCTCGCGGCTGACAGCTTCGATGAGCTGACCTTGATGCGGGGTTTCCAGTTTCACAAACAAGGACGTGTCACCGCGATTGAGATGTCGGATTCGAATACGATTCAATCCTCCGTATATGGTACCGAGCCTTACGAGCAGTTTATCTATCTGGATTTCCCGAATAACAGCGAATGCGACTGCAAGCTGCCACGAATGTGCACACATATCGCAGCTGTCTTGATCGAATATGCACATCGCGAGGGGCGTCCGGTACAGTCGTTCGTGAGCGCGCGCGCATTGAACAATCGATCGCAGTCGACCTCCAGTAATGCCATTCGGCGTGTTCCGGCGCCTACTGAGCGAATGACTGATGAGCCGCGCATGGTTGAGCTGTCTGGCCAACTTGAGTCGTTGCACATTAAGCAGTGGCATGAATTATTCGCACTCTGCCTCAAGCCGCTCGAGAGCCGGGCACGCGATTTCCAATATACGGAGAGCGCGCTGTCGACGATTGCCTCCCGCAAGCCTGACCTGCCGCTGACTACCGAATTGCTGTTCGAGCTGCATGCCTACTTCTATGTGATGGAGAAGCTGATCGAGACGGCGCGCGGCCCTGTCAGTCACGCCGGTTATTATGCTGATTACTACATCGGCCAATCGATCAAGGAGCTGCGCAGCGCAATCCTTGGGCTGTTCAAGGAGCCGCTTTCCTTGCTGAGCGGGGAGGATCCGTTAGGACGTGTCGCGGATACGTTAGCTGTTCTCCGCAAGGGGATGCTGCGCAAGACCGTTATCAATAGCCACTATGCAGCAGCGTATTATCAATTCTGGCGCAGCTGGGTTGGCGATGATGCGGATCATGCCGCGCTCTATGCGGCCGAGCTGCGAGCGATCAACAGCGCCTTCAAGGAACTGGGCGCAGAGCATGAAGCCACGCATGCGCGGCTAGCCTGCTGTTGGATGCATCTGCTCAGCGGCCATGATGAGCTGGCAATCGGCCAGCTCACGAATGGTCAGCAGGATCGGGATATCCCCCCTGTCCACCTGTTAGAAATCTTCGCTCGCCTAAGTGAGCAGCAGGCATGGAACCGACTGCTCTATTGGCTCGTCGAGTCGAAGCATGCCTTCATGGACCGGCGACGGGAGGGGATGAGGAACTATTTTGACTATTGGGGATTGGTTGTGGATCATCTGCCCGAGTCGGAGGACCGCATGTGGGAGACGATCGGCGGCATGCTGCCCTACTCCCGCCATGTGTATAACGATCTGCTGATTCGTTATGGCAAGTGGAAGCAGTGGATGGACCTGCAGCTGACGACGGATTCTGACCCGTTCGAGTTCCGGGTGACGGATCTGCAGCCCATAGAGAAGGCGTCACCTGAACTGCTGCTGCCGTTCTATCATCAGGCGGTCGAGCGGTATGTGTTGATTCGGAATCGGAAGGGCTACAAGTCAGCGGTGAAGCTGATGAAGCGTCTCGCCAAGCTATACAAGAAGCTCAAGCAAGAGGAGCGATGGACCGACTATATGGAGGCCTTCGTCGCCCGTTATAGCCGACTGCGCGCCCTGCAAGAAGAATTGAGGAAGGGAAAGCTGTTATCGTGAGCACCTATCTAGAAACGATACATATCGACGTTAGTCTGCGCGATAACGGAGATGCAGAGATCTCAGGCGCGCTCGACTCGCCCTATATGCTCTCAGGCATCTATATCAAGCATCGCTTGTTCGCCTGGCATGCCGCATCATTCTACGGTACGGAGCTTGAGATTGAACAGCTGCCAAGCGAGGATGGCGGCATGAGTATGCCTCGCGAGGTGGTGATTCTGCCCAAGTCGATGGTGATTCCGTTCTTCTCGGAGATCGAATTGCTGGCGCATATCGAGTGGGTATGGCAGGGCGATGCGCAGTGGCTGATCGAGATTGGCAAGCGGACAGGGACAGCTGATTTCCGACCTGCTCTGCAGCTGCTGGAGCCTGGCGAGGAAGGCAGCGGGGGCGAAGGAGACCATAACGACAACACGGATCGTTCAGTGACCGATGCTATGGTTGATATGGACAATCCCGCTGGCTCAGGCTGGCGGCTTCGGCTTGTTCTGCAGGATAAGCACGACCCGTCCGTGCTCCTGCCGCTGCGGCTCACCGGCGGCGGCGAAGCGCTGGGCACTTGGCCGGACAATTGGTCAGCGGATATTCACGAACGCTCGGTCGGCTGGCTGGATTGGCTCCGTTCCAGCTTGCCGGAATGGCCTGTTGCATCGGATGATTCGGATGTGCTGGGAGCATCTCTAGATGATGAGACGGCCTGGCGCTTCCTGACGATCGATAGCCAGCGGCTCATGGAAGGCGGCTGGCTGGTGCTGCTGCCTGCCTGGTGGGAGGCCGTCAACCGCAAGAAACCGCGTGTGCGCGCCAAGCTGAAGAACGCCAATGGCCGTTCAAGCTCCAAGAGCATGTTCGGCCTAGATGCGCTAATCGACTTCGATTGGCGGATCGCGATTGGCGACACCGAGCTCAGCGAGGCAGAATTCGCCATGCTCTTGGCGCGCAATCAGCGCTTGGTTCGCTTCTGTGGACAATGGATCACACTGGACCCGGAGCTTCTGGCGCAGATCCGCAAAGCGATGTCCAGCCGTGACAGGAGCAAGGGGCTGAGCTTTCAGGATGTGCTGCAATTGCATCTCATGGAAGCCGGCCGCGCTGAGCGAGCTGATGAGACTGCTGGGGAAGAACAGGCTGAGGATGGGGACATCCGGCTGGAGGTCGAGCTGAACGCACAGCTGTCCGCGCTCATCGGACAGCTAAGCAGCCAGACGGAGCGGCCTAAGCCGCCTGTGCCTGCTGGACTCCGGGCCGAGCTGCGCCCCTATCAGTATGAGGGCTATACCTGGCTTAGCTTCCTCGGTCAGTTCGGTCTGGGTGGCTGCCTGGCCGATGACATGGGGCTGGGGAAGACGGTCCAATTCATCGCATACTTGCTCCATCGGAAGGAGCAAGCCTTCGCAGCTGCGCAACCCACAGCCGCGCCTTCGCTCATCATCTGCCCGACATCCGTCCTAGGCAACTGGCAGAAGGAGCTGTCGCGGTTCGCACCTTCTCTCTCGATCATGCTCCACTATGGGAATAAGCGTCTGGCGGGTGAAGCCTTCGAGCAAGCCGCTCATGCCGCTGATGTTGTATTGACTTCTTACACACTTGCCGCGCTGGATCAGGAGCAGCTGGGAACCATTCAGTGGGCCGTGATCTGTCTGGATGAAGCCCAGAATATCAAGAACGCGCAGACGAAGCAATCCATAGCTGTTCGCAGCTTGCCTGCACGTCATCGCGTAGCACTAACTGGCACACCAATCGAGAATCGCCTCAGCGAGCTGTGGTCGATTTATGATTTCATTACACCAGGGTACCTCGGCACCCAGCATACCTTCCAGCAGCAATTCGCGGCTGCGATTGAACGGCGGCAAGATCCGGAGCGAACCGCTGATCTGCAGCGGCTCGTCCGGCCATTCATGCTGCGCCGGAAGAAGAAGGATCCTGCCATCCAGCTGGATCTGCCGGAGAAGAACGAGATGAAGACCTATATTCATCTCACCGCCGAACAGGGCGCCCTCTATGAACAGACTGTAACTGCGCTGCTCGAGCGGATGCAGTCGCTCGAAGGCATCGCGCGTAAGGGCGCGATTCTCGCAGCGCTCACTCAGCTGAAGCAGCTCTGTGATCACCCGTTACTGCTTACCAAGGAACCTATGCCCGAGCTTGCTGACGGTCAGTTGGATACCATGCAGCTGATTGAGCGATCCGCCAAGCTTGATCGACTGATCGCGCTGGTACGGGAGCTGCGCGAGGAGGATGAGCGCTGTCTTATCTTCACCCAATATGTCGGTATGGGGCAGATGCTTCAACGCGTGCTGCAACAGGAATTGCAAGAGCGTGTGCTGTATCTTAACGGCAGTACGCCGAAGGCTGCGCGCGATCTCATGATCGAGCAATTCCAATCCGGGCAATTGCGACCGCTCGAGTCAGAGCAGACCGGGAATAACGTGATACAGGCTGCAGCTGCCGTGAAGCACGCCTCGAACATCGACACTGACGCAGTAACGCATTCAGAGGAGCAAGCGCCCGCGATCTTCGTCCTGTCACTCAAGGCAGGCGGTGTCGGTCTCAACCTGACTGCCGCTAATCATGTGTTCCACTTCGATCGCTGGTGGAATCCCGCAGTTGAGAATCAAGCTACCGACCGCGCCTACCGAATGGGTCAGAACCGTGATGTTCAGGTACACAAGTTCATCTCACTCGGTACATTAGAGGAGCGGATCGATGAGATGCTGGATCACAAGCTTCAATTGAGTGATGCGGTCATCTCCTCCTCCTCCGAAGGCTGGATCACCGAACTTTCTACGGAAGAGCTGAAGGAGCTGTTTACCTTGCGCCGCACTGTGGAATCACACTCGTAGGTGCCACCTCAATTTCCTGACCCGCAATGGTAGCTACATTCGATCTAATGCGGCCTCCGTGCGGGAATGTAGGGTAACCGCTTAACAAATTGTTCCCTTCACAATCATGTTTACAGAGGAGTTCGACAACCGATGTCGAATTATATTGGCTACTATGAATAAACTCAGACTATTCGGCGTCATTCTGTTGTTCATCATCATTCTGGTAGGAGCCCGCGCGATCTGGACGATCACCTTCATGGAACTGGATCAGCCGCATATCTCGCAGGGTCAGCTGGACCTGCAGAGCGAGCAGCTTCCCAATAAGCGCACAATTGCGCTCGACGGGGAGTGGGCCTTCTATCCGTCTGCCTGGATGTTCGATCCGATGCGTTCAAATCCTTCGAGCAAAAGCCTGACGCATCAACATCTCCCGCTCCAACAGCGCTATATCCAGGTGCCGCACAGCTGGAATGCAGCGCTACATACGAGTAACGGCACCTCCTACGGATATGGCACTTACCAGCTGCGCATCCAGGTGACGCCTGGTGATGACACCCGATACAGCATACGGATTCCGAGCGTACGAAGCGCCTCCCAGCTGTATGTGAACGGCCGATTACTGACTCAATCCGGCCAGCCTGCAGACACAGTCGACCGCTACACCGCGCATAATGTCCCGATACATGCCGCCTTCCATGCCGATGACCAGGGCATAATCGACATTATCATTCAAGCCGCGAACTATGAAGATCCTCGCGGTGGCGGCGTCATTCGCTCAGTCCGATTCGGCACGGAGGAGAATATCCGGCGTGAGACTCTCATCTCTGGTGCTATGCAGGTCCTGATCGCCATCTTCATCATTATGCATGCGATCTATGCGCTTATCCTCTACTTCCTCGGCAGTCGAGATAAGAAGCTGTTATACGCCGCTCTGAGCATGTTCATGATCACATTCAATATCCTGCTTAGCACGGAAGATAAGGTGCTGCAGCATATTCTTCCAATTTCCTATGCATGGAGCTTCAAGCTGATGGCGGCGGGATTTATAATCACCATCTACTTCATACTTAAGAGTCTGCAGCATATGCGTGTGCTCCCGCTGCTCTGGAACACCCGCATCCTGCCCGTCTATTGTTGGGTATGTATAGCATTTGCACTGTTCATGCTCGTCGCTTCTGTCCAGCAGATTCTCATCTGGAACGATGTGTTCGGGATCATCTTTGTGCCATTCTTCGTGATCATTGTTATCCTCTTGATCCGATCCTTACGTCGCGGCAACAAGGACAACTTGTTTATCGTGCTGGCATTCATCGCGTTAGCGAACCACTATGGCTGGTTTAGCGTATACCTTCTAAACGGAATCAAGGTATTATACTATCCCTTCGACCTGATTATCGCGCTAATCGCCAGCTCCTCCATTTGGTTCAAGGGCTACTTCAAAACCTTAACCGAGGCGCGTGAGCTTGCGGTTCAGCTCCAGCATAGGAATGCGTATATGGATGACTTCCTAGCGAGCACTTCTCATGAATTACGGAATCCGCTCCATGCGATCTTGAATGTCTCCTATGCCGTGCTGGAGCGTGAGCGTCCCTCCATGCAGCTCACCAGCGTGAAGGAGCTTGAACTGCTTCAATCCGTGGGACGCCGCATGTCATTCATGTTGAATGACCTGATGGATGCAGTGAGGCTGAAGGAGCGCAATATTGTGCTGCAGACGGACAATGTACGGCTTCAGCCAATTGTTGCGAGCACGATCGAGTTGGTCCGCTACCTGACTGAGGGAAGACAGCTTAAGCTTACAAGCTTGATTCCTCCTACATTCCCACCTGTCGTCGCAGATGAGAACCGCGTAACACAAATTGTATTCAACCTGTTGCATAATGCGGTGAAGTTTACTGAGCAGGGCGAGATCATCATACAAGCCGAGTCACGGAGCGGAAGAGCATTTATCTCTGTCCGTGATACTGGGGTCGGGATGACTGAACAGACCATGCAGCGCATCTTCGAGCCCTACGAGCAAGGGGACCGCGAACTAGGCAATTCATTCGGCGGGTTCGGACTGGGGCTGAGCGTATCCAAGGAGCTAGTGGAGCTGCATGGCGGCAATCTAGAGGTTCACTCCGCCCCTGGCGAAGGCACTACCTTCACCTTCTCGTTCGCTATGGCTAATAAGGCAGTACCAGCGCAATCGACCTATGCTGAAGTGGCATCAGGCCTAGTTCTTACACCGGAAGCATCAGTCGATCAGCCGTCGTCCGCTGCTAATGTCGCTGCCGTGGACAGACCTCGCATACTGGCAATCGACGATGAGCCGATTAACTTACGCGTGCTCAGCTCCATCTTAACCACTGAACAATACCACGTCTGCGCGGTCCAGTCTGGGCAAGAAGCATTAGCTCGTGTGGAGGATATGGAGTGGGATCTGATCATCTCCGATGTGATGATGCCGCAGATGTCAGGGTATGAATTAACACGGAAGATACGCGAGCGTTATACCATGACAGAGCTGCCTATCCTGCTGTTAACCGCGCGAGGTCAGCCGGAGAATACCGCATACGGCTTCCAATGCGGCGCCAATGATTATGTCACCAAGCCAGTTGACGCGATTGAGCTCCGCGCGCGCGTCCAGGCATTGACGGAAGTAGGCAGGTCGACAAGAGAGATGCTGCGGGTCGAGTCCGCTTGGCTGCAGGCTCAGATAGAACCTCACTTCCTCTTCAATACACTGAATGCGATCACAGCGCTCAGTACATTCGATGCAGCGCGAACACGCGAGCTGCTGGAGGCGTTCGGCAGCTTCCTGCAACAGAAGTACCGGTTCCAGAATGCGGATGAACTGGTCCCGCTCGAGTATGAGCTTGAGCTGATTCAATCCTATCTCTTCATCGAGAAGCAGCGGTTCGAGGACAGAATCCAGGTGATCTGGGATGTCGACGATGAGATCGAACTCATGATTCCTCCCTTGACCATCCAACCCCTGATCGAGAATGCCCTTAAGCACGGCATTCTGAAGCAGGCTCGCGGCGGTACAATCACATTGCGCATTCAGGACCGCGGCGAGTATGCAGCAATCACAGTCAGTGATGATGGCGTAGGTATACAACCCGAGGTTATGGATCAGCTTTTCGAGCGAAACCCCGAGCAACACCAGGGAATTGCACTGCGCAACGTAGAATTGCGCTTGAAGCGCCTGTATGGTCAGGGACTGCGCATCGAGAGTGAGCTAGGTGCGGGGACCACTATATCCTTCCATGCCTGCAAGCATCCAACCGATTGAATATCCATCCATTCCAATGAAAGTGGTGCAGCTATGACTTCCATCATCTCTGTAATCGGCGGTATCGGATTCTTCCTGCTCGGTATGAGCCTAATGGCCAATGGCTTGAAGGCCATCGCCGGGGACACATTGAAGAAACTGCTCAACCGATTCACCGGCGGTACGTTATCCTCCATTAACACAGGCATCGCCATTACTGTACTCGTACAATCTTCCACAGCGACAACACTGATGACGATCGGCTTCGTCAGCGCAGGTATGCTGACCTTCGTGCAAGCGACCGGCGTCATCTTCGGCGCGAATCTAGGAACGACCAGCACCGGCTGGCTCGTGGCATTCATCGGGCTGAAATTCAGCATCAGCCAATTAGCATTGCCTCTCATCGGTGTCGGTGTGCTGTTCAATCAATTCAGCAAGGGCAAGCTCGCACAGCTTGGGCTCGTCCTCGCCGGCTTCGGCCTGCTCTTCATCGGCATTCAATTTCTGCAGGATGGCATGGCCGATCTCAACCGCTATATTGACCTAAGTGTATTCGCCGGCTCCTCTATAGCGTCGCGTCTCATCCTTATTGGGATCGGCATCATAATGACCGTCATCATGCAGGCCTCCAGCGCAGCGGTTGCCACTACAATCACCGTATTAGCAGCTGGCGCAATCGACCTGGATCAAGCAATCGCTTTAGTCATTGGGCAGAATATCGGTACAACAGCGACTGCTGCATTCGCCGCTATTGGAGCCAGTGTTCCCGCAAGGCGCACCGCGATGGCGCATATTCTATTCAACGCCTCCACGGGCCTAGTGGCATTCCTGATCTTCCCCCTGCTTGTGAACGGAGTGTCATGGACATCCCAGCGCTTGGGCTGGACAGATCCGGCGATGACGCTGGCACTGTTCCATACGGTGTTCAGTCTGCTCGGCATCGTCGTATTCGCGCCGTTCATTCGGCAGTTTACAGCTATTATTGAACGCATGCTGCCCGAGAAGAAATCCCGCATCACACAGCATCTGGACTCGCGGATCATCATGATCCCAGCTGTTGCAATTGAGACCGCACAGAGAGCGCTCAAGGAAGCCTCTGAGCTGACGGTGTCCGCAACATTGGGCAAGATCGCCTCGATGACGCCTGGCGCGCTAGGCCACCGATCAACAGCAAGCTATGATGAAGAGCTGTTAACGATTCATCAGGAGATTGACGAAATCCGAACATTCATTACCAAGATTCAAGCGGACTCAACACAGACCACTTCGAGTTATATCGCTATCCTGCACGCATTGGATCATGTAACCCGATTGAATCGGCTCGTACGAACGGGCTTCGATGGCATCCACATCGTGAATGACACGAAGGAGACATACACAGTCGTTACTCAGCTTCAGGTTCAACTCGTGAACTATGTGACTGCCTTACAAGAATCTAATTTGCCAGCGCTAGTTCCGGATTTAGCCGCCTATTCACAGGAGTTAGCTAACTTCCGCAAGCAGGAACGCGCCAACACCTTCAATGTGACAGCCAGCGGAGAAGTCCAGATCACGGATGCCTTCCACTACGTTCAGCTTATCCTGCTCGTAGACGGGCTCGCTTATCACTTATGGCGACTCACCTTCCACCTATCTAATGGCGAATCCGCTTAATACACAGCGAAGCTCCCCCGCCGCGCCACAACACGCAGCAAGGGAGCTTCGTATCATTAGAAGAATGCCGGCAGATACGGCCTGTTCTTCTCCAGCATTTCATGCAATAGCACCTTGGCAACTCGCACGCTCGGTACGAGTGGATGACTTGCCATCGCCTGCAGCGCGACACTGCGATCGCCTGTCACCGCTGCCTCAATCGTCAGACGCTCATAGGACTTCACCTCATGAATCAAGCCCTTGACCTGCTCCGGCACACGCGTCACCGGCAGCGCGCGCGGTCCATGCGCAGTCACCTCACAATTCACCTCAATACAAGCATCATCCGGCAGGAAGTCGAGCACGCCGCCATTCGCCACATTCAGCGTCTGCACATCCCCTCGATCCGCATAGAGTGACACCATCAGGTTCACTGCCGCCTCGGAGTAATAGGCACCGCCGCGCTGCTCCAGCTGCTTCGGCTTCTCCTGCAGTTCCGGGTCACGATACAGCTCGAACAGCTCATCCTCTACCCGCTTCACCACCTCCGCGCGCGTCCCATCCTTCTGCAACGACGCCAGTTGATCCGCCAGCATCTCATCCGTCATATAGTAGTACTTAAGATAATAGGACGGCAACCCGCCGAGCCCCATCAGGAAGTCCGGGTCCCACTCCATCGCTGGCACATTCTTAGCCGAATACGCTTCCCGATTATCCAGCATCTCCATCAGCTTATCCTCACCCGCTACCTCGATCCGAGTTACCCAGTGCAGATGGTTCAGACCCACAAACTCGGTGCGAATATCGCTTGCCGCAGCCCCATACTTGCGGATGAGCTGCTTCTGCAGACCAATCGGCGCGTTGCATAAGCCGATGCTTTTTATTTTGGAATACCGTTGAATCGCCTCTGTCACCATGCCCGCCGGATTCGTGAAGTTCAGCAGCCACGCGTCCGGACACAGTTCCTCCATATCTCTGCCGATGCCCAGCAGCACTGGAATGGTCCGCAGCGCCTTCATCATGCCGCCCGGCCCTGTCGTCTCCTGCCCGATTACACCATGGAGATTCGGAATATGCTCATCCCACTTGCGCGCCTCCAGCAGTCCTACTCGCATCTGTGTAGAGACGAAGTCCGCTCCCTCCAGCGCCCGCCGACGATCCAGCGTGAGATGCACCTCAATCGGCAGCCCCGACTTCACTACCATTCGCTTCGCCAGTTCGCCGACAATCTCCAGCTTATGCCGCCCCTCCTCGATATCCACCAGCCACAATTCGCGCACAGGCAGCTCCGCATACCGCTGTATGAAGCCCTCGACAATCTCCGGTGTATAGGAGGAACCGCCGCCAATAACTGCAACCTTCAACCCGCCCTGCTTCCCCAACTTACACACCCTCCCCATCCTGAGCAAAATATACCAACCGCTCCAATCGCTCCCGCGCTCCGCTCGAAACCCCGGCCCCGTCAGCCTCCATCGCCAGCCACACCGCTCCTGCTACCGGCTCGATCCCCAGCTTCGCCAGGTTAGCCTGCGGCGCAGCCTCCTTCACATACGCTTCAACGTATGGATCGATATGATTGCCGCTGCCACGCGTGACCACGCTGCCAGCGAGCACAACATCGAAGCTGCTGTCGCCCATATTCAGCTGTCTGATGACAGCTCTGGCCGCCTTGCCCAGTTCTTCACCCTGCTTGCGCAGGATAGTCTGTGCCGGCGTATCCCCCTGATCTGCGGCATTGAACAGCAGCTTCGTCAGTTCAGCTGGAACCGGCTTGGCATGATCGAGGAAATCATGGAACATCTCCTCCGTTGTCTGATAGCCGAGTTCATCAAGCACCAGCTGCGTCAGCAGCGTCTGCTCCTCTCGTCCGTCCCATGCGCGAATCACTGTACGGAAGGCCTCGATACTGAGCGAGCCGCCGCCGCCGAAATCGCCGTACTTATACGAGAAGCCGCCGCATTGCAAGAACTCGCCCTGCTCATTGACGCCTGCGCAGTTCGTGCCCGTTCCGCAGATCAACACAACGCCATATGGCCGATCAGTTCCAGCCCGCATGGCGATCATCGTATCGCAGTTGACCTGGAAGCGCGGCAGGCCCAAGGATGCGATCATCGGATTCAGAATCCGATAGTCGGTCTCTCTATCGGCACCCGCTAACCCGAAGTACGCATACGCAATCTCCTCTCTCGTCAGTTCCGCCTGCTGCAAGGCCTGCTCCACAGCCAACTCGATACTCATCCGAGCCGTATCGCCATCAATCTGATGATTCCCATTTCCGCCGACACCCTTACCGACAATCCGGCCATCCTCATCTGTGATCAACGCATACGTCTTCGTGCCGCCGCCATCCACACCTAGATAATAACGCATGAATCGTTACACCTCTCTCTCTAAAGTTTAAGCGCTTTAACTTTTGAGTATAGTGTAATCCAGAATGCGCGCCCGCACAACAGTTAATTAGAATCATTTATGCGTCAAACTCATCTGTTACGGGGCGCTGCGGTGGAATGTCGTACAATCAGCTGAGGATCGAACAGCAAGCTGGCAGCCTGCGGCTCAGCATTCCTGATAGCAGCTAGCAGCAGATCTACACCTTGAAGCGCCACTTGCTCATAGGGCTGCGCGATCGTCGTTAAAGCCGGTGTGAATTGCGAAGCGAACTGTTGATCATCGAAACCAATGATCGAGAGTTCCTCGGGTATCTGTATGCCCGCATTCTTGCAGGCGTCCATCGCGCCAATTGCCATATAATCATCAGCAGCGAAGATCGCCGTTGGCAGCCGCCCGGCTTCGATCCAAGCTTGGGCAATCCGATACCCGGAGGGAATATCGAAATCACCAATCTGACTATCGAACAGGTCCAGGCCTGCCTCCGCTAACGCATCCAGCATCCCGCGCTCTCGATCAGCGCTGCTCTGCTGCGGCCTGGGCCCGCGAATATGCGAGATCTGCGTATGCCCGAGCTCGATCAGATGCCGCGCAGCCTCATAGCCGCCCTTATAGTTGTTTACATTCACCGAAGTGGTCGTCGCATGCTGTTGTTGATCATCCAACACCACGAATGGAATTGACCTATTCATCAACTCCTCGATATAGCTGTGGGCATCAACCGGCGATAGCAGAATAACACCATCCACCCGGTCCTCCTGGAACATGGAGCGCTGGAAGGCCCCTTCGCCACCCGAAGAGATCGACAAGGCCAGGAAGTAACCATGGTCGGATAATCGCTGGTTGATCACCTTCACCATCGCATCGAACACGGTATCGTTCAACGTCGTTATCGTCAGCCCGATTACACCCGTGCGTCCACTGGCCAGGCTTCGCGCCGAGGCATTCGGATAATAATTCAATTCCTCCATCGCACGCAGCACTTTAGCTCGGTTGCCCGGCCGCACGGTCGGCGCATTGTTCAGCACTCTAGACACGGTCACTACGGACAGGCCCGACTTCTTCGCGACATCGAATATATTTACCTTCATCTATGAACAGCTCCAATACCAGATAGCATTATGATCATTAACGTATCACAAATTCCTACTAATTTCACGTCAGGAATAGATGTGTTATAGTGTTGGAAATGCGAGAATAGGGTGAACCGATGATGGGACAATTCCATAACCAATATCCACTCAAGCGCAAGGCAGACTTTCGTGAATGGTCGCCTAACATCCATTACGCTCAAATCAGTCGCACGAAGACCTGTTCATTGGAAGAACGCCGATTGTACGACTTCGAACTGCTCTATGTGTATCATGGAGAGCTTGTCACTCATATGGACGAGCAGCGCTATGTCATAAAGCCGGGCCAACTCATCTACTTACCTTCCGGCCTGCGCCATCGCAATGAGGTCACTTCCGTGCCTGACGCCAAGCTGCTCGGCATCCATTTCGATTACTTCAGTGAGTTAATGATCGTCACCGAGCCCGATATGATCGTCAATGAGGATCAGATCAAGCTCGACAAATTTGCATACGAGGCTTGGAATGACAGCTTCCCGCCGCTCTCCGAGCATCGGATCTTCACGCCAACCCATGGCTGTGTGCAGCTTATGGAGCAGCTCGTGCATGAATTTACACTGCGACTTCCGGGCTATGAGCTGGCATCCAAGGCGCTCATGTCCAGCATTCTTACCCAACTGCTGCGTCTACCATTTTCTCGTGCTCAAGCGCATACCACTCAACACGGCGACCGTATCCTTCAACTAATCGATGAAATTTCGGCTGCGCCGGAGCTGCCCTGGACGAATATGCATATAGCTGGAAAGCTGAATCTCAGTGTCGATCATACTGCACGATTGTTCAAGCTCATTACCGGTATGCCGCCGAGCGAGTACATCCAAGGAATACGTCATCGAGAAGCCAGGAGACTGCTGCGTGAGACCGATCTGCTAATTGAACAGATCGGCGAGCGGGTCGGCTATCCGGATATTCACCATTTCAGCCGCATATTCCGAAAGCAGGAAGGCATATCTGCGACAGCATACCGTAAGCTCGCTAAGGTCCTATAGAATGGAAGGTTATACCCATGAAGCTGAACATCTCGTATGAGCATGCCATTGCAATCAACGCATTTAGATGGACGCCTAGGAGCACCTCGGAGCCGTTACATTATCACTCTAGCTTAGAAATTGGCCTATGCATTTCTGGTACAGGTGTCTTTCATTTCGGAGAAAAGCGCTATGACGTCCATGTTGGCGACATCTTCGTCGTGAACAATTTAGAACTGCATATCGCGCAGTCCGATGAACATGATCCGAGCACGTATATATTCCTGAACTTCGATCCCGGTCTGCTTCTTGCCGAACAAGAGGACCTGTTGGTCCCTTTCGCTTACCGATCTGATCGATTTGATAATCTCATTCCAGCAGGATCAACGCTTGCTAAGGCTGCTGGCGTACTCATTCAGAAGATCTGGGAGGAGCTGGACAATAGAGCAGATGGTTATCAAAGTATGGCCAAGAGCGCTTTGCTGGAGCTCTGTGTATTATTGCTTCGCCATTATTCGCAGAGTATGTCCAGACATGAATGGCAGCGGGTGACACGCTCCTTCAATCGGATGAGGCCAGCGATTGACCTCATGCAGAATCGGTTTCGCGAGCCGTTAGAGTTAGCTGACGTTGCGGCGACCTTGCAGGTCAGCGTATCGCAAGCCAGCCGCCTGTTCCAGCAGGAGCTTGGACGCAGCTTCAAGGATCATCTGCTGCTGCTGCGCATTAATGAAGCCAAGCGCCAATTGATCAGTTCAACTCATAACGTGACAGAAGTGGGGCTGGAGAGCGGATTTCAATCCGTCCCATCCTTCTACCGCCTGTTCAAGCAGGAAGTGGGACTTTCACCGCTGGAATACCGTGATAAATTTGCGCTAGGCGCAATAATTGAGAACACTCCTCAAGCATTGAGTAGAGACGGCCTCACCACCTAATTATAATGTTGATAGGGAGCTCTCGAGCAGCTCCCCGAACGTTATCGTATAGATTTGGGAGGGATGATTGTGGCAGGCTGGGCTTTATTGGATGAGCTTGTACGCAAGGAAGTTATTCAACGTGAGCAAGAAGGGTGTAATACTGCGGGGTTCGCTGATCGCGTGGAGGCAGCAGGCAGTGACGAGGCACAATTAATGAGCATCTATGAAGAACTGATGGGACTACCTATTCGAGAAGACTTTCCATATGAAGAGCCGAATGAATTAGTAGATATACAAGCACTTCGACCGGAGGGACCGCGGCAGATCACAGACAATCTCAGTGAAGCACAATGGAGAGATAAATTTCTGGGAGCATGGCTCGGCCGCAGCGCCGGTTGTGCACTCGGCAAGCCGCTCGAGACATGGAACTTCATGGCGGGGACGAAGGATAATCCCGGTTGGCGGAATGTGCAATTATGGTTTGAAGGTGCCGATGCTTGGCCAATTCGGGGATATACCCCTCTTCATTCCAGAGCCGAACAGGAGCATGGCATCTCGATCGTTCCTGGCAGCTTCAGGAGCACACGAGAGCACATCCAATTCTTGGAGACGGATGATGATATCCGCTATACCGTACTCGGCTTGATTATGCTGGAGGAGCGCGGTCTCGACTTCGATTCCTACGATATCGGGATGCTGTGGCATCGACGACTAACCTACAAGCAAGTTTGCACAGCAGAGACACAGGCCTACTTGAATTTCGCTCATGTTACTTCACACCAGAAGCCACAGCGTCCAGCAGATTGGGAGACTCGCAGGAATTGGGTGCGAACGCATCTCAATCCGTATCGGGAATGGATCGGCGCGCAAATCCGAGCCGACGGATTAGCCTATGGCGCAGCAGGGAATCCACAATTAGCAGCTGACTTGGCTTGGCGCGATGCGTCCTTCTCACACGTGAAGAACGGCATCTATGGGGAGATGTTCTGTGCGGCCATGATCGCAGCTGCATTCGTGGAGAGTGACCCGGAGCGTATCGTACGCATTGGGCTTAGTGAAATTCCGCGTAATTGCCGCTTGGCGCATGACATTGAACAGGCGATCACCATCGCTGGACGCGCCAAATCTCAGGTGCAGCTGGTTGACGAGATCTGGGAGGCATTCAAGCATTATGATCCGGTGCATACGAACAATAATGCTGCGCTTGTTGCTGCTTCTATCTTGTATGCTAAGGGTGATTTCGAAACGGCTATTGCAACCTCCGTGCTTGGTGGATGGGATACCGACTGCAACGGAGCAACAGTAGGATCGATTATGGGAGCAAGCCTCGGAGCTAGCAACCTGCCCGCCAGCTGGATCGATCCACTGAACGATACATTACATGCCGAATTGACGGAATTCCATCCGATCCCCATATCAGAATGCGCGACACGTACTTATGAAGTATTCCATAAAATTCGCTCCTCGCGATAAGACCCAGGCACCTTACCAATATGCGCCTGCTAGTACCGCCTAATCCTGATTCAGGTTAGGCGGTATCTTCGTTTACTTAGTGTGCTATAATCTCACGCCCTCAGCATCCAATTGCCATTCGTGAAATCAGGTATCGCTACCGGATGTCCACCCAGCGCGATGGAATCCTCTGACAATGTGCTGATACTCATCCATGCTGCCATGTCATAGATATCAATCGGCGTCTGGGTCCCACTCTTCACAGCGTTCACAAACTCCGAGAAGACGAGCCAGTCCATACCGTCATGACCGCCCTTAATGCCTTCCTGCAGATACGTTCGCCATACCGGATGCTCATACTGTTCCCTATATTGTTCAACATTACCCCATAGCTTAGCGGGATCATCATGATGATGCTCGCCATCCAGATAGATGGATCGGGTATCCTCGGCATACATGCCTCGCGTCCCTCTAATTGTAAATCCGCGCGAGTAAGCTCTGGGCAAGGTTGTATCGAGCGTTAGCGTAATCGTCTGACCTAAGGCGCATTTAATAATTGTTGTCACAACATCGCCTTGCATAAACTCCGTATCGGCCAGATGAGCGGCTTCCGGTCTGCTCCTGCGCAAATAATCCTTCATTCCGCTAGACTTGGACGAGACGGAGACGAGTGACAGCATACGGTTGCCTCTATTCACACCTAGAACCTGAGCGATCGGACCTAGCTCATGCGTCGGATAATTCTCACAGTTCCGCTTCAAATAGTTCGCTAATCGATAATGCCGATTCTCTATACCGTATGCAATTTCATCACGCAAATCATGATGATAGCCGCCTGAGGCATGAACGATCTCGCCGAACACGCCCTGCTTCGCCATATTCATGACCATCATCTCATCTCGCCCGTAGCAGCAATTCTCCAATAGCATACATGGGACTTTCGTTCGCTCATACGTCTCGACCAATCTCCAGCATTCCTGAATAGAGAAGGCTCCTCCTACTTCGCATGCCACATATTTACCAGCCTCCATCGCGGCGATTGCCATATTCACATGCTCGGTCCAAGAGGCCGCTATCAGCACCGCGTCAATTTCAGGCATGGCAAGGAGACGTGTATATGAAGTGGTCATCATAGGGCGCTCGCCATACGCGTCCCCGACCACCGCAGCAGCAGCCTCACAGCGATCCTCATACGTATCGCACACTGCCACGATCTTCACGTCATTCATCTGCAGCAGAATAGATGATAACAGTCCCATTCCTCTTGCGCCTAGTCCGATTACACCAACTTTAACAATTTCCTTCATAATGACCTCCGTGTTACGAGTGAGTTTACGTCATATTATAAAGGATATATCCCATTTTTCATTTAGACACATAAGCGATTTGTTGGCGATTTCCGCTATCTGAGTCGAATACTAGAACACAATATCACTGCCTGGATCGACGTACAACAGCCTCTACCAGCGCCAGCCTCGGTTCTATAAGCTCCCATCTATCCATACAATGCTCTCGAATCATCACAAGGTCATTTTCCTTCTGTCGAATGTCCGAATTTCTATACAAGATGTTCCGAAGCCAATTATTCAGATTGCGCAGATGGTGCCGATACGAATAGAACCGCAGAATGTCGGTGTTCAATGATACGGCATAGCCCAATTGCTTCGTGTATGATTGGTAGAATCGTTCAAACTCCTGGCCCAAATAATTTATGAAGTCAAGCTCTCTCGGCGCAACCTGCATAGATTCCCAATCAATCAGGTACAATTGTCTATTATGCTGTATCATATTCCCACCCCACACATCTCCGTGGCATAATACCAGGCTGCTGCCATCAAGCGCCACAGATTCTCGCAGCACACATGTCAAATCGATTAATTCATAAATCCTATCCTTCTCACTCAGCACCTGCTGCTTAACCGCCGCAAGAAAGAGATCACATCCCGTATCAGTAAATTCGAGATCGTATAAGCACACCTTCAGCTCGTCGGCGAATGAGATGTCATACGTGTCGGTTAATGTATCTAGTGCGACATCAAGCGTCACCGTATGCAGACGCGCCATCAACTGCGCCACCGTCTCAACAATCTCATCCGAGAATGGATATACCTCCGCTAAGGTATCTCCTTCTATGTAATTAAATAATACACCTGTGCATTCGCTAAGCTCACCTATCAGATCACCATCAACCGTCTCAATGGGATATGCCAGATTTATGAATAAGCCGGTGCTATGCATGTGCGATAGGATGGGTAGGTAATCATTCAATCTCGTGATTCCTCTTCGCTGATTATCGTTATTATGGTCGAATACTTTCAGATAATATCGCTCACCATCTTTGCAAGTCACTTGATAGGAATAAGCGGAATCGCCGAATGGAATGAACATAATATGTTCGATTTGTATACCGTATTTCCCATCTAGTTGTCTGGCTAATAACCAATCATCGATATCTAGCTTCTCAATCATTACCGACTCATCTCCTGCATGATAATTCATACTAGTATACTACAGGTCGAAAATAAAATAGCAACAACAAATAGCAAATGAATAGTTGACAACTTTAATAGCACATGATAACATCCAAATCAAGATATGTGTAACCGGTACCACATTCTCGAATTATTGATTTAACAAGGATCCTACAATGAAAATAGTGAAAGGTGTAACTGCTTCCCTGTTTCCATGACATCGGTTACAACAGAAGTGAAAGGGTGATCCTGTGGCAACAATTAGAGATGTCAGTAAGCTCGCGGGATTCTCCGTAGCAACTGTATCTAGGGTGATTAATCAGAGCGGATACGTAAATCATGCGACAGAGACAGCCATTCGCAACGCTATGGAAGCGCTTAATTATAAGCCTAGCGAGATGGCTCGCTCCTTGGCAGGGAAGAATACTTCTACCCTTGCTCTGATTGTCCCGGATATCCTCAACCCCTTCTTCCCAGAGTTGGCTAGATCAGTCGAAGACGCCGCTTATGAATTGGGATACACCGTTATCTTATGCAATTCAGATAACGATCCGAAGAAGGAAGAAGCGTACTTCCGTGTAATGGAGAGTAAGCGAATCGATGGCATCATCATCTCGTCCTATACGATTCGTCCACATCAAATTCTCGAGCTGCAGAAGAAGGCCATCCCAGTTGTCGTCATCGATAACCAATTCCCTGAAACCACTATCGTCTCTTATATTTCGAAAAATCGGGAAGGCGCTCATATGGCAGTCAATCATCTGATCGAACAAGGCTGCGGAACAATTGCCCATATCTGCGGTCCAATTGACGTGTACTCCGCTCGCGAACGTGCGATAGGCTACGAAGAAGTATGCCGGGAGAATGGTATCTTCAATCCAAGTTTGTTCTGTCAGGGCGACTTCCATGTAGATGGCGGTTACAAGGCTGCCCTAGAACTACTCAAGACCCGTCCTGATGTTGACGGCATCTTCGCCGGCAATGATCTCATGGCGGTAGGCGCATACAAAGCATTATACGAATTAGGAAAATCGATCCCCTCCGACGTCAAGATTATCGGATTCGACGGCATTGCGCTCACAACCACGGTCCCAGAATTGTCGACGATTGCACAGCCAATATCCCAGATGGGCAAATCCGCGATTCAGAGCTTAATGAAGCTCATTCAGAAGAAAGAGGTTGACAGCGTAGCGAATGAACTCGATGTTGAACTAATCATCAGGAAATCTACTTCATAAATTAAAGCGAAGGTGAAGAATAGCGTGTCAGATTATGCAGAAATCGTAGTAGTTGGAAGTTTGAATGTCGACATGGTTGTCAGCAGCAAGCGAATGCCTGTGGTAGGCGAGACCATCTTCGGCGAGCAATTCCGCACAGTATCCGGAGGCAAGGGCGCTAATCAAGCTGTCAGCTGCGCGAGGCTCGGCGCTCAAGTGAGCATGCTTGGAGCAGTCGGCAACGATGCGTTCGGCAAGCAGGTCCTTGACGACCTTATGCAGTATGGAGTCAACACCTCACACATCGCAACTCTGGACATCCCGACTGGAACAGCAACGATCATTCATACTCCTGAGGATAATCGAATCATTGTTGTCCCAGGTGCTAACGAACGATATTCCGTTGACAAGCTTGGTCCATTCGAAGCTCATATTGCGAATGCCAAGGTATTATTAATTCAGCTGGAAATCAACTACGAAACCGTCGAGCGTGCGATTCAGGTCGCTAGGGACAATCAAGTAACCGTCATTCTTAACCCAGCTCCAGCCAGAGCACTGCCTCGCCACATTCTGGACGCCGTGGATTACTTGACACCAAATGAGACGGAGTTCGAACAGTTGATTGGCAGCAGCTTCAGCACGGAAGAGCAGCTTGAGCATCAGTTGCGTGAATGGGAAACCTCTTACAAGAGTAAAGTCATCATCACCAGAGGCTCTATGGGTTGCTCCTATCTCTCAGAGAACGAGCTAATTACGGTTCCCCCACTCCCTGTTCAGGTGGTGGATACGACCGGAGCCGGGGATTGCTTCAATGGCGCATTCGCGTACCAACTGACCCGCAATTCGTCACTGACTGAAGCTGTACAATTCGCGGTTAGAGCCTCTTCTCTGTCTGTCTCTATCTTCGGCGCACAAGCCTCAATGCCTACGATTGAGTCCGTCATGTCTGGGAGTATATCCAGCTGATTGACATGGTGAGTACATTCTATCAAGGAGGGATGATTATCGACTTCTAGCTTAGCTTGGTTAGTTAAGGGAGGCGACATCTTGGTATTCGACCAACAGAAAACACCCTGCGAAGTCCGATAATAGCGGTTATCAGACAATCAACAGGGCGTAAAAAGCTGCACTGCTCCAGTTGCTGGTCGGCTGGCTGGAACAATCACTTTCATTATAGTGCAGCAACATCACAATTACAATTTATCATCAAATGGGAGGCACCAGAATGAAAAAGATTAAGTATCTTACTGTATTATCATTGATTATCGCATTAGTTGTAACACTCGCAGCATGCTCTGGTAACAACAGCAGCAACAGCAACAATAGTAATCAGGGGACAACAACCAATTCTTCATCCAACAGCGGAGGCTCTGACGCAGGAGTAGATAAGAGTCCGCTGGGCAAGTACGATCCCCCTATCGATGTATCCGTTGTTGGTGTAACTGGCACTAACGTCATCTATGTTGAAGGCGAGAGCGCAGATGATAACGTTATCACACGCGTATTTAAGGATAAACTGGGCGTTAACTTTACAAATAAGTGGGTAGTCGATGCTGCGCAAGCTGATCAGAAGCTCAATCTCTCGATTACAAGCAATGACCTACCAGACCTATTCAAGGCTGACGCTACACAAGTTCAACGTATGATCAAAAATGAGCAGATTGAGGATCTTACCGATGTATACGAAACATATGCATCCGATCTTCTTAGAATCGCAATGGAATACGGGGATCGCGAGGGCTTCGTAGGTGCCAGCAAAGACGGCAGAATCTATGGGATGCCGCTTCCTGTCGACTACTATGAGCATGTGCCAATCATGTACATCCGCCAAGACTGGCTTGATGCGTTAAACCTAAAAGCGCCTACAACCATCGATGAGCTCATTACAGTTGCTACGGCATTCGCACAGAATGACCCGGATGGCAACGGTGCTAACGACACTTACGGTATTGCGCTAGACAACACAATGGGTCTTGGCTTCGATGGTATCTCCAATGCTTTCAAAGCATACCGCGGAGCGTGGGTCAAGGACAATTCCGGCAACCTGGTATACGGCAGCACGCAGCCACAGATGAAGCAAGCACTCGCAACGATGCAATCCATGTACCAGGCGGGTATATTCGATAGAGAGTTCGGCGCCAAGGATTGGGGCAAGATGTCCGATGATATCGGTGCTGGCAAGGGCGGTATCTACTTCGGCGCGTTCTGGACTCCATTATATCCATTGAAGTTAACGCTTGACCATACTCCAGGTTCAGATTGGAAGGCTTATCCAATTCCTGCTGGTGTTGATGGCACAGTTGTTCCTAAGCGTATGCAGAACGTTAGCGGCTGGCTTGTAGCTCGTAAGGGTATGAATAATCCTGAGGCGTTGATCAAGTCAATGAACCTGTGGGCCGAGATGTGGATGGAGGGCGGACAGTACAACGATCTGTTCTACCAAGAAATCCAAGGCAGTGACAAGTACAAGGGCATTGAAGCTCACCAATATGCAAAGCCATCCTTCTTCGATGATCCAAGTAAGAACTACGAAATTGGTAAGCAATGGGTAGAAGCAGTTAGATCCAACGATGGATCCAAGATCACACATCCTGATGGGAAGTGGAAGTGGGAAAGCTATCAAGCGAATGACGGCAATGGCTGGGCATTTAACCTGTATCTAGGGGAAGCAGAAGCTGTACTCGCAAGCTATAATGGCAACTTCCAAAACAACGAGTTCCTTGGCGCTCCTACCGATACTATGGTGAAGCGTAACGCATCCCTTGTGAAGCTTGAGCAAGAAACCTTCATTGAGATCATCATGGGCAAGTCCAGCGTGGACAAGTTCGATGAATTTGTGGAGCAGTGGCATTCACTGGGCGGCGAAGACATCACTGCAGAAGTAAACGAATGGGCTAACAATCGGTAAATAGCTGTCCGGGGATATGCAGTAGGTTCATTACTTGCATGTCCCCGTTCATACTTCAGAATTATATTTGCATTAGGCTTCGATTTTAGGGAGTCGTTAGGAGGAAACCGTGAAGATTCCATTGAGAGATAAATGGTTTTTCCATCTTATGCTCATTCCAGGCATTCTGCTCTTGCTCATATTTGCATACACACCAATGATCGGCATTGTGATTGCCTTCCAGGACTTCAATCCGGTACGCGGCTTCTTCCGCTCCGAGTGGATTGGACTAGAGAATTTCAAATTCATGCTCGACTTGCCGGATACGAAGGAAATCGTAACCAACACAATCGAGATTGCCATCATGAAGATCATTGCCGGTCTATCGGTTCCAATCATCTTTGCACTCTTGTTGAATGAAATCCGAATCATGTGGTATAAACGCACCATCCAAAGTCTGATTTACTTGCCGCACTTCTTGTCATGGGTTATCCTAGGCGGAATCCTCATCGACGTATTATCTGTTAATGGCGGCGGCATCAATAACTTCTTAGGTTTTTTTGGAATTGATCCGATCTTCTTCCTCGGGGATAATTTCTGGTTCCGAACAGTCTTAATCGTAAGTGATGTCTGGAAGGAATTCGGATTCTCGACTATTATCTATCTGGCTGCGCTTACCGGCATTGATCCATCACTCTACGAAGCAGCTTCAATCGATGGCGCAAGTCGCTGGAAACGGACATGGCATATCACATTACCGGGTATTCTCCCTGTGGTCATCTTAATGTCCACCCTCAGTCTGGGTAATATTCTGAATGCCGGATTCGATCAAATCTTCAATCTATACAACCCGATTGTCATTGGCACCTCTGACATTATCGACACTTACGTGTACCGAGTTGGTCTCATATCGGCACAATATGGTCTGGCGACCGCTATCGGATTATTCAAGTCAGCAATCGGCTTCGTCCTGATTGTCCTCTCTTATCGCCTAGCCTACCGTTATGCGAACTACCGGATATTCTAGGGAGGTAGACGAATGAATAATCTTAGACGATATACAGCATTTGATATTTTCAATCACATCTTCCTTGCTATGATTTCATTCCTATGCTTACTCCCGATGCTGCACATTCTTGCAGTGTCACTAAGCGGCAATGGTCCAGCAGCGCAATATATTGTTGGTCTATGGCCGGTAGAGTTCACAACAATCGCTTACGAGACGGTGCTGAAGCAAGCCAGATTCTGGTCCTCCTTCTTCGTATCGATCGAACGGGTAATATTCGGAGTAGCAATTAATATGTTAATTACAATCATGATGGCTTACCCATTATCTAAGGAGTCCTCGACCTTCCGTGGACGTAACGTCTACATCTGGGTTGTAGTCTTCACCATGCTATTCGGCGGCGGTCTCATTCCGTCCTACATGGTTATCATGAAGCTGAATTTGCTGGATTCAATCTGGGCATTAGTTCTACCTGGTGCTGTACCTGTCTTCAATGTCATCCTGATGATCAATTTCATGCGCCAATTGCCCAAGCAACTAGAAGAAGCAAGCGTGGTGGATGGCGCATCACAATGGATGATCATGTCGCGTGTTATCGTCCCACTGTCTCTTCCCGTCATTGCAACCGTCACATTATTCAGTGCAGTTGGACACTGGAATGCTTGGTTCGATGGCCTGATCTATATGAATGCGCCAGAGAATTATCCATTGCAAACCTATCTGCATACCGTCCTAGCTTCTCGTAATCTAGTCAATGCAGATCAGCAGACCGTCATGCAGACCTTAACTGATCGAACATCAATCAGCGCTCAGATCATACTGGCCTCCACACCAATCTTAGTGTTATATCCGTTCCTACAGCGATACTTCATTCACGGTATTGTCATGGGGTCAGTCAAAGAATAACGTAGAGTCCTAGAAAGGGAATAACACGATGAAACGAATACCAATAATTAATGTCACCGATCTATATCACCCCCATCAGGATCCAGGTGATAATGTGGATATCCTAACACCTTATGCCTTACCTGAAATCGATCTGCGGGCTGTTATTCTAGATACAACGGACCGCTTCCGCAGTCCATATGCAGATCATGAAGACCCGTTCTTCCGAGATCCAACAGGTCCTCGTGATCCGGGGTATATTCCGATGATACAGCTCAATTACTTGTTCGATCGCAACGTTCCGTTCGCGGTTAGTCCCTTCACTCCAATGCGATCGCCCGCTGATACTATGACGGACATACCGCATTTTCAGCAGACAGGCATCCAGCTTATCTTGGACACCTTGGAGAATAGCAGCGAGCCCGTTGAGATCTTATCTTTCGGCTCGACTCGCGCAATCGCAGCTGCTTATAACCGCAATCCGGAGCTGTTCCGCCGCAAGGTCAGCAAGCTCCATATCAGTGCCGGAGCTTCCTCATCGAATTACTTGGAATGGAATGTGCATCTGGATGTTCACGGCTTTGTAAGACTGCTGCGATCCGATATTGAAATTGCCATCTATCCTTGCGCTACTGAGAATGGCCCGTTCGCGTACGGACCTCACAATAGCTATTGGCTGTTGGAGAACTTGAACTTCATTCGAGATATGGAGCCCAAGCTTCGTAATTATCTCGGGTATGCATTGGAGCGCACGAATCGGGTAGACTTCCTAAGAGCAGTCGATGAACCGCTTAGCGAAGACTTTATGAAGCGTGTCTACGCCAAGCGGCATAATGTATGGGAAACCGCCGTATGGGCGCAAGTTGCGCGTAGATCGATAGTGAGGCGCGCTAGCGGAGAGTATCGCCTCGTCCCTAACGATGAAGTGCTCAGCACCGATCAAGTACTTCCAAACGAGCTTAGACCATGCACAGTTGACATAAATGATGACGGCCTATTCGATTTCACGTTCACTGAACAATCCAATTTATCCATGTATGACCGAGGCGACCCCTATATCAATGAGGCGGCGCTGCGCGAAGCCCTTCCAGCCCTTTATCGTTCCTTCACATTAGGAGACTAGACTAGCATGAAGAAGACTACACTGCTTCATTCCGAAATTTCTTATCTCCTAGCCAGCTTGGGACATCAAGATTTAATTGTCATCGCCGACAGCGGACTGCCGATTCCTAAGAGCGTCAAGCGAATTGACCTAGCGCTGACCGCTGGGGTTCCCGGTTTTATCGAAACACTTGAAGTCGTGCTATCAGAGCTTCATATAGAGAAGGCATGGATAGCGGAAGAACTGATCGAGCAAAGAGGCACAGTCTATCCAAAGCTGCTTGAACGATTAGCAGACACTGAAATTGGAACACTCCCTCATGTCGAATTGAAACAATTGATTGAACATAAAGCCATTGCCGTAATCCGTACCGGAGAATGCTCTCCATACGCGAATGTGATTCTACAATCTGGAGTGGTTTTCTAAATTATATGGTGAAGCGAGGTATAATGATATGAAGGTTGTCTATCCGCAGCTATCAGAAGCGTTCAGGCTACAGCGCCTGCAGCCACATGTCGGTAAGGTGAAGGTTGTGCTGGATACCGATACGTTCAACGAAATCGATGATCAATTTGCAATCGTGTATGCCCTTCTCTCCCAGGATAAAATAGATCTGCAAGCCGTTTACGCGGCTCCGTTCTATAACCAGCTGTCATCTGGACCTGAGGACGGTATGGAGAAGAGCTATGAAGAAGCCCTTTGTATTCTGGAGCGCATGAACGTATCGTCCGACGGGTTCGTCTTCAAGGGATCCACCTCCTATCTGCCAAGTGAGACAGAAGCCGTTGACAGCGAAGCCGCTCGTGATTTGGTTAAGAAAGCAATGGCTATGCCGGATGATGAACCCTTATACGTCGTAGCCATTGGTGCGATAACCAATGTAGCTTCAGCGATATTACTCGAGCCGCGCATCATCGAGAAGATTGTCGTAATCTGGCTAGGCGGACATATCCTAAGCTGGAGAGACACTAAGGAGTTCAATCTCATTCAAGACATTCCAGCTGCGCGAGTGCTTCTAGACAGTGGAGTGCCATTCAAGCTTATCCCTTGCCATGGCGTCGCATCGCATCTTATTACAACTCTGCCTGAAATCAATTATTACGTTAGAGGCAGAGGCAGAATCGGCGATTTCCTCGCCGAGCGTTACGAGGGCTGCAGCTCCGATCACTTCGGTTATTCACGGGTGATATGGGACATCTCTGCTATCGCTTATCTGGTCAATCCAGATTTCGTACCAATGGATCTCGTTCATAGCCCCGTACTAACGGATCAGGGCACTTGGAGTCAGGATACCACCCGACATCTCATTCATTGCGCTTCCGCTGCCTACCGTAACGACATCTTCAAGGACTTCTTCCGCAAGCTTGAACAGTTTCGCGAATAGTGGGATAGCATGTAATCGTGCTCTTCCATCAAGAAAGACCCTCCGATAGCAATCGGAGGGTCTTCCACTATAACCGATAATGCTCCCGCACCAGGTAGCAGACCCATCTGCATGCAGGATTATGTCTCAGATTCTCCAGCATCCCCTTCACGATCGCCAGACTCGGTTCGGGTTGCAGGAGGCTCTGCTTTAACGTTAGTAAGGATTCAACCTCGATTGGTTCCTCTAGCTCAGAAAGCAGCTGCTCAATCAGCTTAATCAGTTGCTCGCGCGCCTCCGACTCATTCTCATCCTTACAGATGATGCCCTTATTCCGGAACGTCTCCTCCGACACGAATGGAATCGTCATATGCCGCGCCAGAATATCTGTCTTCTCTACAAGCGACCTAACGAGCAGGTCCGGACTCGTCGTCATGCTCCGGTGCATATACAGCCCAATGTAATTGTGCAGGAGGGCCTTCATACTGACCAGAAGATCATATCGCAGCTCCTTAGCTAAGTCGGTATACACCTGATCAAGCAGATGCAGGAGGCTCTGGTTAATCCGTCTGTCGAATTCATCAATCTTGATCAGCAATTCCTGATTCAACTGAAGAGCCTGCTCCTGGACGAACAGCTTGGCGAACCCGGTGTGCTTATTGAACGAATCGAAGGTGGAATAATAGAATTCATAGAGCAGTTTATCCTTCGGCACTTGCAGTCTGACCGCTTGGTCAATATCCGTAGTTACCTGTATCATAAAATAATCAACGATCGCCATAATCAGTTCATCCTTAGACTTGAAGCTAAGATAGAACGCGCCCTTGGAAATGCCGCAGCGATCCGTGATCTGCTGGACAGATGTAGCTTCAAATCCTTGCTCTGCGAATAGCTCCAGGGACTTTTCGATAATTAGTTGTTTTCTCACCATATTAGCCCAGCTGCACCCCTATCTGAATTTGACAACTGACCGACTAGTCATTATTATGAAGAAATAAGTCTAAAAAGTCAATCTACAGACAAATAAAAGAGGATGGTGTGAGTGTGAGAGGTTTTGTCAATTTTACAATTCGGAACAAGCTCGCTGTGTGGCTGTTAACCCTGATCGTTCTTGGATCTGGTATTTATTCCAGCACACAGATGAAGACGGAGACGATTCCGGACATCAATATTCCATTTCTAATGGTCATGAGTGTATATCCTGGCGCTACGCCGGAGCAAGTAATGGAGGATGTATCCATCCCCCTGGAGAAGACGATCGAGAATCTGGAGGGCGTGAAGGCGGTCTACTCCAATTCTTACTCCAACCTTGCCAGCCTTCAGGTTGAATATGATTATGAGCAGGATATGGCCGAGGCTAAGCGCGAGCTGCAATCCTCGTTCGAGAATATAACCCTGCCGGACAGCGCCCAAGAGCCCATGATTACGGCAATCAGCTTCAATATGATGCCGATCCTGGCGCTGAGCATCAGCAGCGAGACAGAAGATATCGTATCCCTGACTGCTACGGTCGAGGAAGTGCTCTTGCCTAAGATTGAGAAGATCAACGGTGTCGCATCCGCTTCGATGACCGGGCATCATATCGAAGAGATCGAGCTGACTTACGATGAGGCTAAGATGGCTTCCTTAGGCGTGAGTGAGGAAACCGTCAAGCAGATGATCCAGGCCAGTAATATGGGCGTCTCGCTAGGACTGTTCCAATTCGCCGAGGCCGAGCAAGCCATCTCAGTTGATGGTAAATTCACAACGACTGACGAACTGACCAATATGATGATTCCTGTCACGCCGTCAGAGGCCAATCCAATTCCATTCGTGAGACTGGGCGATATTGCTGCCATCGAAGTCGTCGGCAAGGTGCAATCGGTATCGCGTACGAATGGTGTGGAAGCCATTGCCGTCCAGGTCATCAAGGCACAGGACGCCAATACGGTAACCGTTGTTAATGCCGTTAAGGAACTCATGGAAGAGGAGCAGAACAGGCTCGAAGGACTGGTTGTAGACATCTCACTCGACCAGGGCAAGCCGATCGAGCAAGCGGTCTCTACGATGGTGGAGAAGGCGCTGTTCGGCGGATTGATCGCCGTGATCATCATCATGCTCTTCCTGCGTGATATCAAGTCTACCATTATCTCTATCGTGTCCATTCCAGTGTCCGTATTCATGGCGCTGCTGTTGCTATACTGGCTCGATATTACACTGAATATTATGACGCTTGGAGCGATCACCGTAGCGATTGGTCGGGTAATCGATGACTCGATTGTTGTCGTGGAGAACATATTCAGACGACTGCATCTGAAGGATGAGAAGCTGAATGGCCGCGCACTCGTTCGAGAAGCGACATTAGAGATGTTCAAGCCGATTCTATCGTCTACACTCGTCACTGTAGCGGTATTCGCACCGCTCATGTTCGTTGGCGGGATGGTCGGCGAGCTGTTCCTGCCATTCGCATTGACGATGTCATTCGCACTAGGCGCATCGCTAATCGTGGCGGTTACCATTGTCCCTGCGCTCTCTCACTTCCTGTTCAAAAAGAAGCTGTACGCGCCTAAGTCGGAGAGCACGCATAAGGATCATGGCAAGCTGGCTGTATGGTATAAGAAGGTACTCACATGGACGCTCAATCACAAGGCCATCACTTCTATCGTCTCTATCCTACTTCTGGTCGGCAGTCTGCTGCTGACGCCGATTATCGGAGTAAGCTTCCTCGGCAGCGAGGAAGAGAAGATGATGATCCTCACCTACACACCTGCCGCCGGCGAGCTGGAGCAAGACGTTCTAGCCAGCGTGACAGCAGTGGAAGAAGAATTAATGAAGCATGCCGATATCGATATGGTGCAACTGTCCATCTCAGACAGCTCCGATCCAATGGTCGCTATGATGGGTGGTGCAGCCGGCGGCGGGCTGCTATACCTTATTTTCGACCCGGATACGAAGGATTTCCCTGACGTCAAGGAAGACATTGAGCAATATGTATTCAACATCGGTCAGACCGGCCAATGGAAGAGTCAGAGCTTCTCCATGTCGGCCCTAGCCGGCAACGGAGTCAGCTACACCTTCTACGGCGATGAGCTCGATCCGCTCTACGAAGCAGTCGGCATGGTGGAGGAAGTACTCGCCGGCCACAGCGGCTTGAAGGATGTATCGTCGAGCGCGGAGGAGAGCTTCACAGAATTTACGTTCAAGGTGAATCAGGCAGAGCTGCTGCAGTACGGCCTGACAACTGGCCAGATTGTGATGACCTTGTATCCGAATCGGGGATCTGATGTATTGACCACGATTGAGAAGGACGGTCAGACGCTAGAGGTGATTGTACAGAAGGAAGAACAAGCACCTGCACGCTCGATTGAAGAGCTGTTAGCTACACCAGTGCCTACAGCGCTCGGCACTACGATGAAGCTCTCTGAGCTCGTGACTGTGGAGGAGGGCTATACGCTCAATACACTCGCGCGCAGCCAGGGGCAATATTACGCTACCGTATCAGCTAATATTATCGGCGATGATATCTCGAAGGTATCCGCTGATCTGGATAAGGCGATTGACCAGCTGAATCTGCCTAGAGGTGTCGAGATCGGAGTGGCTGGGGTCACTGCTGATATCGAGGAGACGTTCACCCAGTTAGCGATCGCGATGATCGCAGCAATCGCCATTGTCTACTTCATTCTCGTCGTCACCTTCGGCGAAGGGCTCGCGCCATTCTCCATCCTGTTCTCCCTGCCATTCGCAGTCATCGGCTCGTTCGTCGGATTGTTAATTGCAGGCGAGACCATATCGGTGACGGTTATGATGGGTATGCTCATGCTGATCGGTATCGTCGTCACGAACGCGATTGTACTCGTCGATCGCATCATTCATATGGAGCGTGACGGGCTGTCCCTGCGTGATGCGATTATCGAAGCAGGTATGACGCGTCTACGTCCAATCCTGATGACCGCGATCGCAACGATCGGTGCATTGATCCCGCTAGCGATCGAGGGCGGCGGCGGTGGAGGTCTAATCTCCAAGGGCCTGGGCATCTCCGTCATCGGCGGCTTAACTAGCTCGACGTTGCTCACGTTGATTATCGTACCAATCGTGTATGAGTTGCTATCCAAGTGGTTCAAGAAGAACCGCAGAGAAATTCAAGAGAACTGATTCCACACCCTGGTGAAGCCGCCTGCTGTTCCATGCAGGCGGCTTTATTATATGACGGAGTAAGATTCCACATGCACGATCTAGCTAAAGATCAAACTCATCCTGTTATTCACTATAACTTCGGATGCAATATTATTATGCGATGCACCATCGACCACCAGACTTCCAATATTATAATGAGATGTAAGAAGCAAACGGATCGGAACATCGCATACCAGATCATAGATCCATCCATCGTTGGTCCGTTGCCACTTCATATGGATGACGCCTTCTACGTGAAGCAACGGAATATGCCCCTCCGCATAATCCAGCTTGCCTGGTCGCGGATGCCAGCGGAAACTGCCCGGATCCCCCGTATCGTCTGCAAAAAGCCCAAGCACATATCTGGACAATTGCCAGGCAGGTGCGCCTGACCAAGCGTGGCAATGACTCCATCTGGGGTCAAACACTTCCATTAGTGTCGTCACCCCTTGTGCGAGCATCCACCCCCAACAAACACGATACTGCTCCATGACGAATTCCGTTTCGCCTGCTTCCCACAGAGCCTGAAGAGCAAAATGAGCAAAATACGGTGTAATGAGTCTGCTGTTATTTGCACTCGGACTACTTAATCGGGGTGCATCGACATCATTAGGAAAACAATTCATCATATGTTCTTTTATAAATGTCAGCGCCTTTGGCTTGGCAGATGAATCGAACAAATGTAATAAACTGCCTAGAACAGTGGCATGATACCCATTCGTTAACCTCGAAGCATCATGAATGTCTTGTGGCACAATCGCTTTAGCCAACAATCCATCGTCTGTCACGTACTTATTCAAGATAACCGCTTGCAGAGAATCAATATGTTGTTGTCGTTCAGCCGCCGCCTCTTCCCTTCCTAATAGACGCTCCCATTGCTGAATATCTCGTAAAGCCTGCAGCACCAACAAATTTATACCCGCATTAACGGTGTTCCCCTCTACTTCGTGACCCCAGTCCAGAAAGTCCCACAGAAGAGAGTTTACTATGCCCCAATTGGTCATTTTCCCAAGAAAGCCCTGCATTGTCTCTTGCGCCGCCGCATAACATTCCTTCAGCAAACTCAAATCGCCGGTAAGATGGTAGTACCGTAAACAACCGCTAATCCACATAAGCGAATAGGAAGATACATAGACTTGTTGACCCGGATAAAGCCCAGCAACCACCCCATCCTCGTTCTTACAATAAGTTGCCTGCAACAAGCTGCGTCGGATGAAGGGCATCGCTCCAAATGACACCGCCATCATCTCCATTCCAACCGCAACAGCATCCCCTAACCACTGCCCTCTCTCCCTGGTCGGCGAATCTACCAACGCATCTTCACTATTCGTACGGAGTGTTTCGATGCATAACCGCCAAATTTGATTCAGCAACGGGTCGCTGCAAGTAAACGTTCCCATTGGAACATCATAATAGGTTCGCTGTTCGGCCGTGACATTCAAGTCTCTAATTTGCTCCTCTCGAGCAGATATATGAAGCTCTAAATAGCGGAAACCACGAGGTGAATACGTTTCCAGCCGTTGCTTACCGGATTTGGAAATCCAGCGATCCAGATGACACGACGGACTGGCCGACAAAGAGATGAAGGGACTGACCCTGCCATCTATCAAGGCCTCGCTGTAGCCGACTTCGATCCAGGTTCCTTCCGGCACATCCAAATAAATTTGCGGACGATAAAGTCCCACCTTTTGAAAATCAAAACGATACCATACTCCTTCTGCTGGAATGGTCGGCGCCAGATCACGGAGCAGGAATCGAACGGGTGGATCATCATGCTCATATCCAAATCTATTGATATATCGCCCTTTGGCAAGCCCCTGGGCATCAACAGGCAAAGCTAGGCAATCACGAATGGTCTTCGGTTGATAGTATGCGTCACCTAGTGGATTCACGACATTAATCGGATCCACCCAATCAGATGACTCCATAAACGCCTCTCCCCAATCAGGCAATATTCTCATATCGCAATGTTCCATCCACCCTAACTGTTCATTCGTTCGGCGACCTAAGTGCTCATATGCTGTCACCTCCTTGCATTTCCAGAACAGCTTCACGTTCCCTTCGTTATTTCGTATTGCAAATTGTAGAAAGGGTGGAATACTCGCCGATGTCATCCGTGTGGAAGTCCCGTAATAGTGAACAATTACGGTAAATAGATGTCGCCCCGACTTTAGGAAGGTGACATGTTCATCAAACTCAGGATGACGCTCTTCAAACCGGGCGGGCCCATCCAGAAGATGTTCCCCATTGTGATAGACCCTGTACAGGTTGCTGCCGAAAATGCGAATGCTCACCTGTTCTTCATCCTGAATGTGTATAGCAGTCTGAAATGCCACATATACATTCACATTTCGCGATGTTTGCGGATGCCATATGCATGATACCTTGTCCAACGCTCTCCCCCCTCTTTTAAGACCTAATACTAATGCGAGGTGACGACAATAAGCCAGCAGGCACAAGATTATATGTTTCGGTAAAATTCGATCCTGTCGTAACAAAGTTTTCCGGACCATAATCAGGTGCATACAGCGGAATTTGATGTAGTGGTCCGAACGTATTACGCCGTGTCAATATGATTTGCAGATCGATCCAGCGATTCTCTTTCAGTTGATTTGTAATATCTGCCTCGTAGGGTCTCCATGCAATCATGGTGGGTGTGCTGCCTTCGGGATTTACTTTAGCGCAGGCGCCTCCAATTTGCTCCAACTCCAAAAACACACTTTCCTCACCATTCGCCGGCTTGTAGTCAACAGGCACACGATAGGTGACTTTCCCAGAATAAAACGGTAGTCCCTGCTGGCTTAAATCTCCTATCGTCAGATAAGCAGGCAAGCTAATTATCGCCTTGCGGTTACCTTCCAATGCGACACCAAAGTTCCCCAGGAGATATAGCGCCTCCAAATCGATTCCCTGGTGAAAATCAGTTGAGATCTCAATTATGTTTTTACCGATCTGCAGGTGTTCCCCTTGGATCTCTATTTTTTTGAAACAAATATCTACCCACCAACCCCGTTGTCCGTTGGAATTGATTGGAAGTCCATTAAGTTTCATCTGGAAGCGTTCCGGCTGCTCCATGGCTAATTCAAGCGTTTTGGCTGAAAGTTCATGGACATCAAACTCGAATCTCAGAGAAACTCTACCCTTTGCTTCAAACTCCTGGTCGCCAGCGAACCACGGCTGCACCATATTTCCGGCACGATATTCAATGCCGAATGCCTCTCTGACGCGCCGATCGATTTGTAGAATTTCTGTTTCCGGCTGCCACGGCCCATCATCAATCTGAAAGCTTGCCGAATCGAGCACGCAAATGTTAGATTCATCAAGTGTGTAATCAAAGACACTATCGACTGTCCATGCATTTCTCTCAACACAGCTAACCCTCTTGTCAAGTGAATCATTGCGCTGTGAAGTGATGATAAGCAGCTTTTCACCGCCGGCCGGGAAATTCATCGTGCAACGAATGATACCGTCGTCACTGTTGTATGTATCGTATCGTTCGCCAGTTGTACTGTCCCACTCTTGCACAAATCCGTCCGACTGAATCGTGATGGTCAGTTGATCATAGTGGTTTTCGCGATCCACATTAAGCAACATAACAAGTTTGTAGTCCTCGCCCTCTCTGACCTGCACATAAATTTGCTCCACATGGTCGCCTTGGCTGTTCTGCACGTTGACCATTCTGTCCACATGCAGCACGCAGGCTTTGATGAGATCTTGTTGCTTGAAGGCGACTGCATCCGCTTGTCCGCTCATGATGATCGCTTTATCGCTCTTTACCGCATCTACATACTCGGGAGGTTCACCTGCGAACAGCACATGGCCTCCTGCGCGCATAAACGTATCCAGAATATGCAGTGTCGTAGAGCGAATCGTTGTCATACCCGACACAATGATCTGGCGATATACCGCCTCGCCAACCTTTAGGCAAGCTCTGCCTGTTTCGTCAGTTTCTACTTTACAAAGCCGAGACATCATCTCCTCGTCCCCGTAATCGAAATCAATATGGGCTTCGGTCAGCCAATGGAACAAGGAAACAAATTGCTGCTCCAGCTTCACAATTGCCTCATCGCGCGCATGCAGCCCTGCAGACCAGCCGGAGTACACTTGGCACCACACGCTCTCGATCGGATGGAGCACTAACGTATCGCAGACGGATGTTCCTCCCGACATAGCTACACCCAGTCTGGAGAAGTAATCTTCCACATATTTGTATTCCTTCCACCAGGCGGATTGATGCGAAATGCTGGCGGGATAGTCCCGCTTAGATTCTCCCTGCATCGTGTACCAGGACAAATGGTGGCAGCGAAAATTGATGCCCAGGAGCGCCTGCCAGTCACCGACCATCTTGTGCGATTCGAACGGCATCTGCCAGCCGGTGCACCCATACAATTCAGACAGGCGCCATGGCTGCCCTAGCTGCCTGGCCACAGAGGTTACTTGTTTGGCGATCCAGAAATTCCGATTATGTTCGGTGAGGACATCAATGCCCGGATAACCCATATGCTCATAAAATCGCATCGCCGAGCCGCACATAGCCGTTTGCGCAGCAAGTGAGTCTTCCTGCAGCATATGGCCCGTGAGGGCTAGGTTATTTGCTTTGCACCATTCATTAATCGGTTTAACAAAGTGGGTGATAAACATTTGTTGAACCAGTTCGACATACTGCCATTTCAATGGTGAAACTTTAGCGCCGCGGTAGTTGAAGAAAAGTTCAGGCAGCCTGTTCTTCAAATCATAGCCATACGCTTTTTCAAAATGATCAAACAATGCATAGGTCCAGGGGACTGAATATTCCAAAGCGTCATTCTCTTCGCCTGGGCTGGAGCCAAAGCTCGACATCAACCTGCCGCGATGCGGCTCATCTGTAAACACGCCCAGAATCGAATGACCTAGTCGATCTCCGCTGTGCCTCTTGTACTGTTCATGTGTGGAGGCTATAAATTGTTGAACGGACTCGCCATTCAGTGTATCCAGATAAGTATTGCCGTTATAAAAGTTGGACCTGGCCATTTCCTCAATGGTGAACGCCAGCACATCATCACCCTGATCCAAATCGGGGATATTCATCCTGGAAATTGGACTGTAATCGTGTAAATCGACCCCTTGCAGCTTAACAGAAAATGCGGCTATCATCTGTTCGGACCACATAAAATTCTGTGCTTTCATCCGATGCATTTGAATGGACTTCATCCGATGCCGAGGGTTTTCCGTCACTTTTCCGCCTGCTGATCCACTAGGCCAGCGATCTTCATCGTATAGCCATGCCTCTAAACCAAGCTTCTCTGCCTCGTCTGTACAAGCATTGATGAATGCAAACCATTCTTCACCCAAATACTCCGTAGCCAATCCCGTTCGCGAATGCATAAAAAAACCGCCAAAACCCATTTCCTTTAAAACGTGTATTTGTCTGAGCAACTCATCCTTATCCAGCTTTCCATTCCAGGACCAAAGTGGCTTGCCGCGGTACTGCGCACTAGGATGCTGAAACAATTTGTACAGTTCTTCCACCGTTTTCGAATCCACTTTATGATTAACCATATCCAACATAACACCTCTTTTTCCGAATAATAGATTAGTGATTTCTAGGCATTCTTCCATCATCCAATTTCCGCCTATACTCTATTAAAAGTATATACGTATACATAATAATCACTTATCAAATGTTAGTCAACTGTAATATCGTTGCACTCTGTCTATACGATCAATTGAAAGCTTGAATACTGAACACACTTGATACAAACAAAAAAAAGACTGTCGGTTACAGTCTTTTAGAGTCTTCATCCCATTGTTAAGATCGTGGACCAGTGGACTCCCTGACAATCAGTTTAGGTACAATCTCATCTTTGTACTGCGCCTTTCTCCAGCCTTCATCCCACTCAAACGTAAGAACTTCGCAGGCCCGCCATCCCATCTGGTAACTATTCTGATCGATTGTCGTCAACGCTGGCGATATATATTGACTGACCTTCATATCATCGTAACCCACAACGCTGACATCTTCGGGTACCCGGATACCTTTATCACGCAAAGCTCTTATGCATCCAAACGCTTTTAAATCGCTTGTTGCAAACACCGCTGTTGGCGGGTTTTCCAGTGCGAACAATTGCTCTGTGCCCTCTTTGCCCATACTCTCCAATTCTTGATCGCCTTGCACAACACTAACCATTGATTCATCAAATTCCAGCTTGTTATGATCTAACGCCAGGCGATATCCTTGTAACCTGAATGAAAAGTCCTGGTTTAGATCGAGAGTTGAGTTACCCGACAATATTATCCCTATGCGCCGATGCCCGAGCGAGATCAAATGCTGTGTAGCGCTATATCCTCCGGTTAAATTATCACTAATAATATAGGGTATATGTAGATGTGGGAAATAAACGTGGACAGTAATTAAACGTGAAGTTGTCTCTTTCCATGTTTGCAATTGTTGGATTGACATGTGATATTGAGGCATTAAAATGATGCCTGTATGTTCATCGATCGGCAATTTTTCATCCCCATCGATTTCCCATAACCGAAAACGAATGCCATACTGCTCGCAAAAATCATGAATGCCTGAGATGAGATCACTTTGAAACCGCTGATCCATGAAAATAAGTGTGTTCATCTGAAATGCTAAATAAATTTGCTTCAGTGTAAACGGACGGATATCACGGGCAGTATTCTTGCCATCTGTAGCATGGTTATTAATATACGTGCCCTTGCCTCTCGTCCGCAATACCCAGCCCTCGTTGGCTAATTCAGTAAGCGCTCTGCGCATCGTGATCTCGCTAACCTTAAATTGCTTGGCCAGTTCAATTTGATTAGGGAGCGGTTGATCGGCAGTGAATTTCCCGTCTTTGATATATTCCTTAATAATATTGTAAACTTGATGATATAACGGCATGCGATTCAATAGCTAGTCGCCCCTTACGTGCATATTAGTTTTTCGTAGTATAAGTATACGTTATACATATGCTATCCTTCAAGCTATATCGAAGCAGAACACTACGAGAACTATGTAAGCGCTTAAAGTCCAGTTGACAGTAAGCCCGTTCAGTCGTAATGTAAGTGGATATTTACTGTCATGAACGAATTACATTTGAAGGAGTTAAACCATGAAAAAGAAACCCTTTATGACATTGCAAAAGAAGTTTTGGGCATCCTTCCTGTTAAGCTACTTCATTCCTTTTGTTATATTGGGCAGTCTGTTGTACTTCAATGCTGTGGTGCAACTTCGTCAACAGATCGAGACAACGACATTGGACAGGTTGATCCTTGCTAAAAATGAATTTGAACGAACGATGAATCGACTGGAAAGATTGTCAGTAAACATATCCAGTAATCCGGAATTAACACCTTATTACACCCGTCTGGAAGTATATCGCTCCAATGAGACGGCCAACATCCTACGCAATTATAAAGCGTACAATCCGCTTATTGAAGATATTCTCCTGTATTACCAGGGGGACGGCAATTTGTACACGTCAAACGGCCTCAGTTCGTTCCAAGCACTGACCGATTACAGCTATGTGTTTCCCTCATCTATAGGGAATGATTTACAGGTGGTTCTCGATCAGTTGGAGGGCCCTACCATTATGCCGATCAATATGGCATATACGCAACAGGATGACAAACCTCGCCTGCTGGCTTATATGCTGCCCATCCCTTTTAATTCCCTTCTATATTATGGTTCAGTCGTGTTTGTACTCGATCAGAGCCATCTGACCGAGCTGTTCGATCAATCTCTGGGCGGTTTTAACGGGCATTTGCTCATTTATGATGATAACGACCACGTCATTGCCGCTAAGAGTAACACGCTTCCTCTTTCCAGTATGGAATTATTAGCCGACACGTCGTTGTTCAAAGAGGATGGCATCTATGAAGCTCATGTACACAACGAACAATACTCCTTCTCTGTCGTGCGTTCAGACAAGCTAGGATGGTCCATCATCGCAGCCATACCAACGGATCAATTTTTATCCCGCGTAATCAATATGAGGTCGTTCCTACTAACAATAGCAGTCATTCTCCTGTTTATCGGCACCGGAATGAGCATGCTTTTGTCACACCGATTTTACCAACCGATCAATCGCTTGCTTGAACAGATCAAAGCGCATTTCTCCAATCCCATGCAGGCAACTAACAACGAATTTCAGTATATAGAGGACATGTGGATGACCACACATCGACAGAATCAGGAGTTGAACTGGCAAGTCGAAAGTCAATTCAAATATGTACGGGATCAGTTTCTATACCAGTTAATCCGAGGGAAACACGCAAACCAGGAAGTCTGGGAGTCCATTCGTGCTACTGAGAACCTGCCGCCTGTTCAGGAGGGCGAGCACTTCTTTGTGGCAAAGCTATCCTTGGAGCTTGCTGACATTAGATCCCTACCGTCAAGGGATGTGGAACAAATATCGGAATGGCTCGCGAGGATTGAAATTCCGAACCTTCGGGTATATTGGCTAGAGCTGATGGAACGCTTCACCTACGCCATCATCGTATGCGTCTCGAAGATCGAATTACAGCCGCGTAACATTCAGCAGGAATTTGCGGATTACATTCGAACACACATGAAAGAACGTTATCGGATTCAGACATCTATCGGAATCGGCAACCTGTACGACGATATCAATCGGATGAACAGTTCATTCATTGAAGCTTCCAGTGCTTCAGATTATCGCATGATTGTAGGCAATGAAAGCATCATTTACTTCGAAGATGTCAGACACTTCGAGGACCAGAACCAGCTTTGGCTTCCCGCTGCTGAACATCTGCGCTTTATTCAGAGCTTGAAGCAGGGCGATGAACAGATCGCGGAGCAGATGCTGCAAGCTACCATTGAATATATCCGCGCGCAGGAAAAATCCTATCTGATGCTCCGCTTGGTGTGCATGGACCTGATCAATTCCATAGCCAAAGTAATGCGGGAGATGCAAATCGAAGGACAAGTTGATCTAATCAAGCAAGCAGCCGAATTCAAGCATCTTGACGATCTGAAAGAAACGGTGCAGGAGATAATCGTGCTGATATGCCAACATGCGCATCGAATACAGGAAAAGCAGTATTCCCTCCTGGGCGAGCAAATCCTTAGCTTCATTCAAACCCACTATCGTTCGCCGGACTTGTCGCTCAGTTATATAGCCGAGCATTTTCAATTGTCTCCTTCTTACGTCAGCCGCTTTCTAAAAGAGCATTACGGTATTTTGTTCACGGAATATATTTTTCAATTACGACATGAGGAGGCCAAACGACTGCTAGTGGAAACAGACAAAACGATCCGGAACATCGTGCAGGAAGTCGGCTATGTTGGAGAATCCAAGTTTATTGAACGCTTTAAAAAGAGGGAAGGCCTGACACCTGGGCAATACCGTAAATTAAACATATGAAGAGAGATGTCGATGGGACCTCAGTCTACTCTGCGAATTTGGAACATCCAAAGTAGAAATGGATAGTGACCGAAGTCCGATTTGAATCATGTATGCAAAATTGTTATATTCCCTTTCCCAGCATGTTTTCGCTATGTTTAATAGTGAGTTGTGAGCCAGTTGCGGCTTGCAATCAATCATCTGTGAAAGGAGGTCACGTCATTGCACAATTCCCCGATTGCAACTGTTTTGACAAAAGTAAAGTTTTCAAAAAACTGGAGACTGTATTTGTTTTTGTTGCCTGCTCTCCTTTATTTTATTATCTTTCAATACTGGCCCATGTATGGTGTTCAGATCGCCTTCCGCGATTTCATGCCGGGAATGGGCATCAGTGAAGGGGAATGGGTGGGCTTTGCCCATCTGGAACGTTTCTTTAACTCATACTATTTCTGGACGCTCGTTAAAAACACGGTATTCATTGCCTTGTACCAGTTGGCCCTGTTCCCCGTCTCGATTATCGTTGCTCTGTCGATGAACGAAATAGGACGAGTTCATTTCAAGAAAATAGTGCAAACGGTTACTTATGCGCCTCACTTTATTTCCGTAGTCGTAATGAGCGGCATGATTCTCGCATTTTTGAGTCCCAGCACCGGTATTGTCAACAAAGCGCTTCAAGCTCTCGGTTTTGGACCAATTGCTTTTCTGAGCGAACCGGGATGGTTCAAGACTGTCTATGTACTGTCAGGTGAATGGCAGAATCTCGGTTGGGGCGCCATCATCTATTTAGCTGCGCTCGCAGGGATCAATCCCGAACTGCATGAAGCAGCGACGATAGATGGGGCTACTCGTCTTCAGCGAATTGTGCATGTGAATATACCAGGAATCCTGCCAACCGTAGTTATCTTGTTTATTCTAAATGTGGGGTCGTTCATGAATGTCGGTTTTGAGAAGATCTACTTGCTTCAAAATGCACTTAATCTCGGCGCATCGGATGTCATTCAAACATTCGTTTACCGAAACGGCTTATTACAAGGCCAATACAGTTATGCTTCCGCTGTCGGGTTATTCAATTCGGTCATCAATCTCATATTATTGCTGATAGTTAATGTGGTTGCCCGCAGATATAGCGGGAACAGTTTGTGGTAGGAGGAACTGCAATGAGGGCACAGTCAAATTCCGATAAATTATTCATCTGGTGCAATGGTGCCTTTCTCATCATGTTAATGGCCATTGTCTCGTATCCATTGCTCTTTATCTTAAGCGCATCTATCAGCGATCCGCTCGCGGTGAATACAGGGAGAATGTGGCTGTTTCCGATGGACATCACTTGGGAAGGGTACGTTCGCGTGTTCCGGGACAACGAGATCTGGATTGGATATCGCAATACCGTCATGTACACGACCTTTGGAACATCGATCCATCTCCTTGTCCTGCTGCCGTCCGCCTATGCGCTGTCGCGTTCTGATCTTTCGGGCAGAACGGTGATTATGATTCTGTTTTTATTCACAATGTTTTTCAATGGCGGCTTGATACCCACATTCCTGGTCATCAAGCAGCTTGGCATAGTTGACACCATATGGGCGTTGGTTATTCCCAACATGCTGAACGTATGGGCGATCATCGTAGCGCGGACCTTCTTTCAGATGAATATACCCAAAGAGTTGCAAGAAGCATCGCAGATGGATGGTTGTTCGGATTTCGGCCTGTTCTTTCGCATTGTGTTGCCATTGTCTGCCCCGATTATTGCCGTTATGGCTTTGTTTAACGCGGTCGGACACTGGAATCAATATTTCAACGCATTGATGTATCTGAATAATCGTGATATTTTTCCGCTGCAGCTCTTTCTAAGAGAGATTCTAGTACAACAGCAGATGAGTACGCAAATGATGATGGACGGTGATAATCTGGAATTGTTCCTGCAACATGCACGCATTGCCGATATCATTAAGTATGCTGTGATGATTGTTTCCTCGTTGCCGCTTCTGATCGTCTATCCATTTCTGCAAAAGTACTTCGTAAAGGGAGTTCTGGTTGGCTCAATCAAAGGCTAGATATGGGCAATTCATTACGAGTTTGTACGTCGTTCGAAGAAAAAATAACCGAGGTGAACCAAGATGAGAAATGGAAAAAAAGCTTTTTTGGTCCTGATAATGATGTGCATCTTAATCGCAGTGACTGTAGCCTGTGCAGATAAAAACAATAACGAGGCAGATGCAATACCGGAACAAACCGGTAACGTACCAAACAACACGACTGAGCCTGCCCAGAAGGTAGTGGACAACTTTAATCTGGATGGGTTTCCGATTGTGAATGATGCGATCACACTGAAGGTGATGGGATCCAAGGCTCCCAGCCAAATTCCATGGGATCAGATGACGCTGTTCGAGGAATTGACGCGACTGATGAACATTCAATTCACGTTCGACACACCCGCTCATGATGCATATGCGGAAAAGCTGAATCTGTCTTTTGCAACTGGTTCATTGCCGGATGTACTCATCGGTGCGCAGCTTTCTTCGGATATGGAAGTAACTTACGGTCAGCAAGGCTTGCTGGTTCCGTTGGAAGACCTGATTGACCAGTATGCGCCGAATATTGTCAAGGTATTCGAAGCAAATCCCGGTTTACGGCAATCGCTTACAACGCCTGATGGTCATATTTATTCATTGCCCCAAATTCAGGTGCGGCCGGATATCCAGAACACGGATGAGCATAGCTCATATCCGAGATTGTGGATTAACAAGAAATGGTTAGAGGCATTAAGTCTGGATATGCCCAAGACAACCGATGAATTCATTCAGGTGATGCAGGCGTTCAAGGACCAAGATCCTAACAACAATGGTAAGCCAGATGAGATTCCGCTAACGTCTTTTAATATGGATATACGCGGCGTCTTCTTGAACTGGTTCGGTTTTGCGACCAGGGAAGACAACATTGTGGATGTCAAGGACGGAAGGGTTCGTTACGCGCCTCTGGAGCCAGAGTACAAGGCGTATCTCTCGTTTATGAATAAGCTGTATACCAACGAGTTGTTGGATCAGGAATCATTTGCGCAAACGCTACAGATAAAAGTGGCCAAGGGCAACCAGAACCAATTGGGTGTTTTTCGATCGCTTGGCCCTTTCCAGTTCGTAGGCAATGAACTCAACGAGGATTATGACCTGCTCATGCCGCTCACATCCGAGGTGAACAATGAGCAGATCACATCGCGGCTTCCATTATTCAGCAAAGGAACCTTTGCAATGACAAAGGACAATCCACATCCGGAAGCCACGATTCGAATGGTAGATTACTTATATTCGGATGAAGGTGCGGATCTGGCTCACTATGGATTAGAAGGAGTGAATTGGGAGTTTAATGACACGAGGACAGGTCGGACGATGATTATTAGTAGCGGCAACGAGGGTAAAACGTCGGAGGAACTGAGAGCGATGGCTACGATTGACGCCGGAACGCTGGTTCCTCGCAATCAGTCTAAATTGGCAGCACAATTGTCTACGATCGAAAATGAAGAAAAAATGAAGGATTTGACCCCAACTAGATACTACTTCCGTGCTTTATATTCGAAGTTAATTCCGTACGGGCGTGATGTGTATCCTTCTCTTTACTTCACTCTGGATGAACAGAAAGAGATAAATATGTTGCAGGCCGATATATTAACGTATGTGGAGCAGATGGAAGCAAGATTCATCATCGGTAATGAATCACTGGACAACTATGAGCAGTTCGTAAAGACATTGGAGCAGATGAAAGTCGATGAATATGTGAAAATACATCAGGATGCTTACGATCGATGGAAGCAATTCGAGTAATCGAATCGAGACATCTGTAAGCCTAGCGACGAACGTGCCAAAGAAGGAGACTTCCTCCTTCTTTAGCACGTATTTATATCCATTTGAGAGAGGTGTAAGTGATGGGGATATTTGCAAAAGCGTTAAATATGAGGACAATCATAATTATGGCAATCATTTTAAGTGGTTTGACACTAGCGACCCAAGACTTTGCTTACGCCGCCGATAGCATATATCCTGTCAGGGCAAAGGTTGACGCTGTCTCCGCTACAGACCATACCATCACAGTGGAAGGCTATCTCAAAGTGCATGTGAAGCTACGAGGGAAACCCATTCAATTGTACGCGCTTGAACCATATCAATCGCTGGAAGATTACGAGCAGATGACGCCGGTTGCCGTGTTGACCGAGCGATTAGTCGGCGCCCGGTTTATATTCGAAATCGATCGGTATCACCAAGCCCAAGACAGACTCTACTCCAAATTTCTCGTTGTTGTCCCAGACAGCTTAGATGCACTGGAAGAGGATGACGTCAATTTAATATTTAATGGCGACGATCTCATTATTGATTATCCACAACATGTTATAAATTATAATTTTCAATCAGAATATTCTTGGCTCCAAGAGGCAGTAATTTCTAAAAAGGGTGTATTTGATGACGGATTGCGCGATTCAGCAGAGGAAGTCGGTTCAGCACATGGCAAAGTAGCGGTTGTGTTGAACAAGTTGCTTTATAAAGATGCTTCTGTCGCACCTGTAGATGCGGTTCCCTTTACGTTTGAAGGAAATGACTACTATATCCGCAAAGACTACCTGGATCAACTTGACAACTCCATTATGACGGTGACCCGCAACGGAGCAACGGTACTGCTGGCACTGCTTATTCAGAAGCTGGAAGATGATCCTGCGTCATCAGCTTTTCACATGATTCACCCGGATGCCTTAATAAACGGAGCTGGAGTGGTATTACCCGGATGGAATGTCACCAATGATACCGGCATCCGCTACTTCAAGGCGGCTTTTGAGTTCTTATTCTCGCGCTATATGCGGGATGACCAGCAATATGGTCGCGTGACGGGCATCAAAGTGGCGAATGAAGTCAACGCGCAATGGGTCTGGCATAATTCCGGCGAGAAGACGATGGAAGCCTTCATGGAAGACTATGAACGAGCCGTGCGCTTAGTGTATAATGCAGCACGCAAATATATGGCAGAACCCAAAGTATATATTTCACTCACTCATTATTGGAACGAACGACGTCCAAATTCTAGTCCGTTGCGTCACTATGCTCCTCGCGAAGTGATCGAAACGATGAACAAGTTATCCAAACAACAAGGCGACTTTCCCTGGCATATCGATTATCACGCCTATCCGGACGACTTGTTTGAACCAAGGTTTTGGAACGATGCGCAGGCAACCGACAGCTTTGAAAGTGTTCTTGTCCATTTCAAAAATCTGGACGTGTTGCCAGCCTATTTAAGACAAAATCATTTGTTATATAATTTTGAGCCGAGAAGGGTCATTCTGTCGGAGCAAGGCTTTCACTTTATAAGCGGGAACCCGAATGCAGAGAAGATCCAGGCCGCTGCGTATGCCTATGCTTACTATAAAACGTTCTTTACGGAAGGTATCGATATTATGCATTACCACCGTATGAAGGATTCCACCGCCGAAGGGGGACTTCTGCTTGGATTGTGGACAACGGATGGGAATATCCCGAATGAACGAAGGCTATTGTATGACGTATTCGAAAAAATTGATACCGTCCAATCGCTTGAGGTTACCGAATTCGCTAAAGACGTGCTCGGTATCGAAGAGTGGGAGGAACTCATTCCGGAATTCGAGGCTTCCAAGCTGGCTATCCGTGAGTTGCCGGCCAGCGTTGGAACGATCCCTGTCGAGACAGCGAACAATGTGCAGTGGATTTCGCAATTCGAGAGTGGCGCTGATGGATGGAGTGCGGCAGAGAATGCAACCGATGCCCATATTGTTTCATACGGAAGCGGCGATCACGCATTTCAGGTGAATCTCGACTCCGAGCGCAAGCTATGGAAGGGCGCGCAAGTGTTCTTCGATGAACCATTGGACATGACGGGATATCCTTACTTAAAACTGGCTTTGCAATTAGACGACGTGGATACGATTGCCGAAAATTATGAAGTCAAAGTGAAGGTGTACGGCCCAAACATAGGCGTAAACGACTACACATGGGTTGAGGGAAAAGCGGCGTTAATTCCGAATGGGAATTGGCAGCAGATCGCACTCGACCTTAGCCAATGGTCGGGACTTTCCGAAGTGGAACGCATCAAAGTATGGGTTCGATCCACCAATGATAAGGCTGTCTGGAATGGTCATCTCAAGATCGACAACATTGGATTTGCTCAATCAGTTACCCGGAAAGCCAATCAGCATCAATTTGCTGTGGAGGGCACTTGGATAGGCGAGCCGTCGGTTGGAGCGAATGTCCGCATTACGATCCTCAACCATGACGTTCTGCCTTTGTCTGGGACTGCGCAGATTGTTACTCATCCTAATGTCACATTCGACACGACACAGCTGCAGCTGACGACTCTGCCGACCGGTGGCACGCAGACTTTTCTTGCGGAGGTAACATCGCTCTCGTATCCGCAGAACAGAACGATCACATTCAACGTGCTGTTGAATAGTACGACGGTTCAAGAAACGGTATACCTGCCGGAAAAGCAAATCATGCTCTATGATTTTGAAGCATCGGCGCAAGGATGGCAGGCAGGCGCAAATGTCACCTCGCTGGAAAGAGTGTCAACGTCGATCAATCAGCCGCAAGTTCCGAAAGAGGGCGCTTATATGCTCGAGATGCTGATGGCCAACACGGTAGCCAATACGTGGCGTACAGCTTACGTCACAATGTCGCAGCCTGTGGACTGGAGTGAGTACAACACGTTCTATTACCATATTAACGGATATGGTTTGCCAGGATCGACCGGGTATGAAGCAAGGGTTACGCTGACGGATGAATTGAACAACACATTCAGCAGAACGCACGCCGTCCAGAATGCCCAATGGAACACCATTGAGATACCGATGACGGAAATTAATTTGACAACCGTAAAGAAAATAGAGATTTCTTACAGATCTCTGGATCCCCGATTGTGGAGTGGAAAATTCCAGATTGATGCAATCGAATTGAAATGAGGAGAGACTATCCATGAAGAAGACAAATCTGGTGTATGTGTTTACCGATCAGCAATCCTTCGATATGCTGGGCTGTTATGGCAATCAGCAAATTCACACCCCCAATATTGATCGCTTTGCCGAAGAAGGAGTTCGCTTTTCAAACTGCTTTACGACAGCGCCGGTTTGCACGCCGGCGCGTGGAATCCTGCTTTCCGGTATGCATCCATTGCATAATGGAGCCTTTGCCAACGATACCACAATGATTCCTGGCAAAGGCACGTACTTCGCACAATCCCTGAGCAACGCCGGATATCGGACAGGTTATATCGGAAAATGGCATCTGCTTGGCGGTGAACGCAACCGACCAGTGCCAACAGGCGAACTGAGATATGGCTTTGACGAAGTGTTTCTTACAAATAATTGCCATGTCGATTACAGGCCAAACAAAAGCTTTTATTGGAATGAAGATGGGGAGAAAACCTTTTTTGATGAATGGGAGGTATATGGTCAAACACGTCAAGCCATGGAGTTTCTGGACGAGCAGTCGACAGACCACCCCTTTGCGCTGTTCGTTTCCTGGCATCCGCCGCATGACTGGGGGATGACAGAGGAAGGTTATTTCAAATATCAAACATTGCCGGAATTGCAGCAAATGTATGATGGTAAAGAAGTCCAGCTTCGCGCGGCTGTACCTGACAGAAGCGAATTGCGCAAGCAGCAGCTTCGTGATTATATGGCACAATGTTCAGGAACCGACATCGCGTTTGGAAAAATCATGGAAAAGCTGAAACAGAAAGGCTTGGAGGAAAATACGCTCGTTATTTTTACCTCCGACCATGGCGATTTATTAGGAGCATACGACTGGCAGGATTCTTGCAAAGAATATCCGCAAGAATATGCAACGCACGTCCCCTTGATTATGCGTCAGCCTGGACGGCTTTCAGCAGGCGTGACATCCGACTTGTTGGTCGGTACATTAGACTTGATGCCAACGATACTTGGTTTGCTCGATATTGAAATTCCGGCGAGCTGTCAGGGCAGCAATTTAGCTGAATCAATTACGACAAATGATGGATATTCGAACTCTTCTATTCCAATCATGATGATGCATTCGAGCATTCGACAATGGCGCGGCGTCGTGACTCCAGAGTATTTATTCGCCTATCAAGAGGGCCATGTAGATAGACATTCCCTATGCAATGTACTGTATGATAGGTGCAATGATCCCGAACAATTGCATAATCAGTTTAATAATCCCGAGTATTTGATAATCCGCAAACAGCTGATGCAATTAACATCGGAGTGGATGGCGCGATTCAGTGATCCTTTTATCAGCTATGAGCAACTGATCAGTTCGCCAGTAAACTGGAAGAATGAATTGCCTGATGCAATCAATCGGGTATCGCCAGTGGAGTGGATTCATGAAATCGCAAAACCAATATAAATAATAAAGAGACATGTTCATGAAATGCAGAGCCGAGCCGCGTTTATACATAACACGAGCTCGGCTCTTTTACGATCTTTGGCATGGTCAAAACTGCATTTTCTGTAAGGACAGTCATAACGCAATTAGAATCGCGGTCCAACTGCTTAAGCACCAACCAAATTCTTAATATACAGCAGCTTGCCTTCGCCCGGATAATAGTAATCGGGTAGGCGGCACATAAATTCGAAGCCATTGCGTTCGAACATCTTGCGGGCGCTCGCATATTCGGGCAGATCGCAGGTGAAGGTCTCCACATAGCGTCCGTCCTCCGAGCGACAATAGCGGAACATCGCCTCGATCAACTGCCAGCCCAGCTTACGGTGACGATACCCGCGATGCACACCGAAGTATTCCAGGCGATAGCCGCCGCTCCTGTGCTCATTCTCCACGAAGATGATCGCCGATACGACCTCGCCCTGATCCTCTGTGTACCAACACACCACATGTTTCTCCTGCAGACTGCGCATCGGTAGCCATCGGAGCTGCTCGGTCTCGCCCGGCGTAAAGCGTTGATCGTCGAAGCAATGCTCCCCGAGCAGGAAGTCGGATACGCGGCCCGCCTCCGTCCCGGTCTGCACCTTCTTGATCTCCAGTGCTGGCTGTTCCTGTGCATTCGTCCCTTGCTCTGTGATATTCGTCATGTTAAGCTCGCCCCTTCAATGTCGGTTTCGATTATGAGATTCTAAGCGCGTTGTTCCACTGCTCGGTTACGCCTTCCTGGTAATAACGATCACATTCAAAGAAATATAGCTTAGCCGCCAGATCGTATCGGTTCTTCTTCACAACCGCCACGAAGCCCTCGCGCGCATCATAGAAGCGGCCGCTCTGGAACAGCTCTACCGCCCGCTCGAATTGCGGCTTGGTCTCCTGCTTCAATCGGCGAATATGGACAGGGTCGCCTTCATACAAATCGTATAACTCGATCTTACGTTGCTCCTCATCGAGTTGGAAGGCACCCAGCTTGCGATAATGCCCCTGCCCCTGTGGCTGCTTCCTCATCGAGCGCAGCGCATCCTCAGTCAACAGCACATTGACGCCTAGCTTAGCCGACAGCTTCTCCAGTTCCAGCGTCAGGTCGACATCCGTGGACACCACGCTGCCCTCCATGCGCTGCTCCTCGCCAATGATGCCGATCATGACGTCAGCCGTATGGATCGCGATTCCGATCTCTATCGGCTCAAACCCGGCCTGCTGACGACCTTCATTATAGCTCTCTAGCGTCGTACGCAGCTTGATAGCTGCCTTCAGCGCCTCCCCTGGATCATTCGGGAACATCGACTGAATACCCGGCCCCAGATAACGACTGGTGAAGCCGCCGTATTCTCTAATGATCGGACCGAATACCTTGAGGAACGAGTTAATAAACTTGAAGTTCTCCTCTGTCGTTAGCGTATTAGAGAACTCTGAGAATTCTCGCATTTTACAGACGAGCATCGTCATACGTCTATTCGACTGCTCGCCGAGATTGATCTGCGTCATATTCGTCTTGCCGAGCACCTTCAGGAACTGCTGCGGCACGAAGCGGAAGTACGAATTACTGAGCTTGGTCACCTCTTGGATGTACTGGCGTATCGAGCTGGCCATCATATTGAACCGCTCGCCGAGCTCCGCCACCTCATCGCGCGTACGAATCTCCACCTTGACATCCCACTCGCCGCCTGCGATGAGGTTCACGCTCCTGCGAAGCTTATGAATCGAGGACACGAGATACACCGTCATCAGCGTAATAACAATCAGGAGCACGACTCCGATCAACGCTACAATCTTCAGAATGTCCGACACGATCTCGGAGGTCGACCGGTTCATCCCGATCATATCCTTGCCCGTCTCATAGATGCCGATAATTTCACCACTCGAATTGTAGAGCGGGCCGAGCGCATACATCCATTGCCCCGTGGAATCCTCCCACTCGCCGGATACCACCTGTCCCTCCCGCAGTACGAGCAGGTTCTCCTCACTCAGCTCGAATGGCTCGAACATAGTCACACTGTCATCATCATCCATGATGATATAGAGCTGACCATCCATATAACGATAGATCGTATTATATAATCCGTCTCGATTCTCGCCCGCGCGCGAGAACAATTCATTCAGCCGCCCCTTGATCGCCTGGTAGTCCTCGCTCATGAAGTCCCGCGGCGAATGAATCGCCTCCAGGTGATCGCCGCTCACCAGATACTTGCCGTTACCTGCGAGCAATAACAGCTGATTGTTCGTATCATCCTTAATCTCCCTGGAGAAGGAGGAATAGATCGAATAGGACAAGCCCGCCATCAGCAGCAGTACAACCGGGATGATCATGGCCAGCTGCTTAAGCAGCAGGAAGAACTTGCGCTTCAGCATATGGATATAGATGTGCCGGATCAGCATGCCGATAATCAGCACGAACACGAGTAGCAGCAGCCAGTAGCCCAGCTTCAGCCACATCGTCAGCTTCGGGTAGTGATACCCGGACTCAACTGATTCAATTGCGCCACTGACAGACAGCTTCACCACTTGGTCGGAAGTTGCAACAACGACCGACTGCGCAGTTGCCGTGATATTCGTGAAGTCAGACCACTCGATGTCGCCAAATAAGCCCACCAGCTTATCCATGGCTAGGAACGTCTGGGCTGAATAATCGGCCCCATTCACATTCATCCTGCGCACAGCGCCCTCATGATAGTCAATATAATAGACGAAATGTTGATCATCCGAGACAATCCCGACCGGGAAATTCAGTTGCTCCGCATCTGACTGCGGGTAAATCTGCAGCACCCTGCCGTCCGACACCTCATAGAGTGAACCCCGCTTAGATGTAAAATAAAACCGATCCGCGTCATGCCCCGCCAATTCATTCAGGTATCGATTATCGGCCATCTCGATCGTACGGACAACCTCAGGCGACTGCGCCGCTGCCGCGACCGTTCCTGACAATCGGAGCAAGGAAGCGTAGGAAGGATCCATTTTGAAAAAGTAGACATACCCCTCCTTAGCGGAGAGCGACTGAATCTTGCCGACTCGCATCAAATTATCAGACAGCTCATAGGTCGCTGTATAGATGCTGCTCATCTGTGAGCCATTGGGCGAAACTCGAATAATCCGCTCGCCCGATACCTTAAGCCCATACGAATCGAGCACAGTAATCAGCGCATATGCATTGCCTTCGTCATCCGCCGTAATGCTGCTGAACAATTGAATCGTATCCGGCTGCAGCTCAAGCGAGCTCGGTATCGCGTATACGAGTTCGCCCGATGCATCTACCTTATGAATCATCTTGCGAGAATCAGTGATCGTATAGACTGCACCTTCCGCATCCATCGCAACCCGCGATATATTCGTATAGGCGGCCTCACTCTGAAAAGGCTGCAACGACCAGTATTCTCTGCCTGCGATCAGGATGATCGCCACTGCGATTGCAGCGAATAGCCATGTCATAAATTTCGTATTCACGGTAGGCCCACTTCTCCAATCCCTGGAAGTATCATCGCTTGTTCCTCCTGCTCGATCCAATACACCTCGAGTCCGAGCAAGCTGGAGAACAAGGTTAGCGGCACGTAGGTATGACCACTGCGTACATAAGGCGCACCCAGCAAGCTGTAGGCCTCGTTATCGATCAATACCTGCGTCTCGAGCATCGTCAAGCTGATCGTCTGCTGGCCATTCGAGAGCTGTACGCGAGATTGCTCCGGCACCCACTCCAGCTCATAGTGCAGCGCCTCCGCATACGCTCGCAGCGGTACGAATCGCTCCCCCTCCTGTTCCATGGATCGGGGAATACTGCTGTGCGCGGCGGCTTCCGAGCGGCTGTAAGGTCGGATCATGTAGGTATCGAGGAGAGCCTGCCATTCCTCCAGCTCGGCGATCTCCGCCTGCTGGTTCAGTGTCTCCAGGAAGGCGGTCAGGCGCATGGCTTGGCCGCCGCTAGCTATGTAAGCCGCGAGGATGGACTCGCAATAGGCGATCTTCACAGCAATGACACTGAGCCGCGCCTGCAGATAGACGAGCTGCTGTGCGTCTACCTCCGCTGCTGACGAGGTGCCTGAGCGAAGCTGCAGCTGTGCATGCTGGAGTCCGCGTGCGGCGCTCTTCTCGCTAAGCAGCGACAGCTTCAACTGCGCAGCGAGTTCGGGATCGGCGGACAGCGCCTCCGCTGGTGAGCTGCCGGTTCCCGTATAGGCGCTGATCTGGCCGGAAGCAGCCTCCTGATTCAGCTTCTGCAGGCGCAGCTCATCCAGCGCAGCCTGCCTCGCCGCTTGACGCGACTTCACCTCATCGACGCTGACTAATCCGAACTTAGCGAGCACCTCGGCATCCTTCGCCGACTTCGATATCGCCAGCGCATAGTCTGACCATGCCGCCACACGCTCTGATGCATACACATAGGCGATGAACACCTCGCTGCCGATTGATGGCCGATTATCCGCAACAGGGGTATCCGGCACCGTATCGTCAGCTGCTTCAGGGTCTGGAGCCGGATCTTCCGCAACGATCGTCTGCTCATCACCGGTCTGTTGTTCGTGCGAAATTGGCAACGTTTCCAATGCGATAAGCGCGCTATGTCCTAAGCCGGTGCCCATAATTATTACTAGGCCGAGCACGGCAACGCCTATTCTAATCCACAGGCTTCTCACATCTACTCCGCCTTCTGGTAATTTATTCTTAGCTACTCTATTTTATATACTACTATAAATCTGCGGTTTTGTGTTTTATAGTCTTATATTTATTGCTGTAAGTTGTCATTAATAGTAGAATTGAAGAGTATTTAGTCGTAATTGGGGGATGGATATGGGACAATTCGTATGCGGAGGCGCCACGTTGAAGTGCAGCTTCGGAGTTGCACCGGGGACGCTCATGGTTCTGCCGGCTAATCGGGTTATGACCGCCATGCCATTCGCGAACATTATGGATAACAAACCTCTAGCCAATATCATGCCGTTCGGTATGTGTCAATCGATGGCGAATCCCACTGTCGCATCAGCTACAGCGGCAGCACTGGGTGTTCTGACACCTATGCCCTGCATACCCGCTACTACTGCGCCGTGGTTCCCAGGTTCACCGACCGTCTTGGTCGGGAACATGCCCGCGCTGAACAACTCATCGAAGTGCATGTGCAACTGGGGAGGCATTATCGAGATTGTGAGTCCCGGTCAGATGACGGTGCAAGTTCCTTAAAAGGACACAATGTGTATTCACGAAGGAGTCGAATCTCTTGATAGAGAAAATCATCAAACCCTTCATTACCCCAATTAAAAAGAAGATCATCATGCCGCTTAAGCGGCTTAAGAACTGGCCCAAGCTCCTCGCCAAGTGGATCAAGCGGAAGTTCAAAGAGATTCTGGGACAGAAGGAAATCACCAAGGCAAGCTATGTTCGCTTCGGCAATGTGTACGTTTCGAAGAAGCTGATTATCATCGTTATTCTGGTGATTTTGATTCTCTATTTCTTCATCTTCATTAAGCCGCCTAAGTTTATCAATAAGCTGTTCAACAAGAAGCCAGCGATTGCAGTTACCGCGAGCGGACCAGCAAGTCCCTATTCAGGCGACGCTAAGCTGGTGGATGAGAACGGCGCGGTCTTATTCGAAGGCGCGCTGGTCGGAGGTGTCTACGACGGCGCGGGCAAGCTGTATTGGCCGGACGGCACAATCAAGGAGGAGGGCACCTATACGAAGGGCGCGCTCGTTGAAGGCAGTCGTTATGACGAGTCGGGCTCACTCGTATACACAGGTGGTTTTGCTGATGATGTGTACGAAGGACAGGGAAGGCTTTATTTTGCCAATGGGAAGGTCGCTTATCAAGGGGAATACAAGGCCGGCGCTCCGAATGGGATGGGCAGGCAGTATACGGAGGATGGCGTTCTGCGCTATGAGGGCGGCTTCGCTAATGGCAGTTACTCCGGTGAGGGAACGACCTATGGTGAGACAGGTGCGATGGTATATCAGGGGGGCTTCCTGAACGGGATGTACAATGGTACAGGTAAGCTTCTATATGAGAACGGCTTCGTGCGCTATGAGGGTTCGTTCAGCAATGGTAAGGCGTCCGGCGCGGGCAATGAATTCTATGAGAGCGGCAATGTGAAGTACGAGGGCGGTTATCTGGCTGGTCAGTATAACGGTGCCGGGACTCTGTATGCGGACAACGGTGTTACGATATATAGCGGCGGCTTCGTCGCTGGTCAGTATCAAGGCGAGGGCAAGCTATATAATGCGCTGGGATTAGTCGAGTACGAGGGGCTCTTCGTGGGTGGTTCGCTCAGCGGCCTCGGCATCTGGTACAAGGAGGACGGGACTGTGCTGTATCGCGGGCACTTCACAGGCGGCGAGCCTGATGTGTCTGGCTATCTCGGACTGTCGGCGGTTCGACTAGAGGAGCTGCTAGGCAAGTCGACAGGCGTGGAGATCTTGAATGCTCCGACTGTTGAACTGGATGCCGCATTGCTCGATGAGTTGAATACTGAAGCTTTTGTGGATGGCGCTGCGGAGATCGCCGAAGCGGTGGAGCCTTCGCTTAAGATGCGCTTCCAGGAGCTGAAGCTGGCCTTCATCGTCGAGCTCGACGAGAGTGGCAGCGGCGAAGTCGCAGTTAGTGAAGTGCAGCTGAGCAGCGGAGCGGTGTTGGACCGACTGGCAGCGCAGCTGGTTCGGCAGGCGCAGCCAAGCGGGGATACTGGCGCGGCTGCAGCGACGGTTGAAGTGACGGGGCAGCAGCATGTGTATACATGGAATGATCGTACATACAGCATCGAGCTGAATAATCAGGACAAGCCAATTAATGCGGTTATTCGATAAGGGTGAGTGTAAGGGTAACTTTATCCGACAGGGATGGCTGAAGTGTGCACGTAGTCCGGATTGACCGGACTGCTGGCGCGTGGCAGGTAAGGTTGGAACATGTAAGACGGTGCAGCCGGCTTATTCGAGCGTGGCAGGTGAGTTCAGAGCATTTAAGACGGCGCAGCCGGCTTATTCGAGCGTGGCAGGTAAGGTTGGAGCATGTAAGACGGCGCAGCCGGCTTATTCGAGCGTGGCAGGTGAGTTCGGAGCATGTAAGACGGCACAGCCGGCTTATTCGAGCGTGGCAGGTGAGTTCGGAGCATGTAAGACGGTGCAGCCGGCTTATTCGAGCGTGGCAGGTGAGTTTGGACCAATTAGTACGGTGTCGCCGGACTTCTGGAGCGTAGCAGGTGAGTTTGCAGCGGTTAGTTATGACAGTCTTTCTAGAAGGTTTTTCTCTAGCTTCACTTTCCGGCGCTACACGCACCAGCACCCAAACAGAGGAAGACGGGCCATCGCCCGCCTTCCTCTGTTTGCTTCTATGCTGCGCCATGCATCACAATGGAGCCTGCTCGCCTTAGCCCCTACCTGCTGCCGCCTCTTGCTGCGCCAGTCCGGCTTCGAGTGCGCTATCGCCTTGCTCGGCTTGCAGGTCGGCGGTCTTCAGCGCCCACCAGCGTATGCGCAGTCGTGTGCGCTCCGTCTTCTTATGCACGCGTACGCCGATACGGAAGGTGCCCTTCTTCGGATAGTACACGAATCCAACCGTCACATTCGGCAGCTCCGATGCGAACTCACTCTTCGCGAAGATGCTCTGCTCCCCATAGTAGACCGCATCACTGCGATTCCACATCTCCGGAAGCATCACCTCGGTCTCCTCCTGCTCATCGGACAGCCCAGCTGTAATGAAGACCGGACCAGCGCCTAGTCCATGCGCAATCTCCTCGGAATAGAAGTCCTTCACCCGCTTCTGGTACCACTTCTTCTTCACCAGCGGCATAATCGAGATCTCGGCAATGCCAGATGCAGCCTTCTCCTCCACAGCCTCATCGTCATCATCCACCAGCCCCAGGAACTCATCCTTGATATCCGGGAATGGCAGTGCCTGCGCCGGTTCGTGCTCAGCCCCATGCTGCTGTCCGGCAGTCTCTAGCACCTCGCGTCCAATTCCCTCTTGAGACATAAGTATCCGATATAGCATCGTCGGGTTAATGACGTAGTCATCGAATGGAATGGAATCTACTCGATCTATCACATAAGTCGCGCCCATCTGCAGCAGGCTGATCCTCGCCAGATAGACACATGGCTCAGAAGGCGACTCCAGCGCATGATCGAGCGGACGGGAATAATAAGCGTCCAGAATACGCTGCTCTGCCGGTACCTCGCTGATCTCAATCGTATGACGGACATGCGCCAAGTCGTAGATCAGTCTGTCGCCAACTACTAGCCTTGCCGTGCCTGACTTCGCAGCCATCCCGCCGAGCGCCTTGGTCTCGCCGGGCGGCAGCGGCAGCGCGCGAACTCGAATCGTTCTCGTATAGACTGTCTGACCGCCATCTGTCGGCTCTGAGAATTGGATCTTGCCACCGGGCAGCTCCTCTGCAGGCTCCAGTTCGCTCCAGTCTGGCTCATATTCAAATTCAACATGCGCAGTCTGCAGGGTCTTCTCAATTGTGAGGCGCAGATCGAAGCTCTGACCTGGCTGTATGTAGCGAGGGACCGTCTGCAGGATGCGCACCTGCGCATCGCTATACCAGATCGACGTATCCGCAATCATATGATCGTATTCCTGCAGACTCGGCGCCGGCGCTTGCTCCCGGATAGACAGCCGATAGCTCTCGAGAATCCGATTATGCTCACTTACGTCCCCGTCGCGTCCAGATGAGCCAGCCACCGTATGAACAGGCTCCTTGCCCTTCTCATCATAAGCGATGCACAGATACACATTCTTCGCATACTCATTATTCGTGAAGCCCTCCAGCTGAGACAGCTTCAACGTCACCGGAGAGGGAACGACAATCTCCCTCCCTTGTTGATCAAGCGCAACGCCGGTCTCAATGGAGATGGACTTGTCATCCACCGCAACGACCTGAAGGCCGGACACCACGCCGCTGCCGAACAATAAGCGATTCAGCAGCCTGCCCTTATCTGAGAAGTATGTCTGCTCGGTCATGAAGTCTCGTACGGTCAACAATTTCCCATAGAAGTACCGATTACGCTCGAATGGGATATACCTTGATCTGTTCATCCATTGTTCCCCTCTTCACTCTATTATTCCAAACGAGAATCTAAGCCGAGTCTCGTATGTTGGTCCATTCGATTATCCTGATCTAGATCGATCGTGATTGTATGATGAGGCATGGATGAACGACCGTCCAACGTAAGCAAGGTTGGTTCAGACAGCACGGTATTCATACCTAGATAAGAGTGCAAGTCCATATAGACCCACGGTTGCAAAATAACCAACTTGCACGAAGCAAACGCCGGCTTGAAGGCGTCAATCAGTTGCTGCAAGGCGACTCGTTTCATCTCGGTATCGGCATGCTCCGCTTTCACCAATACATTGAAGACATGCGGATCAGCCGCATAGAGCCGCTCTGCAACCCCGCCAAGCTCCGGATTCTCCTTAAGCGGCTTCACTTGCTCATACTCCAGAATGATCGGCTTCTCTCCTGTGAAGATGGCGATTAATGATTCCATTGCAACCTTCGTGCCGCGCAGATTATAGATCGCTGGCGCTTGTGTGAGCAACAGCCTGAGCTGTTCCTCTGTCCAGTAATCCTCTCCTCGAATGCCCAGCCAGCCGAGCAGCCAGCGCAGCGAACTCCCCTCCGCACCGCTCACATCGAATGCACGCGTCACCTGGGCGATGCGTTGATCCGTCTCATCCAGCATGGTCTGGAATAGACTCAGATAGCGGGACAGAAAATCACGAGTCGGCTCATGACGCTGATAGATGGAGGGGAGATAGTCCAAATAAGTACTTCTAGGGAAGTGGACCTCCAAGCTATGCACGACTGGCGTGTGCTGTTCAGAGCCGATCAGCTCTACGAACAACCAGAGATAACGCCCCTTCACATCCAGCAGCAGCGCATCTTCAGGATCAGTAAGCTTCTGCGTCCACAATGTCGTCAACATGGCCAGCTTCGACTCTGATGGAATCGTCGTATCCGCGATATACGCATCGAGGTCAACCTTCTGCTGACCGAGCACGACCTCACGTTCCTCGGATGCATAGACGCGAATAATGATCTGCGTATCGAGTTTCTGAGTAGCATTCATTACAATCTTATGCCACTCGGTCTCCTCCGCGCCGCTGTCTAGCGCATCGGTGATCCATACACCTAGACGCCGCCCGAACGGCTCCCACACAGCCGTTTCCGATATGGGCCGGATCGTATGGATGACGCGATCAGCAGTATGCAAGAGATAGAGACAGCCCCTGCCTGCCAGCAGGCGATGACCACGCTCATTACCTGTGTAGCCGCGCTCGCGGATAGATCCGTTCCTATCCATGCGAATGAGAGATGGAGCCGTCGTGTCATCACCGGTATCCAGCAGCCCCCAGATCATATCCGATCCGCTCCCACATATCGTAATGAAGCGACCCAGCTCCTCCGGCACAGCCAGCTCAGCGGCTGTGTTGGTATGCAGCTGCAGCTGAATCACTCGTCCTTGCTCACGATCCAGCAGCCAGCCCTGCCCGCTGGCATCCATCGAAAGCTCGAATCTGTCCGGCGGAACATTAGCCAAGTCGACTTCTCCCAGCGCCGAAAGCAAGATACTGCCCTCCGCCTCGCCAGAGGCATTGAATCGAAGAAGCTGAACCAACTGCGAATCATTAACATTCGCCAGCACCACTATGCCCTGATCCCGATCTATGGCTAGCGCGTACCCGTAATAAGACTGTCCATGCCAATCCACAGTCGTCCATCTGATCTGAGTGCTCTCGATCGATATTGACTGCAGAACAGTTCGAGGGTCCGGCTGCATCACAATAACGGAATCGCTCGTTGCCGTGAACCGTGCCGGACATCCCGACCCCGATTCGACCGTCCTCGCAATGGTTTCAACATGACTGCTCGAGAGGTCCGTGCGCCAGATTACGCCGCTGCTGTCCATGAAGAGCCACCGTCCGCGTTGATCCAGCACTGTATCGGTAATTGGCGGTGTCAGTCCCGGATGTGTGATCTGATGGCGGCGCTCAGGGCGATACACGCGCTCGCTCGTAATCGAGAGCCCATCCTCCGTCAATTCAATCTGCCGACTCGTCCCGCGCTTCCAATCTGGAGGCTGACGGAATGAGAAAAACCTCGGTTCATTCATCGTTTGCACTCCTTATTTCAGAATGTAGTCATGAACTCAATTTCATGCAGCCCTGAGATAACCAGGCCATTGGGAGGAATGCGGATATCGCCGCCCTCATCACGATAGACGTCCTTGCCATCCGCCATTAGCCATACATCCTGGATGAATCGAACACCCGGTACGCGGTGGATGATATCATAGACATCGCTCTTATAGATTGGCCTGCCGAATTCCCAGCCCATCAATGAATCCTTACCGTATGGCTGTAGCCACTGACTAAGCACCTGCTGCACCTCGGATTCGCGGCCCTCATACCTAGGATCGACCACAATAATCGCCCGCACGGTAACCGTCACATACTCCGGCGGGATAATGTGGAAGGTTGTTGTCAGCAGGCGATACGGCTCCAGGTGTCGGCGCACCGTCTGAATCATGCCCTCGCTCGGCTTTGGCCAGGATTGCTTGCTATAAGGCACAACAACAATCGAGATATCACCGAAGGAACGTTCCTCGGGATAATTCGATAAGCTCGTCTTATAGCCCGGAATCGCCTTAACTCGCGCAATACGAAGACCAGGAATCTCCATAGCGCGTCTCTCCAGATCCTCTGCAGTTACACCGCAGCCCGGCTCTAATATAGATAGTCTGGCGCGCTGTATCGCTTCCTTCAGCGTCTCTGGCTCAGCGCCGCCATAAGCAGGATACAGATTCGTCACTAGCAGCGATTCGTCCCCGTCCATTCGATTAATCGTAGAGGCTTTAATATTGCCCGCCTGTCCAACACCGGTTCTGTAGGAGATGATCCGAATATTCGGATAGGGCATCCGCGGCGGGACTGCACCGTACAAGCCATCCGAGAATCGAATAACCCCTTCCTCTTCATCAATCACATAATGCCTACTCGAGGCATTCGATTCATCGAAGTCCAGCACCGGCTCCCAATCATACCAGACTGTCTGATCACGCTCTTCCATCTGCCAGCCAACCTGCAGTTGAAATTCTTCGTGGTAAATTGGCTGAATCGGCAATGGATAGGTCTGCCCAGATATTCCGGTGCCCACACCTAGATAAGTGAAATCGGTAAATGAATGGTCCACTGCAATCGCGCGTATACTTCCCTTGCCTGCAGGGAGCAGCACATCCTCACGAAAGGTCAGCGCAGCGCTGCCTTCACCAATCATGCAAGTATATTGACTCTCGTCGAGATCGACCCAGCCGCCGTTCTCATGCTTCAGCTGCACAGCGATCTCCCCAAGCTGGAACAGCGCATGCGCCAGGTGCAGCGGTTGATCATTCGGTCTACTGCCATCGAACAGCTCCGATACACAGACCGACTGTCCTTGCTTGACGAACACCTCGTTCCACATGATTCGCCGAATATGCGGCGGATCGCTGTATTCTCCTGCTGTCAGCAAGCCCCGAATCCGGTACACGGGTCCAGCACCAGCCGGAATCTTGAACAGGATTGGCCCGCTCTGATGAAATCCGTACGATTCATCGCGCTCCAGATCAATCGGCTGCCAGCTCCCAGCAGCACCATCAGCACTTCCTGCGCCTAAACCTGCACGTTCAGAGCCTGTCCTTACAGAATCAGTACGTCCAGAGCCTTCTGCCTCGCCCACTCCTTCGTCTGGAGCATCCATAGCTGCAAGCTGCCAGTAGCTCCACTCCACCTTGCCCGATGGGGTGAAGCTCGTATATCGAGCCGGTATTCGATAATCAGGCTCCTGATCATTCAGTTGGAACCATAACGACAGCGGCAGCTCAATCGGCAGCGGCTCATCGAATTCGATGATCATGCTGGAACCTGCCCTGCACGCCTCTCCGAATGGGTAGAATGGCGCGCTTCCAGATTCGAAGTCATCAGAGATCTCATAAGAGCCATCTCCGGTATGAACGAATATATGACGTGACGTATCCGATAGAATGGTAAGCGGCCGCACGGTCTCGAATGGCAGATCACCAACATGCAGCAATGTTCCATATGGCAGCAGCTGCTGCTTAGCCGCTTTCGAGAAGCTCACAGAGGTCATTGCTGGTCTGCGATCTCGAGGCCGCTCGCCTAGCAGCTTCAGGAATTTTCGTTCATGGGATGTCGTCAAGCGATCAAGCTGGAATTGCTGCATCTCAATATGCCATGCCAGCAGCTCGAGCAGCGTAATGCCCGGGTCATGCTCATTCTCGTCAGTCCATTCCGGATAATAGCCGGGAATCAGATCGCGTGCTTCACGGACGAGCTCTTCGAATGTGCGATCATCCAGATTCGGTAATGGTAGCATGCAGATTCCCCCTTCATCTCTTCACTTCAACCGTTATGCGATGCTCGCCGGCGATGAACACGCCGTGCTGCACCTCTGCGATGCGTTCGGTATGCCACTCGAGCCGCTCGCCATTCTCCAGCTTATACACATCCAGCGCGAGCTGCGGAATATGAGTGACTGGTCCGACTGACTTAAGCAGCGCATAGAACATCGAATGATGGATCACTTGTCCGATCTCCCAGCCCCGGCCGTCCGCATTACCGTTGATCGGGTCAAGGAAGCTGTTGAGCTTGCGGATAATTTCCCGCTCCACCGGCACGACATCTTCCATGCTCTTGACCCATACCGTCGCCTGTACGCCAATTTCCAACAATGCTGGTTCAATAACCTGCAGACTTCCTGGGAAGGCGATATTGGATGCCGCCTTCTCCATCAGACTGGCTTCGACAACGCGCTTAAGCTCCTGGAAGTGCGCGCCGCTACCTACACCAGACTTCGGCAGGACAACAATCGATATCGCGCCAGGCTGTCGCTCCAGCTTCGCATTCACATTCGGCAGACATCTAACCTTCGCCACATTCGGGTGCGCCTCGCGTGTCAGCCATTCGAAGTCCTCTGCCGTCACACCGCGTCTGCGGTGTGCGAACAGCTTCGGTCCGCGAATCGTCGCTTCCTCTACCGTGCCATGATCGCAGCCTCCAGCAGCTGGGAATGGATTGCTGACTCCGTCTATGAAGGCGATCGAATCATGCAGGGTCGTGATCGTATCCGCCGGCACATTCCCCCGCTTGCCGCCCCCTGTCGCATAAGTAACGCGCACGCTATCGTCGCCGGACAGCTGCGGCTTTCTGCCATGCTTGCCATCGCCGAAGGTGATGCGACCGCTCGCGCGATCGATTCGGTAATGCCTGTCATGCGGTCCTGATCGCAGGAACTGGTCGACCGCATAATAACGAACCCAGACGCGCAGCAGCTCCTTCTCCGAATCTCGGACCAGATCGACCTGCTCTTCATCCTGTATCAGCAGATCGAGTTCATCGCGAGACAGCGTTCCGGTCTCATCCACCCAGACCTCCTCAGAGAGCACCGGCGTGCGCGCCAGCACATAACACTCGCTTACCTGCTCCTCAGCGGAATCATAGTCTTGCAGACGAACGGGAAGCTCATCCGGGATCGTCTCCTGCTGGACCGCAAGTGTCGCATTCAGGAATAAGCCTCGTAACCGGGGTACATGAGCAGATTCATCCTCGAGATCATAACGACCATCTCGGTTTACTACGCGGATCCAATAGCGTTCCACACCATAGTAAGTAGCCAGTGCAAAGTCCTGTGGGCCGACCAGTTGCAGGTCGCCGCTCCTGCTGAAGCCATTCGTCTCGTCCGCTACCGCCAGCGTAGACCAACTAGCGGAGGCACCGTTCTTGCGCAGATATTCCCACTCCATGAAGGGGACATCCTCTTCGGCCAATCGGCGATCATTCAGCAGCCAATACAGATTAATCGGACCGCGCGATGGCGGGGTATCAAACCCTAACCATAATGCCGGGTATCGTCCATCCAGCGGGATGAACGGACGCATCGCGTAGCTGCCCGTCTGCACCTCACTCGTACGTTCCCTGACATCTAGATTATTCACAATAAAGAGCTGCTGAGGCGGCTGAGCCGGCTCTTCATACCCGAAGCGCAGCTTCATATCATGAATAACAGGCGAATAATAAATCGCTTTAGGCGAATAAGCGTTCATGACCTGAATAATGCGACCTCTTATCCAATAATTCTCTTCCGCATTCACGAGAGTCTGCTCCATATCCACTGGGCAGACGAAGGTAATTTCCTTGGAGACTACCCCTTCCCAGGGCGTGCTGAACACCTTCTGCGATTGGACATTTACCGGCAGCAGCACCCATGCGCTGCCATTCCAATACTCCCACTGAATGGTCGATACCGTGACTGGATCATAGCTCTCCGTCTTATCGATTTCATGCCGCTTCATGACCATCTTCCAGTTGATCTGAGGCGGTCCTTCCGGGACGAGCACATGCTGACGAATTTCTGCATCGAAATGCAGCGTGACCGATGCACCCCGCTTGGAAAGAACTTCTTCACTGGAAATATAGAACAACCCGAACATCGCGAAGAAGTCACCGAACGGCATATAGCCATCTGACATATCTAGCTGCATATCATTATGGTACAGGCGGTCAGGTGTAATGCCGTCCTCATCCCTAGGAGCCGCGTATTCACTCTTGAGCAGCAGGCGATCGAATTGCACCTTGCTGAGCTCACTCCCACCCGTCTGTTCATCCAGTGAGCGTGCGCGGCAGCGTATCCAATACCCATCGACACCCTGATGCGAATAGCGATCGAAGGTCTGCTTCGTCAGCTTGACCAATCGAATAATAGACGCATGACCATATACACGGTCGAATGGCGACCATGCACCATTGCTGTAAAATTCCCAGATCACCTTACTGGTGTCTGCTAACAGCTGAACAGACTCGTCAACCGTGTGTATATTCTTCGAATTGAATACAGCAATCTCCAAGAAGGCCGGATGCTTGAGCAGGAACAGATAATCATGCTGCAGATACATGGCATGCTCCTGCAGATTATCACCCTCTAGCCCGAACAGCGCAGTCCCCCGCCCCTCTAAATCGAGTGCACCATAGACGCCGCCATCCATTAATCGGACAATGCGATCCAGCTTCGGACTGACGGTGAGCACATCCAGCAGCCTCGCAGTTGTCAGTAGAATCGTGCGTGCTGTCTCGAACAGGACAGGCTCTGCCTCCCCTGGCACAGTCGCCGCAAGCTGAGTACCCTGTTCAACCAGCACCGACTCTGGTGTCCCTTCCGTCAGCTCGAAGATCACCTGCGCCAGTGCCGGACGCGCCTGTGCCAGCTCCACATGAAACCGGTTGAGGAAGGCTAGGAAGCTCTTACTGGGCACCTGATTCAGACGTTCGATATTGCCAGCGAGCAGATGCGCGAACATCAAGGACAACGCCGTACCCGGATCGGGATCGTCGGGGCGGAATCGCCATTCCGGCGTATAGGCTGGCGCCAGGCGCTTGATCTGCTCAATCAACTGTTCCATATTCCGTTCATCAATCGTGGGGAAGTCGGACAATGGCCCGCTGCCCATGTTAGAACTAGTCATGCGATTCGCTCCGATAGTTTAAATTGATCCTTCATAGAGATAGAAGGGATACACCTGGTTGAACAGGTTATTCGTGTTCCGGACTTCATACTGTACATGGATGAGCAGACGCTCCTCATGTGCGGCGTCGCGTTCTACCGTCACTTCCACTTCATTCACACGGGGCTCCCACATGCGGATCGCCTCTTCGACTTCCGCCTCGATCAATCGCAGCGTCGTATCATCATTGCCCTCGAACAGATAGCGATCAATCCCACAGCCGAAGTCGGGGCGCATCAGACGCTCTCCCTTAGCGGTCCAGATAATAATCCGGATTGCCTCCGCAATATCCTCCTCATGCTCGCTCTGCTTGATCCGGCCTGTCGCCCGATCGACCTCGATCGGAAACTTCCAGCCGCGGCCCAGAAACTCCTTAGACATTGACAGCCCCCTCACTAACTCGCGTTGATCTTCGTCGACTTCCGTTCACTTCCGTTGACTTCACGTTAACCGCGTCAATTGATCTTCACCATCGAGCCCTTCAGGGTCAGCATGCCGTCCGACTTAATGTTGAGCATGGCTCCCGCCTTCAGGTCCAGGTTCGCTGCGGCCTCAATCGTCACTTGCGTGGACTTAAGCTTCACGCTCTTGGCGCTCTCGATGACGGCATCGCCCTTGTTATTGATCATTATTTTCGTCCCGCCGCTCTTGAGTTCCACCATTCCGCCGGCCCCGCCCTTGATCGTCAGCAGATGCTGGCCGCTCTTATCCTGCAGCTTGATCGTTTCTGTCTTCTCCTGAATGTCCAGCTTATAGCCTTCCTTGGTCTTGATCGTCACCTTACCGTCGCCATTCTTATCATCCAGAATAATCTCATGCCCAGCGCGAGAAGTAATCTTCCGAATATCATTCTTGTCATCCATTCCGGCAGGCGGCTTATGCTTAGTGCTCCACAAGCTCCCGATCACAATCGGCTCACGAATGTCCCCCATCTGGAAGGCGAGAATAACCTCATCGGCCACCTCCGGCACAACCATGAAGCCGCGGCCCGGCCCGGCCCCCAGATAGGCGACACGCACCCAATCGGTCTCCTTATCAGGATCGAGCACCGGAATCTTCACCTTAATGCGACCAGTCTTGTCCGGATCCTTATTATTCGTGACGATGCCGATATAGACACCGTTCACCAGACCCATCATCTTATCATTCATGTTGTTCAGCGAATCGAATAATCCATTCATCGTCTACACCGCATTTCCTTGAACCTCGAATTCTGTCACATAACCGGAATCATCGATCGTATGCGTCGCGCTGCTAATATAATAGGGCTGATTCAGCCGTGCTCCCAGTCCGTCCAGCTTCATATATCGGCCCGCCCGAATCTCAGGAAGTCCGATGCATTCCCCGGTTCCCGTCACGAGCTTCATAGCCCGCTCATTCATAACCGCCTCCGCCTTCGTCTTGGCATCCTGCGCATCCTCAGCATTCACATAGATGTACTCCTCGAATGTGCCCAGCGTCTTGAGCAGATCGGCACCGGTCTTCGAGTTCGTACCGATCTTATTAACGGATGTCGTCGATGCTTCAGTCACCTTCTGCGTCTTCGGATCCCAGCTTCGCGCGATCACCTTGGTCACCTGATCGGCTATATTCTGCTGCACATTGAAGCTCATCAGATGCTTCCCCCAGGAGAGCGTCATCAGCGGGGTCTTCGTTTTATTCTTCTTGCGAAAATAAAGCGTCTTGCCTACCAGGAAGAAGTCATAGTTTAAGGTCTGCGCCAATTCCTGCAGAAATTGATAGTCGTTATCCGGCTTCTTCGGCAGGCTCGGAAGCACCTTGTCCGTAGGGTCGATCACGAAGCTATTCGCCCCGTATTGCTGACCGATCTCCTTGACCACGTCTGAGATTTTCTTATTGGCCCAGGACTTAGCGTTGCGGCCGCGCATCATTTTGAACGAGAGATCCATTCCTGTAACAGTCAGCTTAGGCGTACCACCCTTGGGAAACTTCACATTGACCGCGGTTATGTAGCCGAAGAAGACGGGCTCGAGCCGGTCCGTGTAGCCCAAGTGCACCTCCAGCGTCTTGCCGAGCACGAGCAGCTTGTCCAGCCACTGGAAGTCGCGGGAGACCGCGTTGTAGGCATTGCCGATTGTGAAGCTCACCGTGTCGGACTCCTCCTCGGCGGTCGTCTCCACCGAGAGCTCGGTAATGGCCATCCCCTCACGGACTGCATCCTTGTTCGCAATTAGCAGCTTGAATGTCGGCGCAATAAAATTACGATACTTCTTCTCGAGTGCATCGAATGTATATTTCTCCGTACCGAGCTTGATATTGGACATTGCCGTTCACCCTCATCTTACCCATATAATCGCGGGATCTTGATCACGGAGCCAGGCTCCAGCCGCTTGGGATTCGCTATGCCGTTCGCTCGAGCAATCTCTCTCCACAATCCTGGATCTTCGTACTCCTCTGCGGCAATCTGCCAGAGCTGATCGCCTTGCTTGACTGTGCGCTGCTTCGTGCGGTCCGCGGACTGGCGCGGGATATGCTTGAACTGTTCCTTAATGCTCTGAATCGCTCGGAACGTCACATTCAGCGTTGCTCTTACCGGAATGCCAGAATCCAGGAACATCGTGTACTTCTGCGACACCTTCTCTACAATCCCCTTGAATTGCAGGCTGCCCCATACAAATTTACAGAGCGGCGGCGCATGCAGATCCTTATCGACGTCCAGCATGTTTACAATCTTACCAGTGTGCTTGCGCACATCCATCATCTGCTCATACGTATCGAAGAACAGGTCCATCGTCAGTGTCGTCGCTTCACCGCTTACGAACTGCGCAATCGGTTGCGACAGACCCGGTATGGTCTGCCAGGAATACTGATTGGAGGAGTCCAGCGCATATTCGCTAGGATTAAACAGCACGTCCACCCGATCGGTCACCGGTCCGCGATGGACCAAGATCATTGCTTTCTTAAGCGCCACTACTCTTCACCGCCTTCTCATGGCTCGTTATCGAGTTAATTCTTGCTTTGGTCGACAACCTGTCAACGCTTTACTGACGGTTGTCGACCATCTAGCGGACGTTATTCCGTAACGATGCCTCATAGTCCTCTGCGCTGCTGCTCATGACGAATGCGGCGCGAGAATTCCTTATACATCTGGTCAGCCAGTTGATTGATGGACAGACTGGGCTTCGCCCATTGCTCCTTCGCCTGATTCAGCTCCTGCTCGACTGACTTGATCGCGTGCTCCAACGAGCGTATGACAGGCTCTTGATTGCTCTGCTCTGTCACGCGTCTGGCTGGAACCTCCAATCGAACTGGCTCGGCTCGCACTGGAGCGCGTGTCAGCGCTGCAGGCTGTTCAGGACCCGCGGTTGCCGACCGTTGCGAACGCTGGATCAATGGGAGCATGGCGTCTGGCGCAATCGCCGCCTGGGCTTGCGTTGTGTGTTGGTCCGTGGGCAGGCTGCCGGCAAGCTGGCGGTGCGTGGTCACGGTCGTCGCGTGAAGCTGATTGACACGATTCATCATCGTCATCGTGCGCGCCTGCGTGCGATTAATTAAGCGACTCTGATTCGTTCGCCGATGGATCGTCCGTTCCGTCAACTGCCTGACGAAGGATTGTGTCACTGCGCGCGAACGCGCGATGCCGCCGAGCGAATCCATATGGATATGTGTCTCCGTATGATTCGTCACTTGCTGGGTGTTGATCTGCTGTTCAATCACCTGCTGCACTTGAGACTGCGGTGTGGTTGTCGGCTGAGCCTGAGCGGCTGGCGGCTGTGTCGCTGATGACGTCGCGATATGCGCCATAGGTGTCTGCTCGAGCAGGCTTCGCTTCTGGTTGGCCTGAATGGTCGGTGCCGTGGACGGCTGTACGAGCAGCTGTTGCCGCGAGCCAGGCTGCCGCTGCTCGGCTGATCGATGCTGCTGAACAATGCGTTGCTGAACTGTTGATTGATGCTGATCATACGGACGGACGGATTGATCTAGGCTGGCGCGTCTCTCCTCGACTGTCCGTCTCGTTATGATTACGCTGGCAGCTCTAGGCGCGGACGATTCTGACAGCTCATTCCTAATCATCTGTTGAGATTGTGCCAGCATACTCATACTCTGATCGGTCGTTCTGTCAAGACTTAGCTGCTGGGCCATTCGGTTGGATTTGTGAACTGCCGGTGAACTTACTCCCGCGGTACGATTAATCATCCTTATCGGATTCCCCGTTATGCGGTGCGCAGACCAGCGGAACGCATCCGCTACAGGGCTTGCCGCAGCCTGTCCATCCGCGCGTTGGAGCATCGAGTTGCTGATATGTCTGATATTCGCAGGCGGTGGCTCGATTAACGGCATATGCCTCAGCACCTGGTTCAGGAGCTGAGCCTGCGTAACCGATGCTTGCCTAATTGGGACATTCATGTTGTCTGACATGCTGCCATCAGATCGAGCGCCCCCCTGCTCCTGACCATAACTGTCATTATGGTTGCGCTGGGATTGGCTCAATGGCGACGGATGACTGCGTGCTGGTTGATCTATGCGAAGCACCTCGGTTGCGCTGCGTGGAGTCACCACATTACCATGTCGCACAACCACCTGAACATGATGCGCCGTCCTCTGTATAGCTGCGCTCTCACCTGCAATGTTAGAGCGCTGACTGGAGGGAGGCGACTGGCTTCCCTCATTCCTCTGTCGCTGCATCCTCCGGGTTTGTATGGATTCCTGGAGCTTGTGATGGATGAGCGCGCTCCTCGGGATCAGGATCGCATTGCGATATGGAGCGGTATGACCGGTATTGTCAACCATAGATGGCAATGCCGATTGGGATTGAGAACTAGACAAGTATTGACCATTGCGAGATGCATAGGCATAGATCGGTGGCAGGCCTGATTGCACGCCTGTCACACGCTGTACGCGCGGACCGATTGGCAGAGTTGAATCAACAGACGGTTGATTATACCATTGCTCTTGATTATTGGTAGACGTTTGCGCCTGGCTGACTATCATGTTCGGGCGTGACACAACTGCCACTGTGCGGCGCCCAATGTCAGGAGATGGCGACAATACAGATTGCCCATTCACCGTGCTCCGGGCAAGTCTGTGCCGATTGTCTTCCATCCGTGGTGATGACTCGAATCGATCGGATGCGCGAGGCTGACTGATGCGTGCATCGAGCGGCTCGCGATTGCTAGGAATGAACTGTCGCATCTGTTGAATCAGCGCGTAATCACGAAGCAGTCGCTGTTCCTGTGCCGCTTGCTTCCGGTTTACGATAACGACTGACGCATTGGACTGACGCTTCCATTCGATCTGATACTGATTGCCCAGTGTCGATCTACTCTGCATATGGTCTCTACCGTCCATATGACGTATCGCATTATCCTTGCTTATAAGGGCATGAGCGATCAGCTGCCTTGCAGTCATTGATCGCCACCATGATTGATTTCGAATCCATAAATTTGCTTGATTAATCGTGTTATAAACATAGTCTCTGGTTAGCTCGCCCTGTTGCGACTGGTAGTTATGGAACACTTCATTGTAATCGACATGCAGCTGAGTTTGGTCGACTTGTTGCTTCTGCCTGTTGACAAACTTAGACGGCGTTACCTCACTCATCTCACGATTATTCGTTGTACGCGGAGCAGACTGTTCCACTGCTTGTGGCTGCAGGATGACACGTTCCTTCGTCTCTCTCCATGTCTGACGCAGATTCCGAGAGGTTCGCTCGACCACTCGCTCTTGGTGGGACTGCTGGTTTATGGTCAACGCATGCATATGCAGCATCGACCGGATACTGCGTATGTGTACATCAATATGCATCGGGGTGGAAGTGAACTGTCCGTGCTTGGGCTCCGTTCGATAGATCAACAGGCCGCGACGATTGCTGGATTGACCGATCGACCAGCCATACTTGCCCATTACCCGCTTCGCAAACTTATCATCAGACAATCTAATCAATCGCAAGCGCTGCCCCTCCTCTCCATCAAGCACAGTTACCTCGTTACGCGCCATGCAGCTTCACTTTCCAACGCTGCACGCACCAGTTACCTGCAAGGCCATTCATCTGAGCGAACGGGATACTGGCATAGGGTTGCGCGTACACAGTTACCTCGCCTTAAAGCCATTATGTGTTAACTCAATCATCTCAACAGCAATGTCACTGGACGCCGCATTCAGATCAGGTCCCGTCCACTTCGTAGGATAAGCATCATAGAAATTCCATCGTCGGAATTCCTGATCCCGCTCATTGTACAGAATGATGGAGCCGCTCTTGCGTTCGACAATGCCGCCCATCACATCTGCATACCAATTCCATAGCTCGTTGGTCACCGTCATCCCGCGCTTGAGTACGATGGGCTGCAGCTTGACTCGAACCGGCAGACGATGCGCATACGCATTTAGCCCACCCTCGGCCACCTCCATTACCTCCAGCTCAGAGCTTAAGCCCGTGACCTCCGAGAATCCGGCAACCAGCATTCCGTCGAGCTCGACCATAAACCGATAAGCGCCTACTACATTAGGTCTATTCGCAGCACCTCGGTGATTCATGCTTGTCACCTCTTCTTGAAGACATCGAATGGATTGTTCTTCTCCGGCTCATCATTCATCTTGCGATTGATCTTGGAAATCTCTTCACACCATCTGCGGCGCTCTCGATGCTCCAGATTCATAATTTCATCATGGGGCCAATGGAAGTAATAGGCGATGAAGCCCGTCTCCTCGTAGAGCCGGTCCTCCGGGTACAGACTTATGCCCCTTCCATCTCGGACAAAAAAGAAATATCCACCTCATGCTCATGCTCGCACTTCGGACACATCGCCCTTACCGTCAACTTCTCCGTCTCATTCACTTCACGGTAGAAGTTCTGTAAGAATGCCAGGTCCGCTGTAAACAAGCGTTCAATCGTCTTCGTGTCGATCGCACGCAGATCACCCAGCTTCGTAATAACGCGAGCCAGCAGAATAATCGTCAGATAGCCCGGATTCTGTTGGACGCGCTGGTCACGCATCGGAAGTATCTCATCGGCAGCTGTCGCCAGCCGCATCGTTCCCTTACGATGCAGATTGCCGTTCTCATCCACATAGCCGCGGGGCAGTTCAAATTCGTATTCCGTCTTAAACGACATGATGCTCCTCCTCGTATTCATGCTTATCTATCCTCACTATTGACTCCCATTCCATCTGCAACGCCCGTTTAGTCCTGTTCTACCTTACTAATGACTTCTATGCCGCCTGCAACGCTGACTCCCAGCTCACCAAGCTGCCAACATTCAGAACAGCGGCGAAGGAACAACCGATTGTGCGTTGTTCCTCTGCCGCCTGCTCTATCTTACTGTGTTCTCAGCATGCCTTCATGTGCCAGCTCCAGCAGCTCGATCGCCACTTCGGATGCAGTTGCGTTGAAATCAGGCGCAGTATACTTGGTCGGCCATGCCTCCATAACCTGCCAAGTCGCCACATCCTCGCCCTCTTCGCTAATTGCGATGATCGTTACTGTCTTACGCTCCACGGCACCCTCCACGATGCAATCCTGGATCCATTCGAATAGATCCATAGATTCTGTCGAGCCCCACTTCAGAGTAATGTTGCCGTACTTAGCCAGACCAGGCAGCTTGCGCGGCGTGATAACGTCTGTGCCTTCCCGGTACTCCACAACATCCAAGGATGCGTCGAAGCCGGATACTTCGCTGAAGCCAGCCTGCTCAATACCTTCCACCTCTACACGGAATCGAAACTTGCGATATGGATCATTGCGTTCGCCTGCCATCTTCTACTCTTCCTCTCCTGTCATATTAGAATCTTAATGAAATTAGTAGGGATTATTGCTCGTTCGTCTTCTGAGTAATACGGAATATGACGAACTCAGCTGGTTTCACTGGCGCAATTCCGATTACACAGATCAAGCGGCCATTATCGATATCATCTTGTGTCATCGTGTTGCTGCTGATATCGATGAAGAAGGCCTCTCCCGGTGACGAGCCCTGCAAGGCCCCGCCGCGCCATACACGAGTCAGGAAGGCATCGATCGTACGATGGACGCGCGCCCACAGACGCTCATCGTTCGGCTCGAATACGACCCAGTTCGTTCCTGCCTTGATGGATTCCTCCACGAAGATGAACAGACGGCGAACATTCACATACTTCCATAACGCATTCGAGGAGGTAGTTCTTGCCCCCCAGATGCGGATGCCTTGTCCAGAGAAGGTACGAATTAAGTTGACGCCCTTCGGATTCAGAATATCCTGCTCGCCCTTGTTATACTGAACATCGAGCCCAGTTACGCCGCGAACCACTTCATTGGCTGGCGCCTTCTCTACACCACGCGAGCTGTCGCTGCGCGCATATACGCCGGCAACCGAGCCGGATGGCGGTACGAAGATGTTACGCTTCTCGAGCGGATCGAACACCTGCAGCCATGGGTTGTACATTGCCGCATAGCTGGAGTCGAAGATGTCGCGATGCGAGAGCACATCCGGCACCTTGGTCTTGTCTCTGGGAATATCCAGGATCGCGAAGCGACTGCCCAAATTCTCGCAATGCGCGACTAGCGCGAGCTGAACATTCGGATCGGTAATGCCAGGCACCGACATGATGCTGACTTGATCATTGTCAACGAAGGCTTGGATCCCTGTACGCTTGCCAGGTCCATTATCCTCACCGACATAATTAGACGGGCTGATCCCGCCCTGCGAGCCGTCCGAACCACCAGACAGAGAAGTTGCGTACTTATTACCCTCGCTGAACAGCGCTGCAACATCAGCAGCATCAGCTGCTTCAATCGTGACCAGCGACGAGCGTGACGCAGCCTTGCTCACATGGTTAGCGGCACTCACATTGAAGGAGACATTCTCATACGTTTCTACTTCATCGCCGTATACGACATGCAGCGTGAATTCGGATGTGGACAGCACCTTCACAGGCAGTAAGCCGTTATCCACCACATCGCCTTCCAGCGCGTTCTCAAGCTCAATGATGTTATCACGAGCGGCGACAACCTTGCTTGTAGTCTTCTCCTCGCCATTACTGAATGTAACAGCGTCTCCTTCATTGAAGCCCGACGAGTTCTTCACGCGATACTTGCCGCCGCCAAGATCCTCGTAGATTTGTGTCTTGGCCTTACTTGACGGCTCTGCGAACAATTCGACTGCATTGCCCCAAGCACCGGGATTCTTCGCTGTCGCAGTGAAGAAGTCCCCCTTGCTGGAAGCCACAGCTGCATCCGAAGGCGCGACGCGCATAATATAAGCGCGTGAACCGCCATTCACGAAGAATTGATCCACCGCATAGGCTAGATAGCGATAGACACCGAATTGATTGTCTGATAGATAGCCCCCATAGTTCCTCTTAAAGTCATTCATACTCGTAACTAGTACTGGCAAGCCTTCGACCGGACCGCGCTCCGCGACTCCGATGAAGCCTGCCGTACTTGTGCTTACGCCTGCAAGTGGTTGCCCCGCACTGTCAAATTCCTCAACGTAAACACCTGGTGATAGATATTCGGCCATTTTGATTACCCGATATTCCAAGCAGCCGCATCTACCGACGGCAGACTGCTGAATTCGGTTCCTCCTTTCGGGGTTTGGAATATGCAAGATCATCTCGCGCTAGCGATTGATCGATGCGACATACATGGAATTTCTACTGTCTGCGACCTTCCTCACACGCTACTTCTGGTTCAGCTTCACATGGCGTTCACGCACGCGAGCAGCTGGCTTGGAGCGGTTGGAATCCACATAGACTGGGCCAATTCTGTAATTGAAGGAGAGCTTGTAAGGCACATCCGGAAAAAGACTGATCGCCGTATCCAGCGGAATATCCTCCTTCACAATGCGGAACACGCCGTCCGTGCCGGCCAGGGAACCGACTAGATCATCCCCTCTCAAGGTATTGTGATCATGCAGTGTCTGCAGCGTCTTACCCATAATCCGATGCTCATCAATCGCTCGCGTCAGCACATCTGAGGCGGAGTGAGCGGTGATTAAATAGGACAGGTCGAGCGCAATAGGCGGGTACCGCAGTGAATCTCCTTGATCAATGAGATCATTACTGCGGAAATCCGTATTCTCCTTAATCTCATATAAGTACAGACTCAGATTCATATCGCCCTTGTCATGCGGGTGGGCTAATCCTACACCGTCCGGATGAGCAATCAGCTCTGGTACGAGTGCTTCACGCAGCACCTTGACCAGCGATAATCCAATGTCTGTAATTACCGTGTAATCAGCCACTAGTGTTCAACCCTTCCAATAGTCGGCGTATGGACCCATTCGATCCTTGAGCAGTACCTTGCCCGACTTCTTGTACTCCTGAATGATGCCTTCGATCAGATGCTTCATCCCGACCGAATCGCCCTCGCGAGCAGCCAGATAAGCTGCAGTGAGCACGACATTCTTAATCGATCCGCCTGAGAGCTCGAAGCTCCGCGAGAGGAAGGTATAATCCAGCTCGTCGACAGGTGTCTCACGTGGGAAGGCGCCGCGCCACAGCTGCTCCCGCTGCGCGGCATCCGGGAATGGGTACTTGACGATGAATTGAATTCGTCTAGTGAATGCATCATCCAGATTCTGCGCGAAGTTCGTCGCCAGAATGGTCAGTCCGTCATATTCCTCCATCTTCTGCAAGAGGTAAGCGGTTTCCATATTCGCATACTTATCATGGGAGTCCTTGACCTCTGAGCGCTTGCCGAACAGTGCGTCGGCCTCATCGAAGAACAGAATCGCACCGCTCTGCCTAGCCTGATCGAAAATATCACTCAGATTCTTCTCTGTCTCGCCTATGTATTTGCTCACTACTCTGGACAGATCAATGCGGTACAGCTCAGCCCCCATCTCTCTGGCCATCACCATGGCAGACATGGTCTTGCCTGTACCCGGCGGCCCGGTGAACAGCATGCTGATGCCTCGACCGTAGGGTAGCTTCCGCTCGAATCCCCAGCTATGCATAACCTTATGTTGGTCCCGTACACGATTGCTAGCTTGCCGCAGCAGCTGAAGCGTCTCAGTCGGCAGGATCAAATCCGTCCATTCGAATTTCGGTTCTAGCTTAACGGCCTTATCCTGCAAGCGATGGTTGATCAATTGATACGCTGCCTGATGCAGGAGCCGCGAGGCAGACATTGGTTCTTCATCGCCTTCGCTCAGCAGCAGGCGCCAGTCGGCTAGCTTGCGCGCCTCTTCCACGCTGGCCGCGATCTGACCAGGGGTGAACAAGAACTTTCCCGCCAGTGCATCGGACTCGCCGGCATTCAAACGCAGTGACTCGCCAGCTAGTGTCTGCCACAGCCTTCTGCGCTCGCCAATGTCGGGAATCGGCAGCGGGATGTCAATCAGGATACATTCAGGTGATGGTCGTATCGGTTTAAATTCCTCCTCACTGAATATGAAGATATGCCCATGATAAGCGGCAAGCCGTCCCATTAACCATTCCTGCCTTCTGTCTGTGCCTGTAGTCCGCGTCAATGGTAATTGCAATGTATGCAAATGATCGATTGCCGGTATGGCATCTTGGAGCGATGCCTCCAGCAGCAACCCATCAACAGCTTCATGAAAAGCCTGTTCTTCTTCCGGCGCATGGGAGATGTCCCATTCCAGCAGCGCCTTGTCCAAGCTAGCGCAGGCTAGCCTGGCTTGGTATGTCTTACCAGATCCTGCAGGACCGCGCAACAACCACAGAATCAGTCCAGAATCCTCACGCGTCTGCCGACAATGAGCCGCAATCTGTTCGTGTAGTCTCCCCTCACCCGAATCCTGAAGCAACCTGCGATTGGACTCTACCGTATACAGCTGGCAGTGCCCAAGCGGGCCGTCATAACGCCAATTCATACCAAGCAGATAGTGCGTGAGCCGTCCACGCAGCTGCACCTGCTGCGTGAGGAGCGATGCGGAATGCGCATAAGCTGAACCGCTGCCACCACGTCCATGTAACAAGGATCGGAACAGACTGGTCGGGTCTATCAACCGATCCAGGAGCTGTCTTCGTTCTTCTGGTGTCTCACAGCATAATCGGAGCAGTAGATCCACAGTCAACAGACCGTTGCCAATGTCATCCTGCAGATGGCCGTACAGCTTCACATAGCGGCGGCTGACATGCGGTGCAAGCGCAACGATCAGCGCGCGATACTCCATCTCGCTAAGATGTAAGCGCCTCCTAGCATCCACAATTGGTAATTGACGCCCCAGTTGCGCTGCAAGCTGGAGTCGATCGCTGATCAATTGCGAAATTTGGGCGAGACGCTGCTCCTGCTCATAGGTATAGGTAGGGGAGTTAATGGTGTCGGTCATTAGCGATTTAGCTTCTGACGCGCTGATGAACAGTCCAGGAATCTCATTGAATGGCTCAGCTTCAGAAGGCTCCACATTCATCTGAAGCAACTCTTGCTCCAATATAATATCCAGTCTCTTCAATTCATCGGTTAGATGTTCGATCGGATGTTCATACGCCTCGATTGAGCCGGTCATCAGTGCACTCCTTGACTACTTTCTGAATTAATTCTTGCATTATATTGCCTAAAGCGCAACCATCATTTTACCTATTTCGCCATTTTCTCTTCTCAAGTTTCATTTTCTGCAAAGTTATTTGTGAAATTGATACATTACTCGGTGTATTGCATCACCATAATGGCAATATCATCTGTCTGTGGGTGTCCGTCCATGAAGGACAGTACGCCTGCCAACAAGTGGTCCATCGTCTCCTTAGGAGACAGCGCTGCGCATTGTGCCAGCGCCGTACGCAGACGGTCATCAGCAAACCATTGTCCTCGACTGTTCTCTGCTTCCGTAATGCCATCGGTGTAGAGCACCAGTGACTCGCCTTCTTGTAAGTATGTCTCGCTGTCCTCGTACTCCTCGTCCTCGAAGATCCCAATCGGCAGATGCTTCGATCCCTGCAGAGCACGCACCCCGCGGGGCCCGTGCACGAATGCCGTACAATGTCCGCCGTCGCAATATTGTAGACATCCTGTCCTTGTATCCAGAATGCCTAAGAAGATCGTAGCGAACATGGTCGAGTCCTCTGTACTGACCTCCTGATTAATCGCTTTCATGATTCCAGCAGGAGTCCGCATTGCATTCGCCTTGGCTTGGATCCAGATCATCAGACCAGACATGAACAACGCTGCAGGCATCCCCTTATCCGATACATCACCGAGACAGATTAGCAATTGATGCTCGCTAAGCTCCTTGAAGTAATAGAAGTCGCCGCCAACCTCCCTCGCGGGAATCAATCTCGCTCGCAGCGCTGCGCTGCCCGTTTGAAGCGCCTCTCCCGGCAGGAAGCTTTGCTGAATATCACTCGCTATCTTCAGCTCGCTCTCCATCCGTTCCTTGGCTGCTGTCGTCACACGTAGTGTCTCCATCGACTTGACGAGCGCCTCATACAGCAGCATGTTCTCCAGCGCGATCGCCGTGGGAGACGCGATCATCTCAAGGAAGCGCAGATCCTGCTTGGTGAAGGGGCGTGTACCTCGTTTGTTGATTACCTGAAGGACACCCAATGTCTTGCCATTCGAACGGACAGGTACGCACAGCATATTGCGGGTTTGCATGTTCACTCGGTCGGATACGCGGTTCGACCAGCGTGCATCTCGACTTGCATCCGCAATTCGAACGGATTGTCCGGTGTTAGCGACCCAACCAGCGATTCCCTCTCCCGCCTTCAGCCGCACCTCCTTCACTGCATCCTTCTTATCCCCCGTTGCCACTTCAAAATAAAGCTCACCTGTCTCCTCATCAATCAGAATAATGCCTGAAGCCTCCGCTTGCAGTGCCTTAGACGCTGCCTCCATGATGATTCTAAGCAGTTCCTTACGCTGCAATGTGGAATTCAGACGCAGACCGATATTGAATATCTCGGTCGTCCTCCGCTGGACCATCCAGATTCTACGCATGACCTCAAGCAGCAGCAAGAGAGCAATAACTAGAATTCCAATCGTGATTTCGGCTGTCACCTGTTTCACCTTCCGCTTTCTCTACAAACTCTTGAACTGCTTCTTAGGATACGTACGCCAGCGCCTCTGCTTCTGAATCGACAATCGTGAAGATGGTCGAGAAGCCGGAGATGCGGAAGATTTCACTTACATTGTCGATCAATCCGTACAAGGCCAGTTTCCCTCCTGCGGCCCTCGTCTTCTTCACCGATAAGAGCATCACACGCAGACCCGCGCTGCTAATATAATCCAATCGACTGAGATCATAGATGAAATGCGTAATTCCACTACTTGCCAACTGAATGAAGACATCCTCGGCTTGCTGCATCGAAGTACCATCCAACCGACCGATCAAGCGAATGATCCGCTTCTCCCCTACCTCTTCTACTTGAATCTCCAACCTTATCCCCTCCTGATCTTCATACGCAATGTGAATCGATTCCGGCCTTCTGTCCATTCATAGGAACAGATATCCATCTTCTGTTTAATCAGGTAGATGCCGAGGCCTCCAATCTGACGTTCTTCAGCGCCCAGAGACACATCGGGAGCATGATGCTCGAGCGGATTAAACGGCCCCGCTGCATCCGTGAATCGCACAACGATCTCTTGGTCCTCATGAAGCCTTAGCTCAGCCGTAATGGGCTCAGCGGTCATTACATCCAGCCCGCTCTCCAAGTAACCATGATTGACGATATTGATGAACCATTCCTCACACACCAGCTGCAGATCGTGCTGGATGGACTCCGTCAGAATATGATGATCGCAGAATGCCCGGATGCAGGCGCTCAATCTCTGCCACTCCGCTATATTAGGCGACAATTCCATATGCACATGTTCCAATGCGTTCCCTCCCTGTTACGATGCCTTATCCCATCTTCAGCACCATATGCTCCATCGCGCGCAGACGAGTGCCGATCGCGCGCAACAATCCGACGCCGATGTCTGGGTATAGCCGCACTAACCGCGCAGCCTCCTTGCTCTCAATCTCCAGCACGCGTGCCGAATCGAAGATGGCTTGTGCAGAGATATGCGAGGGACGCTCATCGAACAGTCCCGCTTCGCCGATGGACTGCATAGCTCCGAGCACGCCAATTGTCCCCACAGTCCCATTCTCATTCCTGCCGCTGATCTCCACATGTCCCTCTATCACAACGAACATCGATTCCGTGAGTTCATCCTGCTTCATCAGGAACTCCCCTTCCTCATAGACACGTTCACCGGCGATGCTGGCAATCCGGCCCAGCTCCTCAATGGAGATATCATGGAAGAGCGGCACCTGCTTCAGCAGTACAATCTTATCCAGCGCGCTTAGATACACCCAGTTATTCACCAACACACTCGCTCCTTCCGCCGCTCCGGCCTTAATGGCGATCGCTTGCAGCCATGGATCTGTCACAACCTCCTGCGATTGTTCCACAGCTTGTTGGTCCAGCTCTACGGATCGATGCAGCACATGCGATTCCTGATCCTTATTCTGATAAAAGTCGAACAGCGCAGCCGATAGCTTGACATTCCCCAGTCCCTCTGAGAGAATCTCCAGTCCGTTATCGCGCACCTCCTCTTCATCACCTTCGAGTGCCATCCGTAATTGCGGGATGGCTCGCTCATCCCCGAAGCGAATCATGACCGTCCAGATCGTATTGAGCAGCAGCTTCGTCAGTTCTTCGCTCCTCATACGCGCAAGCTCAGACCACTGCTCTTGTCCCATCGCCTCGATGCTGGCTACGTAGGCCTTATTGGCACTGAGCTCACGCAGCTTATTCACGCAGGAAGGCACAATAATATCATGTATCTCTTTATCCGAAGCAATCGCGTTCATTGCGGTAACCGCTGCCCGCCACACTTCATCATTATAAGAGGACATGAATCGCGTTAATTCCGGCATACCTGCAGATCCAATATCGATCAATGCCTGCTCGAGCGCCGCCCGCAGCTCCAAGTCCGCACCGATGAGGAGCTCGCCGAGACTCGTCGCGGTCTCTAGATCCCCGATGCATCCGAGCGCTCGAACAGCAGCATTACGCAGTACAGGAATCGGCTCGAGCAGACACATCATCACATCCATGTACAACGCCTTCAGCTTACGTTCGCCGACGATCTGGCAAGCCAGCACAGACCCTGCATCGCGCGCGCCAATCCACTGTCGCAGCTCCGTCTCGAGCGCCTCGGATTCCTCCATAACACCGAGCGCCTCAGCCCGCACCTCCATGCTCGCATCCGCCCGAGCGGTCGAGAGCCAATGCGCTGTATCGGCTTCCGGACGACCAGCAGACAGCAGCCTCCGGAATGCGATAACACGCACCGCCGCATCCACATCCTGCAGGAACGGCTCCAGCCGCTCGGCCGGGATCGTCCGCCAGCTGATTAGCGGAATGGCTTCCAGCGCGTGTGCGCGCAGCCAGCCGCTATGCTGCTCTGCGTAGCGGAGCAACGGCTCTGTTGCCTGCGGATCCGGATTACCGGCGAATAGCTCCAGGGTAAGCAGCTGCACCGTCTCGTCCGAATGACTCAGCTGCTCGATCAATGTTCGTCTGACACGATCATGCTTCATCGATTCGAGGAACTCGCTCATGAAGTCCTTCACGGATGCGGAGCTGATCTGTATATACTTGACAAGCTCCTTGATATAGAGGTGCCGATCTGCCCACGATAGAATGAATAGTATACCGGTCATAATCGTGCCGATGATCGCTTGCCAGGTCAGCGACATCCCCGCTCCCGAATGCAGCATGGAGACGCCCGAGCCTAGTAGAATGCCCGCTGAAGCAGCAATCCCTTGCACCGTATATCGATAGCCGTCACGATGCTTGATAGGGAACATTTTGAAGAAGAATTGATAGCTCGGTTCCGCAAAATAATACAATAACAGGTAGGTTAAACAGTATCCAAATGAAACCACTAGCAGCGCAGAATCACTGTCGATGAATACACTGACGAGGGCGAAGCAGCCGAGGAAAACGAGCGAGATCGCAAGAATCGTGTTGCTGGCACCGAGCCAGTCGATCAGCTTCGCCGCAAATAGCTGCAGCAGGAAGGCCGCGCAGAACAGAATGATGACCATTAATCCGTAGAACGCCGTCAGCTCTGCCTCGGTCTTGAATACGGCTTGCGCCGATGTGAAGTATTGATATTCCATGAGGAAGTAGACGGCCGGCATCAACGTCATAATCCCTATAACGGTGAGTAGGAACGGTGAGCGCAGTGCTTTCTTCAGATAATAGGACGAGGACTGTCCACCGGCTTCCTCGGTCTCTTCTCCCAGCTTGAAGGTTAGGGGGATGAGGTACTGCTTAAGCGAGCGGAGGAAATTCGGCAAACCCGCTAGCAAGAAGCCAGCAGCTAGGAGATAGAGCAGCTCCGGCCCTATTAGTGGCGCTAATAGATTGGACAGAACACCTGCAATGATGCCGCCGAATATGGCAGCTAGCACGAATATCGGCATAAGACGCTTCGCTTGTTGGGTCGGACACAGGTCGAAGGCCGTCGCCCACATCAGCAAGGTCTGCTGTCTGATGACGAAGTTGGAGCCTAGGAACAGAATGATATAGAAGCCGAGCCAGCTGAGCTCGAACATGCGATAGGTTAGTAGGACGAAGCCATTGATCAATACAATGGATAGGAATAGCAGGTATAAGGTCACCATGAAACGTGGCTTGGTTAGACGTTGGGACAGGTAGGACAGCGCCCAGCCCTCGAGCGGGAGCAGGAAAGCCTCTACCAGATACATCATCGGCAGATACTGCGTACCAACTCGACTATTGAACATCGCCATGAAGGAGGTGTAATTCATCATCTCCGAAATGCCCGCTAGGAAGAATACCGAACCCATGATCCAAACCTTCCGGCGGTCCTCGTATCTGAGGTTGAATAATGTCTGAACCTTGGCTAACACATGCAGCTCCACCTTATCCCGTTTCCGTTCAAGTTTTCATTTCAATCAATTTCAAATGGATTCAAGTATTATCCAAAACTATGATACTACAAAAGTCACAGCTTTTCTCTTTTTTTCTACATAAGTACGCACATTTCGTCATCTGTCATGTATAATTAGGCTATAAATTTCCAACGAGGGGGATTCGCGTTGTTCTCAAGGCTGCTTAGCAGAAGTAAACCCAAGGATCAGGTGAAACCCAAGGATCCGATAGAGAGCAAGTCACCAGACCGCTCCGACAAGGATTCTGGCAAGGAACCGGACAAGGATTCTGGCAAGCCTAAGCTTCAACGCTCGGGCGGTAAGCAGAATCTACTAGAGCAACAGGTATCGCCAATCGATCAGCGCAAGCAGGAGCTCGAGCAAGAACGCGACAACCACACCCCACTGATCGCGCAACAGCTACATCAATACATCATTGCGGAGGCCGACTCGCAGATTCAGCGCTTCCTGAACTCCGATAAGGCTGCCCTCGCGCTTCGCGAAGAGCTTAAGCGAGCAGCGACTGCCAAGGTTGAGGCGAATATCGACGGTGTGGACGGCGTGACGGATGAAGAGAAAGCCGACGCTAAGCGATATGCGCAGGAGCATGTCGAGAAGGCCGGCGTTATCGGCGCTGCGCTGCGGGATTACACGAGAGAAGTCGTGTCGGCATCCGTTAGCAGCGAGCAGAAGCAGAAGCTCCAGAATGATGCCGCAGCTGGCTGGGAGAGCGTGTCACCCAATCTGAAAACGCCGCTGCAGAAGCAGGTCGCCGAAGCACAGAAGCAGGCGATTAAGCGTGGGCGGTCTAATGCAGATGCGCAATTGCTGACACTTACTCAGGAGATGAAGGCCTCGCTGACCAAGATGATCCAGCAGAACGACAAGCTGCTCAACAGCTCGGTAGACAGCAGCGAACTGCTCAAGGATGCGGGTATAAGCGAGGTCCAGCAGCGCCATGATATGGATCAGGATCTCGTGAAGGACGGGGTCATTACAACGGTCTACGACAATAAGCTGTTCGACCCGATCAAGCAGGCTGTGCTTATGAAGCTAGGCGTTGGGCGCGGCCAGTGGAGACGTTCGGACGAGCTGAATCGATTCCGGGACAAGATGAAGCAAGCCGCTAGAACGCAGGCCAATGAAGACATTGACGCGCAGCTAGATGCGAATGCGCTCACCGCCTCCAAGGGGAATGCGGGGAAGCGATATTATGGCATGCTCGCTAAATCAGAGGCCTACGCCACGTCCAAGGAGTCGGTCAACAAGACGATGGAGAACGAGGCGATCGCAATTACCAAGCGTGTACTGCCGCTTGAAGCGACGCTGAAGGCGCTCAAGACTGCCGCGCAATCCTCCGCTTATGATGTAGCCAGAACGCAAGGGGCAGACCCGAAGAAGATCGAAGCTGCCGCTCGGAACGCAGCGAAGATCAAGGCGATTGAGCTCCTTAAGATGAAACAGACGGTCGCTGTCAAGGAAGCCCGCAAGATCACCAAGGGTGATAAGGAAGCGAACACTGGACCGGATATCGGCAAGCAGCTGGAGCTTAAGCAAGGCGTGCAAGAGCAAGTCAAGCAGGATGAGATCGGAACGAAGGCTATTAAGTACGTCATCGAATCCGACACGATGGACAAGGGCATGTCCAAGGTTGGTCTGATTATGAACACGGCTGCCCCGAATCCGGGCGATTCCGCCGCCTTCGAGTTCGAACTGAAGATTCCGATTGCGCAATCCGGCGCTTATGTTCTGTTCGCATTGGGCGCTGAAGCCGAGCGGGAACCGGATGAGCTGACCGTTAACGCGCAATTCACATTCGGCGCCGGGTTTACGACCTGGGGCTTCGATGCGAACTTCCGCGCAGGGCTGTATCTTGAGAGTCAGGCCAAGGACGCCAATGGCGTCACGAAGCTGCTCTCATACGGGATTTACAGGCAGATTCGGAAGCTGTCTAACAAGGCCGCGGAGACACTCTGGGGTCACGGCGGCAAGTCCGGCATGAGCAAGACCGATGAGGCCGAACTATGGGCGGCCATGGTCGAGCAGACGCATATGCAAGGCGACAACTATGTAGACGTAGGCCTGATCACGAAGCTTGCGGCTGATATTAACGCAGGCGTCGCCGAGCTTGGAGGAGAGATCGGGTATAAGCGGTTAACGCATTACGATAAGGAAACCTTGGAGGAGCAATCCAGGGAAGGCGTAGGCGATACCACCAATTTCGACCGATTGAAGGAGAAGGCAGAGTCTCTCGGATTCGGCGCTAACAAGCATATTATCGAGGCTGCAGCAAGCGCTGAAGTGAAGCTCGGCGATAATGCCGTCGGCTTCGAGCTGGAGGGTGCCGGTACAATTCTGAACGGCAGGCTCCGTGAGTTGGAGATTGGCGGCACAGCGTCCATTCCTTTCGAATTTGGCGAAGAGGGTGCAGACTGGGCTAAGATGATGTCCAAGATCGTCACCCCTGCTGTAGGCGCTGGTAAGAATGTCGTTGGTCTCATCAAGAGCAAGCTGCAGAGCGACAAGGAATTCGGCAGCAAGGCGCTGGGATCCGGAATGGACCTAGGCACCAGCATTATGATGACGATTCCCGAGTTCGAATCAGTCGGCGCTTCATTAGCCGAGAAGATTCAAGGCGATGAGACCGTGAACGACACGATCCGCGAGCTGCTGACTGGTGAGAAGAGCGTCAGCGCGATAGAGAAGGCCAATAAGATTCTATTGTCCAGCACACTAGACGGCACAATCAGCTTCACCAAGGAGTGGGACAAGGACGGCAATCCGGATCAGTGGGAGATCGCCTTCGAGGTGAAGAATACGAAGTCCTTCGAGGTGGATGCCGAGGTGGTCAAGGTCGGCGTGGAGAAGTCCAGCCGCCTGCTCAAGCTGGGCCTCGGTAAGGGAGAGGACGGGACATACGGCTTGACGAGCACAGGATTCCTGGGCTTCGATAAGGAATATCGCAAGGCATAGAAGAGGAGGTGTCAGTTGCGTATGACTCAGCAATCGAGCATTAAGACCGATCTACCGACGCGATTCAAGACATTGTCAGGCGAAGCGGTCCCTGCCACGGTGAAGCAAATTACATTCGAAGCTTCTGACGAGGCCTGCCTATGTGAATTGCTGTTCGAGATAGACGGTGTCACCGCAATTCAAGCTGTGGATGAGGAATGGTTCCATCTCTTCTCCAGCGCTATCGTAACTGAGGCAGCCTTCGACGGAGACCAGCCTGTAGTAGCGCGAGCCATGCTGCGTCCAAGCCTCTCCCGTCGCTATGCAGCACTCGGACTAGATGCCGAGGATGTGTTCGACGCGCTGCTGCCGGTCACCGTTGCGTCAGATTCGACGGATGATTCTGTAACCGTTAAAGCTCTCCCGCCCCCGGTTACTTATACGGAATGTTGGATGGCTCTCGAATTGAAGCAGGCTGTAAAGCTGCCGGAACAATTAGCGGTTGAGCTTACAGGGCCAGGCGGTGCAGAGATCGCATCCTTAACCGTCAGCCTCCGCACGAATTGGAGCAGGCAGCTAACCGAGACAGATCCAACAGAGCTCGGACAAGTCTCAGGTGCTGCAGAGGGGCAATCGTCAGGCCTCGCTCAAGCCTCACCAGGTGCCGCTTCAGGCTCGCTGGGTGATCAGATTGCGACTTACCTTCAGGCGAAGGAACTCAAATTTGAACAGTTGGATGCGGAATTGTTACGACTGCGCTTCAACAGTCAAGCCGGCAGCTGGATATCCCTGATCCGCATCAATGAGGACGATCAATTCTGCGCCATCTACTCAGTCTTCCCAATCGCCATTCCGGCTCAGCGCCGCGAGGAGCTCGCAGCACTCCTGATGAGTCAGAATTACGATCTGACTTATGGCAGCTTCGAGATGGACGATGAGGACGGAGAGCTTCGATTCCGGTCAACGCTTTTCACTGCCGGATCATTCGAACTCGGCATGCTAGGCTTTCTGCTGGCTGAGCACTTGAAGATTATGGAGCATTATCTGCCTTTAGTGAATGTGTGAATGTACATCACGACATAAACGGGCAACCTAATTTCACGATTAGGTTGCCCGTTCTTATGTCGATTGTCTCCCTTAAGCTACAGGGTGTACGCTGTCTCTTCTAGATTTGCGGAAAGCCTATCTCCTAATTACAATGAGACAACTTGACCGGTCTCTCTGCTCGTATTAGCCGCTTCAATAAATCGAATAATCGCGAGCGTCTCTTCTGCTGGGATCTGCGGCTGACCGGTTCGGAACATCTCCATGATCCGCTCCAGCAGACTAGCGTAGTAGGATTTGGGATGCGCCTGTACATCAACATGCTGACTGCCCTGCTCCCGATGAATGACCGCTCCGAATTCCTGGTTGCCGCTGCGATTGCCGCGCAGAGTGCCGACCCGTCCGTCAGCCCATGTCCCGACGATCAGATCATGCTGGTCTGTGGTCACTGCGCTTACATGAACACAATGCGGACCGAGCGCTGCAATCAGCATCTCTGCCGTATGGATGCCATACCAGAATAAGCCAGGCTGAGTCGGCTGAATTGCCATGGGTCCGTACACATCCATCCCGATCACAGGCCCCTTGTTCCTATTGCTCAGCTTCTCTACGAAGCCTTCAGCATAGCGAAGAGATGAAGCGCTCATTACGGGAATGTTGTACTGTTCCGCTATCGCATAGATCTCCCGCGCATCAGTCGAGGTAACCGCCAGCGGCTTATCGATGAATACCGGCTTCCCATAAGGAGCGATACGCTTGAATTGCTCTAGATGAACCCGACCGTCTGCTGATTCCAACAGAATCGCGTCACACCGCTCCGCCACAGCCTCCGGCGCATCCACAATCTGCACCTGATACGTATCACGCAGCTTCGAGGTAAAGCCATCCACACGTGAGATACTTAGCTCGAAGTCTGGCGACCCGCCTGGGTAAGCCACTGTTACAACCGCGCCCGCCACATGATATGGATGCTCAGCATCCGTCAGCAGCTCAGTGAACGCGATTACATGAGATGTATCTAATCCTATAATGCCTAGCTTGATTTTCTCCTGTTGCTTGTTCATGCCGTCAGCTCCTCTTAAGAGAGTATTAAATCAATCCTATCATAGCTTGTCAAGACAATGCATGGCATGCTAAGATATCTGGTGTACTGCAGAAATTGCCAAGTTTGACACGGAGCCGTGGTGTAGAGGCCTAACATGCCTGCCTGTCACGCAGGAGACCGCGGGTTCGAATCCCGTCGGCTCCGCCATTCTTACTTCCAGCATCTTGCGACGTACATACATATTCCTACATCGATTAGAGCCGCTTAGCTGCTCTTTTTTGTTTTCTAGTGCAGGTACGCGGACGGGGTTTTCAGTTATCAGCTCGCAGCCTACAATACAACAGCACAACAAGACAGCTCATTCCTATACAGAATGAGCTGTCTTGTTGTTTAGGCGTTAACTCGATCGCCGATAGCTGTCCGTAGATCGTTTCCTGTAGGGTTCTGGAATACCCGCAGTCCGAACTCCGGCGCGACCGCCATAATATGATCGAAGATATCGGATTGTATGGATTCGTACACGACCCAGTTCGTATCATTCGTGAAGGCATAAATCTCTAGCGGCAGGCCATATTCGCCCGGGGCCAGCTGTCTGACGATCAGGGTCATGTCTTGGTGGATCTTAGGATGCTGCTTCAGATAATTCAACATATAGGCGCGGAATACGCCAATATTGGTCATCTGTCTGCCGTTGACCTTACTCGAACGGTCAATCTGATGCTGTTCATTGTAGGTGTCAATTTCCTGCTGTCGTTCGATGATATAATCGGTCAGGTAATGAACCTTCTGATAATCTCGAATTTGCTCTGGCGTGCAGAATGCAATGCTGCTGGTATCGATATAGACGGAGCGCTTAATCCGCCGCCCACCTGCGATATTCATGCCCCTCCAATTCTTATACGAATCGGATATAAAGGCATACGCAGGGACCGTCGTAATTGTTTTATCGAAATTTAGGATCTTCACGGTATTCAGCGAGATATCGATGACATCGCCGTCCGCGTTATACTTGGGCATCTCGACCCAGTCCCCTACGCGCAACATGTCGTTGGAGGTCAGCTGAATACCGGCCACCAGGCCGAGCAGGGAGTCCTTGAAGACGATGAGCAGAACGGCTGACAGCGCGCCCAGCCCGCTTAGCAGAATGAGCGGACTCTGCCCGATCAATTCCGCGATAACCAGGATGACCCCGATCGTGCCGACTACAATCTTAATGACCTGGATAAAGCCCTTAATTGGCTTCACCTTAGAAATCTCATAGGTTCGATAGATTTCATCTGCCGCATTCAGACTCGTATTCACGACGACTATCGCAATCACGATGAAATAGACGATCGCTCCCCGTTCAATCCATTCCTGATAATCAGGGAAAGCCGTGGAGAAGGAGTAGATGATAATAACGGGCACAATATGCGATAATCGCTGGAACACCTTCCGCTCTAACAAGATATCATCCCAGTGAAATTTGTTCCGCTTGACAAGCCTCGTGATAATTCGCAGCACAATCTTCTTCGCGATGAAGTTAGCCACCATGCTGAGCAGGATAACAAATACGATCATGACAGCCGCAGCCAACTTATCTACATAGTCTGGATGCACACCGAGCTCTAGTAGTTGTGTTTGTATAAATTCCATGCGTTCACCTCTTATAGCTAGTTGTTTACACCTCAATTTCCTATTATATCATGAATGTATCTCTACTTAGCATGCATTATAGTAAATCAAGCTCCTCCGCGCGTTTCACTGCCTGAGTCCGACGTTTGACACCGAGTTTTCCATAAACATTAGACACATGGGTCTTTATCGTGGATTCACTTACGAATAATTGCTTTGCTATATCGCGATTGGATAACCCCGTGCTGAGTAATTGTAGAACCTCTAATTCACGACTCGTTAATGATTCCACCAGTTCACCTTGCATCTTGGTTGTAGCCCGCATGAGCTTCGCTTCGCGGGATACTTCAACAGATTCCCCTGTCAGCTTTGATTCACTAATAAACTGTAAGTAAGCGAATCTTGTAATCAAGAGTTGGATCATGTCAATCGTACGATTGGAGAACACCTCAGATATGCTGCGACTTTCCAGGTAGAGCAGCCAATGCCTTGATTCAGCTTGCAGCCTCACGGTCATACATAGAAGTGACTTCACGCCATGTGCTTGTATATGGACATCCGATTTATAACGACTAGTGCCGGCATGTGCGAGTAATATCGTCTCATGTGTTCGATTCACATAGCGAAGGATCGGCAATGCTGCTAGCGATTCCAGCGGGGTGCCATCCTCTATTATTGCTTCTGTTGCGGCAATCAGTTCATATTGATCATCATCAAGCTGCAGGAGAAGCCCTCTCTCTGCACCCGTCTGCTGTTGAATCATGTCGAGCAATTTGTTCAAGTTACGAATAGATGGATCGTTGTATGTAAGTTTATCCAGCCATTTCCAGGCATCTTGAGCATGTCCCATCGTCATTACATGCCTATGGTCTTGTTCATTGGAAGGCAAGTGGGGTGTCACTTCCGGTCCAGAAGCAATCCCGTTAACGCTAGCTTCAGAGGAATGCCTGACCATCAATTGCGGGTGTTCGCTCAGGAGTGCCGCCGCCTTGGCCTCGGCTCCCCACTTCCGATAGGCATTCCAGGCATCAACCAATGAAATCATAAAGCCAGATTCGAATCCCTTCTCTTGATAAGCATAAGCTTGTCTCTCATAAGCAATACCTTGGAGCAGCCAGTGCTCCTCTGTCTTTGCCTTTTTCACAGCAAGCTCATAATCATGTAATGCTTTTTCCATACGTCCCGCTAACCGATTAGCCTCAGCGCGCACCAGATAATAAGACGAGCTCTCAAGACCATATGCGCCTTGCCAGCTCTGCATCCTCTTCGCGCATCGCACCACCATCCGTTTATATTCTTCTCTTTGCTTGCCATCGGTAGATCGAACCAATTCCGCTGCGAGCAGAGCCTCATAAACCCGCAATCTTCGATTGCGAATCCAGTCTTGTTCAAGCTCATTCGTACGTGCTTGTCTGACCCACTTTATACCGATCCCATACTCACCTGCCAAATAAGCCTGCTCCGCACGTTGAATGGCGATGAAGTTATCGATATCCTCCGGTTGTCCATTGTCCTGCAGCTGAATAAAGGAGTAAAGCTGATCCTCACGCTTCCAGGAACCGTAGTAGTCCATGACATAGTTCTTATAATGTAACGTACTAAGATTGAATAAATGATTATTCTTATGCTCGAATAACCTGAGCATCTCTTCCAATTGACTGAGCTTGCCTTGGTTGCACACGATGAACGTAAGTGCTGCCAGGTTCATGAACAGTTGTTCGGATTGCTCAAGCGATGCACGAACGGCTTTTAATAAACCAGCTTCCGTCCCGAACGGATCCTGCAATTGATGGATTACGCTATAGGCGTACCTGCTCGTAAAGCTGAGATCATCGTGTCTTGGCAGCAATAAGGACAGCTGTGTGAACATATCCTTAGGCCAGTAGGGATACCCAATGGAGAAGACTCGCTGAATTAATACTTCATAGGATGAAAAGATATCGACAAAATCAACATTAATGCCTTTTTTCAAGCCATAACGGATAAACTTCGAATACGCGGTCAACAGTTGAACGGCATCCTCCCCCAATAAGGCGAAAAACTGGCCTCTCATAATTTTACACTGCGCGTAATAGTCCTTATCCTCGCACAGCTGTATGCTTGACAGATTACGACGGTATTCACGCACCATTCGAAGGGTCAGAGCAGTTTGCACTAACGCATGCCATAGACTAGAAGAACCTTCGGCCTTGTAGCCAAATCTGATTAAGCCTTGCTTAGCAACAGCGATTACCTTCTTGTTGCGATGAAAGGAGTTGAAATCGATTTGATGCTGGCAGGCTGCCAAGTAATCTTCGTCGTCAAGCTCATTCAGGTCATGCTCTACCCGCTGAAAATACTGCTTGGAATCCGCTATTTCATTGCAATAGGATAATGACATCGCCAAATAAAGAATGACGCGTCGTTGTAGCTTCAGCGAGCTTGCTTCGTGTTGTTCCAACACTTGTAAGGCAAATTTAAAGTCCACGGCAGCTTGCTTATACTTTTTCCCATGATAGGCGCGCATGCCGCTTTCGGCATTCAGTCGTGCAAGCTCCAAACATTCTGTTGCCGACAATAAAGGAATGGCACGGTTTAAATGATAGATGTGAGAGACGGCAGCTCGATCAACCTGACTCCTACCCATGATCAGATGCCATGCCGCTCGAGCATCCGCCTCGATCGATTGATAGATGTGCTCCTGAAGCTCATTCATTAAGAATAGGCATTGGGTCTCACCCTCGTCATGGTAAGCGATAATCCCTTCCATCATGGCGGCATGCAATTTCTGCTTCACATAACGCTCGTCCGTCGCAACTAGGTGTGCCAATGCCGCAATCGAAAACTGTATACCAATGACAGATGCTGCCTTCAAGTATGCTGTGGTTTCCTGAGGCAGCTTGCTCAGATTACGCATGAATGCTTTCCAGTTTTCGTCCTCACCCGCGAGATTGGACATCAATCCGGCATGCCATTGCCAGCTATGTAGCTGTTCATCATAATAGAATACGTTCTGCTGTTGCCATTGATCGAATAATGACAGAATACGTCCGGGATTACCATATGACCAATGGTATACCATACGGCTTAATTGGCTGATCCGAATCGAGTCCTCCTGACAAGCCTGTTCAATCCATTCTCGAATTTGGATATACGAAAGAAGGGGGACCTCTATCGTATGAGATTGGCTTCTAGAGCGGAATCTCTTATCCCATATGGAGCTTTGACAAGCTGCAACAATCAATAAGTTGTTATATGGTTTATTCTTCACCAGTTCACATAGGAATTGATAGCTTTCTTCATCGATATGTTCTAGCTGATCAATGAGGATCGCAGCTGGATGCACACATTGACATAAGATCATGACAGCCTTCAGACACAGACCAGAGTCGAACAGCGTCTGACCGTTGTCACTTATGCGATCATCATTCCATAAGCGCGATGCCAACGGAGCGAATGACTTCCACATTGTGATTGCATCGCCTAGCTCACGCTCCAATAAGGCCGTGCATGTTCTAAGCGTGTTGCTGTCTTGTTCTAGCAGCAATTGCAAGAGCAGCGTTTGAAGCTCCTTCGCATGGTGATAGGATTCCGGATTATCCTTAGAACATTGCAGGGTGATGACCTTATCATCCTGGTGGATCAGATAGTCCTGATATTGGCTAAGCAATGTTGTTTTTCCGATGTTCTTCTCTCCGAGAACAACATGAAGATCATCGAAAGAGTCATTCGCAAGCTTGTGCCTTAGCGCCGCTAGCTGATTAATCTCTTCGACGTGCTTGATCTGATATCGACGTAATTGAAACGTCTGTTTAGCATCACCTTCACCAATACGGAAGCGATCCTTGCCTTGCCCAACAGCCTTCTCAAGCTGCAGCAGATCGTATAGAAGACCATACGCGCTTTGATAGCGTTCGTCTGGCGATTTACTTAATAGCCTTCGAAGAATCTGGAAGATGTAGGCCTCATGAGCACCTTGACCTTGATCATGCAGCGTTATTTCATCATAGAGATGAATGCTCGCCCAGTCCCTGCTAGGGTCAGATGAATATGGATACTTACCGGTATAAAGTTCATAGAGAATAATGCCCAATACGTACATATCACTACGAATATCCGGCCCTCTATCCATCATACCCAGTTGCTCAGGAGCCATATAGGACAATTGTCTCTCACCAGCATAGAAGCTCCAGCTTAGTGAGCTGCCATCTGCTGAGATATAGATTTGCGAAGGCTGAAGATTACCGATTGCACCCTGCAATTGATGCTTATCTTGTATAACCTGCACGAGTTGAATGGCCAGATCGACGAATAACTTAGGTGATATCTTGTCATGTGAACGCCGCCAATTATGAAAAGAATGTTGAATCGTATGCGCCATATGTCAGCTTGACTCCTTATCTGGTACAAAACTTCTTAGGTGACAACAACTCGTTACTACTTTACACGAGAATGATAGAACGATCTACTCGCAAGACTTGTAAAAAAGATACTTATTAGTCGTTTGAACTTAAAATGGATGCTATAGCGTCGCGAGTTACAAACAAAAAACACAGGCGACGGTGACAGCACCATGCCTGTGTTTATTTGCTCCTTATTAAGCTGGATTCTTATAGGCTAATTAACAAACGCTGAAGTTAGAAGCAGATTGTATAATACCTGAGTGACTTCCGCACGAGTTATCGTTGCTTGCGGCGCTAGTTCAGATGATCTGCGACCCTTCATAATCCCTAGAGCTACTAGCTCAGCCGCGCTTTCCTTGGCGTAGCTTGAAAGTTTATCAGCATCCTTATAGCCTGTCAGCTCTTGGCCATCTACTGTCCCTTCCAAATTAACAAGTTTTGCTGCACGCTTGGTCATCACCATAGCTTGTTCCCGAGTCAGCGGATCATTAGGTCGGAATGTACCATCCGAATATCCGGCAATTAATTCGTAGCTAACCGCTGTTTCAACGGCCCCTGCATACCACCGATCTGCCGACACATCTGTAAAGCTGCCTTGATATACGCGCTCGCCCAGACCCAGTGTACGGATGAGCATGGCCGTGAATTCGGCACGTGTGACATTCGCATTCGGATCGAAGATGCCTGCTTGCTTACCGCTCACGATTTGGCGTGCGCCCATCTCTTCAATAACACCCTCCGCCCAATGCGAGGTCACATCATCAAAGCTTACTTCAGCATAGATGAGTGCGTACTCACTGTTCGTTAAGCTGTTAATACTGGCATACCACTTTCCGTTGTTCTGAACGAATTTGGTAGGTACATGGCGCAGGCCGCTGTCCTCTACAACCACTGCAGTAGATACTTGGTCTGGCGTTGTACCCTCCGGCAATTCAATCTCTCGATTCACATAGCTGTTAAATTGATTCAGCTCGGTTTGTTCGTTCTTAGCTACAATCGTTACAGAGAATTCGAAAGAAGAACCTATCACAGAAGCGTTACGTTGTCCAGCAAGTTGCCGCGCTCGCCCATTGTCCCTCGACTGGATCGAAATGACAATTTCATAATCGTCATCTGGTCCAAGACCTAGTTGACTGAGTGCAGCGTCCACTTGCAACGCAGCAATCGGCAAGTTGTAATTGGCCCCTCTGGCAGATATTTGGATACGACCACCAGCATGCTCGGCAAGCTCCTTCCAGACTGCTTGATTCAGGTTAACCTCCAAGTTGGAGGAATTCGCATCCGTCGCTTGAACGCTTAAGCCAGAATTCGTAATGGTTGATCTCACCTCAGCGCCATTCACCTTGACGACTGGATCTGACTCGACTCCCGGATTTGGCACGGCTCCAGTTCCGCTGCCGCCAGCATTGCCATTACCAGGGTTGCCGCCGTTGTCTCCACCGCCTCCGGTATCACCTGGATCGCCGCCATTATCTCCACCCGTGCCCGCGGGAGCAATCACTTTGAATGAACCCAGATCAGATAACGCTGAAGTATCATATCTATTGTAAGTACCCCAGTCATCTTCAATTACAATCTTATGCTGCTCCATCACCCTAAAGTAATAAGGCAAACCTGGGGTTAGCTGTGATAAGGTAAACCGATGCGTATTCTGTCCAGCATCCAATGCTATATACGTATAAATGCGATCATACTCAAAGCTAGGGTCAGCCGAAATGATAAGAACGTCCCGGTAATCCGCGCTGAAATCCGTACCGTCTTCGGCTGCCAGCATCTCTAGCGCTGAAGCTTCCCATTCTAGTACCACTTGCTCTTCTTCGCCACCCAGCGTGTAGGCACTGCCGTATGTTGGGGATGTGATGGAGATGACATCCATAATAGGCTCTGCACTTATCAATTGAATGTCTTGGAACGCAACAGGTCCAGATGCAAGACCTGAATCATGTGCAATATCTAGCTTGACGGTGCTGAATAGCGAAGTCGGTAATAGAAACTCAGTTGTTAAATCGTTTAATCCAGCATAGCCTCCATACTCTGTTGCGTAGTAAACGTAATTGTCATCGAATATATCTAATGTTTGGACGAAGAGGTCTCCAGATTCATCCATGATGATCTGAATCGTTGCTTCCGTATGGCTAAACTGTATGACAACCTGTTGTCGATCATCGTTGTTCACTTCTGCATAGCTGACATCATAGGGGTTATTGAATGGGAGGAATACGAATCCGGCTTCTCCATAGCTTACCCCAATATAATCATCAACCTGATTGTTGATCACCGTGATTTGATTGACTGCTTCATCCGTTGCATAGGGGAAATCAAACCCTAAATCAATGATGGCTTCCCCATCCGCATCGAAATTCGTGATGGAGTCGGCAGCAACTTGGCTTAATACCGGCAATTCGTACATAGCTGGGTCCACACCAGCTGCATTCACTTCCGCAAGCTGATACCCTTCAAAAGTAACCGTCTGAGCATCGGAATTATACTGCCCCGCCAACAATGCGCCATCTGCCGTTAATTGGAAGTTACTATTAAAATTAACATCCAGCAGATAAAGACCAGCAAGATTGTAAACCGTTAAATCTCTGCCATCTACGTCATAAAGAAAGCCTGCTTGATCTTGATAAAGACGCCGCCCTTCGATATTCCCAATGTTAGTTATGCGATCATCGGGAGTGACGGTAGACTCGTCAATATTATACGTATATAGCTTGTCTGGAATGCCTTCCTCCCAATTCCCATACATGAAGCTTTTCACTGATTGTAAAGTTGCATCCCAGTATAACTCAATAATATCCGGTGCTTGCTCTAGCAGAGGTCCTGATTGTGAAGCAACAAACGTTGAACCATCATACAGCAACTCATACTTGTAGTAGTCAGCATACTCTACCCAATCTCCGTTATCAGCTTCATACCCGTTCCTTCCTGCTATGATCACTGCCTGATCGCCTGCAGCCACCGCATATAGTCCATTATATGAGGTCTCCCCATCTGGATTACCTTCATCTACCATTGGAATAGCACCAATTAAGTCTAATGTAATCGCATCATATACCTCGATATTCGATCCGCTGCGATCATATAAGAGCACCATATTTCGATAGAGGACCAGTTGCTCATTGTTATTCGTTGATATGGACTCCTCAAGATGACCCGTACTCGTAAACCGCAACAGCGTATAGTTAGCGCGATCAAGCACATATACATCTCCGCTGCTGCTGATTGCAAAGTTATAGAAATCAGAGATCGGGGTTATCTTCTTCGCAGGACCAATGATTGAAGACGCTTGATAGCTGCCTGCCGCTAGCACATACTTCGTAACGCGCGGAACATCTGCTTGTTGGATATACAGATTCCCGTCGTTATCCACTGCGATATTGGCGATCTGAGCATGTGTGAATTCGCCTGCGATCGGTATAAATGCAATCTCGTAATCCCCCGCACCCAATGATTTATATATCATGGCATGCGGCGAATAGCTCGCGCCGCTACTCAACGTTACACTAGCTGTATATACATGATTAGGCGAGGTAACTACCTCTGAATAGTAACCCCCTGCTCCATTAGACGAGTATACGCATTCCGTTACTGCCGAGCAGGATTGTGATGCGCTATAGACCTTATATTTATCGAGCGTATCGATGACAAGAATTTGACTGTCTGCTGCGTTCTCAGGGTACGTATTGTACGTATGAAGGACATAGTAATCTTCAGGCGTGCGGGTAAGACTGTGCACCACATTATCAAGTTTTCCAAACGGCACACTCGCACCTTGAATCTCACTTAGCGTAGATGGATTGAATGTAATATAATCAGCTGCTCCATATCCTTGATAAGCGATGTCATCCGCACCAATAGAAGTCTCTCTTGTATAATTGGGGAGATTGTGAATATTCCTTTCAACAGTTCCTGTATTCAGATTATAGATGGTCGAATCATTGTTGCTATAGCCGGATTGTATAATATATAAATACGGAATCTCATTATTCTCAAAGTAGGTAATTTCAACGATTTGATTATAATTATAATTCGGGTAACTTTCATTCAGCTGCCGGATTGCTTGGTGTAAGGCATCTCGGTCGAATAATTGCTCCGCAAAGCTTCCATCATTGTTGAATTTCAGCACTCTATTCTGTTGCCGGTCAAGAACAATAATATCGCCAGAAGAAGTTACAACAACACTGTCTGCTCTCTCATAATACCCATTGTCCTCTGCAGAGAATGTAAGGCCGTCCGTTGGAAGAGTGACAGGTTCAAGCTTGAACTGCTCATGTACAGCGAACTGTTCATCAATCGCGCTGCTGGCAGCCGAAGCTGGCTGTGCCATGCCCAGACTTCCGAATGTCATACCTGTTACCAGTGAACAAATTAATACCCATTTACTCATTCTTCTCATAATGATCTCCTTCGATTGCTGTGTAATATACCTGAGTATAGTGACATCAAGTACATTAAACGTCATACGAAAGTATGAGATTGTCGTATCAGCACCCTTGAAGTCAAATTTAATACATTGTTTTGAAAGTGGTAGCGATTCATCTCCGCCGTCAGCCAGATGTCGTTGCCGGAGATTTGCAGATCGACGATTTGCGCTGCCTCGGCCTTCGGTACGGCAATCGGCACAACAGGCAAAATACCCGACAACAAACACACCAACAGCACCAAGACTACCATTTTGAAACCCCTCATCATTCACTCCTCCTATAGGATCGTAATCATGATTTGTTGCACGTCGGCCGCATTCGGACCGACCATGACGAGCTTCCGGCCGCGCTCGACCGTATAACGCATATCGGCGTCCCACAGCGAGAGCTCTTCCTTACCAATTGAAAATTGTACCGTCTCCTTGCCTCCCGGCGGCAGCGAAGTCCTCTGAAACCCCTTCAATTCCTTAACCCTCGTCGTCACGGATGCATCTAGATGCTTCACGTAGAGCTGTACAACCTCCGCCCCTTCGACCGCGCCAGCGTTGGTGAGCTCGACGGCGATCTCCAGCCTTACGCCCTCGTCCAACGATTCCTTCCGAAGTGTGGTCGCGGACGCCGTCGGCGTACCGTAGTCGAAGCGGCTGTACCCTAGTCCGTAGCCGAACGGATACGATGCAATGCCTTCGGCTGCGTCGACATACCCAGGTGCCTTGCCGAGGTCCTTATAGTTATAGTAGACAGGAAGTATATCGGAAGAACGCGGGACGGACACCGGCAGCCTGCCACTCGGATTGACGATGCCGAACAAGATGTCGCCGATTGCCCGGCCGCCCTCCTGTCCCGGGTACCAAGCTGACAGTATCGCCGCACAATCGGGCTCGAGCTCGGCAATTGCGTGCGGCCGGCCCTGAATGAGCACAAGGACGACAGGCGTTCCCGTCGCTGCGACTTCCCGCACGAGTTCCGCCTGGACGCCGCCAAGGCGTAAGTCGGCCAGGTCAACGCCTTCGCCGCAGTCCATCTCGGACGGGGTACCATCCGTTACGTCCGCCGCGCCGGTCACCGTGAAGCGCGCACCGAAGTCGCGGGCGCTGCTGCCGCCCATGATCAGAACGGCAACGTCGGATGACGCGGCCAAGGCGACAGCCTCCGCGAATCCGTCCTTCGACCGGTCCCTCCCTCCGCAGCCCCGGGCATATGCAATTTCCGTGTCGGGCGGGGCCGCCTGCTCAATACCCTGAAGCGCCGTGACGACACGGCCCGGCTGCTGCGCGGACGTATAGTCGCCCAATTGACGATACGTGTCGTCCGCGCCGGGCCCAATCACGGCGATACGCCTGACCGATGGCGTCAGCGGCAGCGTCCCCCCTTCGTTCTTCAGCAGAACGATGGATTGTTGGGCAAGCGCGAGATTAACCGCGCGCGTCGATGCCGCGCCAACAACTTGCGCGGCAAGGGCCTCATCGACGTACGGCTCGTCGAACAGCCCGAGCATAAATTTCAGCCTTAGGATGCGACGCACAGCGCGGTCGACATCGGCTTCGTATAACTGCCCCGAGATGACAGCGTTTTCAATTGTCGTATATGAAATGTCCCATAAGCTGAGGTCGACGCCCGCCTTCATCGCGAGCGCTGCCGCGCGCTCATGCTCGCCCGTCTGCATCAGCAACCGGTCGATTGCGGTGCCGTCAGCCATGACGATGCCCCGGAAATCCCACTCCTCACGGAGCACGCCAGTTAGCAGCTTCCTGTTGGCATGGCATGGAACGCCGTCGATCTCGTTATAGGCCGCCATACATCCGGCCGCGCCTGCCTCTGCCCCGACCTTCATGACCGGCAGATGCAGCTCCCGCAGCTCCCGCTCCCCGATCGACGCTGGGCCAAGGTTTCGCCCGCCCTCGCAAGCGCCTTGCGCCGCGAAGTGCTTGAGCACAACGGCGACCTTATCGCCGCGACGCAGCCCTTCGGGGCCATCGCCCTGCATGCCCTTCACGATGGACTCTGTCATGCGTGCAGCCAAGTAAGGATCCTCTCCGAAGCATTCCTCCGCCCGTCCCCATCTCGGATCGCGAAGCACGTCCAACGCTGAGAAGAGCGCAATCGTGCCGCCGCGTGACCGAATTTCGGCTGCCGCATGTGCATACGCTTTGCCTGCGAGCTCCGGGTTCCATGTCGCGCCAACGCCGAGATTCGTCGGAAACAGCGTGCCGTCGAGCGCCTGATGGCCGTGCGGGCATTCTTCAACGAGCAGCGCAGGGATGCCAAGCCTCGTGTTATCCTTCAGATATCGCTGGATTTCGTTCGCGACCTTGGCCCCGGCCGCTGCGTCGATGCCGTTCTCGAAGGACACCTTAGACCACGGATCCGCCCGCAGCAGCCCGTATAGCGCTCCCATGCCGCCGTAAGTCGCGACCTCGTCCCGGAACGCGTCGGTCAGTTCGAAGCCATGTGCCGTCTTGCGGTAGGCGTCCCACCCGAACATGCGTTGATTGCACTGGCCTGCCTTCTCTTTCAGTGTCATCCGCCCGATCAGGTCCTCAACCCGCTCGTCTACTGTAAAGCGCGGATTTTGATATGCTAGCACGTCATTGACCCCCTATTTATTCGCGAAGGTCGGGAAGCGTCTTCCCAACCTTCGACTGGTAAACTGCGTATGATTATTGGCTCTTATATGCGTCGTATTGCGCCTGAATTTCCTTCACGATCTTGTCCATACCCGCCTTCGATGCTTCGTCCTTCAGCTTCGACAAGTATTCAGCCGGATTGAACAGACCTGCCGAGAGCGGATTCAGAATCGAATCATTGATCGTGTTGAACTGTGCGACCTCCGTCTTGATCGGTTCGAGGTCTGCATTGAAACCCGCGATCGGCGACATCGAGAACGTCTCTGCCAACCGGCCAAGCTCGAATAACTCTTTGTCCTGCGGCAGCATCGCAACAGGTGTTCGAACGATCGTCGGTCTCCAGGAGATGACATAACCCGGGAAGCTGTAGCCTGTGCCCTCGACGACCTCGTACTGATCTTCCCCTACCGCCTTCCAGTGCGTGCCTTCGATCCCGAGCTCGAGCAGATCATGATTTTCCGGAATTGACAGCCAATCCATCACCTTCATGACGAGCTCAGGATGCTTCGAACTCTTCGGCACAACGAGGAAGTTCCACTGCTTGAAGTCCGATACCGGCTTAACCCCATCCACATTCAACATGACGTACTCGAGCTCCGCGCCGGGCACATTCTTAATCACATCTAGATACTTCATACCCTCGACGCCGTCAGCACCGTACAACGTTACCGCGAACATGCCATTGTTGAACAGTTGTACCGCGTTCTGCTCCTGCAGGATGTTCTTGTCGAACAATCCTTCCGTGTAGTATCGGTGCACACGTTCGAACATCGGCTGCACGTTCGGGAAGTCGTGGATCGCATAAATTTTACCGTCCCGCGCGTCGAGTGCCGTGCCGGAAGCGACCGGGAAGAACGTCTGACCGTTCTCGTATGTTGCCGAATCGAACAGCAACGGCAGATCGAGTGCGTAACGTCCGTCGATGCCGAACGGCGTGATGCCGCTATCGTTCTTCTTCACTGCGCGAAGGAACGCTTCAAGGTCGGCTATACTCTTGATTACCGGCAAGTTGTATTTCTCCCGCAAGTCCTTGCGGATCGTAAAGCCCTTCCAGTTGCCTTGCACCGTGCCGAGCGGAATGCCGTATATTTTGCCATTAAATTTGTTCTGCTCCCACATCTGCTCCGGAATCGATTGCTTCAGCACCTCGTTCACACCGACGTATTCGTCAAGCGGGATGATGGCATCCTTCGAAATCATGTCCTGGATATGCAGCCACGGTGCATCGAGGAACATATCGAACTCCTCGCCCGCCGTCGTCTTCAGCGTCGTCATGTTGCCGTAGTCGTCCCAAGGCGTGAACGTGATGTTCAGCTTCGCACCTACCCCGTCCGCAGCAAGCTTGTCGTTGACCGCTGTGAGCACCTTGTCAAAGTCCTGCGGTGTATCTCCCGGGAAAAACGCCTTTAACTCCACGATCTCCTGCTTCACAGCACCCTCGGAAGTCTGAGGCGCCTTACTCGTCCCCGTTCCTTCTGACCCTCCGTTCCCTCCCTTCGAGCAAGCACTCGCGATCAACAGCACGAGCACCAGCAACAATGTGAAACCTATCTTACTTCTCTTCGTTCCCCATGAAACTAACATGTACATCCCTCCCGTAATGTGTAAACCGATTCGCCGCCCTTCAGCGTCGCTCGATGGAACTAACCGTATCAGACGATTAGCAGCGCGAACAATTGGATAAAACGAGGAAACCATCCCCAAACCGAACATGATTCGATTCTCTATAGTGATTATCCTTTCACCGCTCCGATGGTCAATCCCTTCACGAAGTAGCGCTGGATGAACGGATACAGCAGGATGATCGGCCCGATCGTTACGATCGTTGCCGCCATGCGAAGTCCGAGGCTGGGCACGTTCAGGAAGACGGCCGCGCCGGATGGAATTAAATTTTTGGCCGCCTGCATGTTCGATATCAATCTCCGCAGTATGAGCTGAAGCGGAAATTTCCGATCCTCCGTCAGAAACAGCAAACTGTTGAACCATTCGTTCCAATAATTGATCGCATAGAACAGCGTGACTGTCGCCACGATAGGTATCGAGATCGGCAGCATGACGGAGACGAAGATGCGCAGCTCGTTCGCCCCGTCGATCCGTCCCGACTCCTCCAACTCGATGGGCAGCGTCCGAAAGAAGCTGACCATCAGGAAGACGAGGAACGGCTGAATGACGACGGGGAGAATGACCGCCCAGAGCGAATTACCCAGGTCAAGCCACTTACTGACCAGCAAATAGAACGGCACCAGCCCGCCGTTGAACAGCATCGTGAAGTAGATGAAGAATGCCAGCGCATTCCGGATGCGGTTACGCTTGTTCGCGATCGAGTAGGCAAGCAGCGCGCTGACGGCAAGACCAATGCTCGTGCCAACGATGGTAATGAAGATCGAATTCAGATAGCCCCCCATGAGCGTCCCGGACATAAGGAGAGCCCGATATGCATCTAGCGACCAGGCATTGGGAAAGAGCGAATAACCAGATACGATCAATTCGTTCTCGTTGGTGAACGAACCGACGACCATCATCCAGAACGGTACAAGGCAGAACAGAGCGAACACCCCAATGAAGGCGGCGCATAGCGCTTGAAACCCTGCATCCCTGGACGATTGCTTCACGTTCATAGCGATTCCTCCCTTAATTAAAATAATGAAGATTCCTTGGAAAAACGTCGGACGATCGCATTGGTTCCCAAGATGAAGATCAGCCCCATGAAGGATTGCGAGATCCCGACTGCCGTTGACATACCGAAGTCGTTCAGCTGCCGCATTGCCCGGTACACGAAGGTGTCAATGACGTCGGTCGTCGGGTACAGGATCGGGTTGTCACCGACTAAGGCATAGATCATCCCAAAATCGCCGTTAAAGATGCGTCCGACCGACAACAGCGTCAGAATCGATATCGTCGGGACGAGCAGCGGCAGCGTGATGCGCAACATCATTGTACGGCGGGACGCGCCGTCGATGCGGGCGGCCTCATAGATTTCCTCTGGAATTGCGCTGATCGCCGCAAGATAGATGATCGACGCGTAGCCGGCGCCCTGCCAGACGCGGATAATCGTCAGCAATAGCGGCCATAGCTCCGGCGTGAACATCCAGTCAACCGGAGGCAGTCCGAATGATGCCAGCCATGTGTTCAGCGCTGGGCTTCGGCCCCCGAGGAATGCCGTCACCATCATGCTGACGACGATCCATGACATGAAATACGGCAGGAAAATAACGGATTGCGATACCCGCTTGAACAGCTTCATTCGAATTTCATTCAGAAATAGGGCTATGGTCACGCCGAACAACGTTGTCGACACAATGAACAATGCATTCAGAAACAGCGTATTAAACACGACCGTTCCGACCTGGCTGGACGTAAAGAAAAACTTAAAATTGCTTAGTCCCACCCATTCACTGCGCAGAATTCCCTTCGTCATATCGAAGTTCTTGAACGCCATGATCATCCCATACATTGGAGCATAGCAAAAAATGGAATAAAACAGCACCCCGGGCAGGGCGATCAAATACAGGAATGGATTCGATCCCATATCCCGCAACAAGCCTTTTGTTCTCATGTGTCCCAACCTTTCGGAAAAACGAATTGTTCCGTTGCTTCCATCACGATATCGAATGCAGCGCCAAGCTGCAATTGCTCAATGCAAGGGACATTCTGCAAAGCGGAGAATGCGGCATTCTCCAAAGTGAGGATCACTAACCAATATGCGAATTCGGAAGGAGACCCTTTTTTTCGTGCTATAATGGGGAAAAATCAGCAACGCGGGGGCGGCTGCAGCATGACGCAAACGACTTATTCTTGGATTCAGAACGACAGACATCATAAGACGTTCGTACGAATGTTCATTTCGTTCATGTGCTTGATTCTTGGACTTATGTCGGTCAGTACGTTCTTTCTCTATAAACAGTTTTCCGATGCTGCGGTCGAAGAAATTAGGACGAACACGGAGCAACTGCTCGCCGAACGGACGGAGAGTCTCGCTTATCTAATGAACTGGACGGCCGATTACGCGCTGAAGGCAGCCCTGTCCGGTGAGATGATGTCATACGCGCTCGCAGAGGCGCCGGGGATTGCCCAAGACGTAGAGATCTGGCTGAAGCTGAAGCAATTGAAAAATAATCATCCGTTCATTCATTCCATCTATCTTGTTAACGACACTGCCGAAAAAGTGGTGGATACCGAAACTGGCGTATTTGGCCTAGACGAGTTCTACGATCAAGACGTGCTGACCCAAATTCGAACGCAAATCGGTGATGGCAGCGATCGGCAGATCATGATCCGCCGTATGAGCGGTGAACACAACAGCATCCGGTTCACCGGTAACTATTTCACAAGCGTGCAGCTGCTTCTAAGGAACGGCTCGATCTCAGCGCTCGTCATGAACCTAGACGTCTCCGCCATCCATAATTACCTGATCCATTCGTTGAAGGACTCCGAAGAATATATTCAAATTATTGACGAGGCGGGACGAATTGTGTCCAGTTCGCAGCCGGATGACTTCCTGAAGACGGCCTCGCTCCCCGCCGGTCTGAATGGTACGAGCGAGGGCGGCAGCTGGATCGAACGTAACGGCAACCGACTAAACGTCTACACGAATTTCACATTCACCGGAGCCGGCAACTGGAAAGCGGTGCATGCGATTCCGCTCGATACCGTGTTTCTGAAGGTGAATCGGCTGCGAACCGTCACCTTCGTCTCCTCCGCCATCCTGCTCGCAGTCGCGCTCGTAACGGCCTGGCTCGTGTCGCGTCACATCTATTCCCCAATCGGGAAGCTCATCGGCGACGTCAAACGCAGCGTGCGCAGCGCCGATGTCGGCGCTGACCCGTCCGATTCGCCGGACGAGCTCGCGTTCCTCTCCCGCACGTTCAACGATCTGGACTCCAGGTGGCGGCGATCCTCGGAGGTCGCGAAGGATCACTTCCTGTGCGACTTGCTGGAACGGGAGCCCGCACTGTCCGGGCAGAAGCTGGGCGAAGCATTCCGCGAACATCGGCTTGCTGTGCCCGCTGCCTCGCTAGCGCTCATTGTGATGCGCCTTGACCGGAAGACTGACATCGAGGGCCGGTACGGCGCTAAGGACGTTCGCCTAATGTTGTACGCCGTACGGAACATCGCGATGGAAATCTTGTCGAGGCTCGGTGGAGTTGATGCTGTCGAGCTGCGCAACGATCATGTCGCTTTGTTATGCGAATCGGAAGAGGGTACCATGGATCGCTTCGTCGCCGCAGTGAAAGACATTCAATCCAACGTCAACCAATATTTGCATCTTACAATGACAGCTGTCGTCAGCCCCTATATTGAGACCGCTCAAGAGCTGCATTCAGAATACATCGCTTGCCTTCGCGAGAGCAACAACCGGTTCAAGCTCGGTGTCGGCCATCTATTCATCCGGCACTCTGCCGAAGGCGCAGAGACTGCGGAAGATTTTCAATATCCGGACAATGTCGAGCGCCATCTGTTGAACGAGTTGAAGCTCGGGCATGAGGAGGCGGTGCGTGGACAATTCCATAAATTTATGAATGCTGTCATGACGGGAGGTTACGCGGACATTCGAATTTCGCTGCTGCGGCTGCTGCTTAGCATCGACAAGACGATCCAGCTGATGAAGCTTGAGTTTTCCACGCCGGTGCACGGCATCTTCCCTGACAGCGATGGACGGACGGCGGATTGGGAGACACGGGACGACTTCGAAGCGTCGATGCTGGAGCTGTTCGACCGGCTGTTTGCCGCCATGCGGCAGCAGTCATCCACGAACAATACACAGCAACTGATCGACCAGCTCCAGACGATCGTGAAGGAGAACCTATTCGATCCGAATCTGAGCACGAAGTTAGTCGCCGGGGAGGTCGGGCTGTCCGTCGTATATATCCGTCAGCTGTTCAAGGACCATACCGGCCAATCGCTGTCCGACTATATCGCCGACCAACGGATCGAACGCGTGAAGGAGCAGCTTACGCATACGAGCCGTTCAATCGACGAGATCGTCCTAGAGACGGGATTCAGTGCGATCAATTCGTTCTATAAAATATTCAAAAGAAAAACGGGCATTACGCCCGCACAATATCGAAAAAATTATTCATAATAGGCCTAGATGATCAAGGATCTCCTCTAATCGAATTTCCGCATACGCGATGAACGTGTCGGCGGCACCATAATAGATCTTTACGATACCATCCTCGCACAGTGCGCCGCACGGGAAGACGACGTTGCCGAAGAAGCCTTCCTTCTCGTAGTGCTCCTGCGGTTCGAGCAGCGGCCATTCGCTCCGCGCTACGATGCGCCACGGCTCGTCTGCATCGAACAGCACGGCACCCGCGCAATATCGATTGTCGCGGTCTGCTCCGTGATAAATCTCCAGCCAGCCTTGAGGAATTCGCAGCGGAACAGCGCTCGCGCCGAGCCGCTCCTCGTCCCAGCGCCCTTCCCGACACCCCATGACGTGACGATGATCGCCCCAGCAGAGCAAGTCCGGCGACTTCGCCAGCCACATCTCCGGCCTCGCGAATCGGGACGCAGACGGACGATGAAGCGCATAATACGCTCCTCCGATCTTCTCAGGGAAAATCGTCACGTCCTTATTGTCGGGATGAAACATGACGCCCAGTCTCTCATAAGTCACAAAATTGTTCGTTGTCGCCAAATATGTCGTGATACCCAGCGGTGAGCAAGCGCTGTAGTTCAAGTAGTATACGCCGTCAATCTCCGTAATCCGGCAATCCTCAATGCCATAGGTTTCGTACTCGTTCGCCGGGAACAATGCGGGCTCCTCATCAACTGTAAAGCGAATACCATCCTTACTGCGAGCCGCCCTCAAATGAGAGATCGAGGTAAGCAGCAGTCCTTCGGGCGTGCGAATCTCCCGCGAATCCGAATAATCGTACCCCGGCAGCCCCATCGGAACTTCCCTCACCTCAAGCCGGCCCGCCGCCGCATCGTATACCGGACACAGGTACACGCCACCATCTCTCCCAATTGGCCGTTCTGCGACGCGAAGCATGAGCACGATCTCCTCTCCGACACGCGCGACACCCGCATTAAATACGCCAATGACCTCGAAGTCAGGCCGGTGCGGCTTCACGTCTGCAGGGGCTAACAGCGGATTGGCCATGCTTCTTCCGACTTGTGGTTGCAGTCGTTGTTTCATAGGTATGTCCTCCTTTATTTGAGCTGCTTCGAGCCCAATCTATCGTAAGCGCAAGCGATCCGCAATTGTCAAATCCACGTTCCCGCTTCGCGAATTGAGGTTCGCGAATTGCCGATTGCGAGGATTCGCTCGCGTAAGTGCAGGTTCTAACACTTCTACTTGGTCGTTTCAAAGTGAACGATATATGGGATGATGAAAAGAAATAAGGCTTCTCTCAAGTTCGTTATGAACTTGTGAGAAGCCCTAGAACGGGAAAGGCATCCGTCTGTTTATTGCTATTCAAATCTTAATCGGATGGAGCCCTTGTCTGAGGTACCTTCTGCAGCTGTCGCTGTAATCCATAAGAACTGTGTAACCTGAAGATCTAACCGTAGAATGCGATCTACATTCGTTGGCTCCAGCAGGGACGCCAGTATGCCCAGATGCGCGCCGCTGTACAACGAGAAGTCCGTCTGCGCCCAGCCATATACGGTAGGATCTCCGCCGAACCATGGGGTGCGGCCTTGGCCGCCCTTCCGTATGCCCTCATACGGCACGGCTTTGCGAATTCGCTTATCAATATCCTTGCATTCCGCTACATAGGTGCAAGACTGATTGTCTTCATCTGTTTCCGTTGCAAAATAATAACGGGCGTTGCTGACCAGATTCAGCATCCAAATCCGAAGCTGGTACAGCATGGGCGGAGCGCCGCTTAATGCGGCCTACGAACTACATATCTGGTGTGTCACTCATCGTTGAAATTGAATCATAAAACTGCTTCCACTGCCGAGCTCGCTCGATACCATTATCTCTCCATGAAGCAATGTAACAATCTGCTTAACAATAGACAACCCTAATCCTGTACCATCCTGATTCCTCGACTCATCTACGCGATAGAACCGTTCGAACAGATGCTCCATGGCCGATTCCGGAATGCCGATGCCTCCATCCTCGAATACAACCTGAATATGAGAAGCTGTCTGTACACATGAGATATGAATATAGCCATTCTCCCGATTGTACTTGATCGCATTGGTCAACAAGTTCTCCCACACCGCAGTCAACAGTTCATTATCTGTGATCAGGGATGCCTCATCCAGCTTATAGGATATTTCGATCGATTGCTCATGCAGACGCCATTGATATTTATGAATAATGTCCTTCAACTGCAGATCAAGCCGGATCTGCTCAAGCTTCAACGGGTAGCTCTCTTGGTCTAGTGATGTGATCAGCATCAGCTGCTTAGTCAGGCTTGACAGCCGCTTGGCTTCCTCATGAATGATTTGAGAATAGGACGCCCGCTCATTCTGAGTCGTATCATTGTTCTGCAGCAGCTCGGCATAGCCCTGTATGTTCATCAGCGGCGACTGGAAGTCATGCGAGACATTGCTGATGAACGCCTTCCTCGCCTCATCATTATGCTTCAGCTGAAGCTGCATGACGTGGAACGACTCCGCCAGCTGTCCAATCTCATCCCTGCGGTCGATATCCAGCTTATAGCTGTAGTTATCGCGGGAGATCGCCTTCGTTGCCTCTGTCAGCTGCGTAATCGGCCTGATCAGCCGCTTGGTCATCACGATGACACCTAAGATGCTGACCAGCATAACAACGATGATAAAGCCTACCAATATAGCGTGGAAATCGGAGAACAGCAGCTGCGTGCTCTGCTTCAGGAACATCGCGTACACTTGGTTATTCACATGAACCGGAACGCCAATCGTATTCTCTATCCGATTGGACAGGTGGTTCATCATCCATATTTTGCTCGAGAAGGAATGGTTCGCCGTATAGATGTCACCGCCGAGCACGTGATCCACGATTGCTTGATCTAGATTCGTATGCTGGAATGCGGCACCGAATTGATAGTCTTGACCTGCCTCATTCACCAGATAAATCTGGTAGCCAAGCTGTCCCATTGCCTCCAGATAGGAAGAGAAGACCGCCTCATCCCCATGCAGCTGCTCCAGTCGATCGACAATCGATCGCGCAATCGCCACATTGTTAGAAACGATCTTCTCTTGCGTATAGTTGACATAGACGTAATTAGCCAGGGCGAAGCCTAGAATAATACTCACACCTATGATTAGAACAGTAGCCGCAATAAACTGCCGGTATAAAGTCCGCATCTACATCTCCTCTAGCTTGTAGCCGACACCGCGATACGTATGAATTTCGATGGAAGCGGAATGACGCTTGAGTCGCTCCCTGATTCGATTCATATGCGTATTGAGTGTAAGCTCATAGTCCGAGCCGTCATCGCCCCACGTCTGTTCAATCAGCACGGAGCGGGAGACTACGGCATTCGCTCTGCTCGCCAGCAGGCTGAGCAGCTCGAATTCCTTCATGGGCAGCAGCAGCGTATCCCCATTAATCGTAACCTCATAGTTCTTCTTGTCGATTACGATATTGCCAACCTCAATCCTGCTCTCCATCGCGCGATCGAATCGCCGTAGGACGACAGCTACACGGAACAGCAGCTCCTTGGGCTCGAATGGCTTTACAAGATAGTCATCCGAGCCTGCATCGAAGCCCTGCTCCTTGTCTGACAATTGTCCCTTGGCTGTCAGCAGAATGACTGGAATGCCGAGATCCGACGTCAGAATCCGAGTTAGCTCATACCCATTCATCCCAGGCATCATCACATCCACCACAGCCAAATCCACCTCTTGCTGCTCTAGGATGCGAAGGGCATGCTCGGCATCGTCAGCACAATACACCTGATACCCTTCGCGCGATAGATGAATGCTGACAAGCTGTTGAATGTTTAAATCATCATCTACAACTAGAATCCTCATACTTGCCTCCGCTGCTGATGAACCTTATCCTTTAAGCGCTCGTCCGGCCTTGCGGTCACGGCCCTTCTCGAAGAACAGAATGAGCGATGGCAGCAGCATGCCGCGCACCAGGAACGTATCAATCAGAATACCGATTGCCACAATGAAGCCGAAGACGAACAAATCTGCGATTGGCATCGTCGTCAGCGCGGCGAAGGTCGCCGCAAGAATGATCCCTGCCGAGGAAATGACGCCGCCTGTATTGCGAATGGCAATTTCCAGCGCTTCCTTCACTTTGCGCGTCTTTATTTCTTCTAGGAAGCGCGATACGAGGATGATATTATAATCGACACCCAGCGCAACTAAGAAGACAAAGGCGTATACCGGCGCTCTTGTACTAATCGCCTCATAGCCGAAGAGCACATCCACGAGGAAGATACCCAGACCAATGGCAGACAGATAGGAGATCAGGATCGTCGCCATCATATAGAGCGGCATCTTCCAAGACTTCGTCAATGCCAAGAGCAGCACAAGGATCAACAGGGTTTCCAGAATGACGATCTTGACCAGATCGGAATTATTAATATTCCGCTCATCTACCAGCTTAGGCGTTATCCCGCTGTAATGAATCTCAGCGCCTGCTGGAAGGGCACTGAGCAGCGAATCCGTCTGCTTCTCTCGAAGCTCCTCCACGAAATCAATCGCCTCTACCGCATACGGGTTCATCGAGAGCGCCAGTGAATACTGCGCCGCTAAACCATTCTCGGTCTGACCAGACAGACGCATGCTCTGGACACCTTCCATGCTGGTCATCGCATCCTTGAACTTCGTCAAATCCTCATCCGTCAAGGCCTGCTTGCTCGTTACAACCACCGTTGTAGGCGCGAGGTCGCCCTTATTGTACCTAGACTCTACAATTTCATAGCCTACACGTGAAGGAAGATCCTGAGGGAATTTCTTCACCGCATCAAACTCATAATCGAGATTGAAGATATTCAGTGCCGTCACCACGAGGAAGACGAACACAAGACCGCCAGATAGAATAGGCTTATTCACGACGAACTTCGCGATCGGTCCCCAGATCGAATGCTTCACATCCGCTTCTTGACCAAATTTCGGAACCTTCGGCCAGAATGCCTTGCGTCCGAATAACGTGAAGAGCGCAGGTACTAACGTTATGGAAGCTAAGATAATCACAACCAACGCAGTCCCGAAGACCGGCGCGAAATTCTGATAATCACGGAAGTCCGCGAAGAAGAGCACGAGCATCGCAGCGAGCACGGTGCCGCCGGCGAAGAACACAGGCTCACCTGTTGCTCTCATCGCGACCTTCATCGCCTCATGCTTGCTCTCATAATGATTGAGCTCTTCCCGGTAGCGGGAGAAGACGAATAGCGAGTAGTCAATCACGGCCGCGAACAGCAGAATGCTCATAATCGAGGTGGTCGAATTATTGATCTCGAGACCGCCTGCACCGAGCAGCGCCACGCTCTGATTCACAACCTGGTACACAATGGCCGTCGCCAGCAGCGGAATGATGGCCAGCAGCGGCGACCGGTAGATCACAATGAGCAATACAAGAATGATCACGATCGTCGCGAAGAGCAGAACAAGGTCCGCTTCCTCGAACAGCTTCACGGTATCTCCTGCGATCCCGGCTGGACCTGTAATATAGAAATCGGTACTCGTCAGCTGCTTCGAAATGCCTGTCCCAATTTCGGTCGCTTGATCGTTAATTTCCGAGTAATCCTTATTGCCGAGACCCGCCTTCAGGTTCATCGGCACGATCATCGTAGACTTGTCCTCTGAGATAAATCCTGCAATCGCTGGCGGCGGCAGCTGCGCAGGGTTGATAATCGTCTCAATCCCTTCGATCTCAGCAGCAATAATGCCGTCGATGATCTGCTGGACTTCGTCCTGCATAATCTCTCCGCTATCGTTGTGGAAGACCAGAATACCTGGTGTTCCTTGGTCATTCGGGAATAGCTCAGCCGCTAAATTCTGAGCGATTATTGATTTCGCAGAATCCGGGAGCGATTGGAAGTTGCTCACCTTGTAATCGCCCAGCTTCGGCCCTGCGCTTAATCCTACCATCAGTACCAACCATACGATGAGCGTGATTTTCATCCCGCGTTTGGTCGATACCCAGTCTGTAATTGGTTGCAAAAACTTCATTAATGGATGCTCCTCCTTGTAATAAACTTTCTACATTATATCCTTACAATATAAATGGAATATAAACTGCTGTGCATAGCTCATGTCGGCTTCAGATTTCATAAGTATACGTAGATTGAGCTTGATTTACAAATGCTGCTAGACAGTCATACCCAGGAGGAGCTCCACTGCATGGACTGACCATCAGCCCAAATAATCAATCCAGATCTTCACCGCAGTAGCCAAGATAAGAATGGCCAGAATACCCTGAAGCAGCTTCGTATTCATCCTCTTGCCAGCCATAGCGCCTAATGGCGCTGCCAGCAGACTGGCAATAATCATGATGCTTGCAGGCCCATAATCCACCTGGCCGGTCAGGAGCTTGCCCGCGCTGCCGCCAATGGATGAGATGAAGGTAACGGCAAGGCTTGTCGCAATCGTCATGCGTGTTGGAATCTTCAGGATGACAAGCATGATCGGCACTAGGATAAAGCCTCCAGCCGCCCCTACAATTCCCGATCCAATTCCGACAATCAGCGCCAGGCTCGCCGCCATTGCTTTGTTGAAGGTCACCTGATCGAATGGTTGTTCATCGATCTGCTTCTTCGGAACGAACATCATGATTGCCGCAATCGTCGCTAATAGCCCGTATACCAGATTCACCGCATCTTCACTCAGATACGATGACCCCAGACTGCCGACTAAGCTCCCAGCCAAGATTGCCGATCCCATCGTTATAATCAGCGATTTATTCAGATAGCCGCCCTTCCGATAAGACCATATTCCGGCTATCGAAGCGAACAGTACCTGAACAGCGCTGATCCCTGACACCTCATGCGCAGAGAAGGCGACTAAGCCGAGCATGGGCGGAATGTAGAGAAGCATGGGATACTTAATAATGGATCCGCCGATGCCCAGCATACCTGAGATGAATGAGCCCACAAACCCGATCAAGAACACGACAAGCACGAATGTGAGGTCCATCATATCAACGCACTGCGCAACGGTTAGGGCCGATTTCCATCTCAGTCTGCTCGTCGCTCTCAGGAGTTAGTCTACCCATATTGACTTGCCTAATCTGCTGGTAGGCATTCGGCTGCGGCGGCAGCTGCTCGGTCACAATCCGACGGAACTCATGCTCATCCTCAATGTTCAAGCCATGATTAGATACCAACAGGTCGCCCAGTCGCTTGGCCACTGTGCCATCCTCATTCAGCTCCTCCAGAATCATGAAGTGTGCAGGCAGAACGATCAGATCTTCTGCCAGCTCGCGATAGCGGCGGTACAGCGTCTCTCGAAGATCACCGACCCAATCCTCTGCTAGTCCAGCCAGGTCAGGTCGTCCAATCGAGTCGATGAACAGAATGTCGCCGGTTAACAGAAACCTGCCATCGACAATGAAGGAGGTTGATCCGATCGTATGCCCTGGGGAGTATAGTGCACTCACATCAATCTCCGAGGTTCCGATCCTGACACGAAGACCATCCATCAGCGGGGTATAGGCGAATTGAACCTCTTGCGCATCCTCAGGCGGCAAGTAATAGGCGGCACCTGTCACCTCCGCAATCGAGCGTCCGCCCGAGATGTGATCAGCATGCAGGTGCGTGTCGAATACATGTGTAATCCTTGCACCCTTCTCCGCGGCGAAGCTGGTGAATACGTCCGTGAACCGAACTGCGTCAATAACCGCTGCCTCTCCATCGGATATCACCATATAGGACAAGCAGCCTTTCCCTAAGCGAACGAATTGATACAGCTCACCTCCGCCAGCAAGCTCACTCACCTTGATCGGCTCCAGATACATGCTCCATGCCTTCATACCGCCCTCAAGGTACGCTGCATCAAGCCCCGCATCGCTTAGCATCTCAGCAACCATGATGGAGGAGCCCTCCTTAGCGCATACTACCAGCACATCCCGGTCAGCTGGAATCTGGTGAACAATGTCTTCCACACCATCTAACAGTTCAAAGTATGGGATGTTAAGATACTGAAATTGATGGCCTTCAATTCTCCAATCCGTATAGGCATCTGAATGTCGGACATCTAGAATAAACAACGGCTCATTGTGAATGACTTTCTTAGCTACATCTTTCGCGGTCCATTTCATTATTGTCATATTAATTTACCCCCATGGGTATTATTTTTTGGTTTAATAAGGTGGGAAGAACAGTCTCCCCACCTGTAACTGATCTAGACGTTTTTCGATAACTGACCATTCCACGCCAACATGCCTGGCCGTACATTATAGACATGGGTGAAGCCTGACCTTGACAGCTTCTGAGCTGCAAGATCACTGCGTGTGCCTGTGCGGCAGATGACATATAGCTCTTGATCCTTGTTCAGTTCGTGCATACGCGCATCCAACTCACCCATCGGAATCGACTTGGCACCCTCCAGATGACCGAATGCATACTCCGCTTCCTCACGCACATCTAGAATCAGTCCACCTTGCGCTGCGCGCTGCACGGCCTCCTCATTCGACAGCGTAGGCTGATGGCTTCCTTCCACGACCGATTCATTCGAACACTTGCGAATATAGTGTACGAGCACATCCCCATCCTCAATTGTGCCGATATATTGATGCCCCACGTTCTCCGCCCAAGCTGTCAGATCCGCTTTAGAGCCTTTATCTGTCGCTTGAATCTCCAGAACCTGACCGTCTTCTAATTGATTCATCGCTTTCTTCGTCCTTACAATCGGCATTGGGCATGCCAATCCCTTCGCATCTAACTGTACATCTGATTTCACTGCCATGTTGTCTCCTCCTAATTTATTCAACTTGACCTTCCCAAGCCAGCATACCGCCACTCATATTCGTTACATCATAGCCATGTTCGCTTAAAAAGGCTGTTGCTTGACCGCTTCTTCCGCCAGAACGACATATCATAATATAGGGTACCTTCTTATCCAGCTCATTCATGCGAAACTCCAGCACACCTAATGGAATATGAAGGATGCCAGGAATGTGCCCCTCCTCTACTTCCGATGCTTGACGAACATCAACAAGATGCAGCTTTTCTCCAGACTCTAATCGTTGTTGTACCTCTGTTGGTGTAATTTCTTTCATCCTTCCTTCATCCTCTCCATGCACTCATGCCGCCGCGGACATTCGTTATTTTTTCATACCCCAGCTTTTTCAATTGCTTGCAAGCTTGACTGCTGCGCATACCACTCTGACAGATGACAACCACTTCCTTATCTCGAGGCAGTCTGGACAGATCGCTCCCCAGAGGGATGTTATCGAACTGTCGAATATGACTCGACTTAAATTCCGCCGGTGTGCGAACATCAATGAATGATACGTCCTTACTGCCTAACATGCCTTTAAGCTGTTCCGTTGTAATCGACTGAATGCCTTTGACCGGCTTGAAGCGCCAGATCAAGAACAATGCAGCTGCTGCGATAATGATTAGGGTCTCCATGCTGCTCAGCTCCTATCTCTTATATAAATAAATTCACGCTTCCATTCTCGGCATCCGCCAAGTAAGCTGCAACACCAGCATATTGTACACCGTCAAGCAGCTCATCCTTCTGCAGACCCAGCAGATCCATTGTCATCGTACAAGAGACCAGATTGATATCCTGCTCCTGCGCCATCTCAATGAGCTGCGTCAGTGTCAGCGCATTGTGCTTCTTGACAACATGCTTGATCATCTTAGGTCCCATACCCAGCATCTGCAGCTTGGACAGACCGAGCCTCTCAGCTCCGCGCGGCATCATACGGCCGAACATTCTCTCCAGCAGGCCCTTCTTCACAGCAACATGTCCCTGCTTGCGAATCGCATTGATCCCCCAGAACGTATGGAAAATCGTAACCTTATGGTCGTAGGCCGCCGCGCCATTGGCAATGATATAGGCGGCCATTGCCTTATCATAGTCACCGCTGAACAAAATAATATTCGTTGATTTCTGCTCCATTATTCGCCCTCCATATACCCATGCGGGTATTTAATTTTGTAAAATATAAAGCCACCAGGTTCAGCGGCTTTTGACTAGCAGATTTACAGCCTCTTGAATCGACTCATTCAATCTAGCAGTGTCGCCCTCAGACTGAATGACACACTCCACCAGGTTCTCGCTTACCACAATGCCAATCACACGATCAACACCTGAACGAACAGCAGAGAGCTGTGTAATAACCTCCTTGCAATCCTTGCCCTCCTCCATCATTCGAAGAATGCCTCGAAGCTGGCCCTCCATCCGTTTTACACGATTCATCACCTTGTCGTCATACTTCATCCCCATACCCTGCACCCCACTCTTATTTAAAATAATACTGTGTCACAATCGGCTCCCGTTCCAATGTTACATCATTATAGTATTCGTATAAACAAATACCTAAGAATGAACCCGACACATTTAGAACATGGTCATACCCGCTATTCTGTAAGGCCATAACTGCGTTATAGCTGCGCTGGGCGGATCGGCAATGCACATAGACAGGTACGTCCTTCGGAATCTCATGCATGCGCTCCCTCAGCTCGCTGAGCGGGATATGGATTGCTCCCTTGATATGCCCGTTACGGTATTCATTCACCTCGCGCACATCCACGAATACAGCACCCTGCTCGACTAAATCCCGCACCTCGGATACATGCACTTGCTTGAAGCGGCCATATAACACATTGGTCGCAACCAGCGCAGCTAGGTTCACTACATCCTTAGCCGTGCCATACATCGGAGAATAGGTGAGCTCCAGCTCCTTCAAATCCTCCAAGGTTCCACCCATTGTGATCATTGTGGCGATGACATCGATTCGTTTATCCGCATTCCCTTTACCGATCGCTTGTGCACCCAGAATTCTTCCAGTAGGCACCTCGAATATTAATTTGAAGTGCAGGGGATTACTATTAGGCATCAAGCTCACTTTGTCTGGCGCAACCACATATACACTATCCGTCTGAATACCCGCTTGCTTGGCTGTCTTCTCATTAAGACCTGTTGCTGCGCAAGTTAAATCGAATAGCTGCAGGCTCGATGAGCCGATCACTCCCCTGTTCTGATGGGTCAGACCATACATGTGATCTGCAGCCGCGCGAGCTTGCCGCTGTGCTGGTCCTGCCAAGGCCAAGCGTGTCGGCTTATGCAGCAATCGATGATACACCTCAATAGCATCGCCAACCGCATAGATCGATGGATCACTGGTCATATAATTCGCATCCACTTGAATACCGCCCAGCTGCCCAATCTCGAGTCCAGCTTCTTGCGCCAGTGAAATATCCGGCCTTACACCGATTGCCAGCACAACTACATCCGCGGGAACTAGTCTTCCTGAGCTAAGCTCCACATGGTCGTCCGCCACCTTGGCCAAGCCATCACCAACGATTAATTCTACGCCATGATCAACCATTTCCTTGTGCATGATCTGCGCCATATCATAATCGAATGGCATCATGATCTGATTCGCAAATTCGATCAAGGAAACCTCGCGTCCAGCCAAGCGCAGATTCTCTGCTACCTCTACGCCGATGAACCCTCCGCCAATAACTGCGATGCGGCTTACATCCTTGGTCTTGATATACGCCTGGAGCCGTTCGATATCCACAACGTTGCGAACCGTGAACACATGCTTGGCATGCACACCTTCAAGCTCCGGCACTATAGGTCGCGCCCCTGGCGAGAGCACCAGTTTGTCATAGGATTCCTCGTAGGATTCTCCGGTGACCAGATTGGCTATCGTTACCGTCTTCTGCTGACGATTAATGCGTACAACCTCCTGATTAACACGCGCCTCGATATTATATCTTTTCTTGAATGCGGCAGGATCCATTAGCACTAGCCGCTCACTATTCGCAACCACTCCGCTCAGATGGTAGGGCAAGGAGCAATTCGAGAACGACACATGCGGTCCCTTCTCGAACATAATGATCTCGGCTGATTCATCCAATCGGCGCAGACGCGCTGCAGCAGAAGCTCCGCCTGCTACTCCGCCGACAATAACGATCTTGTTAGACATGATGAACACTCCCTAGGATGTTATGACTTATAATCCACATCATATACCCTATGGGGTATAAAGTCAACATCGCTATTAAAGTCATCATCGCTATTCTACACCTAGAGTAAAGGGCAGATAATTCTGCCCCTCCTCATCAAACCGTACGTGAGGTTTTCCCTCATACGGCTTTCCGATGTTCGTCATTCATGTGCATGCAGATTACAATAGCGTTTTAAGTCCATATT
>JAEZQY010000066.1 GCA_023441055.1 Bacillota bacterium | reverse complement strand
TGCGTGAGCATGCCGTCACCACAGTGCATTTCGTGCCATCACTGCTCACCGCGTTCCTGGCGTCGGTCGACGCCGGAACCATGCCGGCGCTGCGCCGGGTGATCTGCATCGGTGAGGCGCTGCCCGCGGATCTGGTGCGCCGGTTCGCCGACGTCAGCTCAGCCCCGGTCTTCAACCTGTACGGGCCCACCGAGGCCGCGGTGAGCGTGACGCACCACCGCTGCGGGGCGGACGACGCGGTGACGGTGCCGATCGGTGTCCCGGAGTGGAACACGCGGGTGTACGTGCTCGACGGTCGGCTGCGGCCTGTCCCGGTCGGGGTGCCGGGTGAGCTGTATCTCGCCGGCGCCCAGCTCGCCCGCGGCTACGCCGGACGGCCGGATCTCACCGCCGACCGGTTCGCGGCCGACCCGTTCGGCGACGGCGGTACCCGGATGTACCGCACGGGTGACCTCGTGCGGTGGCAGCCTCGCGCATCGGGTGCCGTCCTGGACTATCTGGGGCGCACCGACTTCCAGGTGAAGCTCCGTGGATTCCGGATCGAGCTCGGGGAGATCGAGGCCGCGGTCGCGGCGCACCCGGACATCGATCGGGCGGTCGTCGTGGTGCATCGCACCAGCAGTGGCGCCGAGCACCTGGTGGCGTACGCGGTGCCGTGCCCCGGTGCGGCACCGGACGAGTCGGACGTGCGGGCGTTCGTCGCGGAGCGGGTGCCCAGCTACATGGTGCCTACCGTGGTGGTGTTCCTCGCCGCGCTGCCGTTGGGCAACACCGGCAAGCTCGATCGCCGGGCGCTGCCGGCCCCTGAGTTCGCCGGGGCGAGCGACTTCCGGGGCGCCGGGACCGCGACCGAGGAAATCGTCGCGGGCGTCTTCGCGGACCTGACCGGCACCACGCGGATCGGGTTGGACGACAGCTTCTTCGAGGTCGGCGGCAACTCGCTGCTCGCCACCCGCGCGACCGCACGGGTCAACGAGGCGTTCGGCACCGACCTGACGGTGCGTGAGTTCTTCGAAGCGCCCACGGTGGCGGCGCTCGCGGCGCGCGTCGACGGCCGTGCAGGCCTCGACCGGCCACGCCTGACGGCGGTACCGCGGACCGAGCGGATTCCGCTGGCGCCTGCGCAGGAACGCATCTGGGTCGCCAACCAGCGCACGCGCGGCGGCGAGTGGAACATCCCCTTCGCGCTGCGGCTGCGTGGCGCGATCGACGTCGGGGTCCTGCGGGCCGCGACAGCCGATCTGGTGGAGCGCCACGAGGCGCTGCGCACGCTCCACCCCGACAGCGAGGACGGGCCGATCCAGGTGATCGTGCCGGCCGCCGACGCGGTGCCGGACGTGGACGTGGTGTCCGTCGCCGAGACCGAACTGGACACCGCACTGACGGCGTTCCTGTGGGGCGACTTCGACGTCACGGTGCAGTTGCCGCTGCGCATGCGCCTGTTCCGGGTCGGCGAGGACGATCACGTCCTGGCCCTCGTGGTGCACCACATCTCGGCCGACGGCTTCAGTGTCGGTCCGCTCACGCGGGACGTCGTGGTCGCCTACGCCGCGCGGGCACTCGGGGTGGGGCCGAGTTGGGATCCGCTGCCGGTGCAGTACGCCGACTACACGGTGTGGAAACACTCGCTGCTCGGCGACTTCGACGATGCGTCGAGCGAAGCGCATCGGCAGATGGCGTACTGGACCCGAGCACTGGCGGATCGGCCCGACTTCCTCGACCTGCCGACCGACCGGCCGCGTCCGGCGACGCGACCGAACGCCGGTGCGGCGGTGCCGGTGCACGTCGACGCGGCCACCCACGCCGCGCTGGTCGCCGCGGCGCACGAATGCGGGGCCAGCTTGTTCATGGTGCTGCAGGCGGCGTTTGCGTTGTCCGTCAGCAGGTTCGCGAACGACATGGACGTGACCGTCGCGACGTCGATCGCGGGGCGCGGTGAGCCCGAACTCGACGACGTGGTCGGCAACTTCTCCGACGACGTGCTGATGCGGGTGGTCGTCGACGAGGAGGAGACCTTCGCAGACCTGGTCGCGCAGGTGCGGGCCGCGGCACTCGGGGCGTACGCGAACCCGGATGTGTCCAACCCGCGCCTCGAACGGGCGCTGGGCCTGGATCCCGAGGCAGCCCACAATCCGCTGTTCCAGGTCACCCTGATCCTCCAGCGGGCAACCGAGGAGCTGGCGGCGGACTTCCCGGGATTGAGCATCGCCCAGCATCCGGTGCCGGTCACGGTGGCCAAGCACGAACTCGAGTTCAGCCTGAACGACCGGTACGACGCCGCCGGGGTGCCGATGGGTGTCACGGGTGGTTTGCTGTACCGGACGGCGCTGTTCGACGAGTCGACGGCGCAGGGTTTCGTCGAGCAGTTCACCGCGCTGCTCGCGGCGATCGCCGAGGACACGTCCGCGCGGATCGGAACACTCGGTGCAGGTGAGGGGCACAGATGAGCGCGACGGCTGGACGGAGGCCGCGACAGTTCGGGGCGCCGTCGGGGGTGTCGGTGGTGATCGCCGCGTACGACGCGCTGCCGGAGATCGACACCCAACTCGAAGCCCTCGCCCGCCAGGACTACGACGGCGAGTTCGAGGTGGTGGTGAGCGACAACCAGGCAAGCCCGACGCTCCGGAGCCACGTCGAGCGGCACCCGCTGCGTCACCGCCTGGGTTTGCGCTGGGTGGATTCGAGTGCCGTCGCGGGGACGTCGCACGCGCGCAACGTCGGCACGCGCGCCGCGTCGCACGACTTCGTGGCGTACTGCGACCAGGACGACGCCGTGTACCCGGGCTGGCTCACCGCGATGACCGCCACCGCAGAGAACCACGGCATCGTAGGCGGGCTCCTCGAGCGCGACACCCTCAACGATCCGGTGATCGCGCAGTGGCGGGCGCTTCCGCCGCCCGAGAAGTTGCCGCTGATGGCGCATTTCCTGCCGAGTACGTTCGGCTGCAACCTGGGCATCTGGCGTTCGGTGTTCGACGAGATCGGTGGCTGGGACGAGACGTATCCGACGGCCGGTAGCGACGTCGACTTCTGCTGGCGTGCCCAACTCCGCGGATACGAACTCGGCTACAACCCGGAGGCCCTCGTCGCCTACCGGTATCGGACGACTCGCCGCGAGATGTTCGACCAGGCTGTCGAGTACAACAGGGCCGAGGCCCGGTTGGCGAAGCAGTACGCGGACCACGGTGCCCGCGGTACCAGTCCGCTGATTCTGTTCGGCTACCTCGGGTGGCTGCTGTTCCGCCTGCCGGCCTTGCCGTGGAACTGGCCGGCCGGGCGTCGCGGTCAGTGGTACTGGGTGGCAGGCGCGGTCACGGGGCGTGTCCGGGGCAGCATCGAGCAGCGACACCTGTACCTGTAGACGTCACACGTAGAAGACCCGGTTTCGGATACTTCCGCGGATCCGCCCGGCGAACCCGGCGAGGTAGTAGATCCACGTCCCGGTAGGCAGTTTCGTAAGGGATCGGGGGAACAACGGATTCCGGAGCACCAGCAGCACCGGCATGGCGAGTGCGAGCAGCGGGCTCCGTCGCTTGTGGCCCCGGTCGCGGTACTGCAGGTAGATGCCGACCTCCGACTGAGCCCACGCGAACTGCTGGCTCCACAGCCCCCGGTACGAGGACTGGACGCGATACGCCATCATCGCTTTCGGTGCGTGCCCGAAGGTACAGCCCGCCAGCTGGATTCTCAGGCAGTAGTCCACGTCCTGGGATCCGCGCACGTACTTCGTGTCCCACGGGCCCACCGCATCGACGGTCTCGCGCCACATCCCGAGGTTGCAGCTTCCCGCCACCGGGTACATGCC
>JAEZQY010000046.1 GCA_023441055.1 Bacillota bacterium | reverse complement strand
CCTGTGGGTGGTCGCGGTCGCGCAGGGCCTGAGACGATGGGGGCATGAGCGAGACCGAGGTGACCATCCGGCCCGTCGCCGACGCCGAGGCGGGTGAGCTGCTGACCCTGCGCCGCGCCGCGTTCGTCACCGAGGCGCAGCAGTACGACGACCCGCACATCCCGCCGCTGACGCAGACCCTCTCGGAGCTGCGCGCGGACCTGGCGGCCGAGGGCGTCGTCACGCTGGGCGCGTGGGCGGGGCACCGCCTGGTCGGGTCGATCCGCGTCGTCATCGAGGGCCGCAAGGCCACGCTCGGCCGGTTCGCGGTGGCCCCCGACCAGCAGGGCCACGGCATCGGGACGCAGCTGCTGCTCGCGATCCTCCCGCACCTGCCGGAGGACGTGGAGGAGATCTGGGTGTTCACCGGCCGCGACTCCGTGCAGAACCTCGCGCTGTACGAGAAGCACGGCTACACCCACGAGCACGACCAGACGGTCGGCGACCTGACGTACGCCTACCTGCGGCGGATCCTCGGGGACGACGACGCGGAGACCCCGGCGACGGCCTGACGAGGCCCTCCCCGCCGCGCGTCCGGCGTCCCGAGCGGCGGACCGGCCGCCCGCCGTGTCGGGGACGTTGCTAGGCTGGCCGGGTCGCGACTGGCGCACAGGTGGGTCACCACCGGGGAGCGACGCGAGCAGCACGACGTCGGGTCGGACGCCTGGGCCCCGCGGTCATCCACACACCACCGGTGTGCGGCCGACGACCGACCGCGCACGCCGACTGCCGAGGAGACGCATGAGCGCCGAGAACACGCCCCTGCTCGACCAGAACCTGTCCCAGGTGGACCCGGAGATCGCGGCGGTCCTGGACGGGGAGCTCGCCCGTCAGCAGGGCACGCTCGAGATGATCGCGTCCGAGAACTTCGTGCCGCGTGCCGTCCTCCAGGCGCAGGGCTCCGTGCTGACCAACAAGTACGCCGAGGGCTACCCGGGCCGCCGCTACTACGGCGGCTGCGAGCAGGTCGACATCGCGGAGAACCTCGCGATCGTCCGCGCGAAGGACCTGTTCGGCGCGGAGCACGCCAACGTCCAGCCGCACTCCGGCGCCACCGCGAACGCGGCCGTGCTGCACGCCCTCGCCAGCGCCGGCGACCGCATCCTCGGCCTCGAGCTCGCGCACGGCGGCCACCTCACGCACGGCATGAAGATCAACTTCTCCGGCAAGCTCTACGACGTCGGCGCGTACGGCGTGAACCCGGACACCTTCCTCATCGAGCCGGAGGCGATCCGCGAGGCCGCCCTCAAGCACCGCCCGCAGGTCATCATCGGCGGCTGGTCCGCCTACCCGCGGCACCTCGACTTCGCCGCGATGCGGGAGATCGCCGACGAGGTCGGCGCGAAGCTCTGGGTCGACATGGCGCACTTCGCCGGCCTGGTGGCCGCGGGCCTGCACCCGTCGCCCGTGCCGTACGCCGACGTCGTGTCCTCCACCGTGCACAAGACCATCGGCGGCCCGCGCTCCGGCTTCATCCTGAGCCGCGAGGAGTACGCCAAGAAGATCGACTCCGCGGTGTTCCCGGGCCAGCAGGGCGGCCCGCTCATGCACGTCATCGCCGCGAAGGCCGTGTCGTTCAAGATCGCGGGCGGCGAGGACTTCCGCGACCGCCAGCAGCGCACCATCGACGGCGCGCGGATCATCGCCGACCGCCTGATCTCGCCCGAGGTCGCCGCCGCGGGCGTGTCCGTGCTGACCGGCGGCACCGACGTGCACCTGGTGCTGGTCGACCTGCGGAACTCGTCGCTGGACGGCCAGCAGGCCGAGGACCTCCTGCACGACGTCGGCATCACCGTGAACCGCAACGCGGTGCCGTTCGACCCGCGGCCCCCGCGCGTCACCTCCGGCCTGCGCATCGGCACCCCGGCGCTCGCGACCCGCGGGTTCGGCGACGCGGAGTTCACCGAGGTCGCGGACATCATCGCGACCGCGCTGACCGCCGGTGCCTCCGCCGACGTCGAGGCGCTGCGGGCGCGGGTGGCCAAGCTGGCCGACGCGTTCCCGCTGTACCCCGGCCTCCAGCAGTACTGACCGGGGCCGCGACATGACGGCGAAGACGCTCGACGGCAAGGCCACGGCCGCCGCGATCAAGGGCGAGCTCACGGCCCGGGTGGCGGTGCTCGCCGAGCGCGGCATCACGCCCGGGCTCGGCACGCTGCTGGTGGGGGAGGACCCGGGCTCGGTGTCCTACGTCGCCGGCAAGCACCGGGACTGCGCGGAGGTCGGCATCGCGTCCATCCGCGAGGACCTGCCCGCCGACGCCACGCAGGAGCAGATCGAGGCCGCCGTGCAGCGGCTCAACGAGGACCCGGCGTGCACCGGGTTCATCGTGCAGCTCCCGCTGCCGCGGGGCATCGACACCAACCGCGTGCTCGAGCTCGTCGACCCCGACAAGGACGCCGACGGCCTGCACCCGACCAACCTCGGGCGCCTGGTGCTGCGGGTCAACGAGAAGATCGACTCCCCGCTGCCCTGCACCCCGCGCGGCATCATCGAGCTGCTGACGCGGCACGGGGTCTCCCTCGCGGGGGCGGACGTCACGGTCATCGGACGCGGCACCACGGTCGGGCGGTCCATCGGGCTGCTGCTGACCCGGCGCGCCGTCAACGCGACGGTCACGCTCACGCACACGGGCACCGCCGACCTCGCCGAGCACACCCGGAACGCCGACGTGATCGTGGCGGCCGCCGGTGTCCCGGGGATCCTCACGGCCGACCTGGTGAAGCCGGGCGCGGTCGTCGTGGACGTCGGCGTCTCCCGCGTGACCGACCCGGAGACGGGGCGCAGCCGCATCGCGGGCGACGTGGACGCCGGCGTGGCCGATGTGGCCGCGTGGGTGAGCCCGAACCCCGGCGGGGTGGGGCCGATGACCCGCGCGATGCTGCTGGCGAACGTCGTCGAGGCGGCCGAGCGCCAGGCCTGACGCCGCCGCCGGACCCCCGCGCGGACGCCCTGTACCCGCGGGCGGGTCCGGCTGCGCGTGCGCGGGCCGCACTCGTCGAGAGTCCAGGACACGCCCGGGTTCGCGGTCGCGCGCCGGCGTGTCCTGGAC
>JAEZQY010000068.1 GCA_023441055.1 Bacillota bacterium | reverse complement strand
TTTCGTCGATACGCTTCTACGCACAGATTTCGCCATGCGCAGGTATCCTAGCTACACAGGGGCTTGGCCCCTCCTGTGACCGGACTTCCACCGGCTAGAAGATGCGTGCTTAGCTGGGCACGCGAATCAGGAAAGAGGCCGCTAATCCGTTCATTTGAACGAATTAGCGACCTCTTCATTCCTCCCATCTATTCAGCGTTGAATAGAACCATCATATTAACCGTTATTGTACCGTCATCAAACTTACCGGTCCCTGATTTCATCATGCTGATCGTTAACGTTTCCCCATCGGATTTGACTAATATATTCTCTAGCACAGTATCCGGTTTGGCATTGCCATCACTTGCATCAATAATTGTTGTATAGCCTGCCTGATCGATGTATGCTCGATATTCATTGTATACATCAATAACTTTTCCCTCAACTGAATAACTTACGATATATTGCATATCTTCGCCTATTTCACTTTCAATAACGGTTAGCTCTACACCTGCGGGAATCGGTAGATCTTGCGGGAAGCCATCCGGCAGCGTCTGCTCCTTGGACACCGTCTGCTCAATTTTCTGTCCGCTCTCATCCACCCCTGATAGCGACATCTCTCCATCATCATTCACAGAAATATCTATCGCCCCTTGTTGACCATCACCCGAATTGATTGTGAATCCATCCTTTTTCATATCGATCGATGCGCCATCCCCTAGCGGAATGGAACCGCATCCGACCAAAATTAGCATTGCCAGACCTAGAACACTGACTAACATCCATTTCTTCATCTCTATACTCCCCCATAACGATTAGGTCACTGCTTCTCAGTGAAGGAAATCTCCACATACCCTTGCCCCTCACCCCACTCACTGTATGCATCACCAAGATCAAATGTAAATGTACCGTGATATATAACGCCAGCAAACTCCGCTGTACCGATCTTAAACACTTCATTTAGTAAGGTTTGGGTCTCATAACCTAACGCTTCGATAACTTCCTTATAAGCGAGCGCCTCTTCTGTCACATCTCCATCGATCGTGAAGACTGCTTCCCAGTCCATTCCTTCATCATACTTCCTAACCTCGAACTTCTCTTGCTTCCAGGCACTCGGAACAGGGAATGGATAGGTGTCTAAATGATCAATAACCGGCGGCGCTTTACTCGAATCCACTGAATTAGAGTCCATTGGTTTCGAGTCTACTGCATTCGAATCCATTGGCTCTAGCGCAACCGCATCATGTTGTTGACCAGAACAACCCATTCCTGTAGCAATCATGAGTACGCATGCTATGACGAACATACTCCTTTTCATCTTGCACCCCTCAATTTGAATCATGGTAGTCTCTGGACATATGCCAATAATTCAAGCCTATCGCATCAAGGTTAAGTCTAGGTAAAGCCAATAAAAAATGATTCGATGGAATTACTTCGAATCATTTTTCGACATTATTCTTCCTCTCATTGCAAATTGACGCCGGTTCTAAAGTCCTGTCTGGAAGATATAACCGAATCCGCGCACGGTTTGAATATACGTTGGGTCCGCTGGATTAACCTCCAGCTTACGTCGCAAATTACTGATATGCACTTTCACAGTCTCAATATTGCTAGTAGACTCCAGCCCCCACACTCGATCGTATAATTGTTCCGCGCTCAACACTTGATTGGGATGTCGAACGAACAACATGAATAACTCTGCTTCTTTTACCGATAACTCCAGCGATTCATTACGTAGCCTAAACTGATGCCGGTTGAGATCAACTTCTAATTCTCCATACTTTAATAGCCCGATCGGTTCATTCGCAATAGACTCGTTGTTTCGATAACGGCGTATATTCGCCTCAATACGCGCTTTTAGCTCACTAAAATCAAATGGTTTTGTAATATAGTCGTCACCACCAAGCTCAAAGCATTTAAGTTTATCAGAAATTCCTTTGCGACTGCTTAAATAAATGATCGGCAGCGTATAGTTCGCGCGCACTCGGCGGCATAATTCAAATCCGTTCATCCTCGGCATCTCAATATCAATTAAAATAAGCTGCGGCTGCTCGTCTTCCAAAATACGCAAAGCTTCTATGCCATCCCCTGCTGATAGCGTCCGGTACCCATGCTTCTCCAAGTATAATTGAATTAGTTCTCGAATTCCGATTTCATCTTCTACAATTAAAACCAAGTTTTCAGTCATAATTTCCCTCCTTCCCAGATGGGCAAGGCAACATAAAAGGAGCTGCCCTCGTTCACTTTGCTTTCCACCCATACCCGACCCTGATGATGATGGACAATCTCTTTCACAATCGCAAGTCCTAGTCCGGAACCGTTAATCACAGGCTCATTATCGAAGATGTCAGATTCCACACGATAAAATCGCTCGAATATATGCGGGAGTTCTTCTTGTTTAATTCCGCATCCATTATCCTTCACCGCAACGATCACTTCGTTATCCTCGATACAAATCTTCAGATCAATTTCCCCTTGATGTGCAGTTGTATATTTCACCGCATTCCAGACTAAGTTTGAGAACACTTGCGCCATCCGCCCTACATCAATACGACACGCAAATGCATGCCACTGATTCCTATTATCCTCTAGAATCGGGGCAATGAACCTTCTCCCTCCCTGAAGCACATCCTGCTCACATTGATGCACAATATTCCGCAGCCATTGTTCCAGATTCACTACCTTCAAATCCAAACTCAATTGGCCCGCTTCCAATTTGGATAGATCGAATAGATCTTGTGTCAGGCGTTCCAGCACCTTCACGCGCTCTGCAACCAATGTTAGATAGCGTGTATTATCCGCTTCAATAATCCCTTCCTGAACAGCCTGAACATAATTTTGAATCAGGGTGATCGGCGTGCCCAGTTCGTGGGAGATATTGGCCAACAATTGACGACGCGCTTCCGTCATACTGACTAATCTTTCATTTGCCACTATCAAATTCTGATTCGATTCTGCTAGCTCATATGTCCGTTCTGTTACCTTTTCTTCCAGAGACTGATTGATTTGAATCAACTTCAGGTTCATTTGACGTAGTTGAATCAGTGTTTCTACACGTGACAACAATTCCTTCCGGTCACATGGCTTGGTCAAATAATCATTCGCGCCTACTTCAAATGCGGCAACCATATCTTGTACCTGATTTCTAGCGGTCAGCATAAGGATAGGCAACTCTGTAAGCGAGTACTGCTCACGCAGACGCCGGCACACTTCATAGCCAGACATGTTCGGCATCATAATATCCAGAATGAGCAAATCAACCGTTTCATGATGAATATAGTCAACCACTGACTGGCCATCAGCGACACTCACTACCTCGAAACCCTCTAATGCCAATTGATTTGTTAATACCTGCAAATTGATTGGTTCATCATCCGCAATCAATATCTTCACATGTTTCTTCTCTATACCTTGTATTGCAGTAGCTATGGTGCCTCTCGCGTGATATTCAGGCATGATTACTTGAACAGAGGCAGCCGTTTCTGCTGTAGTGATTCCTATCTTTTCAGTCATTGGCAAGGTGAAGCTGAATCGCGAACCTTTGCCCAACTCCGACTCTACCTTGATTTCTCCATCATGCAGCTCTATCAGCCTTTTTGTAATATTCAGCCCAATTCCTGTGCCTGTTACCTCCCTCTCCACACCAGCATTCACTTGATGAAATAGGTCGAAAATGGATGACAGCTCATCCTCAGGAACACCCTTCCCAGTATCCTCGACGGTAATTTCCACTTTTCCCGCTTGCAACGCAGCAGATACCGTAACATCCCCCTCCGATGTATACTTAATTGCATTGCCTACAAGATTAAACAAAATCTGTTGGACCCGATTTTCATCCATATAAACGGTTGGAAAGTCCGCCGTCACTAGATTCCTTAATGTAATCGACTTATCTTTAATCAATGGTCCGCATATCGCTAAGACCACATCGATTAAGTCCTTTAATTGCACATTCGCTAAGGTTAGCTTCAATTCATTATTTCTCAATTTGGAGAGATCCAATATATCATTGATCAAATTGGATAATCGCTTGCCACTCGCGATAATCATCGATAAATGGGCTTGAATTTGACCTGACACTTCCCCTGCAGCGCCATCGCGCAACGTCTCCGCAATCCCAATAATGCCATGAAGCGGGGTTCGCAGCTCATGTGATGTATTCGTCAGGAACTCATCCTTTAATTGGTCTGTTCGCTTCAGGCTTTCCATGGCCAGCATTTGACTCCTCTGCGATTCCACTATCGCTTCCTCCTTCTCCGCCCGCATCAAATTAATACGGTCTGCTAAGGCAAGCGATAAGAAAACAACTTCCAGTCCCATGGCGAATTGACCGGCATACTCGGATACGTTCGAAAAAGGAATGACCGTTGCCCGTTCAAGTATCGTAATTAATATACCCGCAAGGAAAAACAACCAGCCGACTATGAAAAACCGCGCCTGTCGAGCGCCGCGCTTCAAACATATAAAAGCCACACTTAACACAGTTATGAATGTACTTGCCGTACTGATCAACATCATATTCAGCGCGACAAGATTAGATATAAATAAAACCACCATCACGCTTCCATTTAAACCGATAAGTATGTACGCTAGATGTCTGAATTTAGGCAGGTAGTGTGCTGTGTCCAAAAAGTGCTTGGCAAACAGCACAATGAAAATACAGGCCAGACTAACCAGGAACGGTGTCGCAATATGATTCCAAACCATAAGGTTAGGCCATAAGTATTGAAAGCCAAAGCCGTTAAGTGACAGTTGCCCAATCATCGTGCTCGAAATCGCTAACACATAATAAAGATAACTTCTTAAACGCAAGCTAAAGTAAAGGAATAAATTGTACAAAATCATAACCGCGATCATACCGTAGAAAAGACCCAGCAAAGAAAACTCCGTCTGTGTCTTTTCTATAAATGAATCAATATTCCAGATCTTCATCGGGGGATGGAGGTCACCCGCGCCATGGAGCACCAAATAAAATGTTTTTCGTTCATCCGGCTCGATATCGATATTGAAGACAAAGTTACGGTGACGAATCTCTCTTTGCTCAAATGGAAAAACAGTTCCCGCCTCTTGAAGCTTCATTACGCCAGATTCATTCTCTGCATACATCTGAATGTAATAAACTAGGGGGAATGCTATTTCTAGCAACCACTGTTCTTGCTCGCTTTGATTATATAGATCGATCCGAAACCACTTTGCAGCTTCGAAAAAACCGCCCTGTTGTGTCACTAATGCTGCTGGAATAAAGTCTGCCTCATACTCGCCAACAACATCTTCTATTCCCAGGGCTTTCTCATTATCCTTTATAATGTAAGAGAAGTGATATAGATCTTCCTGTTCGGTAGAGGGAGATAGAGTAAGTAAATCACACTCATTGCCTCTTACCTCTACAGGAAAGATCGTAATGGCCATGACTATCATTATCGTAATAAAGAAAAAATACGGTTTAAATTGACTGTGCATAACAACATTCCCCTCAAGCGTCACAGTAATCATTTATATATTAACCTATGAAGGTTAAATCTGGGTAAAGATAATCGTTATGTAAGCGCCTACCATCCTCATCTTACACGATGCGGCAGCACAATGGTAATTTCACTGGATAATCTGCCTTTTCCCGAAAAAAAAGCTTCTCATACGTTCAAAATTGAACGCGTGAGAAGCTCTTACTAATGCTGATAACTTTCTAACGCGCCTTGCTTATTCCTTGTCTTCGAGCAGCAGCGGCCATATGATATCTGAAAATCCACGCAACACTACAGCCGCCTCTGCGCGCGTTGCCATTCCCTTCGGCGCGAGTTCATCTACCTTGCGTCCGTGGATAATACCCTGTTCAACGACAAACATGATAGCTTCTTCTGCCCAAGAACTAATCTTATCTCGGTCTTGGAACTTCGACAATAGCTGCTCCCGCTCTGCATCTACTTGTCGATCTAGTAAGAGCTGCCAAGCGTTGTACATCATCACACTCATCTGTTCACGAGTGACTCGTCCTGCCGGTGTGAATGCCGTCTCACTCGTACCCGTCACAAGGCCGAGTGACCATGCTGTTCGTACATCCTTCGCATACCAGGCCGTCTCTGCTACATCCGTGAACGGTCTGAAATTATCTTGACTACCAGTGTTCCCATCGGTCAAGTTAAGCATTCGAAGCAATAAAGCCACATATTCCGCTCGCGTAATTTGACCATCCGGGTCGAATACACGGGGATTCCGACCGGAAATCACTTGCCTGCCTGCGAGCACCTCAATATCCGCCTTAGCCCAGTGACTGCTAATATCTTCGAAACTCACATCTGACATCATCAAAGCCCATGTTCCAGACGCTTCAAGTTGAACACGAATCATTCGCTCATGCTCATTATACAGGCTCGGTACATACCGCCATTCTCCCGTTGCCTCGTGGAATGTATAGATCCCAACCTTAGCTGGATCAGATGTATGGAGCGAAGCCGGGAAAGCCATTTCGAACACAAGCGGTTGCGGCCATTGTCCAATATCAGAGCCGACACCCGCTTCATTATACTGAATGAGTTGGAACATTCCCGACCATCCGAGGTCGGTTAAGCCTTGACCTGGATCCTCCGTCATCGCAACCGGATCAGCAACGAGGTATAGCTCGCCGAATTGCTCCATCCCTTGTCCTCCACGAACCGTCAATGTCGCGCCGCTTGGCCACGTCATGGTCACATCCTGATCGCCCAATACATGCCCATGTCGTTCTATAACTGGCGTAACAGGAGTAACAGGAATTGTCGGAACACCCGGGTCCGTAGGTGTCGGATCGGTTGGCCCAGTCGTTACCGCAACGATATCGACTGAGATGGATCTCGCGCTCTCCACACCGTTCACTGTCTGAGTTGCATAATAACCTTCCGCGACTGCCAATGTGAACAAGTGTGAATTTTTGCCGCTCATCAATACAGTCGAATCTACACGAACACCTTCCTTATTGTAGACGTTCAGCGTCCCTCCATACACGCCCGCATAGACTAACAGCTTATGTTCCGTAATATCATTCGACGCCACTTTCACAGGCTGTGGTTGTACAGTTACTACGCGGGAATCTACCCCTTCATTGCCAGCGCGATCTATCGCCTGGTAGGAGATTTGGTACACGCCCGGCATCCATGTGTTTACCTCATCGCCACCAATGACCAATTGGTTCGTCATGTCGCCATCGCCGTCCCTATCAAACGCGGTAGCCCCCAACTCCAAATACGTTTCACCTGAACCGATATTCACTTGCCTATTACCTGTAATCGTAACTACCGGTGCTGTGCTATCTACCTCGGATACCGTTATTACACGGTCATACGGTGTGCTCGCAAACTGATCAGCGTAACTCATCAGGGGAGCTTGCACCTGTAAGCGATACTTGTCATCTGCAGCTAATGGTTCATCCAGATAAACCCGCGCAGTCAATGTCAGCATCGCATTGTCCATGACAGCATGACCTGCATCCTTATTCCCTTTACCCGCCTCGACAACATCCAACGCCTCGACCACCAAGCTCATCGCTTCCGCTTCACCTGATTTAGTTATCGCAATCGATTCACTTGTAATCGAATCCGCCTTCACATATTTGTCGAATGTAATATCGATATAGGTACTTCCCGATACAGCATCGACCCGTATCACCCCCGGCCCGCTTAACGACCTGAGTCCGATATTGACGTCGAAGTGTTCCGGCAATACCCGCAGCTCTTCACTATAGGCTGTCTCGTACCCATCCTTTTCATAAATCACCTGCCACAATCCCGAAGGAACATCCCATCCGTAACGTCCTTCAACATTCGTATAATGAGGATTCAATTGACCGAACCATTCTGCATCCCAAAATACCCATGGATCCGCAGAATCCTCGCGGTACATAATCGTTGCAAGTACATCTTCCAATCGATTGTCCTCGACAGCCTCGAACACATAACCGCTTGGGTCATACACGAATACAGGCTTAGCAATTGGTTTATCATCCGGTTTATCATCGTCTCTCAACGGATCGTCAACCGGTGGAGTTGTGCCTGGTGGAGGAATGTCCGGGTCCTCATCTTCGCAATCTGCTTCCGGCATCTCTAACCAACTATCGAGCGATTCTTCAACCAGATCGACGATCTTTTTCTTGTCCTTCGCCAGAGATTTACCGATTCCAAAACTGACAACTTCTAAGCCCATTGCAGGAATAAAACCAACACCAGAGAAAGAACCAATTAAACCTATTGTCGATAGAGAGCCATTAATGATTTGACCTGCAGCCGCGGATTCCTCCGCGATATTAACCATGTCCTCCATATGCTCCTTGTATTCCTCGGGTATGGAGCAGGCGTTTAGTTGCTCTAATTTCATTTTTAATCGTTGAATATCAGGATCTTCCGGGTGACTGCCACTTCCGATATCATGTACCGCCTTTACCCTACCAGCAAAATCTACAGCCACTTTGAATTTATTCCACAATGCGCCACGGACGATTCCTGGGTTCTCCGTCAGTACCCTTTCTTGGATAGCAGCGAATGCTCGCCGTTGCTCTGTGTCCAAAACCCCTATAGGTTGTCCAGCTATCATATCTAGCTGTAGCATCGTTGACGTGGAACGCCCAGCGATATCCGTTGCCTTGACTGAGAATTTATATGGCTGTCCCGGTGTTAAGGCTTCTGCCGTGTATGCTGTTACATTGCCTGCAACGGTAGCCACCCATTGATCATTCTTATAAATTTGATAATGTACCAACCATAAATCATCGATCGCAGGTGTCCATTCTAGCGTGACGGAATCCGTACCTATTGCTGAAATGATAATTTTCGGGTCGGCTGACCAAGTCGGAGCTGACTTATCTAATGTTGCAAGATCCGCTGGATCGATTCCTATTGTTCCCGAAGCCCTGATCGTATCCCGGTTAACAGATACCGACGCGCTTGCAGACATCGGGACGCCTCTCACTTCATACGTATCCCCGAACAATTCTTCCTCTACTTCGGTTTGTGTGTGAAATCTCCAAGTTCCCTCCAGATCATGCAATCGGGGCACTTCCACATGAAACCGATCTATGGCAGAGACCCGATCCGTATGGATTCCCACATCATCTGACAACCTAATGATATCCGCACCAAGTAGATGTTCATCGAAGAAATCCTCTTCCTCATCATTCAACAAACTGGCAGTGGATCCAGCTAACCACACTGGCGGATCGCCTTCCGTATCATAGTCAACATAAATATATCCTGGCGTTATACGCAGCCAATCCTCCCTCTTAATTTCTGCATAATACTTGCCATTATATAGGATCGCTTTCTGTGAAGGGTGTCCCTCCATACGAATCCTTACATTGTGTACTTTCGTAACATCATTAAACTGCAATTCAACATAGATATGATTTGCTGTTAGCAGGAAGTATGGAAACGGATGGACGCCAGCCGTTATATCTACCTCATGCTCGTTGGATCTGTTGTAGAAGTCCCTTCCCATCGATAAGGTGAGCTTTGTGACATGGGGTTGGTCCACATTATACAACACCCATGTTTCACTTGAACGCCATGTACGCTCCCCTAGGGTGGCAACTGCCCGAATCTCGTACCAATGGATATCCTGCTCATAACCTAATGCAACTTCGGTAAACCAGTATCCGCTTGAAGATGCTTGTGCACGTCCAACCCATACACCATCTCCATAAATATCAACCATACTGCCGGCAGGCGCATAACCAGTTGCGTGTACAGTTAAATCAATGATGCGTTCAGGCACTGCAATCGTAACCGGCTTGGCGTCCAGATGAACCGTGCCGATCGTCTCTATTCCTTCGTTATGTTGCATACGAGCCGTAACTGCCCAACCTCGCTCGTCACCATCCGGTTGATCAGCAGGCACTCGAACCTTAAGAACAACAACTCCCTCTTCGCCTGGATCAAGATCCCCGATGTTCACTGTTTCGGAAGATCCTGAATAAGGAACACCGTTCACCACAATACTGTTCGGAACGATAGTTATCCCAAGCGGAAGGTCTAATACCATCGCGACATCCTTAGCGGTTTCGTGCGTACCGCTACTGTCGTCGGTCCCATTACGATACGCAACTCGCAAGTTGACATCCATTCCTACCGTAGATTCTGCGCCGACCATTTGGATGCCATTCCCTACCCGCCCCGCGAAAAATCTCCCCTCAGACAAGCTGATCGCGCCGATATTTACAGACGCTACGTCATGAACATCGATTATCATTTCGCCAACAGCCTGCGGATGTTCCTGTTTGGCCACTTGTAACAAGTAGGTTCCTGCTGCAGGTGCGCGTACACTCAGATCAAGTTTATTTCTGAATACTTGTTTCGACACGCTAGGACCACGTTTACCAGAGCTGTCGAGCTTGTACAAGTTCGCCTCAAGCAGCAGGAATGCCCCATCGAATTCGACAACGCCGTGAATCGGAATCCCATATCGCGTCAGTTCCATAGGGACAACATAATCCCTCTCAGCACCTACGACAATTACTTGAAGACCATTCGATAGTCCCGCTTGTGATCCGTTGAAGGAAATCTCAATACGATCACCATGCTTCGCCTTGAAGCTATGATAGGTGTTAGTAATAACAACACTTGATTGCCCCCCATTCGAGGCAGCATCTAGATTGGATACTTCTACCCTGAGATGACCGGAACGTATCAGTTCCGCTATGTTTAGCGGTACCTCTTCAGGATCTGAATGTTGGATCATAATGTCCAAATTCAAGGTGTAGTCTTGCAATAACTCCCCGGTATATGCCACTTCCGTTGTCTCATCCTGTACAATATTAATCAAGGAAGTTACAGGTGATGTTCTCGTAAATACATAGTCATCATTTAATAATTGTATCGTAGCGCGGCCTCTTGGCACATCGACGGTGAAGACACCGGATTCATTCGTCTCGCCATAGAATGGGTCTGAATGAGCGAAGTTCTGGAACAGCTCAGAATGAAGAATCGCTACTCGAACACCCGCAATGGGCTGTCCTCCCTGATCCACAACCGTTCCTCTTACAGTCCCTGTCTCAGCAAACTCAGTCGCGAACTTCCTGATAACGGTGACTGTTTCACCCATCAGAGCAGGAACCTCGGCTTCCATGTCCGTCATTCCTTCATATAGAAGGCGTGTTCCTACAACACGTATCTGCACATTTGTTCCTTGTTGTAAACGTGCTTTCCCAAAAGGCCACGCCATGCCAAGCTGGTCTGTGATGGCAGTGCCAACGATTTGGCCATTATGGGCAGCTGTTATCGTGACTCGCTCCCCCGCACGCGGTGCGCCCAACTCATCAACGACAAGTACGGAGAATGAACGTAATAACAAGACGGGAATCGTTACATTCGCCAGGCCGCCAGCATCTACTGTGACATCGCTCTCACGAGCAAGCAATACCCCATTCTCGTACACTTCCAAAACATAATCATCACTTGGGACCACATGCATAAAATCCACAGCGGCGTTTCCTTGCGATTGAACATAGTCGCCCGTTTGATGCTTAGCGCTCCATAGTTGAACCGCTAATTCTAATGGCGGAAGAGCAGCACCACTAGGCAGATCAAATTCCAGGGAAACGGCTATCTGCGCAGATACATCCATCGGCAGAAAACGCTCTGCGTCAACAGGGATACCTTCATTACCGAAGGCATCCGTTATCAACCCTTGCACGCTGCGTATTCTGGTCATGCCATACTCTATTGGGAAGATTCCGACATACACACCCGGTTGATCGCTTGCTTCTTCTAAATCGATGTCTCTTATGATTACATCTGATTCATCATTGCGCTCAAACTGAATACGGGCCGTCGCCTCGGCCAACGATGGTTGACTCTTGAGCGTAATCTCAAGGTTCCCGCCTTGTGGTGCCACATTGCGGAATTTGGAGTAGTTATCTATATGCCATGTGACCGATTCGATCGACAACTCCGCAGTCCTCACCCCGGCAATCGTTGGACCTGTAGTCGTTCGTCCACCGGCATTCTCCGCTTCCACTTTGAAATCGTACATGGTATTCGATGTTAACCCCGTAATGGTAACCAGTTGCTCGGTACCCGCCACCGTTCTTATAGGTACAGGATTATCGTTCTGATAAATATAGTAGCTCGTAACCGCACTCGTCGGAGATGACACGCCAGACCAACTGAGACGCAGCGAAGTCGCTCCAACTTGCGAAGCCTCCAACTTACTTCCTAATGTCCACACAGGTGGTTCTTGCGGCATCACTGAAGGCGCGAAGGTTGTCACGAAGATATTCGTATCAAAACTTGCGGGATCACCTATCACCATACTATTGGACTCATAAGAGACCTGAATTGTTCCGTTGACCATAGCAATGTTCGGAACAGTACTACCCGAAATATCCGCAACCCCGGCAGTTGATTGACTGATTAAATAGGTTTTCTCAGCCATCCGATCATATAGATAAACTTGATGCTTACCCGCAGTATATTGCGGCACAACGGATTTATCATTCGACACATAGGCCACGTATCGCCCGTCTGCGCTTAGCGTTGGCTGCGCATAAAACTGAGATGCCACGCCATAATTCCCGTGGTAATTCCAGGATATGAGTTCATTCGTCTTCTCCACACGATCATACACATAAGCACGATAGTTTTCCTGCCCCCCCGTATTGTAAGGGAAGTGGTGAACATAGCTTACATAACGACCATTCTCACTAATGCTCGGCTGGTCGTATTTATACTCACTTCTGTCACCATCCTGCTTTATCCGTACTGTCTCATTCGTCACAAGGTCCTGCACGTAGACTAGGGTCCTTTTGTTTGGATGTTCAATCATATAGGCGACCGTCTGCCCATCGCCGCTTATGACCGGTGAGTCAGGAATACCTTGTGGGATCGGTGAGCCCTGTTCACTGGCTATCGGATCATGGCCCTGACTAATTATTCTCAATTTATCTGTCTGCGCATCTACATCATAAGCATATATCGCTGTCTTCCCAGCTTCGTGGGAAGGTATTAATGGGGCTCTCGTAACGAACACGATCGTCTGTCCATCTGCGCTAATGGAGGCATCCATGGCTGATTCATGGTTGGTACCTGTACCGTCGAGTTTTAGATTCACACGTGAAATCTTCGGGGAACCGCCCCGTTCATCATACAGATATAGACTGAAGTTATCATACACACCATCCTCCAACAAATTGGTGGCATTGGAATAGAACACAACTCTCTTCCCATCTGCACTTATTGATCGCGAAGCACCAGATGGCGAAGAACTCATATAGTTTCCACCCTCATTGGGGTTGCCAAACACATGACTAATCAGTGTCAGTTTATTGTCATCACTAAACCGATCAAGCCGATACACTTGACTTGAGGGATTCCTCGTTACATTATCTAATCCGCCATGAGAGGTGAAGACGATATACCGTCCATCCGCACTCATCGTAGAATTATTGACCTGCGTCATGAATGGATCTCCATTCGGATGATTCACCCGGTCTGTCGTAATGCCCAATCCAGCCTCTGAGGTTGTCGCATACAATTCGACAGGTTCTGATACATGACCATAATTATCACTGGCAATGATACGATAATGATACGTAGTCTCCGCTTCAAGGTAGCTGAACGTGTTCGAAGCTGTAGCGTTCGCATCTAGGAATTGTTCATCAGTAATCCGATTCCCAATAAAACCTGAATGCACTTTTTCCGTGCTGCCATCCCGATAAAGCTCGTATATCAAATCTGCATCTGGATCTGCATTCGCAGGTCGATCCCATTCCAATCGGAGCGCATAAGGGAAGCTCTCCACAACACGTGGTTGCATGACCGGGGCCATCTTCTCCGCCGTCGTAAGTGTAATTGGTTCGCTGCCGATTCTGTTGCCGTAACGATCAACAGCTTCTACGTGGAACGTATACTCCCTTTCTTTCTCCAACCCCCTGAATATACCTGACGTTCTATCTCCAGCCACACTACCGATGAATGCTCCATCCTGAATCAACTCGTAGTATTTGATACCCTCTCGAGCTGATGCAGGCATCCAACCAAGCTTCACCATCGTTGGACCAACCTCTAGCTCATCCAGCAATCTGTCATTCCACACAGGTACATCTAGCGGATCCGAACCGATATATGCCACATACAGGTCAGCCCTTACATTCGTATCGTTAGGCACAAAGTTCGGAGTGCTATTAGCCCGCGTTGATTGGAAAACAATGCTGCGCCCATCACCGCTAATGGATGGGACCGCAATTGGCTCGTTATAATACTCTCCCCTATTGTTCGACCCCACGCGGATCGTCTTCTTCTTAACTAAATCTCTAATGTAAGGAAATGCATATTGCACCGTATGAACCGGCGTCGACAAATTATACGCGGATGATTGAAATGCCGCATAACGTCCGTCGTCAGAAATCGTAATGGACGAGCTTACATTGTTCCCTGCTGCGCTGCCATTTGTAGATACACTAACCAATTCCGTCGTTCCTGTTGATAAATAATGCGCATAGACTTGAGCGTGCTCGCTCGCGGGAAGGTCCACCAAATTCGTCGCAGTTGAACCGAAAACAATCACTTCACCATTGGCGCTTATCTTGGCGCCGGTATTACTATTCTTGTCTGCATCGACTTCGTTATCATCCCATTGCGTGGTAATTAGTGATAACTTATCGCTGACAGCATCACGATCGTACAGATAAATATCCCTCACCCCGCTCGCCCTGCCGGGAATAAGGTTGTCCAACGATGTCATAAATACGATTCTACTCCCATCTCCACTGAGAGAAGGACGGAGCTGTTCTGTGACAATTAGTCCAGTAGGGGCACCAATTGCAATCATCTCGATGATCTCTCCTGCTTCCACATCGTATACGAATAAATTAGTAGTCGCACCGTTATTGGTATCCATCAAATTGGTCGCTTCCGTTTCGAAAACGACGAATTTCCCATCGGCACTAATCGATGGATTCCGACTATTCGCATTGCCGCCCTGCTCGCGATCAGTAGAGAGGCTAATTTGCTTGGTCGTGCCCGCCGCGCGGTCCCGTATATAGATTTGAGTCCGCCCACCAGCCGTTAGACCGAGATTTGTCGCTGAACTTGTATACACAATCCGGTTGCCGTCACTGCTAATCGACGGGTCGAGAGACGTACCGCCATTACTGATTTCACCTTCATTCGTTACATCGATATACGCATGCGCACCTGTTATCAGATCGTGAAGAACGATCCGATTCTGCTGCATATGCACAACGAATTGGTTGTAACTAATTCGTCCCGCTGTCGACAGTGGGTTCGATAGTTCATTGCCTTCCTCATCGACGCTAATCCTTACCGTACGTAGGTTAGGATTGTCAAGAATCGATGGCTCCTCAGTCAAACCCCTTCCTGCGAACGGATGCAAGTCATGCGATGGTATCGCAGGTCCGATACCCGCGCCGGCCAATACATGCTCCATACTCAGAACTGGGCATGCCGCCGACCCATCCGCTTCGTCTGGGGGACATTCGCGCAACGGTTGTCCTTGCAACACCGATTGGCGCACTTCGCTAACGGACATCTCTGGGTTCATTGACAACATTAGGGCCGCCGCGGCCGTTACGAAGCCTGATGCAATGGAGGTGCCTGATGAAGTGCTATATCGATCACCGCTTGCGATGGATACAATACTCCCTCCAGGCGCCTGCACATCCGCGGATGTATTAGAAGCAGCGATCAACTTATTATCCGATCCTGTAGCTCCTACAGAGATAACCTCCGGGAAGGCTGCGGGGTAATATCCGCTTACATCCTCCCCGTGGTTGCCGGCTGCTGCTATCATCAATACCCCGGCCGAATGGGCATATTGGACTGCGTCCAGCAACACCTGCGGCACTTCAGTGAATCGTTCGCCGAAGCTCATATTGATCACCCGCACACGTTCACCCGCCGGACCGCGCCAATCGACCGCATAGCGCACCGCTTCATAGATATCCGCCAATCGCGCTTCCTTAGCATCATTCAGCGCTTTAACAGCCAGAACAAACACAGGCGCGTTACCAACAGCACCCGCGATTCCGATACCGTTGTCTGCGATCGCATTGATGACACCTGTAACCTTCGTTCCATGACCATTGTTATCCGCAATATCATCTGGATGATCTTCACTCTGTACATTAATACCCGGGATGATCCTTCCCGCCAGATCCTCATGATTCACATCCACACCCGTATCCAGTACCGCTACATACACAGCCCGCGAAACCGTATGGGTTTGCGCTTGAACCATGCTGAGCCGTTGCCAAGCTAACTCAGCCTCTATCGCATCCAGCCCCCATTGATCGATCACCATCGGATCACTGGTAGTCTGCTGGGCTGTGATCTTATGATTTAATTCCGCATATACAATATGGGGATGCTCATTCAAAGCTTCGATTGTTGTTGACAACTCCACGTTAGTTCCGAAGTCGAGCACTACTAAACGATCATGTATTCGTTTGATAGATAAAGGCGCAAACGCCCCCAGCAGTTCATTGACTTCCAACTCATTCATACCATCTTGGAGTCGGACAACCGCTTCCGTTATTATATGATCAGCATGATCACTATGAACGCCTTGCGCAAGGCTACCCTCTAGCCCCGATACATTCCCGCTTATGAGCATCACTATAACCAACAACCATGATATTCGCTTCCGAAATCGTCTCATTGTACATTCATCTCCCGGCACCTGTATTCCACAATTAGGTTTCAACTGTCCTAATCATATCTATCAATATAGGTTTCCAAGGTTAAATCTAGGTAAAGAAATGATCGCCTCTCACAAAACACACCTTTATAACTATAGCAACGCTCCCTTATACCTAATATCATCTTTCACCTAAATTCAGCACACAATGACCCCATACATCTATCTGTCTTCCAGGCTTTGATATCCTCCGTATCCTTAGGCCTCGGCGTTTGATCTCAAAACTCCGCCCCCCATACTTCTCCCGCTTCCATCATCGCCTCATCAAGGGCAGCCTGCGATTCACTCTCAATCACACGCAGCGCATCCTCTATCGTCGACTCCCCGTTCATCATCTTCTCCCATTGCTTCATTAAGCTTTCGTAGAAAGATATAACGAATGACTGGGGTAGCTGCAGCAACTCATAAACGTAGTCGTTCCCTACTGTTAATATAGGCGAATGGGTGTAGAATGCCTCCATCTGAATCCCTTCTTCATTGCGGATATATTCGGTTCGCACCGGCAGTCCGTTGAGAACAGAGGAACGAGATGTCAGCTTAGCAAATTCCTCTGAGTTGACATACTTCACGAATTCCCATGCAGCCTGCGTGTGTTCGGACTGTGCATGAACAGCATAGACCTCAGGTAAGTAGAACGATGAGGATTGGTTCGGTGCCTCCGGGCTTGTCGGAGCTGTGACTACATCCCAGTTCGCGATACTCTCTTCCTTAAGCGTATTCTGCGCACTTTGGATTTGGCTCATATAATAGCTGTCGGCAACCTTCATCGCGATTCGCTTCATAAAGAACAAATCCTGCCGGATCACATCTTCGTAGGTTTCTATCTCATTCATCGCCATCGGATCATAGGTATAAACCGCATCCGACTTCGCATACCGGAGCGCATCCTCCGCGATTTGAATCCATGCTGGCGATGACAGGGTCATCTTCCCCGTATGGGGATCCGAGATTTGTAAGCCGCTCTGCATACCGGTTCGGAGCATGTAATCGGCCCCGCCTTCGCGTGTATAGAGTTGCAAGCCATACACCCGGTCCTCGGATGCTCCGCTTGTTGGAAACCGCTCGGCCAGCATTAGCAGATCATCCCAGGTCATCCCATTCTGTGGGTAGGGCACGCCGTATTGATCGAACAAATCCGCATTGTAATAGATGGCATCCTCCATGAATGCTGGCGCCAGCCCATATAACCTGCCGCTGCCCATCCATCTCAGTTGATCTATAGCAGCAGGCAGCATCCCTTCCAAGCTGAAACCATCTTGCTGTATCACACCATCCAACTCATACAACAACCCTTCCTCGATGAGCGGAGCAAGCAAGTATGGCTCCAGCATAATCACATCCGGCTTCTGCTCCTCCACCAACTGTACGATTAATTGTTGCGGATCCTCCCCCGGAGTAGACCAGACCTCATCCGTCGATATCACCTCGAATTGAATATTCGGGTGCTGTGCCACGAACAAACTTCCGTACTTCTGGTAGAATAGCTCTTCATCCCAAAATGTAACCTTCAGCGTCACTTCTTCCTTGCTCTCATTCCCCGACAAACCAGATGGTTGATTGCCTTCGCCTCCACCCATGCATGCTGTCAGGACTACAAGAACGATGCACAGAAGAAAAGCTGTTCTTACCCAATTGATCCATTTATTCTTCATTATGTATACCCTCCACATGTTATAAATGCATGTCTCCACACACATTCTATACAAACAAAACTGGGAGAGAAATTGATTCCACTTACAATTCCCTTACAGCACTGTAAGGTTGATGGTGTTTTCTAATCTGTGTCATAATGTTCCTAAGTAAAGGAGAGAGACGATGCAGAAGATTATGATTGTTGAAGATGATCCAAAAATTGCAGAGCATCTAGAATCCCATATGGATAAATATGGTTACACGACGATCAAAGCCATACATTTTGAGAACATCATGGAGACCTTTCATGAACACAAGCCAGACCTTGTGCTCTTAGACATTAATCTTCCTAGCTATGACGGCTATTATTGGTGCAGACAAATTAGAATGGAATCCATATGCCCCGTCATCTTTATTTCAGCGCGAGTCGGCGAGATGGACCAAGTGATGGCACTTGAAAATGGCGGCGATGATTTCATTACGAAGCCGTTTCATCCGGAGGTGGTCATGGCCAAGATTCGCAGTCAGCTTCGACGCGCTTATGGGGAATATGCGAATCATGCAGCTGAGCGCGTGTTGGAGACTCGAGGGCTGCGATTGTTTCATGAGAGACTGGAGCTACATTTTCGCAATGAAACTACTTCCTTGTCCAAGAATGAGGCGGATATCATTGCGTACTTAATGGAACGCTATCCGCGAGTTGCTGGGCGCGAAGATCTACTTGAAAGGCTCTGGGACGAGCAAGCCTATGTGGATGAGAATACGCTGAATGTGAATATGACTCGCGTCAGAAAGAAGTTCGAATCCATTGGGATTAAAGGTGCCATCGAGACCGTAAGAGGCGCTGGATATCGACTTAACGTCATATGGCAGGAAGCGGACCCACTATGAAATTGTTTTTCAGAGAGCATGCCCTGTTGATTTTCACACAGTGTATTCAGCTAACCCTCATCTTCTCCATTTATTGGCTGGATGGATATCACCGGTTAAAGCCAGCCATGTATGGGGTATTCCTTGGCCTCTTTATTTTGGGATGCTACCTTTTCTATCACTACTACAGTCGTCGCCACTATTACAGACGTCTAAGTGAACCCCTCGCCTCATTAGATGATTCCTTGCAAGAAGTCGAGCAAGCTCCTGTATCCGAAGCACTAGAAGACTTGTTAAGGGAGCAATATAAGTATTACCAAACACAAATCAAGAAGTTGGAATCTGTTCAAGAGGAGCATCTGACGTTCATGGATCATTGGGTTCATCAAATGAAAACTCCCCTGTCTGTTATTGAGCTGACTGCTCAAAATCTAGATGAACCAGATTCCTCCAATATCCGCGAAGAAACAGACCGAATGAAAACAGCCCTGAACACCGTGCTATATATGGCGCGTCTCCGTTCGATTGAACAGGACTTCCATATTAAGCCTGTGCATCTTTCGAGAATGATCCATGAGGCTAATGGCGAGTATAAACGCTTTTATATAAGAAACAACGTATATCCAAAGCTTCAGATTGAAAAAGAACTTATCGTTGAATCCGATGAAAAATGGATGTACTTTATGCTTACACAACTAATCAATAATGCCGTGAAATACTCAGCAGGGACAAGCAACCATATCCTCTTATCCCTATATGAACAGCAGAATGAAGCCGTATTAGAGGTACAAGACTACGGTGTTGGCATACCTCAAACCGATTTAAAACGGGTCTATACCCCTTTTTTCACAGGAGAAAACGGACGGAAATTCAGAGAATCTACCGGCATGGGATTATACTTAATCAAGGAAGCAGCAGAGCATCTCGGACATCGAATAGAATGTCATTCAACAGTTGGTGAAGGAACAACGTTTCGTATTATCTTTTCAGTAACGCAGAACCTTACAGCACTGTAAGCAAAGTGAAAGCTTAATCGATATCTTCATTCGTGAAAGAAAGGGTACACTAATCACAGATCGAAGCTGTGAAGGGAGATCATGTGATGCTGCATGTGAAGCAAGCCAGTAAAATTTATGCGGGTAAAATCGCTTACCGAGCATTAACCGATATTAATTTGAAGATAGAAGATGGGGAATTCGTAGGCATTATGGGTCCTTCCGGGAGTGGCAAGACGACCTTGCTTAATATGATTGCCACGATCGATGAACCGACAACTGGCGAAATCATCATTAACGGAATGAACCCCCACCAACTGAAGAAGGACAAATTAGCAGAATTTCGCCGACGTGAATTAGGCTTTGTTTTTCAAGATTTTAATCTACTACACACGTTAACCGTTGAGGAGAATATTGTTCTTCCCCTAACACTAGACGGGAAGGCTGTATCCGAGATGAAACGCAAAGCAGCAGAAATTGCTGAAACACTTGGAATCACGGCCATTCTAAATAAAAGAACATTCGAAATTTCCGGCGGACAAGCACAAAGAGTAGCTGTCGCCCGCGCAATGATCCATTCACCAAAGCTGCTTCTTGCTGACGAGCCTACAGGAAATCTGGATTCCAAGTCTTCAAAGGACGTTATGGGGATGCTGCAAGACCTTAATCAAAAAAAGCAAACCACAATGATGCTGGTGACTCATGATCCTGGGGCAGCAAGCTACTGTCATCGTGTCGTTTTTATCCGTGACGGGAAATTCTATTCAGAAATTCATCGCGGTGATAATCGCCAAGCCTTCTTCCAGAAGATTATCGATACACTTTCTTTATTGGGAGGGGATGGGCATGACCTTTCGCAAATTCGCGTTTAATAACGTGGTTCGGAATAAGCGGTTGTATGCAGCCTATTTTTTAAGCAGTATGTTTATGGTGATGGTGTTCTTCACCTTTTCTATTTTTTCATTTCATCCGGATTTAAACGACAATACATTGCACACAAGCGTTGTTATAGGTATGGACGTATCATCTATCATCATTTTTGTATTTTCATTTTTCTTTATCCTGTACTCCATGAGTTCTTTCTTACAATCACGCAAGAGAGAATTCGGATTGTTAATGATGCAAGGCATGTCCATGAGGCAAATTCGTTCGATGGTATTTCTTGAGAACATGATCATTGGGTTATTCGCAACTCTAAGCGGGATTATGCTTGGTCTCGTTTTTGCTAAAGCTATCCTTTTGATAGCCGAGAATGTGCTTATTCTCAACGGCAAACTGCATTTTTATATGCCATTTCAAGCTATTCTGCTGACATCTGCCGCATTTATCGCGTTATTCTTCTTTATTTCTTTGTTTGTTTCCTACATTTTACGAACCAAGAAGCTAATTACTCTCATACAAGGGGACAAAATATCCAAGGGTGAACCGAAGGCTAACATTGTCTTAACGCTTCTTGGCGTTATGTTACTAGCATCTGGCTATAGTACTGCCTTGTTAGTTAAAGGCCAAATGGTCATCGTGGCTATGTTCCCTGTAATCATGATCGTATCAATTGGCACCTATTTATTCTTCACACAATCAAGTGTATTTATCATCAAGCGACTAAAAGCGAATACAACATTCTTTTGGAAAAAGACCAATATGATCCTGTTTTCTGACCTTTCCTTTCGTATGAAGGATAATGCGCGTACATTCTTCATGGTAGCGATGGTTTCAACAGTCGCTTTTAGTGCAATCGGAACGTTGTACGGATTTCAATCTGCGTTTGTAACAGAGATTTCCCAAAGTAATCCTTATACATTTTCTTATAAATCTTACGGCGTAAATGAAGAGCAGGATGTGCAGCTGATTAATGAAGCGTTGCAAAAAGAAAAGGTGGAAGCGAACACTGAGCATATGATGATGACTTCCTATAACCTATCAACCGGTTGGACCTTAATTGCTAAAGTATCTGATTTCAACCGTTTCGCTGCACTGATTGGGGAAGAGCGTATTGAGGTTCAAGAAGGACAATTAATAGTTGTCGAATTTCCAGAATCAACCCTAAGTGAAACCGAACAACTCATGCGGCAAGCTGTGGAGCTGAACTCGGGCATCAGCTTACAACCGCAAGAGGTACTAGTCTCCAAAGCCTTACCTGATAAGTTCTCTTATTATGTGGTTTCTGATCATGACTACGAAGACCTTCCTACACCAGTTGATGAGATGAGCTTCTATGCTTGGCAAGTAACGGATGGGGAAGAAAACATTTTTGCGGTTTCAGAAGAGCTCTATCCTCAGTTGAAGAGCTACCAGTTTACACCTACTGAATATAAGGTGCATGTTACGAAGAAACAGTATGCATCTCTTATGTTTGTTGGACTATTTATCGGAATCGTCTTCTTTGTATCAGCAGGCAGCTTTTTATATTTCCGTTTATACATGGATTTAGAAGATGATAAGCAAAAGTTTAAAGCAATTGCAAAGATCGGGTTAAGCGATAAGGAGCTAATAAAAATTCTTAGCAGGCAGACACTGATTCTCTTCTTCGCACCAATCCTTGTTGCCATTACGCATGGCGCAGTAGCACTTACCGCCTTATCTCACCTATTCGATTATAGTCTCTTGAAGGAATCTGCTGCCGTGCTTTCTGTCTTCTTTATCATCCAAGTGCTGTACTTTTTCATTGTTCGCTTCTTCTACACCAAACAGATTAAAGCAGAGGTGCTTTAATTGATGGAAGAGAAAGTCCTTAGCGACTTTCTCTTCTTGGCAACGTAGCTCTGCAAATCCTCGTTTCGAAGATGCCGTTGGTGAGCCAACGGTTAATGACGATTCTATTCAATCGCATAGGCTCGTAATGCAACCCGTTCGGCATGTTTCAATTTCCTTTCATTCCCGATCCTTTACTCTTCAAAGATAAGCGGCTCGCTTCTCATACCATAAGCGTTTTCAGCGAAGACCTTTACGGTACAGCCACGCGGGGCGTTAACTGCGAAGGTGACCGAGTCATAAGTCGGAAGCGTCCAGTAATTATTCACCTTATATACATTCTCTACTTCATTCCCGTTCTCATCATACACGATAGCTCTGTAAAGGAAGATGATATGGCCATCGGTGCTTGTTGCTGCAGGAACGGTGATATAACGCTTGCTGCCCCGATCTGGGAAGGCAGGTGCTGAAGAAGCAGCTGCCAGCTTGTTGGGGGTAAATTGCCTATTTGCAGCGTTTGCGGGCTCCTTTATGATATATTCACAGAGCAAGGCCTCACTGTAGACATCAAAGCCGCGCAAGCGCACTTCATTCTGAGCGCTGACTTCAACCATCCAGGCTTGACCTGTATTTCTGTAATGCTCCGGATGGATGCCTTTCGTACCGTCAACGGTAAACTCCATATATTGAATGGCACCAGTGCCGACCGCGGTGAAGCTTCCCTGCCAGATCGATCTGGGATCGTTAAGCGGATAATGGGAGTGACCGGAGAAGTGGATGATCTGCGGGTACTCCTCAAAGACGGATCGAAAGCTGTCGATTCCCCACTCCTTATCCGCGCTGCCGTAAACGGTGTGTGACACATGCTCATGATGGGTTACAAAAATAGGTTTGTTCGGGTTATCCGCAACAGCGATATCCAACTGCTTCTTCACCCAGCTGATCTGCTGGGGATCATAGTAGCGATAGTTAATGTCCGGTGATACGGAAATTCCGATAAAATGATAGCCGTTAATCACATGATGCCAATCATTATCAAGACCGGTTAGCGATGAAAAATAGGAAAGCGCATCTCTGCCCAGTGATCCCCAACAGTCATGATTCTTGGCAAGAATAGCAAGCAATTTAGTCTCATCCGTTAACACAGAATCGATCGTGCTCTTGAATGCTAGATACTGAGACTTCTCGCCTTCAGTCAGATCGCCGCAGACTAACACAGCATCCAGCGCATTGTAAGCAGAATCACTTTCAGCAACGCTGTAACCTAGAGATATCGCTTTTTGGATGCGGCTGCATCCGACATCTGCGATGGTCTTAATATGAGCATCGCTCATAACAAGGAAACGCACCGCAGGCACAAAGTCGCTTGGATCGTCCAGCGCTCTGAATCGGTTGAGTGGAGCGATCAATGTCATACAGTTCGTGAGATCCGAAGCGGGATGCGATGGTTTTGATTCCACTAGAATAACCACCTTTCTAAGGGAGATGAACGTCCGTTTGATCGATCCTTTCTCCGGTGTCCATACGAATCCAACTCTCAAACACGCGACTGCCTTCGGTGAGCTTAATCACTCTCGCGCCACGATGCTCTCCGTTATAAGGACGGCTATTAAAGGTGTTATAGCCAGTCACCTTACCATATACGAGCCGGACACCATAAAGATCGCCCCAGAAATCATTCTCGTGATCGTGGCCAACGAATGTACCGATCACATCGCCTCGTTCCAGCATAGCAGCGAAGAGACCCGAATTGACATAGGGCGCGCAAATATTACCTTCTTTCGTTCCATAACAGGGGAAATGGTTCCAAACCGACTCATATTCCGGAATCGGGATATGAAAAAAAGCGAGCGAGGGAACGATCCGTCCATTGGCTTTCTCAATCGCCTTGGACTGTTCCCTATACCATTGAACCTGCTCCGGTCTAATCCAATAATAGCCTTTATACGGCAGCAGCCCATCCACCATCTCACCCAGCGAGTCCATCAAATAAATCGCGGCGGCACATTCCGTGCCGTCTGATCCGGTAACGGTAAGCACATAATTGCCTAACCCTGGTAAGTATTCGGGGCCCCGTTCGGTCAAGCAGAGCGGGAAGCTCTGTTGCACCCGCATAAGCTCCTCGCGGGTCACCTTATACTCGGCATCATGGTTGCCATAAACGGCCGCCCATGGAATGCCATGCTCCTCGTTCACTCGCACCGCATCGGCAAACGCTTCTAAGGCCTTACCTTCGCAGCGTCCGCTCTGGATGATATCACCCGTCAGAACGACCAAGTCCGGTTTCTCTTCCAACAAGACGGCTTCCATCAAGTCCCGTGTCTTCATATCCAACTCGCTTCCAGTTTTCCAATGAAGATCAGTAAACTGTACGATTGTAAAGCTGCCGTCGCTGCGAAATTGCAGTTTCTTGTTCATGTTCCACCTCTATTTCTTACTCTTTGATCGAGCCGAGCATCGTTCCCGAAATGAAATACTTCTGCAGCCACGGATAGACCATGATAATCGGAGTTACTGCGAAGATGATGGTAGCGGCCTTCGTGCTTTCCGGGAGAAGTGGCGCTTCCCTTTCCGAGAACCTTTCCGCCATGCTCACATCGATCGATGTCGCATTGTTTACGATATGATAAAGCTTTAATTGCAGTGGATATAATTCCGCTTTGGTAATGTAGAACAACGAGTCGGTAAACCCGTTCCAGCGGCTGACGGCATAAAATAAGCTGAGCGTCACGAGCGCGGGAATCGTAAGCGGAAGAATGACACGCACCAGCACTTGAAAAGGAGATGCGCCGTCGATTTCCGCAGCCTCCTCCAGTCCAGTTGGAATCGAGCGAATAAACGACATAAGAATGATCATATAGAACGGACTAATGAGTGAAGGCAGTATGAGCGCCCACATCGTATCGAGCAGATTCAGTCCTTTGACAAGCAAGTATTCTGGAATGATACCACCGCCAAAATACATGGTGGGTATGATGATGTAGAGGAAGTACTTCCTCCCCTTCAACCCCCGCCTGGTCAACGGATAGGCCGCCACAATCGTCATCAGCATACATAAGGCTGTGTAAGTGAACGTCATTACGACAGTAAAGATTAGTGAGCGATATAGACTCACATCTTTCAAGATCTCCTTATATGCATCGGTGTTGAATTCCCGCGGGAATATCGTGACACGACCTGATAATATCTCGGAGGTAGAACTAAATGATAAGGCGAGAATGTGCAACAATGGCGCTACGCATATAACAGCAAGTAGAGTTAAAATTGTGTAGTTAATCGGCACAAATAATCGTGACATGTTTGGTTTTGTTGTCATTGCCGGACCTCCTTCCTATAAGTTGAGTAGGTTCACATGATGCCTTGGCCGGAGAATTTCTTGGAAAGTGTATTGGCACTAAGCAGGAAGACAAGTGCGATAACCGACTGGAACAAGCCAACTGCTGTCGCAATAGAGAATTCACCCGTCTGCAAACCGATCTTGTACACAAAAGTACTTAGCACCTCGGAGAAATCGCTGACCATCGGATTCCCTAAAATATAAGGCCGTTCGAAGCCGATTTTGGGCATATCTCCAATCGCGAGAATGAACAATATAATGATGGTAGGACGAATGCCCGGCAGCGTAATATGCCACATTCTCCTCATTCTTCCGGCGCCATCAGTCTCGGCAGCATCGTAAAGCTCCTTGTTAATGCCAGTCAATGCAGCCAAATAAATAATCGTTCCCCAGCCTACGCTCTGCCATACACCGGCAGCCAGATAGGTAATCAACCACCAATACTTATTCGTTAAGAAGGGGATCGATTCATATCCAGCATTATTCAACATTTGATTGATAATTCCGGTGTTGGTTGCGAATATTTGCAAGAATAACCCGCCGATGATGACCCATGACACGAAGTGCGGAAAGTACATCACCGTCTGGAACACTTTCTTAACCCGACTCCGCATGACTTCGTTCAACATAAGAGCAAGAATAATCGGTGCTGGAAACGAGACTATAAGATCAATTAAGTTCAACAGAAAGGTGTTTCGGAAGGCTATCGTGAATGTACGCATAGCGAATACATCGCGAAACGTGTCGAGTCCGTTCCATGGGCTGGCGAACATGCCCTGGAAGATGTTGTAGTCCTTGAACGCGATAACGATACCGTACATAGGCCCATACCTGAACAAAAAGAAAAAGCTAATGGGTAGAAGCAGCATCGCGTAATATTGCCAGTACCTTATGAAGTACGTGCCTGCTCTCATTCGTAATTCCTCCTGTAAGCTTCACGGTCTGCGGCAAACTACCACAGACCGTGCGGCTTTCATTGTTGCAATAGATGATTATATGACTACTTCATGGCCGCGTAAGCTGCGACTCTTTCCTTCTGAACCTCTTCCCCGCCGTTTGCCATATAATCCTTCAGCAAATCGTCATAGGTCTTGTCGAAGTTTTCTGGCTTCACTAACATCGACTTAACCAGCAGCTCCTCGTACTTGCCCTTAAGAATTTGGGCGTACTTCGCTTCGGATTCGATCGGCTTCGGGAAATAATGAATCGTCTCAGCATCCGTCATGGAATACTCGAACGCCTTCATCGCATAATCGACCACTTGTTCAGCATAGCTTGCCCCGAGCGCTTTAACGTTCGACTGAGGCAATCCAAGATCGATACCATTGGTTACAATCAAGATATCCGATGCGTTTACGATCTTCTCTTCTTCAGGCACATTCTCACGCTTAATTTCAACTGGAATGTCATCCTTAATTTCATAGGCTACGCCCTCTGCGCCATTGAATGTGTAATGGAGCATAACATCCATATTAGCCAGCCAGTTCAGGTATTGCACAGCCTCCGCTGCAACCTTGCTTGTCTTCGGCACCATGATATACATGCCCGTCGGAGGATTGAGCTGCTTAACACGTCTGCCTTGGTCGTTAGTAAACGGATTCGCCGGAACTACGAGCCCGCCGGGAACATTCTTCGCCAGCGTAGCTTGTTGCCCGCTTTCGGCGTTTTCGTAGCTTTGTGCAGCTTGCTCGGCATACAGGCCGATTTTACCGGTCGACATGCCTTGCTTGCGTACCTTCTGGTCCTTGTCCAGTCCGAAGTCCGGGCTGATCAGCCCTTCATGGTACCATTGGTTTAATGTGCGAATAACGTCCTTGTGTCCATCCATCAGAATCGGATACTCTTGCAAGCCGAGTCTTTGCATGCCTGTGTAATACTGCTCTTCTGTCGGATTCTTAATAAGTGCCATGATCAGCGTAATGTACTCATCAGGGTGCAGCGCAAGACCGAGTGGAATCGTACCTTGGCCACCTAGCTGATTGTCGCGGAACGCTTTCAACGTTTCATAGGTTTGCTCTGTTGTTTCTGGAATCGGAAGATTCAATTGGTCGAGCCAGTCCTGACGAATCATATAGGACGTCATGCCCGTGAATGCGCGCTTGGCCGGAATCGCAAGCTGCTCGCCTTCCCATTGTCCATAAGACAGTGTTTCGCCTAGATAAGACTTAATATTCGGTCCATGTTGCTCGATCACATCGGTGAGGTCCATGAGTCCACCCTGCGCCATATATTTACGGGCGAGTGCCTCATCATACGTGAAGACGATATCCGGAGCGTCGGAGCTGGCCATTAATACATTCAGCTTCTCCACTTCCTGACTGCGCGGAACTGGAACGTATTCCAGCTTAATGTTGTTCGGATCGCCAAATTCTCTCTGAGCAAATCTGGTCCCTTCCTGATCATTGACTGCCATTCCTGGCGGGAACGATTTACCGCGGTCGAATTGCTCGATTCTGAGCGTAACCATTTCCTTCGGCTTAGCCGGTGTGCTGGACGAAGATGACTCAGCTGGTTTTTCAGACGAGGAATTAGAGGATGAATTCGGTTGATTGTTGTTCGAGCAACCGATTACAACTAATACCAGCGCAAGCGCAAGCACGAATGCTTGAAAACCCCTTCTTTTTAAATTCAATCTGATCTACTCCTTCTGACTAAGTATTGTCCGAGCAGCTGCATGTGCACAGCTGTAAGCTCGCGACTAAGACTAGTTATAACCTGGGCGGAAGCATGCCGGCAATCTACAAGATTCAGCTACCCAACCATACTTCAGAATAGGAGGTCAGCATGCATGCAACCGAATTCAGCGACCAAACTTTTTATCAGATTTCTGCTTGCGCAGGCAGGAAACTCAGTTGTTTGTAGCTGTATTGCCCATATATTTACGATAATCGCTTGGGGTAACGCCAGTCGCCCGCTTGAAGGCGCGGCCGAATGAAATTGGGTGAAGATAACCGACTTTAAACGCAATATCGTTGATCGATTCCTCGGTATCAAGCAGCATCCGTTTGGCGTGCTCCATCCGAAGATTAATGAGAAATTCAACAAATGTCATGCCGAATTGCTGCTTGAAGAGTTGGCTTGAATACTTCCCATTGATCTGAAATTTATCGCCAATGTGATCCAGAGACAATTCCGGAGAGCTATAATTCTCTTCGATGTATGCTCGGATATTAGGAAGCAGCTGGCGACTAGCTTTCGTCTGTCGATTATCGATACAGAACGCGAGCAGACGTTTCAACTTGGCCGATAGGGGCGGCAGCATGGCCTCAAGCGTCTCTAGCTCCATAATCTCAGATAACCCCACTTGCGCTGACTGCCAATACTCCCTAATCTCATCGGGCATGGTGTCTATCATACGTTGCAATGAGCGATGCAGGAAGACAAATACATGGCGGATTTCCTCTTCCGGGAGCAAGTCGACTTCCAATTGGCGGAACAAGTCGTCAAGCCGCTCTTCCCAATCCGTCTTCAACATGCGGAACTCGTCGACGATGGAGCTGACTTTGGCGTAATATTTGGATAAATCGCCACTGGGCTGCTCACTCAGCTCGTCATGCTGAATCAACCGATTCATGCCTAGCGAGCATTTGTAGGTGAGCGCATGAGCCGCATGCGCGTAGGTGGCGGGAATATCCCGCCACGAATCCACTTCGCTTCCAATTCCAATCGTAACGGAGAACTTTAAGTAAACGGCGACCCAGGTGCGGAACTTCTCCCATACCTCCTGATCCCCCTGATGGGGAGATTCTCCGATGAGCAGCACCGAAAGGCGATTAACTTCGATCCACTCCAGCCAAATCGCGTAATGCTGGTGATCGAATAGCTCCTGTAAGATGTTCGTCAGTGCAAATCGCATCAAATTTTGGTCCTGGGTCGTATATTTGGCCTGGAAATCCCGGTACTCGTCAATTTCAACAATCGCGGAGCGCGCAGGCAAGGTCTCGGTATCTTGCAGCGGCAAGTTTATATTGAGCTTCGATAGATTGGCCCGCCACTCCGATATGTCAAGGGATTCATTGCCTGCTATGAGTTCCATGAAAAACTGTTTGCGGCGTACGAGGTAATCTTTAGAAATTTGTTGCTCATAGGAGACATTCTGGTCGACGACATTTTCAAGCACGGAACCGATATACGTGAATTCGTCTTGTTCGTTTTCTTTCGACTCATACTTGCCAACCCAAGACTGCATCTGCCCCAGGATTCGCTCGATGGGACGATAGTTTTTCCTTGTGATATAGACGAGATAGAGGAGGCTAGATACAATCGTGATCATGCCAAGGGCTATCCAGCCCCGGGAAATGACACGCATCCACTCGAAGAACAAGCCGCCGACGATCCCGCTCTCGAATTGCATACTGGCATAGGGCAGATCGATATGGGTTAAAATGTCTTGTCGGCCAGTCAAGTTCCTGCCGGATGAATGCATCAGCGTCTGATCGCCGCTGTATATCGACATAAACATGATCTCCGGGTTAATCATGGCGTTCGTGAGGGATAGAAGCGAATCAAGCGAAACGTTGATGACGACAACGCCTAGGCTGCCAAGCGGAATCGGTGCCCGCTTCACCATGGAAATCACGTTCTTGTTATTCCCCAGGTACTCCGGATACTCTCTCGCTTCGAGCCAATGGCCCTCCGATGCCGATTGAATCGCTTGCGACATGAATGCATGGTCGGAGAAAAACGGCAGCTCTTCATACTGATCCTGCGTAAGGACGGAATTGTCGCTTGCCCTGTAGAAGACGATGGAATAAATGATCGGAATGTCTTTCATGATTTTCCGGATTTCGCTGGATGCCTCATAGCTGATCAACCGAGGATCAGAGGAAGAGGGCGGCTCGAAGAAATCTTGAAAGGCCTGGTTGCCTTCAAGCTGCACCAGCACAACTCGCTCTGCTTCCCTGAGAGATCGCTCTATAGAATCGGAGACAAGGGTTGTTGCGACGCTATTCGCCTTCTTGCCTCCTTGGTAAGAAACCTCGCTAATCACAAGGAAGGATAAGGTCAGAATGATGGCTATCGTCGCATATAATACTTTAGCGTAGGAAAACAACATTCTATTAAACCATCGCTTTTTCAAGCAGAACCCCTCCTTCCGGTGTTAACCATTGTCTAATGTAGATACAATCATACTTAATGTATATCACATGATTATTCTCACAATATTAAAATGGCCATTGACCAAAATGAAAACATCCTAAAAATACAGACAGCTGCCACATCCCTGGACGCAGCTCGCCTCCATCGTACATTGCTGTCCGGTATGCGCTATGTTATACTTCAACACGAGAACGAGCAAATTCCGTTCTTATATAAAAAAGTGAAACGAGGTGTACACTTTGTTGCAAACGGTTACAGGATCGATTGACGCCAAACAGGCGGGAAGCATGCTGGTGCATGAACATGTTCTGGTGGGATTCGTAGAGGATGGCAGACTGACACCTGACCAGTATGACCAGGCAGAAGTGGTCGCAGCCATTGCACCGCTACTACTGCAATTGAAGGAGGCAGGATGCAGCACCATGGTCGACTGCGCTCCCGATTGTCTGGGTCGAGACCCCTATATCCTTCGGCAATTGTCGGAGCAGACAGGGATATATCTCCTCACGAACACCGGCTACTATAAGGAGCCATTCCTACCCACATTTGTATACGATATACCGGAACGGGACCTGGCCGATCTATGGAAGCGGGAAGCCGAGCAAGGGATCGGAGAGAGCGGCGTTTATCCCGGATTCATCAAGATCGCGCTTAATGACGGCTCCGCCATCGATGAGATCCAGCTGAAAATACTCCGCGCTGCCATGCGTGCGTCGCTCGACACCGGTCTGCCGATACAATGTCATACGATAGGCTCCGACGTTGCGATGCATGCATACGATGTAATGAAGCAAGAAGTGTTCGACCAAGAGAGGTTTATTTGGGTGCACGCACAGACATTTCAAGACGACGATGTCTATCGCAGGCTTGCGGATGAAGGCGGATGGATTTCGGTCGATTCCATCAGCATGAAGCACTATCGAGAGCAAGTGGACCTGCTGAATCAGCTACATCGCCTCGGTATCTGCAAACAGGTCCTGTTGTCACAAGATACAGGATGGTATAACGTTGGGCAGCCCGGTGGCGGTACGATCAACCCTTATCATCATCTATTCACCGACTTTCTTCCGGCTGCCGCTGCCGATGGCGTGGATGCGTCATGGCTGCAGCAGTGTGTATCGAGCCATGCCTTCCAAGCGATGAGACTGCGCGCTTAATTAGGCGCTACCCGCTGTAGGACTGTGATAAAACTGTCAGTACTAAGTTCCATCTTGGATTGGTAGCTATCGTACATTAGTTATATTTCTTCTTCGATTGTACGGATGCACCGATTCCTGCTCCAAGTGCAATACCGATTGCCACACCGAGAGCATAGTTATCAAACATGAAACCAAAAGTCGTTCCTAATGCGACTCCTATTGCCAATCCAAACGCCATACCTTTGCCTGTTGTTCCTCTTTTCCGCCTAGGTAATCCCCCTTCATTATTATTTCCACAATAACCCGCTCATTCTCCTGAACACATGGTTTGCTATGTTAAACCATTTGGTTTCAATGTTAAGACTACATTTCCTTTTTTGTGGCCCTGATCGACATACCGATGCGCCTCGGCGGCTTGCTCCAAAGGATAACAACGATCGATGACCGGTTTCAGCCGATCCATCTCATAAAGCTTTTTGAGAAAATCCAGTTGTTCTGCGCTTTGGGCTGCATTCCCACCAATGACTTTTTTTCCTGTAGTCATCAAATGGATTGGTCCCAAAACCACTGGACCCACCGTAAGGTAATATCCTCCGTTCACAAGCAGGCTTTTGCAACGCGAGAAAGTAGTCTTGTATACCGTGTCAAAGATAACATCGTACGTCTCGCCATTACTTGTAAAATCCTTTTGCGTGTAGTCAATGACCTTATCTGCTCCGAGCGATTTGACCAAATCTATATTCACAGTACTGCATACCCCGGTTACCTCTGCTCCAAAGTACTTGGCAAGCTGAACAGCAAAAGTACCTATACTGCCTGACGCACCAATGATCAGAATCTTTTGCCCGGGCTGGATATTAGCTTTTCTGAGAAAATACAAAGCGGTGCTCGCACCAATAGAAAGAGTGGCGGCTTCTTCATAGCTCATATTTATCGATTTTGTCACTACCACTCCATCTTCGGGCAAGCATTTATACTCGGCATGGGCACCAAATTTCTCCTTCATTGTAGATGCAAGAACCTGATCACCAACCTTAAACCGTTTAACAGCTTTCCCGACGGCTTCAACTTCACCTGCTAGCTCCATTCCGTATATCGGATTTTTCGGTTTACTGAACCCTATAGCCATTCGGGCAGGGAGCCAAGCTATAGCAGGAACGTCAAGACTTCTCATTCTACTGTCACCGACATTAACTGGAGTAGCACGCACTTTGACCAAGATTTCATTGTCTTTAGGCGTTGGTTTTTCGAACTCAACGAACTTAAGAACCTCCGGCGAACCGAATTTAGTTGCTACAATTGCTTTCATACCTATTCCTCCTAAACATGATGTGTAGCTCTGCGGACAGCCCATTCTGCCACTGCAAGATTGATCACCCAGGCCGCACCCATAAGTAGATCATGGCTGAGTTCACTCGGCTGGCCGATGATCATTTCCCATACCATCAGGATCAGCATTTGCGTACCCGCGCCAAGTCCGATCGCATAGCCGCGAGTCATCCATGCGCGGTGTCGGATCACGTCACCTCTCCGGATAGTGGTAAAACCTCGGACCATGGATAAAACCATGGCTGATCCAAACAGGAGTCGAAATGCATAAAGCAGCTCACCGGTTCCAGCCTTGAGGGGATAGAACAGGGTCAACCACAGCGCTGAAAGCCCCACTAGCAGGCCGCATATAATGAGGAGCCGGCCTGCCGCGCGGTGCCAGCCTGGCCAGCGCCTCCGGAAACCAGGTGCGAACTGAAACGCACCCAAGAGGGTATACATGCTGGCGCTCACGATATGCAGCACGACCGGCAGTGGAGACGCAGAGAACCGAGCATCTGTCGGCAGAATTTCTGCTCCGCCTGCCCACTCAGTGATACGGAAGGTGCCAAAGACTACTGGAAGGACGCTCAGAAAGAGCAGTCCGGCAATGAGCCACCTTGCCGAACCTTTTTTTGTTTTCGTTCTCATATTTCAGTTCGCAGCTATGGGGGCCAACATGGTTCCCCTACGATTAACATTCATTTGTTTCTCTCCTCTTTGAGTGCGATTTGTCTAGGAGCAGCCTGTATGACCGAGATCAACGGCAGGCCGAGATCCCGCACCTTCCTGAGTAAGCCATGTAATTCGGCCTGATCGACCACTGGGCCACAGAGGATAGTTGTTCCGTCGCACTCGTGGTTGAAGCTCATGCCCTCAAATCGGTCTGCCCACCGGGCATCGAGGTGTCCATTAATGCGAATTTCGTATCGGCAATACTCGTTATCGTCATCTGGTGATCCGTATGTTTCACTCATCATTTGTGCCTCCTTCATGTTCATCCTGTGGCTTCTATAACGAAGATACATGCTCCTGTGGTGAGATGGCATCACCACATGTGGTGATTCATGTGGTGATTTTCTATTGAATGAGTGTGCGGGAGCGACAAAAAAGCCTTGGCACATGTGCCAAGGCTGATATTATGGGAGGTTAGTTAGAACATTTCGAGTTCCTCAGAGCGGCGGACCGCTGCACGACGGTTATTTACTCTAAGCTTGTCATAGATATTCTTGGTATGGGTTCGCAGTGTGTTAAGAGAAACCATGAGCTCGCGGGCAATATCCGGTCCGCTCAATTCCGTCCTGAGCAAGCGAAGCACGTCACGTTCGCGTTCGCTCAGAGGTTCAATCTGTGTTTCACTCTGAGCTTTATTCAGAGGATCGTTCACAACCTCTTTGGCTGGCTTTATGTCCTCTGCCTTGCCAAAAGCAGTCAAGAGGTAATGGACATAATTCGTGGCAATACCCTGTTTCAAGGCCGCTTCCAGCAGAATCATCATGGATTTGCCTTCATCGACGAAGATACGGACGTAGCCCTCCGGCTCAGCCAGAGTTAACGCGCGTTCCAGCGGCACCAGCGCAGCAGGGATGTTTCCCTTCAAATGGTGAGCAAGTGCTTGAACGATCAAGATTTCGATCATGCTTCCTGTCCTCTTGCCTTCTTCTGCCGAATGAAGTAGTCGCTCTAGAAGCTCCATTGCTTCAAGTATTGCACTTTCCGCGCGGTCACTCTTATATTGGGCTATCAACACCCTAGCTAAGGTAATGTGCTCAAATTCTCGCAAGTAGCTCAGGTCGTCCTGGGCGGACAACCCTTTTTCCCTTACCCAGTCAAGGGCTTCAATCAACCTGCCCCGTGCCACCCATACTCGCGTTATCAAAGCCGCTACAGGTCGAACATTGGGGAAAAAGTCACTCACATACAGGCGCTCTGCCTCGTAGAGAAGGTCGAGCGCACCCTCTAGGTCACCTTGGGCCTCCAGTATCCTAGCCATTGTAACGTGCCAGCGAGAGGGGTTTTGCGGTAACTGGGTGTGCTCTCCCATTTCCTTGCTTCTGAGTAAGTGCTGAGCAGCTAAATGCAAATCGTTATGCTCGCGACAGAGCTCACTCATTCCTACATACATATCTGCCGTTCCTCGCAGTTCAGGTTCACCATGCTCCGTCGCAAGCTTCAATCCTTGCTCATAGGTATGCATCGCCTGACGAAGTCGACCTTGCGCAATCCTTATAGTAGCTAGTGCGACTGCGCCTCCGATTGTATCCGTGATGTTGCCGGACTGCTGCACACTTGCCAGACCAATGCTAAACATCCGGTGCGCTGTATCAAGATCCCCGCTCGTCCAAGATGCGAGTCCCAGCAGCGCAGTTGCCGCTCCGCGCGGGAGATGGTCATCCTCTGGTACTAAGTCAAGTACCTGCTGGGCGTATTTCATAGCAGTCGGCACATCACCCTGCACCTGGGCATGCCCAGATCGGTACACGGCGATCAATCCCGGAAGACGGCGGAATGCCATATCGTCTACGACGATCATCATATCCAATGCATCTTCCGGCAGGTCATGCTTATGTGCCATCATCTCAAGCCACCGTTCGGCGTCTAGCAGTCGGTCTATAGCCGCATCTAACTCGTTGCAAGCAAGTGAAGCCCAGGCATATTCAACACAAAGTACAGGCCGGTAGCGGATAATTTCGTCGGGGATCGCCTTGAGCCAGCCCAGTACCGCTGCCTCTTGTCTACTTCTGCTCATGGGGAACCATGCCAGCTCGACCAAATCTGCCGCTCGCGCGTAATCCTTAGCGGCCAGTGCATGGCAGATCGCATCGGCCATTGATCCATATTGCTCGTACCATATGCTCGCACGACGGTGCAGCCTAGCTACCTGATCGGGCTGATCCTCTCTCAAATGAACAGAGAGAACCTCAGCAAAGAGGTGATGATAGCGATACCATTGGCGCTTGTCATCCAGTGGAACGACAAAGAAATTGCCTCGCTCCAAGGACTGAAGCCGCGCGTTTCCATCCTGCTGACCGGTGACTGCATCGCACAGAGAACCATGCAACCGATCGAGAATAGAAGTCTGAAGTAAGAAGCTCCGAACATGATCGGGCTGACGCTGCAGGACCTCTTCGACCAGATAATCCACTATGTATCGATTGTCTCCAGCGAACGCCTGAACATACGTCTGAATGTCCTCACGCCCCTGCATAGAGAGCGCAGCCAGTTGAAGTCCTGCAATCCAGCCTTCGGTACGGGCTTCCAGCAAAGTTATATGTTCAGCCGTAAGACGGAGGCCCATCACTTGATTGAAGAACATCGCCGCTTCTTCGGGAGTAAAGCGAAGGTCGGTGGCACGCAGCTCGGTTAAGAGGCCGCGAGCACGTAATCGGCCCAAGGGAAACTGCGGATTTTCACGTGTGGCGATGACTAAGTGCACTTGCGGCGGGAGATGCTCCAGGAGAAAGCTGAGCGCATCATCGATCTCTTTGGCATTAATAACATGGTAGTCGTCAAGGACGAGGACAAATCTATACGGGAGGGCTGAGATTTCATTGAGCAGGATCGTTAGAATCGTTTCAGTCGGTGCAGGCTGTGGGGATTTGAGCCAACTAACCACGCCTCCTCCAATATTCTCCACAATCGTCTGAAGAGCAGCTACAAGATGAGTCAGAAAACGTGTAAAGTTGTCATCCCCTTCATCTAGTGACAGCCATGCGACAGGTCGATCGCAACCGGTGACCCATTCGCTGACTAGGGTAGTCTTGCCAAAGCCGGCGGAAGCAGAGATGAGAGTCAGCTTGCGGTCCAATCCCTTGTTCAACCGCTCGATCAGCCGCGGCCTTTGGACAACTCTCGTACGCACCAGCGGGATATACAGTTTAGTAGATAAAATTGGCATACTCAAAGATTTATGCCCCTCCCTACGACTTCATATCAATTATGATATATGCAATTTTATCTTTTTACCACTGTGAGTTACTTCATAACGCTTGCTACGCACCTCTGGCAACCAGCATATATCCTGTCCCCCGAATCGTAACAATTCTCTCTGGATTAGCGGGATCAGCCTCAATTTTTTTGCGTAAATTGCTGATGTGTACTGCGACCGTTCTCGTATCTTCCAGACTATCCGTTCCCCAGATGAGCTGGAACAACGCATCGACACTGACGACCCGATTGACGTTTTGTGCCATATAGGACAGTAGACCGAACTCTTTTTTCGATAAGAAGATGGCTTCACTCTCCATGATGACGGACTGTGCATAGAAATCCAGCGTCAAACCCGGTAACTCCAGCAGTTGTTCCTTGCTGCCCGTCGATACACGGCGAAGATGCGCCTTGATCTTGGCCATAAGTACGCCCGGACTGAACGGCTTGGTCACATAATCGTCTCCGCCATCGGATAATGCGCTGATTTTCACCTCGTCTTCCTCACGGCTGCTCAGAAACACGATTGGCGCATTCGTGTAGCTGCGTACGTTCCTGCACCAATCGATGCCGTTTTCATTCGCCAGCATGACATCCAGTACAATCAAATCCGGCTCGAACGACGCCAGCAGCTTCATGGCTACTGCCCCGCTGTGGCAGTAGGAGGATATGAACCCTTCCCTCTCGCAATACACCTGAACAATCTCGCATATATGGGGATCATCGTCGACGATCATGATTTTGTGCAAGCCCGCCACTCCGTCGCCTTCTCTCTTCTCTTAATACAAGGAATCGATATAAACAGCTTCCCCGCTGTAACCTCTCTGATGAGCTTTCATTTAAATATATCTTATCATTGTAGGCCTACTCATTTGTGGAATGTAAAGAAAACTTTAAGACTGTGCTAGAAGAGCCATATCATACTTTATCTCGAACGCGAACTTAAAGTTTTCTTTACATTTCATTAGCGGGCCAATCTACCATGATAAGATACAAGAAGCCGCTTCTGTAATGAAGGAATCGGGAAGGAATGCGTTATTTGATTCAAGCTGAGTAATTTGCTCTTCGCGGGAGGTATATAATGGCAAGGATAATGGTCGTCGACGATGCCGCATTTCTAAGGGCGATGCTGAAGGATATATTGATTAAGGCCGGCCATGAGGTTGTATTCGAGGCTGCTAATGGTAAAGAGGCGGTGGATAGATATAGAGCGTATCAACCGGACCTCGTTACGATGGATATTACGATGCCTGTTATGGAAGGCATTCAAGCTCTAAAGGAAATTCGCAAGCTGGATCCGAAGGCGAATATCATCATGTGCTCGGCAATGGGACAGAAAAATCTCATTATCGAGGCGATTCAAAGCGGGGCCAAAGACTTTATCGTCAAACCATTCCAAGCCAGTCGCGTACTGGAAGCGGTCGATAAGGCTATCGGATAAGGCTTTCCAACTTAAAGTTTTCTTTACATTTCATTAGCGGGATAATCAACCATGATAGAGTACATGGAGGAATATACTTCAGGATGAAAATACGATGAATAAGCGAGTAGTAAGCTTGCTGTTAGCATTGCTGCCGAGCTTGCCCCTCCCTGCTGCCTTCGCAGCAAGCGAGGGTACAAAGTCAGATGTCCAAGGGCATTGGGCGGAGAAACAGCTGGTGGATTGGATCGACAAAGGACTTATTCAACCGGCATCCTCTCTGAAAATCACTAATCGTTAGCCTTTACTTTGGCGATGAATGCATCCCATCTATCAATTGGGTCTATGCCCATTATGAATTTGATTTTATGCTGCATGAATTCATTATTCCACACCATTAATGCTTTCTTCTCCGTCGTTGTCAACCACCCTGGCAGCTGATCATCCCAGGCGGATGAACTTAATTCCCTCTGATCCACCATCGATTGCAGCTGTTCATGAGTACCGGCTGGATACATGCTCCAGACTATTGTCTCATCAGTTGATGACATGTCGGATTGTGTGTTCCTCGAAGCATCTAGCATGGCATCTAACGCAGATAAGATTAAAGGCAATCTAGACTCGGGGACAGCATGTGGAATACCGAACATCCCTGCATAGACATTACCCGAAGGTAACAGAAGTGCACCTTCATCAGACATGAATCCGAATAGGGGCACAAGCCTCGCTTCCGGCATGGCCTCCTTCCAGACTTTGTTTATTTCTGCGGCTTCATCAAAGGTTAAATTCACTACACCTGCTTTGCCATCAACAACCTGCTGGCGAACCTGGTCCACAGTGACAACAGCAAACTCTGGTGACACATATCCCCGCTTATATGCGTCATTCATCCAGATCAACGCATCTCGTGTGCCATTTTCTAATTGCAAGTTTACTGGCGTACCCTCCGAACTTGAACTGAACCGGCCCGTATATTCATTAAATACATACTCTATCCAAGAGAATTGGCCCATACCCCCGGCCGTCAATGCACCTACCAGCCCATAGGTATCCTTCTTCCCGTTCCCATCTGGATCGTAATTCACAAATCCGTCGAGCACTTGCGCAAGTTCATGCATGGTCTTCGGGGTAGCAAAACCCAATTTATCCAACCAATCCTGACGAATCATCGGAAAACGGAAGTGTTCTAGCTGGTTGGCCTTAGGTATACCCAGAATCTCACCGGTCTGCAATTGAAGCCCTGACCCATGAGAACCAGTGATTCGTTGCAAATTTGGATATTTATCTAGATATGGTCCAAGATCTCTGAATACTGCAGACAGCATTTGTGGATCATAGCCCAGCGGATTTTTTACATAGAGAATATCCCCCATATCCCCCGCAGCAATCATCACGTTGGTCTTATCCGTATAATGATCGGTTGGAATCAACTGCCAGGATATAGATGCGCCTATTCGTTCCTCCAACTCAGCAACCCAAGAAGCATCCAAATCCGTCCCTGCATCCGACTCGACAGTGATTCTAATCTTCTCCGCTATAACAGGTGTCGCCGCATTTTGCGGTGCGATCTGAATTAACCTTTTGTCACCGTCCCATCGCACCTCATGCCCATCAAGCTCTGCCAAGAAACGTAACGGGATATAGATCTCGCCATCAACGATCCGAGGAGGCAGGGGAAGCTCTATCATGTCCCAATTCATGCGCATCGAATAACTTCCCGCCGTAAATTGAATCTGTACATCATCCTTCATTCCAATGACGATATGACCTGTAGGGTCGTGAAGCACCCTGTATTCAAGCGCCTCCAACAATGTCTGTGCAGGTGCAAGTGTAACACCTTGTTCGATATAGGGCTTGGAGCTAAATTCAAGCTTATGACTCTTTAGCCATACTTCAAACGATGATGGTGCTGCTGCAGCTGTACCCGCAAAAAATTGACTAACCAATATTCCAACTATGCCACAGATCACAATCCTGCTTCTCACCCAACTGAACATATCAATCTCCTCCCACATAGCTTCTCCTATGTATAATAGACGATAAACTTGGTAATATCTACCCTTTATAGCAATGTGATCTAGCAACCTTAAGCGAGCATGAACCTTAAATTTTAGGTTCACGCTTGAGATAGAGCATGTCAAAGAAAAAAGAGAATAGAAAAGAAGCTCGTCTGTCACCCTTCCTTCTTGGTCAGAGTACTGACGAACTTCTGCTCTCGTAAATCGAATAACTCCTCCAACTTTACCTCAGTGAGGCATATTTGCTTGACCTCATGAACTCCCGATGGGCTTCCTGAATCGTGTTCGTGCGCATCATCAGCTCCTCGGAATTACCGTGCTTAAGTTGCCCGGCAATCTGCATCAGCCTGAACGTGTTGTAATGGTTTGCATCCGCTTTGCTCCGACTCTGCCACAATGCGTCCTTATACGCTTGGCGTTCCATCGTAAGGCTTATTGCTCGATTATGTAGATAGGGATCATGTCGCTGTAAATAGTCTATTTCGTCGGCACGCAGCTTTTTGCCCAGCATCAGTGTATTTCGAATCGTTGCCAACCGCGACTGATCCTTCGTCTCGCGGGCGTCCTTGAATGGCTGCATCGCTTTGAAATAATCATTGACCGGCTGCACGGATTTTACATTCACGCTATTTCCCCCTTAAACTTCATCGCATTGTAACTCGACAACAGATCTTTAACTTGGACGATGACTTTGTTTTCGTCCGGTTTGATTTGAATTTCCACAGCTTCCATCGATGGGGTCAATAGTGATGCCGTAGCTTTGCCCTTCCCCAGATCAATCGTGAACGACTGCGAAGTTTGAGCCGTTCCTGTCTCCGATGATTCCGCCGTCCGTGCTTGGAAATATGAATCATCCTTCTGCATTAATTTTTGCGCAGATGCTTGCATATCCTGCGCAGATCTCAAAAAATTCACAATCCCGGTTGCTGCTTTCTTGATATATTGCTCATAAGGCGTGCTCTTCGTAACGAACTTTGAGAATAAAGACAGGTTCGCGCGCATGAGCAGATCCTCGGAACCGCCCTGCTTCAATTGTCCGGCAATCTGCATCAGCTTGAATGTGTTGTAACATCTAATCTATCATGAAAGATTACTTTATATGTGAAACTTAAAGAAAACTTTAAGTTCGCTCTTGCAACGCACTTCTGGCAGCCCGCATATATCCAGTCCCCCGAATCGTAATGACTCTCTCAGGATTGGCATGGTCAGCTTCGATTTTTTGCGTAAATTGCTGATGTCTACAGCACGCTTAATAAAATAGGCTTCTCAAAAAGTTCGACTGAACTCATGAGAAGCCTATTTCTTATTCATATGGTCAAACGGCGTTTCCGCAAGCGAGAGCCTTGGTGGACTATTTATCCGATATTCTTGAAAATTTGGTTCGATAAATCCGTGTGAATACGATGCATGCGTAGAGTTCGTGGGCAAAATGAAAACAATATTTCCACCAAAAAGCTTGTCATAGACCTTGAAGCAGAATCCATCGAGGACTATGATGATTACTCAGTCGATGACATTTTAAGTGTGGCTGGAATCCTGAAGCCGGGGGAAGCCCAACAATTATTAGATCACATTCAGGAGTCACGGGAGGACTGGGGAAAGTGACCCAAAACCACTCCGGATATTTATTCGATTCGAACATCGTCATCGCCATTCTGGACAACGATCATCCCGCCGTTAACTTAGTTCGACAAGCCCAAGTAGAGAGACGGCGAATATTCTTTTCGACGATTACGGAATGTGAAGTGCTGAGCGGTGTCAAACACAATCAGTTTTTAATCGCTGAAAGACTTTTCTCCCCTAGGCATATGATACATGTCGATTCCGCTGTCGCAAGAAAAGCAGCTTCTATGCAAAGAGAGCAAGCTTCCCCATAGTCATTTCTGATGCTTTCGAGCAAGATTTGATTTGTATCATTATTGAAGGCTCGTTTATAAACCTCTCCACTCATCATCGCTAGAAATATGACAATGAACGCCTGCGCTGATCCCACCATTTAGTTAATTATATTTTTGCTTCGTTTCAGCAATCCACTCTGGAAGTTTAGTAGTAAGTGTCATATTATGCTTCAACTTATTCCCCGCTGATTTATTAGTTGCTGTATCGAAATCCACACTTCTACGGAGATCATCAATGTAAGGAACAACACTAGCTTGTGCAGTTGAATAAGCAAGTACAGATTTTTCAAGTGTAGCGCTATCTAGTCCCCACTCCACTGCAAAATCATTCACCGCATGTTGTAGCTTACTCAATTTCCAAAGTTCAAATGCTTCATCAAAATTGAGGCTGTTTGATAAGTTGCCAGGTACAAGCTCAGTATCTACAAATTCCTTTAATAACTGTGCTTGTTCATGTTCCCCCATATTACTCAACTCTTGAATTTGTTCGTAAATAATACGGAGCGTTTCTTTATCTACTGTTTGTACACCATATGGTGAAGTGACTTTTGAACCAATTAAACTAAGAATATGGTTCGCGTCTATGACTTGTGTCCCTGCTAACTTTGTTTTTCCCACAAGTGCATTAACGGGTGTGGGGGGCAATGGAATTCCCGGTAGCCAAGTTAAGTTTCTATACGCACCGAGATATTGCAACCATGTATGCTCGTCAATCCCAAATGAACCATCATTCCACTTGTACTCATAATATTGTTGAACTAGATTTAACTGTTCGGCGGCATCTGTAAAAGCAAGTATAAATGCTTCTTTTGCCACTTCATCTTCTTTAATTGTCTGCCAGTCTGTAGGGTTAGGTAGAGTAGGAAGCAATTCGGAAACTTTGATCTCTAGCTTTTGCACCGCGGTTACATAGGTATCAACAATTGCCTTACTACTCTTTCCACCACTACTATATAACCGCAATGCCTCATTAACCATTTCCTCGGTAATCCGTGGATATTGGAAGTTAATAATCGTTCCGAACTCTTTAGTATATCCAAATATACGGTTTGTTCGTGAATAGGCTTGAATCAAACTTTGAAGTTCAAGAGAGCGGTCAACATAAAGCGTATTAAGCCGCTTAGAATCATAGCCTGTCAGTAGTTGATCTGCCACAATCACAAGGTCTATATTCTTCGCGTTACGCCCACTACCACCCCTCGTGGCACGTTCCACAAGATCTTCAAAGTAAGCATCCTCACCATGCTTTTTATCACCAGCGACAAATTCAATGCCCGTAAATACAGCATAGTCCTTAAACATAGCTTTCACGATCTTAGGGTCAAGTGGCGTAGTTTCATTTTCATTCCCAAAACTAAAGGTCATAGCGATATTTAGTGTTTCCCCACGCTCCGTCAGCTGCTTCTTAAATTCATCATAGTAAGCCAGCACTCGATTCTTATAAGCCACAGTCAATATCGCATTAAATTCCCTATCTTGTGATTGTGATTCCCAGTTATTCAGAATCTCTTCAACGACACGTGGAATATGGGTTTCATCTTGATAGAGTAGTAGTTTTTTCTTCTTCGCTTGTTTTTCAACATCAACTTCTGATAATGCTTGAACTTGACGTTCAATATCTCTTTCAGATTTATCTGGTTGTTCTTCTTTCATTATTTCAATAAGCTGTTCTCTCAAATCATCGTAACTCTTAAACTCTCCCGTATTGATATAATCAACGTGAAAGCCTAGTACGTTTTTATCTGCAATCGCTTGTTCTATCGTATACTCGTGCAAATTAGGCCCGAATAGCTTTTCGGTCGTATTAATAACTTCACTTTTTTCGTTGATCATTCCCTTGACCATATTTTCATCAAATAAAGGTGTACCCGTAAAACCGTAGAAGAGTCCATTTTTCTTAAAGTAATCCTTGATACTACCCATCATCTGTCCCATTGTTGTACGGTGTGCCTCATCAATAATAAAGACAAATTTCTTATCCGCCAAACTGGTATCGTGAGCTTCTTCAAGTTCCTTGACTACATTATTTAGTTTAAATGTTGTTGTCACCACAATGCCGTTCTTAGCTGACTTTAGTATCTTTTTCAACTGATAGGTATGTTGTGTATCATCAACGGAAACCGGCTCATAAGCTGCATATGCTTTGAAATTCTCGCTCGTCCGATTGTCAAGTTCACGCCTGTCCACAAGAAAGATGACTTTATCGAACCCTGCTCTAGTTGATAAGAACAAAGCAGTTTTAAAGCTAGTTATCGTCTTTCCTGAACCAGTTGTGTGCCATACAAAACCGCCATGAGGTAACTTTTCATCGTTATCCCAACCAAATGCAGCACCTTCAACGGCTTGCAGGGCATGGACTTGATAAGGGCGCATAAGCATATGTCGTCTGTTTTCTTCCTCGCGTGCTTCGTCAATAACTAAGTAATCACCTACGATTTGATGTGCCATAGGAATCATCAGAAATTGTCCAATTACCTCTTTCCAATCATTTACAATATTATTTCTCTTATCCGCCCAATGGAAGAGGAAACTTGGATTAAAGTCTCCATATGTTTTGGGTGTAGCGAAATAACGTGTAGCGATTTCAGAAGTGATGACCATCATCTGTGAAAACGCCATGAAGTTATTGTTATATTCACCGTCACGATAGTAACGCATAAATTGTCCAAATGCTTCATCTAGCGTTTTATCTGTCCGTTTTTGCTCGATATTGATAAGCGGTAAGCCGTTAATCAGTAAGACGATATCAAAACGGTTATTGTTAGGTGTCTGTACTTCTCTAGCAATTCGATAACTAGAGTCTCCACCACGGACTTCTGCTTTTTTGAAGATCGTTAATGTGATTTGTTTTCTCGTAATTGTAGGATGGTCGTCACGGTAAATTCCGTCGATCTTGCCTTTCGATTCTTCAATCGCTAGTATCTTCGCTGCTTCATAACTGTTGCTGATTTGATGAACTTTCGCCATCACTTGGCTGAACTCGTTATCTGTCAATTCCACACCTTCAAGCTGATCGGCATTAATACGGTTGAGTTCACTACGCCAATGATTAATCAAGTTACCAACGGTAACTTGATGCTTGTTACCATTTAGGAAGTCAGGTGCATCCCATTTATACCTTTGCAGTTCTTTGACGAAATTCTCTTGAAACGTTTTCTCTGAAGCATTTTTTGGTGTATCGCTCATGGCTATTCCTCCCTTCTATACAAACATCTCATTTAGATAGGCTTTTTTTAGATTTTGTAGTTTTTTCAACTTACGCTGATGAAGGGTGATGAGGTGGTCGAGGTTTTTGAAGAAAGTACCGATTTGGTATTGTTCTTCAATTTGAGGAATACTTACCTCGAATTTTTTCATTTCCGAAGCTAGAATATGTTTTATGGTATTCCCTGTAGTTTTGTTTTCTAATTTTCGTTTCGCTTCTCTCGTTTGAAATTGAAAATTCAGAAAATATGGGTCTACCTGTTCTTTATATTCCTGAAACATTATAAGTGCATGAGCCGCTGTGCCATCTAGTTCTTCTTCTATTACGGCAGTGTGACCCACATGTCCTGATTGCACCATTACTAAGTCACCCGTATGCAACCACTTATCTTTCTGTTTCTCGTAGAATTCATCGTTTATAAAAATTTCTGTTGTTCTATTAATTTGCCCGTCTTTTACATTGTTAGATTGCAGATAAAAATTCCCGCGATCTGCATAGTATGGAGTAGCTGTTCCAACGAATGCATTTCTAATTTTCTTATAGATAGAATCCAACTCACGCTGTTCCCAAGCTCCAGTAAAGCCTGCAAATCTCCGTTTCGGTTCACTCTCACCTTCAGCGGGAAACATTTCAGAAAGATAAGCAGCTTTTAAGGCTTTTGTCTTTTCTAACTTACGCTGATGAAGGGTGATGAGGTTGTCGAGGTTTTTGAAAAAGGCACCTATTTTCTTTTGTTCTGCAAGTGAAGGAACGCTAATGTTAGTGTTTAATATATTCTTATTGTATAGCCTTTTAATTGTGCTTCCTTCAAGACCTTGCCACTTTACAATAGAGTAAAACTGTTTCAGAAATGAATTATCAAGTCCTCCATCATGCTTTAACCAAACAATGTTAGAATCCTGAAAGTACTCGTCTTCCCCCATGTATTCGACTGTTCGCCCTATACTTCCAGAGGCAGATATTAAAATGTCGCCTACTTCGGGATAAGGATATTTGGCCTTATACTCCTCAAATAAATTGCGAGAAATAAATGCATCGGGATCTCCACCAAAAGTTCCAATCTTATAAAAGGGGACTTCCCCAGCCGTGGAGGTTTGCTCCTTAAATATGCGTTTATTCATGGCAACAGAACCTAACTCTCCCAACTTACGCTGTTCCCAAGCGTGGCTATTTAGAAATCCCTTAAATCGTCTTTTTGGCACTAATTCTGTTTGATCCGTCATTGTCTCACCACCAATTCACTCATCATTGCTTCAAATTCCGATTCCAAGTCACGACTCTCCTCGTCAAGCGCTGACAATGTATGGGCATAACGATCATGCAACAACTGTAGCTTGTTGAGCTCTGCTTTTATCGGTAACTCCGCCAAACCGACAATGGTTTCCACTGTGTTGCCGAACCATTTTTCATAGATCAATCTATCAATTTCTTCATTTGTTAATGTCAGAATACGTTCTTGTACAGCTTCTTTAAGTGTTTTTTCATCTGCTTTTACTGCTTTGCTAAGTTCTGATTTATCTGCAAATAACGCTTCAACATTCTTCAGCAGTTTATATTCAACCGTTCTTTTGCTTGATTTCTTTAATTCCGCCTTGACCGACTTAATTTCAAAAGCCTCGCCAGCTTCATTTAAAGTTCCACCTAAAGCATCGGCTTCATCGCTATCTTCAACTTTCGCAGCCTCCACTAGGTCCGAAAGTTCATTTTCAATTTCTTGAATACGCATTTTCTTTGTTTCGATTCCTTCTAACTCATCACTGTACAGACGTTTTGCTATCAACTCATTCGGTACGATAGTACCAACCCAACCATCTTGCTCTTCACGTTTTTTATCGCCTGATCCTTTCGTCACTATATTAGGCTCACGAGTTCGTCCTGCCGTATAGAAACCACTCAATGCGATAATTTCAGTATCATGGACCAATGAATTTTTCCAAATCTCCGCCACAATTTGATACCCGTTATAAACATCAATATATGTAAACTCCGCCAATAACGTCTTGATTTCAACAAGCATGTCATTCATTAACTGATTCGAATTGCTGTTGTTGTCTACGACTCGTAAGATGTCCCAATACTTGTTAACATATGATTTTGCTTTGCTTTCGATTTCATTCGATGTTGCAGCAATGCGAGCATCACTTAATATTTCCCCAGTTATTACCTCAACTGGTTTCAATAGCTCTACATAACCGCTACGAATTTCATTCAAATATTGATTTAATATATCTGGCACTGTAGACTGCAAAACCTTCAAATCTTCAATATTCTGTAGAGGGATTCCGCCAAGTAAATGTGCATCCACATCTTGAGGAATTTCATCGTCTATTGCTTCAACATAGCGAGGAATGTTCATGTTATATTGGTTTTCAAGAATTTCTCCACGTGTAGCTAAATGGCTATAACCCTTTTCCTCTCTACGCTCAACATATGTATCCACAATTTTTGCAATATCTTTTTCTTGTAGAACATTCTGTTTGCCGACTTTAATAAAACTGCGAGAGGCATCAATAATCAAGACAGGCTCATCTATTTTACGACTCTTCTTCAATATCATCACGGCTACTGGAATACCTGTATTGGTGAATAGGTTACTCGGCAAGCCAATGATACTATCAATGTAGTTTCTCTCTAACAACCTTTCACGAATCTCTCCCTCAGTTCCACCTCGGAATAACACTCCATGAGGCAAGACAATCGCCATCGTACCATCCTGACCTAAGTGAAATAATCCATGTAAAAGGAATGCCAAATCACCTTTTGAATCTGGTGGTAATGCCCCGGCGATTTCAAAACGAGGGTCACTGACTTTTAACCCCGCTTTATTCCAACCTTTTACGGAGTAAGGTGGATTCATAACGACTGCATCAAACTGTACGCCTTCATTCGGACGTTCTGGGTCTTCGGGCCAATCATGCGAAAGCGTGTCCCCATTTTTTATTGTCATTTTTTCTGGACGGACACCATGAAGCAATAAATTCATACGAGTCAAGTTATAGGTGGCTGTATTCTTTTCTTGACCGTAATAGTTCAAATCCTTTTGGACTTCTTTACCCAAATGCTTCTTAACCGTCAAAAGTAGCGAACCAGAGCCAACAGTGGGGTCATAGATCGTCTTAACATCAGACTTTTTTGCTACAATTTGTGCCATGACTTCACTAACTTGTCGGGGCGTGTAGAACTCCCCTGCCTTTTTCCCTGACTCCATTGCAAACTGACCGATGAGATACTCATACGCATCACCTAGTACATCGCCTTTTTGCAATGCTACCATGTTCAAGTCTGCAAACAGCAAAATAAGTGACTTGATGTTTTTACTACGTTCGTTTAGATTGCTACCTAATGCCGTATCCGTTAAATCAAGTGTCGAACTTGAAAACAATCCTTTGAAGTCATTAGAATCACTAGATACAGCAATTGTGCGCTCGAAATTATTCAAACTATCCGTTACTTTTTGAACTTCGAAATTTCCTGAATTAATGTCTTTTAACCACGTTTGGTAGAGATATTCGGGAGCAACATAATAGCCTAGTGCCATTTGAAGCATTTTATCTAGCTCTTCACCGTATTCTATTTTCGCCTTTACATACTCCTCTACTAATTCAGATTCAGTTATTTGCCCTAAACCGCTGCTTATATTGAATTCTTCCAACGTCTTATCACTCAAAAACTTATAGAACATCAAACCAAGCATGTAATCTTTATAACGACTGGCATCCATTGAGCCACGTAATTCATTTGCTCCGTCCCATAATCTACGTTTTATTTCTTCTGATGTAATCACTTTGTATCCTCCATTAGTGTTACTTTATTATTCGGCTTGATCATAGAGCGCTCGCTCGCCAATGATCTCAGCTTGCTTGTTCGTACTTCATCCTCCAGTTCAAAGCTTCAACCTCTAGCCCCCATTTTGAGTTTCGAATTTAAATATCGTCGATTCTACCCAGGGCATTATATTAAGCCTCCTATACAAAACAGTCCTTTAGACTTATTCCACAAGCAAATATAAAAACCTTCTGTCGACAGTATTCTCGGTCATTATACATTAAGTGTTAGACGCCCTAGCTGTCAGCAATCATATGTTCGTATTAACATACTAATCCGCCCAAGCTGGTACCTCAACATCAAACGCTCTACACGTACGTTTAACTTTCCTCTTGAAAGGATAACACCAATCTTTACGCTCATAGATCACCATCTGACGTTGCTCCTCATTTTCTTCGTAATACTGAAGCTCTGCCTCTAGCTCTTGTCGCGTAAATATCCCGTGGTCCCCAGATTCCTTACAGGAATAACAATAGAACCAGCCATTGATATCCGTATCCAAAGCTGCTTCGGAGTAGTAAATAAGCGTCCTCATAGGGATGCCCAACATCAGAAGAGTCAGTATTATTCCCCAGGCCGGTCTCCATGCATTCTTCCGAACAATAATCTTTGCCCGCCGCGTCAATAATATACTTGTAACTCGTTTCCGCACCACAAAACATTTCTGATATCACGTAAAAAGACACCTTAGAGAATCTCGGGATGCATGTCCCGTATTCCATAAGGTGTCTTATTTTTACACAACGTGGGGGAAGTGAGGGGAATCCGAGGGTTTCCCCGAAGAGAAACCCTCGCCCCACAAGGGCTCAAGCCCTTGATTACATCATGCCGCCCATGAGACAAAAGCTTTTTCATGTGTGTTTTGAGTCTTTATGTGGCGTTTTTATCCGATTTTCTTCAGAAATTAGTTCAATAAATCCGTGTGGGTAAGATGTGTGGGTAGAGTATGTGGGCAAAATGTGGGCTTGTTGTAGGCATGGAATTATTCAGGTATAGGTTTTCGAACTTAAAGTTTTCTTTTTCATCGCAACGCCACATCCAAGAACATTTGCTCAAATTCAAGCAATTGTTGACGAGATTATTCAAGAAATGATGGTAAATGAAATCTACGCCTATTCAAATGGCTATAAAAATGTGTGTATTTTATCTATGCACTCATTAACGACTTCATTCGGGGCTTTTCCAACAATGTCAATGTGTCTAGCTCGCCAATCAAGATTTTTAATCTGATCTGTCAAAATCACCCCATTAAACACCAAACCATCGGGGAGCAATACTTCATACCCCCAGCCTCGAATGGTATGGGTGATTGGGCAAACGGAAACAAAACCCGTCGTCTCATTGAATGCTTGTGGTGAAAGCACGATTGCAGACTTTCTCCCGGCCTGTTCGTGACCTGCTTGGGGATTAAAGTTTATCCATACTAGATCTCCTCGGTCTGCACTCATCTAAAGCAATTCCTTCCCTTCTACTCCGAAATCAATTTCGTCATGGCAATTATCCGATTTACAATGGGACAACAAGTCTTCTAATGTCGGCTTTTTTTTCTTTGGTATTACGATGAGCGTATGATCATCACTTACAACCAAGTCAACTTCAGATCCTTGGCTGACCGCAATACGCTCGGCGATCTGACCGGGAATGATACATTAGAGCTTAGATTTGCTGAATAATTGTCCGGTTAACAGTTAGAACGGAAAAAAGAGGCTTCTCCGAAGATTTTTCTTTGGAGATAGCCTCTTGATATCTGCTTGTTGAACGATCGCAATACTGCCTTTCGCCCATGCCGGAATGTTCCCCCAAATACTAGCTAAGCGAGTCCAATAACGTCTTCAACTGTGGGTTAAGCTCCAGCACATTCAAGATGATCTGCAACGCTTCTGCACGTGTGGCATTGCTCTTGGGATCGAATCTTCCATCCCCTGTACCGCTAACGATACTCGCCTGCGCTGCCGCTTGGATCTCTTCTGCTGCATAAGCACCGTCCAGATCATTGAAATTGCCTTTTGCCTGGTCCTTCGCCAAGTTGTTAAGGTTTACAATGCGGGACAGCATGACCACCATTTCTTCTCGTGTAATGGTCTGATTCGGCTTGAACGTACCGTCCGTGTAGCCATTGATTACCCCTGCAGCTACTAGGTTCTCAATATCATCTTTAGCCCAGGAATCGTCAATGTCCTTCAATGCCGTACTCGTATTGCTGCCGCCTTGGATTTGGAACACGCGATTCAGCATCGCGGTGAATTCCGCGCGGGTGATCGGATTGTTCGGCCTAACCGTACCATCTTCGTAACCTTTAATCAGTTGCAATTTGATGAAAACATCAATCGTTTTTTCAGCCCAGTGCCCTTGCGTGTCAGCAAAATCAATTGTAGCGTTTGCTTCCTTCGCTTCCGCTACTTTGGATTCAATCGTCTTTACTAAATTGGCTTCATTTACAATGCTACTGTTGAATACATCAACCGCAGGCTCCGGAGAACCAGGCGTCGGTGCCAGACCAGGTGTCGTAGTCGGTGTCTCAGACGTTGAAGATGGCGTCGATGTATTGCTGCTGCCAGACGGCGTTGGAGGCGGCGAATCGCTTACTGTAATCTCAAGCGTCTGTGTCGCTCCGTGGCTGAACGTGAACGTCAGACTTGTCGTCCCTACAGGCTGCGCCGCCAAGTACGCCTTGCTGATGGTAATCGTGTTGCCCGACACGGTATAGTCCGTTCCCACTGCCAGATTCGTCACGCCGTTGGCGATGCTTGTCAGCGTATTGCCGTTGAGTGCAAATGTCGTTAATACATCCGCATGACCCGCCGATCCGATATATTTGTCGAAGCTTGCGCTCGTCGGGCTGATCGTGCTCGGTGGCACCGAGTAGAAGGAATAAGATGTAGCTACTCCTGCGGGAACGCCATTCCCCTGCGCTTCGAGAGCCAAAACAAAAAGCTCATGCTTACCGTACGTTAACGAAGACACCGTTGCAGTCCAGTCGCTGCCAGACGGGTTCGCCTGCACCCATGGTCCTTGTGTTGTATCGAGCTGGAAGTACACGCTTTGCACCACCGAGGCATAAGGACTATAACCATTAGATACCTGGAAAGTAAAGGTTGCATCCGTTCCGTAAGCGATGTTATTGGGCAGTGGCGTAACTTCAACTTCCACTGGATTTGGTGTACGCCTGGCGTTATCAATAACCGTCACTTTATCACTTCTACCATTGGCGACATAGATTTTATTCGTCACCGGATTCACTGCGACTGCAGATATATGGCCTACTGTTTCTACCCGTGTCGTTATATTGGTTGCACCGTCAATGACCGTCACGAAGCTGTTCTGAACATTAGTTACATAAATTTTGTTCGTCACCGCATTCACCACGACTGTATATGGAGAGGATCCCACCGTTACTTTCGTCGTCGTATGGCTCGCGCCGTCAATGACCGTCACGCTGTCGTTAAAATGATCGACGACATAGATTTTGTTCGTCACCGCATTCACCGCAACTGCATGTGGACGATCTCCCACTGGTACCAGCGTTGTCTGATGGGTCACGCCGTCGATTACCGCCACGTTATTACCATTGGTATTGGTGACATAGATTTTATTCGTCGCCTCATTCACCGCGACTGCAGTTGGAATGTCTCCCCCAGGTACCCGTGTCGTCGTTTGGGTAGCGCCGTCAATCACCATCACGTCATTACTATTGGTAACATAGATTTTGTTCGTCACCGCATTCACTGCGACTGCAATTGGATGGTCTCCTACCGGTACCGTCGTCGTCGAATGGTCCACGCCATCAATCACCGTCACGTCATCACCATACCAATTGGCGACATAGATTCTATTCGTCACCGCATTCACTGCGACTGCATTTGGATTGATTCCCGCTGGTACCGTCTTCGTCGAATTATCCGCGCCGTCAATCACCGTCACGTCATTACTATTGAAATTGGTAACATAAATTTTGTTCGTCACCTCATTCACCGCGACTACAGTTGGATAGTCTCCCACCTGTACCAGTGTCGTCCTATTGGTCGCGCCGTCTATGACCGTCACGTCATTACTACCACTATTGGCAACATAGATTTTGTTCGTCACCGCATTCACTGCGACTGCATATGGATTGTCTCCCACCGTTACCTCTTCCGTCGAATTGTCCGCGCCGTCAATGACCGTCACGGTGCCACTCGAATAATTGGCGACATAGATTTTGTTCGTCACCGCATTCACCGCCATTGCAACTGGACGGTTTCCCACGGGTACCGGCGTCGGCGTCGTCGAATTGTCCGCGCCGTCAATAACCGTCACGTCATCATTATTCCTATTGGCGACATAGATTTTATTCGTCACCGCATTCACCGCGACTACTAGTGGACTGTTTCCCACCGGTACTTGTACCGGTACCGGTGTCGTCGAATTATCCGCGCCGTCAATAACCGTCACGTTATTACTAAGATAATTGGCGACATAGATTTTGTTCGTCACAGAATTCACCGCGATTGCAACTGGACCGCCTCCCACGGGTACCGGCGTCGGCGTCGTCGAATTGTCCGCGCCGTCAATAACCGTCACGTTATTACTACTATAATTGGCGACATAGATTTTGTTCGTCACCGCATTCACCGCGATTGCAGTTGGTCCGTCTCCCGCCGATACTGTCGTCATCGTCGTATCGGTCCAACCGTCAATAATCGTCACGTCGCCACTGCTATTATTGACGACATAGATTTTGTTCGTCACCGCATTCACCGCAACTGCTGCTGGACGGTCTCCCACCTGTACCGTCGTCGACTGATTAGTCGCGCCATCAATGACCGTCACGTAGTCACTGCCATTATTGACGACATAGATTTTGTTCGTCACGGAATTCACCGCGACTGCAGTCGGAGAGGTTCCCACTGGTACCGTCGTCGTAGAATTGTTTGAACCGTCAATAATCGTCACGTCGCCACTGCCATTATTGACGACATAGATTTTGTTCGTCACCGCATTCACTGCGACTGCTTCTGGACCGTCTCCCACCTGTACCTTCGTCGTCTGATTGGTCGCGCCATCAATGACCGTCACGGTGTCGCCCGAACTATCGGCGACATAGATTTTGTTCGTCACTGGATTTATCGCGACTGCAACTGGTTGGTAGCCCGCATCCACGTCATCCAATCTCATATCTGCTGAAACCGAAGACGGAGTTGCAAGAAGCGCAGTCATCAGAAGACTGACGACGAGAAGACAAGCAAGCCCGCTTTTGAGTTTTTTAACGATATCCTTACCATAATTGCTTTTTACATAGATCCCCATTTATTTAACTTCATCCCTTCTCCAATCGGGAACTTGAGCGGCTTCCTGGCGTGTGACCTTATTGCTCGTTCTCATCGTCCCACCTACCAGCAGTTTCTCCGCTCAATGCCCTTATTTGTATCCTCGCTTGCTGCGTAGGCAGCAGGGAGGGGCAAGCTCAGTAGCAACACTAAATACAAGTTGACCATCCTGTGTATCTTATCATGGTAGATCGACCCATATAGTGAATGTAAAGAAAACTTTAAGTTCGTGTTTGCAACGCTCCCTTGGCAACCAGCATATATCCGGCCCCCCGAATCGTAATGATTCTCTCGGGATTGGCAGGGTCAGCCTCGATTTTTTTGCGTAAATTGCTGATGTGTACAGCGACCGTTCTCGTATCCTCCAGACTCTCCGTTCCCCAAGTAAACTGAAACAACGCATCGATACTAACGACACGATTCACGTTTTGTGCCATATAGGACAGTAGGCTGAACTCTTTTTTCGATAAAAAGATGGGTTCACTGCCCATGATGACGGACTGTGCGTAGAAATCCAGCGTCAAACCCGGTAACTCCAGCAGTTGTTCCCTTCTGCCCGTCGATACACGGCGAAGGTGAGCCTTGATCTTGGCCATGAGTACCCCCGGACTGAACGGCTTGGTCACATAATCGTCCCCGCCATCGGATAACGCGCTGATTTTGACCTTATCCTCCTCATGACTGCTCAGAAACACGATCGGCGCATTCGTGTAGCTGCGGGCATTCCGGCACCAATCGATGCCGTTTTCATTCGCCAGCATGACATCCAGTACAATCAAATCCGGCTCGAACGACGCAAGCAGCTTCATGACTTCTGCCCCGCTGTGGCAATACGAGGATATGAAGCCTTCCCTCTCGCAATACACCTGAACAATCTCGCATATATGGGGATCGTCATCGACGATCATGATTTTGTGCGTGTCCATCACGCTGTCACCTTCTTTCGCAGCATATATTACCACAGTAGATTGGCCTATTTATGAAATGTAAAGGAAACTTTAAGATTACGCTTGCCATGCACCTCTAGCAACCAACATAGATCAGCACTCTCCTCCCTCAAACCGTGAAGTTTAAAGTTTTCTTTACATTTCGTCGATGAGATCGTTTGTTTGATATATTCATAAGGATGAAAAATGACATGATTTATCCTATTAGGAGGCGACTCTATGAAAAGGCGAATGGTCACATGTTCAGAACGATGACGGTATGAGATGTAGTGGGCGTGCTTTGTCTCTATTCTTTTTGATTTTACAGTTTATTGGAATTGGTAGTGCTCATTTATAGTTACTAGATTTTTATAGATGGAGGGTGTATGAGATGAGAGGCAGGGGCATTAAGACACAAGAATGGCGGTTTAATTCGAGAAGACAGGCAGGAGGATGGATGTTGTTCGTTCGGATGTTCCTCATTGCAGCGTTGGTCGTTTCACTGCTTCCGGCGGGAGCATCAACAGTATCGGCGAGTACGGGTGAAGCGTATTTAGACGAGAAAGGCGTAAAAAAAACGCAAGCTGTAACGATCATCGATAGCGATAATTTTGGGAATTATTCTACACTTACAAATGGCTGGTATTTGTTTCGTGGTGATTGGACCCAAAATAGCACGATCACCGTATCGGGCGATGTCCATATTATCCTTGAGGATGACAGCGATGTGGTGGGATCTGCCGGAATTAATGTTTCTAAAGGCAACAGTTTGACGATTTATGCACAATCTACAGGATCAAGCATGGGTATACCAAGCATGGGTAAACTGCGTGCTACAGGTGGTTCTAAAAACGCGGGAATCGGAGGCGGCGACGGTCTTGATGGCGGTACGATTACGATTAATGGTGGCGATATAACAGCCACTGGTGGTGGTACGGGTTATGGCGCGGGAATCGGAGGAGGCCACCATGGTGATGGCGGTACGATTACGATTAATGGTGGCGATATAACAGCCACTGGTGGTGGTACGGGTATGGGCGCGGGAATCGGAGGAGGCCACGAATTTGGTGCTGGCGGTACGATTACGATTCATGGTGGCAATATAACAGCCACTGGTGGTTATTCGGGCGCGGGAATCGGAGGCGGCGAATTTGGTGCTGGCGGTACGATTACGATTAATGGTGGCGATATAACAGCCACTGGTGGTGGTAATGGCGTCAAGGGAATCGGAGGCGGCAGAGGTGGTGCTGGCGGTACGATTACTGTCAGTGGATCTTACGAATATTGGACGAATACCACAAATAGTGCGCCTAGTGCGATGACGGGGAGCGGCAGTTTCGACGGTGATACTAGCACATTCGCAGGATCTAATGGATATGTCAAATTACGTTCAGTCGAATTTATTACCAGCGCAGTGATCACGGTCACAGCACCTGTGACCGGAGCTACGCCGAGTACGTCAGCAGATGTAGATACAGCGAACTTTATGGCAGGGACCGTAACATGGAGTCCGGCGGCGACTACGTTCGCAGGGAATACGCCATACACCGCAACGGTAACGCTGACGGTGTATAGCGGCTATGTATTCGCATCTACGCTAACAACGGCAACGATCAACGGCAACGCCGCTACAGTGACGAGCAACACGGGCGAAACAGTAACGCTGTCGTATGCCTTTGCAGCAACGGCAGCAACGGAGATTACCAGCGCAATGATCACGGTCACAGCACCTGTGACCGGAGCTACGCCGAGTACGTCAGCAGATGTAGATACAGCGAACTTTACGGCAGGGACCGTATCATGGAATCCTGTGGCGACGACGTTCGCAGGGAGTACGTCGTACACTGCAACCGTAACATTGACAGCGGAAGGTGGGTATGCATTTGCCACCACACTAACGACGGCAACGATCAATGGCAACACCGCTACAGTGACGAATAACACAGGAACGACAGTTGCCCTGTCGTATGCCTTTGCAGCGACGGCAGTTCCTGGAGGAGGCGGTGGTGGAAGCACATCGATACCACCTTCAACCCCACCGGAATCACAACCAGAACCGACGCCTGAATCGACGCAGCAGCCTACGGTAGAAGTATTTAACAGCAACATTGTGAATAGCGCTAGCCTAGTCGAGAAGCTCGCTGCCCAAGTCGCAGCAGCGAAGAAAGCTAACACGATGATGGATTTTGCGGATACTCATGGGCACTGGGCAAAACAATCGATCGATACCTTCTTGAAGATGCAGTTGATTAGCGGCTATGAAGACGGCACATTTAGACCGAACGGGAATATTACACGCGCCGAATTCGCCACGATGCTGAGTCGCGCATTCAACATCCAAGTTGGCAACAGCACCAACATAGCGTTCAAGGATCTAGACAAGCACTGGGCGAAAGACGCGATTGTGAGCCTTGCCGCTGCAGGGGTAATCAATGGCTATGAGGATGGTACGTTCATGCCGGAGCAGGCGATTACACGTGAAGAAATGGTCATCATGTTGTCTCACATCGTTAACCTGAATAATATTGCGAAAGATACATCCAAAGGCCATTTCACGGATCTGAGTCGTTCCTACGCAGCGAACGAAATTCAAACGGCAGCGCAAGCGGGCATCGTCAACGGCAAAGGAAATGATCGATTCGATCCTAAAGGCAATGCCACCCGCGCAGAAGCGCTTGAGATCATTTTGAACGCGCTGAATCTCGATCCGCAGGTGAAGTCGTTGTTGGATTCACTGAGCTAAGCCGAGTCGAAGCGCCTGCTCGAGATGATAATCAACTCGATTAATGACTAGAAAAAACAGGGTTACAGTTCAGAGCTACTCCCTGCGCCGCTATTTATTCATGGATTCGATCTATAGGTTGCAACGCACCTTTGGCAAACAGCATATATCCGGTCCCCCGGATCGTAACGATTCGCTCAGGATTGGCAGGATCAACCTCGATTTGTTTGCGTAAATTGCTGATATGTACAGCGACCGTTCTCGTATCCTCCAGACTCTCCGTTCCCCAGATGAGCTGAAGTAACGTATCGCTACTAACGACACGATTCACGTGTTGTGCCATATAGGACAGCAGACTGAACTCTTTTTTCGATAAAGCTGTGTTCCGCTTCGTTGCTCGTCGACGATGCCGCATTTCTAAGGGCGATGCTGAAGGATATATTGATTAAAGCCGGTCATGAAGTTGTATTCGAGGCTGCTAATGGTAAAGAGGCGGTGGATAGATATAGAACGTATCAACCGGACCTCGTTACGATGGATATCACGATGCCTGTTATGGAAGGCATTCAAGCCGTAAAGGAAATTCGCAAGCTGGATCCGAAGGCGAATATCGTCATGTGCACGGCAGTGGGACAGACAAATCTCATTATCGAGGCGATCCAAAGCGGGGATAAAGACTTTATCATCAAACCATTACAAACCAGTTGCGTACTGGAGCGGTCGATAAGGCTATCGGAAAAGAGTCCAGGAGCGACTATAAGGATGCGAAAGTCATTGCTGTCCTGATTCGCAAAGAAAGTCGCCGCAAAAAATTACCTAATTCGTGCTGAAGGCTAAACTCATTATACGCCTCATTATTTTGAACAGTTATGTATTCAAAAAAATTTTCAAGATGCATTGTCTCCAAAGCAAGACCTCCTCCCTTTCTTAAATAAACAAAAGACACCGTAGAGCGATTTTCATCACTCATGGTGTCTTATTTTTACACGATGTGGGCAATCGCTGTTACCCTAAGGAGAAACCCTTGCTACGCAAGGGCTCAGCCCTTATTACATCATGCCGCCCATGCCACCCATGCCGCCCATATCAGGCATACCGCCGCCAGCTGCGCCCTTCGGCTCTGGCTTGTCAGCGATAACCGCTTCGGTAGTCAGGAACATAGCAGCTACGGAAGCTGCATTCTGCAACGCGTAACGAGTTACCTTAGCTGGGTCAACGATACCTGCGTCGAACATGTTCACCCACTCGTCAGTAGCAGCGTTGTAACCAATGCCAATCGCTTCCTTCTTCAGACGCTCAACAATGACCGAGCCCTCTTGGCCTGCATTGCCCGCGATTGTGCGAACTGGCTCTTCCAGCGCGCGGAGAATGATGTTCACGCCCGTCTTCTCGTCGCCTTCAGCTTGAATCGCTGCAACAGCGCTGAATACATTCACCAGCGCTGTACCACCGCCGGATACGATGCCCTCTTCAACTGCTGCGCGAGTCGCGTTCAGCGCGTCCTCGATGCGAAGCTTGCGCTCCTTGAGCTCTGTTTCGGTAGCTGCACCAACCTTGATAACGGCAACGCCGCCAGCAAGCTTAGCTAGACGCTCTTGCAGCTTCTCCTTGTCGAACTCGGAAGTGGTTTCTTCCAATTGTGCACGGATTTGCGAGATGCGCGCGCCGATATCCTTCTTGTCGCCAGCGCCATCTACGATGATGGTGTTCTCCTTAGTTACGCGGATTTGACGAGCGCGACCGAGTTGCTCGATCACAGTCGACTTCAGCTCCAGGCCGAGTTCCTCTGTGATCACTTGACCACCAGTCAGAGCCGCGATGTCTTGCAGCATAGCCTTACGACGATCGCCGAAGCCAGGTGCCTTAACGGCTACGCAAGTGAATGTGCCGCGCAGCTTGTTGACGATCAACGTCGCTTGCGCTTCGCCTTCCACGTCTTCTGCGATGATCAGCAGCTGCTTGCCGGATTGAACAACCTTCTCCAGCACAGGCAGGATCTCCTGAATGTTCGTAACCTTCTTATCCGTAATCAGGATGTAAGGCTCTTCCAGAACCGCAATCATCTTGTCTGTATCTGTGATCATATATGGGCTGATATAGCCGCGATCGAATTGCATACCTTCTACGACTTCCAGCTCAGTTGTGAAGCCCTTGGATTCTTCTACTGTAATAACACCATCGTTGCCAACCTTCTCCATCGCTTCAGCGATCAGTTCGCCAACTTCATCGTCAGCAGCCGAGATTGCAGCAACTTGCGAGATGGATTGCTTGCCTTCGATCGGCTTAGCGATCTTCTGCAGCTCTTCAACTGCCGTGCGAACAGCCTTATCGATCCCCTTGCGGATTACCATTGGGTTAGCGCCAGCTGTTACGTTCTTCAAGCCTTCGCGAATCATCGCTTGAGCCAGAACAGTAGCTGTAGTCGTACCATCACCTGCAACATCATTGGTCTTAGTAGCAACTTCCTTAACGAGTTGTGCGCCCATATTTTCGAACGCATCTTCCAATTCAATCTCCTTGGCAATCGTCACACCGTCATTGGTGATGAGCGGGCTGCCAAACTTCTTCTCTAGCACTACGTTGCGGCCCTTAGGACCGAGTGTTACCTTAACGGTGTCAGCAAGAGTGTCCACACCGCGCAGCATGGAACGACGAGCGTCTTCGCTGAATAGAATATCTTTAGCCATGATCTAAATTCCCTCCTACGTTAATTAGCCTAAGATGGCCAGAATGTCGCTCTCGCGCATGATCAGCAGCTCTCTGCCTTCGAACTTCACTTCAGTACCGGCATACTTGGAGAATAGCACACGATCGCCTTCCTTCACTTCCAGTGGAATGCGCTCGCCATCCTTCAACGTACCGATGCCAACGGCCACAATCTTACCTTCTTGCGGCTTTTCCTTGGCTGTGTCCGGGAGAACGATACCGCTTGCTGTGGTTTCTTCCTTCGCGATAGCTTCGATGACTACGCGATCGCCTAACGGTTTGATCATTTGATACTGCCTCCTTTAGAGTATGTGTAGGGTTTTGTAAGTATGTTATCGTTTAGCACTCGATCAACTCAAGTGCTAACAACCAATTATTATAATACTAATTACTGCCTCAGATTTCAAGTCCCCTCATGGAAAAATATTAAACACCAATCGGCCCCCGCCTATCCATTGGAGGTAATGCGCGCATGAATAGGTTGATCATAATCCACAGCTGCATGCGCAAATTACGCTGTCTGCGACGCTTTCTCATCATTTCCCTCCTTCCATTAGTCGGTATGCGGTATTCCTGGACGGTGTGCCTATCCCTACGAACCAGCCATAGTCGGTAAATCGCTTCATCCATTTCTGCGCAGTACGCGGCTGAATCTGGAATGCGGTGGCCACATCGATTGCGCGTATCGTTCCATTAAGATTGGTTGCCATTCGCTTAATCGTGACTAGACGTTGCTCCCATGGATCAACCTCACTCGGACTTACTATGCCATGTACCTGAACCCACCGATTGCCTAATGCTTGTTGAAGCTTACTTCTGCAGGTTTCACTATGTTGCTCGACCTGACGCGCTGAGAATCGCAGCAGGAACCACCCTGCTAGCAGAAGATCATTCTGTCTGTCCAGATGATCATCGAAGTCGCCGGACGAGATGTGCTTCGCATGTGAGCTGTACCCATCAATCTCGATGATTAGCCGGATCCCGCCATATTCATACATGAAGTCTACGAATCGATCCCCACCCTTGGCATCCTTGAATGGATATTCAGCCCTCAGACCGTCGAACTTGAATTGAAACACCGGACCCCACACCTTCTCGAGAAAAATAAACTCCGCATGTCCGATCTTGACCCTATACCTGCCTGCCTTCTGTGCTTCATGTTCGAATCGTTCGATAAAGCTTGCTAATGCTGGATGCATATCTGACTCCTCCTCTTCATATTGATTGCAGAGACAGCAAAAAAGCACACCACAACCGAGCCTTAAGTAGGCTGCGGCAGGGCGTGCTTCGCTCACTGCTTGTTTAATATTAGTAAAAGTAATATACATCATTTTCTTACAGCTGGCAATATCTATTCCCAATATTCTGAATATTTCGCTTCGGATTTATCGTCAATCCAGTCTTGAGCGAACCCTTGAACGCATTAGCGCTGCAATAATTCGCTGACATTCGCCCGAAAACGCCTATTAACAGGCCTAAGCGAACTTCGGGACGCTCGAGCGTCCTCGTACGTTGCGCTTAAGCGTCCCACCGTTCGCAAATCTGTGATTTAGTCGGAATATGGCCTCTAGAGTAAAGGGCAGATAATTCTGCCCCTCCTCATCAAACCGTACGTGAGGTTTTCCCTCATACGGCTTTCCGATGTTCGTCATTCATGTGCATGCAGATTACAATAGCGTTTTAAGTCCATAT
>JAEZQY010000030.1 GCA_023441055.1 Bacillota bacterium | reverse complement strand
GGCGGATGCGTGCCCCCGGCTCGCTCACCGGTGAACCCGGCGCGTGACCCCGCACGCTATCCGTCGAGGATCTGCTCCCGGAGGATGTCCGCGTGCCCGCAGTGCTGGGCGAGCTCGCGCAGGACGTGGAGATACACCCACCGCAGCGGAAGCGGGCCCCGTCGGTGCCCGGTGAGAATGTCATCCAGACCTCGCGTGGAGGTCGCCCGGCGTGACGCGTCCCGGGCGTCGCGGTAGGCCTGCCGGACCCCGGCGATCGTGTCGCCGTCGTCGAGGAGGAACGAGTCCTCCGACCGCTCCGGGATGCCGATCTCGGCGCGAGACCGGCCCGTGACGGCTTCGTCGAACCAGACCTTCTCGACGAAGGTGGCGTGCTTCACCAGACCCAGCAGCGTGGTCCGGGAGGCCACCAACGATCGGCGCGCCTGTTCCTCGGTCAGTCCGTCCAGGCAGCGGTCGAGCGCGTCGCGGTGTTCGTCGAGAAACGCCTCGAACTGGGCCTGGACCGGCTGCGCGACGACTTCGGCGGAGAAGGTGGGCGGGAAGGACGGCATGGACGCAGCATTCCAGATCGGCGGCCGGATGAGCGCGGGGTGTATCAGGCGGGTCGCTGACGAACCGCGACGATCTCGGCGTGGTGAGCGACCGCCCAGTCGGCCAGCGCGGAAAGCGGCTCCAGAAGGCTGACACCGAGTGGCGTCAGCCGGTACTCGACGCCCGGCGGCACCGTCGGAAACACCTCACGCTCGACCAGGCCGTCGCTTTCCAGCGCACGCAGTGTCCGGCTGAGCATGCGCGGGCTGATGCCCTCCACGGCGCGGTGCAACTCGTTGAACCGGTGCGGATGCCGGCCGAGCAGGGTGATCAGCAACAGCGTCCACTTGTCGCTCACCCGCCGCAGCAGGTCGGTGACCGGACAGCGGTCGTACTCGCCGGCCGGAACCGGCACCGGCAGCCGATGATCGAGCAGCGAGGCACTCACATCGGTGTCACCTGTGGACATGAAAGTGCCTTCTTTCGCCTCCGCCGGCCTGCTGCCCAGGATGGGGCAGGTCGATGAGCACACGATAAGGGGGCGACGTGGGCGTCGTGGTGGTCAGTGGCGGCACGAACGGAATGGGGCGTGCGTTCGCCCTGGGGCGGGCCGAACATGGCGACCGCGTCCTGGTGCTCGGCCGCAACCGTGCACGTGGCGAGGCGATGGCCGGCGGCCTGATCGCCTTCCTTCCCGTCGATCTGTCCAGCACGGCCGAGACGCGGCAGGTCATCGAGCACATCCTCGGCGAGCACCAGGTCGTGGACGCGTTGACGCTGTTCGCCAATGCGGTGACGCCGCGTCGCATCGAGACGGTGGAGGGACTGGAGCGTACGTTCGCGCTCTACTACGTCAGCCTCTACCTGCTCTGTTTCGGTCTGCGTCCGGCCCTGGACGGGGCGACCCGGCCGGTGATCGTGAACGTCGCCGGTGTCGGGGTCACGAGAGGCGAGGTGCGCTGGGCCGATCCGCAGATGAGGGAGGGCTACTCGGCCGTCGCCGCCCAGTTGCAGGCCGGGCGGGCCAACGACCTGCTCGGCGTGGGCTTCGCCCAGCGGTCCGGCAGCCGCGCCCGATACGTGCTCTACCATCCCGGGTTCACCAGGAGCGGTGACCGTAGCGCGCTCCCGCTCGTGGTACGGGGGCTGCTCGCGGTGGCGGCGGCGGTCGCCGCCCGGTCCGTCGCGGACGCGGTGGCGCCGATTCACCGGTTCCTGGACGCGCCGCCGACCGCGCCGGTGACCGCCGTCGACCGGGGGAAGCAACTTCCGCCCGGTTTCCCGACCCTCGACCCTCATGACGCCGAGCGGTTGATGGACCTCACGGAGAGGCTGCTGCGGTGAGGCGCCGCGCCGACGCTACGGCCGGAAGTAGTCGGACATCATGCTGCTGACCCACTCCGGCTGCCGGACGTCCGTGGGGACGAACTCCACCAGCACCGGCTTCAGGTCGATGACCGGCGTGCCGGACACCGCGTCGAGGCCCACCACCGTCAGTTCCCGGCCGTGGACCGAATCGATGCGGCAGCACGTCACGCCGATCCGGTTCGGCCGACGGGGACCACGGCCGGCGAACACGCCCATCGGCGGCAGGTCGGCCCGGCCCCGGTAGGGACGGGGTTCGCGGTGGTCGCCGCCGTCCGGGAACCGGTCGAAGACGAACACGACCTCCACGTGCGAGAACTCCTCCAGGCCCTGCAGGCACGCCTCGCCGAAGCGCTCGTCGACGACGATCGTGCTGCGGACGGCGCCCCAGTTGTCGCTGTGCTGGATGTCCGTCCGGTCGTTGCGGACCGTGCCGATGGGGGTGATCTCGAAGCTGGGCATGCCCGGAGAGTAGTTCCGCGTGGCTCGTCACGGGGGTCCACGAGCCGGGCCACCGGCGCTAGGCTCATGATCATGGACGTTCTCCGATACGCGGCGTTCACCGCCGACCCGGCCGGCGGCAACCCGGCCGGTGTCGTGCTCGACGCCACCGGGGTGGATGACGCGGAGATGCAGCAGGTGGCGGCGCAGGTCGGCTACTCCGAGACGGCGTTCCTCCTGCCCGGCGAGGGCGGGCGGTTCACGGTGCGCTACTTCAGCCCGAAGGCGGAAGTGCCGTTCTGCGGGCACGCGACGATCGCGTCCGCGGTCGCGTTCGCCGAGCGGCACGGCCCCGGCGCGCTGCACCTGGACACCCGCGCCGGACTGGTCGAGGTCGCCACGAGCGCGCAGGCCGACGGCACCACCACCGCCACGCTCACCAGCGTCGCACCGCGCACCGTACCCCTTGCCGCGGGCGACCTCGCGGCGCTGCTCGCCGCGTTGCGCTGGTCGCCGGACGATCTCGACGCGACGCTGCCGCCGCGTGTCGCGTACGCCGG
>JAEZQY010000069.1 GCA_023441055.1 Bacillota bacterium | reverse complement strand
AGCCACATATTCCTTCTTCGCACTCACTGGGCAATGAAATCGTCTTTTCATGGACATATCCTCCACTATGTATAATGTATCTGATGTGGATGAATGTGTCCAAGTGGATTAGGGGGCTAAATAGCAGATGCGCTTATTGTGAGTGAAATTGTGATAATAGTCATGCATATCAGCGAATAACTGCAACCATGTCCGTTAGAAAATAAAAGATGGCAATATTGGTGATAAAACGTCAGTGGTGTCCGTTAGCATCAGTGTGCTTAACCAGACAAAAGTATGGCGTTACAGGGATAGTACCCTGAAACGCCATTCATCGTGATTCTGAACATCGTTTGTTCACTTATGCGAGAGCATCGGAAGCAGCTCCGTTCATCGCTCCTCCAGCAGCTGATAGCTGCCTGGCTCAGCTGACTCCAGCAGGGCGGTCGGATTGCCCATGCTGTAGAGATGCAGCTCGTGCATCGCTCTCGTGCAGGCGGTGTAGAACAATCGCCGTAAGCTCTCATCCGGGTAAGCCTGCTCGGATACGTCATACAGGATGACGGCATCGAATTCGATCCCCTTGGCCATGTACGCCGGTATGATGACGACGCCCTGCTCGAATTGCGCTGCGCTGTTCGTAATCTGCTTGATGCCCTCCAGCTTCTGCAGCGCCTCGAAGGCCAGTCTGCTCTCAGCGGCGGTCTTACAGATAATCGCTATGGTGGCGTAGCGTTGCTCTTGCTGCCATCTGCGCACTTGCGCTTCAATACGCTCATGATGCGTATCGCGATCCGGCGATATCGTCAGCGAGGGCTGGACGCCTGGCCGCTCGAACGGCATGATCTCATTCCCGCCTGGGATCAAGCTGCGCGTGAACTGCATGATCGGCAGCGTGGAGCGGTAGCTGCGTGTCAGCTTCAGCGATTCCGTCTCCGCATCACCGTATAGGCCTGCGAGCGGGTTGAAGTCGCTGGACTCGCTCGCATGAGCGAAGATCGCCTGATTGAAGTCGCCCAGCACGGTCATCTGCGCGGACGGGAACAGGCGCCTCAGAAATTCGAACTGGAAGGCGGAATAGTCCTGAGCCTCATCAACAAGCACCTGCTTGATCGAGACATTCGTCTGGAAGCCCTCAATTAGCTCCCTGAGCAGGAGATAGGGGGTTGCATCCTCATAGCTCAGTCTGCCCTCGTCGAGCATACGCGCGGTAAGTTGGCACAGCGCGGTCCATTGCTCGGGCAGCTCGTCCGGCAGCAACCCGCCAGCTAAGCCAGGCTCCTCGAACAGCCTGCGATAGACTGCGGTGATGTCGATATAGGCCAGCTTCTTCACCCGGTCGAAGAGCGGCTTCAATCTGCGGCGCACGATGTAGCGGCTTAAGGCTCTATTTTCGCGGTCAAAGTCATTAAAGCTCTCCTCAGTGAACACGCCCTTGCGCTTCAGCTGCGCATAGATCCGCTGGTATTCCTCATTGCTGAGCAGCTGGATCTCCTCTTGCACCCATTCCTCCTTACGCTCCTGCTTCTCTACTTGATGCAGCTGCTCCAGCAGCCATTCGGTCAGCGCCTCGATCCGGTTATGGAAGCGCAGGCTGGTGTTGGTTGTATAGAATTGCGTCTCGATGGCCTTGGCGGAGATGAGGGTGCGGCCACGGAAGCGCAGCGGACGGAATTGCAGACCAGAATCGGATAAGGACTGATGGTAGCTCTTGATCAGCGAATAGAAATCTGCAGTCGCCTTGAAGCGAATGCTCGCCATCCGCGCCTCATAATCGGTGTCGGCCGATGCGCTAAGCACGTATTCCAGTTGGGTATAGGGATCCTCCACCTTGAATTGAACGCCGAGTCGATGCTCTAGGTACTCTTGGAACGTCGCTTGCTGCATATTGGCCTCGCCAAGCTCGGGCAGCACATTCGAGACGTAGCTGTTGAACATGGCGTTGGGAGAGAATAGAATAATCTGATCAGCTGTAATGCGTGTACGATGCTTATACAGGATATAGGCGATGCGCTGCAGCGCGGCCGAGGTCTTGCCGCTGCCGGCAGGGCCCTGGACGATCAGCAGACGCCCGCGGTCATGGCGGATAATCTGATTCTGCTCCTGTTGGATCGTGGCCACAATGCTGCGCATATGCGGGCTCGTCCCCTGTCCGAGTACTTGCTGCAGCACCTCATCACCGATTGTCACCGATGTATCGAACAGGGAGAGCAGCTTCCCGTCGCGAATCACATATTGCCACTTGCTCTCCAGCTGTCCTGCAATCACGCCGCCGGGTGTGTCATAGACAGCCGGACCAGGCGGATAGTCGTAGTAGACGCTGGATATCGGCGCGCGCCAATCGTATACGAGGAAGTGCTCGCCCGACTCATCGGTCAGCGAAGACACCCCAATATAGATCTGCTCCGTCTCCGGCATCCCCTCTTCATGGAAGTCGATCCGTCCAAAATAAGGCGATACCCGCAGCCTCCGCAGCGCAGCCAGACGATTGAACGCCTGCAGATGGCTGCGTTCCCGCTGAGACAGCACCTCCGCCTGCTGCTTCATGCTGATGAACGTCTCGAGCAGATCATCGGCATGATCCTTATTCACTGTCACGTCGTCCCAGAAATTCTTACGTATGTCTACAACCTCTTCGCGGAGCGTACCAGTGGTCTGCTCCAAGGCGGCGATCTGTGTATCGATAAGTGCAAGCACTTGGTTAACGCGGGATTGTTCTTGCTGGATTGTCGTCATGGATGAATCTCCTCCGGACGTAGGTAATAGGTAATGGTGTACTTAACAGTATAGTATACCAGATTGGCAGGGAATTGAATCTACCGGCATGTCATGTATAATTAAATCAAGAAAACGCTTTAGGAGGCCGTACTCATTATGGAGATTATGCAGGTGAAGCAATTCGCAGACCGCATTAGAGAGCAAGTAGGACGTGTGATTGTCGGCAAGGAACGAGTCATTGACCATATGCTGATTGCGCTGCTGTCTTCCGGCCATGTGCTGCTCGAGGATGTGCCGGGCACAGGCAAGACGCTGCTGGCGAAGACGCTGGCGCGCTCGATGGCGTGCAGCTTCCAGCGCATCCAGTTCACCCCTGACCTGCTGCCATCGGATGCAAGCGGCATTCATTATTATAATCAGAAGAGCGGCGAATTCGAGTTCCGCCCCGGTCCGCTGTTCGCGAATATTGTATTGGCGGATGAGATCAACCGCGCGACGCCGCGCACACAATCCAGCCTGCTGGAATGTATGGAGGAGCGACAGATCAGCATCGATGGCACGACGCATCAGCTGGATCGCCCCTTCATGGTACTGGCGACTCAGAACCCGATCGATAATCAGGGGACATTCCCGCTGCCCGAGGCGCAGCTGGATCGCTTCATGATGAAGATCAGCATGGGTTATCCGGAGCAGGAGGAAGGTATTCAGATCTTGGCGCGCTTCCGCGAGCGTAATCCACTCGAGGTCATGGAACCGGTCGTCAGCCAGGAAGATATTATCGCGGCGCAGCAGAAGGTCGCCTCCGTACAGGCGAGTGATGATCTGCTGCGCTATATCGTGCGTATCGCTGAGGCGACCCGCGCGCATCCCGAAGTGTCGCTCGGCGTCAGTCCTCGCGCTACACAGGCGCTGCTGCGGTGCGCGCAGGCATCCGCCGTGCTGGCGGGACGTGACTATGTGCTGCCGGATGATATCAAGGCGATGGCGGAGCCTGTGCTCTCACATCGGATGCTGCTGAAGAGTCGGCTGCGCGCGGCTGACGGTCAGGCGGAGACGATTATTGCGCGCATCATCGGCAGCGTCGCCGTTCCGACCGAAGACGGCATAGGCGCGGTGTAGCGCGAGATGGGGATTGCGCTCCTAATTCTAGTCGCTGCGTTAGTGGTCTTCCTCCAGAATCGCATATTCGGCAGGCAAGCATTAAAGGGAATACGCTATACTCGGAACTTCAATATGCAGGAATGCTACGCTGGAGATACGGTGGAGATGGTCGAGGTGCTGGAGAATCATAAGCTGCTGCCGGTGTTCTGGCTGCGCGTCGAGTCGACGCTGGATGCCGCGCTGCGCTTCCACACCGAGGAGACACTCGATATTCATGAGGGGCGGCGCACCCAATATCACAAGAGCTTGTTCACACTAGGTCCGTATCGCCGCATCCGCAGGAAGCATAAGGTCGTCTGCATGCGCCGCGGTGTCTATCGTTTGGATACGGTGTCCGTGTCGGCAGGCGATCTGTTCGGGATGGGCGATCAGCAGCGCAGCTTCCCCGTGGATACCGCGATTACGGTGTATCCGAATGTGATCGACATGGCAGATGTGCCGCTGCCTTCGCATGGCTGGCAAGGGGATGTGACCGTCCGCCGGTGGATTGTGGAGGATCCCTTCATTATCGCAGGCGTAAGGGAGTACCAGTCTGGCGATCCGATGAATCGTATTCATTGGAAGGCGACAGCCCGGACGGGTGCCATGCAGGTATACAAGCATGATTATACGGCCGAGCAGCGGCTCGTGGTCTATCTGAATGTCGAGGATCGCGAGACGATTAAGGAATTCGTACATAAGGAAGAGTGGATTGAACGGGGAATCTCCTATGCAGCGACGATTCTGTCTGATGCCATCTCACGTGGCATCCATGCCGGCTTCGGCCATAATGGCTATCGGCTGAATGAGCCTGGCGCGAGCGTAAGGCTGCCTATTGGAGGCGGCAAGGAGCATCTGCTGGCGATGCTGTCTGAGATGGCTCATATCGAGCTGCGCTGCAGGCTGCGGTTCCATGACTATCTGGAGGAGGATACGCTTATTCACGAGGAGCGGCGTGATTATCTGTTGATCACCACGCATCTAACGCCTGAGATACAGCTGCGCATCGAGCAGCTGAAGCGTGCGGGGCATAGCGTACAGACGCTATTCATTGAGGAGGAGCAGGAGATGGGGAGCGAGGGGATGACAGGATGAGGCATGCTGTGATTAGTTGGTTTCAACGATTCGGACGAGCGCTATGGCAGATGACGGTGGAGCTGGCAGCGTTCCTGCCGATCATAGTATGCGTGCAGCTGCTCATGCCAGAACAGAGTCTGGTCTATACGCTGTCTTATCTGTATGCAGCTTCTATTGTCGGCTTCCTCGTCGGTCAATTCCGTATGCGCATCTATCTGGAATGGCTGATCTCGCTCGGCGCTGCGACAGCCGCAGTATATGGGCTGCATCAAGGTGGACTCACATCGACTATTATTCTGTTCGTACTAGTCACTGCGCTGATGAGCAGATGGATACGCATCCGCAAGGGAGACTGGGATTCGCTATTCCCGCCTAGCGCACAGCTGGCTGGGGTCATAGCCTATCTGATCTATCCCATATTCGTCAACGTGTGGGTGCCGTTGCAGGAATGGAACGGGCTGATGTATAGCGCTGCCGTGTTCACACTTGTCGTGTTCTTCTTCCGACTGAACGGGCATCAGCTTACTCGGGCCAATCTGAATAAGTCGAATCAGCAAGGAGTGCCTGGTGTAGTCGCACGCGTAAACAAGATCGCGGTTGCGGCGATGATCGCGCTGTTGATCATCGTAGCGAATATCGGGCAGATTAAGGAATGGCTAGAGGCATTATTGCGAGGATTCATAGCATGGCTGGTTGACACCTTCACATCTGAGGCGCCTCCAGAGCAGCCTATGGATACACCGCAGCAGCCTGCTATGGAGAATATGTTCCCGACTGAGATACAAGAGAAGTCTGCCTTCTGGGCACAGCTGGAGCAAATCATCGTAATGGTTATGACGATAGCGATCTTCCTCGCAATTGCTGTCGGTGTGATCTATCTGCTGGTCAAGGTGGTCATTCCAGCGCTCCGCAGATGGATGCTCGATCTGAATCAGGAGCGCCAGGAGCAGGGCGAGTTTATCGATGAGATGGAGAAGCTGGAGTCGGACAGCTGGCGCCAGCGGATGCGTCAGGCGATGGACCGATTCAGACAGCGAGCCGAGCACGAGCCGGCCGATGCCGAGGGACGTGTGCGATTCCGCTATAAGCAGCTGCTGCGCGAGGCGGCTAAGGATGGGTATTCGCATGCAGACAGCGACACACCGACAGAAGCGGGTGCGAAGCTGGCGCAAGCTGGTTGGCGACTGCGGCCGACAGAGCTGGTGATCGAGCTGTATAATCGGGTACGTTACAGAAGCGGCGATATCGCCGAGACAGAGCTGGATAAGCTGGAGGAGCTCGATCGCAGCTGGACACAGAAGCGGTCGTGAGCTTGTGAGCAGAGTGAGAGGTTTATTTTGCAAGGCGGGGTTGTATAGGGTGGGGGGGTATAGTATAATCGGTGTAAGGTTAAATCTAGGAGGTGATGCTAGTGGCTCACTCGCATGATCGCAAGAGTCATCATTCAGACAAGGCGAAGGCGAATCTGATTACGCGTCTCAACCGCATTGAGGGTCAGGTTAGAGGTATAAAGGGCATGATTGAGAAGGATACTTATTGTGACGATGTACTCAATCAGATCGCTGCGGTGCAATCCGCGCTTAACGGGGTAGGCAAGCTGCTGCTAGATGCGCATATGCGGTCCTGTGTGGTGGAGCGTATCCATGAGGGGGATCATGAGGTGATCGACGAGCTGCTGGTCACCATGCAGAAGCTGATGAAGTCGTAATCGATGTTTATAACTGCTTAAGCTCTTATGAAATTGATTCAGTTGGGTTATATCATTCTAAGTCGAATAGGAGTGTGATGATCATGCAACAAGTGACATTGAACGTGACAGGCATGTCTTGCGGACATTGTGTGAAGGCGGTAGAAGGCGCGGTGCAAGGTGTCGGCGCGACTGGGAAGGTCGATCTGGAGCAGCAATCCGTGCGTGTGGATTTCGAGGAGTCGAAGGTGTCGTTGGATGCCATCAAGGCGGCGATTGAAGAGCAGGGCTATGATGTGAAGGGTACGCTGTAACGCTGGTAATTGTGGGCTGACTGGCTCACTCGTTGGAGGATGAACCGACTCCCAGCATGGGAATGCAGGAGTTTTTGCTAATTGTAATATAGGGTACTGGGGTATAGTAAGATATCCAACTTGACATAGATGAGGTGAGTGAAGCATGGATGCGAACAAGACAACGCTGCAGATTACCGGCATGACCTGTGCGGCCTGCGCGACTCGTATTGAGAAGGGGCTGAGCCGTATGCCCGGAGTCGTATCGGCCAATGTGAATCTAGCGCTGGAGACAGCATCGGTTGAGCTGGGTGACGCTGGATTGCAGACGGAGGATCTCATTAAGAAGGTCGAGCAGCTCGGGTATGGGGCGATGCCTAAGCAGTCGGATGAGGAGACAGCTCAGCGCAAGAAGGAGACTGTTCATCGGCAGAAGCTGAAGTTCTGGATCAGCGCCTTGCTGTCCTTGCCGCTGCTCTGGTCGATGGTTACGCACTTCACGTTCACCTCCTTCATCTGGTCACCGGATATACTAATGAATCCCTGGTTCCAATTCGCGCTAGCAGCGCCAGTGCAATTCATTATCGGCTGGTCGTTCTATGTCGGCGCATACAAGGCGCTGCGCAGCGGTAGCGCCAATATGGATGTCCTGGTGGCGCTAGGCACATCCGCTGCGTTCTTCTATAGCTTATACAAGACGCTGGTGTGGGAGCCAAGCTCGCATCACCCGCCAGAGCTGTATTATGAGACCAGCGCGATACTGATTACGCTGATCCTGCTGGGTAAGCTGTTCGAGATGCTGGCCAAGGGTCGCACCTCGGAGGCGATCAAGGCGCTAGTCAAGCTGCAGGCCAAGACAGCCAGTGTGCTGCGTGACGGTCAAGAGCTTACGGTCCCTATCGAGCAGGTCATAGTCGGGGATATTGTACTCGTCCGACCGGGCGAGAAGATTCCGGTGGATGGGGTCATTACAGCTGGCAGCTCGGCCGTGGATGAGTCGATGCTGACCGGAGAGAGCCTGCCGATTGAGAAGCGCGCAGGGGATACAGTCATCGGCGCGACGCTGAACAAGACGGGGAGCTTCCGCTTCGAGGCCAGACAGGTTGGAGGAGACACTGCGCTCGCTCAGATCATTCGAACCGTCGAAGAAGCGCAAGGCTCCAAGGCGCCGATCCAGCGTGTAGCTGACCGAATCTCGGGTATCTTCGTACCGATCGTTGTCGGGATTGCGCTCATTACCTTCTGCATCTGGTTTTTCTTCCTGGAGGCCGGTGCATTCGGACCCGCGCTAGAGAAGGCGATCGCGGTGCTCGTCATTGCTTGTCCTTGTGCGCTCGGACTCGCGACGCCGACCTCGATTATGGCGGGATCAGGCCGCGCGGCGGAGCATGGCATCCTCTTCAAGGGCGGTGAGCACCTGGAGGCCACGCATAAGCTGGACACAATCCTGCTGGATAAGACTGGGACCGTGACGAAGGGCAAGCCGGAGCTGACGGACCTGATGCTGGCGGACGAGATTGAGGAGCTCTACTTCATGACAATGGTGGGCGCTGCTGAGCTGCGTTCCGAGCATCCGCTCGCTGAGGCGATCGTCAGCGGCATACGCACTCGCGGTGTGCAGCCGCCGGATGCGGATGAGTTCGAGGCGATACCAGGATATGGCGTTCGAGCACGGGTCGGTGAAGCCGAGGTGTATGTGGGCACACGCCGATTGATGGAGCGGCAAGGCATTCCAATTGATGACGCCGAGTTACAGATGGCCGAGCTGGAGCACGCGGGTAAGACCGCTATGCTGGCTGCGATTGACGGGCGGTATGCGGGCTTGCTCGCGGTCGCGGATACTGTGAAGGACTCGTCTGCAGAGGCGATTCGTAAGCTGGCCGCGCTCGGACTGGACGTGTATATGATTACGGGCGATAATCAGCGCACAGCTGAGGCAGTCGCAAGGCAAGTCGGCATGAAGCCTGAGCATGTGCTGGCCGAGGTGCTGCCTGACGGCAAGGCCGATGAAGTGAAGAAGCTGCAGGCGCAGGGGCGCAAGGTGGGCATGGTCGGCGACGGCATCAACGATGCGCCAGCACTCGCGGTGGCCGATATCGGGATGGCGGTAGGGACTGGGACAGATGTGGCGATTGAGACCGCAGATGTGACGCTGATGCGCGGAGAGCTCACTGCCATTCCGGATGCGATTACGATGAGCAAGCGCACGATGAAGAATATTAAGCAGAATTTATTCTGGGCATTAGCCTATAACACGCTGGGTATCCCGATTGCGGCGATTGGTCTGCTAGCACCTTGGGTCGCCGGTGCGGCGATGGCGCTCAGCTCAGTGTCTGTCGTGCTGAACGCGCTCCGGCTGCAGCGGATGAAGCTATAGGGTGTCTCGCTGATCTGTGATAGCGGATGAAGGGGAGACGGAAGCGGCCTCGAGATCGGATAACGCGGCATCGCCTGCAGGTTGATTTCCATCATCGGCTAGACTGGCAGCCCAGCGCGAGATCTCTTCGGAGCTGGTCAGCGCGGACAACCCGATATTCAAGGTGCCGGACAGTTCTTGTACAGACAGTTCCTGCACCTTGTAATGGATGGCTTCAATGCGAATCGGCCGGACCTCCAATAACTTCTCGGACAGCTTCTTATTCTCCGCCTCCAGCCGCGCAAGCTTATCGACCAATTGTTGATTAAGCGCATGTTGTTCCCCTAGCCAACGACGCAGCTCGCCATCCATATGTTGAATCCATTGCCGGCATTCGATATCCATTGCGGTTACCTCCTTACGTATCCGCCGCCGCGGCGATTGGTGTGATTGGTGCTATTGGTGCAATTGACGCCGTTGAGTCTGCAGAGGCCGCCTGAGCAGCCGCTCCTTCTCCCGCAGCAGTGTCGTCTTTGCCCTGGTTATTGCCAGTGCCGTCAACCGTATACGTTGTTACCTGGTTGTTGCAATGGATCGCCCGACCGATGTTGAGCGAGCCGAGATTGCTGATGCTGATCACCTTCAGGTTATGAATGCGAATTGTTAACACGGGCTGCCCTACAGCTGATTCTGCTGTTGATCGTTCACGTCCGGGTCGTAGGCGGCGTTCACAACCCCGTCGTGTCGCATCAACGAGAAGAATCGATCACCCGTGAATGATTGCCCGCCAACCCCCTTGGAATCGGCATCGCTGCCATCGATGATGGCATCCCCCATATTCACGCTGCCGTTGTTCGACACGTCCATCAATTGAAATTGAAAGATATTGTTCAGATGCACCCATGACATAAAATTTTCCTCCTCTTAAACCTGATTCTGCTGCTGATCAATGACATCGGGATCATTCATCACATTGCGCACCAGATTATGATTGGCTGGACTCGCGAATGTATCGCCAATGATAGACTGCCCGCCAACCTCCTTGGCATTCGCAGAATTCCCCTTCAGAATGACATTGCCGAAGTTCACGGAGCCATTGCTAGACACGCTGTTGATCCGGATGTTGAAGATGTTATTGATATGCGCCAAGCTCTTCACCTTCCGTCCGTTTGGATTATCTTATGGTGCAGCCGCCCATCTCGTGAATAGAGGCAACCCATCCCATGGAATTAAAATAAAAACTCCCCGCCTGCCGGATAACCGGATAAGCGGAGAGTCGTTAATCGATGATATTGGATTAGATCGTTTCAAGGTACATGCGGCTGGTCTCGGACCATACCTCGCCCGGCTTCAGGCCGAGCAGACCGGTAACGTCATCCGGCAGTTCGGAATTCGGCGCATTCACCAGATTGGTCTGTGGCTCGGGGCAGAAGAACTTGCCGTTCTGCTTATTGTTCCAGACCATCCAATGCTTGTACTTCAGCCCTGCATCATAGACGAGTCGAACACCCGCCTTCTTGTCCGTCAGGATCATCACATTGCGTCCGTCCTGCGGCGCTGCGCTGTAATGGTTGTCCAATTCGGCATAATAGGGGTTGCCCTTGCCGCTCTGCAGCGCTAACTCGCCCTCATCGAGCGGCTGCGTCCGCCCGGTCGGCAGGCTGCGCTCGTTAAGCTGCCACCGTTCACCAATCGTCAGCAGCACATCGATATCCTCGATCGTGCTGCCCGGCGCGAACGGCGCGTTAACGGCGGTATGGAAGCCCAGCATGAATGGAAGCTCGTCCGATCCTTCATTCACAGCGCTGAAGTGCTGCGCAAGTCCTTGATCGGTCAGCGTATAGGTGATGCTCAGAGAGAACGTATGCGGGAAGTGAATGTAGGAGGGATGATGCTCCGTGAAGTGCAGGACAATCGTCACATAGCTGCTGCTAGCATCCGTGCCGTAGCTCTTCACCTCCCATGGATAATTGTAGACAAACCCATGCAAGTGATTGTTCGTCGCTGGTTCATTGATCGGGAATGTATAGAGACGACCGCGCCAGTTGAATTGTCCGCCATCATAGCGATTCGGCGGGAAGAGCACGGGAACGCCGTGAATCATCGGTCGCTCGACGAAGCTGTTGAATTCCTCCTCTGTAGGCTCGCGCAACAGCGCATAGCCGCGCTCATCATCGCGGAATGCGACGAGGTTGCCGCCGATGCGGGGGAGCAGAACAGCGGAATAGCGGCCATACTTCAACTCGACGGCCGGCTCGCCCTGATAGATGCCTTCTTGGGCATAATTCATAGTCATGATTCATCCTCCAATTATAGGTGATCTGTTCCTCCATGATACTCTACATGAGCCGGGAATTTCAATGTTGCATTGAGACCGAATGGTGAAATGTAGTACATTGTTGGATAGAGCAAGAAGTGAGTAGGAGGAGATAGGAATGGCGCAAGATCGAGCCATGGTACCCGTGATTGTCATATCGGGATTCCTAGGCAGCGGGAAGACAACGCTGCTGCAGAAGTGGGTGGATCGCTGGCTGGCTGCCGGTCTGAAGCCGGCAGTTGTGATGAATGAGCTGGGCGAGGTCAATCTGGATGGGGAGATCATCGGCGGCGGCGTTCCCATGTCAGAGCTGCTGGGCGGGTGTATCTGCTGCACGATTAGCGGTGACTTCGGCGTGGAGCTGGCTCGGATGACGGAGGAGGAACAGCCGGATGTGCTGCTCGTAGAGACGACTGGCGCGGCGAATCCGATGGAGCTGATAGACGGCATCACAGAGGCGTCGCTGTATGTGAAGCTGGCGCTCGTTCAGGTGGTCGTTGTTGTAGACAGCCAGCACCTGCTGGAGCTGCATGATAAGGGCAAAGGCAAGACGTACCGCCTGATGGAGGAGCAGATTCGCTGCGCGGATGTGCTGCTGATCAATAAGACTGATCTGCTGACAGCGGAACAACGCGTGCGGGTGGAGCAGATTGCGCGGGAATGGAACGCGAAGGCGCGACTGATTCATACGGTGAAGTGCGAGGTGAACGGGTCGCTGCCAGAGCTGTGGAGCGGAGCTGGGATAGCGTATGGCGATGGACGCACGTCTGGGTTGGAGCAGGATCGCGGCCAGGAGGTGCGGGGTGAACGCGATGAGCATGAGCGGGGAGCAGCGCGAAGTGAGCAGGAGCCGCATCACTGTGGACCGGACTGCACGCATGCGCATCATCACGGAATCGCGGACAGCGATCGCAACAGCAACGCAGATAGCGATCTCGCGCATCATAGTCACGACCATGTTATGGTGTATACGCATTATTTTGAGCAGCCGGTGGATTCTGAGCAGTTCGAGCAGTTCATTGCTGGTTTGCCGCAGCAGGTGTACAGGGCTAAGGGCATTCTGCGGTTCACGGATACGGCCAGCCGCTATCTGTTCCAGTACGCATACCGCCAGACCGACTACATGGCGATCACGCCGCAGAAGGAAGTGCCGGATGTGCTGGTGCTGATCGGCGAGCATATGCCAACGGAGACGCTCAAGGCTGCGCTGGACAGGCTTGCGCGTTGACGAAACGCATTAATGCACGAAGAGGCTGCCGAGACAGGAATGCTCCTGCACGCAGCCTCTTCGCGATAGGTAGCTCCTCCATACATGTGGTACCGCTGCATAGGACTGCTGATTAGCCTAACACGACCTCGACCCGATGAATGGCGCCGTCTCCTACGACTGGCAGGACTTGCCCATCGATCATGAGGCCGTCCAAGCTGATGCTGGCGACGCCCTTGCTGACATGCTGCGGATTGCGGATCTGAATCTGATACGTATCGCCGCGGAAGGAGCGGGTAACCGTGTAGCCTTCCCAAGCACTCGGAATGCACGGATCGATCCGCAACCCGTCGAAGTCAGGCTGAATACCGAGAATCGATTGCGTGATCGCCGCGTAATTCCAAGCAGCTGTGCCGGTCAGCCAGGAGTTCTTGGCCTCGCCGTGACGAACCGCGTCCTTGCCTGCAATCATCTGGGCATACACATAGGGCTCCATCCGATGGATCTCGCTGATGTCCTCCAGATAGGCCGGCGCGATCTTCGCGTACAGCTCGAAGGCCCGATCCCCGCGACCAAGCACCGTCTCCGCGATCATAATCCACGGATTGTTATGACAGAAGATGCCCGCATTCTCCTTATAACCCGGCGGGTAGGAGGAGATCTCTCCGAGGTTCAGATAATACTTGGAGTACGGCGGATTCTGCAACACGATACCGTACTCCGTCTCCAGCCGCTCTTGGGTAGCGTCCAGCGCCTTCTGCGCGAGACCTTCCTCCACACCGATACCGGCCATGACGCAGATGCCCTGCGGCTCGATGAAGATCTGGCCTTCCTCGCATTCCTTACTGCCGATCTTCTGACCATAGTGATCATAGGCGCGTAAGAACCAATCCCCGTCGAAGCCATGCTCCAGGGTCGTCTTGCGCATCTGCGTAATATGAGCGGCAGCTTCAGCGGCCTCTGCATCCAGCCCGCGTCGCCTGCATAGCTCCACATAATCCGGTCCGACGAATACGAACAGGCCGGCGATAAATACAGATTCCGCGACACGCCCATTGATATTCTGTGTCGTCTGGAAGGATTCGCCCGGCTCCCGGGAGAAGCAATTCAGGTTGAGGCAGTCATTCCAGTCTGCGCGTCCGATGAGCGGCAGCCCGTGAGGCCCGAGATTATGGATGACATGGTAGAAGGAGCGCTTCAGATGCTCGAAGAGCGTCGCGGTATTGCTCGGATCACAGTCGAAAGGCACTTGCTCGTCCAGAATGCTATAATCGCCTGTTTCCTTAATATAGGCCGCTGTGCCGAGGATCAGCCATAGCGGATCGTCGTTGAAGCCGCTGCCTACCTCATTGTTCCCTTTCTTCGTGAGCGGCTGATACTGATGATACGCGCTGCCGTCCTCGAACTGTGTAGAGGCAATATCGAGGATGCGCTCTCTGGCGCGCTCAGGAATCTGATGCACGAATCCGAGCAGATCCTGATTGGAATCACGGAAGCCCATGCCGCGTCCAATACCGGATTCGAAGTAGGAGGCGGAGCGGGACATATTGAACGTGACCATGCACTGATACGGGTTCCAGATGTTGACCATCCGGTTCAGCTTCTCGTCCCCGCTGTCAATCTCATACTTGGAGAGCAGACTGTCCCAATAGGCAGCCAGCTCAGCCAGCGCTTCATCGACCTGCTCATCCGTTGCGAACCTCGTGATCAGCGCTTCAGCGCGCGTCTTGTTCACGACGTCGAGCGCCTCCCATTTCTCCTCCTCCGGATTCTCTATGTATCCCAGCACGAAGATGTAGCTCCGCTCCTCGCCCGGCTGCAGCTCGACATTCAGGCCGTGCGAGGCGATTGGCGACCAGCCGCTAGCGACTGAATTCGTCGATTTCCCGCTGGCTGCCACATCCGGCGTATCCAGTCCGTTATATGCGCCGAGAAAGCTGTCCCGGTCCGTGTCGAAGCCCTCGATCTCAGCATTCACCGAATAGAAGGCGTAATGATCGCGGCGCTCGCGGTATTCCGTCTTATGATAGATGACCGAATCCTTGACCTCCACCTCGCCAATACTGAGATTGCGCTGGAAGTTCGTATTATCGTCATGCGCATTCCATAGGCAGAACTCGATGAAGGAGAATAGCTTCACCTGCTTGGCCGCATAGCCCGTATTGCGAACAGTGACCCGATAAACCTCGGCATTCGTGCCCAGCGGTACGAACGCCAGCTGATTCACACGGATACCATTGCGCTCACCGGTAATCGAGGTATACCCCATGCCATGCCGGCATTCGTAATGATCCAGCTCGCGCTTCACCGGCATCCAGCCTGGTGTCCAGTAGTCGCCATTGTCATGCACATAGAAGTAACGTCCGCCATTATCGAGCGGGATATTATTGTACCGATAGCGCGTCAATCTGCGCAATCTCGCATCACGGTAGAAGCAGTAGCCGCCAGCGGTATTGGAGATTAGTCCGAAGAACTGCTCATTCCCCAGATAATTGATCCACGGATAGGGCGTCTTGGGTGTGTTGATCACATACTCCTTGTTCACATCGTCGAAGTACCCGAATTTCATAGCCATTGACTCCTCTCAATATACATACATTCCCATTATAAGGTACTTATAGTAGGGGGTAGATACCAGATAACGCATCGTATTAGCGCGATTGTTACCTCCTTCAAGGCGCGAGTGATAAAATAGAAACTTAACAGACCGATATACGTCTAAATGGAGTAGAAGCGGTTCACACAGAAGGGGATGAACGGATTGCGATTATGCAGAATCTGGATGATCTGCGGGATAGCTGTTCTCCTGCTGAATGGATGCCAGGCCGAAGAGAACACCGGTGATACGGGACCGAGTGATGATAGTGGAGCTCCTGAGATAGTGATAACAGAAGCACATATGGCCAACCATGAGCATTCGACGGCAGGCCTCGATGGCGAAGATGAGAGAGCCATCGTAGAAGAGATCGTGAACGATGAAGGGTTGGACACGGAGGAACCGAACTCTCCTGAACCCACTTGGCTTCCGCCGTTCCCGCATGAGATTCAGCTGGATTTTCAACTGCTTGAGCTTGAGGAGCTGGAGCAGGCAGCAATCAAGAGCAGCTGGACCTATGTGCATACATGGTCGTTCGGGCGAATAGACGATCGTCCACTAGAGCTGGCGATCTATCAAGAGGAAGCGGAACGAGCCAATAGCCAGCCGGATTACTATGCGGTGATGGCACTTGACGGGAGTGAGTACCTGATTCCGCATGTATCTTCCGAGCTAGCGCGCCCTAACGGCGAGGCAAACACTTGCCCAGGGCTCTGCCTGATCGAGCGCCAGCTTCCCGGACAAGACCGCTATTCGCTCATTGGAACAGTCGAGATGTTCGCGAATGGCCCAGGGCTTAACCGGTTTGTGATCTATGATCGTGAGTTGGCGAGTTGGGTGTATTTTGACCAGTGGGGGGATCCTGACTTCCTCGATCTCGACGGTGACGGCATCGACGAATTCCTCATCCAGTTGCCGGGCTTGCATCTGCAATGGCCGGATATCTCGATTGTGCGGGTGGAGTCGGGACAGCTGGAGCAGAGCGCACCCATCATGGATCTGTACGAGCGGGCGCCTGGGGATTATGCGAGCTTCGTCAAGGAGGCCGTGCCGCCGCTGATCCGATTGGGACATGTGTGGAACGAGGAGGAGCGGGCGTACGATTATCATTATGAGCAAGGAAAATTGTTGCTGGATGAGGCAGTTGTGGTAGAGTAAAGGGGAAAGGGATGAGAGGGATGAATGGTAATAATCGCAAGCTGCTGTACTTCATCGGCGTTCCGATAATCGTGGGTATAATCGTGATCAGCGTCTGGATATTCCAGATGTAAGAAAGCGCTGGTATAGGAGGCGAATGATAGATGGGGAGAAATCGTTCCAGCACAACCAATACCATCATTAATAAGGGACTATCCTTCGGGTCCGCTCTGGCGATCGTCATCTCGTGGAGTGTTCACAAGTCGATCCTCTGGGCGATCATCCACGGGCTGCTCAGCTGGGTATATGTCGTGTACTATGCCATAACGAGGTAGTGATGTTCATCGGGAAACGCTAGACTGTCAGGAAATCTTTATGCACAAATTGGCACCGAAAGCATCGGAGACCAGTTAGATTCTACGGGAATCTGTGGTCTCTTTTTGTTTTTTTGTTTGGAATTAATTCAAATTGAATGAGGAGTGTGATTGGTGATGAACGGATATGAGCTGGATCAGGAGGATGAGGGGTGGATTATCTTACGATTTCCATACGATCCGTCACTCTTGGAGTCGGTTAAGCGTGTGCCTGGACGTAAGTTTATTCCATCGAAAAAGTACTGGATCTTGCCCGATTGCGAAACGTCCTGGATGATACTAGCTAATATTCTGAGGGACAAACCGATTCGATTCTCAAAATTTATCTCGTTGGTGCGGCAGAGTCGGTTCCTCCAACTTCAATCTGCAGAGCAGATTGAAGTTGATTACTCCCTTCACATGATACGTTATGAGGAAGAATTAAAGTTAAGGGGCTACAGTATGAAGACAAAGCGTGCTTATCTGGGGCATCTTCAAAGATTCGCTAAATTTATAAAAATACCCTTTGATCGAGTCAACGAGTCTAACATACGTCAATACTTAATTAGCTTGATCGATGAGGGACGATTTTCTTCCGCCTATGTGAATCAAGCCGTTAGTGCAGTCGCATTGTTCTATAAAGCCGTTGAACCACGAGCATATGGATTTGATCTCCCACGTCCAAAAAAGGAACATAAGCTACCGCATGTCATGAGCAGCAAAACCGTTATGCACATACTTAAGCAGCCTAAAAATCTGAAGCATCGTGCCCTGTTGTACGTTATCTATGCAGCGGGATTGAGAGTAGGTGAAGTGGTTCGGTTGACGATTCATGACATAGATAGAGAGCGGATGTTGATTCGCATTAGACAAGCCAAAGGACGTAAAGACCGCTTTACAATGCTCTCCATGCATGTGCTGGACATTCTACGTACCTATGTGCGGAAATATCGTCCCGATCATTGGCTCTTCCCTGGATCGGAGGAAGATAAACATAATCATGAGCGAACAGTTCAGAAAATATTCGAAAACGCTCGAATCGCCGCGGGTGTAGAAAAAGGACCGACTGTTCACACATTGCGACATTCGTTCGCGACTCATCTCCTAGAGAACGGAACCGACCTTCGATATATTCAGGAGTTGCTAGGTCACGCAAGTGCTAAGACAACGGAGATTTACACACATGTTAGCAAGAAAGCAATCGGGAACATTCAGAGTCCGCTTGACCGATGGTTGTCTGATGACCAAGCAATAAAAGACGATAAAGATTAAGAATCCGTGTATTATGTGTGGGTATGCTTCATTATATGGATGACAATATAAGGTTGTATTGGTAGAATTGGAATTAATGGTGCTGGAACTTCATGACTGAACCGATGTAATCCACAAAATTCACCCTAAGTCATCCCACACCTATATTCAATATTCACGCCACAATGGCGCAAACCCCACAGCATGATCATCATTCACGAATACGTAAATCCCCGTCGTTGGGTATGTAAGGCGAACTAGGGCGTGAAATTAGTAGTTAGACGAAATCATCGCAAGTCGAATCCAAACAAACGTTCTATGTAAATGTGGAACATTATGGTATAATAGTAAAGTACAATTGAATCTTGGGTGGGCATGGTATCCCTTCGAAAGGAGGTGATACCATGGAGTTGAATGATGCTTTAACAATCATGATTCTTTTCGCTACTTTTGTAATAGCACTTTTAACATACATCGGAAATAACTACAAGAGAAAGTAAAATCCCACCCTAAGGTTGACCGCCAGAGGTGGGATTTTGATCTTCTAAACCTAGAAGGGATAAACCCATCCAAGCCAATTGTATAGCCGAGTGTTAGCCGCACTCGGCTTCCTTAGTAAAATAATACCATAAAAACAAACCGAATAAAACCATGAATAGAACATTGAAAAGCCAAATAAGAATTTGTGAAAGATTATCAGTGATGGCGAAGACTTCGTCTAACAATGTGTTCACGCACCGGCGGACAAGCCGCCTCGGTCCCGGAAGATAAGTCGAAGAAGCTGATGCCGGGACACATCCATTCACCCAACCGCATCGCGGCCGGCTAGGCGCACTAGTCGTGCGCTAAGCAGCTTAGGGTGAATGGACGTCGTGAACACGGTAACGTTATGCGCAATTACTGCAGATAAGAAAGAAAAGGATGTGTCCTATGGACAACCTTGAGATTGAAGTATTTTCGGAGAAGCATCAGATAAAAGACATTTATTCATTAATTGCTGAGAGCCAAGCTGAAGGGCACAGACATTTAACACGACTTCTTGATGAATATGAATCAGGTGCAAATAGGTTTAAAGAACCTGGAGAAGCATTATTTATTGCAATCCATAAGGCAACGATAATTGCGATTTGCGGACTTAATAGGGATCCGTACTCAAAGAATAAAAGTGTGGGTCGTGTGCGTCGGTTATATGTTTCCAGACCCTTCAGAAGAACAGGTGTAGCACAAAAACTTATGAAATATGTAATTGATCTGGCAAGAGAGAATTTCGAGATTTTAGTATTAAGAACTGATAACCCTATTGCTGATTTATTTTATAAAAAACTTGGATTTATTGATAAGACGAATGATGAAGGTTCCAGTCATTATTTGATATTGAATTAGGAAGAAGTACTATAAAGGGCTATTTTGAAAGTATCTCAAGATGGCAGTAACTACGCATAACAATGTGTTCACGCATCGGCGGACAAGCCGCCTCGGTCCCGGAAGAAAAGTCGGGGAAGCATATGCCGGGACACACCTGCACCACCTAACCGCATCGCGGTCGGTCCTAACGGACCTTAAGGTGGTGAGGCGTCGTGAACACGGAAACGTTATACGACATCTTACTAGGATTTTCAAGGAGGCAGGTTCAGTGAAGTTGTATCATTACTATGAATCAGCCAGAGGCCCATTCCTATCATTAACTGATTTACTACAACATGAAGCCATGATCATTCACAACCAACTGAAAAAAGATACATCGTTATTTGCGAGTAAACGATCGGATGATTATTTGTTAATTCGTAGAGACTTGGAACAAAGAGCTAGGATTTTATTTATTGAAAAAGGCGGAAAACCGATTAGGACCGTTCCTCACTACATGACAATGGGGAAATGCCATTGGCTCAGAGAATGGTATAAAGATGGACAAGAGTTAGAAATTCATATCGATGAATTTGATGAAAAAACTATTAGTTTCACCTATGGAGATTTATTTCCTGCAATGCGATTTGATGATGGTAAACCTTATCGAGGGCGGGTCTATACAAAAGAGGAGATATTTAAACTTATAGAAGAATATGGCTTTCCCCAAGATTGGAACAGGCTAGGGGATAATGGACCGGAACGATATATTGAAGTTCAAATCTGGGATGACAAACCATTGGGTAAGCATATTCGAAGATGAGTAAGACGTCGTATAACAATGTGTTCACGCATCGGCAGACAAGCTGCCTCGGTCCCGGATGAAAAGTCGGAGAAGCGATTGCCGGGACACACCTGCACCACCTAACCGCATCGCGGCCGGTCACTACGTGACCTTAAGGTGGTGAGGCGTCGTGAACACGGAAACGTTATAAGAAATATCCGCAAGAGCCCAAGACAAAAGGTGGTGGAATCAGGATGATCACTATCGAAGAACCTATCACGTTCAATATGATAGAACCAGATGCTGCCGGTTTAGATAAATCAAGGCTGAACCAAGCTTATGAAATGTTGCTTCAGACATTTCCTAGCCTCTACAGTCTCCTGGTCGTCAAGGATGCACAGCTAGTCTATGAAAAGTACAATACTTTGATCGATCCGACTTCTGCTTATAGTATTAAATCTATTACGAAAAGTGTCATGAATGCGCTTGTTGGTATGGCCATTCGTGATGGTCTGATCTCTTCTGTCGATCAATTAATTGTTGATCTTGTTCCGAACTGGCCGAAGAGATGGCTAGCGAACATAGAAGGTGTAACCATAAAGCATCTGCTAACTATGACGCATGGCTTACATGTCGAGGAAAACAGCTCAGAGATGCTTGAGATCTGGAAAAGTGGAAATTGGACCGATTCGATTCTTAATAAGCCACTTGTCCATCCGCCGGGTGATCGTTTCCTTTACTGTACTTGTTCCACACATCTACTTTCCGCAATTCTAACAGAGTTAGTGAATATGCCTCTTGCTAATTACGCAAGTAAAAAGCTATTTCAACCACTCGGCGTCCAATTTCGCCGAAAGTTAATATGGTCACTAGACATAAAGTGTCCGGTTAGGTGGGAGCGATCTCCTGAGGGCTTCAACTGGGGTGGGAATAACATGTTCCTCACCCCCCGGACCCTTGCTCGCTTTGGCCAGTTGTATTTGGCGGACGGCATCTGGAATGGCCAGCGCCTCTTCCCTGCTGGATGGGTGGACGAATCCTTTAAAGAGCACTCCGAAGGCTGGTCTGACTATGCAAATTACGGGTACCTTTGGTGGGTTGGTTGTGTTGATGGTTTTAATTATGCCTTCGCCTCCGGCTATGGCGGGCAGTATGTCTATGTCATCCCTGAATTAAAGAACGTTATCGTATTGACGGCTAACTCCGATGCGAGCATCGACGAAATGCAGGCTACAAGAAATCCTATAATTAAGGACCCAACATGGATTTTAAGACGATTTCTGCTTGAGAGTAGGCTACAGGACTTATAAGCTAACTAACACGATAATTGAGTATTATTATGAACATATTTTAGCAAATCAAAGAAGGCGGCTACATCTTATAACAATGTGTTCACGCATCGGCGGACAAGCCGCCTCGGTCCCGGAAGGTATGTCGGGGAAGTGATTGCCGGGACACACCTGCACCACCTAACCGCATCGCGGCCGGTCCTAACGGACCTTAAGGTGGTGAGGCGTCGTGAACACGGAAACGTTATAAGAAATCCCCGCAGATCATATTTACACATCCTTAATGATGATACTTGGTATCATCATTTTTTGTATTAGTGGGGCTTACTTCATTCAACAAGTTCGTTCAGAGATACGTTAATGTAATTCAATAAACCAATTAAAGAAATCTAACTCTATTATGTAATAGATTTATTATATAGTAAAAATATTAAAATGATATCGCGAGCAACTGCTAGCATAGAGTAAGGAATGGCGCGCGCGGAGTTGTAGTTCAAAGGATTTATTTTGTGAGGGAATCAATGAAGGAAAAGACTTAGTTAACCCCTCGTTCTGAGTCAAGTTGTCCGGATAGTTCTCCCTAAACCAGACGCGAGTTCATGCGTGCTAGTAGATTGAGGCAGTACGCGCGGAGCCGATAAAAGGATTTGTTATGGTGGTCGATCAAGGAAGCGTGTATAAAGGCGATTAGCAAGCAGCTCGAAGAGGGCGGGGACATCTTATAACAATGTGTTCACGCTTCGGCGGACAGGCCGCCTCGGTCTTGGCCCTGGTCGATGGGATCGACCAGATGGCAACTGCGACACATCCATTCACCCAACCGCATCGCGGCCGGCCAGGCGCACTAATCGTGCGCTGAGCAGCTTAGGGTGAACGGACGTCGTGAACACGGAAACGCTATGCGAAATCCCCGCAGATCATATTTACACATCCTTAATGATGATACTTGGTATCATCATTTTTAGTATAAGAGGGGCTTACTTAATTCGACGAGTTCAGAGATACGTTAATGTAATTCAATAAACCAATTAAAGAAATCTAACTCTATATTGTAAGAGATTTATGATATAGTAAAAATATTGAAAAGATATCGCGAGCAACTGCTAGCATAGAGTAAGGAGTGGCGCGCGCGGAGTTGTAGTTCAAGGGATTTATTTTGTGAGGGAATCAATGAAGGAAAAGACTTAGTTAACCCCTCGTTCTGAGTCAAGCTAGTCGGATAGTTCTCCCTAAACCAGATGCGAGTTCATTCGTTCTAGTAGTATGAGGCAGTACGCGCGGAGCCGATAATAGGATTTGTTATGTTGGTCGATCAAGGAAGCATGTATAAAGGCGATTAGCAAGTAGCTCGAAGAGGGCGGGGACATCTTATAACAATGTGTTCACGCATCGGCGGACAGGCCGCCTCGGTCTTGGCCCTGGTCGATGGGATCGACCAGTTGGCAACTGCGACACATCCATTCACCCAACCGCATCGCGGCCGGCCAGGCGCACTAGACGTGCGCTGAGCAACTTAGGGTGAATGGACGTCGTGAACACGGAAACGTTATAGGAAATCAGCGCAAAACATATAAAACCTTATAGATATAACAATCCATCGATTGGGGGCATTTCGATGCAAGGGTACAATGTGATAATGA
>JAEZQY010000050.1 GCA_023441055.1 Bacillota bacterium | reverse complement strand
CTTAACCTCGTACCTCTTAATTCGCATCTAGCATAATCAGAAGTGTGTCGATCCGCTCCGACCGTTTCTTGCTCTCGGTGGGGCGAAGACTAATTTATCATAGTTCGACAAGACAAGTCAAGTGCATCACGCACAACAAAAACTTCCCTTACTTCCAAGCATCATATAAGCAAGCATCCTGGCGCATTTATTACGCTTATCTACACATTTTATCATATGTTTTACTGCAATATCCTGCATATCCTACCGTTAATTTGCGCGCATTCGCATAATTAAATCGTCCATCCTGCAAAATGTACAGTAAAATCATCAGATTCACTATAAATAAAAAATTCCGCGCCAGATTACCTGTACTATATACGGATAACTACCCGCATAAGCATGATCAGCTGCATTTAACTGTACTATATGCAGCATGGCGCCACACCCAACGAACTCATCTGCTCATCACATCGCCAACTACAGAACCAGGGACCTCGCTATGCGAGATCCCTGGATTAATACCTTGCAAGTGCACCAGCACATCCCATTCCTGAAGGAACTCACACCTACTGTGCTGTGTACCGCACCTCTGCAATCGAAGAGAGTTCTTCTGGTTCCTGCGGCAGCAACGATTCCGTCACCAATCCCCGCTTCACTAAGATGTTAAGCACCAGCGCCAGATCTACATGCAGCGGACGCAGCTCCGGATGATACTTCAATTCGAATGAAGTGAATGGCTCTTCCCGGCTCTTCAGGATATTCAGCAGGACGTTGCAGCAGCTCTCCATCTTCGTCATGACATTAAATTCACATGCCAGATGGATGAGTTGAACACGCTGTTCCAGCGTCTCCTCGTTCTGCGTCAGCTCTTCATACAGCTTATAGACACCCGCATTAATGCGCTTGATTTGCTGCCACACGGTTACTTCTGGATGATAACCCTGTTCAATTATCGCAATACGCGCCCAGTGGAGCAGTGCTTCAAGCACGCTCGCATAAGCATCAAGTATATGTCCGTCCTTGAGGTACTGCTTAGAATGAAGGTATCTCCTTAGGAAGTATGAGAACTCGATAAACAGCTTCTGATCTCTCATCTCACTAGGGAAGGCTAACAATCGCTGACGTGTCTCTTCGAGGAACTGATCTCGATCGGCTAAGATCTCGCCCTTCAGCAGCCACTCAATGATGCTGCGATTCTCGCCTGTCATGATCCACTGTGTCAGCGCGCCCTTACTAATACGGCGTTCTTGTATCGACACACCGTCTCTACTATAATGATTGATATAGTTCGTGGCTAGGGACTCCCGAGTTACCACAAGCAGGAGCACGTGAAATCCGTCCACTAACGGACTATGCGGACTCGTGGCCTCAACGCCTAATACGCCTGTGACTACTGGATCTGTGAGAATATGTTTCTCTATGAATGGTTGTAAGTTATGCATCTCATCCTCCGCTTACCGATATGTTTCGACATTCTTTCTCTAATTCTACATCTCAGCCCAAAGTCCTGCACAGTATTACCGCAGTAATCAAAATAAAGATAAAATCAACTGGAGCAAAGGAGAACCATTATGCGTTTCAAATCAAGCAAGGTAAATGAGTTTCGACTATGGGGCTTAGTCCTTATTATGGCTGGTATGGGCATTATGATTCTCGGCACAGCCGGAATTGTATATTGGGGACCGAAGGCGCAGTGGGTCGCTGGAGTCTTCTTGATCCTCGGCATGGTGGCCATGCTCGGAAGCGTCGCGATCTACTTCTGGGCAGGTATTCTCTCCACCAGCGCTACCGTGCTCGAATGTCCGGAATGCGGCAGGCAGACTAAGATGCTGGGCAAGACAGATCGTTGTATGTATTGTAAGACAATCCTAACCACTGACCCCGCCTATGCGAATCACCATGAGAACACTCCCAATTAGCACAGCGTAATCCATACCTCTAATGAATAGGCTCCCGTCCGCAATCACGGACAGGGAGCCTATTCATTACATCGACTAAGGCTTACTCGTAAGCGTCGATTCAATCACTTCCCAAATCGATGGCGTCTCGAAGCCGCGCCGCCATGAAGCGATACCAGCTAGGTCGTACTTCTTCACGATCTCCGCCCGCGCTTTCATCGAGGTTTCATTCTCGATCCAGATACGCATCCGCGCATTCCCTTCCATGTATTCCACATAATCTTGACCAGTCGCTTCATCATATGCAGGTGTTAGCTTCTGTTCTTGGATCAGCTTCCGGATCGTCTCCATGCCAACCGCTCTCGAGCTGACCTTCTTCTTGCCGTCAACCGTCTCTTCCTTCCATATCCGTGTGTAATAGGGGACGCCAACAAGCAGCTTGGATGCGGGAACATGATCATAGGTGATAATATCCGCAATCCCCTTCTCCGTCCAAGGCAGGGAAGAGACTGAGCCTGCTATGGGACTGCTTGCCCAATGCTCGTCGTAGGTCATGACCATCATGTAGTCTACTACTTGTCCCAGCGCCTCGCGATCGAGGAACAGCGACCACATCTCGCTGCCACCGCGAATGGTTACATCTATCGAGACGACCAGCCCTTGCTCATGTAGGAATGGAGTCAGCTCGCGCACGAACTGTGTGACGAGCGACTTATCCGCCAGATACACATTCTCGAAGTCAATATTGATCCCTTGCAGATCATACAGCTCCGCGTAACTCACTAATTGTCGAATGACATGCATCCGTGTATCGTGACTGGACAGCACGGTCTTGGTTAGGTCAGGATCGAAGTCATTGCTGAACAACGCCCACACCTGATAGCCGCGTCCATGCGCCCACTTCACATAGGCGGCACTCGCCAGATTAGTCAGATTGCCCTGCTCATCCTTCAGATGGAACCAGGTTGGACTCACGACATTCAGACCAGGCATCGGCCCCAGTTTGGAGGTGTCCGGGTTCCTGCTGACCACCTGCTCCCAGGTCAGATTAATCTTCCCGCCCAGCGGTGACCATGGAATAGGCGGCTCCTCCTGCTCCACTACTGCGACCATCTCCGGCTTCATCAGCTCTGTCTCGGTCTTCTTCACATAACCTGTCCAGCCATTAGTCAGCTGCACCTGATACCAATCCTCGGCCTCCGACCAGATCAACACTCGCTCCCCAGCGAGCAGATCGGCGAGAATCGGCGATTTGATCGACGGCTCAGTACGAAGCGCCACATCTAGCGACTCCCCCTCCTTGGTGAAGGTCTCCTTGATCGCTCCCCATTGCAGAATATCCCCAGGCTTGAAGAAGAGTACCGCTCCCGTAGCCTCGCTCTCTCGGATATCGAAGTCATAGATTTCCTGCAGCACACTGACAGGAACCGTAATGTTGTCGCCATCGCGATCAACGGGCAGTGTCAACGTTGTCGGCTGGTCATTCACCCAAGCCGTCAGCTGGTTCGTCTTCATCCGGATCACACGATTCGCAGTCGTAATAATAACGGACTCTGACTGCTCTTCGAATAGAATCGTCTCATCTATATGCTCCTGTATGAACGGAATAGACAGCATGAGTTCATCGCCACTGCCAACTGCAGAGTGACCCAGCATATCTCCCTCATAGAAGATTGGTTTCGGATTATCGCCGAAGCTGGGCTCCGCCCGTTCCTGGCTCGGCTGGGCATCCTTCCACTCTTCATAGAGTCCGTACGCATACCATAAGCCCCCACCGATGAACAGGATAAGAATAACGGATAATACACTGATACCGGCTCCCTTGCGCCTGCGCTTGCCTCTTGGTTCAATTGGCAAATTCAAGTCTATATCTCTCCTCTCCACTACCCACTCTCCATAAAAATAGGACATGCCGAATTATAGCGAATTCGGTCATATCCTAATTATACAGTACTTACGTATAGTTGCGTCTACTTATTCCTGCCAGTCACTAGTGTGTCATGGTCTGATTGCAATCCGGGCAAATGCCGTGCACCTCGAGACGATGGCCATGGACCCGGTATCCCGTCTTGGCTGCAGCCTCTACCTCGATTCCTTCGAGCGGTGAATGCTCAAAGTCCGTAATCTTGCCGCACGCTTCACAGATCGCATGATAATGATCATGCAGATCGGCGTCGTATCTGCTGGATGCATCTCCGAAGGTCATCTCACGCACTAATCCAGATTCCACGAATACCTTCAGATTATTATATACCGTTGCGACGCTCATACTTGGAAAGCGGCTTTCCAAGGAACGATAGATGTCATCAGCCGTTGGATGCGACTTCGCCTGAATCAGATAGGTGAGTATCGCATGCCGCTGAGGAGTCATACGGACGCCAGTTGATTTCAATTTTTCAAGCGCTAGCTCTACTTGATTGAACATAACGGCACCAACCTTTCCCTCTAGAGTTTCAATACAAATTCGAAGATTATAATTATTATAACCTAATTGTACGATTGAGGGAATCTTAAAGTCAATGCACGATGTCACAGACAATTTCGTTAGTTCTTATGAACACCAATTCCGCCGATGGTCTCTAGTTCAATCTTATACGTCCCGCCGTTCACACTGCCCTTAATCTCATCCTTTTTCACATTCAGCGGGAAATTTGTCGAGATACTGCCCGCGATGCCGCCTTCTCCATCTACTTCGAAGGATGCATCCTCCGGCAGGTACACCTGAATCTTCGAATGAGTCGTCTCCAGCTTCCAGTCTCCGCCCAGCTTATCCGTTCGAGCTGTTATACTGCCATTGGTTGTCTGCGCGTTCACACCCTGCTCCACATCAGTCAGAGTAATCGATCCATTCGTTGTGTCGGCCTTGACTAAGCCTGTGACGCGCGTTACGGTGATTGACCCATTCGTCGTATCGACGTTAATATCGCCATCCACATCCACAATCTCGATGTTGCCGTTAGTTGTATTCGACTGGACGTAGCCTTGAATGTCGGTCATGACTATTTTGCCATTGGTGGTGTCAACCTGAATATCTCCGATCAGATGCTGCAGATTGATCTTGCCGTTGGTTGTATCTCCCTTGATCGACTCGCGAATGGCGATACCCGCCACATTAATGTCACCATTTAGCAGATCGAATTGATAATCTCTGCCCCCATCATCTTGAGGAACGGTGATCACCATATTCATGCGCGGCTCATGATTCAGTCCCAGCAGACGATACTTCTTACCCTTCGCCTCTATGGTCATCGTATTGCCGCTGTGGTTCGCCTCGATTATTGATGCCTCAGCAATTGCATCCGCCTCATCCTTCTTGGACTGATGCACGTAGACAGTCACATCGATCGTCAGCTTCGATACATCGCCCTCGCGAACCGTTACATCTCCGTTCTTATTCTTCACCGACACTTTGACAATTCGGTCATCCAGCGCAAGCTGGAGCGGCTCTTTCTCGAATTTCTGTCCCGTCTCTTCGGCCAGATTGATTCCAGTTAAATTCAGGTTCAGATCCTTCAATGGCAGCATAGTAGTGCCCTGAGAATACCCCACAACTACTAAGCTCAACACAACGGAGAGGGCCAGACTGCCAAAAGCCAGACTCAACTTCTTATCGGGATCGCGATGACGGGTTCCTAGAATCAGATATTCCAACCCGACGCTGATCAGGATAACCGGCCACCAAGGAATCGCCTTCTCAATTAATGCGGTCTTCATCGTTAGATCAAGTAGAAGTAGTACACCAACTGTTACAAGCAACAGAGCTGCGGTATATTTGCCAATCTTAATCATGCGTATGTTCCTCTCTTCCATATGTCTTCATGAATGCTATACTCTTATCTTACAGATAGGAGCCAGCAAAACATACGGACTCGGGTACGGATTATACTCGGTCTGCAGACGGAGAATGGATTGAATCAATGGAAACAGTCGACTGTCCAGCTCGCGCCACTCCACATCCTGGAGGAACTTATCCTCCCAGTCCACCTGCTCGGGATCATGCCCCTTCTCCATATCGCCGCCCACGACTTCAGCTAGGAACGTGTATCCTCTCACGTATCCTTGCGTAACGCCGGGCAGCTCAAGCACACCAAGCTCAGCGATGATCCGAATATCAAGATTGGTCTCTTCCTTCAGCTCGCGAATGGCTGCCTGCTCCGGATGCTCGCCCGCCTCAATCCCACCGCCTGGCATGCACCAGTAGATCTCATCGATTGTCAGATCATGGTGCTTGGCCAGCAACACCTTGCCATCTTGAATGAGTAGAGCTTGCGCCCGCGCTCTCTTAATCAACTGCCCTCACATCCTTACTATGTCGCGCTGCATTCGTCATTCACATGCTTGACAAGATCGGTCAGCACCAGACCTGGAGCTGCCTCCCATTGCCGCTGCGGCGTGAAGCCTGCGGATTCATAGAGCCGCAGGGCCGGCATATTCAGGCTCCCTGTAGAGACCAAGAATGTCTCCGTCCCTGGGTGAATGCGCTCTATGTAGTCAAGCAGCCGTTTGCCCAGGCCCTGTCGATGATGCTCGGGATGCACCATGAGACGGCAGATCGTGACTGTCTTGTCACGCTCCTCAATGGCAACGACAGCCCGCACATCCGCATCACCCAGTATGCCGTAGAAGCTCTGCCCAGATTCCTGCAATGTTGCAACCGTCTCCATCAGAGGCGGTATGTTCGCGAATCCAATAAGCGCGGCTTCGATGGTATATGCGCTGTGCTGCAGCCGCCATACAGCGCCTGCAATATAGTGATCCTGCATATCAAGCTTAATAATGTCCATCGTGTTCGATCCCCTGATTGTTGGTTAGGTATATACAGCGAGTGCGCTTCTTATATAGTAAGAAACGCACTCGTGCACAGCTGCCTCTAGTCTTTCAGTCGTTCTACAATCAGTTTATTCACCAGACCCGGGTTCGCCTTGCCCTTGGTTTCCTTCATAATCTGTCCGACTAGGAATCCAATCGCCTTATCTTTGCCCGCCTTATAATCCGCTACCGATTGTGGATTGGCCGCGATCACCTGATCGACAATCGCCAGGATTGCCCCTTCATCGCTGATCTGCACCAGACCTTGCTCCTCCACGATCGCCTGCGGCGAATTGCCGGTCTCAATCATGGACTTGAATACCGTCTTCGCAATCTTCGTCGAGATGGTCCCCTTCTCAATGAGTCCGATCATCTCGCCGAGCCCTTGACCCGTCACCTTCGAATCGGCAAACTCCAGATTATTGGCATTCAGATAGCCGAGCAGTTCCCCCATAATCCAGTTCGCTGCAGACTTGGCGTCGCTTGTATACTTGAGCGACTCCTCGAAGAAATCGGCAATCTTGATCGACGAGGTCATGACACCAGCGTCATATTCCGGCAGCTCCAGCTCGGCTATATAGCGCTGTCTTCGCGCATCAGGCAGCTCCGGTATAGAGGCGCGGACGCGCTCTCTCCAGGCATCGTCAATCTCGATCAGCACGAGATCCGGATCCGGGAAGTAGCGGTAATCATGCGCCTCTTCCTTGCTGCGCATCGAGATCGTGCGACTCTGCCCTTCATCCCAGCGGCGAGTCTCCTGCACCACTCGGCCGCCGCTCTCGATCACATCGATCTGGCGTTCCACCTCATATTCCAATCCCCGCTCAACGCCTCTGAACGAGTTCATGTTCTTCAACTCCGTTCGGGTACCGAACTTCTCAGCACCGCGCAGGCGCACGCTCACATTCGCGTCACAGCGCAGTGACCCCTGCTCCATCTTCACATCCGAGACATCACAATATTCCATGATCGCCTTAAGCTTCTCCAGATAGGCATACGCTTCCTGCGGCGAACGAATATCCGGCTCGGACACAATCTCAATGAGCGGAGTACCGACGCGATTGAAGTCAACGAGTGACCCGAAGCCGCCGCCCATATGCGTCAGCTTGCCCGCATCCTCTTCCAGATGCAGACGAGTGATTCCAATACGCTTGGTAACTCCGTCCACCTCAATGTCGATCCAGCCATGTTCTCCGATCGGTTGATCGAATTGCGAGATTTGATAAGCCTTGGGCGAATCTGGGTAGAAATAATTCTTGCGGTCAAATTTGCTAACCGCACCGACCTGGCAATTGAGTGCCATTGCCGCCTTCATGGCGTATTCCATGGCTTGCTTGTTCAGCACAGGCAGCACGCCTGGATGACCCAGGCAGATGGGACATGTATTCGTATTGGGCGGCGCGCCGAATGAGGTCGCGCAGCCGCAGAAGATCTTGGACTTCGTATGCAGCTCGACGTGCACTTCCAGTCCAACAACCGTTTCATACTTGGATTCTGTTCCAATCATAGCTTCATTCTCCCTTCCCGAGCAGATCATCTAGATCTGCGGCTCCGCCTTGTGATGGTCCGTATGCTGTTCGAACGCGTGCGCCGCGCGGAGCAAGGTCTGCTCATCGAACGACTTGGCGATCAGCTGCAAGCCAACCGGCAAGCCCTCTACACTACCGCATGGAACAGTGATTGCAGGCATACCTGCCAGACTCACAGGAATCGTCAGGATATCGTTCAAGTACATGGTCAGCGGATCGTCAACCTGTTCACCCATGCGGAATGCCGTGGTCGGTACCGTAGGGCCGATAATCAGATCATATTGCTCGAACACCTGATCGAAGTCCTGCTTAATCAGGGTGCGCACCTTCTGCGCCTTCAGATAATAGGCATCATAATAGCCTGAGCTGAGCGCGTAAGTGCCAAGCATAATTCTCCGCTTGACCTCAGCGCCGAAGCCTTGACTGCGCGACTTCAAGTAGACGTCGAGCAAATTCTCGGTTTCGGTCGCGCGTACGCCATAGCGAATCCCATCGAATCTGGACAGGTTGGAGGAAGCCTCAGAGGAAGCGAGTAGATAGTAAGTCGCAACAGCATATTCCGTATGCGGAAGCGATACCTCCTCGACGACCGCGCCCAGTCGCTCGAATACCTGAATGGCTGCGGTTACCTGCTCCTTTACCTTGCTGTCAATGCCCTCACCCATATATTCCTTAGGCAATGCGATTCGCATGCCACGAACATCCCCGGTCAGCGACTCGAGATAATTCGGGACACCCACATTCGCAGATGTCGAATCATACGCATCATGTCCTGCGATTGCTTGCAGCACATAGGCGGAATCCTCTACATTCTTCGTCAGCGGGCCAATCTGATCTAGCGACGATGCGAATGCTACTAGTCCGTAGCGGGACACGAGGCCATAGGTCGGCTTTAATCCAACAACACCGCAGTAGGATGCCGGCTGGCGAATCGAACCGCCTGTGTCAGAGCCGAGCGAGAAGTACACTTCCCTAGCTGCTACAGATGCTGCAGAGCCACCGCTGGAGCCGCCCGGTACGTGATCGGTATTCCAGGGATTGCGCGTCGGGAAGTAGCTGGAATTCTCATTCGAGCCGCCCATCGCAAACTCGTCCATATTCAGCTTGCCAATGGTAACAGACTGTGCCGCCTTCAGCTTCTTAACGACGGTGGCATCGTATACTGGATTAAAGTTAGACAGGAACTGACTCGCGCAAGTCGTCAACAAATTCTCCGTTACGATATTATCTTTAAGCCCTGCCGGCAATCCGAACAGCAAGCCGCGTTGCTGGTCCGGCTGACCAGCCTGGTCATCCAGCGCCTTCGCAGCTGCGCGCGCGCTCTCCTCATCGAGCGTCAGGAATGCCTTAATCTTCTCATCTACTTGTCCGATCCGACGGAAGGATTCGTCAACCAGATCGGTGACCGTTACTTCTCTAGCAGCCAGCTTATGCTGGATGTCTTGCATGGATTGTTTCAATAAGGACACGACGATTACTCCTTCTGGTTCTATTTTGCATCCGATGCCATTACTCTAGTACTGCAGGCACTCTGAATTGACCATCTTCTTCCTCAGGCGCGTTCTTCATCACCTGCTGGATGGTCAGGGATGGACGATTCTCATCGTCACGCATCACATTCGTCACCTTCAGCGCATGGCTAGTCGCAGGTACTTGCTCGGTATCTAGCTCGCTTAGCTTATTCGCATAGTTAAGTATGGCGTTAAGCTGGCCAGTGAACTGTTCCTTCTCTTGCTCAGTTAGCTCTAGACGCGCCAGCGCAGCCACATGTTCTACATCCTTGACGGTAATGCTCACACCATTCTCTCCTCTCGCGCTTAAAGACGTATCTACAACGGACGTCCCGCGAATTCTGCTACTTATTATATCTCAGTTGGAATAGCTTCACAATTGCTGATCAATCAAAAACACCACCCTGCCTATATATAGGGGGTGGTGTTATAGGCGACCATTGTGATATCTACAAATTCCTCAAATCCAAGCGCGCAGATTAATCTGCTTAATGAAGTCATCATTGCTCTGCACCTTGTGCTCGTCTGCATCGTCTTGGCCCGAGACTTCACCCGCATCCCCATTCATGACGCGACGGAACAATAGTTCATTATGCGTTGCAAGGGCATAGTCGATTAATGCCTCACGCTCCACACGTTCCGCTTCCATCGTCAACAGGACAGATTCAAGCTCGACATCCGCGGCGGGTACATACACATTCTTATTCATCTTAGGAATTCGAACAATATAATCGAACGCATTATCTGCATTCCGATCATAAGCGATAATAAACCCGTATTGTCCTACAGGAAGGTTCTGCTCGAACGTATCCGCCACGATAATAATTCGTTCACCCAATCGATACACGGTCCTTCCCTCCTCCGTTGCGTTTCTATTATCCTACTAAATTAAAGATAGCATGTCCAATCCAGAATAAAGGATCAATCACAAGACTTAAACTGCACTTTGGTAATATTCGAATAACCAAAGAAACAATAGCGCCAACATTGCGTCTAACTGTATATAAATTACAGAGAGGTGCACATTATGAAAAAGTTTCTAATGGGATTGTTGTTTGGTTTGATCGTTGGCTTTGCCTCTATTACCTTTGCTTCCGAATCCATTCAAGCGATCATCTCAAAATCTATCGTCATTCTTCATATCAACGGAGAAGATCGTGTTATCGATCAGGATGATGTCAGCATCTTGAACTATCAGGATCGAATATATGTACCGCTGCGGGTGTTCGCGGAGAGGATCGGAGCAACTGTCCATTACAGCAAACCATCTTCTAACGGAGATAATGCGAAGGTCGATATTACACATGCTGATAATAGAGATCTTACACTAATTGATCAGGATCAGACAATTAGCGCTGGTCACTTGAAGGTTATTTTTCATGAAGAGGGCGAGCCGTCTTCCATGACCGGGACTGTTAAATTGCTTAAGCAGATCAGCGAGGGAGAACAGGCTGTCATCGAGATCTATGACAAGGGTGAACAATTAATAGCAGTAACTGGGTATTTGACTTATGATCAAGGCCCGATATCAGAATGGAAAACGGGTGCAATGGGGACATTTGTTGCGAATTTCCCGTATATAGCACCTGTTGAGGATTATTCCTTGAAGATCAAATTGGTCGATGAAGAGAAGTGGCAGTACCATCAAGTCAATGATGGTACAATCGTTGATGGGGCCGGTGGAATTAGCGGTTATCCATTAGCAATGTCTCTTCATGTTAACAATTATGAACCCGATGCAAGTGATCCGATTATAATCAGCGCAACCATAATGAACCTCAGTGATCTTCCTGTAAGGCTGAGTGAACCCGTCGTCATCCATGCCAACATATACCGCGCCAATTCGAATGATGTAATCTGGAGCGGATCATTCGCGCCTCTTTCGGGAACGCTTCCAGGGAAGAAGGCCACCTTCAAGTCAGAGCTCCAGTGGGATTTAATGGACAACAGCAGCCAGCCCGCCGAGCCAGGCGATTATACAGTTTCATTAGCTCTTCCGGTATCATTCGAGGGCACAGTCTTAGGTGAACAACCATCAACTGAAACATACCTGTTAGAGCAATCACTCTCTACAATGAAGCCTTTAACGATCAAATAATCAAGTGCACTTAATCACTCACTCAGCTTTCGTAGCTTATAATGGTCAATCAAGGACCGCAACCTCACCGGTTGCGGCCCTCACCAATTCTACGCTTATATCCTATACAATTCCGAGGTCCCCTTCACCGTCCAGACGATCGGCTGAACGACATTGAACAATCGCGGGTACTCTGCGCGAATGATGAACACAACTCCCGGTCGATACAGCGTGACCTCATATTGATAGTCATCATTCACATAATGATAGGGGAAGCTGTTGTCACTGTTAATCACTTCGAATGTGAGGAGTTCGACGGGTTGCTTCAGCGGGCTGCCGGCAACCGGCTCCCAGTTCTCATCCAGCCTCAGATTCTCACGCAGCACATGCCGACCCGCCTCAGCCGCCCTCTGCTCGTCAATCGCCCAGATCCCTTGTGCAAGCAGATTGTCATCCACCTGGATCGAGGCAGCATGCGCGGCTCGATTCACACCATGCTTCAACTCGAAGAGGAGATTCATCGCTAATTCTTCCTCCAGCTGCACCGTCAGCATCCACATCTGGAACACAGCCAGCAACGCAAGCATTACAAGCTTATACAATACACAGCTCCTTCCGAATTCTAATCGTAAGCTACATATTCACTCATCTTCATCCCTGAGGCACTCATGCGCGCGTTCTCATCCGGCGGGTCAATGCCGATTAACCGATCAATCTCGAACAGCTTCTCAAAAGGATATGTAATCGTTAATGCAATGCCCTCTCCCCGCATCACCGGCCGCGAAGGATTCGTACCAGGCGAGCCATCGGTTGTTGTAACCGTATAGTTGAGGAGCTCCGGCCGGAAGCCCCGATCGGCTAGCCGGCTGCGCGACTGATCCATCATCTGTCCGCCGATGTAACCGTAGGTGCCGTTAGCGCCGAGCTCCAGCAGCAGATCGACCTCCTTCTGAAGCACCGCCTGTCTGACAATCACGACATGCTTATAGATAGGCGCGAACATGAGCCAGCAGAGAATCGCCGACATCAATATGAATACCAGAATCTGCTTCATAGACGTTACGGCTGGATCGAATCGATCTGCGTATGTACCCGGTCTGCTCTTCGCTCTATCTCGCGCTGAGCACCGGCTTCACCGCCAATCGTCGATTCATATACCGCGATAATCACAATGAGCAGCATAATGGTCATCAGTAGGATTCGCATATTGGCATACCTCCTGCTCTTGTCTTCATTCTAATTTATACTCAATCCGCTGATTCGGTCGTTCGCGACCGTTCCCTTCTCTTCAATGCGATGCTTCAGTCCGGTTGTGCTGTGCGTGACAATGGATGTGAACAACAGCGCCACGACAATCAGCATCATGCAAGTGATCAGAATATTCCTCATCTACGCTCCTCCTTTCATTACCTTCATAAATTAATCCTTATTTGCGCAAGCAACACTTCTACGTTATGGCGCTCACTAGCCAAGTGATTCGAACAGCTTCTGACCCTCCGCCACCCAGGGATAGATGAATACACGGAACGTGAACAGAATCGGTATGCCTGAGATGACGAACAGGACATAGGACAATGATTCCTTGCGACTAGCCTTGAACAGCTCAAGCTTCTCCTTGTAATCTACAATCCTAGCCCGCAACAGCTCATAATAGCGATCGCTGTCATAATGCCTGAGCGCACCGATCGTATCCGCGAAGCCTCGCCCCTCATCGGTCGCCACACGCTGAGAGAATCGGCGAAGCGCTGCATCTGCGTTGTGGTACCATTCACTGGTCAATTGGTACCACTCCGAGCGCAGGGATCCTGCGAATGGCAGACAGCGCAGCAGCTTGCCATGCATGTTGCCGGATAAACCGCTGTAATACAGCAATTGCCTGCTCAGCACATCGATGTCCCGTATGATGCGGTAACGGCGCATGTGCCTAACCCGCTCGAGTATCGGCTTATCTGCCGCTGTCGCAATCCATATACCCGCTGAGACGATCAGCAGCAGCATACGCTCGCTCGAGCCGAGCATGCCTGGCCAATAATATCCCTGCGCAAGCGTCAGAACGATCATTAGACCGCTCAACAGCACGCATAGCCGTAGCAACAGCATGTAGGTGCCCGCCTTGACACGCAGGCCGCAGCTGTTCAGAAGCCTCTGCTTCTCCTCGCAGCGTTCATCCTCAGGCTGCGGCAATAGCAGCAGCTTATGCAAGAACAAGCGTCGACTCCGCTTCTTGTATGTTAAGCGAACGGCAGGACGCAATGTCGCGTTGCGATTCCACGCATGCAACACCCCGAACAATGCGACGGCGAGCATCCCGGTCAACAATAATTTGAATAGTCCCGCCAGAATTCCCATCCCGAACAACCAACCCGACACGATCCGTTTCCTCCTTACTTGTCCAACTTTATCGATGGTGCGAACTAGATTTTTCGCATCGACAGATACAGCCCCATCCCGAAGGAGGCGCCAATCAGTGCCAGCGCATCCAGTAGCATATTCCTGCCTTCCTCTGTGATCATGTAGTAGTAATAGGTCTGCTCCGGGTTCATGTGATAATTGACCGCAATGAACACTACCAGGAATACGATCGGAGAGAAATTCGCAATACGGATCTCCAGCAGCCTATTCCGATCCGCATGATCGGTTCGTATCGCATGCCGCATATCCGTAATCAACTCGCGCAGTCCATCGCTGATATCTGTACCGTCCTGGGCCGCGTAGCCGAACATTGCCGCAAGATGCTCCGCCCATCTGCCGCCAAGCGCCTGCGTGAACACCCGCAAGCAATCATCACGCTCCCGGTGCATCATTAGCCCTGCATACAGCTGTCTGAATATCGGTTCAAGCGATGCCGGTATATGCCGTCCATCCAGCGCGCTGTGCAGCACAGTCACTATATTCTTGGACTCAGACAGGACATAACGTTGATAGAAGCTCTCGATAGCAGGCAATAAGTCGAAGCGATGCTTAACCTGCATGCCGATCAGACGTGACCGCAGCCATAGGTAGGGCATGAGGAGCAGGAACAATCCGAGAATCGCAACCCCCTTGACACTGACAAAATACAGCATCCCCGCCGCCGCACCGGCTGACCCCAAGAGTAGACTAATCAGTACGAATGATTCGACTGTAAGCGAGAGACGCGCGGAACGAAGCAAATCACCTAGATGCTTCGCGAGCAATCTAGCATATCGTACTCCGCCTCGTTCACCTCTCAGTGCGATTCGATTCCTCCTGCCATGTATCAACCCGCGATGCTCCGTCCCGATCATGCGCATAAGCATACGCTGAATGACCATATAGAGGAGAAGGAGAAGCGGGACGAGCAGTGCATACTTGACTACAGCTATCATGCAGTCGTCCACAACGGCGACTGGATTGCCCATGCATCTAGAGCGGGCTTATACGCATACAGTGTCCGTACATCAATCGTGCCTTGATCATAATGAAACTGGCCGATTCGAACCACCCTGCGATGTCCCTGTATCAGCGCCATCTCAATCCCCACTTGTGTGACCCGTTCCGTAATGCGCTGAACCAGCCGATCATGATTCATCGGTCGATTGTCCATCATACACATCTCTGCTATCGTATCCGGCACATCCTCCAATTGACTCGCATGGACGGTCGTCATGCTGCCGCTATGTCCTCTCGTACAGGCTTTCACATATAGATTAGCGTCCTCGTCACGAATCTCCGCCAGAATGATACGCTTAGGTGATTGACGCAATGCGAGCTTGAACGCCTGATGGCCGTCATGCAGCGGGTCATCTTCATTAATCTCATACTGCACAATGTTCTTCTGTGGGAAGTCGCGTTCGAGGAACAGCTCGAATCTGGTCTCCATCGTGACGAGCCGCTCATGATCGGGCATCTCAGCGACCAACGACTTAAGCAGCTGTGTCTTCCCAGAGTTGGTCGGACCAATGATCACGAGATTCAAGCATCTATGCACCAGTTCTCTAAGCAGATGAACACCTTCGGCATCGAGCGTTCGATTATCGGCCTCACAGAGCATCTCGAGACTGCGCAGCTCCCGTGTATAGAATCGAATCGTCAGCGTGGGCTCTGCTGTGAAGCCGAACCCCGTCATCGTAACGCGGGCGCCATCACTCAGCCTCACCTCTGCCCATCTCTTGCGAATATGCAAATTGTCTTGGTTGAACAGCACCAAGTTCTGCTGGATGCGTTCCACCTCCTGAATCGAGCGGAATGAATAGCTGGACGGCATGGACACGCCCCCCCGCACTTCATATATACGTGTGCCTACAACCTGCACCTCCTCCAGCGCTTCCCTGTTCTTGACCACTAGCTCGAGCACATTCAGCCCAATCACCTCGGCGAAGATCGCCTCAGCCAATGATGTGTATCTGCCGTCTGGTGAATGCTGTTGGGATAAACGTCTCCTTAGCAGATAATCCTGAATCATCGCCATCAGCAGTCTGCGTTCCTCGGTGAAGCCCAGCACCGCCCGATTCAGCACCTCATGATGCCTGCGTCTTACCAGCTCATTGTCGCCGCTGTAGGCGATCAGATAGGCGCGTGTCTCATCCACGATCTTCTGCAAGTTGGAATCACCAGTAGAAGCGCCCTCCCTATCCTTCAAATCATGTACCGTCTTACTGAGTCCTAACAGTGTGAATTTACGATCCTCTGCGCTCAACAGCCAGTCGACCTCCTGTCAGATAGCTTGGTAAACCGAGCAGCCATGATCCCCTCCGGCCTGCGGTCTTAGCTATTCGTACTCGAGTCTCGCCATGCAGCGTAAGTAATGCGCTGGCCAATCGCGATAGATCACTACTGATCGCTCCCGGCTGAGTAACGGCTTGGCGCAGCTGGCCTTCTGAGAGCAGCTTGTCCAGATTATGCGATTTACGGATGACGCCAATTCGGGATATGCCCAACTCCCTGCTGATCTGCCGGGGATTGTAGAGAGAGTCTGACCCATGCTGCGTGACTAGCAGATCAAAGTCCTTCCTAGACAGGTCGAATAATGACTGCAATGTGCCGAACCATCTATGCGTATCCTCTTGAAAATGTGATAATTGCGGCGTCGTCACCAATATGCGCTGCTTGGCCTGGCGAATCACGCCGATTGTAGCCGCATTGTCCCAATATGCGCCTGTCTCCACGACACAATAATCGAATACTTCCTTCGCGGCTAGCAGCAGGCGCTCGATCTCCTCGATGGTGTAATAATCCGACTGCTCCCGCTGCCTGTTCCCTTGTATCACGAATAGATTGGGCAGTTGATGATCAACCGCTGCCTGCTTGGCCAATCTGCTCCCAGTCAAGCTTCCGGATCTTAACTCGGCGCGCAGCCCATCAATCGTAGGATGCGAATCATCTAGCCCCGCTCCTAGATAACGATGGATCTTGGAGCTCTTCAGATTCAAGCAGATATATGCCACCTTCGCTTCCGTCCGCGTTGCCAATTGAACAGCGGTTCCATAGGCCGCAACCGTCACGCCGATGTTCGGCGTTGTGCCTAAGAACTGGATAACACCTTGAGATTGGGAAGTGACCTGCTGACCTGCATCACCATAAATCATCTTACTCAGACGATTCACCACTTGCTTCACAGTCAGACCAGGCGGCACGACCTCCCAGCCCTCGGACAGCGCAGCCTTCAGATCCACCTCATACTGAATGGCATCATGGCGATTGCTAAGCAGGATAATCCGCCTTGCTCGCGCCGCGTGCCCGACTTCCCAATCTTCAATCGCCACCATCCGGTCAGAAGCGATGACAATATCATGCATCATCTCCGCTGAATGCTGCTCCGTCATGCTCAGCATCGACTCGATATGCAGCTGATCACCCGCTTGCAGCATACTTCTGGTCATCTCCTCCGCCAGCTCGGTATCGCTGCTGATCAGCAGCATGTTCATGGCAGCCTCCCCGGGCTTACATCACCCGTGAATGCGATAACTAGCTTGTTGGCGCCGTCCTTGCATAATTGATCAATCATAAGCCACTCCTCTTCCGTTAAATTCAGATTAATATGATCGATTAGTCCACCTGATTCTCTGCGCGCCGCATACAGCCGCTCCTGATCTCCACTTATTCTAGAACGGAGATTAGAGCCTGCGTCGTCATCCACCTCTGCGCCGGACGAGGTCTTCACCGAAGCGACCATCACACTGTGATCGAACAGCCTGCGAGAGCTCCCTTCCGCCCCTGATACATACAGCGCGGCTGCATCTCCTGCGCGAATTTCACTGGAGATCGAGAGAACATAGCTCCTGGGAATCTGGAACGTGGCCTGATGGGCGGTCGGCATCAGGCGGAGCTTATCCAGCTTCCATAGCAGAATCGGCTCCGATTCACCCAGCGCCACTACATTCTCCATTCCGATTACCTGCTCCAGCTCCATAACCATCTGCTCAGTTACTGCCGCCTTCACCATCGGCCGCCACTCCAGTAAATCCTCGGAGATCCATGTACCCGGCTGAATGTACGCGCGCGGCGCTAGAACGGGTACCGTCGACTCCACCTCTACCTGTCTAAGCTGCAGCACATAAATCCCATAGACGATTGCCGCTGCCAATCCAATAGACAGCAGACTAATCCATCTGCTCCTCACTCTTCTCAGTCCATCATCAACTCCTCCTTCGGCCGCGTTGATATATAAGCACCTTTAAGTTGAAAACTTATAAAGTCTTATATATACAAAAAAACGCACAGCAACGGATATTCCGTTGGTGTGCGTGCTTCGCAACCGTAAATATTTGTATTTTGATGTCTATTTTAACAAGAAACCTCCATTGACGCAACCCCTAACCTTCTTTAGTATGAGAGGATATGTACACAAACATGGAGGGAACATCAAATGTGGTTGTTATACGCGATGCTGGCAGCCATTACCTTTGGTCTGCGCGGCGTCTTATATCAATGGTCATCCAAGCAAGCCATGAATCGAAATCTAATGCTGTTCGGCGTCTTCTTCACAGGAGTAATCCTATGCTCGTTGATCGCGGTCATCTCAGGCAGTCAGTGGACTTCCACCTCGCTCATCGGTATCCTGATGGGTCTGTTCTCATTCGTGGCAAGTGCGTCCATGTATAGAGGCTATGCGGTGGGCAAGGCCTCACTCATCGCAATCCTGACCGCCATGCCGCCGATCGTTGTGATCCTGCTGGCCTTCCTCCTGTGGGGAGAGAAGCTTAACGGCATGCAATCGATCTCCTTCGCAATCATTGTTATTGGTATTCTTCTGATTCGATACTCCTCTGACCTCTCCTTCAAGCAGTTGAAGGGGGTAGGCTGGGGGCTGCTCTGCATGCTCTTCTTCGGCTTGAACGATACCGCTGGGAAGCAGGCTACCAATCTGAACAGCGATCACTCGATCACCTTGTTCTTCATGTTCCTGACCGGTTCCGTCTGCTTCCTGCTGCTATACTTGCTTGAACAGCGCAAAACCCGTCGGCTAGCTGCCGCTGCGCCACCCGAAGACCAGCATACTGGCACAGATGCCCATCAATGGAGCAAGCGCAAGACAATCCTCTGGGGAATGCTCGTTGGCATCACGAATGTCACAGGCATGTATATGATTCTTCAAGCGTTCGCCGGCGGACTAGCTGGTCTGGTCTCGGCAGTGGTTGCGCTTAATGTATTGATCATCCTGTTCTATTCACGATTTATTCTGAAGGAGAAATTCAGAGCGATGGAGATTGCGGGCATGACCTTGGCTGTATGCGGAATACTGCTGCTGCGCCTATTCAGCTAATCTATCCCTATTAAGAAAACCGCCTTGCGGCGTCCTTTCATGTGCTAACTCATACGATTGTGCGTGGGAGGGGAGTGATGCGGCACCCCTTTCAAAAAATCGACAATCGAGCAACACAGTAAATAAGCTGCTTTAAGGGAATTGTTGCGAATCTCCCACATTATTCAGTTTAATTATGCGTTGGGAACGAAATTGTTGCGAACATCCAATATTCTTTGCTGAAATCGTTTATTCTCACTCGATATTTCTATTTTTGTTGGAGATTTGCAACATTTAGGGGGCTGTACACAGAGTTCTACCTATAATGTTGGTTATCCGCAACAATTCCAAGCTAATCATGCAGGAAGGCCTACTCTGACCTATTGCAACCTCGGGAATTTATATATTCTATAATGTTAAAAAATGAGAACCGGTCACTTGCACCGGTTCTCATTTATTCTATTCCAACATTCCCATCTGCGAAAGTGGCCAGAAGCGGAACGAGGCCTTACCCTCGATGCTGCTCATTGGAATCGCGCCAAGATCCCGGCTGTCCACACTGTGTTCTCGATTGTCGCCCATCAGGAAGTAGGCATCATCTGGGATCACAAGCGGCATGGCTAGCGATCTCGCGCTGGAAAAGCCCTGCGTGTAATCTTCCTCCAGAACTACTCCGTTAATCCGCACATGCCCGTCCGCGAAATCAATCGTCTCACCCGGCAGTCCGATCACCCGCTTGATTAGACGTTCCGGATATTCCGGACCATTGATGATCACGATATCCCCGCGCTTCGGCTCCCCGAATCGATAGATCAACTTATTCTCTATGAGGCGATGCCCCTCGAACAGTGTGTTCTGCATGGAAACATTGAACACCTGGATATGTGCGAACCCATATGTCCTTATAGCCAGCGCGATCAAGATAACAACCGCGAATGGAATGACCCATTCCTTCATAATCTTCGCGATGCTAGACATAGGGATTGTTCTCCTTCTCATAGCCAATCGTTGTTCGCGGACCATGACCAGGATATACAACCGTCTGATCATCCAGCTTGAAAAGAATGTTGTGAATAGACTGATGCAGGTCACGCGAGCTGCCGCCCGCCAGATCTGTCCGCCCTACGGATTGTCGGAACAGCACATCCCCGCCGAACAGCTTATCTCCCAGCAGGAAGCTACAGCTGCCTGGTGAATGCCCGGGGGTGTGGAACACCTGGAAGGTCTCCCCTAATAGCTGTAATTTCTGATTATGTGCCAGACCATATTCCGCAGGATCCGACTCAATCGGCGGCCCAATGTCAGGCCAATTCAGCGAGCCGTTCTTCCTCGCGTTCGTCAACCATTCCGCCTCCGCGTCATGCAGGTAGACAGGGCAGCCCTTGAGCTTTCGCAGTTCATCCACTCCTCCGATATGGTCGAAGTGAGCATGAGTCAGCAGGATCGCCTCTACCTCATAATCGGCAACCTTGCGCAGCAGCGCCTGTGGATTCATGCCCGGATCGATGACAATGCAACGCTTGTCCTCCGGATTCATGATGATATATGCATTCGTCTGCAGGGGCCCCAACGCGAAGCCATCTATGTGCAGCATACAGCAGGACCTCCCTTAGATTCCGGACAGAAGCGCTCGCAGCTCACTAACGATGACCTGCTGATAGCCGGCGCCTTCCCCGTATTGACGCCCCATCTCTTGACGCGCTACTGCAATATTCTCCTGATAATTGGCTGCCTCGCGATCCGGATTGTCCTGCTTGAACTTCTGCATGATCGCTTGAACATGCGCCGGACGCGGGCCCCATTGCCCCAGCACGAAGCCGCCCGTATCCGCGATAATCGCGACCGGAATCGACCGTCCGCCCATGATCAGGAATTGATCCATGAGCTCGATATGCTGTTCCATGATCATCACTTCAACCGGCATCCCGGTTGCTTCCAGCGCCTTGAACAGCACCGGTACATTGCGTACAACGTCGCCGCACCAATCCGCAGCTATGATCAAGCAGCGCAGATCGTCCCTGAAGCCGATCGATTCGAAGAACTGTCGCGTCTCCTCATCCTGCCATTCGAACGCGTTCAACCATTCTGTGAAGGCGTCTTGATTTTTCGTCATTCCCTCAATAAATTGCTCGGGGCTAATCCCCTTGCCTAGATATTGCGCCACGTTTTTGCTCATTGTAGCCACCTCCAAGTTTTGTGAAGCATTACTTCTAGTAACTCATCGCAACAAAACTGCTTCGGAAGCATCTGCTAAGTGTTGTGTAGCATTACTCCTGCTTAGGTCTAAGGAACAGCCAGGCCAGCACACTGATTCCCGCTATCGCAATCAGGGCGTACACCACGTTCGAATACACATTGATCTTCTCGGTGATGACCTCCCAATTATTGCCGAGCGAAGAGCCGATAACTACAAGCAGTGTATTCCAGATAATCGAGCCCAGCGTGGTATATAACAGGAATAACGGGAAATTCATGCGAGACATCCCGGCCGGTATCGAAATCAGGCTGCGGATCAATGGCACCATCCGCCCGAAGAATACCGTCCACTTCCCGTATCGCTCGAACCAATCGAACGCCTTATGTATGTCCTTGCGCCGAATACGAAGCCATTTACCATAACGATCCACAATCCATTCCACCCGCTCCATCGTAAGCACCATGCCAATCGCATACAGAATCACGGCGCCTGCCAATGACCCCAGCGTAGCGATGAAGATCACCATCGGAACAGTCAACTTGGAGTAGGTCGTCACGAACCCTCCGAAGGGCAATACGATCTCAGATGGGATTGGCGGGAATAAATTCTCAACTACCATAATGAAGAAGATGCCCAGATAACCGTACTGCTCCATAATCTGAGTAACCCAATTGTCCATACCATACTCCTCTCGCTTCCATTGCTTCTCTTATCATAATCAATCTTCGCCTGATTGGCAAAGAACAGATTAGACATGCTTTCCGCATCATCCGCATAGGATGTGTTAAACAAGCCTTCCATCTAAATCATATGAATTCGGAGAGTGATTTCATGTCTAGGGTATTGATTATCGGTAAGAAGCAGCTTCGCTTCATCGGGATGTCAGCACTGCTCGTCGTGCTCGTCTATTCCTTCTGGGTATGGAACAAGAGCGAGCCCACTATTGGAACAACTAGCAACCCCCGCGTCATTCAGATGATCACCGCCGAGCATGAGACCACTCTGGCGGACGGCAAGTCGTTCGAGGTATACCGCTGGGATCCCGGCACCGTCATTGTGAACAAGGGTGAACTGGTTGAGCTGCGCATTCTCGGCGTTAACGGCGATCGCCATCCCTTCTTTATCGAAGGTATGGATATCAAGGGCGAGGTTCAGAAGGGTAAGGAGACCGTCGTCACCTTCCGCGCAGAGAAGGCCGGCATATTCCGTCTGATCTGTCCGACACACGGAGATCCAGCACATGGCGGCCCAATGGTCGGCTACATCGTCGTTCTCTAAGTGCTGATCCAGTCTGGTCGCTCCTCGCTCCCCTCGCGCATATGCTGTGGGAGAGAGGAGTGACCGACCATGGGAACGCTACCGGGCAATAAGGGCAAGCATGAGCAAGATCTGCCTACGCTCAGGAAGATTCGCAGAACGTGCAACAAGGAGCTGTATCGGACAATCAAGCGACTGAATAAGTGGATTCCCCCTGAGCAGATTGCCGCAGGGGAGAAGCTTTATCTGAGCAAGGTAATCGGCAATTTGATCTGGATTTCGGAGAATGGAAGCAATCGCAAGCTGCTGGCAGATTGGTGGGCGGAGCATGTCGCACCTGAACTAGCCGAGATGTGGCAGGTGAATGAAGAGCGGTTGTCCGAGGCATTCCGAGATGGATTTGGCGGATAATCTCATTTCGGTTACAATAGCAATGTAAGATTACTAGTAATAGGTAAACTATTGTAGCCGAGGTGAACTATGTTACCATTCTATCGTAAATACTGGCGAACCGCCCTAGATATCGGACTGATTGCGCTCACCGTATATCTGATCATGCTATCATTCAGTTATCTGTACAAGATTGCCGCGCCAATCTTCCTCGCCCTGATCATCTATTGGATGATTGAACCGTTCGCTCGCTTCCTGCATCGACGCAAGATCAAGAAGTCGATCGCAACCGGGATCTCAATGCTGGTGTTTATTGTCGTCATTCTAGGAGTTCTAGTTGGCGCGGTGACGATATTCGTCCTGCAGATGAATGTATTCCTCGTCAAGCTTCCGGAATATGGACTCATCCTGCAGATGCAGATTATTGAGAAATCGGATTACTTCATAGACCGATTCAATGCATTGCCCGACAATATTGCGAATGATCTGATTGAGAAGGCCAAGGAGTTCAGCGGTGTCATTGTCGCCAAGGGAACGACCTTCACCGGCTGGATACTGGGCCACCTGGTCAACATGCTCACCTCTGTGTCCACCTTCGTAGTGAACTTCGTCATTGCGTTCATCCTCGCTTACTTCCTGAGCATCGAGATCGATACGTGGAAGAAATTCGCGAAGGAGAAGACACCGAATACGTTCAAGCAGGCATTCACCTTCTTACGAGAGAACGTGCTCAAGGGGCTCGGCACCTATATCAAATCGCAGCTCAAGCTGATTACCATCACATTCGTTGTGATCTTCATCGCTTTGCTGGCGCTGGGTGTCGATAACGCCTTCTCCGTCTCACTCCTGGCGGCGTTCTTCGACCTGGTGCCGCTGCTCGGTGTATCCACGGTATTCGTGCCTTGGATCATCTATCTGCTCATTGTCGGCCAGACAACGCTTGCCATCTGGCTGATCGCGCTATTCCTTGCGGTCGTGCTCGTGCGCCAGATTCTGGAGCCCAAGATCACCGGCGATTCGCTAGGCGTATCCGGGTTCACAATGCTCTCATTCATGATCATCTCCCTATCCATCTTCGGAATAGCGGGACTTATCCTCTCGCCCATCCTGATCATCTTAATCAAGGCATTATATGTACAAGGGTATCTGAAGCGATGGATTCGCCTTCCCGCTGAGGAATATGAACCGATGGACGCAGAGGAACCACGCGCTGACGCGAACACCCCTCCAACCGAACCCATCGAACAGCCTGCAAAATAGAACACAAAAGCAGCGCGCAGGGATGCAATATCCCGCGCGCTGCTTTTGTGTATGAGACAATTAATCCTGAATGGTGATTCGATTACGCTTCGCCTTCTCCTGCTTAGGCAGGATCAAGGTCAGAACCCCATCCTTGAGCGAGGCGCTGATCGCCTCCTCATTGATCGAATCAACATGATAGCGGCGCGTATAGGCGCCATAACGCCGTTCACTGCGCAACACCTGCTGATCCTTATTCTCCTCTCTTCGCTCATCGCTGTGAATGGCCTGAATCGTCAGATATGGCTGATCATACTGAATATCGATCTCTTCCTTATGGAAGCCAGGCAATTCAGCCTCGATCACATACGAGTCCGCTGTCTCGCGAATATCGCTGCGAATCGGCTGTAAGCCGCTCTGGAACGGAGCGAAGAAATCATCATTGAACATGTCATCGAATGATCTTGCCAGCTGCGTGAACACATCTGCTTTTGCTTTGGAGCGTGGGACTAAACTAAACATCAATCATCTCTCCTTTTCATTGACCATTTTTGACTTTGACCTTGTCTGACCTTCTGGTTATATTATAAGCCTGAATGCGTCATGCTTCAAAGCCGATATTCGCCCATTTTCGAGCATTAGTCGTGGATTTCAGCCTTCTAACTGGGTCTGTGCCGCGAATTCTTCGAATTTGACCTTCTCTGACCTTTATGATTATTAAAAAAACTCCTTGAGGAGTCCATTAATGTGCAATAAGCGACTTTAAGGGAGATGCCAACTTTCCCATACAGGATAGTCTCCGCCCCCTCATTTAATGCTCCCGTGCACCACTAATCCCGCATCACGCAACTATCCAGCTCATTTAATGCTCCCGTGCACCACTAATCCCGCATCACGCCACTATCCAGCTCATTTAGTACTCCCGTGCACCACTAATTCCGCATCACGCCACTATCCAGCTCATTTAGTACTCCCGTGCACCACTAATCCCACATCACGCCACTATCCAGCTCATTTAGTGCTCCCGTGCGCCACTAATCCCTTAGCGCTCCCGTTCAATTTGCTTCAAAGTTTGCAGCGTGATTCGTTAATGATGTGTCCACTTTCTATAATGTGAACAGAAACGGCCCCCGCTAAGGAGGCCGTTCTGATAAGTCTTCTAAATGTCACTTCAATACAACTAATTATGAGAGCGGCTGGAACAGCTCCAGCACTTCTCCGTCTGGACCGGTGAAGAAGAAGATCTTGACGCCGCCTAGAATAGAACGCGGCTGCTCATCGAGCACGTTGACACCAGCTTGCTTCAACCGCTCGGCCTCCGCCTCGATATCACTGACAGTGAATGCGATATGGTCAACCTTCCCGCGCTGTGGAATGTCATCGGCCCCTCTGCCGATCAATTCAATCTGGATGCGTTCATCGCCCGGCAGCGACAGGAAGCCAAGCTCCACGCCGTCAGCAAGCGCAACTCGGTCAATTAGCTTCATGCCGAGGATGGTGGTGTAGAATGCGATCGATTCATCCATATTTTTTACTTTGACCCCAATGTGCTCAATCTTGTGTATCATGTTGTTCAACTCCTACTGGTTTTAACTCAGTATACTATGTTTATTTTATAGAAGTCTAATTCTCATTCCTGTCCAATCTCTGATACAATGGCTATACGGGAGGTGACCGCGTATGTGCGGACGATATTCGCTGATTGTCGAGATGGAACAATTATTAATCTATTACGGGATCCAGCCCTCCGCCTATGCCCATACGCCTCGCTATAACATCGCGCCGGGTCAGTCACTGCCCGCTATAATTGCGGATGCAGACGGCACCAGACGGATCGGGCCGCTGCGGTGGGGACTTGTGCCCAGTTGGGCCAAGGAGGAGAAGGTCGGGTATATGATGATTAACGCGCGAGCAGAGACGCTGGCTGACAAGCCGGCATTCCGCAAGCTGCTCCCGTCGAGACGCTGCATCCTGCCCGCCGATGGGTTCTATGAATGGCGCAAGCTGAATAAGAATGAGAAGCAGCCCTATCGGATCACATTGAAGGATAAGTCCCTATTCAGCATGGCTGGGTTGTACGATACATGGATCAGTCCATCAGGTGATAAAGTGAATACCTGCACGATCATCACAACAGTCCCTAATGAGCTGATGCAGCCAATCCATGATCGCATGCCTGTTATTCTGCCACCGGAGCATGTGCGTCATTGGTTGAACAAGGAGATCACGGATCTCAGTCAGCTGATGCAGCTTCTGCAGCCTTATTCGTCCGAGCAGATGCGCCTATATCCTGTCAATCCGCTGGTGGGCAGCGTTAAGAATGACAGCCCAGCATGTATAGAGCCCTATCAGATACCGCAGCAAGATCGTGATTCGACTGTACAATTGGAGTTGTTCTAAGCAAGGCTTCAACAAACCGCAAGGCCGCTACACGGTAACATTAACAATCCAACTGAAAGGGTGAAGGCAATTGTCTTATCATCTATCCGAGCTCTCCAAGCCATCAGAACAGAACCTGGAGGTGTTGATCGAGGGTATTAAGTCCAAGCTTAAGATGGCCGCTGTTCATGCCATCAAATCCGATCACTTCGATCTGGAGCAGTATGAGGATATCTTCGAGATCTATGAGGTCATCATGAACAAGTCCATGTTCAGCATCTCGGAGATGGAGGCGCTTGTGACGGAGCTTGGTAAACTTCGCAAGATCTAATCCTGGTTGGAAACTTATAAAGTCTTATATATTAAAAAATGGCCAGAATCGCTGTATGCGGATTCTGGCCTTCTAACTATAGCGCTTCAAGTAGTGACCCTCTCTCTAGTCAGGTTGCGCGTCTTCAGTATGATCTTCCTAATGCTGTCCTCTGACAGGTGATAAGCTCTAATTAGCTCCATTATGGATGTACCGTTCGTATACTTCTTATAGATCTCGTGATTGCGTCTCTCGATGACGCGTCTGGTCCCGTTAATCTCACCCCAGCCTGCGCGCTGCTCAGTCTGCTTCGGCACATAGATCAGCTCGCCGTCTATATATTTCTGCAGCTCCTTGAGCAATCCTGGCGGCAAGATATCTTTCCCATTCTTATAGCTCACAGATGAGTCCTCCTCTTCGTACATACATGTAAATTCATATATGCATGTTCCCAGGAGGTTCATCACGCAGCCCGCTATCCCATCACAAGACCAGTGTCTTATTGGACAAATAAAAAAACACGATAACCATCGTGCTCCCTGTCTCGAGACGTAATGCAATTCAGGTGACGGTTATGACAGCTTGCTATTCGGCTAACGATGATGATCCTCCTGTAAACCTGCTAGATCAACAACAACATTCCAAATCCGCATTGCGATCACTCCTTTCACCTTTATTGTTGTTACCCATATATTGTAACCGCTGTTATCTCATCCTGGCAAGCAGAAAGATCAGTTAAACCGATACTTTCCTTCTCCCAGCATACAGCACTTTAAATTAGCAACCAATCAGGGTAATATACGTATGACGAAGTAATTGATTTTTAATGAGAGGATGATTCAACCATGATTATTGCGACTACTGAGCATATTAGCGGTTATGAAACGACGGAGGTAGTAGGAGCGGCGTTCGGGGTTGTTGTCAGGTCTAGAGGAATTGGCGGTGATATTCTAGCCTCCCTGAAGGGCTTAGTCGGAGGGGAAATCACGCAGTATACTCAGATGATTGAGGACGCGCGTAAGCAGGCAATTGACCGGATGGTTCAGAATGCGCACGCGATGGGAGCTGACGCGATTGTCATGATGCGCTTTGACAGCGGCGAGGTGGGCCAGAACATGAGTGAGATCGTCGCTTATGGAACTGCAGTCAAGCTGCGCAGGCTGCCATGACTTGGGTAATCCTGCTATCTATCTTCTGGGTCTTCGCGCAGATTGCCGTCGGGGTGCTGCTCATCTGGGTCAGCTGGCGATACTTCGATCAGCGTTACAAGAAGAATACCGCCAAGCAGTCCAATCTGCTCAGCGGTTCACTGGAACCAACATCCGAAGTATTCATTGATCCGAAGGACAATCACAGGTATCGCGTCTACTACGATCGCACCAACGGCCAACGCGAATATATAAGAGAAGACAGCTGATGTCTTCTCTTATTCGGCGCCGGCAGCCTCTTGCGCTTCCTCGGACATCTCCTCTTGCTCGTCTTCTGTCGGCTTATTCACATGCAGGATCGTAACGACCACAGCCTCGGGATCAACTAGACACTCCACTTCGCTGGGCAACGTAATATCCGCAATGAGCAGCTTGTCCCCAATCTCTAGCGACCCCACATCAACCTGAATTACGGATGGTATTACATGTGGAAGTGACCGGACCTCCAGCTCACTCAGCAGCGGTGTCAATACCCCTCCAGCCGCTACTCCCGGCGCGCTGCCAACCCATTCAATAGGAATTGTCATCTTGATTGGTTCATTCATATTAATTTGATGGAAATCCACATGCAATAGCTTGCCCGGAATCAGCTTATCACGCTGCAATTCCTGTACAATCACATGCTGGAGACCCTGCTCGGGCAGCTCCATCTCCAATACTTCATTGACATGCTCGCGAAGCAGCAGGCGCAGCTCCTTCTCATCAATCGCGATCGAGACTGGTGTAATTCGCTTGCCTGATACCGAAGCAGGCACGTATCCTTGCTTGCGCAGCTTAACCAGCTCAGAGCGGCTCGTGACTTCTCTAGTCTCTACAGCAACCCTATACCCCATGATTCAACCTCCATTCGATATGAACACTATGTGCTATTAACAATGTGTCCATTCTCGAGGAATTGATTCAATGCAAGTCTTCTAACCGATTCTTAAATTGTCTTGGTGAGCACCCGTTGATCCGCTTAAACATCTCGTAGAAGTGTCCCAGGTTGAAGATGCCCACCTGCTCAGCCACCTCAACCACGCTCATATCTTCTGTCAACAACAGCTGCTCAGCGCGCTTAATACGCTTGAAGTTCACATAGTCGGTGAAGGACATGCCGAGCGCTCGCTTGAACAGCTTCACGAAGTAGTAGTAGCTCATATTCACCTGCCGCGCAACATCCTGGATCATAATTTTATTGGACAGATTCCGATCAATATAGATCAGCGCAGGCATGACGCGTTCCAGCAGCGGATCCTCGTTCGACTGCAGCTGCTGGCGATCATCATTGCGCAGCAGAATGAGCAGCATATTCTTAATCAGCGCGGAAACCGCTAATTCATAACCTGGCTTCTTGCGCAGCATCTCTTCGTAGATCATCAGTATATAGTCCCGAGCCTGACGCCTCGCCTCTGGATTGTCCCTGAATATGTAATTTAATTTACTAAGCGGTCGCAGAACCTCTGAGAAGTACTTTAAATTAGATACCGTGCTCTGATCGACATGCTTCTGCAGGTCCAGTTGCAGTACAGTCTGAGTTAACTGACCCGGCGCGGATTGATACGTGCTGTGAGGCTCGGAAGAGCCGAAGATCGCCACATCACCCTCTCGCATCACCAACGTTTCATCTGGCAGATGCACGGTCAACTCGCCTGCTTGTACAAGAAGAAATTCGACTTCCTCATGGTAATGCCAATTTATCGCATCTCGATCCCTCGGCAAGTCGGATGCCCGCTGCTGTCTCACTTCTTGCGGTGACATGACTCTGTCCATCTGCCAGACACGCATGCACAGGAATGGATTCTGGTAGACAACCTCTTCATGAACCATACTGGGGAACATCGCAATTCACCTCAAAATAAGCAAAATAGCATAAGCTTTCTCTATCATATCACGAGGAAATGGGCTTGTATGTAGCAAAATTGCGTAATAATAGTCCAATATTGCGCCTATTATCTCAATTAGATTGCACGTATAATGAGTCCTAAGGAATACGATCACATAGGAGGAGGATTGGAATATGAGCAAGCTGCGAGTGACCATATGGAATGAATACAGACATGAGAAGACCAATGAGAAGGTAGCAAGTGTGTACCCAAGCGGTATGCATACCGCAATCAGTGAGGGCTTCGAGGGAGAGTACGAGGTGCGATATGCGCTGCTTGACGATCCTGAGCACGGGCTGTCTCAAGCCGTACTCGATGATACTGATGTTCTACTGTGGTGGGGGCATACTGCGCACGGCGAGGTCCAGGATGAGATTGTGAATCGCGTCTATGAGCGCGTTCTGCATGGCATGGGGTTGATCGTCCTGCACTCTGGCCACTTCTCGAAGATCTTCAAGAAGCTGATGGGCACCTCCTGCGATCTGAAGTGGCGCGAGGCGAATGAGAAGGAACGGATATGGGTCGTCAATCCTGGACATCCGATCGTCCAAGGCATCGGCGAGTATATCGAACTGCCGGCCGAGGAGATGTACGGAGAGCACTTCGACATCCCGCAGCCGGATGAACTCGTCATGGTAAGCTGGTTTGAGGGCGGCGAAGTGTTCCGCAGCGGTTGCTGCTACACACGCGGACTGGGCAAGATCTTCTACTTCCGCCCAGGCCATGAGACATTCCCGACCTACTACAATGCTGAAGTGCGTAAGGTGATTACGAATGCCGTGCGCTGGGCGGCTCCGAACGGACGCGCCTATCCGAAGTATGGGAATGCGGTACCTGCGCTGGAACCCATTGCCGCGTTGAAGAAGTAGTCATGCGCATACAGGCCCGACGGGGAACGTCGATGTTCAGCTTCTCCGTCGAGCCAGATAAATCGCATAACGTACGGGATTAGCGTAGGTTTGATAGAACGTCTTCTTCAATCCGCCCTTGGCAAAGCTATATCGCTGATCACGACCATTCATCTCAATAAACTGCGGACTTCCGCTTTGATCCACCCCGATATCGAGTCCGACATCGCCCAGCCGACGCAGCCGCGAAGCCAGATAAGCTGTAACCCGACTGGAGAATCCCAGAACCTTGGCCTTCGTCGCCGCAACCGGCAACCCGCTCCCCTCGAATAATTGCTCGCAGGATTTCACACTGCCGCCTCTAGCCACATTGGTCAAGTATCCACCGCGTCTGGCGACCTTGCCAATGATGCCGGTTACTTGCCAGCTTCCGCTCTCTCCTCGCTGTACGGAGACACGCAAGTCATACGGCCGCCCCTTGTACGTCGCCAGATCAATTGCCTTCTGAATGACATATGGCTTGCCGCGCGTTAATCGCTTCAGTCTGCCGTACACCTGCCTCTGATTCAGCTTCACCTTGCCCTGCGAGGATCGCAGCTGCCACAGCCCGTTGTCTAATCGCTTCATGCGAATGATCCCTAGTCCAACAGATCCGCTCTGCGGCTTGACGAAGAGCTGGTCATACATCTGCATCATCGACGCTAGCTGCGCTCTACCTAGCTTCTTCGTGGCAGGCAGATGGGGATGAAAGGCTGGGTGGCCTCTGAGCAGACGATGAATCTTAAGCTTCTTATACCGATTCAATGCATTGAAGACATAGCTGATTCTGCCTAACTTCTTCAATCGTGTTAATTGATAAGCATCAAAGGGCAGCGCGCGATTATGAATAACAGCGGGAATAGCCGTGGTTGTGACACGATATTTTCCGCCTCTCCATATATATCCCGTAGCTCGTCTTCGCTTCGTGTCGATCTTCCGGAGCGACATATACAACACATCCGCGCCTTGCTCTCGAGCTGCTTTACGATATAAATCCACGCGCTCGTGTCCGGTCTTGCGGCTCCGCAGCTTGCCGTACACGCTGTGATCCAACAGGATTCCAATAGTTGTCAATCTGCTGCCTCCCTTCGCGATAGTATATGTACGAACGGTAGGTTTGGTACTTGAACCAGTAGACCTCGCTGAATGGTGGTGGTATCTTGGAACAAGCAGGAAGATGAAGCCAGGGAGGCAGGAATGAATGATAGAAACCGGAAATGATGCAGACGCGACATTGAAGCGGAAGCTCGCCAGAACGAGGAGACTGCTGATCGGTATTGTCGCCGTTAATCTCACCGCGCTGTTAGTCGCGTTGTATCTCGCGCTAGGTCAGCCCGCTGATCACCAGATGGAGCTCATCCTTCCTCCCCAATCAGACAATATGGCGAAGTTTGAGGTTGCCTCGGGCAAGGCTGATATGGAACGCTTGATCAATCGCTATCTGCAGCAGTACGCGGAGACAGGGTCGCATGGACTTACTTACCAAGCTGAGCTTTCTGATACCCTGCGGCTGCGAGGCAATGTCGAAGTAATGGGTTTCATTGTGCAATTGGAGGTGGAGCTCGAGCCGGCTGTGCTGGAGAATGGTGATTTGCTGCTGACTCAGAAGAGGTTCAAGATCGGTAATTTACCGCTGCCGAGCTCGCTTGTGCTCGAATTTGTACGGCAGAGCTTCAACTTTCCGGAATGGATCAGCATCCAACCGAGTCGAACACAGATCCATGTAGCAACGAATGCCATACAGAGCGAGAACGGGATGATCATCCGCGTGCTCGAATTCGATCTGGCGGCGGACAAGCTGGAATTCGAGATCCTGCTGCCCGTCACCGATCATGCCCCTCACAGCTCTGTAACACCGCGCCAGCTGTAATTAAGCTGCTCATTGCAGGCTGCTCGGCCACAGCACAACCTTATGCTGATCCTTCTCAGCGCCGAGCGCCGTCAATTGGGAGGCAAGCTGCGACTCTCCAATCGGCATACCGTTCCAAGTCTCGATGACAATCTTACGCAGACCATGCTCGCGCAGAAGTGTGCGGGCCATGTAGCTTATAAGGGTAGAGCCATCCTGTTCATTCAACATATCAGGCTGCATCATGGTTAGCTTCCGACCCTTATTCTCCACCCACATTAACCAGCGGTTTCCCTCGAACAATAAGTAATTCCCGGCCTTGCGCGCGAATGAGGTCTCTGCGTGACTGGCAACCGGCCATGGTACTGCTAGCCCATAGGGATTCGCCGGATCAATTGATGACAGCAGTGTGATCCGCTGCTCGCCATCCGCTTGCACTAAATCGTTCACCCTCCGGCCGCTCATCTGTCGCAATTGCTCTGCTGCTTCCTTGCTAGCATATTGCAAGCCCGGCACTTGATCGATCAATAGGCCCCGAGTAACCAGACCCCAGTCCTCCATCTTGCTCAGGGCCGTGGATATGAGCTCCCATCCATATGGGCTCTGCTCATCTGCAACTGCCTTGGTGATCACACCATTCAATTGAAGAAGATGCTTCGTCCAGGCAAGCAGCGAGTGTTCCCGCGAGTCTGTGAACCCGCTGTCTCCGTTATCCGTCTGTTCATGCTGGTTAACTCCCCCTGTTGGCAAGTGATCAATCACAAACCAGCGGCCTAAGCCCGAGCGAAATTTAGACCGATCCGGCACCTTGACCTTCCCGGCTCCGCCATGCATGCGCAGCGGTGCGAATTGGTCATTCGCAGCCAGACCCTGCCAGACGAGATCAAGCAGCTTGGGCATCAGCTCGGTTGGCGCCTCGCCCAGCTCATTCGACAGCGATGACAGGAAGGAGGCCCCTCTCTTCCTGAGCATCTGATACACCTCAGGATGCGCCGGCTCCGGAAGCTCCTGTTGCGCAATGAGCGGCACATACAGCTCCTCTGATTCACGGCAGAAGAAGGCGATCTTGCCCTCCCGCTCCCCCTCCCCTCTGCGTCCCAGCCAGAAGATCTCACCAGACGCGCACAGCAGATCAAGATCCTCCCGCCGATAACGCTCCAACCGGGCAGGCAGAACATGCGATTCCCAACTAGACAGTGTCAAATAGACCCCTTGCAGCTGCCGCATAACGGCAAGCAGCCCTTCCGCGCCATGCAATCGACTCGATGGCGCCACATGCTGCCGGTTCATCAGTAGCCGGCAATACTGCTCTGCGCTCGCGCGGGCGCTGCCGCGTGAACGGATCAACGATGCGCGTATGAGGCGAGAGGCCGCCTTCGCACCTGTCCATAGCCGGCCCAGCTCATAGGACTCAGCGAAAGGCGCAGTGACAATGATGCCCTCCTCCGCGGCTCTGGCAATCCATGCCGCCGCAGTCTCCTCCGATAGGCCGTAGCGCTCCATCAGATCTGCCGCGGTAAAGCCGACTACCGTCTCCGCATAACGGCCTAGAATGAAGGCTTGGGCAACTGCCGAGTCAGACAGCGCGCCATACATCACCTTCTCGTCCATGCTAATCCAGCCTCTGGTATGTCCCAATGCAATCTCTGCAGCCTCGCCGCGGGTCATTGCTTCTTCCAGCAGCTGGTTCGCATGCGGATGATGTGCGCAGACAGCCCGCCATTGCTCCTCCGTCTGATCACCATGCTCCTTGAGCCAGCGCAACAGCGCGGACCGATCAGTTAGTTGACCGCTTCCAAGCTGTGCATGCGCCCTAGCCTCGGCCAATACATCCGGATCAACCGCCTGGCGCAGCGCGTCCGCACCGAATACCTCAGCAGCTAGATCGCGGCTCACGCTTATCATACGCTGCTGCAGATCACGCGTCAGCGCATCTGATTCGTAGATCGCCGTGTTCAGGAATTCATAGAAGAACTGCGCAGCAAGAGGGGACGGCGCGATCGTCTGTACAACACGCAACTCTATTCGGCCAGCTTCCATATCGGCCAGCACATCGCGCACATGATGCAGATCGAGCAGCTCCTCCATGCACACGCGCAGCGCTTCCTTCACCAACGGAAATTTAGTCGCCAGTGGCATAACATCACGCAGCAGCTCCTGACCGCGCAGCCGCTTCAGCCAGCCTGCCGCGCGCTTATAGCTTCTCGACAGCAGCAGCGATGTCTCCGCCAGCTTGCGGAACGTTGCGGAGAATAGCGCGGATGCCGGAATGGCTTCCAGGAGCAGACGCTCTATTGACACTGCGGATAGACCGGTTAGCAGCGTCAGCCACCCAGGGTCCCATTCACGGAAGATCAGCTCGAAGCCATTATCCTTCACATGCGACTCGAAGCTATGCTGCAGCGTCTCCGCTAGATGCTGCTGCAGCGCCATCAGCCATGTGCGGTTAAATCTGCGGCCGAACCAGCTATGGAACACAACATGGACTAAACCAGTCTCATCCTCGAACCATTCTACAACAATACGCTTATGTGTCGGCCATGCAGACACCGCCCTCTGTGCGCGTATCAAGCCGACCATGCTCTCCGCAGCCTCAGAGGTGAACCGGCTATTAGCAACAAGGTACTGTACTGCTTCTGCACAAGCTGACGTATCCGGGCGCTGTTCACCCTGCAATTCGGTCTGACTTCTAGCTATTATCTGTATAATGCGCTCAGCCAGCTCGCCAATCCCGATACTGAGCGAGTATGAACGGCCTATGCCATCCGCTCGCCAGAAAGGAATCTCACCCACCGCCGCATCTGTCTCCACTGCCTCAACCCGATCATCTCGAATCGAACGAATGCGCCAGGCGGATGCGCCTAGTTGGAACACATCACCAACCCTGGATTCGAAGATGAATTCCTCATCCAGTTCGCCTAGATGCATTCTAGTATCAGCATGGTATACCGGATAGCCCGTGCTCTGCGGGATTGTGCCCGCGCCCATGACAGCGGCCATCGCCGTATTCGCGCGCTTGCTCAGCCGATCGTTCACACGGTCCCAATCAATTAATGGGCGAACGGATGGATACAGCCCCGATAGCATCTCCAGCACGTCCAGGAATCGATCTCGCGGGTAGCCCGCATAGCTGTCGCTCTGCAAGATCAATCGATACAGCTCATCAGGCGACCAATCCTCAGTGGCGAGAATCGCAACCAATTGCTGTGCCAGCACCCCCATCGAGAAGCGCGGCACGTCAATCTCCTCCGTGTCGCGCCGCGCGATCCGCTCCGACAGAACGGCCACCTCCGGCAACGCACCGCGCATGCGCGCGATAATCGTCCCGCGGCTCGTACCGCCTACCGCATGGCCAGATCGGCCGATCCGCTGAATGCCTGAAGCTGCGCTGAGCGGGGAATCAATCTGCAGCACATGATCGATATATCCGATGTCAATGCCGAGCTCCAGCGAGGAGGTGGCAACTAGGCAGCGCAGCTCCCCGGTGCGCAGCATCTGCTCCGTCTCCAACCGCCTCTCACGAGAGACACTGCCATGATGACTGCGAGAGAAGCCGTCACCGACCCATTCATTGAGGCGCGCCGATAAGCGCTCGCTCAGCCTGCGGCTATTCACGAAGATCAGAGCGGTTCCAGTTCCTTCAAGGTGCCGGAGGATCTCTTCAATCAGCGGCGTCCATACATCCTGATTCTTACCGCTGATTACGGTGAAAGCTGGCATAGTTACGCTGACATGGATTGGATTCTGCGATTCCTGGATGACCAGCTCAACGGTTCGCTGCCGATACGTATCAGAATGGCGACCATCTGCCTCCCATCCTCCGAGGTATTGTGCAATTCGTTCGGGCGGCTTCTGTGTCGCCGATACGCCGATCCGCTGCGGTGAACGCCCGATAAGCGCGGTCAGGCGTTCCAGCGTAAGACTCAGATGCATACCGCGTTCGCCGCCAGCAAGATCGTGAATTTCATCTATAATGACATGCTTCACATCCCGCAGTATCTCCCTAGCCTTATGAGAGGTCAGCAGGATATAGAGTGATTCCGGCGTCGTCACCAGCACATCCGGCGGTCTGCGCAGCATAGATGCTCTCGTGCTCTGCGAGGTGTCTCCGGTACGAATGCCAACCGTCACGCCATGCCATACTTCACCAGTCTCTGCGGCAAGCTGCTCCATCTCACCGATATAGTCGAAAAGATGCTGATGAATATCATTATTGAGCGCCTTCAGCGGCGTCACATACAGCACGCGGACACCGCGCTTGTAGCTGACACTGCGCTCGGTAGTGGCTTGCTTCTCCTGCAGAATGGCGTCGAGCAGCGGCAGCAGTGCAGCCAGCGTCTTGCCGGAGCCTGTAGGCGCTGTGATCAGCGTATGCTTACGCGCGACAATCAGCGGCCACGCCTGATCCTGCACCGGCGTCGACTGTCCGAATTTCTGAGCGAACCATCTTACTAGTATGGGTGTGAAGCCTGTCATAGCCATCCTATCCGCTCCTGCTCGAACATAGTATTCCTGATTATTCCATCATACCAAACGGGCGTTCTGGATGTACACCCTCACACACCATTTACCTCACATTCCATGCACACGGACTCTCGCACCGTCCCTCCCATTATAGATACCTTCTACCCCACATTCCGCACGCGAGCACAAAACATTCCACTTGCAATCTTTAAACTGATGAATTCTATACACATATTGATTGATTCAATCATAATTATGATGTAAACTATCATTATTATGAAGCTATGAGGTGAGCATCTTGACGACATTCGCTAAGTTTACAGCTCCAGAAATTTCGGAACAGCATGCAGCGCTTGCTGCAGCATGGAATCAGCTGCAGAATCAGCAGGATTGGGTAACCAAGTACCTATTGAATCCAGCGGCTGATGAGATCATCTTCATTGGATCCGGCTCGTCGTATTACCAAGCACAGACGATGGCAGCCGTGTATCGCAAGTACGTAGGCAAGCCTGCTCAGGCGCTGCCTTCTTCTGAAATCTATCTGTTCCGTGATTACCAAGCACCAGCCAATCGCAATTACACCCTGGTAGGCGTATCCCGCTCAGGTGAATCCTCTGAGGTCGTACTCGCGCTGGATTCCATCAAGGACCTGCCTAACTGGACAGCATGCGGAATCACCTGCTATGAAGACAGCAGTATGGCCCAGCGCGCAGAATGCCTGCTCTCTCCACTCGGCAAGGAGAAGAGCACGGTCATGACGAAATCGTTCAGCAGCATGACGTATATGATGATCGCAGCTTGTGCGCTTGCTTCCAAGCGAACCGAATGGATCGAGCAGATTGCTGGAATTCCTGCCTTGTCGGAATCGACCGTAACTCGCGCGCACAGCTTTATTAAGCCGTTCGTGGAGAGCAACTCCTTCAACAAGTACATCTATCTGGGTATGGGCCCCTTCTATGGACTCGCCAATGAAGCGAATCTGAAGATCAAGGAGATGGCCAATGTGTGGGCCGAGAGCTTCGGCACGCTGGAGTTCCGTCATGGTCCCAAGTCCGTCGTGGACAGTGGCACACTGGTCGTTCTGCTCCTCTCCCAGGAAGCGCGCCAGCATGAGCTCAAGGTAGCCGCCGAGATGAAGGCGTATGGCGCAACCGTGCTGATCATCACGACCCAGCAGGGAGCGGATACGAGCTTCGCTGATGCTGTGTTCGAAACCGGCCATGTCGCTGAGCAGGATGACAGCGCGCATTGCATCCTGTACTTGTCAGCGTTGCAATACCTCGGCATGTACACGGCTATCCAGAAGGGTGTAGACCCGGATGAACCGAAGAATCTTACACAAGTAGTCATTATCTAAGGCATCGGTACGGAATAGCTTCTGTAACGAGCCCTAAACGTATTGGAGTGATCCCCGTGAACGACACCACACTATCTAAGGGCGAGAGACGCAGAGAACAGATTATGCAATGGCTGCGGAGGGAAGGCCGCATCACACTCGTGGAGCTTACCGAGCGGATCGGCTGCTCAGAGGCGACGGCCAGGCGTGATCTAGATATGCTGGCCCGGACAGACCAAGTCATTCGTACCATCGGCGGGGCGCAGTTCGATCACGGGGGAGCGGTCAAGGAATACTCATTCAGTGAGAAAACATGGCTGCTTCGCCTGGAGAAAGAAGCGATCGCGCGCAAGGCGGCCGCCTTGGTCAAGGAGGGCGATGTCATCGGGCTGACCGGCGGAACTACGACGTTCCTGCTCGCGCGGGAGCTGAAGCAGCGGAGCGGCATTACGATCGTGACCAATGCGGTCAATATCGCGGTTGAGCTCGCGGACAGCGAGGGTGTGCAGGTCGTGCTGACTGGCGGCGTGATGCGCAGCAAGAGCTTCGAGCTGTGCGGACCGTTAGCGCAATCTACAGTCGAACGATTGAATATCGGTACGATGTTCATCGGCATTGACGGGATATCCGTCGAGAGCGGTCTTACAACCTACTCCGAGCTGGAAGCTGAGATTGGCCGAATGCTGATCAGCCGCTCCAAGCAGGTTGTGGCCGTATTCGACAGCAGCAAGGCTGGGCGAACCTCCCTTTTCAGCTATGCTGATTTATCCATGCTCCATGGTTGCGTAACCGATGCTACGTTGGATGCGCACCTGGAGAACAGGCTGCAAGAACTGGGCATCACCATTCATTATGCTGATCCCATCCCTTCATAACTCTCTTATTCTAAATTAGAGGAGTGGCGTTCCATGATGCGCACGCAAGTGAATAACCAGCCGCTGTATATCGGCATCGACTTAGGCGGTACGAATATCGTATGCGGCGCGGTAACAGCAGACGGAGATGTGCTGCACAAGATCAAGCAGCCTACTGAAACCAGCAAGGGCAGCGATTATGTCATTAACAAGATAGCGAACATGGTGAAGGAAATCGTGCGGTTAGCCGCCAATGACGGCAGCCCTCAAGCAGTCGGTCTCGGCTGTCCGGGGCTGGTCGATCCATCTCGCGGCATAGCGATCGGAGCAAGCAACTTAGGTTGGTACAATATTGAGGCGGCCAGAATCCTGGCTTCCCTCACCTCGCTGCCAGTCTATGTAGACAATGATGTGCGCATGTACGTGTACGGCGAGGCGATGATCGGTGCTGGTAAGCCCTACAACCATGTGCTCGGTGTGACACTCGGCACCGGATTAGCCTGCGCGTATTCAGTGAAGGGGCAATTATTCTACGGCAACGGGTTTATGGCTGGTGAGCTCGGCCATATTCGAGGAGCCGGGATTCAGTACGCCTGCAATTGCGGCAAGACGGGCTGCTACGAAACCGTACTCTCCGCTACAGGCATTGTGAGACAGGCGATTGAGCAGCTGGAGCGCGGAAGGGACAGCGTGCTGCGCGTCAAGTACAACAACGAGGATTACAGCAGGCTGACCGCAGCCGATGTCTCGGAAGGCTATGATCAGCATGATCCGCTATGCATAGAGGTCATGCATCATACAGGACATACGCTCGGCCATGCGTTAGCAGCAGCCGGTACATTATACAGCCCTGACGTCATCATCGTCGGCGGAGGGGCATCCAATGCCGGTGAACGTCTGCTGGCCCCTGCTCGCGAGACCCTGTATGCTGAACTGCTGCCAGGTCTGGCTGAGGCCATTACATTAACGACAGCTGCATTAACAGATGATGCAGGTGTGATCGGCTCCGCGTTATTCGCTTCGCAGCGTTACCATTCGAAGGAGGCAGAACAAGTATGACATTGGTATCTTCTACACCATTATTGCAGACAGCTAGGCGCGAGGGCTTCTGTGTCGGCGCATTCAATGTACACACCTTAGAGATGCTGCAAGCCGTCGTTGAGGCTGCCGCAGAATTAGATGCACCGCTCATTCTCCAATCGACAGTCGGTACTGTGAAGCATCTGGGCGCGGATTATATCGCGGCGGCTGCCAAGACAGCAGCGGCGCGTACCAACATTCCAATCGCTATGCATCTGGATCATTGCAGCGATTACAGCACGATCGTGCAATGCATCCGCGCAGGCTATACATCCGTTATGATTGACGCCTCACATGAGCCATTCGAACGCAATGTCGCCATGACAGCCAAGATTGTTGAATTGGGCTTAGCGGCAGGCGTCAACGTGGAAGCTGAGCTCGGCCGAGTAGGCGGCGTCGAGGATGATATCTCGGTCGATGACCACGAGGCGCAGCTGGCCGATCCAGACGAATGCGCGCAGTTCGTTGAACGCACGGGCGTGCCTACGCTCGCGCCGGCAATCGGTACTGCCCACGGGATCTATAAGGGTGAGCCGAAGATCGATTTCGATCGCATTGAGCGCATAGCGGATCGGGTGGCTGTGCCGCTCGTGCTGCACGGCGGCTCCGGCATTCCTGACGAGCAGGTGAAGCGCTGCGTGTCGCTGGGCATGGCGAAGATGAATGTGGCGACTGAGCTTAGGATTATTTTCTCGGATGCGATTAAGGATGTGTTCCGTCAGAACCCGGATGAGAATGATCCGCGCAAGTATATGGTGCCTGCCAAGCAGGCGCTTAAGGAAGCGGCGATGGAGAAGATGCTGTTGATCGGCAGCGCGGGCAAGGCCCGGCTATTCCGCTGATGCATGGAGACGCGATGATGAATAAGCTGATCACAACGGTTACATTGAATGCCGCGATCGATAAGACGTATTGGATACCGGGGTTCACGGTCGGAACGGTGAATCGTACGGCGAGGATGAACACTACACCGGGCGGCAAGGGTCTGAATGCGGCCCGTGTCATCCAGCAATTAGGCCACGAGGTTATGGCGAGCGGAGTCGTCGGCGGTTGGAATGGACAGCACATTCTGAGCATGCTCGATGCGCTAGACCTGAGCCATAAATTTCATAGCGTGCGCGGAGAATCACGGATTTGCCTGAACATTATTGACGACGCAGACCAATCCATTCAATCGACTGAAATTCTAGAGCAGGGCCTGACCATTGACGCGGCAGATCTTGATCAGATGGGGGCGATCGTGGAGGAATTAGCCGCCCGCTCAGCCATAATCGCATTCTCTGGCAGTCTGCCTGCAGGCGCGCCGATTGACTGGTATGCCCGCTTGATTAACAGCGCGTCCAAGCGAGGCGCTACCGTATATCTGGACACGAGCGGTCAAGCGCTGCATAAATCTCTGCTAGCCAAGCCTGCATTCATTAAGCCTAACGAGGATGAGATCGGCGTGTTGCTCGGGATTGACCAGCCGACTGAGTCAGACATTCAGGCCGGCGTGCTCTCGCTTATGGAGCAGGGCATTCGCACGGTGGCCGTTACGCTCGGTGGAGACGGCGCTATTGCAGGCCACGAGGGACAGCTATACCGCGTCACGGCGCCCCGCGTGCAAGCTGTGAACACAGTTGGCTGCGGCGACGCATTCGTGGGCGGGATGGCCGTAGCGGAAGCGCGTGGACTATCGATCGAGGAACGGCTCGCGTACGCGACCGCTGTCGCCACAGCCAGCGCGATGACGGAGGAGACCGGCGGCCTGCGGCTAGCCGATCTGGACGTGCTGCTGCCGCAGGTTAAGGTCGCGGCGCTGTAGCATTCTATTCTTAGAGCAATTAGCGCAATCTTATATCGAGATCGATAAGATAGGCATTATGTTCAAGGAAGGTGAAGCATGCGATATACAGCTTATACGAACGCTAAGATTTATACGCCGGACGGAGTAGTCCCTGCCGGAACATTAGTAGTAACCGAATCTGGCAAGATTCATGCCATTCATACGGAGCCCTTCACAGCTTCCGAAGCGGATGTCGTACACGATCTGCAAGGTAAAGCTATTCTTCCGGGCTTGATCGACGTGCATACACATGGCGCAATGGGGTATTCAGCCAGCGATGGCAGTTATGAGAGCTTGGACGCATTCAGCAAGTATCACGCGGCCCATGGAACAACATCCTTCCTGGCGACGACGAGAACCGATTCCGACGAACGCATCAGCATAGCGCTGCGAAGTGCGGCTGACGCGATTAATCGCGGTGTGTCGGGCGCGGAGATTGCCGGTATTCACCTGGAAGGACCGTTCATCGATCGCATTCGGGCAGGCGCGCAAGACCCCAGCCATATCGTGCTTCCTACTGAGAGCTTGATGGCCAGGTATCAAGCTCTATCAGACAATCATATCCGTCTGGTCACGCTTGCGCCTGAAGTGGAAGGCGGTATGGATGCGGTGAAGTGGTATGCTTCGCGCGGTGTCCGCGTCTCCATCGGACACTCCAACGCCACACTTGAAGAGGTGAAGCGAGCCGTATCGCTAGGCGCCTCTCATACGACGCATCACTTCAACGGCATGAGCCCGCTTCATCATAGAGAACCCGGTGTTGCCGGCTCGGGTCTAATGCTGCCTGAGCTTACTACGGAGATCATCGCAGACGGCTTCCATGTGCGACCTGAGCTCATTAAGTTCCTATTTGAAGTGAAGGGCTCGATGGGTGTCTGTATGATCACCGACTCCGTCGAAGCGGCGGACCTGCCCAATGGCACATACGGCGACGTAGTTGTTCAGGACGGGCGCATCACATTAGCGGATGGCAGCAGCCTTGCCGGCAGCTCACTCAACACCTTGCAGGCCGTACGCAACGTAATCGCCTACACCGGACGCTCACTGGAGCAAGTGCTTCCGTCGATGACAGAGGTTCCCGCTCGTCAAGCAGGAATCAGCGATCGCAAGGGGTCACTTGTACCTGGCAAGGACGCGGACTTCATCGTAGTCAGCAGCTGCGATAAGCTCGAGTTAGAGCGAACCTATGTACGGAGCCGAGAAGTCTGGAACGCTAAGCAGCTATAATAACAGATCGTCCCCACCCTCAATAGGGCGGGGACGATCTTATTACATGCGGCTCATTCCTTCTCATACACACGCACATAGTCGACTTCCATCACAGCCGGGAATGCTGTATCGTCATCCGGGTTGCCGTCGAAGTGCCCGCCGATGGCCAGATTGATCAGCAGATGGAACGGCTTGTCGAACGGCGCCGGATACGGCAGACGCTCGCCTTCGGCGTTCACACTGTGCCAATCCTTAGCCGTCTGGAACAATACGTCATCCACATACCAGCGAATCTCCTCACGCTCCCACTCGAGCGCATACACGTGATAGTCTGAGATAAGCTCGCCAGACGGCAGCTGTTGCTCTGCCGCAGTATACGTATTATTCGGCCATACGCCGCCATAATGGATCGCGCCAGACGTCTGATCCGGCAAGCTTCCCTTCGCCTCCATGATGTCGATCTCGCCGGACGCCGCCCACCCTCCATACTCGCTCTCCTCAGGAAGCATCCAGATAGCAGGCCACAAGCCTCTGCCGACTGGCAGACGCGCGCGAATCTCGAATCTGCCGTAGGTCTGGCTGAACAATCCCTTCGTCTTCACTCGAGTGGACGTGTAGCTATGCCCCTCAAAAGACTCCTTAATTGCAGTGATCCGCAACGCGCCGTCGGACACATGCACATTCTCATCTCTTGACGTGTAATATTGCAACTCACTGTTACCCCAACCCGAGATATATATGCCGTTGCCATCCGTGAAGCCGTTCCCTATATCATACGTCCACTTCTGCTCATCGATCCGCTCGCCGTCGAACTCATCGGACCACACCAGCTTCCAGCCTGCATGACCCTGATCGAATTGTTCCTGCTCCGCCATCTGCTCCACGCTCCCTTGATTCACTCGATTCGCTTCATTCTTCTGATCCTGATTGGTCACGCTCTCGCTCGAACACCCTGCCAGGATCGCGCACACGCCCAGTAGGATGATCATGCCTCTCCCCATCCCGCTCATTCCCCATTGTCGATTAAACGCCATACCGTTCCTCCACTAATCGCCAGCTCGGCACCATTCATGAATCGATTCGACTTCGATACTCCGCAGGGCTGATCCCCGACACCTCGCGGAACGCGCGGTTGAAGTGCTTCGCATTCGGGTAGCCGACTTGCTCGCCGATTTGGTATATTTTCGCATCCGTGGTGTCCAGCAGCTTCTTGGCTGCTTCAATCCTGATCTTACGCAGATAGGAGACGAAGTTATCGCCCGCGTACGCCTTGAACATCTCGCTGAAGTAGGAGTAATTAAGCGACACATGGTTCGATACAATCGCCATATTCAGGTCCTTATCATAATGCTCATGAATGTAGGCGATCGCCTTCTTCATCTCGCGGTGATCGATATGCACCGACTTAATGTTCTTCACATATTCATTCAGCCGCTGCAGCAAATTCTCCACACTTCGATAGTAATCATAATAATTGTCCATAGAGAAAATACTGCCCACTTGACGATAAATCTTCAAGATCTCAACCGACTCCTCGCCGTATTGATGGAAGGCGCGATCAAGCACCCGCTCATTGAGCGCCTTGGCGATCTCCTCCAGATACGCGATATCATTGCTGCGGATCCGTTCGATATCGAAGATCTCTTGCAGCAGTGCCTTCATCTCCTGTTCGCGGTCGGTGCCCAGCATATTCGCCAGCTTATCGAACTGCTCCAGCGGAATGACATACTGCGTGATCCGCTGATCAATTACAGGATACGCAATATAAGCCGGGGCTGCCTGAAGGAAGGCATACTTGAGCGCCTTGCGGGCCTGCTGATACGCTTCCTGCAGCCGCCCAAGGTTGCTCATCCGATCACTGAGTCCAATCGAATATCGGCTATAATGCGGATCCATACCCTCATACAGCGCGCGAAGCGGATCGGCATCCGTTATGAGCGCCACGAGATGCCCGTTCTTGTCCATGAACTCGACTAGCTTTGCGTCACGCTCTGCTGCAAGCTGTCTGAGCTGATGCTTCAGCTGCGTGTAGAATTGGTGTTGATCGGAGCGCTGTTCCGACTCCTGATTCCGCTTGATAATGGCGATATAATAAGACGACTCGAACGCTTCAAGCCGCAGCATCGTCAGCATCTCTGGGAGCTCGCTCGGCTCAATGCTGCTGTTCATCATGATATAGGCCAGTTGAGATTCCCGCAGCTCCTCCAGATAGCGATCAGTCAGATCGAGCTTAATGGCAATCGACTCGCGACGCTGACATTCCTGCTCCATGCGCTGCAGCGCCTCGGCCAGCTCTTGCCGCACGATCGGCTTGAGCAGGTATTCCTTGACATCCTGCTTCATCGCTGCCTTCGCGTATTGGAAGTCATCATGCCCGCTGAGAATCATAATGAGCGGGGTGCGCGTCAGTCGATTCAACTGCTGAATCAATTCGATGCCGTCCATACCCGGCATGCGAATATCCGTAATGACAATATCAACGGCGGTCTGTTCGACAATCCGCAGCGCATCCTCTCCGCTGGCGGCGGCATGAATGAGGAACTGCTCGGGAAATTGGCGCTCGATCATCGCCTGTACGCCTCTGCGAATATTCGATTCATCATCTACCAGCAATAAGCTACGCATCGTTACTAGCACCTCCGGACAACAACAGAGTAGGGATTCTGACTGTTACTCTCGTATACTGATCCTGCTCGCTCGCCACGATCAACCCACATTCCTGGCCGTGGTGCAGACGGATTCGCTCATGTACATTGATCAAGCCGATTCCCGTTCCCCCTTCCACGCCCGCGCGCATCTTGCGGTTGAGCATCTCCACTTGCTCCGTACTCATCCCTACACCGTCATCGACAATCATGATGGTCGTCAGCTCGCCTGCCGCATCCGCATGAATGCGAATCGTTAATCCGGCATCGGAAGTCGGGCTATTACGCATCCCATGCTTCACTGCGTTCTCCACAATCGGCTGCAAGGTCATCTTGAGCAATTCCTGCTCCAGCGCCTCCGGCTCGATCTCGACAATCAGGCTCATCTTATTGTCATACCGCATATTCATTAAAGCGATATAATTGCGAATATGCTCCACCTCGTCGCGAATGCGCACGAAGTCTCCGCTCCAGCGAAGATTGTAGCGCATCATATTACCGAGTGAGGTGAGGGAGTCCGAGATCTGATATTGTCCCTCGATCTCGGCCAGCATCTTGATATTCTCCAGCGTGTTGTAAAGGAAGTGCGCATCAATCTGATTCTTCAGCGTGCGCAGCTCCGCTTCCTTAGCCGATGCCTGCTTATTGACCGCATCGGCGATCAGACTGTTGATCTTGCGAATCAGCTTGCGGAAGTGATGCGCAAGCTCTCCGATCTCACCATGTCCGCGAATCGGAATGTCGACATTAAAATTCCCGTAGTGCACCTTCTTCATTGACTCCGACAGGATGCGGAAGCTCTTCAGAATGTACGCATGCAGCTGATAGGAGGCGACAGAGAGCAAGATGATCAGGACGAGCGCCGCGGCAATAATGGTATTGCGGATTCGCTGAATACCGCTGATCGTCTCCTCCAGCGAAGCGACATGCAGCATATACACCTCTAACGGGTCGATCATGATGTAGTTCACCAGATACGGAATCTCGTCATGCATAAATTCGAAGCTGCCGGAATGCCCCCGCGCGGCTCCCGTGAAGCGATCATGCAACAGCGTCTCGGAGAGTCCGGTATTCATCAGGAACGGATCCTGCTGATTCCAATACATCTGGCCGCCGCGATCCATGACGAACATCTGCGACTGACTGTCGCGGATATCGCTGAACGTCTTCGCGAAGAAGTCGCTGAGCTGCATATCAACCTCGGATACGCCTGCATGCTGACGTTCGAGCTTGTAATGGATCTTGCGGAACAGCGAGATTTTCGGCGATGGCGAGATGTTCTGACTATAGCGCTGAAGTACATCCTTGTCCTCCCGTTGGATGTGCCAGAACAGCGTTTCCTTGCGCGACATCAGCTCCTCATACCAGGGCTCACCGCTAATTCTGCGCTCATGCAGGAACACCGGCCATATCTCGCTCACATACTCGTTCTTGGCGAAGATTCGGATATTCCCGATATTCGGATTGTTGAATTGCAGCTTGAGCAGATACGTGTACACATTATCGTGGAAGACGAGCAGATCCTCCACCTTCACCTCTTCGTCGCTGTTCAGGTAATCTGAGATCTCATCATTCGTGTCCGGGTCGATTAGCTGGGCCGATCTCTCCATCAGCTCCATATTATTGGTTACATTATTCTTCTCGACCTCCAGCAGGTACGCGTTGCTCTGCGTAATATCCCGCAGGGTGCGTTCATAGAAGGCGCTGAACACATAGATCGATAAGATCACAATGGGCAGCAAAATAATAAACACATACGAAATCACAAGCTTCTTCTGGATCGAGAGCATATCGGAGCGTTCCCGAATCTGGTTCAGCCATTTATGAATTCGCTTTGCAGCCACAATGATTACCCCCGGTGCGTGCCATTTAACGTCATTGTACATGGAATGAGACAAGAAACCCAGACTCATTCCGGGTTTCTTGCCATTCATTCGCCTTGCCCTATTTCAGAAACTCAGCCAGCTTCTTCACATTCTCCTCATACTTCACCTGTTGATACTCGACTACCTTCGCATGGCCTGCGTCGTCGCGGTCTTGAATGAAGTCTTGCAGCACCTGATCGAACTTGGCTTCTGTCTCCGCTAGCAGCATAGCAGGCAGCGCCTTGCCCCACAGCTCCTTGATCTTCCCGAGCGCAATGCCCTCCTCTGAATTACCCGGCGGGTCAATATTGTCATATTGGGAGTAGCTGACCGTCTTGCCTCGCGTCCAATCCTCCAGCTCCTTGAACGGAGTCACGCTGTCTGGCTTCCATTGCATCTCCATATTCGTATCCATCAGCATCCAGAATGTATACGAGGAGCCATATACTCTATCGAATTCATTGCGGTCTGTCTGCAGCAGCTGCAGCGCCTCCGGCTTGAATTGATCTCGGCCATCGATCGTGTCGTAACTGAAGCCCTTCTCTCCGAGATACAGATCCTTCTGACCTTCCTCGCTAATCAGGTAGCTGAGGAATTTAATGGCCCGCTCCTTATCCTTCACATTCTTGGAGATCAAAGTAACGGTCCACCCCGAGATGCCAGGTCCCGCAAGCTTAGGCGCATCCAGGTTCGTATTGGATGGTCCATCCACCGCAATGTAGACCGAGTTCGGATCATTCGCGAACAGCGCGTTCTGCTGCGCCGCGAAGTCTGTGCGCTGGTAAATCATCGCGAAATAGCGACCTTGCGCAATCTTCTCTTCCATCTGCGGACGCTTATCGATGAAGATATCCTTCGCAAGCAGCTTCTCCTCGTTGGCCTGTCTGAATGTCTTCAGCCATCTCACATTCTCTGGATCTACGGCTCGATCGAATACGCCGTTAAGCTTGCCATCGATATCATACGGAATAGACAGGAAGTTGTGCAGGTAGCCCTCGAAGGAGGAGTTGCCGGTCTCGCCGAACTCATGCACGCCCAGCGGAATCAGCGGTTGCCCGTTAACCGTCGGGAACTTCTCCTTAGCTAGCCGCAGCGCGTTCAGGAAGCCTTCCGGCGTACGCATATCCGGGCTGCCAATTGCCTCATACATATCCTTACGGACCAGGAACGTCTGATTCGACACATACAGATCGCCGTACTTCTCGAAGTCCTTCGGCGAGGACGATGCGTTCGGATAACCGTACACATTGCCGTCTTCTTGGGTATACCAGCTCATCTTCGCAGAGTCGGCTACCTCGAAGAAGTAAGGATCATACTGATCAGCCAGTTCATTGAGCGGCAGCACGAGGTCGCCTTCGATCATCGACTTCACGCCATCCTCCCACCAGCCGATCGTTAGGAAGTCAGGCAGCGTGCCAGATGCGATCATCGTATTCAGCTTCTCATTCTCATTGCCTGCCGGCACGATGAAGTTGATATCAACGCCAGTCTTAGCGGTTACATATTGCGAGGTTGGGTCCACGCCCCACTTATTCGGGAACCATGAGAAATTCAGGTACCAATCGAATGTGATGGGAGAGGTGTCGGATTGCCAGTTCGATGGTCCGTCGACTGTATCATTGTCATTGCCGCTCGATTGATTCGCGGCTTTATCCGTATTTTGACTCGTATCAGTGGATGAATTATTGCCCTTCGAATTATTGCCAGACGAACACGCGACTACTGTGAAGACAAGCATCAAGCTGATGGCCAGCATTAGAGCACTCTTGAGCACATGCTTATTCATGGATTAACCCCTTTTCTGTTCAAGATAAAAATTGGCTTACATGCTTCAAGCTATCTATGATAAGCGCTCGTCCACTCGTCTGCGCAGGACCGAGAGACGACTCGCGAATCAACCCTTGATCGAACCGATCATCATACCCTTGACGAAGTACTTCTGCAGGAACGGATAGACGAACACAATTGGCAATGTCGTGACGACCATCGTCGCCAGCTTGATCGATTGCGACGTGACGGAACGATTCACGCCGCCAGGCACATTCGCCATCATCAGATTCGAGCTGGACTGGGCCACTACACGGTACAGGAAGGTCTGAATCGGCTGCATATCCGGATTGTTAATATAGATCATTCCGGTGAAGTAATCATTCCATTGATACACACCGTGGAACAGCGCGATCGTCGCGATAACCGGCATAGATGTAGGGATAATGACACGCACGAAGATGCTGAAGTCATTCGCCCCGTCAATCTTGGCTGCCTCCTCCAGACCGGCTGGAATCTCGCGGAAGAACGCGACGAAGATAATCAGGTCGAAGAAGTTGAACATAGCCGGGATAATGTATACCAGGAAATTATCGAGCAGCCCCAAATCACGAATGAGCAGATAGTACGGAATGAGACCGCCGCCGAAGAACAGCGTGATCGTGCCGATGAACATATAGATGTTCTTGCCGATCAGCTCCCTGCGTGAGAAGGAGTACGCGACCATGGCTGTGAAGAACACATGGACGAATGTCCCGATCAGCGTCTTCGCTACCGTAACACCCATGGAACGCATAATGCCGGGGTTATTGAAGACCGCTACATAGCTGTCTAGACTGAACACGCGAGGCCAGAAGTAGATGCCGCCGCGCAGCGCGTCCGTACCCTCATTAAGCGAATTGATCAGTACATACCAGATTGGGTATAGCGTGATGAAGCAGACGAACAGCATGATGATGACAATCACGTAGTCGAACACAGCCTCACTGTAAGATCTTCGATCTAGCTGCAGCACAGGTACTCCCCACTCTCTATGATTAAAATAAGGATGAATTATTCAGCCGCTTCATAACCCCGTTCGCAATCACGAGGAGAATCACCGCGATCACCGACTTCATCAATCCGATAGCTGCCGCGTAAGAATATCTAGCGGACGCGATCCCGGTATGATACACATAGATGTCAATGACATTGCTCGCGCTCTCATTGAGCGGGTTGCGGAGCACCAGTATCTGATCGAAATTCGAATTGAGCACCGCGCTCACAGCCAGGATGAATAAGATCGTAATCGTGCCCTTGATCGAAGGAAGCGTAATATTCCACATCTTCTGGAATCGGCTCGCGCCATCGATCGTCGCCGCTTCATACAGCTCCGGCGATACACCCGCTATCGCGGCCAGATAGATGATCGCTGACCATCCCAGCTCCTTCCATATATCTGACGTGATCACAATCGTCCAAAAGTAGCTTGGCTCCGCCAGATAATAGATCGGTTCTTCGATGAAGCCCAGCTTCATGAGCAGCGCGTTCACGATCCCCACATCAGACAACCAGGTCATTAGTATGCCGCCGAGCACAACCCATGAGATGAAGTGAGGCAAGTAAGTGATCGTCTGTATCCACTTCTTGAACCATAGCTGACGCACCTCATTGAGCAGCAAGGCGAATATGATCGGCAGCGGGAATCCAATGAACAGCTTGATCAAGCTGATCCCCAGCGTATTCTTGATGACATAGAAGAAGTTGTCATCCGCCAGGAAGGCGCGGAAGTGCTCCAGCCCGATCCAAGGTGCATCCGCGATTGGACGGATAATGTTATATTGCTTGAACGCAATGATAACGCCATACATCGGAATATAGTTGAAGATAATCATCCAGATCACGCCGAGGATCGCCATTACTTGCAGATACCGCTGCGCGAGCAGCTTCCGCAGGAGCTTCATCGCTCTGGATCGCTTCGGCACCAGCTGGACGGCTGTTGTCTGTTCGGAATGGATGTTCGTGCTCATTAGGTCGTCCCCCTGCTGGATAGTAAGTGCTTACATTGTGGTGCTGTCTTTATTGTATCGACAGATGAACGTGCGCGTAAGGCGCCATATTTCAGATTAGGGATCATTTTTTCGGGTGCTTGATGGATGGGGGACGGACTGTGGCGTGAAGGAGGCAGCTTGGAGCATTTAGTACGGCGGGGAACGAATATTCGCGTGTGGCAGGTAAGTTTGGAGCATTTAGTACGGCAGAGACGGACTATTCCGGTGCTTTGCGGATTTGACCTATCGTGAAGAAGAGCTGCCTTGCAGCATCACTTTCCGACGCTACAGCACACATTTACCTCTCATCGCACCACGCAGCATCACTTTTGGAGCTAGAATAAATAGTGGACAAAAAAAAGAAAGGGAGACTTGCTCCCTCTCTTGACATGCGTATACTATTCAACTATTCGGCAGTACCCACTCCGTCTAGAAATTGAAGTTATCCGGATCGGAGCCGAAGCGGCGGTTCTGATTCAATCTGTCAATCGCGGCGATGTCCTCAGCAGACAGCTCGAAGTCGTACAAATCGGTGTTCGCTGCAATACGGTCCGGATTGCTGGACTTCGGGATGGTGATGACACCTTTCTGCAGATCCCAGCGCAGCACGATCTGAGCTGGACTCTTGCCATACTTGGCAGCCAGATCGGTGAGCAGCGGCAGATCGAGGTTGCCCTGCATCAGCGGACTCCAAGCCGTAACCTTGATCCCCTTCTCATCGCAGTACGCCTTCACCTTCTCATTGGTTAGCAGCGGATGGTACTCAATCTGATTCACCGCAGGCACCACGCTTGTGCCATCTGCCAAGTCGTCGAGGTGATGCGTCTGGAAGTTGCTGACGCCGATCGCTCTGACCAGTCCATCCTTATACAGCTTCTCGAGCGCGCGGTATGTATCCTTGTACTTGCCCTTCACGGGCCAATGAATGAGATAGAGATCCAGATAGGAGAGACCGAGACGGCGGCGGCTGTCCTCGAAGGCGGCTAGAGTAGATTCATAGCCTTGATCAGCGTTCCATACCTTAGTCGTGATGAACAATTGCTCACGAGGCACGCCGCTCTCGCGAATCGCCTGCCCGACACCGTCTTCATTCCGGTAGGCAGCAGCTGTGTCTATCGCGCGATAGCCCGCAGCTATAGCCGCTCTCACAGAACTGACGACCTCTTCGCCCTCCTTCATCTTGAATACGCCGAAGCCGAGGCGCGGCATTTCTACTCCGTTATTCAGCGTTACCGTATCCCTGATACCCGTTATGCGCATGATCGTCGTCCTCCTCAAAGTTTTGTGAAGCTTTGCTTCCTGAGTAATCATCGCAACAAAACTACTTCGAAAGCATACGCTCTGTTTTGTGAAGCTTAGCTTCCTGAGTAATCGTCGCAACAAAACTACTTCGAAAGCATACGCTTAGTTTTGTGAAGCTTTGCTTCCTGAGTAATCATCGCACTCATTTTACCATAAGTTGACCGCTCGTTCAGGGGACATTCTTTTGGATTTTGCTCCATCGATCATAAGGATCCACCCCTTCCCAACCGCATGAGATAAATCCGTTAAGGCATCGTTACGGAATAACTTCCGTAACGAGCCCTAGCCGTAACGGCGCGCGAACGTGCCCATGAAGTCAGCTAGCGCCTCGCAGGCTTGAACCGGAACGGCATTGTACACGGATGCGCGAATGCCGCCTACACTGCGATGGCCGGACAGTCCTACGAAGCCCGCTTCCTTCGCATCCTGAACGAACAATTGCTCCAATTCCTCTTGCTCAAGCCGCCAGGTGACATTCATGACCGAGCGGTAGGGCTTGTCGATGATTCCCTTATAGAAACCGCCGCTTCTGTCAATCTGATTATAGAGGAGCTGCGACTTCCGTTCATTCCGGCGTTCAAACTCCGCAATGCCACCCTCACGCTTATACCAATCCAGCATCAGCTTCACCATGTAGATCGAATGAACCGGTGGCGTATTGTACAGCGACTTGTTCTTCACATAGGTTTGGTAGCGCATTATGGCTGGAATATCAGCTGACCCCTTCTGAGCATAATCACGCCTGATGACTGCAACGGTCACACCGGCCGGACCTAGGTTCTTCTGCGCGCCTGCATAGATGAGTGACAGCTGATTGTAGTCGAAACGACGACCGAGGATGCAGCTCGTCATATCCGCGATCAGCGGGACTCCCCCGGTGTCAGGCAGCGACACGAATTGCGAGCCCTCAATTGTATTGTTAGCGGTAAGGTGCACATAGGCGGAATCGCGCGGAATAATCAGCTCGTCCTGCCCGGGAATTCTCCTCCACCCATCAGCCTTGGATGAAGCAGCCTGCACCGGATTGCCGTAGTATCGCGCCTCTTCATAAGCCTTCTCTGCGAATTGACCGGTGATCAGATAGCTGGCATGACCGCCTGCGGGCAGAAAGTTCATCGGGACAAGCGCGAATTGCGCGCTGGCTCCCCCACCCATGAACAGCACCTCATAGTCATCTGACAGCTCCATCAACTCGAGTAGCTGCTGCTGCGTCTCTTCATTTAATCGCTCGAATCGCTTGCTCCGATGCGACATCTCCATCAGCGACATTCCGCTGTCCTCGAATTCCACGAACTGCTCGCGCCCCTGTTCGAGCACATCCAACGGCAATGCTGCTGGTCCCGGGTTGAAGTTATACACTCTGTTACTCATACCTGATCCTCTCCTCATTATGAATAATCCGATACATAGACAAAGAGCGCCCTCATCCGATTGGGACGAGGAGCGCTCAGCTCGCGGTGCCACCCAACTTGATCCGATTCGCCGCGTTGTACGAGCGTGGATCCGCTTGGTTTCGCGATAACGGGCGAAAGACCGGTAAACTTAGGAACCAGCTGCTACTTCAGCTGCATTCTTGTCGGGAACGCCTCCGAGTTGGATGCTCATCATCGGCCTAGTCACGTTATTCAGTTAATGACATTATCTAACAGACGATTCTGATTTGTCAATGACTGATGGATCTGGAGATACCATACTGCTTAAATCTAGCAACCTATTATACAATTATTGCGTCTATGATTAATAGGCGGCACTATGATACGATATTAAGATACAACCATGGATGGAGAGGACAAGCAGATGGATAACCTGGCCTACGAGTCGAAATCTACCATGACACGAACTAGAGGCGAACAAACTACAGGCAAGCGTATCAACAAAGGAATGAAACGATGGGTACGTATCCTTATGATCTCGGGGATCGTGATCATATGGGGGTTGATTGCATATGGGGGCTTCGTGCTCGCGCGCAACTATGTACAAGATATTCAACACCAACTAACCACCATTACACAGACGAATCAGATTGAGCTTGAGAAGCTAAGTGAACAACTAACAACGCTGAAGGCCGTGCTGGACGATCAGCAGACTAATGCGCTGGCGCTGAATCAACAATTCACTGCCGTCGAAGATGAGCTCACCGCTGTGAAGGAAGAGATGTCACTAGCTGGCGATTCGCTCAGTACTGCAGCGGAGACGAAGCAAGCGCTAAGTGAGCGAATTTCTGACCTTAGCGCAGAGCTGGCCGAGCTGCGCAAGCTGATTAAGCGACTGGAGGAAGCCGCTCGTGTTTACTAAGGTGTACCTTCCATCGTTGCTCATTCTGGCTATGATTGCAGGTCTCTTCACGGGCTTTACAATGTATTACGACAAGCTCGCTCCAGCATACGACGAGGCAAGCATCCAGCTGTCGGCTGAACAGGCGTATGCGGAACAGCTGCATATCCCTGTCTCTGACATAGACAACACGTATTCCGCAATGGACCTCGCTGCTACTCAATACATGTCCGAACTGTCGCATATACAAGCCGTTCTTGTCAGCCTGGCCGCAGACGCCGAGTATGAACGTCAGCTTGCTGCCGAGCAGAAGCTTGCAGTCGACGCCGCAGTGAGTGAGAGCGCTGAGCACAGCAAGGATGCCGGGGATGTGCTCGATTCAGTTCTCGCGACTATTCTCGGTAAGCCGATCGGTCAGACCTTCGGCACGAAGGCTACCATTAAGGTGTTCTCGCTTCAAGAAGCTGGTTACAGAGGCTATATGGCCAAAATAAAGCTTCATGACCCATCTGCGCTGAAGCTCGTGCTCGCCGGCGATACAATTGGACATAAGGGCGAGACGACCAGCGCTGCTGCTAAGCGCACAGACGCAGAGCTTGCAATCAACGCAGGCGGATTCGCCAGACAGGACGGACTGCTATACCCCATGGGCATCACTGTGATCGATGGGGAGATCAAGACATTCTACAGCACAGAGCTTAGCTTCGTCGGAATTAACAAGCAGGGGCATCTAGTCGGTGGTGATCTAACCACTCGTGAGGAGATCGAATCGCTTGATGTGATGTACGGCGCCTCCTTCGTCCCTACGCTGCTTAAGGATGCCAAGAAGCAGACCATTCCTTCGAAGTGGAGGAATAAGAGGGAGCCTCGCACCTTGATCGGGCACTTCTCCAACGGTGATCTGCTGCTCATCGTGATCGACGGCCGCTCCAAGCAGAGCAGCGGTGTTACGCTGGAGGAAGCGCAGACCAAGCTGTTGGAGTGGAATGTTCGCGATGCCTACAACCTCGATGGGGGCGGGTCCAGTACATTCGTATACAAGGGCAAGGTGCTGAACACCCCATCGGACGGGTCGCAGCGAAGAGTCGTCTCTAACTTCGTAGTTACCCCATAATCGTAAGCCCCCAGGTGATGCATCTCTGCACCTCTTGGGGGCTTATTCGCATGAAGCACGAAATGGACCTGCATTCGTTGCATTGTCACCTGCAGAAGCTACATCTCATGACCCATGATTCACATCATACTGACATCAGACCTGCAGAAAATACATCTTAACTGCCAATTTTATCTCGAAAACTTCAGCCTTGGCCTCTCGACCTGCACTTTCTGCAGGTCAGAGCAGCTTTACGGTAATAAAACAGTCTTTCACCTGCACTTTATACATCTGAAACGCATCAAACCGTTAGCTGCCGATCATACTCCGATTATAGCTTGAACTTGCTCACAGCCTGCAATAGGTCCTCCGCCATCCTCGCGAGCACCTGGGAGGCTGAACCAATCTCCTCCATAGCGGCATTCTGCTCCTCAGACGCAGCTGCGACAGTCTGCGTATTCCCAGCGAATTGCTCGGTCAGCAACGCTACCCGCTCCATCGCATCGACCATCTGACCTGTTCCCTGTTGAATCTGTACGCTGCGTTCAGATACGGCACTCATCTGATCGGCAACCTCATCAATCGATCCTACGATCGATCGGAATGCCTGTCCGGTCACATCGACTGCATGCATGCCTTCTTCAGCCGCGCTTAACCCGTCCGCCAGCGATTGAGCGAGTCGCGCAATTTCCACCTGCACTTCTTGTATCAGCGCCTGTATATCACCCGAGGAAGCCTGCGATCGCTCTGCTAGCTTGCGTACTTCAATCGCCACTACCCCGAATCCGCGACCATGCTCCCCCGCTTTGGCCGCTTCAATCGAGGCGTTAAGCGCCAACAGGTTCGTCTGTCCTGAGATCTCATTCAACATACCCAGTATCTCATCAATATGCTGTGACTTCGTCTCTAGCTGTTCCATGATCTCAGCGGCATGGCGCACCTTGCCATCGAGAAGTCGCATTCGCGATATGGCTTGCTCAACCGTGGCATTGCCATCACTGGCAATTGTCGCTGCCTGCTGAGACGACTGGGCGGTCCGTTCTACGTTCTCCGAAATTTTCCTTACCCAATCCGCCATATCAACTGCCACCATACGTGATTGCTCTACGGCCGTCACCTGTTGCTCCGTCCCAGAAGCAATCTCTTGAATCGTGAGTGTGATCTGTTCCGTAGAGCGCGCAGTCTCCTCCGAGCTGACGGACAGCTCCTCTGCCGTAGCTGCTAGCTGTTCAGATTCCGCTTTAATCCGCCCAATTACACCGGTCAATTCTCTCTTCATATGATTGGAGGACAGTGCGAGCTTGCCAATCATATCATTCGTTCGTACGTGTAGCTCCTCGCCGGCCAATTCGCCTTCCGCGATTCGTTCACTGCGCGAGACAACCTGCCTCAGCGACTGGCTAATCGATCTGACGATCAGAGCGGCAAGTGTGAAGGTAAGCATAGCAATCGCGATCATAATAATCAGGCTTACACTGAGGGCGGCCTCCTTCTCAGCCATCTGCTCGTCTATCGTCTGAACGGTCGCAATCTCAACCAAATCCTGAATAGCGTTTAACTGCTCTCTTGCTAATTCGAAGACTCCTGTCGCATTACTTAAGACAGCGGCAGACGTCCCGCCTGACTGTATTGTCTGTTCGACAATTGCAACATATTCCGCGAACCGTACGTCAAATTCATTGTAATAGTCGAATATAGATTGATTGTCTTCTGACGTAATGCCCTCGAAGAAGCTGCGATTGGAATCATAGATTTGCTTCGAGCGTCCGACGCGATCGTGTACCTGCGCAATATTCTCATGCACCATCTCAACCGGATTATTGACCTGTGTCGTGCCCAGAAACAGAAATCCTATGTAGCTCTGATATAAATCGCGATCAGCATTAAGAATTTCACCTACTCCCTGATACGCCTCATCATAGAGGGCTGACTTCAACTTATTGGTCGTCCGATTCATCACATCAGCCGAATAATAATACATGAAAGCGATTGCAATAACGGGTATAATGGAGAGAATGATAAGCTTAGTTAGGATACCCACACGATTAAACACATTGATCTGGTCTACTTTCATAGTTATATGCCTCCCGTGGCTGCAGTATCAGAGCATCGATTCTAGCGGCTTGCATAACGACTCAACATGCCAGCAGTCGAATAAACCTGTATAATAGATCATATACGACACGACGCACAGCCGCAATAAGTCTTATATCCTGTCCTCACCAAGGAGGCTTACAATCATCATGTTCATTCACACTCGCAAATATAGACTTCCTATCCTATTGGGATTGATGGTATGGTTGGCCGCATGGCCATTGCATACCCATGCTGTAATCGAGCAGACGGCCATCGAACGGTCCGCCGAAGCGCTTGTGGAGATGAATCTGCTCCATGGGAAATTAAATGGCGACCTTGCACTCCATGATTCGATCACACGGGCCGAGTTCGTGACGTTCATCGTCAGCGCTTACGGCAAGGCTGAGGATGCGGTCAAGAGCAAGGGTGTCGCCGCGTTCCCCGATACTGCTCAGCATTGGGCATCCGGCTATATCGCGGTAGGCAAGCAGATGATGGAAGCGAACGGAGAAATTGTCGGAAAGCCCGACGGCAGCTTCGCGCCGGACGGCAAGCTGACTGCTGCCGAATCGATCGCTTTTCTAATGAAGTTTCTGAATATGAAGCCAGAGTCCAGCTCGAAGTGGCCTGACAATTACATGAACAGCGCAGTGGCGGCAGGACTCGTGTCAGAGATGGCACAAGAAACTGTCCAAGCATACAAGAATACGTCGATTACTCGTGGGACCGCGTTCTACTTGCTCGACCAGGCCTTTACGAACTACCTGTTGCCGAGCGGCCTTAATTTCTATGAGACACATGGTCTAACGACGAGTAAACCAGATGACACTGACGACCCGGAAACACCTGACCCTAATATGAATCTCCCGCTTAGCTCTCCACCACCAGCAAGCAGCATTCATGTCTGGAATTATTACGCGCTGACCGATGAGGTGCGAGTATCTGTCAATATCCCTGCAACCTCCGTTCAGGTATATGCAGATGAAGACGGCAAGCAGCTACTAGGGAAGAGCAGCACAATCAGCACAGGCAGCACGACTAACAGCGGCGGTGCAAGAGCGGCTAATGTGCATACCGTTATTGTACCAATCGAGAAGGGGCTGACCTCGGGCAATCTCTATATCACCGTCACAGAACCCAATAAGCGCGAGAGCAGAATGACTTCAGTCACCGTTAATTCGCACCCCGAGCAGCCTGAGCTCAAGGATATTACGCATACCAAGTATACGATGTTCGTGAGCCATGCGCCGGAGAGCGGGTATGTGCTCATCTATGATTCTCTTGATGCTAAGCATTATCTCGGCCGCGGCGACAACAGCAAGAAGAATGCCAAGGCGCAGACCGAGGCATTCCTCTATGATGGCAGTCCCTTCTCATCGAAGGACCATTGGTATATCGCCTATTATTCGAACGGTGCCGAAAGTCAGCGCGTGCAAGTCATGATGGGGGACGAGCAGTGATTCACCAAGATTGCTTCGGCGAATCAGATTGATCAACGATCACCCGACAGCGTCTTAATCGCGCGCAGCGCCGCTGTAATCTCACGTTCAATGGCATCCGCCACCACATTCGTATGCGGATCATAATCCGCCGCTAGGTCCGCATCGGCGAAGCCGTCTATCGCAACGATCGCACCAGCTCGGACACCTCGAATTGCCGCGATGACATAGAGCGCGGCAATTTCCATCTCTACGGCCAGGGCGCCCGCCGCTTTATACTTCTTATGCGGGACCTCCTCTACACCGTTGAAGAATACATCCAATGTAACGGTGATCCCCTTGCGCACCACGCCTGACTGTTCCATGGCCGCAGTATAAAGCGCTTCCGCCACTTGACTATCAGCGACTGCGGGGAATCCGTCCGGCACCAGCTGACGAGTCAGCCCGTCTGTCCGCACAGCAGCCGTGCTGACAACTAGGCTGCCCGCTGGTGCATCAGCATGATAGGAGCCCGCTGTCCCTACGCGGATCAGTGTCTTCACGCCGGCACGGATCAACTCCTCGAAGCATACAGCTGCGCCCGGGCAGCCTACACCATGGCTAACAACGGCGATCTCAACGCCGTCGTATGTGCCGACGAAGCTGCGATACTCCCTCGCGAACGCCAGCTCACGAGCTCCCTCCAACTTACCAGCGATCTGCTCGGCTCGCTTGGGGTCGCCACACACGATCGCATACTCCGGAATGTCCTCAGTATGCACCTGCAAGATCGGCATCAACATTGTGTATTTTCGCTCCCTTCTACTGTTCAACCAACTAATCAACCCTAATCAATCATATTCCTTCCGAACCCACTCATCCTCAGGAATCGGCAGCGCTTCACCGGAGAACCGTTCTTCGCGCTGCGGCACTCCTTCATTATGGAAGCCGTTACGCTCCCAGAAGCCAGGACGATCCTCCTTCATAAACTCGATGCCGCGCAGCCACTTCGCGCTCTTCCAGAAGTAGCGATGCGGTACGACCGTCCGCAGCGGCCAGCCGTGCTTCTCCGTTAATGGCTTGCCGTCATACTTATAAGCAAGCATGACATGATCCTGCAGCAGATCTTCGATCGGCACATTCGTCTCATAATCCGGATCAGCATGGAACATCACATATCGCGCTTCGTCCCGGATCTTCAGCAGCTTCAAGAAATCCCGGAACAGAATACCCTCCCATTCGGTATCCTTCTTCGACCACCGCGTGACACAATGAATATCCGTCTTCACGCGCACGGTTGGCATGGCGAGCAATTCCTCATAGGTGAAGGTCCGTTCCTCCTCCACCTCGCCGAATACACGCAGACGCCATGCTGACATGTCATATTGCGGCACATCCCCTTCATGCAGAATCGGGAACTTGTCCGTCCAGGTCTGCCCGGGAGGAAGTCTGCGCTGCTCTTCGTCCGACAGCCCGCTGTTCGTTGCCTCTGCTGTCCGAGCCGGCGACGCCCGCTTCAGACGTTCCGCTTTATCCAGCTTGCTCATCCTATTCACCTCTTATCTTGAACTCGAATTCTGCTTCAGCGCATCCTGCTGATAGCCCTTCTCCTTGAATAAGAACATCGCCAGCAGTGTCACGACATATGGCAGCATCTGCGTAAATTGCGTCGGCAGCGATAAACCCTGCAATCTTATGCTCACCGCGTCCATGAGACCGAACAACAGGCTGGCCGCCATTACGCCTAGTGGTCCAGCTTGCCCCAGCATCGTCGCGACGAGGGCGATAAAGCCGCGTCCACCTGTCATCCCCTCCGTGAACATCGTAACCTGACCGAGTGACAGCTGCGCACCGGCTAACGCGCATAATACACCACAGCCGAGCACCGCGCCATATTGATAGCGCCGAACCTTAATCCCAAGACTGGCAGCTGCCAGCGAATTCTCGCCGGATGCCAGGAAGCGGAACCCGATCCGCGTGCGATAGAGGAAGAACCACAACGTGCCGACAATTACGAATGCCAGATAGACCAGCGGCGAATGCCCGTTCAAGATCGGACCGAGCACGGGGATGTCACCCAGCAGCGGAATATCCCAACGCGGCAGCCCGACCATCTTGCTGTCATAGAATGCGCCCTTCACATCGAAGATCGTCCTCAGACTGAAGGTGGTCAGCCCCAGCGCGAGGAAATTCAGCGCGATGCCGACAACAATCACATTCGCTTGCAGATGAATACTCAGATAGCCGAATAGAGCCGCGAACAGTGTCACGCACACGACAGCGAACAGCACAGCGACGACCACATTGGCAAAATAATAATTCCCGACGATCGCAGTGAACGCGCCGACGAGCATCATCCCCTCCAAGCCGACATTGAACAGGCCGACACGCGCGCAGAGCGCGCCGCCCAGCGCCGCTAACAGAATCGGCGTAAGCACGCGGATCGTGGAATTAAACAAAGCCAAATCAAACAGCTGTTCCATCTGCTCCGCCTCCCTTCTTGCGCTTCACATAGGCCCAAGTAAACTTCGCGGAGATGAATAGAATTAATACAGCCTGAATGACAGCGCCAATCTCCAGCGGTACCTCTGTATTGCGCTCAACTCCCATGCCTCCGGTCTGAAGAGCAGCTAGGAACAGCGCCGCAGCAGCAGCGCCCAGCGGATTCGATCCCGCCAGCAGAGCGGCCATAATACCCGTCCATGCGTAATTAGCGGAGGAGAACGCATTATCAATATAACGATACTGTGAGCCGAGCACCTCTACCGCTCCTGCCAGCCCCGCCAATCCACCGCTGGCGAGCATCGCCCGAATCATCATCGATCCGCGATTCACACCGCCATATACAGCGAATAACGGATTTCCGCCGAGCATGCGCATCTCATAGCCAGCGACCGAACGCTTGAGGAAGTAGTAGACCAGCACAGCTGCCGCGATCGCAATCAAGAAACCGAGATGAACTGGCATTCCCTTGAACAGCTTGGATAGCCATACGCTGTTATCGAGCATAACCGTCTGTGATAATGCGGCAGATCCCGATCGATCCTTCAGCGGATGCGTCACGAGATAGCTTGCGAACAACACAGCGACATAATTCATCAGCAGCGTCGAGATTAATAAATTCACCCGGAAGCGCAGCTCCAGCCAGCCGGCCAGTACGGAGAATAGTCCACCGGCTGTAATTCCCGCCAGCATCGCCATGATACAGACGAACCAACCCGGTCCCGGCAAGTATAAGCCGGTCAGCGCAGCGGTCAGTCCGCCACATACCATCTGACCCTCTGATCCTAGATTGAAGAATCCAGAACGGAACGCGAATGCCGCGCCGACGGCGATCAGAATAATCGGCGTTGCGCGCGCCAATGTGTTCGTGAAGAAGTAGAAGCTGCCGAATGCGCCCTTCCACATCTCGGTATAGGTTTCACCAATGGCACCGCCTGCAACCAGGATCGCAATGGAACCGGCAATCAAACCAACCACAATGGCGGCGATTGGCTGAATCAGAGAGGTGAAGGCCTTCGATATTCGGTTCATGATCTCGTCCCCCCAGCCATCAAGTAGCTCAGCCGCTCCTCGGTCGCTTCTTCGACCGGTAATTCTCCGACAATACGGCCCTCGAACATCACTAGCACACGATCCGAGAGCTTCAGAATCTCGGTTAATTCGGAGGAGACTAACAGAATCCCAGCCCCCGAATCACGCTTGCGCATGAGCTCGGCATGGATCGTCTCCATCGCGCCGATATCAACACCTCGTGTAGGCTCAGCAGCCAGCAGGAAGGGCGTGTCCTGCGCCAGCTCGCGCGCGACAATCAGCTTCTGCAGGTTGCCCCCGGACAGGTGCTGGGTCTGAGCATGTACAGAGCTGGTTTTGATAGCGAACTTATCAACCCAGTCTGCTACCAGCTTGTGAATGGCCCGCTGCTTCATCCAGCCCTGCTTCTGCAGCTTGAGCTTCCGTTGGTGGCCCATTAGACCTGTCTCACTAACCGTAGCGGATTTGTCTGCGCCCCATACATAACGATCTTCCGGTATATGTGCCAGCCCGTTCTCGCGGATCTGTCGCACTGAAGCGCGCGTCACATCTACGCCAGCGAGCAGGATCCGACCCTCATCCGGCTGTTCCAGCCCCGAGATCACCTGCAGAAGCTCGGATTGTCCATTGCCTGATACGCCAGCGATACCGACAATTTCACCGGCTCTGACCTCTAGGTTGATGCGATCAAGAAGCGCTTTCCCCTTGCTGCCGCGATAGGTGACTTGCTCGAGCCCTAACCTCTGTGCCCCCGGCGTGGCTGGCGTACGCGCAAGCTGAGCAAGCTCTCGGCCGACCATCAATCTGGACAGCTGCGCAATATTCGTATCTTCACGAGCCATCGTGCCCGTTACAACACCATCACGCAGCACCGTTATGCGATCTGCCACATCCATCACTTCGTTCAGCTTATGACTGATCAGGATGAAGCTCTTGCCCTGCTCAGCGAGCGCCTTCACCGCCTCGAGCAGCTCCTTCACCTCGATTGGCGTGAGAACACCAGTCGGCTCATCTAATATAATTACCTTAGCGCCTTGATACAGCACCTTCAGTATCTCTACACGCTGCTGCACACCGAGTGGACTTCTGCCGACCGTCTGCCTTGGATCCACCCGCATACCGTATTGCTCGCATAGCTGCAGAGTGATCTGCTCCGCCTTCTTGCGGTCGAATTGCAGAGCGGAGCCCGGTTCGCGGCCGATCACGATATTCTCGGCCGCGGTGAATGTTGGGAACAGCATGAAGTGCTGATGCACCATGCCAATTCCGTTAGCGATCGCATCCGCCGGGCTGTTGAATTGCACATCCCTGCCTGCTATTCGGATGACACCGGAGGTAGGCTGCTCCATCCCATACAGGATGCGCATCAAGGTAGTCTTCCCCGCTCCATTCTCACCGACGATCGCATGGATCTCGCCTTCTGACAACGAGAAATCAATCCCATTATTCGCTGTCAGTTCTCCATATCGTTTCGTGATCTTCTCCATCGTAAGCAGCATCGCATGTTCGCCTTCCTTTCGCCTGAAAGCGTAGGAAACCGGCTGCGCGCTGCAGCCGGTTCATCTATCGCAGTCATACTCTAATTCTTATTGCGCCATCGCATTCGTCACGACGATCTTGCCTGCGATAATATCATCCTTAATCACCTTAAGCTGATCAATCACAGCTTGTCCAATGAAATCATTCAGCGGCGTCTCGCTCTCATGTGTTACATACGTTAGACCAACTCCGCCTTCCTTCAAGCCGTAATCGCGAATGTCGAACGCAAACTCACTTTCATTCACGAAGTCCTTCACAGTCTCATACGTGACCGCATCGGTTCCCTTCAACTGTGACAATACGACGTGCTCTGGATCCATGCCCGTATTATCCGTATCTTGTCCCGACGTATAGAAGCCCTTCTCCTTAGCAGCATCGAATACGCCCAGGTCACCTACAGCAGACATCCCTGCCACGAAGTCAGCGCCCTTGGAATGCTGCAGAATCGCAAGCTCCTTAGCCGTTGCCGGGTCGTCGAAGCTGTTCACGTAATTGATCTCGATCTTCACATCAGGACGCACAGACGCTGCACCTTCAGCGAAGCCAACTATATACTTCTGCATGATCGGCACTTCCATAGCGACCACGTTACCGACAACGCCTGTCTTCGTCGCTAGGCCAGCAGCTGCTCCGAGCAGGTACGCCGCTTCATGCTCGCGGAACACAACACTGCGAACATTCGGTTGATCCACGACGGTATCAATAATAGCGAACGGCTTGTCCGGGTTCTCAGGAGCCACCTTATTGAGCGCGTCCTCCATCTGGAAGGTAGCCGTTATGATCAAGTCATAGTCTTCAGCAACCGCTGTACGCAAATTCTGTTCAATGGAAGCCGGATCTGTAGATTCGATTGTCTTAACCTCAACATTGAAATCGGCTGCCGCCTTCTGCAAGCCCTCATCCATCAGGGCGAAGAACGGATTCACACCGATTTTCTCAGGCAGGACAAGCGCGATACGCTTCTTGTCATCACCGCTCTTCTCCTTCTTCTCATTGCCTCCGCATGCTGCCAGAACACTGATCACCAGCACCATCGATAATACTAACAGTAACAGCTTTCTCATCTGTAACCCTCTCCTATCTGAGCTTTATCTATTTGTAATCATTATTATCCTAGTGGACAGGTCAGGATTTGTCAAAAGGAAAATCACTTTTTTCGACATTATTCTCCTTCCTTATATTGGAGCATGTAAATTGTTCCGTCATATAGACAAGCGTATATCTCACCGTTCTCATCGACTCCGAACGAAGTAATGCCCGTCAGATTCTGATCGAGCTCATAGACTACAGCTGACTCGGCATCTTCTCCAGCAAGTGCCCATATTCGGCCATCCATGAAATCCGAGAAGATATACATGCCGCTGAGCGGCGGAATGGCGGATCCCCGGTACACATACCCTCCTGTAATCGAAGCGCCGCGTTCAGTCGCGCCGTACGACCACACAGGCAGAGTGAGACCTTCGGTCTCGCAATTGTCTTGCCGATAGCAAGCAGGCCCCTCCATCACGTTCCAGCCATAATTATGCCCCTTGTGAATGATATTAATTTCCTCTGTGCGGTTCTGACCGACATCTGCCGCCCACAGCCTGCCTGTCTGCGTGTCGAAGCTCATTCTCCATGGGTTGCGGAGTCCATACGCGTAGATTTCCTCTCTGTAGCCCTCCTGATTATGGACGAACGGATTATCTTGCGGAATGCCATAAGCGAGCTGATCCGTCTTGTCATCTACATCAATCCTCAGAATGCTGCCGAGCAGCGTCTTCCGATTCTGGCCATGGCCATCCGGATCACCTCCCGACCCACCGTCGCCAACCGCAATGTACAGATACCCGTCCGGACCGAAGGCAAGCTCGCCGCCATTATGATTATCATACGGCTGCTTGAATGTCAGAAGCACGCGGCCACTGCTGCGATCCGCCTGCTCAGGATCAACTTCACTTCGTGTATATTCTGCAATGATCGTCGAATTACTCGTTGTATAGTTGACATAGAACCTGCCATTATGCTCGTATTCCGGATGGAAGGCGAGCCCCAGTAACCCTTGCTCCCAGCCCTTGCTGGAGACGATATCTGTCAGATCAAGAAATAATCGCTTGACTGGCTGGGCAGCGCTAATCAACTGAATGCGGCCTGCTTGCTCCACCACGTATAGCTGCCCGCTGCCGTCGCCTGCATGCTTCACACCAACCGGGGTATCGAAGCGCAGATCAGCGAAAGCCTCCTCGAAGCGCAGCTTCATTGGGTCCAGCGGCTCAGCTTTAGTCTCAGCTTGATTAGAAGTCTTATTTTCGCTATTGTAATCTTGTCCTTGTTGACTATCCTGGCTAGCCTTGTCGTCTTGGCGGCTCACGGCTTGATCATTCGCAGGCTCAGGCGCCTTGCTGCAGCCACCAATTAACACTATACCTAGACAGAGGACAGCCAGACTCCTTAGCCTCATGCTTATGCTCATTCTCACACATCCAATCTAATGGAGATTAGACACTCTACCCATAATATACCATCCATTGTCGCATAAGAAAAATACACAAGAAAAAAGAGCCCAGCCTATTGAGGCTGCTGCTCTTCATATTGCACCTGATTTTTCCCTAACCGCTTCGCTTGATAGAGCAATCGGTCGGCTACCTGACGGAGGTCTTCGATCGACTGACCGAGTTTGCGCTCGGCAAGCCCCATACTTATCGTAATATGCCTATCTCCAAGCTCTGGCACCCTCATCTGTTCAAGCGATTGACGAAGCTGCTCCGATAATACTATCGTCTCTTGCGGGCTCTTCTCAAAGTAGATGATCACGAACTCTTCTCCGCCATAGCGGAAGAAGTAATCGTCGGCAGGCAATGAGCGGGTGACACAATCCGCTAAACTGATGAGCACCTTATCACCAGCTAGATGACCGTATGTATCGTTAATGTGCTTGAAGTCGTCCACATCGAATATCGCCAAGGTGAAGATGTAATCCCGACTGCTCAATGCTCCTAACAGCTCATCGAAAGCCAAGCGATTATACGCCTGGGTTAAGGTGTCCTTCTTCGTGATATAGTCCTTCTCTATCACATCCGCGACCAACATCTTATGATCCTCTTCATATTGCCTCAAGTCACTCCGCAATCGGGAGCCTTCCTGGAGAATCGCGTTCGCCAATAAAGTGAAGCAAGAGATGCACACGAAACTGAATATAACCGTCAGCAAATCCATCTGATTCCGGAATGGCGCATACACAGCCATCAATACCAAGATTGCGAGCCCGGCATAGACTGAAGATAGGATCACCTTGCTCTGTTTATAGTATAACGCAGAAGCCATTACTCCAAAGAGCAGCGAGAATTGTACGCCCTTGACCTCCGTGAAGAAGACGATCAGTATAATCGGCAGCAGATTGCTGACAATCATCCCAGCATATGAAGCCATCCAGTTGTGCCGGCGCATCATCCATTCGCCAACGGCTGCAAGCAGCAGCATACAGGTCAATGGCTTCACGATAAAATTCAGTGCTCGAGCCAGGATAACCTGCTGATCGCCACCCAATAAGAAATCGATTGTGAGGACAGTTAAGCCCACAATTGCGGTTAGTATAATAATCAACCAATAAATACGAAGTATCCTACGATTTAACACGGAAGTATCAGTAGCTGTACCATTCATGATGTGCACCTCCATGGCCAGTATGGATTCCTGTATAGGTAAATCAATTTCATAAATACGCAAAACCTCTTAGCAGAGACTATATATTGACAGAGTGGATCGTTCAGATCAATATATAGTTCCCATTCTAGCTGCTTAGGCCTTTATGAAATTGATTCAGATAACAAAAAGAAACCTCTGCCTCAAGGTTTCTGCGTGCAAGCCCTAAAGCGGTAGCTGGCTGGCATATGATCTACGACTAGATCTGCGAAGAACATCGATCATGAAGCCCCTCTAGCTTTGCGTCACCAGCTTTCGCTAGTTTTGCCTTTAACCATTGTGATTATTGTTACATAAATAATGATCCACATAAACACAAATGCCTAATTTCATTAGTTCTTTTATACCATATTCCTGTCGAAATGTCCACTTAAATGTCGAATAATATACGATGTATGTCGTTTCCATAAGTCCTACCACAAGAGGAGCGGGCCGCTCGGCCCGCTCCTCTTGTAATAATCAAGCCTAGGAGCCGCCTGTGCGTCTCGCTTGATTATTCGGTTTCTTATTAATCTGGCTCTTCATCGTTTGGACGGATGTGTTCTTGGATTTGACCGATTGCTGGTTCGCTGCCGCCGCTTGCTTCTTCTGTGCCAGCATGGCTTTAGCCGCCTCAGCCAGCGAAACCTTCTTGACCTCTTTGTTCTCTGTCATACGCATACACCCCGCTTTTTAGTCCTTACCCTGCTTCCCTCATCATAACGCATCGTTTGGCGCTGCACAATTGGACAGTTTAAGTAAAACTATTCCCGCTCAGGCCATATTCGCTTCAGGTCCGCAATCGGAACAGCCAGTCCAACCTTAAGCTTGTCATTACCCGATGGAATGCTCGAGGTCGCATACACAACAGCTATTACCTCGCCCTCCTGATTGATGACCGGACTGCCGCTATTGCCCTTGTAGATCGGAGCAATCAAGGCTATTACGGGAGATGCCCTGGTCCCAGATTGAACGATGCTGTGCACATATCCCTCACCTATAATATGATGGAAGAAGTAAGGATTGCCGATATAATAAATTTGCTCCCCTTCTGTATAGGTCGGCTGCTCCGACAACTCAAGCACCGGGAGCGGCACAGTCGGCGCTTCATCGATTTGAAGCACGGCTAGATCATGCTCATCATCCCGAGCGACGACTCGCGCATGGAAGGTTCGCTTATCTTCGAAGCCGATTACTGCTGTATCCGAAGCATCTACTACATGCGCATTCGTGATGATAACGCCACTGGGGTCGATATTAAAGCCCGTTCCCTTGCTGTCAGCAGACTTCACAATGACAATGGCCTGCTTATACAGCTGTAACGCTTCGATCTGTGAGAGCTCGTTGGTCTTCTTAATAAACTGAATCACATTCAGATTAAAGATTAAGGGAATTGCCGCCAGCACATTGCCTACCAGCGCAATCGCCACTAAGACCAGCATCGCTCGTCTCACCCAAATTCGGTAGGCCGGCGGTGCCTCCTCCTCCTCGTCATCGTCGAGGAAGTCGGCCTCTGTCCATTCGTCTTCCGCTTCGTGTTCTTCTACTTCGTCATGCTTCTGTTCGATAGCTTCCGGCTGCTTCATCAAGCTCCCTCCTCGCTGCGGCGGCCCTCCGCTCGTTAATCACTATTGTACCTGCCAATCGATCATGAAGACAACGTCGATCTGAAGAGAAGATAAAGCAATAATCCACTAAGCTATATGCCGGTACGAATCCGCCTATAATCCCATTGACGAAGCTGCGCAGGAAGAAATTATATAAGAAGCCTCCGGATTGACCGGTCTCCAACCTTACGATGCGTATCCCTAACAGCTGCTTGCCGAGCGATTGTCCGGTCCAACTGACATGCAGCGCGTACAGCACCATGTAGAGCAGCATAGCTAATAATGCGAATAGGATCATGAAAAAATCTGTGTCATCCTCCGGCGCCATGGCACCGATCATCAGACCGATGGAGACAGCGATCATGAATATAACAGAGTCTATCAAGCTCGCGGCCAGCCGAATGCCCCGAGCAGCCAGCGGCAGATCCGGCAGGACTTCTTGTAAGTCGGTATCCTCGCGCTCAGCGTGCGACAGATCTGGTGCTAACTGCGGAGGCTCATCGACAACAGGCTGCGCCATCATGACATATACACCTTGACTGATGAGATGAAGAGCGGACATATACACCATATTCATGACGACGAAGATTACACTGACCACCAGTGTAGCTTCCATGCTTATCCCGCCGGATTGATGCATAACATAATAGCCAGCCCAAGACGCCAGATAGCTAATATAGATGAGCGGTATAAAGGCTTTGAGTCTGTCTGATCGCCGCTGCAGTAACGGGTGCTCCCGGAACAATGTTCGGATTTGCGCCAGCACCGCGCCAATTCCCCATAGTTGAACAACGGGGAGCATCTGCACGAGAAAGTCGCTTTCGCTGATCGCATAATTGGACTTCATGCGATTAATCGTGCTGTGAACCTGATACATCCAGACGAGAAATGATAGATGAACTAGTATGAAGAAGCTCTTATTCATAGCCGTCACAGTCAGATCCAATTGACTAAGATGCATATAGAAGAGATCGGTTCTATAATAATAAACGCTATTCGTAAGGAGCAGCAGTACGCATACAGTAAGATTGGCAGCCAGCATCAGGAAGTGAATTCTCCCCACCATAAGCGAGTTGTCCTTCATAAGCTGACCTCCTCTGACCCAGACACACCGATTAATCGATCCAGATAGTGGATCGCCTCCGCCAGTGTTGAGACTGCTATGATCTCCATTGACAGCTCACGTTCACGCGCTACGCGCGCTGCCTCGACTACATTGCTATCCTCTTCATATAAGGCCTCATCCTGGGGAATGAAGAAGTGTGTGACGCCTTCTCGTTCCGCTAGGACGAGCTTGTGCTCAAGACCGCCGATGGATCCGACACTAGCATCCTCTTCCATCGTTCCAGTTCCGGCTATTACATATTGTCCGCCTGCGGAGTAATCATATTGATGCAGCTCCTCATGCAAGCCAATCGCCACCATCAGGCCGAGGGAGTCTCCATAGAATTCCGTTGTGTTCGCCAGCAGCTCCTCCAATCTGGTCGACAGCTCCTCCCCTGATTCAAGCTCTTCCTCGTAGCCGGCTTCCTCAAGCAAGAGGTCATAGGCATTCATAATCGTGTCCTCACGATACTCAGCGAGCAGGTCCCAATCATAATTGGCAAAATAGGGATCCAGACGATAGAAGATCGCCTCGTCGTCCAATTGCAGCTCGACCTGATAGCGCTCGATTATCGTCTCCGTTATACCGCTGTATACCGTAACGAAGTGGACACTGCTGGCAATTCCGATATCCTCCAGGGCAACCATCTCGCCAGGCGCGTCGAACCCATAATAAATCGGATATACATAGAAGGTTGTCCCTCCCAGCACTACGAATACAATAAGAGAAGCGAGCAGCCATTCCTTCAGCGACCCTCGCAGCCAAGACCCTATATTCGACAATGACAGCGCTCCTCGTCTAAATTTACCTTACGTAATCGTCTCTAGCTAGTATAGCGGAAATTGTAATATTCGACCATACGTGTATGATAGAGTATAGCGAAGTGTAATCGGAGGTGTTGCTCATGCAATGGTTGCAACTTTATCAGAATCGAGTAGACTATGTGTATCTGCAGGCGAAGCGTCAAATCAATGATTTCCCTGCTCCGTCCGCTCAGCTCGGACTGTCCATGCTGGAGAAAATTGATCAGTCTAGGGAGGTGCATAAGGACAATCACATCTGCTGTCTGCTGCCTTATTGGCTCTCTGAATGCCTGCAAGTGAGCGAGGATGATTGTGATCAGTTGGCGCTGGGTAATCTGTTCGGCATGATGCATTATTTTATAATCGACGATGTGATGGACTCGCCCTCGAACCTCCACAGCCACTTATTGCCGCTCGCTGGCTTATGCAACCTGCAGCTGATGAATCGCTATCAAGCGTTACTGGCTGGTCATTCCGCTGTCTGGCAGCATTATGGGCGATATGTGTCGGATTGGGCGAGTGCCGTATCAACGGAACGATCATTGGAGAGACCTTGGAATGATCTGCGGTCACTCGCGCATAAGTCCAGTCCGCTTAAGCTGACAGCAGCAGCGCTATGTGCATTGAGCGACCAGGAGGAGCTGTTGGAGGAGGCCGAACTGGCGATCGATCTTGTGCTGGCTACGCTGCAGCTGTCTGATGATCTGGCGGATTGGGAGATCGATCTGGAGGAGGGGAATCGTAATGCCTGGCTGTCGCTCATCCGAGCCGAGCGAAGCATAAGTGATGAGGAATGGACAGACGATTACGTGCGGCAAGCTATCTATACTACAGATGCGATGGAGGCTTATCTGTCCTGTGCGCAGTCGCATCATAACCAGTTAAGTAAACTCTCGATCAGCCATCGATCTGCCTCTCTTACAAGCTTCCATTACTACCTGATTGATGACCTGCGCAGGATCGCTGATCAGATCAGTAAAGACCGTAGGCATCGTCTCGAAGGCGGGTTACATTACTGGCTGCAGCAAGAATCCAAAAATATGTAAAATTCATAGAATATGTTGTAAAGTCATGCTATACTAGCAATTAGGATAATGCTGGATTATACAAGTATTCTAGTAATATCCAATATAATCGTGAGGTGAATGCAATGTCGTCAGTCAAGGATTTGAAGAAGGAAATTATCGAGAAAGCCTGGGAGGATTCATCCTTTAAGGCCAAGTTGCTCAGCGATCCCAAATCGGCAATTATGGAAGCATTCAACATCAAGATTCCAGACTCTTTCAAGCTTACAGCAGTCCAAGAGTCGCAATCCGAATTCTATCTGGTAGTGCCTGCTGGCCCCGCGGTAAGTACAATCGATGTCAAACCTAATTCTACATGGATGTAGCAATCGAAGAAGGAAGACCTATGATGGTCTTCCTTCTTCTTGTTCCTGGTAGATGGGGAACCGCAGCGTTGCAACTGTCCCGACCCCCTTCGTGCTGGCGAACGTCAACTGACCTTGCATGAGCTCGACAATACGGAAGGTAACCATCATCCCCAGCCCTGTGCCGTTCGTCTTCGTCGAGAAATACGGCTCTCCTATTCGGGTGATCTCCAGCTCCGTCATTCCTACTCCGTTATCCTGTATGCGAATAACAACTTCGCCATCCTCTTGATTCGTACTAACGACAATTCGCCCCTGCTCCGTGAACGCTTCAATACTGTTCTTAATGATGTTAATCAGTGCCTGCTTGAACCGCGAGGAATTGCCGAATATGTGCAGTCGTGGAACCATCTCGATAATTAAGGTGCCGCCGTTAATATGTGTCAGGGGCACAATAATGCCCTCGATCTGACCCAGCTCCTCCTTCACATCCAATACACGCATCTCCTCCAGCTCCGGCTTCGAGAAGGTAAGAAAGTCGCTGATGATCTCTGTCGCTCGGTCCAGCTCATTCATCGCTAGCTGCATCTGCCCCCTGTCCTTCCCGACAGATTTGCTCGAGAATAGCTGAAGGAATCCGCGTGTTACCTGGAGTGGATTACGGACCTCATGCGCGATGGATGCGGCAAGCTCACTGATGATCTCCATCTTCTCCGTCCGCTGCAGCTGTTGATTGAACAGCTCCAGACGCTTGGAATAATTAATCAATTCGCGATGATCACTGGCAAGTCTTCGTCCGAGCAGCACGAACTGCGCAATGAGGAAGCCTAGAATGCCCCAGCGCCAATAGACGAAGTTATAGAAGTCGATCGTATAGGACAATACCATGTCCAGCATAATCATCAGCACGAGGCAGCCGATTCCCGCCGAGAAGAGCACCGCGTCCGGATCCCGCTTGAAGGCGCGCAGAAGCGCCACTATACTGACGTACACCAGCTCGATTAACAGCAGGACACCGAAGATATGAACGGATATCGTGTAATACAACTCTATAAATCGGTACGAAGAGATGATATTCACAAGCAACAGAGTAATGGTAAGGATGGAATACCAGGTTTGGAATACCCGCATGTACTTGATCACCGAGAATTTACCAGGTCCGAAGATCAGCTCGAAGAAGTACAAGAAGGCCGTGATGACGAAGAGCAGCGCAAGATCGAACAGCGCCTGGAACAACTCGCCGAAGCTCGGGAAGAACATGAACATGAAAGGCGAATAGGTTATGAATAACATGCCCGAGAAGAAGTGGACACCACCGAGCGATATGCCGATAGGCATGCGCTTCTTATCTAGGAACAGCGAGCATAGACAGCACAGCACGCCCAGCAGCAATAACGAGGCGCCCAGCATGAGAATCGGGAGATCTGTCTTCATATAGATCGACAGCATGTCCTGATAATCGCCAATGTAATTGATATTCCCAATGCCGAGGGTCGGATGCAGCGTGCTGTTGCTGGATACGAGAATGTACAGATTCTGGCCGGAATCGCTCGGTTGGAGTGGAATGAGCAAGCGATTCTCATAATACAAGTAATCCCTAGTTGATGTATACACGAGTCGATCATTCAAGAATGCTTTGAAATTCTGCGCATATAAGGTATCGAGGAATATACCCGACTGCTGCGACTCGATCAGCGGCAGCTCGAGCTTAACCCATGCTGAGAATACCCCCTCTGGACGAGTAGGTATAGGCGCCCTGGCATCCACTTCAACCCAGTCTGTAATAGAATCAGGATCTAGCTTCAAGGCGCGCGCAATGCTATCGGACGGTGTATCACCCTCCACCCAATGAATCTCCCATTCCGACACATAGTGCAGTCCCGGCTTATTCGCAGCCATCGCTTGTATAGGAATCAATAGGAAGCCGATTGCGATGAATAGGATCAGACCGATGGAGATTCTACTATAAGCGTTCATCTTCTTCTCCTTATCTGACTAAATAAGAATGCTTACTCTGAATTATTTCCTTTTCTTTTCATTCGACAAGGTCTGACATATTCCTCTTCCTCACACAAAAAAATAGAACCGGTAGAACCAGTTCTATTCTCTATTTTCGTATAAGTACTATTTAATGGCGATTTCCGTGCGACTAAAGCCTTCCTTGGTCTTATGGACCTCAAGAACTGCTGGGAAAGCCTGCTTCAGTTCCGTGACATGTGAGATGACACCAATCATCCGACCAGCTCGCTGCAGATCCACGAGCGTAGCTATCGCTTTATTCAACGCCTCCTCATCCAGGGAGCCGAAGCCTTCGTCAATGAACATCATCTCGATTGTTATGCCGCCTTGATGAGCCTGAATGACATCGGTCATCCCCAGAGCCAAGCTGAGCGACGCGTTAAACTTCTCTCCGCCGGACAACGACTTCACATCACGATTCTGCCCTGTATATGCATCGTACACATCTAGTCCGAGACCGCTCTGCTTGCCCCGCGTCTCCAAGCGCTCACTGCGCAGCAAGGTGAACTGCCCGCTGGACAGCTGTTGCAATCTGACATTCGCCGCATGTAGGATTTGCTCGAGGAATTCGATTAAGATATATCGCTCGAATGAAATCTTCAGCGCGTTATCGCCCTTCATCATATGATAGATGTCGAGTACTCGCTCCAGTTCGACTTCTGCTCGCTTGAGCTCGTCATTCGCCGTAAGGACAGCGCCGCGCAGTCGCTGCGCCTCCTGCCGATAGCGATCGGCGGTATGCAGCTCAGACTGTATGTTCTCAAGCTCCTGCTTAACTGCCCCAAGCTCCTGCCTGAGCCCCTCCACATCTGCCCGTGATCTCCCATCGATCGCTTGCTCCAGCTCAGTAATCTGCTGAATCAGCGCAGCTAGCTGTTGGCGATATGCATCAATCTCCAGCCTATAAGAATGACGTTGCGCTTCCGGCATCACAGCAGCTACGTAGGCTTCGATTGAAGGGAATTCGGCCTTGGCCAGTTCCATCGCTAGACGTTCCTGAACAGCTCTGAGCTTCTCCGCAAGCTCGCGCTGCTGGGCTTGCAGCTGCTCCAAGCTGGCACGCGCTTCAGCGGCTCGCGTCGTCCAATGGTGATGCTGCTGCTCTGCGGCTGCCCAGGCCGCGGCAAGCTGCTCATGCTGGCGGCGCTCTTGCTGGGTATGACGCTCCAGCCGTTCTGGCGTGCGGAGCGGCTCAGGGATTCTGGCCAGCTCCGCGTCCAGCGCAGACTCACGTCTGCTGATCTCTACTGCATTCTGCTGCATCGCTTCATTCAATTGCTCCCGCTGTCTGAGCCATTCCTCATGCTCTTGCTCCAGCTTATCGATGGTTAACCTAAGCTGACCAAGCAGCGTATGAGACTGCTCAAGCTGCTCTGTCTCTGCGCGCATGCGCTTGCCTTGCTGCTCAATACGAGCAAGCTGCGATGCTGGATCTTCCGAGGCCTCCGCGCCAAATTCAGCCGCTGACTCGCAGCTATTCTCCCAGCTTGTTCGTGTTGCAGCCACCTGGGCGCTAACCGCGCTAAGCTCCTGCTCCAGCAGTCTCACCTGATCCTTGACCTGCATAAGCGCTTCTCGAGAGGGGAGTGAATCTGACGACACCACGATGTTCGGATGCTCGGTGCTCCCGCATACCGGACACGGCTCACCATCATGCAGATGAGCAGCTAACAGGCTCGCTTGTCCGTCCAGCCATAACTGCTCGACTCGGTCATGCTCGCTGCGAAGCGCAGTCAACGACTTATCGAACTCTCCCTGCTTCACAGTGAAATCCTTCAGCTGCTGTTCGAGCAGCAGCCTGTCCTTCAATGCCTTATGCTGCTGCCTTAGCTGCTCCAATGCCCGCAGCTTGTCCGGCAGCATAGCCGTCCCGGCCTCGAGCTCCTTGATCTGTGTGGTGATCGCCTGCTTCTTCTCTCGATTATTGCTCATCTGTTGGGTCAGCTTCACGTGATTGGTCTGGTGCTCCTTGGCGATTAGCTGCAGCTGATCAAGCTGGCCACGCTGCGTATCCAGCGTACGGACAACCTGCGCCATCTCCGTCAATCGCTGCAGCTCCAGCTCCTGCGCCTTACGCTCAGGCTCGCGCGCAGCTTCCGCGCGATGCGTCTGCTGTGCCAATCCGAGCTCCTGCTGGATAACCTCGATATCACGCGTCATCGTATCAACCTGGACCTGCTTCTTCTCAAGCTCGCCGATGGTCTGCTCGACCTGCTCCGCATAAGGCTCGATCCGCGCCGCTCGTTCCGCCAGCTGGAGCTGCTGCTCACGCGCCTGAATGGCGGCTTGCTGAAGCTCCAGCTCTGCGCGAAGCTGCCGCTTCGATTCGAGCGCGTCTATGCGCTCATTCATAGCGATCGCTTCACGCAGCTTTAATTGCTGCTGCTCCTCCGCTGCCAGCAGCTGCACTCTGCGTGCCACAACAGACTCGCTTACCCGCGAATAATAATCAGCCTCACCCGTTAAGCCGGCAATCACTTGTCCCGGACTATAGACTGCCTGCTCCAGCGTCTGCGCCAGCTCCGAGCCCTCACGGCTTGGCAATGCCTCTCGAACCTGCAGCAATTGCACATCCAGACGTGACTTCGCATCACGATGCTGATCCTTCAGCTCCTTGCTGTCCTGCTGGAACCGCTGTTCCAGTCGTTCATACAGCTGTGTACGGAAGATTCGTCGCAGAATCTCTTCCTTATTATCCGTGTCTGAGGTTAACAGCTTGCGAAACTCTCCTTGTGGCAGCATCACAATCTGGCTGAACTGCTCCTTCGTCAGACCGAGAATCGCCTCCAGCCGTTCATTCACTTCCTTCTTAAGGAAGCGTTCCGCGATTGGTACGTCCTGGCCGGATGTAAGCTCATATAGCTCTGACTTCTCGCCAGTCTCGCTCTTGTTCGTTCCCTTACGGTGCCCCATCTGACGGAATACGCGGTACGTTCGTCTGCCAATCGCGAAGACGAGCTCAACTGAGGTGTGCACATCATCCTCCGCATAATGGCTGCGCAGCATCCTCGTCTCCGCGCGGTCTTCGCCGCTGGCGCCATCATAGAGGGCATAACAAATGGCATCGAAGATGGTCGTCTTCCCTGCCCCCGTGCTGCCGGATATCACGAAGATCCGTTTGTCTTCCAGTTTAGTAAAGTCTATCGTCTCTGAGTCGCGATAAGGCCCGAATGCTGTCATCGTCAGCTTGACCGGTCTCATTCTACCCCCTCCTCACGCTGGACAATCGCTAAGGTATCCGCGAACAGCCTTCGCTTATCCTCAGCGAGCGCTTGGCCCTTCACTTCTTGGTAGAATGCGGCGAACAGCTCCGACGGATCAGCTTCCCTGCGTCTAGCGTCCATCATTCCCTCTGCCGCTCCATCGTCTGGGCTCAATATGTGCATACGACGCTCTACATGCAGCGCGTTCGGATAGACAGCGCGGACCTTCTCCATCGGGAATAGGACTGGATTCTCGTTAAGCAAGGTGACGAACACATAATCCTGATTGATCGGATGGTTGGTCTCAATATCCTCTATATAAGCCACCACTCGTCTTACATCATGCTGCGCATGGAAGTGGCGCTTATCGATTGTTGCACGGCCCTCAGCATCGATATCAACCATGAGGAAGCCCTTCTTATGGGTTTCCTCCGAAATCGAATACTTCAGCGGCGATCCCGCATAACGGATATGTTCCTGCGCAACATAATGCGCTTGATGCAGATGGCCCAGCGCTGTGTAATGGAACGGCTCGAAGTGATCCGCCCGGACATGCTCCGCTCCGCCGATCGCTAGCGGCCGCTCCGATTCACTCGTATTCGGTCTCGCCTCGCCGCCAGGTGTGACGAAAGCATGTCCAATCAATACATGCCTCGCGTCTGGCTTCATCTGCTCCACGATCCGGTCAATCACAGCCTTCATGGCATCGTCATGCGTACGAATCTCCTCATCCTGCAGAAGATGGCGGATTTGGGCCGGATCGGAATAGGGCACCAGGTGGAAGTGAACCTCGCCATACTGGTCGTTCAGCACGACCGGCTGGAAATCCGGACGCAGCTGGCCAACCAGATGCAGGCCTCTAGCTTCCAGTATCTTGGATGCGAAGTTCACACGGTCTGGGCTATCATGATTGCCAGCAATGGCAAGCACCGGTGTACGCAGGTCGATCACCAGCCGTTCGAGAAGCTCATCGAGCAGCTCAACCGCCTCGATTGGCGGTATCGCGCGATCATACAGGTCACCTGCAATCACAACCGCATCCGGGCGCTCGCGCTCTACCGTGTCAACCAATTGATTCAGCACATGCCGCTGATCCTCCGTCATGTATACGCCTTGCACCAGCTTGCCAAGATGCCAATCTGCAGTATGAATAAATTTCATCGCGTCAACGCTCTCCTCTCGTCTGGCGCTTGTACCATTTATTGATTCAGAACTTCTGCAAGTCGATCTGGATAATCCGTTATAATACCCGCCACTCCCGCATCAACCAGCCTTCGCATCTCAACCGGATCATTCACTGTCCAAGGATGATACACAATGCCGTGTGTAGCCGCCTTAGCGACCAATTCCGGCTGTACCGCGTGGTGGAAGGCATGAAGCGCGTCCGCTCTGGTCGTCGCCGCATAATCCCAAGGCTCATAGAGACCCTCCATGTAGAGAATCCCAGTTCGAATCTCCGGTGCCAATTGCTTGCACTTCACCAGGGAATAGTGGTTGAAGCTCGAAATGATCACACGATCAGCCAGATCATATTGTCCAACTGCCTCTATGAGCGCTTCTTCCAATCCCGGGTAGGACACATAAGTATTCTTGAGCTCCAGATTAACAACAAGCTTCGTCCGCTTGATGAGCGCTAACAATTCATTCAGCTCCGGCACCCGCTCTCCCTGGAATGTAGGGTCATACCAGGAGCCCGCATCCAGCTCCTTCAATTCAGCAAGCTCAATATCCTTGACCCACTTCGGCGAACCCGTCGTCCGCTGGAGCGTCTCATCATGAATGAGCACCAGCTTCCCGTCAGCCGTCATATGCACATCGGTCTCAATCCCCGTTGCCCCTAATTCAATCGCATGATTGAACGCTGCCATTGTATTCTCAGGGCAGTAACCCGCCGCACCCCTATGGGCAAAATTCAACACTGCAGTCATTCCGCTTACCTCCAGGACCAAGTATGTAATAAACTCTATTCATTATACATGAGAAAACATAAACTGCGGAAAAATGAGTATGATTTTCGATAATGGAAGAAGGGTTCAGCTAACAGAATTGGAATCAGCTCTAAAATTTAGTATACTAATAGAGTACATGATAAGTAACCGCATATCCGCGTATTACCCTTATAGCGGGAACGAACTATCCGCTGGCAAAGTCGGTGCCTGTAGGGACGTAAGAATGGCGAACCCAAGCTGACGTTTCAATTAGGAGGAGATTGTCCGTGAGACAGTGTTTTGACGCTTCACGAAGAAGTAAGACAACCCGTTCTGGTATGCGCATGCTGCGCGCATCCGGTCAACTGCCAGGCGTAGTCTATGGCGGTGACAGGGAATCGATCGCAGTAACCGTGTCTACTAGAGAGATCCAACGATTACTGCGCACAGGCAGAACGGAATTGATCGATCTGAACGTAGAGGGTGCAGGCAAGGTGCCGGTTATACTTGCAGATATACAACGTGATCGCGCTTCTGGAGAGTTGATTCATATCGATTTCCAACAAGTGCGCATGAATCAGCTCATCCGCATGAAGGTTCCAATCGAATACGTAGGAACTGCCGCAGGTGTGAAATTAGGCGGCGTATTGCAGACACAAGAGACATTCATCGAAGTGGAGGGCATGCCTGCTGCGATACCTCCACTCATTCAAATTGATATCACGAATCTCGGAGTAGGAGACAAGCTAATCGCCGAGCAGGTAGATCTACCCGGCGATATCGTCTTAGTCACACTACCCGATCAATTGCTCGCTTCCGTTACAGTACCTCGCGGTGCGAAGGAAGAGGAAGAAGAGGAGGAAGAGGCAAGCGAGGCTGCCTCTTCTTAACAAGCTCTAAGAGCAATACATGTACAGTGGATTGCGGTTACGGGTTCTAACCGACAAGACAGAAGCCGGCTTACCAGATGGTGGGCCGGCTTCTGCTATCCGCGCATACAAAGTGCTCGCCAAACACTCGCTACTCTGGTTATCTTTTAGTATAATGGGATATAATTCATCAATTGAAACCGGGAGACTGCTGCTGCGTATACCTATACAAGCGGCTAACGCTAGGACTGAGGCCGGTACACAATCCTAATTAATAAGGAGGAGCAAGTATGAGCTTTTTCCAACGCTTATTCAGAATTGGTAAGGCTAATGCGAATGCCGCATTGGACAAATTAGAGGACCCTGTGAAGATGATTGAGCAAATTCTCCGCGAGCTGGACAATGATATTGCCAAGGTAACAGCCGCAGTCACTACACAGATGGCGGTTGAGAAGCGATTCGAACGTGAGCTTAAGGAATCCATCGACACCGTTGAGAAGCGCGACCAACAAGCGCGTGCTGCAATTGCCAAGGGCGAGGATGAACTCGCTCGCCAAGCGCTTCTCGACAAGAAGAGACACTCCGATAAGCGTGACCAGCTGCAAATCAACTACGACAACGCGAAGGCGACCTCCGAGAAGCTGCGCAAGCAGCTCCAGGACATGAAGAATAAAGTTGAAGAGATGAAGACGCAGAAGAGCACACTGATCGCACAAGCACAAGCCGCGCAAGCGACTAAGAAGATCACACAGACGATGAGCGGTGTTGGCAGCAGCAATCTAGTCGACAGCTTCGCGAAGATGGAAGAGAAGATCCAGCAGATGCATGATGAAGCAGAAGCTGCCCATCAGCTCGCTGACGAAGGCAAATCCATCGACGATAAGTTCAATGAGCTGATGAAGAGCTCCTCAGCAACAGAAGTTGATGATGAATTAGCTGCGCTCAAGGCTGAGTTGAATAAGGAATAATACGTCTTAGGTACGCAGCATTATGTAATTGATTCAATTGCACAGCAATCGAAGTAGAGGACCGTTCACACCATCTGTGAACGGTCCTCTCTGCTATCCTCCGACTACCACTTCGAACCTCCGCCGCGCGAGCCGCCGCCGAAGCCTCCACCGCCGCCCCGCGATCCGCCGCCGAAGCCGCCGCCGCCACCTCGTGAACCGCCGCCGAACCCGCCACCGCCGCCTCTAGAGCCGCCGCCCCATCCGGAGCCTCCACCGCGTGAGCCGCCGCCCGCACCACCGCCGAAGCCGCCGCCAAATCCGCCAGTATGGTGTCTGATCGCGCGTTGACGCGCCCGCTCCTGACTTAGCTTCCGCTCATATTCCCGCCGCATCTCCTTCAGCAGCTGCTCGCCCTGACCCAGCAGCGTACTGAGCGTCGCGTAATCTCTCGTTCCTAACAGCAGCTGAGCGCCATGATTCAATTTATTGAATTGGTCGCGATAATGAGATTGGCTGATATATCTGCCGCATCTCGTGAATTCAGCTTGATATCTGCGATTAAATTCGCCTATCCGCTGCTCCGCCGCCTGCTTATCCCGGATGGCCTGGTTCACGGCGTCCGTGAAGGTCACAAGCGCGCTGGACAGTTGATCCATCGCAGTCATAAGCTCCGGCATGCTTCGGAGCGGTCTATCGATCCGCTGCCGCGCCTCCTCGAGCGCATATTCCGCCTTCGACTGCAATCCGCTCAGTATCGCGTCTGTATGCAGATCATGCCGCTTCATATCCGAGCTCACCTGGTCGAATTGCTTCATGCCTTGCGCGAGTAAGCTGCGCTGCGCTTCAAACTGCTCATCCAGCTGCCGCTTCATCGCTTGAATCGATTCAACCGCTGTCTCCATCTCGTCAAGCAGCTGTAAGTGCCGCTGCAAGGTGTCCTGGGCCTTCAGGTATCGCTGTACCGATGCGTCATTCCATTGTGTCGCGTCCACGATCTCCTCAGCGATCAATGTGCGATTGTCCGATATCCGCTTAATTTGTGTTCGTATCGGCTCAGTATGCCCGGTATCATATTGCTGGCTTATCTCGTGGAGCTTCGACTCCAGCATGCCAATCGTACCGTCCGAATAAGCGCTAAGCTTGCCCTTCACATCACGGAGCGCTGTGGTATTCCAATTGCGCGCGTCGATCGTGCTCGTAACCTGATGAATGGCATCCTCCATCCACCCGCGGAAGCGATCCACTGCACTCGCCGCGCCTCCGACATCACCTTGCTGCAAGGCCGACTTCAGCTTGCTTAACTGACCGTCTACCTCCTCGTAGAATGCGTAGGGCGTAATCTCCGCACAGGTCAAGCGTTCAGACTGGATCAGTTGGTCAAGTTTTTTTTTAGTATCCTGCAGCTGGTTGGGCAGCTCGGATAAGGCGTTGGCGCTAGCTTGTATGGAAGCGATATGCTGCCTCAGCTGCTCCAGCTGAGCCGGCAGCGGCTCCAATGTTGGCTTCGTCTTAATGGGATCGAATTGAATCGACTCACCGCAGCGCCGCAAGACGTCACCCAGTGCATCTAGCCGCTGACTAAGCTGCACAGATGGATACTGCGTCTCCTTGATATGATTATCCAATCTAGTCCGCACGTCATTCCAGGTCCGCTGAGCTTGCTCGTACAAGTCCGTCGTCTCGCGTTCAACCTGCTGGTGCTGCTCGATTGCCGAACGGATATTCACTGCCTCATCGGCGAACTGTTTCACATGACGCTCCAATTCCTCGAGCCGCTTATCATCCGTCTTAGACGCCCATCGCGCGACCTTATATGCGCCTATCTCCTGGCTGAATGCACTAGCCGTCTGCAGCAGCTGATAATGTCGTTCCTTGAGTGCTTGCAAGACACGCTGCGATTCACCTCTGGATAGCTGTGCCATCGGGGACAATTCCTCATCCAGCTGCTGGATGATGCCGAGCGTACGCTGATGCTCCTGCCTAACTTGAATGTTGCGTTTCTTCAACGCACTGCGCCGCGTGAATTGGACAATCAGCAGCGCGGCGAGCGCGATGAAGGCGAGTACTCCTAATACAGGCAATGGATTCATTGGTGTACTCGGCGTTGTGACACGATCTCCCGTAGCACCCCCAGGCGGACTGCTTGCCAGTCCAAGCTTCAATTCGTCCAGCTTCTGTATAACAGAGATGATCCCTTGCTTGAAGTCGCCATCGACCGCATAGGGAATGAAGTAGTAATCGATCAGACGTGAGTGCGGATCATTGCTGCCCAGCTCACTGGAGCCCATGATCGCCCGATCCAGCGCGCCGCCGATTTGTACCTCCAGATACACCTCCCGCTCCTCCATCGTAATGAGCATCAGCGCATCGTCCGCACCCAGCTTCCACTGCGCGAATATATCGCTGGCTAGTCGATCGATCGAGCCACCGCCCACACGATCTAGAATATAGAGATGGAAGGAGTAGTCCGCTTTATTAATCTCACTCTGTATCGCGCTCTTCTCAGCGCTAGTCAGTAAGTTGACCGTATCCATGATGTCGCCGGATTGCTGCGGAACCGCCGACGCATAACTCATTCCAGGAATTAATACCAGCAGAGCTAACAGAAGACCGATCACACGTATTCCGTTCAAGCGCCTCTTCATTCCTCATCCACCTTCCCATTACGTTCTCTTTGGAGCTCTGCAGCCGCCCTCTTCAAGCTAAGCTGCAGCTGATTCACCTGGATATGGACGCGATGCAATTCCGTACCTGCGCGCACTGCGTCGAAGGCGGCAAGCTGATCCGCCTGCTTGAATTGCTGCTGAGCGTGCTCGAATTGTGACTGAAGCTCCTCTAGCGGAGACCCGGTCTGCTCTGCAAGCACCTCGAGCTGATCTGAGATCGCCGCCAGCCGAGACTCGAGCTGTCTGGCATCCTGCGCGGCGCCCCGCACCTCGTCACGCATACTAGACAAGTCATTCAGGTATTGGTTGGTCCTGCGCCACAAATCTTCAGCTTCCAGCATAACCTGATGAGCTCGCACTGGCGCATCTTCCATTGCTCCCAATGCGACTGACTGCCCGCTCAGCTTCTTGCCCAGCTGCTGGGACTGATCCAACAACGTATAAGCGACTTGTTCCATCCCTTGCATGCGATTCGCAGTCACGCCCTGCATAAGACCTAATTCAAGCTCCTTGAACGTATCCGATACGAGCAACTCCTGCAATCGCGACTCAGTCTCACGTAGCAGCTGAATGGCCCGCTTACTTAATTGCGAAGCGTCCTTGCGCTTGCTGTACAAGTTATATATGAGCCAGATGCCTGCGGCTATACCAATGAACACAAGCACAACGCCAATATTGGCGATAATAAATGACAAGAGTGCCGCCAGCACACCTGACACCGCTGATTCAACACTTGATTCAATAAGGTCATCCATGGGTTCACGAGCTCCTCTTGTAACTAGTATACACAACAATACGGATAACCTACAGATTGGTGTCATCACAAATCGTCAATTGTTATAAATTTACATCAGTTGTAATGAAAATGAAATATTCCTTTCATCTTCTCTTCATATTCAACGGTTATACTAAGAGCAACCCCCCTTTTAATGATATAAGAAAGACTGAGACCTTCCGAACGTGGTGTCCGGAAGGTCATTTTCTGTCTACATTCAATTTACATCTAAGATCGCTTGTATCAGCTTTTTCATATGCGCCTGATTCGTCGCGCGCATCCAGTGCTGCAGTTGTTCATGCTCATCGGTGAAGAACCACTCAAGCTTCTGCTTTAATTGCTCCATATAATGCTCAGGCAGATCTGACTCGTCGGCTTCTGCCTGCACCTGCTGCAGCAATGACAGCCAATCCTGCTCGCTGCGAGCCATGAATCGATCCGGGTACCTGTGAGCAATCGCGATTGCGGGCTCCAGCTTCATCTCCTCATAGATCACAGCTGCGATATAGTGACCTACGAATCGATGGCTCGGATCACTGTCCATCACTTGCTTGAACAGCGCGATTGCCTCCTCATACCGCCCAAGCTTCAATAATGCGGTACCCTTAGTGGAACTCACATAGCTGTATGACGCTTCACTTAAATCGAATTCCGCGATCATATCCAAGAAAGTCTGCCAATTCGCTTGCTCATAATAGGCATAAGCCAGCGCGAACACATAGTCCTCAATCGGGTTCAAGGCCGCCATCTGGCGCAGATAGGGAAGCTTATCTTCATCTGCAGGCAATAGTCTGATGATCATGCGCAAGCTGTGAACGTCTTTAGGATTTCCCTGGTACGCCCGCTTATACGCAGTCAGCGCTTGTTCATGCTCGCCGCTGAGCAGCAGCTGATCAGCGTCCGTAAGTACCCGCTCCTGCAGATAGAAGAACGGCAAGTTCCCCATCACATTGTCACTTAAGCGATAACCATTGCTGCGCGTAATCATCCGGCCATCCTGATCATAAGCCTCCACACTCCAATAGAATCGGTTATCCGGATTCGCGAATGCCAATAGAGTCAGCGGATCGGCTACCGAACGTCCGTCAACTTCCGTGTAGGAAATCCCGGCAGTCCGATCATATAACTGCTCTGCTGTGATCGTTAGGCGATTATCCGTGACATTTGCCTGCAGCAGACCGCCCACCGTACCATTCTCGAGCTGCAGACCAATATTCACATTGTAGAAAGCCGCGCCGTCCACATCATACCATTCGAATGTGAAGCTCTGCTCATCAATCACAGCCTCATTCACAGGACTCTTCAATTCCATTAGCGGGTGCAGCGTAATATCCTGCTGAATGTGACCATTCATGCCAATATCGAGCCAATCGTCATAACTTACCGGCCAAGTGTAGCCGCTGATCTGATCAAAATCCAAGCCCAGATAGAGCTGGTAGCTGCCCGGAAGCACCCGGTCGAACGTGTAGCGCCCCTGTGCATCCGTCATGATCTGGTACGCCTCTGATGAAGTGACGCTGCGATTCACCACACTTGCATGTCTGAGGAATACACCTGCATTAGGAACTGGTGTACCGTCGCTGCGTGTCACCACACCGCTAACTGCAACAGATTGGCCGCTATCACTAGCTTGAGCGCTCTTCAGCTGGGCGAGCAGCGCATGCATTCGCATCTCGGTGTCTGAAGTACCCCTCTCATCTCCGAACTGTTCCATCTGTTGCTGCCATTGCTGCAGATAATCACGCAATGCCTGTTCGACCAGTCTAATCGCATCAGCAAGCGCTCCTCCTCGAATCATGAGCTCTGCCTCCAGCAGCGCCATACGTCCATTCACATCAAAGTCGGCAGCACTTACCAGCTGCTTCAATTGTTCAAGCTTGCTCACTGCCTCCTGAACTCGTCCCAGCTCCAGTAACAGCCGCGCATGCTCGAGCATACCCTCCTTGAGAAACCACGAGTTTCCTTCCCCGATAAATCGATCCTCCATAAACGCAAGCATGGCAACAGCTTCATCTGCCTGACCCTCTCCAACATAGTAAGCAACCAGCTGCTGCGCCGCGCGATACGCATAGCCGTCCACCGGAGCCTCAGCAACATAATCTAGCAGAATGCTCTGCTTCTCCGGCCAGGTAAACCTCAATCTATCATCCGCCTCTGCTCCATGCACCATTGTCGACCCAGGCCCAATGTAGACATCGAACCGCTTCATCGCCCCGTCAAACTCACCATCGATGAGATATTCCCTAATCAGCGCCCACTTGCTCTGGGTGGATACGGGATGATGAATCGCTGCTAATATGCTCTCCTTACTCCCAGGTACCCCTGCAGCATACTGCTCACGCACAGCATTCAGCTCCATGCGCGGCAACACCAACGAGAACAGCACATATGCGGATAAGCCAATTGTGATTAAGCCATATACAAGATGTTTGACCTTCACATTAATTCTCACGGCTGCTCACCGCCTTCTCATAAGCGTCTGCCCAGTATATATTGCCGCCCGCTTCAACCATCTGACGAGGAGTCAGCGGATCGCCCTGCTGCGGATCAGCCCCTTGCTGGAAGATCGCGATCCCGATCAGGAAAGCGGCCGCCAGGCCAATTGGAACAAGCGGGAGCTCAATCTCGCGATTCCAGAGCATACGAATACGCTGGCCCCATGTACGAGGGTGTGTGCGTTGCAGGACTAGATCTGTCTGGTCAAAATACACCTCCGAGAGTTCATCCTTCAACCGTCGATGAATCGTTTCTCTCTCCTGTTGCATCCGTGATTCCCTCCCTCATTAGTAAGCTCTTCAGCTGCGACCGGCCTCTAGCGAGCCTAGCCTTAATCGTATTCTCATTAGAGCTGGTCTGATCCGCAATCTCGCGAACCGTTAGCTCGTTATAATAGAATAATGTAATCACTTCACGATACTTGTAATCCAGCTGATGAATCGCCTCGGTCAAGCTTTCATTGCGGCTAGTAATCAACAGCTGCGTAAGCGGGCTAGCCTCCGTCTCCGCCTCGAGCAGCTCCTCGACCTTCGAGGAGGGCAGCAGATTCCGCCAATGCCAGGTTCGCTGCTTCATTCTGCATCGATTCACGACAATCTGCGTCAGCCAGCCTCTTATCTTCTTGTCATCATGCAATTGATCGATCTTCTGATACGCGGTGACGAAGGTATCCTGCACGGCTTCCTCCGCCTCCTGACGATTCTTCATCAGCAGAGATGCGGTTCTAAGCAGATAATCTCCATGCATCTCTATGATCTGTCGAAGAGCTGACTCTTCCCCATCCCGCAATCTCTGTATGACATCCAGAGCGGCCCCTCCTCTCCTCTATATCTAAGATGCGCGCTAGCTCAGTTTGGTTGCATCAGTCCGTACAAAATAAAGACACCTATGATAAGCGCCATTGGAACAAGATGTGTTCTATGGCATCCTATCATAGATGTCGAATCGTTCTCTAATTTAGTAGTACATATACCTCTCGTTAGTGATGAGCTGTCCGTCTGCATCCAGCCCCTCAAGCTCATATACGCCACGTTCTCCGGGTGGCAGGGCGACGAAGAAGTAGGTGAGACCGTCATCACTCGGCAATATCCTAGCCCAATAAACATGCTCTTCATTCTTGGTTACCCGAATCTGTGTAATGCTCGGGTTAATGACTAGTCCAGAGAACATCGTAATGGTGGTCGTCGAATCGTTCGCAATCAAGTCTGGGCCATACCAGCTTATCAGCAAATCATCATCAATCGATTGCTCCAAGTTCTCATGTGGGGAGTAGGTGAACCTTGAGGCCCGTGTCCAGCCCTTGTTCGTCCATTCGAACTCATCGGTGATCAAAGTGACTCCCATATAATCAGCTGCCTTATTCACCTTCCTAGAGAAGATGAACATTCGGTCATCAACAACACTCTCTCTATACATGATCTCACCAGTGAGATTTGGATACGATTCATTGATCAGCTTCTGCCATTCTCCATCGGTGGGTGATATATGGAGTAAGGCGGGCACTTTATTACCATCAGGCGCAATGGTCTCCTCTTCATAAACTGCAGGTGCAGCGATAGCAGGGTCAATCACGCTTACCTGAGGTGCTCCGCCTGCGCTTATCGGGCTCGTCCCAGTTATTTGTCCAAGCGGTTTCATTAGTAGACCTTGCATACTCACCAGCATGATTCCTCCAACTAAGCATACGGCTATTGCACCAGCAATCGATAGGCGACGTAAGCGCAACAAGCGATTGTGAGCGGGCTTCCTAGCTTGCGCAAGAATCTGGGCTGACAGTTCACTTGTGAAGCGCTTCGTCTTCAATGGCTCGCCGTGTAAGGCGTCGTACCAATCTGGATTAGATGGATTCAACTTGCAGCTCCTCCTTCGCCAAGAGAGCGGTTAATCGCTTCCGAGCCGTGAATAATCTGGACTTCACCGTGCCTTCAGGAATGTTCAGAATCTGGGCGATCTCAATCACACTAAGCTGGTGCCTCGCATGCAGGAGCAGGACTTCACGATACTTGGCAGACAGCCGGTACACCTGGCGCCATACCTCGTTCGCGGCCTCCTGATCGATGAAGGCTTGCTCGGCAGAGCGGTCATGATCACTGGTCCTCACAGCGTCTACAAGCAGCACCCTCCGGATGAATGCTGATCGCAGATAGTTATAGCTGATATTCCTAGTGATCTTAAGCAGCCAAGTCTTCACCGAGGATTCTCCTCTGAAGGTAGTGACATGACGGTAGGCCTGAATGAATACATCCTGCGCAATATCGTCTGCCGTACTGCGATTCTTCGTTAAGAAGTGCGCATAGTTCCAGACATCCTGCCCATGACGCATCATCATGTCCTCTAATGTGGCTTCGTCCATGCTGACCTGATACTGCACATAGTCATCGCCCAATCTGATCACCTCACTATATAGACAACACAACCTAGCACTTGGTTCAATTTATCGATTGGCATCTGATGGATGTCTGATGGAACGAGAACGCAGCAGCAATCCGGTCGAGCACTTGGCGCAGAGCAAGGCGAATAAGAGGAAGCCGATAGCCCAGACTGGCGCAGGCACAGCCAATATATCCGCCAGATTCGCGGCATCTCCTGCTCCTGCTGGATCGGCAATGGCGATTAAGAGGATGGTAGCTGCACTGACAACGGTATCTACCAGACAGATGGAAGCAATCAACAGATAGTAACCTACCCGCAGCCAATTGGGCGCTATGGAGCCGATAATGAGTGTGATGAGCGCAAATCCGGCACACCACACCAAGCCGTAGCCGTTGCGGACGAACAACACTAAGCATAGGATCGCGATCAGCGCAATAAGCATGAGCCCAAGTCTCTCACGCCTGGCGGCATATAAGCGGAACAGTAACATGGCGAATAATGCACTGCCCGGATAACCCGCGAGCGAGATCGGAATAGTCATCCAGCTGTCGGTAATCGCCGAATAGGTGACGCCGCTCTGATCGGGGAATAGATGAATGAACATGACTTCACCCGACAGCAGCAACGTAACCACAGCATGCGAGACTTCATGAATGAGCGTGTTGACATTGCGAAAGAAAGAAGAGAAGGGTATAAACCGAGTCAGTGTTACGACGACAAGCAACAACGCTCCCATCCTTAACCAGGAAATCATCATGAAGTCCTCCTTCCAGCTGGTGTCTATCGAACTATTATATGCACTGCTCAAGCAGCGCTACCGCTTGCTCCTCCAGCTCCTTGACCGATTGCAGCACGCGAATGGCTTGTTCACGGTTTGAGACCTCATTCGGGTCGCCCCCAGCAGGGAATGGGAACAAGATCGCAAGCTCTTGCAACTGCTCCGCCATCCGCCGGTAGAGTGATGATGCTTCCATGCAGATTGCGCGGGTTCGATCATCTGACTTGTCATCCCCATGCCAAGTCTCACTCATCTCGTATAGGAAATCTGCGGCCAATCGTCGGGCATCACCTACAACTGCGAGATTATAGGCATTTCCATTCGGCTCAATCTCGCCCCCTCGGAATGCGTCCATCCAGACATCGTAGGCTTCCAGTCCTCTCTTGCCTTGGTCGAATGGTTCCTCTCTGCCACAGTAGTGATCCAGAATCATCGTCAGTGCATCACGGAACATGGCGCGCATACTCTTCTCCGTCCTGGTCTCTAAAGCTAGGACGAATAGTTCTTCTAATGTCCCTCGTCCGAGATGCGTATAAGGGATCGTCTCATCCTTCATCACCCATACCGACAACAGACGCTGCTCATCGTCGTAACCACGGATCATGCCGAACTCGGGAAGGAATAAATCCCATGCCAGAACAGGAATACCCCTATCAATAGAATGATGAATGAGATCCAGTGCTTCGGGCAACCTTCCTTGGATGCTCCTCTTCTCCTTAGCAGCATAGGTAAGCAAATCCGGATGAATGAAGTTCGCATTCTCCCCATATTCATCGCGGTTACTCTGCGTCTCCACGACACTGCAGCTCCACCCCAGGTTGCGTAACCCGCGCGATAATACGTCCTTGAACGCGTACATCGTCGGTCCTGCGATATGCGCATCGCCGCTAATGATGTTAATGCGAAAAGCATGGCCGGTAAGCCCCATAACCATCGGCAGCGACAGCTTCTGCTCCGTATAGCTTAACATCCGATGCAGACTCTCGCCTACTGACGTCCAACTTCCTGGCGATTCGTACACGTCCGTTTTTGTTAACTCGTTCGTTGACATAGCTCCCCAATCCCTTCGTTCCATCATATATTGGTCGACGATGAGACGGATACGTTCTTGTGCAACCTTCCTTCGGGAACGGGATATGATTTGATACACATTAGCGGCAGACAGGCTGAACAGCTTCGCGATTTCCGGTGGTGATAGATGCTCGAAGAAGTGGGATTCGAAAATTTGCCGCTCCCGCTGGTTCAAGCAACCGAGCACAGCAATGATTGTCTGATGCAGCTCCCGACGCATGAAGCGCTCTTCCGGATTGCCAGCATTGGTGGATTGCTCGGCGTACGTACGTGACATCCGGTGAAGAATGTTGTCCAGGTTCGACCAAGTTTCGTCCCCAGCATCCGTATCCGACTCCGCACGCTGCAAGGACGAGAACGGCTTCTCCTTGACCACCGATCCCCTCCTCATCAGGGAGTAGGCTTGATTACGAACGATGCGTTGAAGCCAAGGCAAGAACTTCGTAACATCGACCAGTGTCCCCAAGTGAAGGAAAGCGCGGATCAATGCATCCTGTACGATATCTTCTGCATGGTACGATTCCTGCATGATGTTCCTCGCATAGCCGTAAACCTGCCGCCGATGACGTCGAATTAATTCTCCGAACGCCTCCTGGTCGCCCTGTTGTGCCCGTCGGACCAGCTGGCTGTCCTCCAGCATATCTAACTCATATTCCGCAACCTGATTCTTAATGAGAAGCACCTCGCCTATCAATCGACCTGACCTATTGACGCGATTAGAAAGGGATTTCTGACAAATTCAGAATGCAATCGCAATTGAATTGCGCCAATCTCTTGTTTATTGCATCGACATGGAGAGCTCTGTGAAGATCACCCCTAATGCGTGTGCTCCTGCATCTGGATATCCAATACTGCGTTCACCCACTGTACCGGCTCTCCCCATGCGCGCTACGATGGTCTCCGTGTGCTTCGCTCCCTGAACGGCCGCCTCGGCCGCCTTGATCGATGCTGCCTTCAGATCATCGCCCTCTCGCGCGCTTCGTTCCCAAGATTCAGCATAGGGGACAAGCGCATCTATCAAGGTTTTGTCTCCTACGACAGCCCCTCTGCCGAAGGAGCGTTCGCCAACATCTTGTATCCCCTTAACAACAGCAGCCATCATCCCCGCGATCTCATCCATCGATAGTGTCTGTTTATTCTGCGCATATTGACTAGCTGCGCGGAACGCCGATCCCCAGATCGGACCAGATGCACCGCCGCAATGCTCCATAATGATTAGCGAGCAAGCATCGAGAAATTGTCCAATATCCGAGGCGCTATGCGTCAGAATGTCCTTCCATTCCTTCTTTAATTGCCTGAAGCCCTTGGCAACGCTCATACCGAAGTCACCGTCGCCTGCATGGGCATCCAGCTCACAGAATGGCACCTCGTTACGGATGATGACTTCACTCATCTGATCGATGGCATATACGACATTTTGCAGATTTAGATGATTATGCTTAATTATCGCACCCTGCGGATCGGTCTTATTCTTATAGGAAACATCCGCTTCCCCGTCCTCACTCTCTACAACCTCTGTATAAGTCACAGGCTCGAATGCCTCTTGAACGACCAGCGCAGGCGTGTCGCAAGGCGCTGACAGCAGCTGCTTAAGCTTAACGTCCAGTCTCATGATCGTAACTGATGCGCCTGCCATATCGATACTGGTCATATAATTGCCAACGAACACCTTGCCTATCGTGATCTTCCGCCTGGTCAATTCACGAGCAACTGAGTTATTCAGCACATATAATTCTTGCAGCGGTGTACCGCCGAACCCATTGATCAGCACCGCCACTTCATGCTCATTGTCTTCCCCCAGCTTCAGACTATGCAATAGGTCGGTTACCATCCGATGAGCTAATTCATCTGCAGACACGATCTTCTCTCTGCGAATACCAGGCTCGCCGTGGATGCCTACGCCGTACTCCATCTCATCCTGCTCAATGTGGAATGTGGGCGAGCCCTTAGCGGGAACTATACATGACGTATAGGCGAACCCAATGCTGCGAATATTAGCGATCGCATGCTCTGCCGCTTCCTTCACTTCTGCCAGAGAACAACCTGCCTCTGCAGCAGCGCCTGCAATTTTATGTACAAGAATCGTCCCGGCTACGCCTCGCTTACCGACAGTATAGAGACTATCCTCTACGGCGATGTCGTCATCCACCTTCACATAATCGACTGTAATCCCGTCTTCACCGGCCAGATGAGCCGCATTCTTGAAATTCATCATATCGCCGCTGTAATTCTTGATAATCAACAACGTTCCCTTGTTGCTGACCGAGCTGCGAATAGCCTGATAAACCTGCACTTGTGATGGAGATGCGAATACATCCCCGCATACCGCGACATCCAGCATACCCGTCCCAATGAATCCGGCATGAGCAGGCTCATGTCCGCTTCCTCCGCCGCTAATCAGCGTCACTTTATCCGGATTCATTGCTTTCTTGGCTATGAATGCATACTTTCTGTTGAACGTTAAACTCGGATGCGCGAGCACAAGGCCGTTGCACATCTCCTTCACCAGTGTCTCTGGTCGATTCATGATTTTCTTCATAAATAGGATACCTCCTTGAGTGTTTGTGTATAGAATTAGTCGTTCTGCACAGAATGAAGGGAAAGACTGCATATAAGGGAGAGCCATCATGACAACACTCCATAGCGGTGCCTATAAAGGTACTTATAAGGGAACTAATAAGCTGATCATTGGGATTGTGTTCGGGGTATTAACCTTCTGGCTGTTCGCTCAGGCGATGGTCAACATCGTTCCAGCTGTACAAGCCGATCTGGGGGTCTCTTCTGGCTTATTGAATATAGCGATTAGTCTTACTGCGCTCTTCTCGGGCATATTCATTGTCGCCGCAGGAGGGCTTGCTGATCAGATTGGTCGGAAGAAGATAACGAACATCGGACTACTACTAAGTGTGGTCGGTTCACTATGTCTCGTTCTGGCAACAGGCTCCTTCCTGCTCATTATTGGCCGGGTCATTCAGGGACTGTCGGCTGCGTGTATTATGCCTGCCACGATTGCGCTAATGAAAGAATATTATGCAGGAGCGGAGCGTCAGCGCGCTCTGAGTTACTGGTCAATCGGCTCATGGGGAGGCTCGGGTGTCTGTTCCTTATTCGGCGGAGCGATTGCAACCTATATGGGCTGGAGATGGATCTTCGTCTTCTCCATCCTCTTCTCCTTACTTGCGCTATGGCTAATCAAGGACACACCGGAGAGCAGGACGAAGCAAACGGGTCATACCAAGTTTGACATCAGCGGACTGATCGTGTTCATTATCGCCATGTTAGCACTGAATATCTTCATCACGCAAGGTGCTGAATTAGGTTGGACTAGCTGGCTAACGATCGCCCTGATCGTGATCGCCATCATGGGTGCGGTGTTCTTCATCAAAATAGAGAATGGCAAATCAAATGCGTTAATCGACTTTGCCTTGTTTCGAAACGCGCCTTATACCGGCGCTACCGTCTCAAACTTCTTCCTCAATGCGGTTGCCGGAACCTTGGTCGTCGCCAACACCTATGTGCAGGAAGGTCGGGACTTCACCTCATTCCAATCCGGCATGCTGTCCATTGGCTACTTAATTGCTGTACTTGCCATGATACGCGTCGGCGAGAAGATTCTTCAGCGAATTGGAGCCAAAAAACCTATGCTTGGGGGTACTATTTTGACACTGATCGGGGTTGGGGTGATGGGCTTGACGTTCTTACCTGATCTGGCCTACACCGTTACGGTGTTCATCGGGTTCGCGTTGTTCGGTCTGGGGTTAGGGATCTATGCAACACCATCAACCGACACGGCCGTTGCGAATGCCCCTAACGACAAGATCGGCGCGGCATCCGGCATCTACAAGATGGCCAGCTCCCTCGGCTCGGCATTCGGGGTGGCGATATCTGCGACTGTCTATGCTATGATTACGAATAGCCGCGGTGTAGATGCAGCAGCAACCGCTGGGATTGTCACCAATGTCATCTTCGCAGGCATCGCGTTGTTGTCTATTATGATTATGGTTCCGAAGCATGCAGGCATGAATGAAGAGAAGGAAGTGGCGCTCAAATGATGAAGGAACGATTGATGGACATGCTCGATAAGCGCAAGGAGGAGATCATTCAAATCCGCCGACACCTGCATGAATATCCCGAATTATCCTTCCAGGAAGAGCAGACCGCTCAATATATTGCGGATTTCTATAAGGGAAAAGCGGTTGAGCTCTATACCAATGTCGGGAATGGGTACGGAATTATTGTGAAGATCAAAGGCGGGAAGCCTGGAAGAGCGATTGGCTTGCGCGCGGATTTCGATGCGCTTCCCATCGTGGAAGAGACGGACTTGCCCTTCAAGTCCAAGCATGAAGGTGTCATGCACGCATGCGGGCATGATGGGCATACGGCCTACCTGCTAGTGCTTGCCGATTGTCTCATTCAACTGAAGGATGAGCTGGCCGGCTCCGTTACGATTATTCATCAGCATGCAGAAGAGGTTCCGCCGGGCGGCGCCAAGAGTATCGTAGAATCGGGACTGCTGGATGATCTGGATGAAGTGTACGGCATCCACCTCCTGCCCATTGGTCCTGCTGGCATGGTCGGCTACAATAAAGGCTATGTGTTCAATGGCAGGGCGTACATGAAGCTGAACATCCAAGGCCGGGGCGGGCATGGCTCTTCACCGCATCTGGCGAATGATGCGATCGTTGCGGGCGCTCACTTCGTAACGGCCGTCCAAACGATAATCAGTCGTCGGTTAAGCCCCTTCGACGTTGGGGTGATTACGATTGGATCGTTCGATGGCGCAGGCACCTTCAATGTGATCAAGGACCGTGTCACGCTTGAAGGGGATATTCGATACATGACGAATGAGACGAAGGAAACGATTGAGCGTGAAGTGAAGCGTCTCGTCAGCGGACTGGAGGCGCAATTCGATGTAGGCTGTGAGCTTACGTACACACCTGACTTTCCGCCATTGTACAACAATCCCGAGCTTACAGAGAGAGTCGCAGAGGCACTGAAGAACGCGAATGTGAATGAAATAACGGAGGTTCGAGAGGTCCCGCCGATGTCCCCTTCTGAAGATTTCGCTTACTATGCGGAGAAGTTTCCGGCATGCTTCTTCTATATTGCATGCTCGCCTAAGGGCGTCGAGAAGCCCTTCTTCAACCACCATCCGAAGTTTGAAATCGATGAGGATGCATTGCTCGTTGCGGCTAAAGCGGTTGGATTAGTGGTGTGCAGCAGCTTGGGGTGAGTTCGCTTGGTGTCCTAGAGTAAAGGGCAGATAATTCTGCCCCTCCTCATCAAACCGTACGTGAGGTTTTCCCTCATACGGCTTTCCGATGTTCGTCATTCATGTGCATGCAGATTACAATAGCGTTTTAAGTCCATATT
>JAEZQY010000015.1 GCA_023441055.1 Bacillota bacterium | reverse complement strand
TTTCGTCGATACGCTTCTACGCACAGATTTCGCCATGCGCAGGTATCCTAGCTACACAGGGGCTTGGCCCCTCCTGTGACCGGACTTCCACCGGCTAGAAGATGCGTGCTTAGCTGGGCACGCGAATTAGCGAAAATCAGAATCGTTCAAGCGCCCTCAAGTTCGCTGATCAAGCACGACACATCCAAAGTTAGTCTCGCACCCCAGATACGCCATCTAACCATTTCAGTCACATGCACTTTTACCAGTTTACTCTGTCATACCCCTCTGCCACGTAATCCGTCCGCTTCAGTTCAGCCTCCCCGCCTACGTTCGAGCCAAAGCCTGCGAACAGCATGCTACCATCCCGCCAGCTACTTCGCTCCGTATTCCGCTTCCCAGGCCTTGTCCGCTTCAAGCTGCTTGCGGTAGACACGTCTCGAGAGCAGAATGCTGAACTCGTAGAGCAGGATCATCGGCACAGATACGATGAGCGCTGAGATCAGATCCGGCGGAGTAATCAATGCCCCTAAGATTATTAGAACAACGTAGGCATAGCGGCGCATCGTCTTCATCCGCTTCGGGTTAAGAAGCCGCAGCTTCGTGAGGAACAGCACCACAATCGGCAGCTCGAATAACACCGACAGCGGCACTAGAATGTTAAACATGAAGGAGAAGTAGTTCGCTAATCCATACGTTTCGGACAGTCCGAGCCCAGTTGTGAGCAAATTAGTAAAGTAGAAGGCCATAGGGAACACAACGAAATAACCGAATGCCAGCCCTAGTAAGAACAGCAGCATCGCTGCAGGTATGTAGACGAGCGACGCCTTGCGCTCGATATCACGCAGGCCCGGCCTCACGAACAGCCATAGCTGCACGAGGATGAACGGCAGGCTGAGCACGAAGCTCACATACACGGCCACCTGCATATAGATGCGGATCCCGTCCCACGGCGAGAACGCATTCAGATCCATCCCCTTCACAGGCTCTACGCTCATCAAGTATCGAATAATCGGCATCCCAACCGCTAGACCGACAATCATCGCCAGCACAAAAAAGAGCGCGCTCCACAGCACTCTCTTCCGCAGCTCTCCGATATGTTCCATAATTGGCATCTGCTTCGGCGCAGATGGACTCTGCTTGGTTTGTTGCTGTGCAGAGGGACTCTGCTTGGTCTGCTGCTGTGTCATCAGTCTGGCAATCTCCGATTATCGTTCTTGTCTTCCTTGTCCGATGCAGCAAGCACGTCCGTAGCGACAACATCCTTGCGCGCACCCTTAGCCCCTTGTTCCTCTTCCTCATCCATCAGGCCCTGTGTGCCTTTCTTGAATTCGCGCAGGGTCTTCCCGAACGCTCGTCCCAGCTCAGGCAGCTTATTAGGACCGAATAAGAGCAGCGCAATCACCACGATGAACAGCAGTGTCGGCAATCCAATATTCCCTAACATACCATGGTTCCTCCTTCTAGCTTCATTAATATGTCTACATTGTAACGCTGATTCCCTAATTCCACAAATCGAAGCCCCATCTACTCGTGATCGCCCGATCGGCCAGTGAGAATGTCCAGCGCGTGAGGAAGCATATCTATAATCGCAAGTAGATTCTCCGATACGCCCTTCGGACTGCCTGGCAAATTCACGATCAGCGTCCTGCCCCGAATCCCGCATACCCCGCGCGAGAGCATGGCTCGTCTGGTCTTCAGCATAGCCGTTGCGCGCATCGCCTCAGCGAAGCCCGGCACCTGCCGATCGATCACCAGCGCGGTCGCCTCAGGCGTCACATCTCGTGGCGCCAGCCCCGTCCCGCCTGTTGTCAGAACAAGATCCGCCTGATGACCATCTGCCATCTCGATGAGCGCCGCTGCAATCTCATCCACCTCATCCGGAACAATCCGGTACTCGATAATCTCGCCGCCAAGCTCCTCCTCCACCAACTCGCGAATCACCTGAGCGCTCGTATCCTCTCGTTCGCCTCTAGACCCTCGGTCACTTGCCGTTAAGATTGCTACTCGCCACAGCATCTGTCCTCACGCCCCCTTACATCATCGGTTTTGCCGCGCGATAATGCCCATTCTTCCCGCCAGTCTTCTCGATCAGGAGTGTCGGGCCGATCACCATATCCTTCTGCAACGCCTTGCACATATCATAAACAGTCAGCGCGGCCGCCGAGACCGCAGTCAGCGCCTCCATCTCCACGCCGGTCTGACCGGTTGTCTTCACTTCCGCTTCAATATACAGCTCGTTGTCGCTATTATCCGAGAAGGTGATATTCACCCCTGAGATTGGGATCGGATGACACATCGGTATAATATCGGATGTCCGCTTCGCCGCCATTATGCCCGCTACCTGCGCAACCGCCAGAACATCCCCCTTGTCAATCCGCCCTTCATGGATACGGGTGAGCGTCGTACGCGCCATCGTAACCGTGGTATGCGCAACCGCAGTTCTGCTCGTCACCTGCTTGTCAGTGATATCCACCATTCTGGCCCGACCTTGCTCATTCATATGCGTAAGCTGTCCCTGCTCATCCACCCTGCTTCACACCCTCTCCTGACTCATTGTATCGCAAACACCCGATAACCAACACTACTTTGAAGTGACATTCTTCACATTTTTATGAACATTTCCCACTCTGTAAAATATAGCTACCACCCGCTCAAGACTCCCGCCTCAGTTACAACCGCATCCATGGGGTAATCATGGGTGTCCATGGGAACCGCTTCGACTAGCTGCGCGCCGTAACATACTCCAATACGCAGCGGCATCGGCAGCTGCTGCCTGACGAATTGATCGAAGAAGCGATCATAGAAGCCTGCGCCGTAGCCCAACCGGCCGCCCCTTGTATCGAATGCTAGACCTGGGACGAGCACTGCCGCAATCGATGCTACGGAATCCACCAATGGCGTCGACAGCTTCGGCTCCATAATTCCCCAAGCGCCTATCTCCAGCTCATCGCATCCGCGAATCAGATGCACCATAAGCTGCTTCGTTGTCTTCTCCACCCTGGGCATCGCAACAGCAACCCCATCCGCCCAGAGCTGTTCAGTGAACGGCAGCACATCCGCCTCCGAACGGAACGGCATATAGGTCATCACAGTTCTCCCTGCAACTAGGCCTGCATGCTCCTTCATATACGCATCCAGATGCTGACAGATTCGCGTCGCATGCTGCCGCTGCTCAGCTGATGTAATAGCCTGTCGCTCCAGCGACATCCGCGCGCGCAGCGCCTGCTTCCTCTCCAATTGCTCCTGTGTCATTTCGCTTACTTCTCCTATCACACCAAGCTCACTTCCTGCAATTAGTGTAACATTCCGACCTTATATTCGCCATATCGACTATGTGCTGTAAGCCCCATTCCAGATGCGATCTTTTCTTTCCTTCGTGAAATCGGTATGATGATTATGAAACCCTTGTCACAAGGCAGGATCAGGAGGACCACACATGTTATGCTTGCAGGTTAGCGACATCTCTAAGAGCTACGGAACGACCTCTATTCTATCTAATATTACCTTTCAAGTAGATGAACGGGAGCGCATCGGTCTGGTCGGCGTGAATGGCGCAGGTAAATCTACCCTGCTGCAGATCATCGCGGGCGAGCTGAGCTTCGACTCCGGCGAGCTTCATAAATCCAAGGACACCACCGTCGGATACTTGGCACAGAACTCGGGACTTATCTCCGACCATACAATTGGCGAGGAGCTGCTGTCCGTATTCACACACCTGGTCGAAGCCGAGCAGGAGCTGCGCCAGCTAGAGCGGGATATGGCCGATCCGGAAATCATTAATGATGTTAAAAGTTATGAGGATACACTAAATCGCTATGCGAATCGCAGTGAATGGTTCCGCGCAGAAGGCGGATTCGAGATGGAGGCGAAGATTCGCGGCATTCTAAGTGGCATGGGCTTCGGCGATTTCCCGCAGAGCACCCCAATTCGAACGCTCAGCGGCGGTCAGAAGACCCGGCTGGCGCTCGCCAAGCTGCTGCTGCAGGAGCCCGACCTCCTGCTGCTCGATGAGCCGACCAACCATCTGGATATTCCTACGTTGACCTGGCTCGAGAGTTATCTCCGCGGCTACCCAGGCGCGATTATCGTCGTCTCCCATGACCGCTTCTTCCTCGATGCGATCGTCCATGCTATTGTGGAAATCGAACGCAACAGCGCCAAGCGATATACCGGCAATTACAGCCGATTCATCGATCTGAAGGCAGCGGAATTCGCCTCCCAGATGAAGCAGTATGAGAAGCAGCAGGACGAGATCGCCAGAATGGAAGACTTCGTGCGCAAGAACATTACACGCGCATCCACCACCAAGCGCGCACAGAGCCGCAGGAATGCGCTCGAGCGAATGGATCGGCTCGACAGACCGCTCGGTGATCTGAAGCGCGCTTCCTTCCGCTTCGAGATTGAGCGGCCGACCGGTAAGGAAGTGCTGAACGCTCGAGATTTATCTTATGCCTATGAGCCCGGCAAGCCCTTATATCGTCCGGTCTCCATTCAGATGAGGCGACAGGATTCCATGGCGCTGATCGGCCCTAACGGTACGGGGAAGACCACCTTGCTCCGCACACTGGTCGGCGAGCTTCCGCTGCAGAGCGGAACTGTCGAGTGGGGGAGCAATGTGAAGATCGGTTACTACGATCAAGAACAATCCGGTCTGAACCCGACCAATACGATATTAGAAGAAGTCTGGAACGCTTATCCCCATCTCGAGGAGGCGCGAATTCGCACTGTGCTCGGCAGCTTCCTCTTCAGCGGCGAGGATGTGAAGAAGCGCATTTCGGCACTTAGCGGCGGTGAGCGAGCTAGAGTATCCCTTACGAAGCTCATGCTGCTGCAGGCGAATGTGCTCATTCTCGATGAGCCAACCAACCATCTGGATCTATATAGTAAGGAAGTGCTCGAGTCCGCCCTGCTCGATTATGAGGGCACGTTGCTATTCATCTCCCATGACCGCTACTTCTTGAATAAGATTGCCGAGCGGATCATGGAGCTAAGCGCGGATGGGGTTGATTATTTCCTGGGAAATTATGATGATTATTTGGAGAAGAAGCAGGAACTTGTCGAAGCGAAGGCGGAGGAAGAACTGACATCGACTAAAGCCAAGGTGAACAATGCGATCGATAAGCCGGTTATGACCGATTATGAAGCGGATAAGCAGGCTAAGCGCGAGGAGCGCAATCGGCTGCGTAAGCTGGAGCAGCTAGAGGAGCAAATCGCTGAGCTGGAGCAGTCTGCCACCGCTATTGAAGAGAAGATGGCCGATCCGACCGTCAGCCAGGATTATGTGAAGCTTAAGGAGCTGCAGATCGAGCTCGATAATACACGCATTGCACTCGATGAATGCTATACCGAATGGGAATCGTTAGCAGAATAACTCCGCTAACGATTCCCATTAATCGTAAGTGTAAAATAAAGTATTAGACTAGAAATCCTTATTCAGCGCGGATTTTTGAATCACAGGATCGTCAGACTCTGTAAAGCGATCCCGCCTATTCCAGCTTGAGTGGTAGCTGTTCACATTTTGGATGTGATAAAAAGCCCTTTATCCGTTAAATGAGACCGCTAATGCTCCAGACCGCGTGCCTTAGTCCTCAACCTCAGTGGAATACGTAAGCGGGATTGGTTCAGCTCCTACAGGGAGATCCTCCTTAAATTCAATAATATCTTTAGTGAAGCGTCCTGTCTCATACTTGTAAGTTACATTTAAGTATCCGCGAATTCCTGAAGCAGTACCATCCCCAACCTGAACTGAGCCAATCAACTTACCATCCAAGACAGTATGGTTTAGCCAATCATTGAATTTCGCCTCAATTTTTCCGCCTTCCGTTTCATCGGAAAATATGACTTGATCCCCATTCAGCACTACAGAATTCTTCGAATTTTCATACTCGAAAGAGACGAATTTAGTAATAATATTCGCTAACGATTCAATTGGGATTTCCTCTGAAGTTTCAGAATTCAACACATGAGGCTCGGTAACTATAAAACCAGAACCATGATCTAAAATATTCACAACAATAAGTTCGTCCATTTGATCTTGATTTAAGTCATGCACGAATACATATGGTTCTCGCATAGCACTATTTCTCCAAAAGATTGAATTTATCACATTGTTCTGCCACTTAACTGTTGTGAGTTCAAGAAGTCCATCCTCTGCAATCTTGCCTTCCAGTGCAAATCCGTGTTCTCTATTCGTCCATCGAATATCTTCATCAATGACTTCATTATTAACTCCATTTGTGGATTGAGGTGTAATAATAGAGGTTTCTACAATAGGTTCGTCGTTTTTTTTCTCAATCGTGGGAGTGTTAGATTCTTGCTCATTTAATAAGTGTCCATTGGAAGTTTGATTAGTATCAGATGATGCACATCCCGTAAATAATATTATGACAATTACAATAGTAAACTGAACAATGATGGTTTTCATAATAATCCCCTTTAAAATAGTTACTCGAATAGACGCTTTTTTATTTATTTTGTTGCGTTATGACATTAATATATAAGACTTTTCTGGGTTATACCCACTATCCACAGGGTTATCCCCATATCCACAGGCCCGTGAGCCTAGGAGGGGCAAGGATTTATTTTCGACAGGCGAAATTTATCCACATTACCCACAGAAATCGTTGAAAAACATATCCCCCTTTCAAAAAAGCCGGAAAAGCCCAATTTAACGGCATATTCGCATACTTATGCACATTATCCACAGGGGGTGTGGATAACATTTGTTAACAGGAACGCATGTTTTGGCGATTCCTGTCACTACGTCCTCCTCAATGCAAGCGATGCACATTCACTGTCTGCTGGACATGCCCAATGATCGAGATCGGCACATAACGCGTCAGTACAAAGCCATTCGCGTAAGTCATGCGAAACAGGATATCATGACGACCTATGGGGAGCCCCTGCTTCAATGAAGAGAACAGCTCATCGTATAATATCCCCTCGTAGCGTTGGCTTGATGGTGACAAGATTAGCTCCGTAGACACATAGATGCGCTGTTCATCCCTGCCAACCGTATCGAGCCATGCTTCCACCTTCGCAATCTCTGCCTCTGAGCCTGTTGCGCTCAGGACGAACTGTTCGCCAGAGAAGAACGCCTTGGGCGGCGTAAGCACCTCATGACCCGCTCGCTGATGATAGTCAAACCACGAACTCGTATGGCTGACATCTGGCTCCAGCACGAGCGGCCTGACCGTCATGACCGCCTGCTTCATAGCTTGCGTATATCCATCGGACACCGTCAACGTAACCGTATACGCGCCCGGTGTTAGGAAGCGGTACATCAGATGCCTCGATGCGCCATTCTGCACCAGACGCCCGGATGAATCATGGATCTGCCAACTATCAATCAGCGTATCCTGATCCGCATCACTGGACGTATTCGTGAAGGTGACGGTGTCGCCCTGCCAGGACGGATTCGGCGACATCGTAAAGTTGGCAACAGGCGATCGATTCACGACTTCGAGGCTGCGCGTTGCCTGCGCGGTCATCCCCACACTATCCGTCACCATCTGACGTATCTCATATTCACCCAGCTCGCTGAACGACATCTGCCAGGAGGTGCGGCATGCGCCGCATGCGCTAACCGGCACCTCCGCAGAGCCAGTAGTCTTATTGCGGATATAATAGGCATGCGTCAGATTCGTCCTGGCCCCGTCCTCCGGATCACTGGCCGTGGAGTTGATCGTGAACATCGTATTCCGATAGCCAACGGCAGGACTAACGGTAAACCCAGCCACAGGCGGCTTGTTCGGCTCAACCGGCGTATCCACCGTAATCGTCTGCTCGCTCCAGCTGCTCCAAGCCCCGTATTCATCCCGCACCTGCAAGCCTACCGTATAGGTGCCGGGCAGCGTCGGCGTCACCAGCTTCTGCTCCGTCAGCGTCCCGTCAGGCGCTACATAATAATATCTGTGCTCCAGAATTCCCCTGGTCGTCCCATAGTTGATGCCTGTCGCCTCTGTGCTGTAGACGGTGCTGCTCGCCCATCGATCCGGGTCATAGCTCTCGTCTGCCCAGGCAACATACCCCGTACCAGGATCAATCGAGAGCGTGAATGCAGCCACCGGTCTGCGATGCACCGTAATGTACTGCCAGAACGCATTCGAATACTTGCGATAGTCGGAGAAGGCCATCTCCGGATACAGGTACGACGAATTCGGATCATCCTGCGCGCGCAGGGCCATGCGGTAGATGCCTATTTTGTCCAGTGATAGTGTCGGTGTTGCCAATGTTCGTCCGTGCCAAGCGGAGAGCCCTTGATGATTCAGGAACTTCGGCGTGTGTTCGATCTGCCATTCCAGTTCACCGGCTATCGGGTCGTCCTCGGGGTCGCTGAACACCTGCTCCGTTACGCGTAACGTCGCCTCTGCCGCGCCTTCCTCCAGGATCGCGTAGCTGCGCTGCCAATTGTCGTCTGCTTCGATCGCTTTCGCATAGATCACGGAGAAGTGCACATAGGACCTATTCGCGAATACCCCATACTTGCCTGAAGCAAATTGCGTATCCGTCACATCGAAGTACGGCACATTGCCAAGGTAGACCTCGATCCTACTGCCAGTTGTCTTAATCTTCAGCTTATATCCAGTCTTCGCTTGAAGCGCAATATTCCTGGAGTCCAGCACAGTCCTTGTGCCATTCACATACTTGGATACGTAAATACGAGCCCCATCCGCCTCCACAGCGTAGAAGTTGCGTCCATCCTGCATGCGGAACGAGATGCCGGCTAGAGTTGTGGACTGGCTGGGCTTGTCCATACTGAGAACAGCAGAAATCTCTGCATCTGAATGTGTATCGGGGGATAGGAGGTGACCATACTGGAAGCCGGGATACGTATTCGCGCTGCTCGGCGTTCCAACATCGAGGTACATGTAAGTCCCATCATTGTAGCCGCTGCCATTGTAGCCTATAGCGATTGTCTGCCAATACGTGTTATACATAGACAGATACATCCCATCGCCCACATACTCGCCAAATCTGAAGCCATAAGATACCGTTCGATTCGTATATCCCGCTATAGATATATTCTCAAACATCACATTCTTATCATGATAGTAATTAAATTTATCCAAGCCTCCGCTTGCGGTGGAAGTAAACCACCCATCGGCGAGTGCTCCTGTATGCCTGATGGCAAATCCGCTCCCCATGGCAGGCGTGATTGTCAGCACCTGCGATGTCGCGGAAGCCACACCGGTTGCCAGATCGACCACTTGCACATGCTGCGCATCCGTCGGGACGACATTGCCAGGCGCATAGTGCTGGGAGAAGGATCTCACATATGCTTTTCGGGTAATCGTATCAATCGCAATCACGGGTTCTTTGTCCGCCACATAAGGAAAGGTATATGCATTGAAAATAGAACGCGCAGATGTACCCTTAAGTTTAATCGCTTGGCTGAATGTATGATCCCTAGTGAACTGCACTAGGTATAACCCTGCGGCGAAATTGGGATTGATATTCACATTGTAATCCGTAAAGCCATTGCAATTGGCCACATAATACGCATACGTGTTGCCGAGGTCATCCTTCCATAGCCCGGTTGGTGTTTGGAACGCGCAAGTGTAGTTCGTGGCCGGACCATAAGTGATTGCGCCGCCATCCCAGTTCTGGGTTGCCAGCTTATAGCCAAGCTGCACTGTGCTAGGCACGGCAGTTGTGCCGCTCGCTACAAGCTTCCCGCTCCGATCCATCTCGACGTACCTAACCGTGTTGTTCGTTGCAGATCGCACGACTAGATTATCCCCCAAGACCAACAGCTGCAGATTGTTCGTGTTTAATCCGGTTATATTTTCTGTCGTCTGACCGATTTTTTCACCTGTAGCGGCATCATAGATGACAACAACGATTCCATTGTAATCCTTCACCGTATAGGTGTCTGAATCGCTCTCATACATATACTTGGGGATCCCCTTGTACACCGCATATATGCGGCTTCCGGATACTTCTACCTTCGCCAGCGCCGACCCCATATCGTTGTAAGTCTTGCGGATATTGGTCGTGCCCGAGTAGTCGCCTGCATCAGCCTTAGCACGCCATCCATTAGGCTGTTGCCAACTGTAATAGATCGGCAGCTCGAAGTCCAAGTATGGAGGCATGCGGACAATGTAATCATACGGATTCGGCCCCTCCCATGCATGGATCAATAGATTCTTCGACCCATCCCACGAAACGATTTGATTCACTTGAGGCAACCTGCTCTTATTTAGGCCGAGCACATATGTGGTAGGCGTGCCGGAATAATAGATGGATTGATCGAATACCACATGCGTATCCGTGGAACGGATGAATGACGCAAACCTGGCGGGTTCCAGGGTTTGATAATCCTCTCCTGTTGTAAAGCTGTATGTGCCATACTTCGGTACAAGCACCAACCCGGACTTAGTGAGATCACGCGTAGCAATCGACTTATAGGGGGATAAACTGTTAGGACCAAAGCCATTGTCTGAATGCTGCATAAAATAACGATAGTATGATTTGTTACTATCCAATCCGGTATCCACGACATAGGACGTCTGTTGTTCCATCCCCTTGCCCAGACCCATCATCAGCTTGGATCCATCTGTTGTCCACATATACGGCTTATTGGGCTGCGCGGACGTAGAGTTGAACGCATAATTCGTCCAGGTTGCCAACACCTGCTTCACATCGATGCCCACATGAACAGGTTCCTCCGGAATCGGATTGTTCCCTTCCATAACGAATGATACCGTTGGCGCCAGATTGGTCACATCTATCACGGCGGTTGCTGTTGCCGACTGGCCATATTCCTCAATAACCTGCAGTTCAATTTCGTATTTGCCCACGGCTGCAGGCGTAATCTGGGACTTAGTGAGATTGCCAGGCAGAGGAACCCATTCATCATTATGGAAGCCATCGTTAGCGGCATCGTACCGATAGCGGTAATTGGCTGTTACAATCGTATCGCCATCTGTTGAATAGGACTTATTGAGGATATCATACGTTTCCTGACGAATGCCCAGGGGATCAACCTCTACAACGGCTACAGGCGGCTCGTCCGGCAGTACGATGAACGTCTCAGAGGCGGGGCGGATGGATCGTAGACCGGTATTGTCGAATACCTCTAACGTGACAGTCTGCGGTCCAGGCTCGGGGTAGACCTCCTTGCGGTTCGTCCAGCTATCACGCGCGTGATCGATGCTACGACCCGGAACCGGACTGTAGCTATCGGAGCTGTGGATCGCTGGTGTGACAGGGTGGTTCTCTCTGACCACATTCGGCACCTTGATAATCGGTACGGGATTGGCGGGTACAACATCCACACATGCTGTCCTCACGGTAGAGGCACCGAATTCATCGATCATACTCGCCCTGGCGCAGAAGAATCCGACTTCACTCATCACCACATCCAGATAGCCGTTACCATAGAAGGGATTATTCGTGGGAATGGTCTGCGCCCAGCCCGGTGTCGTGAACTCGAACACGCCATAATGGATCGTGTCGCCATCGGGATCAGTAGGCGCAGGGCTATCAAGGATGGCGATGTCGAGCTTGGAGCCCACGACTACACTAGTCTGAATGCCTGATGTTGTGCGGTTGCCCGGTGTCGTCCAGCCTAGGCTGAAATCAGGTGGCTTGTTGTCGGTCATGCCAGCCATGTTGAAGCTGTCTGGGCCTGTCCAGCCCGATTCCGCACAATTGGCAGTGATATTAATGTAGACCGTGTGGGTACCGACTGAGATAACGGAAGGATAATTGCCGTGGCTGTAGGACGTTGTATTGCTAAGACCGTAGATTCTGGCGCTTGTATAGGTGATCCCATCGCGTACGATCTGATATTGATGATAGGCGTATGTACAACTGCTGGGGATAACGACATTCTTGGGGCGGATGGCGATGGTGTCCCGCCAGGTGAGGTTCTTATCGAGGATGTCTACTTCTCCGGTGATGATGTGTGTGGGCTTTGCAATGACCTTGAGTTTGGCCGTTACTGAGGCATTCTGCGCGGCATAGGTGGCGGTGATATCAATATCTGATGTCGTTGGTGATCTGCCGGTTGCAATGCCATGATTCACCGTTGCCTTGGAGGTATCTGAGGAAGACCAGGTGAGCAGCGCGTTGGGAATGACATCAGAGGTGGAATCACCATTGCGCTTCCAATGCTCCCGCACAACATAGGATTCCTGCTGATCGACTTGAATCGTGCTGGGAGTCGGTGTGATCGAGAGGCCTTCGAAGATTTCGTCAGGTGTTGTTATGACTTTGGTACCGAGCCAAGTGACTAGTACTGGATAAAGATGAACATAAGCATTGTTGCTTCCACAGTGTTCGTTGGGCGCGGCTATAGGATTGCCTTCAATACTGCCCCCGATAGTTCCGGAAAAGGTGATTGTGTTACCAGAATGTGTAACACTTGTTCCCATTGGCACATTCTCTTTTATTACACTATCAATGCTTGTGCTGTTTGTAGTGAGATCAGATAGGTTGTAGGTATTTCCGTTACCATCCTCCCACCCGACATTTGGCAATGTAAAGTTAACGGAAAAGGTTACATGCTTGCTCGATGGCTTATTACCGGCATCCGGCACATAGAAGGTGCCGCCATCATGCGTAGCTTGCCAAGAACCGTCTGACCTTTCGCACCAATAGAAACCCGCTGTTTTGCTTGCAGTGGCTTTCACATTCACATTTACAGTAGCAGCATTTACACTACCAAGTGGTATATACATAAGAAAAGCTGAGATAAGGATACTCAGTATATTAATTATAGATACTAACTTCACGCTCTGCCTCTTCATTCATCTCACCATCCAGTATGTTTATAGTCCGAAGTAAATAATGTATATTTCGGATGGTCCACGTGTACACTTCCTTCTTGACTATTGGTCAGATACATACCACTCTTCCATCCAACATGCCACTCCCTATAAGATGATAAATCGAATACTTCATAGGTCTTGCCTTTTTCCGCCTTCTTCACAGTACCTATGCTTACACCTATATGTGTGTAGCCAAAAGCAGCAACAGCTTTCTTGTAGGTATTTCCATCAGTGCCCCTAATGGTAGCACTGCTGTATACAGAGGATGTAAATTCCATGGGGTATAAGTGCATGTCTACTTTTGTCTTAACTTCGTAGGATGTCAGTACAAAGTAAGGTGTTGAATTCACTACGTCCATCTGGATGTCCGATCTATCCCATAGTACCTTACGCTCATAAATACTAGATTCTCCGATAGTCGGTACGACATAAGCACGTTTGATCTTAGCGTCATATCTCTTGGTTGAAATGCTAATCGGCTCTTTTTTGAAATTTTGAGAAGGTACCAACATAGACACCGTTGTCGCATTAGTTCCTGTCTCGGCCACTTCCTTTAGCTCTAATAGCCCTCTATATCCTTCAGGTGTCTTCAGCCGCAGCTCTAGGAAGTTCTCGATCATAACAACGGCCTCGGCTCTGGTAGCTGTTTTGCTCAAGCCCAGCGAGAAATCCGGATAGCCTGAAACAAGCCCAGCTCCGATCACCATAGCCACATGCTTTACATCTGCATCCGGAATGTCTCGATAATCGATGTATGGAATATCACCGTTGTACAGGCCACTGTAGGCCGTCAAATAGGCCGCATACTGGCTATCTGTAGCTAGACCCCTGGAAAGCAAGCGCATGATCTCTAGCCGGCTGATCTGTGCGGTATAGTCACTGAAGTCCGCTTGATCCAGCACACCTATTTCTAACGCAGTTGCAACATAAGGCTGATACCAAGGAGATCCACCCTGCGAACTGGGCAACTGCAAGCTGTCTGCAAACATCCGGATGAATTGCGCCCTGGTTACCGGCTCATTTGGTCGGAACGCACCATCAGGAAAGCCACTGACATAACCCTTCTGCACGCCCTGCTCAATCTTAAGCCTCGCCCAATGCGACTCAATATCTTGGAAGGTTTCTCTTGAAGCGTGCGAGGTCGGCGTGATCGCCAGCACCAGTAAAACCATTACCATCAGCATCGTTAGTTGTTTCATCATTCATCATCCTCGTTTTGTATGGTTTATTATGTTGCAGGTATGAAAGGGAACGAATATAATAAAGATAAGAAAAGGAGCATGCGCTAACAGGCTCCTTGGAACAACAGCCGCTTTTAAGGGCGGTAGGCTTGGATTTAGTGGCGAAGTAGACCGCACACCTTATCGGGGGGCGGTCTACTACTTTTTGTGATGGTTCATCGCTATGACGATGTTTACGATCAGCGTCAGCAGCGCAATTAACAGCGCACCAAAACCGATCATCAACGTCAGAGCATCCTTAACCTCCACAGGCATCACCTCCTCTGCAGGAGATTAGCCGACCGCCCTTTAAGCCATTCTATTGTTCCTGAACCTATTTCATCTGATTTGTCTTCCATTTACTAGGTTATTCGTTTTCCCGGTGACGCTTCCTACTGGGATCAGCACGTTTGCCAGCATCCCTGCCCTGATTGTTTTCCATCTTGCAGGTATGAAAAGGAACGAATATAATAAAAATAAGAAAAGGAGCCTGCGTCAACAGGCTCCCTGGTACAACAGCCGCTATTAAGGGCGGTAGGCTTTGGGTAAACCGATCAGAAATAGACCGTTACCTTCGCAGGGGGCGGTCTATTTCTTTTTGTGTTGGTTCAGCGCTGCGACGATGTTCACGATCAGCGTCAGCAACGCAATTAATAGCGCACCAAAACCGATCATCAGCATCAGAGCATCCTTGACCTCCACAGGCATCACCTCCTAACTTCAGGAGATTAGCCGACCGCCCTTGCAAGCCCTTCTGTTGTACTTGTGCCTATTCTAGCACTCTAGCACTACCTCGCATAGACCTAATCTGCATGTTATTACCAAAGTGACATTTGTACCACACCTGGTACGATCTGATCGGCTAACAACAACATGTTCAAACAGAAACCGATCAGTACAAGGACGATACCAGTAACCGCCATCTCGTACATCTCTTTATCCAACATCACTTCATCACCCCACTTCATCTCATATTGTCAATAAAAAAGCTCACATCAGCAAAAAAGCACATAATGTGAGCGGTTCTTCCGCAGCCATTCAATTGTTAGTAGGTATAAAATACCATATAACTTACAATTCGTCAATATCCAACATCTTTTCCATAGGCACAACATAAAATACTTCATTTCGCGCCAAGCACCTTCACTTTCCGGCGCTGCACGCAACAGTTACTCCGTATCGCACCATGCAGCTTCACTTTCCGGCGTTGCACGCAACAGTTAACCCGTATCACACCATGCAGCTTCACTTTCCGGTGTTGCACGCAACAGTTACCCCGTATCACACCATGCAGCTTCACTTTCCGGTGTTGCAGCAAGAGATGCTGCTCACCTGATCGAAGGGGATACTCGCAGAGGGTGCCGCACACCCTAATATGCCGCCGATGATGACGATAACGCCGACGCCTACACCGACCAGCCTTCGAGCGACAGCTGCGGGTCCGCCTTCATATCGAGCGCTGTGAACTGCCCGCGCTCCCACTTGAGCAGCGCCGCGGCCGCGATCATCGCCGCGTTGTCCGTGCACAGCTCGAGCGGCGGCACGAGCAGCGGCAGCCCAGCAGCCGCGCACGCCTCCCCTAGCGCTGTGCGCAGGCCCCGGTTGGCTGCCACACCACCGGCCAACACCAACTGCCGCGCGCCATACGCTTCGGCAGCGCGCAGTGCCTTGGTCACCAGCACATCGGTGACCGACTCCTGGAACCCGCGTGCCAGATGCGCGAGTTCCACGGCTTCACCGCGCATACGCGCTTGGTTCAGCACATTCAGCACAGCGGACTTCAGCCCGCTGAAGCTGAAGTCATAGCTATCCGCCTCGAGCCAAGCTCGCGGAAGCACAATCTCGCCATCAGCCTCGAGCGCCAGCTTATCCACATACGGCCCGCCCGGATAGGGCAGCCCCATAGAGCGGGCCACCTTGTCGTATGCTTCGCCGACCGCATCATCACGCGTACGTCCGACTACACGGAACGAACCCGGCTCTTCAAGCAGCACCAGCTCCGTATGCCCGCCAGAGACAACTAGCGCCAGGCAAGGATACTCGAGACTCTGCCCCTGCACGAGCGCATTCGCATAGATATGCCCCGCAATATGATGGACGCCGATCAGCGGCAGATCTGCAGCGACAGCCAGCGACTTCGCTGCCACCACTCCGACGAGCAGCGCACCGACCAGACCTGGCCCCTGCGTAACCGCAATTGCCGACATATCTCCCAACGACAACTCATCACCAACTACACCAATCCGCGCCTCCGTATGAGCTACCGGATCCGCCTGCTCGCTGCCAGCAACTCGACCAGCTACACCGGCTCCATCAACTCCACCAACTCCAGCAACTCCACCAGCTCCATCAGCCCCAGCACCCGCATCAACCTGGCCATCACCGCCCGCCAGCTTAGCGCCTGCCCGCGCCAGCGCTTCCTCGATGATCCGTGTCATCGTCTCCACATGCTTGCGCGAAGCAACCTCCGGCACCACACCGCCGAAGCGTTCATGGATGTCCATCTGGCTCGAGACGACATTCGACAGCACCTCGCCGCTAGCCTTCACAACCGCCACAGAAGTCTCATCACAGCTCGTCTCGATGGCCAGTATCATCGCATCCGGATTGCCCTTTATCATGTCATCCGCCATCCTTCTATCCTCATTCCCGCTATATCAGCACTTCCTATCCGTACTTGCCCATTCCGCACTTGCCCCGCACCGCTCAACCTTTACCTACACACCCTCGTCCAGCTCAGGCAGGTCTGCCCACATAATGATCGCATCTTCTTGATTATCCGAATAATAGCCCTTGCGCACGCCCTCCGGATAGAACCCGAACTTCTCATACAACCGCTGTGCGATCGCATTCGACACACGTACCTCCAGCGTAATCCGCCTCATCCCGCGCGCCATCGCCACTCTCATCAGCTCCATCAGCAGCTTCTCGCCCAGCTTCCGGCCTCGATAAGCCTCCGCGATGGCGACATTAGTCACATGCGCCTCATCAAGTATCGTCCACAGACCCCCATACCCAATAATACGATCATTCCACACCACAACCACATAGGTAGCAAAATGATTATGGACCAGCTCATTATAGAATGCCTCCTCCGTCCAAGGCGTCGTGAAGCATTCCCGTTCAAGCTCGCCGATCTGAGGGATATCCTCCGTCACCATCCTGCGGATGATGACAGAATCCGGCGTCGGTCCGAACGCCGCTGATCCAATTAACTCTCCCATGCGCAGTTGCTCCTCTACGTCAATATTGACAGCTCCGCCCAACCGACTTCGCTGATGCGGGCTCTCTACTTCGACTGCCAGATTCGTTCTGGCTCAGACAGCTGCGTATAATTGGGTACGAATCCATGCGCATCAGTCGTCGCCCGATCCAAGCCATAGCGATCGGCAAGCAGACCAATGTAGCGCGCTTGAAGCGGCTCCCGATCTAGCAGCATTATCTCAGCAGAATTACCTTGCGCATCCGAGCCTGCCCCCAGCAGCTCCTGGAACGGCGCTGGCTCCCCAGCAACTATGAGCCGCGTCACAGGATTGCCGATCAGCTCTACTAGCTCTCCTGTACGTGCAAGCTCACCCGTATACGCATGCTGCTCACGCGCAAGCTCCCGCACCTCATCCAGCCAACTGTCCAGCATACGGATGCCGTCTGTCTCAACAACGCGCCACACGCCTTGGCTCCATTCATATAGAGCCGTATAGGCTTTGCCGCGCCGCGCATCCATATAGGGCACAACCCACACGCGTCCAGCATCAGATACTCCGACATCTACAACTGTCGCATCAGCAGCGACCGCAGCATGAGCAGCTTCACCTTCATTGGCCACACCGCCAACAGCCCGCATCGCCGCCCCATAGGCCAGCGCTTCCAGACTCGAGATGCCGATGAGCGGCAGCTTAAGGCTCCAAGCCAGCGTCTTCGCAGCCGTCACCGCTACCCGAATCCCTGTATAGGAGCCAGGGCCATGTCCCACGGCGATTCCGCTAAGATCGGCGGCCTTGCGCCCGTGCGCAGACAGTAGCTCCTGAACATCCGGCAGCAGTCGCAGCGAGTGATTTCGCTCAGCCTCTGTGCTCCGCTCTGCTATGACCTGACCGTCCCGCATAAGCGCGATCGTCAGCGCGGCTGTCGAAGTATCCAGCGCCAGCCAATCCCCTTGTAAGTTACTCATTCCCACACCCCTTGCTCCTGTAGCCGCTTGCACCCAGACACATAATAATCGCCATAGGGAACCACGCGGATGATTCGCTTGTTCGGATCCCATATCCCATCCTGCGCAGCATCAGACCTGACCGAAGACACCTCATCCGCTCGAAGCAGCGTAATCTCCAGCCGATCCTCAGGCAGCAGCTCTCCGATTCTAGATGCCCACTCGATTAATGTGACGCCGTCACCGTAGAAGTAGTCATCCAATCCGAGCTCATCCGCTTCATCCGCTGACAACCGGTACACATCCATATGATAGAAGGGATATTGATCCCCGTCGTATTCCTTAATAATCGTGAAGGTAGGACTGGACACAATCTCACGGACGCCCAACCCTCGCGCGAATGCTTGGGAGAACGTCGTCTTACCTGCGCCCAGATCCCCCTCTAACGCCACTACACTGCCCGGCTTCAACCACTGCGCGATGACCATCGCGAGTCGTCCTGTATCCTCCGGAGTCCTAGATAAGAATGTATAGCTCATCTCCAACAACCTTCCAATTGCGAAATCCAAGCTTCCTCTTGAAATGATCTAATAATTATAGCCTCCGCGCCACACCCTAGCAAGCATCCGCACAGAAAAGGCGGCCCCCCCAAGGGAGCCGCCAATATGGTTAGATCGATTCATCATCGAATACGGTCTCGCGATCCCCTATCGTATCCGTTGTCGAATCTCCAATTAAGCCATTCTGCTTCGTAACGTTACCGCCACCCAAGCCTTCATTGATCATGCGATCAACATCCATGAAGTACGCCTCGCGACCTTCATCATCTACATCTGCCAATTGCCAATCATCCGTCACAGCTGCTTCACTTCCTCTCATTGGGTTATGTATCCTTAATCCTCTATACATTTCCCAATTTCAGAAGTTATATACTATCTCCAGTGCTGGATTGATTCACGCGATGCTTTGCGAGCTTCAGATAGCCTAGCACATTCTGCAGCTCGCTGTCATCGGTGAAACGCAATCGCATCGAGCCAGCCGCTTCAATTAAGTAAGGCTTCAGCGCAGCTGCGCCGCCTCCGACAACATAGAAGCATTGAATGTCAGGGAATTTCTTCCAACGCTTGCGAATTAAATCTGTAATCCGAACAGCCGCACGGTTGAAGTAATGATCCACGATCTGTCGGAAGTCCGCCGTTCCCTCACCGATACGTTGGATGACGAAATCTCCGTTCTTGATTCGGCTCACCAGCTTCGCACGACTTGGGAAGCGATAGCCGTAGGCGTCTTCGACATCATGAATGATGGAATCCAGATAACCAGCCAGGCCGATCTGCTCGCCATAGCTGAACTGATTATCAATCGCCATTCGCTTAATGACCGGTAAGTCCGTGGTCAGCGCGCCGATCTCGCAGATGCCGATCGTGCCGTAGTACAGTTCCTCGTCCTTCACCTGCATATTATCATGCGTGGCCAGGTTGAGCAGCGCCGCTGCGCCCTCGATCGACACCACCGCCTTGCGAATCAGTACGCGCACTCTGCGGTCGCGTAGACCAGGGGTCGTCAGGAAGATCACCTCATGCTCGCCGACCAATCGCTCTTCGAATTGCTTATAATATCGCGCATAGGAACGAACCGGCAAGCCTGTCCCAATCACATATTCAATCTCACTTACCCCGGTGACTGTCGGGCTGCCGTACTGGTTATTCGTAACGCCAGCCAGCGCCAGAGCAGTAATAGCCACGATAAGTGATTGATCGGATTTCGCCTTGTTGTCGGTATCCTCCAGCTCGATATTGTCATCATTCTCAACCGCCAGCAACCCAACGAAATGTCGTTGATTGTTGCGAGAGAGCGATGGACTGTTGACAATGACATCCAGCGCCTTGATCGGCGCGTCTTCTTCTTGCAGAACCATCCGTTCATATCCTGGGACAACCACATTCGGCAATATGACCGGCTCTCTCGAACCGTCCAATATCACCTTCACGCTGTCATTCCCTACATCAATACCCGCCAGCTTCATATGACTCGTTAGCTCCCTCCAATGTTACTGATCTGCTTGCTCATCAGCCCGCTGCCATGAACTTCCTATATAACGCATTATACCATGTAGGTTTCGACTTCAGCTTACAAAATCCTCCTTTAACAAAACTTTATCATAATATTTTTTGATTTATGCAGGTTTTTTGTCGATATACGGCGAATACATGTTGTCAACGTAGTAAATTTTACCTAGTTGGTTCTATTTCATTGTAAGTTCATTGTCTATTTCCTTCACTATAAGGAGTATCGCATGAAGCCTATGAAAGTAAAGCTCGGCAAGCGTACACTGACATTCATGATCATTCCGCATGCAGGACGCAGCGTGATGCGATTCCGGATCTCGTCCTATCTGCTGTATATGATCCCAATCCTGATATTGACGACTGCTTGCATCATCTTATTCTTGCAATACAACAATATGAAGAATCTTAGCGAGAAGAATCGACTGGCGCTCGAGCTAGCCAACAAGACTTCGCTATATGAACATACGATATCCACTAAGAATGTAACGATCAATGAATTGCAGAGCCGTATTGAAGACATCTCCTCGCAGACTGAGGTCATGCTGCAGAAGATTGAGGAATTGCGGATTCTGGAAGAGGAGATTCGCGAGGTTACCGAGGGGGAAGCAAGCACTAGCTTTATGACGAAGAACCCTAGTCCGGTATCCATATCATCGGCTATGCCATTGGTCAGAGGAGTCGGCGGCGAAGAGATTGACCTAGATACACAGCTGCAGCGTACGCATCTGATCCATGACGCGCTCGACCTGACTGCGTTGCAGCAGGAAGCGGATGACCTGATCGCCAGCATTACCAGTGCCAAGCAGGACCTGATCGCGCACATGCACAAGCTCCGTATCACGCCATCCATATGGCCGACCGTGTCCACAGATGTATCGTCGACCTATGGGTACCGCAGGGATCCATTCACGCGACGATCCGCCTTCCATGCCGGTGTAGACATTGCGGGTGATCGCGGCGATCCAATCTATGTTACAGCTGACGGAATCGTCTCCTATGCCGGCTATAATTCAGCCTATGGCTACCATGTGGTCGTTCGTCATGACAGCGGTCTCAGCACGCGATACGCGCATATGCTTAAGAAGCTCCTTGTGAAGACCGGAGATCAGGTGGAGCAAGGAGACCAGATCGGCGAGCTGGGTTCTACAGGCAGGAGCACAGGACCGCATCTGCATTACGAGATTCTCAAGAATGGCAGCACAATTGATCCCATGCCCTATATGGATTCAGAGAAGAGGTAGGACATTCATGTTCAAGAAGACGAAGAAGATCAATCCGAATTTAACAGATACGTTGATCGGCGCAGGTACAGCATTCGAGGGTAAGATTAAATCCGAGGCATCAATTCGCGTAGAGGGAAGCATCACGGGAGATATTGAATGCGTGGGGGATGTCACGATCGGTGAGCATGGCTCAGCCAGATCGAATGTAACAGCGCGCAACATAACGATTGCCGGAGTCGTGAACGGCCATATCCATGCCAACGCCCAGCTGACGATTGCTTCAACCGGCCAATTAATCGGCAATGTCACCACAGCCAGCCTGGTCATTCACGAAGGCGGCGTATTCGAGGGACAGAGCCGCATGCAGCAACAAGACACCGCCAAGGCCAAGACGATTGCCGAGCCGGATAAGGAAGCATCCATGGCTTATAACAATCAGACTTACAGTAGTTCAGTAGCGAAGTGATCATCCGTCTTATTATCAGCGAAAGCGTTCGGAGCGCCTTGCTCCAATTCGGAGCAGTCGATACATACACCTAATCGCATCACGCACTTGTAATAGCCGGTCCGGAATATTCGACCGGCCTTTTCATTATCCACAACGAGATGACAGGACAGACAGAAGATCTGACGCTCTGAGATCACAGGGATACCCTCCCACCATTCGATACGTTATGTATCCTAATTTATCGTTATTCGTCAAGAAAGTCAATGATTTTTTGATAAAATGTTACTATTTGTATCCTCATCCATATTCAATTGTTCACTAACACGCGACTTGATTCTACTGATCTCATCATCGGTAAGGATATAGTAGTAGATATCTGAGAGATACGCCCCACGACCGGCCAACGCCTCCACCTGAACCTGATCCGCAGCATCGCGATAGTCTAGCAGCAGCGACTTCCAATCCTCCCAGGTGATGTTCGTCTTCATATGTCGCGAAATCACTTCAAACCATTCCGTCAGCTTCAACAGGTTGTTGACTCTGAACATCTGATCCTTGAGCGCAGCGAGCACAGCACGCTGCCGATCGCCTCGCCCCAGATCACCTCGCGGATCCTCGTAACGCATACGCACATAAGCGAGCGTCTCCTCACCGCTCAGCGCCAGCTCTCCCTCATCGAAGCGATGTCCTTCATAGCGGAATGACTGATGATTGTCCACGCGAACGCCGCCCAGCGCGTCCACAATCTCAACAAAGCCCTCCATATCCACCTTGAAATAATAATGAACAGGCACATCGAGAAGCTGCTCAACTGTTGCCACCGTCCCCGAAACACCGCCATACGCATAAGCGTGGTTGATCTTATCCGCGCCGTCTCGTCCTGCAATAACAACCCTGGTATCTCTGGGAATGCTGAACACAAGCGTTGAGCGCTTGATGGGATTGACCGCCGCGAAGATTAGCGTATCCGCTCGTCCTTTATCCCCATTGCGCGCATCCACACCCATCAATAACATAGTGAATGGCTTACGATCATCGAGCAACCACTCTTGCGCTGCCAGCTCATCAGAAGCTCCAGCCGCAACTGTCAGCTCCGATTGCTTGGTGAGCGGCTCATAGATGTGTTCCGACCATTCGCGCGCCTGTCCATAGGTTCGATGGATCCCCTTATTAAGCCACATGAACAGGTAGATACTCCCTGCCAGAACAATTAACAGTAAGCTGTATACTCGAATGCGTTGACTTGACATGCAGAACCTCCTGACGCAATGATACGAAAAGTAACAACAAAAAAGATCATGCATATGATACAATGTGTACTATATTGCGAGGTTTTGTCCTTTATTTTTACTTAATGCGATACAATACGTTTCCACAAATTCTTTTTGGTCATACTAATAGTAGAAATTAGTTGACGAAAGGTGGTAATACCAGATGAAGAATAGAATTGCCTTACTGCGAACAAACCGCCATTATACCCAAGACGAGATGGCCTCCTTGCTAGGCATCTCGAGAGCCGCGCTCTCTCATTACGAGAAGGGCCGCAGGGAGCCCGATTACGAAACGTTGATTAAGATCGCTGACCTGTTCGGTGTAACCTTAGATTATATTATGCGGCGCACGGATGATCCGACTATCAAGCTGGACCCCGAAGTCGCGCAGCTGGCAGACAGTGTGGAGCTGTCCGACGAGCAGATTTTCAATAAGCTTACTCTCAAGATAGATGGGAGGGAATTGACGCCGGAGGAAGCCAAGCGCTTCATTGCCTTTGTACGCGCCGATCGTTCCATGTAGCAGTCAGCATAGCCCAGCGGCGCAATCCATAAGAGATCGCCGGAAGCTTGAGCAGAACGGTTCCCCATAACGCTAACAGAAGCGAGCTTGCGGGAATCGTTCTTCGATGCCCACGGCGTCCCCGACGTTCAATTGAGACCAGCGTGCCGAGCAGACGATCACTGCTCACCGGCTCATCGGCGAACAGATTCGTGTCTCCCTTGCAGATATAGACGGTATCTGCCTCTCTCCGCTTCGCATGAAGGAATCGATGACCGATCAGCCGGCCGTCCCCATCGGCGAACAGCACAATGGATCCGCGAGTCGGGATCGCATCACCGAGCCGGATGAATCGACATAAGTCTCCTGTCCGAATAATTGGATACATACTGTATCCTATCGATGGGATTTCTATATGTCCTTGCTCGCTCAGCTTGCGCCGAACTAACTCCAACTGCGGATGATCATGCCACATGTTCGATCAATCCGGATTCGCTCAGGCGATTCACGAATGCTGTAATATCCGCCCTGGCCGTGTCTGGTTCAATATCATATTCCGATATCAGGTCAATCACGAGCATCTCCAGCGTGGCACCCTCCTTCAATCGCGACCAGATCAAGCCGCCCACCGCATTGAGCTTCGTCACGACATAGCTCTGGCTGTCCAGCAGCACCCATTCTCCATCCAATTCAACGGCATCTGTATGCGCGGCAGTCTTCCACATCACGAAATCCTCTCCCAGAACAGATTATTTTTCTGAAACATTAAATCATACACCGGCACATGCGACACCAGCTTCCCGCATAATGCCAGCAGCTTTACCGTCTCACCAGGGTCAGCCGCCCAATAGAAGATTTTATCCATCAATTGAAAGACGGCTTCCGAGGATTTGACTCGCTCCCTGCGAATTTCTTGCGACTGCTTCAGCAGATGTATACCTGCCAGCGGGAGCGGCTCTCGATCGAAGGTAGGCATCGAGTCGCTGCGGAAGGGAGAATCATATACATAGACACCATCCGCTTCAATCTTCAGCAGCGCGGCTTCGTCAGACAGAATCTTCCTTGGCTCAGATAGTGCCACAACGGTCGACTTGCCTGCGCCGGATTGACCTGCGAACAGATAGGCCCGATTCCGCTCCACTGCGCATGACGAGTGCAGCATCATCCCCCAGCCGTGTCTGACGATATATGCGCTATACAGTGTCATTAGCGCATGATTCAGACTCAGATCATCATGAACCTGCAGCAGCGCGCGATGATACCACTCATCCGTCTCCAGCAAGAAGTCCTCCCGCCGATAGATGATGCGGTCACGCTCCTTCTGAATGGCGACCTGTATATCTTCTACAGGCTTGCCATAACCCTTGCTTATTCGTATGTAGAGATCGGGCTGAACGTCTCCAAGATCCTCGGGAACCACAACCAGAAACTGCTGCCTAATCCAGTCAGCCACCTCTTCGTCAACCGTGCTCACGAATAGGGTATGCGTACCAATTAGCAAATACATCGTATGCATCATTGTTCATTCACCAACCTGCTCTTAATTGTGAAAGGGGCGCATTGAGCGCCCCTATGTACGGAATGTACAACAAGTTCATTGCTTATCTGCGACCCGGTCCGCGACCTGGTCCCTTACCATGACCTGGCTTGCCAGACTTCTTCGTTTCGAACGCGATAGCGCGTTGCTCGATAACTGCTGGTGCTTGATATGCCTTCTTCATCCGTATCACCTCCTTTCATAGAGTCTAGCGTACAGTCCTGACATCTCAATCAGCTGATCATGCGTGCCTTCCTCGACAACCTTGCCTTGATCCAGCACGATAATGCGATCCGCGCCGTCCAGCGCTGATAAGCGATGCGCGATCATAATCGTCGTCCTGCCCTGCATCAGACGCTGAAGCGCCTCCTTAACCGCAACCTCAGTCTCTCCATCTAGAGATGACGTTGCCTCATCGAGCAGCAGGATCGGCGCATCCTTCAGAATCGCCCGGGCAATGGTGAGCCGCTGCCGCTGCCCTCCCGACAGACTGGAGCCTCGCTCACTGATCCAGGTGTCATAGCCATCAGGCAGATCCATAATGAAGCTGTGCGCATTCGCCTCATTAGCAGCGCGCTGAATGTCCACCAGCTCGGCATCCGGACAACCGCCCGCGATATTATCGCGTATTGTGCCCGTGAACAGATACGGCTCCTGCGGGACCAGCGACATATAACTGCGCCACAGATCCGGATCCGTGTTGTGGTGCACATGATCATCGAGATGGATACTGCCTTGATCCGGCGTATGGAAGCCCATGATCAGCTGCATGAGCGTGCTCTTCCCAGCCCCGCTGGGCCCGACGATCGCAACGGTCTGCCCGGCGGGTATCGTTAAATCGATTCCCCGTATAGCGCTGCTTCTCCCCTCATATGTGAAGCTTACAGCGGCTAGCCGAATCCCGGTATGCAGCTTGCCGGGAGCCAGATAGGCTGGGAATCGATCACGATCAGGCGCCTCATCCATGACACTGTAGATTCGCTCTACCGCGGCTAGGGAGCGTTGCAGACCTCCCCATTGTCTAGCCAGTCCGGAGAACGGATACAGCAGATGCTGGATCAGATTGACGAATGCGAGCAGCAGACCTACGGAGATCGTCCCCTCCGCCACGAAGTATGCGCCCAGACCCAGGCTGACGAAGAATGAGGCCAGTGATACCGTACTGGAGCCGGCATAGAGCATTGCCATTAATCCGGCATCCTTACGCTCCAGACGCAGCACTTCATCACAGTCTGCTTCATACCGCTTCGCGAATTTATGCTCCATCGCGAAGGCTCGCACAACGGAATTGCCAGCGAATACATCATGCAGCAGTCCATTTACCCGACCCAAGCATGCCTGCAGTACGCGGCTGTTGTCCCGGATCCGCTTGCCGAATAATCCACCGATCAGCAGGGCTGCAGGCCCAAGCAGCAAGGCCATCAGCGAGAGCTGCCAGTGTATGCTCATCAGGTAGATGAAGGCAGCCAGCGCCATAAGCGGCATTCGAACAAGGTTGAGCAGATTGACGCCAATTGCGCCTTCCGTGCTCTCGATATCATTCGTCAATCGCGACACCAGATCGCCGGAATGATGCTTGCTATAGAACTTGGCCGGCAGCCGAAGCATATGTGTGAACAAGTTCAGCTTCAAATCTCTGCGCACCCGATTAACGGCCTCATACTCTAGCTTCGTCTCGTAATAATCAGCGAGTGCACTGGCGACCACCATGCATACTCCGAATAGGAGCAGCATTCGAACAATCGCCACATCGCCCGCAATAGCAGCATCCGTTACTTTGCTTAGAAACCAGGTGAAGAACAGCGTGATGGCTATATCTGCGAATAGCAGCAGGAACAAGACGATATAGATGGGCCAATATCTCAGCATGAGCGGCATAATGCGCAGCAGGGACTGCCCCATCCCTTGAATTCCTAGAAACTCCCGCAGCGAGAAGCCGAAGTGAAGCGTTCTTCTTGCGATAATCGCCAGCACTCGCATATCAACCACCGAGCAGCTTACGCAGCCGCTGTCGATACAGGCGCAGATAGAGGCCGGCTGTCGAACGACGCGTATCCGAATCGTCAACACTGTATGCGGCCAGCTCCTTAGATGGCAGCACGAGCTGCTTCAGCTGGAGGAGACGATACCGTCCGCTGTCCAGCATATAGAGATTGAACAGCCACCTGCGAAGCTTGAAGCGCGACTCATGAGCATCACCGATATGCTTGATGAAGGACGGGTTCCAGTAACGAATGCTCGGCTTGATCGGGAGTGACTGAAGCTCGGCCATCTCCGGCACAAGCTGATAGAGGATCGATAACGCGGCCTTCACCCGCCCCACTGTGTGATCGCGTCGCGCGAGTCGCAGCACCTCCTGTAGATCCACCTGTCCGCGATGCTGCGTGAGCATATGCAGCAGATCGATCACATACTTGCTCGAATCCATCTGGTGGCTGGCACCATGCAGACACAGTGCATAGAACGTGTAGGTCGGCAGCCACACCCTCGCATTCCGGTAGCCGGGCAGCGACTCAGTCTGAGCCCAGGCTTCATTCAGATCCATCTGGGCAGAGTCATCGCTCACCAAGCTCCAATGCAGCTCCACGGTCAGTGGTTCAGGCAAACCCGGTTCATCCTTCATCCATTCGGTATGATAGTGAACAGGACTGTCGGCCGCCGGGCAATTGTAGCCTGCCTCACGGACACAGCTGATCGCGGCTTGAAGATGCTCGGGTTGCACAAGCAGATCGATGTCAGACGTTCCTCTGGCCGAGAAGTGACCGAAGTATCGCTCCGCCAGCACCGTACCCTTCATCGGAATGACCGGAATGCCGCGATCCTCTAGCTTGCGGAGCAGCGCCTCCGTTTCCTTCCTGATCAACATATTCTGCATATAGCCGCCCAGCTGCAGCTGCTTCAGCCGATCCTGGAACCACTCAGGCAAGTCCAGTCTGACCTCGCTAGTCTTCAGCAGATGCGCGATGTACAAGCCAAGCCCTGCGTTCTCGAGCTCAGCCAAGAGCATCCGATAACGGCCATTATCCGTTATTAGACCGCTGTTGAAGTGCTCTGGAGGACTTAATTGATGCAGTGTTCTCACGAATGGAATAATCATTGTAACTCCTTTAATTTCCAGCTCTGATACGTTTTGTCTCTATGTATAATTTACGATACAATTCGTATCATGTCAATGATTAAATTGCAGAATTCGTACTTATTTTGACAGTAGCTGGAGGTTATTGCGTGTCCACACCCGTTCATCCCGATACATGTCCTGAATGCGCTTCATGCCGTTGGTATCCTCGAGCTCGTTCCCCCAACCCATGAACCAGACATACTGATGCTGTGCCTCCTGCAGCAGCTTCGGGTCGGGCAGACCCCCATTCTCACCAATGGCGATCGGCTTCCCGTCTCCCAGCTTCCACAGCCGGTCATGATGGGTCGATTTATAATCATTATGATAGATATCTACTGCTAAGACATCAGCCCGCAGATGCCCGACATAATACGATTCGAACGAGTCGGCATAGTTATTCGGCGCATTCGGGCTCCATACCCAGAGTAAGTTGTTCAGGCCATGAACATGCGTGTATCGCTCGTACATCTGGTCCCATAGCTTCTGATAACCAGATTGCTTGCCCCACCAGAACCAACCGCCATTCATCTCATGATAAGGCCGCCACAGCACAGGAACCTTGGCATCCCGCAGCTGCTTGAGATAATGGGCAACCTCATCCACATCCTTCACCCACTCCTCATACTGCGGAGTACCCGGCGTTAAGATGGCTTCGAATTCCTGCGTGCTGATCCCGCCATTATTCACATGCTTCCAGCACATGCATTCGCCCGGCAACGCCTGGTGATAGGTCATCGTCACCATACTGCCTGCGCGGCTGACAGCAATCGCTTCCCGAATAACCTCTTCCCTGTAAGCATCAACCTCCGACTCGGAATGATCGAGCACCACGCCCATCTCAAAGCCAATCAACGCCGGATATTCCCCGGTTAAGCTCTTCATGCGCTTCGTGTAGTAATCCGGATCCTCCAGGAAGTTATGCTGACCCGCCAGTGTATAGCGGCCCTTGATCTCATACAGATATTGCAGCAGCTGCCTCGCCTCGCTCGAGGCTCCTGGATTCGCAGTGGGAATCGCGTACCCGGTCTGTTCCACTGCGCGCTGGCTGACTCGCTCCGAGTAGAAGGCAAGAATCATGACCAGCACAGCCGCGAGTAGGAATATAGGTTTGGCCGATACTCGCATTAGCTCACCCGCACAGCCACCCGCTTGGATAGAATCTCATTCCACGCCTTCAGCGCTAGGCTCTCCGGCAGTTCGACGTCCTCGAATCGTACAATCCCGCCCGGCTCGATTGACCGCTTCAACACAGCTTGGTTCAGCAGCCCAATGGGCACATGATCCGGGTAATCCTCGATCTGCACCGCCGCTCCTCTGAATTCGAAGCTGCCACTCGCCTTGTAAATCCGCTCCCCAGCGATCATCCCACGCTTGGCAATCGCCGCCACGCTAATCATTGGATTGATGCTGTTATTAATGAGCGGCCCTCCCCCATCCAGCACCCGCTTGATCGTCTTAAGACCTTCCAGATGACACATATGGAAGGGGATCACAATCGTATAATAGGGTCCCTCGCCCATCTTATAGTACGTCAGATGCTGCTTCATTCTCGGATCATGCTCGGCAATGATGAACACGCCGGGAGGCGCCTTCCTGGACACAATATATTCACTGATCGGATACCCCGCCAGCTTGGCCGCAGTCGCGAGGGGTTCAGCGGCCTCCTCAATCGATTCCACCTGCAGACCGAGCAGCCCTTCCTTAGCGATTCCCGCACCCAGCCAGTTCGCCACCAATGCTTGTTCCATCTGCACCTTGGTGCCATCGGTGAAGGCCGTCACCATATCCAAGCTGATCCCCTGTTTATTGCCCCAGAAGATCATATCGTCCCGCTTCGGATCTTCATCGAGGAAGCCCTTCACATTGCCATAGACAAGCGGCTTGAATCCCATCTGCACCACATTCTCATGGAGCGCCGCTAGACTGCCCGGCTGATCCCCCTCGATCTCGGTAATTACACCTCTGGCTGCGAAGTAGGAGCCCGATACGAGCTGTAGATCCACATTCATCGTGACAACCGGCAACCCAGCTGCTATAACCAGATCAATCATGTCCGTCCCATACAGCACATCCCCGCTCGCCTCTACGATCAGGTCAGAATGCGCGATCACATCCTCGATGGAATTGGTGAGCGCCTCTCGATACGGATAGTCCGAGCAATCCCCTACATCCCGTCTTGTCAGCACCTTCGACAGTGCCATACCCGGCTGGCGATCAACCGCCATTGCCATTCCCTTACCCATAAATCCCGTGCCGATGATGCCTATCCGCTTGTTCTCCATACCCTTCATGCTCCTTTTAAAAATAAATCTACAGCCCCCATCAGGAAGGCGAAGTGTTGATAAATCCTCACTCTATGCGCCATCGTCTTATGCCAGAATTTCAGCGCAAGGCTATCAGGCAGCTCTACATCATCGTAGCGAACCACATCGCCAGCCCTCAGCCTCCGCTTCAGCACGGCCTGCGTAAGCAGCGAGATCGGCACATGGTCTGGGTCGTCCTCGATGCGGATAGCCCGCCCTCTGAACTCGAAGCTGCCGACCGCCTTGTCGATCCACTCTCCAGCGGACATATCCGTCTTGGCAATGGCCGCCACGCTGACAACAGGCGCTGCGCCGTTGCCGAGCAATACCCCCTGGCCTCGGAAGACACGGTTAATCGTCTTGATCACCTCTAGATGACAGAGGTGATACGGCGTTACGATCGCATAATAGGGACCATCCCCCATCTTGCAGTGCCTTAAGTACTCCCGCTGCTCCTGGTGATGCTCCGCAATGATGAATACACCGGGCGGTGCATGACGTGACACGATATATTCGCTGATCGGCTTGCCGCGGTACTTCGCGCTCAAGGCCAGACGGTTCGTCACATCCTCAATCTGCTCCGTCTCCAAACCTAGCATGCCAGGTCGAACCAAGTCTGCGCCTAATCCATTGGCGAGAATCGCCTGCTCCATCTGCACCTTGGTTCCATCTGTGAAGGAGGTGACCATATCCAGACTCAGTCCCTGCTTGCGACTCCAATACATCATCGATTTGCGGCTGGGGTTCTCATCCAAGAATCCCTTCACATTGCCGTATACAAGCGGCTTAAATCCCATCTTGACTACATTCTCATGCAGCGCAGCCAGACTACCCGGCTGATCGCCCTCAGCCTCCGTAATCAATCCCTTCGTTGCCAGATAGGAGCCCGCGACCAGCTGCATCTCCACATTCATCGTGACTACCGGAATTCCGGCATCCATCAGCTTGTTGACTACCTCAGTCGCATATAACACGTCTCCGCTGCATTCTATGACCAGATCGGAGTGCTCCATTAATGCTTGGACCGAATTCGTGAGCCGTCCAGCGAACGGATGGTCCTGGCAGGCCGTTATCTTCCGCCTGGTTAAGATATAAGACAATTGATAATCCGGATGCATGTCAATCGCGATCGATTGCCCTCTTCCTATGAATCCCGTACCCACAATCCCTATCCGCTTCTGTTCCATAAGATCAGCTCCCTATTCGCATTAATGATGCGGCTGGCTCCTCTCCGCTGTCTACACGCTCCCACTTCTTCGTCTCGAAGCTGTACTGCTTCACGATACGCGCAGGATTGCCGACCGCGATGCTGTAAGCGGGAATCGTCCCGCTGACGACGCTGCCGGCTCCGATGATGGAGCGCTCGCCAATATGCGACCCGGCCAATACGCACACATTCTGACCAAGCCATACCCCCTTCTCAATGATCGTCTTCTGTCCCTTGAGCGGCTGATTCAGATACCGCGGTCCTTCCGGATCAATCGAATGGTTGTTATCGCTGATATAACAGCCTCCGGCGATTAGCGCTTCATCACCGATGAACAGCGATTGATGACACGAGATCGTCACATGATGACCTAATCGAGTGCGATCTCCGATATGTAGAATCGGTCTAGGCTGCTTGTTGCGCCTCTCTTCCGGATGAACCTCCATCCTGCAGCCCGGCCCAATCGAGACGCCGTACCCTAATTCAGCATGCTCAAGCTGATGGCCGTAGAATGGCGGAGAGATTGAGCACTTGGACCCGATGCGGTAGAACATCCATTGATACCACAGCACCGCTGTCGCGCGCCCCTTCATGTCGCGTATACGCTTCTGAAGCTTACCAGCCCATGTCCCCATCCAGACCACCCCCTCTTCAACTGATTAGATATCTTGTCGCGATATCTTGCCAGGATTCACACACTCGAATCATGTCCCGATCTGATAAATCAGGTCCCCGCTGGACCTCCAATAGCTGTAGATCGCGTATGCCTCGCAAGCAATGATGCACGCCTTGCGGAATTGGCACCACCTCGCCTGCCTTCACTCGGAAGAGCCTGCCGCCCACGACCGCCTCACCCTCGCCGGATAGGATATGCCAGATTTCACGGCGCAGCAGATGAGCGTGATACGCCACATTCTCGCCGTCGCAGATATTCACCCTTCTCGTAATGGATTCCCAGCCATCGGCACCCTTATGGCGATCAATGACTCGACTTACTCCCCAGGAGAATTCCTCCAGCATCGGACGGCTTTCGAACACAGCGCCCACTTCCTTGATCTGATGGCTCATTGATTTGTCAGCCACAATGATGCCATCGGAGCCAGCGGCGATAATCGCATTCTTAATCCCTAGCACAGCGATTGGAATGTCCAGCTCATTGATGAGGTGGCTGTTCTCGCTGTTCTCGGACAGGTAGCCCTGCCCGATCTGGGTTCCACCTATTTCTTCGGTCAGCGTGTTCCAAGTCCCTAAGTCCTTCCAGCTTCCCTGGTAGGCCACCGCGCTAATCGCCGTCGCCTTCTCCAGCACTTCATAATCGAAGCTGGTCTTGGTCAGTCCGGCATACCGCTTAACCATCTCCTCGTATTGCAGCGGCAAGCCCTTATCAATCAAAAGATTGATCAGATAGTTCAGCTTGAACACGAACACGCCGCAATTCCACAGCGCGCCTCCCTCAATCAGGCGCTGCGCTGCCATTGCGCTCGGCTTCTCGCGGAACTGATCGACCTGGAATACGCCCCCTTGTTCCACAGCTTTATTTGACAACGTCGTCCTAGGTAAGATATACCCGTACTTCTCGGATGGATAAGTCGGACACGCTCCGACCAGCGCCAGCTCCGCGCTCGTATCCTCCAGCACCTGCTCCATACGGCTGATCGTCTCGAAGAAGCGCCCATCCACATAGAGATCGACCGGCATCACGATAATCGTCTCATCCAGGCCGATGCTGTCAATCGAGTATAGATAAGCCGCAGACAACGCTACGGCAGGGAAGGTGTCTCTCCGCTCAGGCTCCAGAATGATCGGCGCTGCCTGGCCCAGTTGACTGCGCAGGATATCCTCCTGCTCGCGGCCTGCGACAAGATAGGCGGAGGCTTGCAGGCCAGCATCTCCAAGCTGCCGCCAGACACGCTCAACCATCGATTCCATGCCCCCGCCAGGCCCTTCCAGCACCTTGAGGAATTGCTTGGATCTGGAGGCATTCGACAGCGGCCACAGCCGGGTACCTGAGCCGCCTGATAATAGTACTAGCTTCATCTGTGTTCACTTCCTTCTAGCTTTAAGTTGATCCATGAACCAGCGGCAATCATCCATCGAAATCCACAGGGCGCGATAGCCACGTCTGAACCTGCGTTCGAAGCTTATCAGCACATAGACCCATCTCGCAACCGAGGCAATCAGCATCGTCACCCCCGCGCCCATCAAGCCGTACTGCGGTACAAGTATATAGAGCAGCGGCACAATGATCGCGATGCCAATCGCCTGGGAGATCGCCATCACACTCGGCTTGCCCGCCGCCATGAAGGCTTGCCCCAGCACGAACACGGATCCCCCGATCACAACATCCATGAGCAGCAGCCGGAATACAGGGATCGCTTCCGCGAAGGCTCCGCCATATAACAAGCGAATGACCAGCGGGGCCGCCAGCACGATCGCCGAAGCGCCGATAAGCGCGATTGCAGTGCTCAGCTTATAGACGCGCAGAGATAACAACGCTGCCTCCTGCTCCTCCAAGCCAGATGCCTTGGGGAATAGGACCATAATGATCGAGCTTGAGAATACATTCACCATCCTGGACAAGCTGACGGCAACCACATACAGCCCGAGCGCCTCCGGCGCCAGCAGACCGATCAGCATAATCTGATCGACATACAGGATGAGATTGCCCATCAGATCGATGCCATAGGAGCCCGCTCCGTAATGCAGCAGCCGGCGGAAGGAAGCGCGTATCGCCTGCAGCTTGGGCCGATATAGGCTGAGCCCGCGATAGAGCGCCCAGCCGGTAATCGGCACATAGGGAAGCAGGTACGCCAGGCTCGATGTGAGCGGGGTCAACCGCCCAGCAGCAATGAACAACAGCAGCAGGGTAAGCGTCAGCACCGGCAGCAGGTATCTCATCCGATTGAATAGATGGAACTCCTCCCGCGCCCGGAATAGCGCATTATTGAGGAAGAAGAAGTGCATCAGCGGGATGACGAGCAGGAACCATTGCGCTGCAACAAGGCTCGACGGATGATTGCTGACCAACACTGGAATCAAGAATACTCCAATTATCATCGCGACCAGACTGGTCACACCTGCTAGGATGAGCGATCCGTAGAACAGCCCCCCCTCCTCCTCAGGTGTCTTCTTGGCATGATAGAGCAGGGCGGTCGGCAGGCCGAAGGTTACTGCGAACGCCAGGAATTGCGGCCACAGAATCATCGCCGCCTGATCACCGCGCCCGATCGGCCCGAGCACGCGGGCCGTGATCATCCCGGTCGCCACATTCACCAGCAAGATCGCTACGCTGATGCCCATCGTTCGAATGGTGTGACCAAGTAATCCCTTCCCCTGGAAGGCCGCGCTGAATAGGCCGGATATATGGCGGATCGCAGCCGCGCGAGAGCTAGCCATGCTGACTCATTCGCGATGGCAGTCGATGCTGGACCATTACCGCTTCCAAGGCGTCGAGCAGCGGATAGCGCAGCTCCTGATTGCGCAGTGCGAAGTCGATCGTAGTCAGGATAAAGCCCAATTTCTCCCCGACATCGTAACGAGTTCCCTCGAATTCGTACGCATAAATTTGACGCAGCTCGCTCAATCGTTGGATGGCGTCCGTCAATTGAATCTCGCCGCCAGCGCCCTGCTCCTGCGTCTCCAGGAAGTCGAAGATGTCCGGAGTCAGAATATAGCGACCCATAATCGCCATATTCGATGGCGCCTGACCGATCAATGGCTTCTCGACCAGCTTATTGACCGCGATGAGACGTCCGAATTGCTCATCGGGCTCGATAATGCCATACCGATACGTCTGATCCTCAGGCACCTGCTGTACACCGATGACCGGCGACAACGTCTCCTCGTATTGCGCGATTAATTGCTTCAGACATGGCACACTCGCAGAGACAATATCATCACCTAGCAGGACAGCGAACGGTTCATCTCCGATAAACCGCCTGGCACACCAGATGGCATGACCTAGTCCGCGCGGCTCCTTCTGGCGAATATAGTGAATATCCACCGCTGAGGGACGCTGCACTTCCTTCAACAATTGCAGCTTGCCATTATCGAATAAGCGCTGCTCGAGCTCGATCGCATGATCGAAGTGATCCTCAATCGCGCGCTTCCCCTTGCCCGTCACGATAATGATATCCTCAATACCCGATTCCACCGCTTCCTCCACGATGTATTGAATCGTCGGTTTATCGATAATGGGCAGCATTTCCTTCGGCATCGCTTTCGTAGCCGGCAGGAACCTCGTCCCCAATCCCGCTGCGGGAATAATCGCCTTCTTGATCTTCTGCAAGTCAAATTCCTCCTTGTCGTTTATGTCGATCTCTCTCTCGTTCGATACGATTCGTATCATCCATCCCATAGAAAATACGCATCAACCGCCGCCTGCTGTTCGCCTTGTATGCGAGGCGTTCCTGGCGCTGCGTATACAGTAGGCTGCCGATCAGGAAGAGGATCACGCCCAGCGCTGCCCCAACCATATCAATGCCGACATCGGCCAGGCTCGCTGTGCGCTCCACTGAGAATTGCTGATTGAATTCATCCGCCAGAGCCAGCAGTAGCGCGAGCCCGAGCGTCACCGCTACACTGACACCCTTCCGCCATGGCATAAGAACCCAGGCTGCCATTAGCATGGTGAAGCTCAGACTGCCGTACAGAACCATGTGGGCGAGCTTGCGCAGCATGAATTCCGCTGCATTGCTGCCGCCCATACTGCGGACGCTGACCTCCTGACCGTCATAGATGAAGCGCACATTCCGCAGCACTCGAATTAGCCATTCCTCCATATTACCGCTAGTCAGCCATGGCCGAATCGTCTGCTGGCTGTAGGATTGCGAGGAGAGACAGACGATGCACAGCAGCACGGTGAGCAGCGGAACGATTATGAACCATCGCCGTTGTTTCATCGCATGATCTCCTCCCTCTCCTCCTCGTGAATAAACGTTGTGCAGATAAATGAAGCGCGAGATGTAAAATCTGCAGGTGGATAGCTATTATTACGCGATATGAGCCCACTGAGATGTAAAAACTGCAGGCTGACGGGCTTACCGCTTCGACTTTTAGTCATTTTCAGCCATTCACCTGTATGATCTGCAGGTCATGACGCCACTCGAGCTGAAATTGACGCGATAAGATGCAGTTTATGCAATTCAGTTCGGCAGGTCCGAGCCATTCACGCGTAACAGCGGTGTTTTCGAATGATATAACGCACATCATGCGCTCAGTCGTTCACCCGCATTCAACCAACGGAATGGATCGATGGCCGTTCCTCCTGAGTCGGTAGTGGCAGCAATTCCTCCAGATATTGACCGTTCTGAATTTTTCTCCACCAGCCCTTGTTCTTGCTGTACCAGCGCACGGTCATCATTAGACCCTCCTCGAAGGAGATCGCCGGATGGAAGCCCAGCTCGCGCTCAATCTTGTTCGGGTCAATCGCATAGCGCCGGTCATGACCAAGCCGATCCTCCACCTTGCGTATCAGCGATACGGGCTTTTCCAGGAGCCTCAGAATCTCCTCGATCACCTGCCGATTCGTACGCTCTGAGCGCCCGCCAATATTATAAACCTCACCCGGACTGCCCTTCTCGATCACGATGCTGACCGCTCGCGCGTGATCGTCCACATGGATCCAATCCCTCACATTCAAGCCGTCACCATATAACGGCAGCGGTTTATCCGCCATCGCGTTAGTAATCATGAGCGGAATCAGCTTCTCAGGGAATTGATAGGGGCCATAATTATTCGAGCATCGGGTAATATTCACATTCAAGCCGTACGTCTCGTGATAGGCGCGCACCAATAAATCCGAGCCCGCCTTGCTCGCCGAATAAGGACTGTTGGGCTGAATCGGGGAAGATTCCGTGAATGCGCCGGTCGCTCCCAGCGAACCGTACACCTCGTCAGTCGAGATATGAACAAACTTATAGATGCCTCTCCTCCGCGCTGCCTCCAGCAGTACCAGTGTGCCCGCCACATTCGTCCGAATGAACGGCTCAGCCGATGCGATACTGCGATCAACATGAGATTCTGCGGCGAAGTGGACAATCGTATCAATTAGGTACGTTCGCAGGATGTCATCCACCAGCTCCGGATTGCCGATATCCCCCCGTATGAACTTGTAGCTCGGATCATGCTGTACATCCGTTAGATTATCGGCATTACCCGCATAAGTCAGCTTATCCAGATTCACAATCATACTGCACTTGCCCTGATTGATCATATACCGGATGAAGTTGCTGCCGATGAATCCGGCGCCGCCTGTTACTAAGATATTCAACGTTATTCCTCTCCCTCTCTATCTAATCCATAATCTCCCGCGCGGTCTAGTTCGGCGTCTGCTAAGCCAGGACAGCTCGCATCCTTCCCTGACAGACTTGCCGGGTCAATGACATTCGGCCACACGATGCCGATATCCGGATCATTGTAGCGAATGCCTCGGTCATGCTCACGCGAATAGTATTGATCGACCTTATAGGACACCTGAGTATCCGGCTCCAGCGTACAGAAGCCGTGCGCGAAGCCTTTAGGAATGAGCAGCTGCCGCTTATTCGCCGCGCTCAGCTCTACACCCACCCACTGTCCGAACGTGGGAGATGAGCGGCGAATATCAACTGCTACATCGAAGATCGAGCCTGCAAGCACGCGCACCAGCTTCGTCTGCGCCATCGGCGACAGCTGGTAATGCAAGCCACGGACCGTGCCCAATTCCGTCGATAACGAATGATTATCCTGAATGAATGAGAAGCGCAGACCATGCTCTTCGAACAAGCGCTGATTATAGCTCTCCATGAAGAACCCGCGGTGATCCTCATGAACGACCGGCTCCACGATCCGAACACCGTCGATTGCCGTGTTTACAATTCTCATCTGACCGCCGCCAATTTCTTGCCGAAGCTCGGATCGAACGAGATACCGCGCACCAGCTCGTTAGCGGTCAATAGCGATTCATGCGTCCCCGCATCCGTCCACCAGCCCGTCATAATGGAGGAGGTCAGCTGACCTCGCTCTATATAAGCGTTATTCACATCCGTAATCTCCAGCTCACCTCTGCCGGAAGGCTTCAGCGTGCGGATGATATCATACACCTGATGATCGAACAGATAGATGCCAGTTACTGCATAGGCACTCTTGGGCCGCTTGGGCTTCTCCTCGATAGACAGCACCTGTATACCGGAGAGCTCCGCTACTCCGAATCGCCCGGGATCGTTCACCTCCTTCAGCAGAATCCTTGCGCCAATCGGCCTTCTGGCGAACTCCTCAACAACATCCCGAATGTCATCGGCGAAGATATTATCGCCCAGAATGACCGTGACCGGTCCTCCTGCGGCATAATGCTCAGCAAGCGCGAGCGCCTGGGCGATCCCGCCCGCCTCATCCTGTACCTTATACGTGAAGGTGGCGCCGAACTCGCTGCCGCTGCCAAGCAGATTGACAACCGCGCCCATATGCTCTCTGCCGGTGACAATCAGCATATCTCGTATGCCTGCCTCATAGAGCTTGTAGATGCTATGATAGATCATCGGATAATGACCGACAGGCAGCAGATGCTTATTCGTTACTTTCGTAAGTGGGTATAACCGAGACCCTGTGCCCCCAGCCAGAATGACACCCTTCATTACGCGATCCCTCCGTTCTTCTTCATGGTTCGTCTAGTCGCTGCAGTCTGTGCCGCGTATACATACAGTCTGGGGTTGAAGATTAGCGACACATTCAATCGAACAGCGCTGGTCAGCGCCTTCCAATCACCAGCCCTCGCGGAATACCGCAGGAAGGTGTAGCTCTTATTCGTCCTCGGATTGCCGACTTCTCTCAGCGTCTTCTCCAGCACATGCATCTCGGAGCGCAGCATCTTGTCATAATTCCTGGAATGATTGCTGTCATGGAGGCGATAGCCCATGAGCAGCCGGTCCACGAAGCCGATCCTGCCGCCGCTCCGGAGCAGCCTGATCCACATATCCCAGTCATCCGCGATTCCAGCTTCAGCATTGAAGCCCATCACCTTCTGTATCGAAGACTTGCGAATGAGCGCTTGCGAGGTGGTGAACAGCTGATTGCCCTTGGCCAGCTTCTTCAGTGTCAATACTGGCTTATTCACCCGATACATCCGGCGAATAATGCGGCTGTCGGAATCAATGAGATTCCCATTCACAGCTACCGCCGCATAGCCGGAACGCTCCATCTCGCGGACAGCAGCCGCTATACAGCCCGGCATCAGAATGTCATCTTGATCGAGGAACCAGATGTATTCTCCTCCAGCTAGCAGCATGCCCTCATTGCGCCGATATGTGGCGCCCCGGTTCTCCCGCTCCATCACCGTAACGCGCGGATCGCCGATCGCTTCGATAATCGCCTTCGAGCGATCCTGTGTGCCGTCTATGATACATAGCACCTCCAGCTCGGTATAGCTCTGATCCAGTACACTGCGAACCGTCTCCTCAATGTATTGCTCCCCGTTGTAAATCGGGATCAGCACGGTCACCAGCTTGCTAGCCGGATTACCCTCGCTTCGTGTACGCGCCATGTCGCTCTCTCCTCCGTCTATTCTTCATCTCAGTCAGCAGCAGCTTTAAGAATTTCGTATCCTCAACCAGATAGCGCCGCCACAGCCGCTTCGGCTCTCGGTACAGCCGCCATAGCCATTCCAGACCGCTGCGCTGGAATACGACAGGCGCCCGCTTCACTCTCCCCGCCAGGAAGTCGAAGGTCGCGCCAACACCAATGGACACTGGCGCGCCATATTCCTGATGGAACTGATAAATCCACTTCTCCTGCTTAGGCGATCCGACACCCATGAATACAATGTCCGGCTTCGCGTCCTTCAGCAGCTTGATGATCCGCGCACATTCCAGTTCATCCTGCTCGAAGCCGAGCGGCGGTGAATAACAGCCTACGATATGCATGGCCGGGAACTTCAACAGCAGATTCCGCTTGGCTTCCTCCGCGACTCCTTCGCCTGCTCCGAGGAAGTAGATCCGATAGCGCTTGCGCTCGAAGTCCAGACCCAGCTCCGTTAGAATATCGGAGCCTGCGACTCTGCGCTTGAGCGGTGTGCCGAACAGACGCGACACCCATACGATCGGCATCCCGTCCGCCACCGTCGCCCCAGCCTGTTGATACACGTTGCGGAAGTAGGAATCCCTGCGCAGATTAATCAGATGATCTACATTACAGGTCAGCACATAGGTCGGCTCCCGTCTCTGAATCGCATCATCAAGAAATTGCATCAGATCAGCGAAATCATAATTATCGAATCGGATATCGAACAACTCGACCTTCTCCATGCTCTTCCTCCCCGCTCTCCGCCGCAGCGGAATGATTAATCAACGCGCATAGATACACACAGAACGGCACAATAAACTGTACAGTCGACAAGGTATTGTCCGTGAATGTATAGATCGCGAAGCCGAGCAGCAGCATACCCACACTGCTCTTCGCCCGCTTCTCCGTTCTTCGATACACCATGCTGAAGGTGATCGCCAGCGCGATGAACAGACAGGCGGCTCCGATATAACCGCTATCGTAATAGAATCGAATGTACTCGTTATGCGGTACTACGAACCCGGAATAGATGCTGCCATCATTAGCAACGAGCACCGAACCGAGCCCTCTGCCTGACCAGGGCGACCCCTTCACGCCATCGAGGAAGAAAGCCCAAGCCTCCGCTCTGCCTGATGTGTCGATAACCGTATCGGTCTGCCGCTCGAAGGAGCGCTTCATCAAGTTGTCGAGCTGCAGGTAGACCGCGCCGGAGAGCAAGGTGACGAACCCGAATAGCGGCACGATGAGTACAGCTCTGCCCTTAGCAAATTGCCGGGTCAGGTCGAAGATATACAGCAGCAGCATCGGCGCAGCGGACACCAGCGGACCTCTCGTTCCCGTGAGCAGCAAGATCATAAAGTTAATCGCCATCATGACATAGAAGAAGGTAAGCCGCAGCGGATTCCGCTTCAGTTCGATGAAGCAGATCATAAAGCTGATAAAGGCCAGGAAGGCCAGATGGGCCGGAATGCTTGAGCCCTGCAAGCGGAATGCTCCGGTGAACTCCACCACGAATGCCTTATGGATGCCCGCCCCATGCAGGAGCAAGCCAATCGCTACGCTGATTAGCGGCAGCAGGGCAACAACCGTAATATGCCGCTCGGACGTATGCCGATCCCAACGGATTAGCAGGAAGACGAACGGCGCCAACAAACCGATGAATGCTTTAATTGGAGCCGCTCTGTCCAGCAACGGATGCCAATCCGAGAACAAATAAGTAATCAACAGCATCACACAGAGCGCAATAGCCGGGCCGAGCATGAACCGGTGAATGCCAAGCTTCATCATAGCCGGCACCAAGAGGAACAGTACGCCCATCTTATACAGCGACTGCAGGTCCATCCCCGCCAGCTTCATATCGAAGATGAATTGAATCGACACTGCTGTAGGGAGAAGAATCACAGTGCTCATCCGCTCCGGATACAAGATCGATAGCAGCAGACAGAGCATCCCCGTCACCGCTGCGAACAGCAGCTTCGGCTCATAAGGAGCAGCCGCTCCGATGAAGAGCGCACCCATAACCGTGACGAGCGCCCAGAGCACACGAGCCGGGACCGCAGTCATAAAGCGCGGACTACTCATAGCCCGTGGCGGCCGAGCGCCTCTGGTACAGCGTCGTCATCGTACCGCGCACGCTGTCGAGCCTGCATCTGGCATGCAATCTGTGACCGGCGCCTCTGGCTAGCAGCCATTGCACTGAGGCATAGACTGTTCTTAACAATGCTGATGATACAATTCGTAACCTCGATAGCAGACTTGTGCCCTCCATCGCGATGGAGACCCCCTGGTAATAATATCGCTTGCGAATCCATGCGATATTCAGCCGCTCTGCCGCGATATGATGCCTGACTGCCATCTCGGGATGATAATACAAGCTCCAGCCCTTCTTACGCAGATGTCCGAAGAAGTAAGTCTCCTCGCCTGACAGCAGCGTTGCTCCCTTGCGACCTAGATTCTCCGGAAATTCCAGATTGCCGATTGCGCCTCGACGAACCGCCATATTCGCACCGAATGGAGCGAGTCCGCGCGGGTAGCGCTGCACCTGATCACCCAGATTTATGATCGCATACGGATACTCCAGCTGACGAATGAGCCAGTCTGGTCTCCCATTCTCGAACGCCGGATGAATGACTCCGCCGACCGCCCCAGCGTCTGGGAAGTCCTTGAAGCTCTGCATGAGCGTACGGAGCCAGCCATGCTCAGGCACTGCGTCATCATCCAGGAAGGCGATGATTGGCGCGCGCGATCGGAGCATCCCGGTATTCCTGGCCGCGGATAATCCCTGCCGCTCCTCGAATAGGTACTTCAGCCTTACCTTATGCGCTAATTGCTGACAGCATACCTGCACGACTGCCTCGGTATGATCCTGCGAATTATTGTCGACAACGAGCACCTCGGCTTGTTCAATCTCATGCACATCCTCCAGCGCCAGCAAGGTTTGCCTGAGCAGCTCAGCCCGATTATAGGTGCAGATTAGTATCGATACAGATGGTGCCCAACTCATGTCTGTTTGCTCTATTTGACCAACCATAAATGTCCCTCCAACTAATACCCGTTCTTCGCCATCAGCAGCATCCAGCATGTCTTCCATATAATCTTGCAATCCGTGCGCAGTCCGCGTTGTTCTATGTATGACAAATCGAGTTCAACCATCTCCTTGAAGCTGAGCGCATTGCGTCCGCTGATCTGCCACAGACCTGTGCATCCGGGCGTAACCGCCAATCGCCTCATCTCGAATGACGAATAATTCTCCACCTCTCGCGGTAACGGCGGTCGTGGCCCGACCAAGCTCATATCGCCGCGAAGCACATTGTAGAATTGCGGGAATTCATCGATGCTCAGCTTGCGAATCAGTCTGCCGACACGCGTCACGCGCGGGTCCTTCCTCATCTTGAACATGGCGCCGCTGATCTCATTCTTCGAGAGCAGATCATCGAGCAGCGTCTCCGCCCCATTGACCATCGACCGAAATTTGTACATGTAGAACGGAACTCCGTCCTTGCCGACTCGAATTTGCCGGAACAGGATGCTCCCCTTCGGGTCCTCCAGCTTAATTGCGATTGCCACCAGGAGGAAGAGGGGGAACAGTAAAATCAGTCCCACAGAAGCGAACATGATATCCAGCGCCCGCTTCATCACCTCATACCCGATATCCGGCTGTCGCCTGAGCGCCTTGGGCTGCAAGCCCGGACTAGCCTCCGTTCTCGTCTCCAACCTGGTTTCAGATAAATCCATTGCCATCACACCTCTACTCCGAAATATGGATTGTCTATAAGCCTGCATACTAAAAAGGCTAGATTGTCGCTCTTCCGCATATGAAAAACAGCAATCTAGACTTTTTAGCTCCAGATAAACCAGAAAAGGGCATCAAACCCATCCTCACAATACACCCTTGACGATCAACGTCTAAGGCGGCCAGCGCCCACAGCGTATCCGAGTGCCTACAGCGATAGAGGCTCAGTAGACATTGCCTTGCGGGACCAGACCCGCATAGTCAGATTATTCGGTTAGGAGTAAAGCCTCGCGGCCCAGTCATCTCGAAGCGGCGTATTCGTAATACGATAGATCTGACTTCGACTTCTTCTTGCCATTGAGCACAACACCCAGGACCTTAGCCTGCACATGCTCAAGTCTCGACTTGGCCCTGAGCGCCATATTCTTCTTAATCATGCCAGCTCGAATAACGAGCAATATGCCATCGCTCTTCGTCGCTACCACCTGCGCATCTGTTACAACCAGCACAGGGGGCGTATCGATTAGAATCACGTCATATTGGTCGCGAACAGCCGACAATAGCTCATCCATCCCCTTTGAGCCGAGCAGCTCAGCCGGATTGGGCGGGACGGGGCCGGCGGGAATCAGTGTCAGATGCTCGATATGCGTCTGGATCACCACATCCTCTCGGTCCGTCTGTCTAGCGAGTAGATTGCTGAGTCCCTTGCGGTTAGAGTTGCTGAATACCTTGTGCAGGCTCGGCTTGCGGAGGTCCGCATCGATGAGCAGCGTCCGCTTGCCCTCCTGCGCATAGGCAACCGCGAGATTAGATACTGTAGTCGTCTTCCCCTCGCCAGGCTGGCAGGAGGTGACCGCAATCACCTTGAGCTCATCGGAGGCTGTCGTGAATTGCGTATTCGTACGCAGGGTGCGGAACGACTCTGAGATCTGTGACATGGGATTAACCTCTGTTATGAGCAGCACCTCATGATTGGTTTGACGAGACATACAGATCGCCTGCCTTTCTCGCAGCTCTCGCTGCGCGCTGTCTATTGAAGTCCTTCTTCTCCATGCGATCGATTGCAGCGAGGAATGGAAGCCCCAGCGTCTTCTCGACATCCTCTTCATGCTTGATAGAATCATCGAGATGCTCGAGCAGGAATACCAGACCGAGTCCGAACAGCACAGAGAGAATCAGACTGATTGCCACATTCATCATCACACTTGGAGATACGGGGTAAGGATCCTCTTCTAATGAAGCTTCATTTAGAATAGTCACATTATCGACCTTCAGAATCTCAATCACCTTGGATTGGAACACCTCGGACACATCATTCACAATGCGCGCCGCAGTCACATAGGATTCATCCTTCACAACGACCGTCATGACCTGTGTGTTATTAACGGAGCTCACATTTACCTTCTCAATTAATTCTTCGCGATTCAGATCCAAGTCCGGGTTGCGCGCTAATACTTCATCCATAATGGCCGAGGTCTTGATTAGCTCCTTATAGGTATCAATCAGCTGGATGTTGACCGTGACGACATCCCAATTGATGACCGCCTTCCCATCCTCCTCAGCCGACTTATTTACAATTAATTTAGTGGAGGCTTCATAGACGGGCGGGATGAACCAGAACGTAATCGCTCCTGCGGTTCCGCCTGCAATAACCATAATCAAGGCGATCATCCATAGCCGGCGCCATACAATTCTCATTAAATCTCGCAAATCCATAGTCCCGCTCCTCACATTCGTTATCAGATGGTGTAATTGATTCTTGATTTCTGATCCTGCAGATAGAGATTGCACATGTACGTATAGTACTGATGCACACGCTTCTCCTCCGGACGCTGTTGCAGGTACAGTTGATTCAACATGCGGATCAGGAACGAACGGTGCAGCGCGGTAATCTCGAACATCACACCATACTCGTACATATTCTCATCTGATTTACGCCAGACGATCAGACCTTCTGCTTCGAATCGTATCCCCATAATCGTGGTGAGCACCGCCACCCTCACCTTGCGATTAGCAGGAAAGCGGAGACCTGAGGCGAATCGGAGGCCGCCGGGACTAATGTCCAGGACCAGCACCTTGCGGCTGTTGCTGCTGATCGCATGCGTGCCAATTGCTTTAATCTGAAGCTCGCCGAAGCAGCCTTCCGTCTTCAGGCGTATGTATTGACGCTTGGTATTCTCATCATAATCCGGCATCCTCGCACCTACTTAATCTATGAAAGATATTACCGAAAGATACATAATGTATCATTAACAATTCGAATTCTACGATACAAAATGTAACATGTCAAGCGATAATTTGCTACAATTCGATTCTTGCGCGCGGAATTCCCTTGGTGCTGTACGTTCTGTCTTAAAGAAAAAATAAGCTCCAGTAGGAGCTTGTTGGTGTGAGAGTGGCGCTATCTATCATCTATCATTGGATTCTAATAGAATCAGATCTGCAGGTTCTCGAAATGAGGCTCTCGCCGATTGCCCTAATGGTTCTAACACAGCGTTATCTTGTATGGATGATTCATCCAATTGCTGCGGCTGTCCTTGGAAGACATACGCCAACATCCGCTCGGTATTCAATCCCATCTGCTTTGCAACCTTGATAATATCGACCTCTACCTTCCTGACCTGGTTCATACCTCATCCTCACTTATCTGCTTTATTAATCACTCTGCTTATTATATTGGATTCGCTCATCAGAGTGTGTCGTTTGATGGATGTGAAACTTTAGAATTTTGGTATTTTTTTGTCGTATATCATGGTTTACTCTATATTTGATTCGGATTCCGAAAATAAACCTAACATGAGATGGAATCTATCGCTTCAATCATGTACATAGCCGTCAACCCGTTCGTACAGGTTACCTCGTTCCGCGCTCTGTAGCATCACTTTCCGGTGCTGCACGCACCAGTGAGCTCGTTCTGCGCACTGCAGCGTCACTTTCCGAAGCTGCACGCACCAATTACCTTATTCAGCGCTCTGTAGCATCACTTTCCGGAGCTGCAAGTACCAGTTAGCTCATTCTGCGCCCTGCAGCATCACTTTCCGAAGCTGCAAGTACCAGTTACCTCATTCTGCGCCCTGCAGCATCACTTTCCGAAGCTGCGCGTACCAGTTACCTCATTCTGCGCCCTGCAGCATCACTTTCCGAAGCTGCACGTACCAGTTACCTCATTCTGCGCCCTGCAGCTTCACTTTCC
>JAEZQY010000064.1 GCA_023441055.1 Bacillota bacterium | reverse complement strand
GTGCAGAGCGGCACCGCGTTCCTGCTCGCCGACGAGGCCGGTACCCGGCCGGCGCAGCGCGCCGCGATGCTCTCCGGCGACTTCCGCCGGACCGTTGTCACCCGGGCGTTCACCGGTCATCCGGCGCGGGCCCTGGCCAACCGCTTCACCGACGCCTACTCCGCGGCGGCGCCGGTCGCCTATCCGGCGGTGCACCACCTGACCGCGCCGATCCGGGCCGCGGCGGCACGTCTCGGTGACGCCGAGGCGCTGAACCTGTGGGCCGGGACCGGTTTCGCGTCCGCCGCGCCGGGCCCGGCCGCCGGCATCGTCGCCCGATTGACGGGCTGACCGTCCGGCCGGCCGGTCACCGGCGCCGCTGCGGCCCGGTGTCGACAGTGGTCAGGGTGCGGTGGGACCGGCGGCGCCCAGTCCGGCGGGGTTGCTGATGACGCAGCGCCAGGCGCCGTCCGCGCCGCGCCGGAGCACGTCGACGGCGGTGCCCTCGATCCGGATCGGGGTGCCGTCGGGTCCGGTTCCCTCGTGGACGTAGTCGTTGATCACCAGGGCGATGTCGCCGGTGACGTACTGGTGGCGGACGGCCACCTTGATCGGCAGGAAGTGCTGCTCCTCCCGGCTGCGCGCGCGCCTCTGGTCGCCGGTCAGGACCGTGCCGGGGGCGAGGATCAGCAGGGCGTCCGGCTCGTAGAGCTGCTCCAGCTGGTCGAGATCGCGGTTGTTGAACGCGCGCTCGAACAGGGGCAGGAGCGCGGCGGGGTCGGTGGGTGCGGCGGGCGGTTCCGCGGAAGCGTTCGACATGGGCGCAGCACACCCGGACCGGGACGGACCGGTCAACGACGACGGGCCGGTTCTGTCAGGTCGCGGCCCCGGCGGACATCGAGGTGACTAACTAAGATCCGCGCCGTTTGCCGGGCGGGGCGCGGCGGACAGGATGCCCGTAGATGGTCCATGCGGTGCCCAGGCGCATCGACTCGTGAGGAGCGTTCCTGTGATCAAGGTGGCAATCATCTTCCACTCCCGCAGCGGGAATACCTACCAGATGGCCGTGGCCGCGGCGGCTGCGGCGGTGAAGGCGGGCGCGGAGGCGCAGCTCTACAAGGTGCCCGACCTGCCCAGCCCGATGGTGCTCGACCACAAGGCGTACGCCGAGCTCAACGCCGAGACCGCGGACGTCCCGGTGGCCACGCTCGCGGACCTGGTCGCGGCGGACGCCATCATGATCGGCACGCCGGTGCACTACGGGCTGCCGGCTCCGCAGATCCTCGACTTCATCGACCACTCCGGACCGGTCGCCATTCCGGGTGACCTGGCGAACAAGGTGGTGTCCGTGTTCGCGTCCGGCTCGATGCCGCACGCCGGGCAGCAGGCGGCCATCCTGGCGCTGCACAACTGCATCTGCCACTGGGGTTCGCTGATCGTCCCGAACGGCTCCAGCGTCGAGGTGCTCGGCCTGCCGAACAACGGCGCGCCGTACGGCACGTGCAGCGTCTCCCGGCACGAGGCGAACAACGTCCACGAGGACAACCTCGCCGCCCTCGAGTACCAGGCGCTGCGGCTGGTCGAGGTGGCCACCGCGTACAAGATCGGCCGCGAGCAGACCACGTCGGCGATCAAGTACGTGGACCGCCGGCTGCTGGCGGAGAAGTTCGGCCTCTGACTCCGACGTGAACCGGCCCGCCCGGCGCGGGCCGGTTCGGCGTGTCCGGCCTCAGGTGGCGCCGGCTGCGGCGCGGGCGGTCAGACCGTCGAGCACGTACACCAGCCCGAGCGCGAAGTTCGTGTCCCAGTCGTCGTCGAGCAGGTGCCGCTGCGCGGCCAGTGTGGGATAGCTGGCGCTGTGCCGCTCCAGCATCAGCTGGCCCTCCCGGCGTTCGGCCGCCGACCACCGCAGCGTGGCCTGGCTGGCCGCGGAGCCCTGGACGTGGCTGTAGAGCACCCAGCTCGCCGCGGTGACGTCCCGGGAGGTGAACCCGGCGCGGGTCAGGGTGGCCTGGAGGAACTCCATCCAGGACAGGAAGCCGGGGCCGACCGCGGGGCGTCGTCGCATCACCGCCGACCACGGGTGCCGAAGCAGCGCGGCACGGCGCTCGGTCAGCAGCGTCGTGACGTCCGCCCGCCAGTCGTCGCCGGGTGGCGGTGGCGGCGTGGCGGCGAACACCGCGTCGACCGCGAGGTCGATCACGTCCTCCTTGGTGTCGACGTGCCAGTAGAGCGTGGTGGTACCGACGCCGAGGCGGTCGGCGAGGCGGCGCATGGTGAGCTGCCCGACGTCGTCCTCGTCCAGCAGCTCGACCGCGGCGGCGGTGATGCGTTCGACGGTCAGCGGCGGGTCGGGCCGCGCCGACGTCGTCCGCAGCCACAGGCTCCGGCTCCGCTCCGCCATCCCGTCACCCGCCTCGCCCGAAATCTGCCTGTTCCGCCCGTGAGCGTAGTACATTGGTCGGGCACCGGAACGTTGTTCGACTGCTGGACCGTCGTTCGACCCTCGCGCCGACGAAGAGGTGGGGCCAGATGAGACTCGTGGTGTTCGGCGCGAACGGGCCCACCGGCCGGCTGGCCACCGAGCTGGCGATGGCCCGGGGCCACGTCGTCACAGCAGTGACCCGGCGTCCGGAGTCCTTCCCGGTGCGGGGCGAGAACCTGCGGGTGGTGGGCGCCGACGTGCTGGACGCCGCGGCTGTCGACGCCGCCGTCGCCGGCCAGCAGGCGGTGATCTCGACGCTGGGTGTGCCGTACACGAAGGAGACGGTGCGAACCTACTCCGAGGGCGCCGCCAACATGATCGCCGCGATGCGGGCCCACGGCCTGCGCCGGCTGGTCTGCGTGACGTCGACCGGCACCAGCGGCGAGCACGCCGAGGGCGAGACGTTCACGTTCAAGAAGATCATCGCGCCGATCCTGCTGCGGATGGGACGCACCGTCTACGAGGACATGGCGCGGATGGAGAAGGTGGTGTCGGAAAGCGGTCTGGACTGGACGGTCATTCGTCCGGCCGGCCTCTTCGACGGTGACGGCGTCACCGACTACCGGGCCGAGCCGCGCCGGCTCCCCGGCCGGTTCACCTCCCGCACCGACCTGGCCGACCTGCTCGTCCGGGAGGCGACCGAGGACCTCCACGTCGGCCAGTTCATCGACGTGGTCACCACCACCGGCGCGCCGACCTTCGCGCAGATGTTCATCCGGGAGGCGCTGCACATCGGCAAGTGACGCCCGCCCCGCGGGCCTCCCGGCGACCTGCGCCTCGGCCAACCACTGTGGCCCCGAGGGCGGTGCCGCCAGCACCTCGACCATCCTCGCCGCGGGTTCCAAGCTCGTGTGCATTCGCCGCCGCGCCGCGAGGAGGCAGGATGCTGCTGGACGAGGACCTGAAGGATCTGTGCGACGACATCCTGGCCGGGCTGCCGCGCAGCGATCAGCGACGGCGCGGCCGGGAGTACGTACGCGGGCTGCTGCTGGCCCGGGGACGCAAGTCGATCCGCAACATCGCCGCGATCTCCACGGAACCCGCCGCGGAGCAGGCGCTGCACCATTTCGTCAGCGACTCCACCTGGGACTGGATGCCGGTCCGGCGGGCGCTCGCCCGGCACGTCACGCGCCTCTGCGGGGCCCGGACCTGGGTGCTGCATCCGACCCTGATCCGCAAGGCCGGGACGCACTCGGTGGGCGTCGGCCGCCGGTACTCGCCGGGCCTGGGGCAGTCCCTCAACGCGCAGCACGCGGTGGGTCTCTGGGCGGCTTCGACGAGCGTCGTCACGCCGGTCAACTGGCGGCTGCACCTCAACGAGGACTGGTTGTCCGACGAGAAGCGCCGCCGGCGCGCGGCCATCCCGGACGACCTGGTCGCCCAGTCGCTGGGCGCCTGCACCGTCGAGGCGTACCTGGAACTGGGGGCGCCGGCCGGCGAGCTGGTCGTGGTGGACGCGCGGGAGATGGACGTCGAGGCGGTGGTCCGCCGGTTACGGGCCGCTGGAGCGCCGGTGCTGGTCCGGGTGCCGGCCGGCCTGCGGCTGGTCCCGGCCGCCGGCGCTACCGCCGAGCCGGCCGGCGACCTGGCGGCGACCGTACGGCACCAGCGCCGGCCGGTCTTCGGGCTCACGGCGCGCCCGCCGGTGCTGGCCGGCACCGTCGCGGTTCGGCTGCCCAGCACCCGCAGCTACGATCCCCTGCTTCTGGTGGAGCTGAGCGCGCCGGGGCGCGGTGAGCCTGGCCAGCTGTGGCTGACCAGTCGCGGCGACATCGGCCTCGCCGACCTGGTCCGCCGGGCGGCGCTGGTCCGGCGGGTCACCGACGACCTGGAGTCCACCGGCGACCAGGTGGGACTGCGCGACTTCACCGGCCGCTCGTACCGGGGCTGGCACCGCCACGTGACGCGGGCGTCGGCGGCGCACACGGGGCTCGCGACGCACGGCCGGCCGGAGCCGGCCCTGCGGCGCACCTCCTGACGCGC
>JAEZQY010000049.1 GCA_023441055.1 Bacillota bacterium | reverse complement strand
ACATGCGCGTAGTGGCGGTTCTCCGTCTCATACTCGACATGCGCCGTCGAGATCGTGATGCCGCGCGCCTTCTCCTCCGGCGCCGCGTCGATCTGGTCATAGGCCCGGAAGTCGCCGAAGTACTTCGTGATCGCCGCCGTCAGCGTCGTCTTCCCGTGGTCGACGTGGCCGATCGTACCGATGTTCACGTGCGGCTTCGTGCGTTCAAATTTTCCTTTTGCCATTTTCGGCTCTCCGTTGCTTTGTCCCGCTTGAGGGACGAATTACCGTTGTTGCTCAGCCTGCGATCGGCCGATCAGGCGTACTTGGCCTGGATTTCCTGCGCGACGTTCGAGGGAACCGGCGCATAGTGATCAAACTGCATCGTGTACTGCGCGCGGCCCTGACTCATGGAGCGCAGGTTGTCGACATACTTGAACATGTTGGCGAGCGGCACGTGGGCGTTGACGACGATCGTCACGCCGCGCGTCTCCTGGCCCTGAATTTGCCCGCGGCGGGAATTCAGGTCGCCGATCACGTCGCCGACATAGTCCTCCGGCGTCACGACCTCGACCTTCATGATCGGCTCGAGAAGCTGCGCACCGGCCTTCTTAGCCGCTTCGCGGAAGCAGGCTCGGCCCGCAATCTCGAACGCCAGGACCGATGAGTCGACGTCGTGGTAAGCGCCGTCAATCAGCGTCGCCTTGACGCCGAGCATCGGGAAGCCGGCGAGCGGACCCGAGGACAGGACGCTTTCGAGACCCTTCTGGACGCCCGGAATGTATTCCTTCGGAACTGCGCCGCCGACGATCTTCGATTCGAACTCGAACTCCTCACCTTCCGGATTCGGCTCGAACACGATCTTGACACGCGCGAACTGGCCCGAACCGCCCGACTGCTTCTTGTGCGTGTAGTCCTCTTCGTGGCGACGGGTGATCGTCTCGCGATACGCAACCTGCGGCGCACCGATATTCGCCTCGACCTTGAACTCCCGGCGCATGCGGTCGACGATGATATCGAGGTGGAGCTCACCCATGCCGGCAATGATCGTCTGGCCTGATTCCTCGTCGGTCTTGACGCGGAACGACGGGTCCTCGGCTGCCAGGCGGTTGAGCGCGAGGCCCATCTTTTCCTGGTCGGCCTTGGACTTCGGCTCGACGGAGATGTCGATAACCGGATCCGGGAAGATCATGCGCTCAAGGATAACCTGCGAGTTAGCCGGAGCCAGCGTGTCGCCGGTGGTGGTGTCCTTGAGGCCCACGATAGCCACGATGTCGCCGGCAAAGGCTTCCGTGATCTGCTCGCGGCTGTTGGAGTGCATCTGGAACATGCGGCCAACGCGTTCGCGCTTGCCCTTCACGGTGTTTTCCAGCTGAACGCCAGCTTCCAGGTGACCCGAATAGATGCGGCAGAAGGTCAGCGAGCCCATGTGCGGGTCGTTGGCAATCTTGAAGGCCAGCATCGAAAGCGGCTCGTTGTCGTCGGCATGACGCTCGATCGGCTCTTCGGTCTTGGCATCGATGCCCTTGATGGCAGGGATGTCGATCGGGGACGGAAGATAATCGATAACGCCATCCAGCAGCGGCTGCACGCCCTTGTTCTTGAAGGCAGAGCCAGCAAAAACCAGGAAGAACTTCGTCTCGACGACGCCCTTGCGGAGCAGGCGACGGATGGTGTCGTTGTTGGGAACCTCACCGTTCAGGTAGGCTTCCATGGCGTCGTCATCCATTTCCACGGCAGCTTCAACCAGCTGCTCACGGAACTTCTCGGCCTTTTCCTTGAGGTCGGCCGGGACTTCGACGACGTCCCACTGTGCACCGAGCTCTTCGTTGCGCCAGACAAGACCCTTCATTTCGATCAGGTCGACGACGCCCTTGAACTCGCTTTCAGCGCCGATCGGCAGCTGAACGGGAATACCCTTGGCACCCAGACGCGAGCCGATCATTTCCACGCAGCGGTAGAAGTCGGCACCGATCTTGTCCATCTTGTTGACGAAGATCAGACGCGGAACATGGTACTTGTCGGCCTGGCGCCACACAGTCTCGGTCTGCGGTTCAACGCCGGCATTGGCGTCGAGCAGAGCGACGGCACCGTCGAGCACGCGCAGCGAACGTTCGACTTCAATGGTGAAGTCCACGTGGCCGGGGGTGTCGATGATGTTGAAGCGGTGCTGCACGCCATCGCGCGACTTCCACGACGTGGTGGTCGCGGCCGAAGTGATCGTGATGCCGCGTTCCTGCTCCTGCTCCATCCAGTCCATGGTCGAAGCACCATCATGGGTCTCGCCCATCTTATGGTTCTTGCCGGTGTAATAGAGGATGCGCTCGGTCGTGGTCGTCTTGCCGGCATCGATGTGGGCCATGATGCCGAAGTTGCGATAGTCCTCGATCATGTGCGTGCGCGCCATCGGGGGAATCTCCGGAATTACCAGCGATAGTGCGAGAACGCGCGGTTGGCCTCGGCCATCCGGTGCGTATCCTCGCGCTTCTTCACGGCGCTGCCGCGGTTGTTGGCGGCATCGAGCAGCTCACCCGAGAGGCGCTCCACCATGGTCTTCTCGTTGCGGCTGCGGGC
>JAEZQY010000041.1 GCA_023441055.1 Bacillota bacterium | reverse complement strand
ATATGGACTTAAAACGCTATTGTAATCTGCATGCACATGAATGACGAACATCGGAAAGCCGTATGAGGGAAAACCTCACGTACGGTTTGATGAGGAGGGGCAGAATTATCTGCCCTTTACTCTAGATAATTCCTTTGTTTATCTACTTACTATTTTATAGTGAATGTGTTATAATGACATTAAATGATAACATAGTCGGCATAATTTAGAGGGATTGGAGGGAAAGCGGAATGGATTATACCCATATGTGTCCAAAGTATGAACTAGGAATTGAGCTGCTCGGCAAGCGCTGGACAGCTTTGATTATTAGAGTTCTCATGGCGGGTCCTAAGCGGTTTAAGGAGATCAAGGAGCAGATTCCTGAGATGAGCGATAAGATGCTGACGGATCGGATGAAGGAGCTGGAGGCGAACGGTGTTATCGTGCGTCATGTGTATCCGGAGACACCGGTGCGAATTGAATACGAGCTGACGGATAAGGGCGTCTCGCTGAGGCCGGTGATCGAAGCTATTCAAGCATGGTCAGAAGCTTGGCTGTAATATTTTGAACAAGAGAGGGTGTACTGCATATGAAAACGATTCAGTCAGTTGAGGAGTTCGAACAGGAAATTGCCAAGGGAACGCCGACGGTGATGAAATTCTATACGACGTGGTGCCCGGACTGTAAGAATCTCGATCGGTTCATCGATCCGGTCGTTGAAGAGCATTCAGATAAGGGTTGGTTCGCGATTGACGCCGAGGCTTTCCAGCCGATTGCCGAGAAGTATGAGGTCAGAGGAATCCCGAGCTTGCTGGTGTATCGGGATGGAGAGAAGGTCGGACATCTTCACAGCAAATTCGCGAAGACGCCGGATCAAGTGCGCGACTTCTTCAACGAATTGAAGGGAAATTGAGAAAACCTTCCTATTATAGATAGGTCAGTTTATGGAAAGACTCTCATTGCGAGGGTCTTTTTCTCTGTAAATCAGCGCAGGCTTGGCTCAGTTGCGAATAATTTGTGAAACTTCAGTCGATAAATTGACAAAAAAGTTTAACGAATTTATAGTTAATGAAGTGACTAATAAGGTTGACAAAATGGCTTATTTACGGGCACTTGACCGTTCGGCAGGTCGTCAACAATCAGAATTGGGGGATTACATGATGAAGCGGTGGAACATGGCGGGGCGGTATGCGCTGCTTTTTGCGATGATGGCGCTTATACTTTCAGCTTGTGGCGGCGCGCTCGAGCCCAAGGGTAAAGTAGCTGAGGATCAGTTATGGATGATCTCCTTCTCGTTCCTAGTGATGCTCGTAGTAATGGTGGTAGTATTCGTTCTCTTCTTCTATGTTATTGTACGTTTTCGTAAGCGTAAGGATCAGACCGGGTACCCCAAGCAAATTGAAGGCAGCCATAAGCTGGAGATCATCTGGACGGCGATTCCGTTCGTGTTGGTTATGATTCTGGCTGTATTCACAGTTGCGATGACCTTCGAGCAAGACAAGAAGGCAGATCCGGAGACAGCAGTCAATGTGAAGGTAATTGCGCACCAATTCTGGTGGGAGTTTATCTATGAGGATTATAACATCCGTACTGCGCAGGATCTGGTTCTACCAGCGAATACCTGGGTGAACGCAGATTTGACATCAGGCGATGTTATTCACTCCTTCTGGATTCCTCAGATTGCAGGTAAGCTCGATACGAATCCTGGCATGAGCAAGACTCTTCCGTTCAAGACGGGCGAGACAGGTGTGTTCTTAGGGAAGTGTGCGGAGCTGTGTGGAGAATCCCACGCGTTGATGGACTTCAAGGTTGTCGTGAAGACAGATGCGGAATTCGAGGCTTGGTTAGAGAAGATGAAGACACCGGCTGTTGTGCCGGATGATGCATCTGTACAAGCGGGTCTTGAGATCTATTCGACAAATTGTCTGTACTGCCATGCAGTGACTACAGATACCCCGAGCATGGGACCGAATTTGGCTGGTTTCGCAGATCGCGAGAAGCTGGCTGGATTCCGCGAGAATAATGATGAGTGGCTGAAAGATTGGATTCGTAATCCTCTAGACGTCAAGCCGGGTGTACTCATGCCTGGATTTGCCGACATCTTGTCAGATCAAGAGATTGATGATTTGACCGCTTATCTACGCACACTTAAATAAACACACTGATTGAGGAGAAAGGGGTTAATCTTGTGGCACATGCACACGCGGTGAAGAGACGTACCGGCATTATGGATTGGTTGACTACAGTTGACCATAAGAAGATCGGTATTCTCTATCTGCTCGGCGGCGCATTCTTCTTCCTGGTTGGCGGGGTTGAAGCCTTGCTCATCCGCCTGCAGCTGCTCAAGCCGGAGTTCGATCTTATTCCAGCGCAGCTATTTAACGAATTAATTACGATGCACGGCACGACGATGATCTTCTTCGCGGCGATGCCGCTCATATTCGGCTTTATGAATGCGGTTGTACCGCTTCAGATCGGCGCGCGCGACGTTGCCTTTCCATTCGTCAACGCGCTCGGCTTCTGGTTATTCTTCCTAGGCGGACTACTGCTGAACATAAGCTGGATCTTCCAGTCTGTTCCGGATGCTGGATGGACGGCGTACGTCCCGTTGTCTACGAATCAATATTCCGGCTTCGGGGTTAACTTCTATGTGATGGGCTTGCAGGTTGCCGGTATCGGGACGTTGATCGGCGGTATTAACTTCATCGCCACGATTATCAATATGCGTGCTCCTGGTATGACGTATATGCGTATTCCATTGTTCACATGGACCGCCTTCATCACGTCGGCACTAATCCTATTCGCATTCCCTGCTATTACAGTAGGTCTGGTTCTGCTGATGTTCGACCGCTTGTTCGCAGGAAACTTCTTCAATGTCGATATGGGCGGCAGTGTCGTACTCTGGCAGCATCTATTCTGGATCTTCGGGCATCCTGAAGTATATATCCTGGTACTGCCCGCATTCGGGATTATCTCAGAGGTCGTAGCGACCTTCTCAAGCAAGCGGCTGTTCGGATACAGCTCCATGGTATTCGCCACAGTATTGATCGGATTCCTGGGCTTCATGGTATGGGCGCACCATATGTTCACGACAGGATTGGGCGCGGTTGCCAACTCCCTGTTCGCAGTGGCCACGATGCTCATTGCGGTACCGACAGGGATCAAGATCTTCAACTGGATCTTCACGATGTGGGGCGGGCATATACGCTTTACAGCGGCCAGCCTGTTCTCAATCGGCTTCATCCCGACCTTCGTCATGGGTGGTGTGACTGGGGTTATGCTGGCGGTAGCGCCTGCTGACTTCCAGTTCCATGACTCGTACTTCGTAGTCGCTCACTTCCACTACATTATCGTAGGCGGTATTGTGCTTGCGCTATTAAGCGGATGCTTCTACTGGTGGCCGAAGATGTTCGGACGCATGCTCAATGAGACGTTGGGCAAGTGGACATTCTGGGTGTTCTACACGGGTTTCCATTTAACGTTCTTCATCCAGCACTTCTTGGGTCTGCAGGGGATGCCGCGTCGGGTATTCACCTATCTGGGGGGCCAAGGCTGGGATGCCGCGAACTTCGTCAGTACGATAGGCGCGGTATTGATGACGATCGGTACAATTATGTTCCTATGGAATATTGTGATCACGCAGCGCAAGCCGGCTGACGCGCCAGCAGATCCATGGGATGGTCGCACATTGGAATGGACGATTCCTTCGCCTCCACCAGAGTATAACTTTAAGCAGATCCCGCTCGTACGCGGTCTGGATGCATTCTGGGTTGAGAAGGAAGCAGGTCGTAAGGAGATGACGCCAGCAGAACCACTGGGGCCGATTCATATGCCTAATGGATCGATTCTGCCGCTGCTCTTCTCAATTGGATTATTCATCGGAGCTTTCGGCTTCATGTATGCGAAGCATCCATGGGAGAATGACTTCATGGACTTCATCTTCAGTAATTACATTCTGGCGATTGGCGGAGTCGTGATGACTTTCATTACGATGATGGTCAGATCGGTTAATGATGATCCGGGTTATCACATTGAAGTAGAAGAACTGGAAGAGAAGGGGGCAGGACAATGAGTGACGTACACGCACACGGTCACGGCGGAGCGTTACCAGCAGAGCCGGAGAAGGCAACGCTAGAGGGACGCAATAAGATTCTCGGCTTCTGGCTGTTCCTGGGCGGAGAGACCGTATTGTTCGGAAGCTTGTTCGCCACATTCCTTGCGCTTCGCAGTTCGGTGTTGGATGGTCCGACTGAGGCTGAGCTGTTCAACCTCCCGATGATCGGTCTTACTACACTAATCTTGTTGACATCAAGTATGACGAGCGTGCTGGCCATTCAGGCCATGCACCGCCATGATCGCAAGGGCATTCAGAAATGGTTGGGCGTTACGGTAGCGCTTGGATTAGTATTTTTGTTCTTAGAAATTTATGAGTTTGTGGAATATGTGAATCATGGTCATAAATTTACAACCAGCGCATTCAGTACAGCCTTCTACACCTTGGTTGGCTTCCATGGCGCTCACGTTGTGTTCGGTATCGTCTGGATATCGATGATTATCCGTCAGCTTACGACCAAGGGTTTGACCGTTGTAACAGCTCCTAAGGTATACGTGGTCTCCCTGTACTGGCACTTCGTCGACTTGGTGTGGGTATTCATCTTCACTGTAGTTTATCTGATGGGAAAGGTAGGTTGATTGCATATGGCTTCCGATCAAGGCATTGCGCAAGTACCTGATCAGGTCAAGCGGGCCGGCGTTCATGAGGGTCCGAGAAATCACTACTTTGCATTCGTGTTCTCCATTGCATTCACCTTGCTGGCATTCTTGGTCGTCTACTATCAGGATGTGCTTGAGACGTGGTTCGTATATGGATTTCTTATCCTGCTGGCCGTCTTCCAGGCGATTATCCAAGCGGTCTATTGGATGCATATGAAGGATCGCGGGCATGTTCAACCACGATTATTCTTGATAGGCGGCGTTGTCGTCACATTCACAGCAGTTATAATGGCATTGTTCTGGGTATGGTGGTAATCTAGATTTAACACTGTATCTGAATCGATTGAGCTGTCGGAGCGGTGGTTATCCTGCTTGTCTGACAGCTCTTTCTTAATCTATCAGTCAGTATAAGTTCTCAAAAAGAGAGCGAGGAAGGACAGATTATGTTTAAATGGAATGAATTCGGAATCGAAGCAACGTGGAGCCCGCTTAGCTTCTTCTTCATAGCGATGATTGCTGTGGCCTATATTCTGGCGGTTGGGCAATATCGGACGGTCTGGTTTAAGCAGTCTGAGCCTGTTCAGATGCGTAAGAAGATAGCCATGTTAACTGCGCTAACACTCTTCTATCTGACGCACGGCGGGCCGCTCGAGCTGGCTGCTCACCTCGTGTTCAGCGCGCATATGTTGAAGATGGCTGTGTCCTATCTCGTTGTTCCTCCATTGTTGCTCTATGGCGTACCGGACTGGATGTATAGAGTCGTATTGCGTTATCCCAAGGTGGATCGCGGATTATACAAGCTGACACATCCGGTACTTACACTGCTGCTATTCAATGTGTTGTTCTCGTTTTATCATACGCCGATGGTGATGGATTACTCGATGACGCACTTTGGCGTTCAGCGCATGATCTACGTCTTGTTGATGATTACCTCTCTGATGATGTGGTGGAATGTTGTCGCGCCTCTCCCTGAGCATGAACGGCTTAGCGATGTTAAGAAGATGGGCTATATCTTCGCTAATGGCGTGCTGCTTACACCAGCTTGCGCACTCATCATCTTCGCGTCTAATCCGTTATACGAGACGTATACCGACCCGGCCATGTGGGCCATTGCTCTAGGTTACTGTGTGCCGCAGAGTGCTGAGGCAATACTCGCCCAATTCTCCGGTCCGGAGCAATTCGCGATTCTCGATACGATGGAGGATCAACAGCTCGGCGGGATATTGATGAAGATTGTGCAAGAGATCACATACGGCACAATCCTTATGTATAATTTCAAGCGATGGTATAGCAGGGAGAATCGAGTAGACGCGATTGATCCACTGCCATCGTTGGATGGAATTGAATCCGTCCAACCAGTGAAATAAACTAATTATGATTAATTATCAACACAATTAAGTAATGGAATGGACGGAGTTGAATCGGATCATATGCAACAATTACTTCCATTTATCAGCACAATATGTATTCAGATCAGCGCGATTCTGGTTGCGATTGGATGGCGTAAGGCTGTAAAGCGTCAGCTTGATGCTCACAAGAAATTTATGCTGGCCGGAGCCGTGTTTGCTATTATCTTCTTCATTGTGTATCTAAGTAAGACCTTCTTCGTCGGCAGCACGCAATTCGGTGGACCAGACAGCTTGAAGCTTCCCTATCTGATCTTCTTGCTCTGTCACATCGTTATGTCTACGGTAGCGGCAGTATTCGGAGTCGTGACGATCACACTCGCTTTCAAGGAAAGATTTATTAAGCATAAGCGGTTAGGCCGAGTAACAGCAACGATCTGGTTTATTACAGCGGTGTCAGGCTTGATGGTGTATCTCCTATTGTACGTCCTATATCCTGGTGGCGAAGTTGGTGGACTCATTGAGGCAATATTCTAGGTTTTCATTATCCCTGCAGCTTGTACTGTTGTTAGTGTTAGTTCTTATACTGCCCTTGCTGGGGCTGGGCTTATTCGCCTTCCAATCGTTGGACAGCAAGCTTGAGAATTCGGAACGTGAACGAGTCGAGAGCAGCAGCTACTCGACGGTTAAGCTCCTGGAAGGATTAGATAATCTGCTGGGCGTCACGAAGAGCAACTCCTATTGGGAGGATCATCGAGCCGCAGTGATTGATCATGATGTCGAATGGATCAGTGACAATGTGCTCGTAGCCGATGAGGTTGTTACGAACCTGCACTTCGTGGTGGTCACGGATGATAGTGGCAAGATCGTCGCCGAGACCGGAGGGATCCCAGAATTCACAGCTCGTATTACGAATGAAGCACTGTGGGATAAGTTCCTGGACGAAGAGAATTTATCCGGCCTGTATATGACCTCAGCAGGATTGTCGGTGATCGCCATGTCTCCAATAACCGATGAAGCAGGCGAGCAGCCGGTGGCGGGCGCGCTCATATTCGGTCGCTTACTCGATGATGAGGCGCTATTGGAGCTTAAGGAGATCGTGCAGGTCGACATTGGATTGCTGCCGGACGGCGGCGAGCTTATTACCAGCAGCGAATCGCTCGAGCAGTCGAAACTTTCATCCAAGCTGCCGCAGGCGATGAGCGATCCGCAGTGGTCTCACTTCGAATCCTATGAACGAGATGGTGTTCAACAGATCGAGGTGATGAAACCGATCACGGACTTGACCGGATCTGTCATCGGACTCTTATTCGTGAATAGCCCTTCACTGGCCAGCAGCGAATTGTCAAGTACACTGAGTATGGCGGGGCTCATGTTCGTGATTTATTTTGCAATTGCGATTGCGATCTTCATCATGACGATACAACTGCGTGTTAATCGGCCGCTGGGCAGGTTTGAGTATGCCTTGCGTCAGGTATCGCAGGGCGATCTGTCTATTCGAGTAGACGAACGTTATCAGAATAGACGCGATGAAATCGGCGGCATCGCTCAATCCGTTACATTGATGAGCAGTAATCTCAGACAATTGATCGGTACAATCAGTCGATCTTCTAATGAGGTTGCGTTAACCGTAGAGCAGCTCTCAGCCAGCAGCGAACAGACCTCGAAGATGGCCGGTGAGATGTCTCAGTCGATTATGACGATTACGGAAGAGTCCGTGCATCAGGTCGAGCGCGGTGAGGAGCTCGCCAAGACCATGGAGCTTGTGCAGGAGGGGATGGATCAGTTTAGCGCTAGCGCTAAGCTGATACAAGCTTCGGCAGCGTCTGCCCAGCAGCAGTCTGAGCAAGGCAATCAGTCTGTTCAAGTTGTGGTCAAGCAGATGGGTGTGATTAGTGATTCTGTACAGCATTCCGCAGCGTCTGTGCGTAAGCTCGGCGAGCGATCTGAAGAGATCAGCGAGATTGTGGGCATGATTACGCAGGTTGCGCATCAGACGAAGATTCTTGCATTGAACGCCTCCATAGAGGCCTCTAGAGCTGGCGAACAGGGACGAGGGTTCGCAGTAGTCGCAGGCGAGGTGCGGAAGCTGGCAGAGCAATCTGAGAGCTTCGCCAGTCGAATTACCGATTTAGTAACCAGCGTGATAGACGATACGGAGCAAGCGGCTAAAGCAATGGCCAAGGGCACAGAGGAGAGTCAGCAAGGATTGGCCTTGGTCAGCGAGGCGGGTCATGCCTTCCAGATCATTCATGATGCTGTACTGGAGGTTCGTGATCGGATTGGCAGCACAGAGATGATCGTCGAGCATATCCTGACCAGCACGCATACGGCAGCTGCAGCGGTTGAGCAGACAGTCAGCTTCGCCAGGGAATCTTCAGAACAGACGGTTGTTGTAGCATCTGCGACACAGGAGCAGCTTGCGGCGCTCGAGGAGATCTCGGCCTCATCTGACGGTTTGCTGCGAATCGCGCATGAGCTGCGTAAGGAGATTGAGACGTTCAAGATTAATTGATGAAGGGTACAGCTAAATAAGCAACGCTATCAGAAACTATATGTTGATAGGAGGAAGACCTCTATCGATGTATAGTTTCAATTATTATGTAGCGGTCGGTGACGAAATGTAACCATTCTAGTAGTAAATCGTATAATTGATAGTGTATATTATTAGCTATGGAGAGAGGAGGCTGTATCGGTGAAGTCATTGCAATTACAGCAGGTTACGAAGATTTACGGTGGGACAACAGCCGTCAATAGTCTGGATGTTGAGGTTGGACAAGGCGAGATATTCGGCTTACTCGGCGCTAACGGCGCAGGTAAGACGACTACGATGCGTATGGTACTAGGATTGATCTATCCAGATGAGGGCCGCATCCTATATGATGGACAGGGCTTCTCTCAGGAACTGACCAGGAAGCTGGGCTATCTGCCTGAGGAGCGCGGCTTGTATCCAAAGGTGCGCGTAAGTGATCAGATTCTATATCTAGCCAAGCTTAAAGGCATGAACAGTCGTGATGCGGATGCCAATCTGAAGCTGTGGCTGGACAAATTCGGCGTCCCGGAATACTACAACAAGAAGGTTGAAGAGCTGTCGAAGGGGAATCAGCAGAAGATTCAATTCATCGCAGCCATTATCCATAATCCCGAGATACTCGTCCTAGATGAAGCGTTCAGCGGTCTGGACCCTGTCAACGTCGAGCTGCTCAAATCGACGGTGAAGGAATTGCGCGACAACGGCGCGACGATTGTATTCTCCACACACCGGATGGAGCATGTCGAGGAGCTGTGTCGGAACATCTGTATTCTGCATAAGTCGAATACTGTGCTCAAGGGCATGCTGAAGGACATCAAAAATTCATTCCCTAAAGAGAGAGTAGTCCTCGCAACTGAATCGGCTGTGAATGGACTGACTGACATCGAAGGCGTTCAAGCTGTCACGCCGCACGAGTCTGGATATGAAGTGCGGATAACTGGGCCGGATGCAGCTCAGCGTGTACTGCGTCTGGCTATGGAACAGACAACAGTGAATCGGTTCCAGATCATGGAGCCGACGCTGAACGAGATCTTCATTAAGGCTGTAGGGGGTGATGGGAATGAATAATCTGAGGAATGTCATCAGCTTCACATTCATGAACAAGGTCAAATCCAAGGCATTCAAGGTGACGACACTGATTCTTATGCTGCTGATTGTGATCGGAACTAACGTACCTTATATCATCTCGCTGTTCGATAAGGATGAAGCGACCGCTATCGGTATGATTCACAGTACGAATGAAGATAGCATAGCAGCAGAGCTGAAAGCCGTATTCGACGGACAGGAGACACAGGACATTGACCTTCGATTATTCGATGATCAGGGCTCGGCTGAAGCGAACGAAGCGCTTCTGAAGAAGCAAATCCAAGAAGGCAGCATCAAGGGCTACTTAGTTCAGGGCGAGCCGGATGATGCGGGCTTCCCAGTGATGACCTTCAAATCCGAGGAGAATATGGATTTCGGTACGCAGAGCAAGCTCGAATCCGGATTGCGCCAATTGAAGGTGCAGCAGGTTATCACCGATCTAGGGCTGACTGCCGAACAGGTTGCAATGATTAACTCGCCCGTGCAGGTTGACAAGGTTCAGATATCGGTATCCAGCGATTCGAGTGAAGGCCAAGGAACAGGTAAGACTGAGGGTGAGATCGCAATTGCTTCCGGCATGGTCTACTTCCTTATTATCATGCTCTTCATCGCGGTCATGGTGTCCGGGCAGCTGATCGCCACAGAGATTACAGCAGAGAAGAGCTCACGCGTTATGGAGATCCTCATCACGAGTGTGGCTCCGCTCGCGCAGATGTTCGGGAAGATCATCGGGATATTCCTGATCGGAATTATGCAGATTGTATTGTTCGTCGGAGCTGCAGCCGCCAGCTTGATGCTGCCACATAATCGCAGCACGTTCGAGGGCTTCAACATCGATCTGTCGCTGATTGATCCGATGCTTCTTGTATACGCACTGATCTTCTACGTCTCCGGATATCTGTTATATGCCACACTGTTCGCAGCAGTTGGCTCCATTGTTAGCCGTACAGAGGATCTCGGACAGGCGATCACCCCGGTTACGATGCTATCGATGGTCGGTTACTTCATCGCCATCTTCGGAATTACGGCACCGAATTCGATGATAGTCGTAGTGGCCTCTTATATTCCGTTCTTCTCGCCATTCATTATGTTCCTGCGTATGGGCGTAACGGAGCCAGCACTGTGGGAGGTATGGCTGTCGATCGGTATCCTGATCGCTTCCATCCTGGGTCTGGGCTGGCTGTCGGCCAAGATCTATCGCACCGGCGTACTGATGTACGGCAAGCGTCCGACGTTCAAGGAACTGCGCAAGGCAATGAAGGCTTATAAGATTTAAATGGATAAGGTAACGGGACTAATGCCGCGTCCATCGCTTGCGATATTGATGCGGCGTTGTCCCCATTTGTGATTTGAACAACTTGCAGAAATAGGAGCTGTTAGTCAGCCCGATCTCCTCAGCGACGAGAGAGACGGGCTTATTCGTTGTGGTCAGGAGTAGCACAGCTTGATGGACCCTGCGGATGGCCATGTATTCGGAGATGCTCATGCCTGTCGTCTTCTTGAATAAGTGCAACAGGTAGAAGGGGGACAGATGCAGGGATCGGGCCATCTCCTCCAAGGAATACGGCTTAGCGTAATGATGCTCAATCCAATCCAGAATGCGTTCGACTTGATGATTGTTACGGCGGGTCTGATAAGCTGAGGCGTGTTCGTTCAAGCGGCTCCATTCTTGCTTCAGCCAGCGGTACAGTTGAATGAGGAAGAGGGAGACTTCCTCATGCTTATCCGCTGCTTTCAGAGCAGGAAGTCGATGGCTCATATTCTTGAAGAGATGATCGAGGAGCTCTGCATCCTGCAGCTCATATATACAAGGGGAGGGGAGCTGCCCTAGGTGAATAAACTGGAAGAAGGCGTGAAGGCCCGGCCATCTCTCGAAGTAGACTTCAAACATGGTCGGTTCAAATATAGCCAGTGAACGTTCAAAGTACAGCCCATCTGTATAGTCGAGCGTTAAATGATGGAGCTGGTTCGGCTGGAAAATGCAGAGCATGCCCGGTCTGATGTCGTAACTGGTATTGTTGACGATCATCGTGCCGCTGCCCTGATGAATGTATAGAATCTCAACGCCAAGATGAGAATGGAAAGTTTCCTTGTGCTGCTCGTGATTGATGCTCTTGCGCCTGTAGGCGAAGTATAAGGGCACCTCGCTAAAGTTGCTTGTCGATATCGGCAAGACAATTCTCCTCTCCGCTTCAGATATAAGCAATCCAGCCGTACAACTAATATAGCAAGGGGGTAGTGCTGGTTCAAGCCTATTGATGATAGAAGACAGCAATCTAGCACTATTTTCTCCCCTATCCTGCAACACTATTCCATAGTCGCCTTCGTTATGATATAGATGTGTACACGAATTCATAGGGGGTCTGAGTCATGTTGAAAGTCGCGATTATCGGCGCTGGCGCGATATCATCGAGTCATATTGAGGGCTATCTGCAGTTCAAGGATCGCTGTCAGATTGTCGCCCTGTGCGACCTGTATCCAGAGAAGGCGGAGGCGAAGCGGGAGCAGTACGGCCTGGATGCGAGGATTGTTCGGGATTACAAGGAGCTGCTCGAAGACGGCATTGATCTGGTGTCGGTGTGCATGCCCCCGTTCGAGCACGCGCCTGTTACCATCGACTTTCTGAATGCGGGCAGTCATGTCATTGTGGAGAAGCCGATGGCAGCCTCTCTCGCAGAATGCGATGCGATGATCGAAGCAGCCCGTACAACCGGGAAGGTCTTATCGGTCATCGCCCAGAATCGGTTCCGAAATCCGATCATGAAGCTGAAGCATGTGCTCGGCAGCGGCATGGCGGGGAGCATCCTTCACGCCCAGGTGGATTCCTTCTGGTGGCGCGGCCATTGCTATTATGACTTGTGGTGGCGCGGCACGTGGGAGAAGGAAGGGGGCGGGCCTACGCTGAATCATGCGGTGCATCATATTGACGCTGCGCTGTGGATGCTGGGACGCCCAAGTGAAGTCCAAGCCTATATGAGCAATGTGGCGCACGATAATGCGGAGGTAGAGGATCTCTCCATTGCGATGCTGCGGTATCCGAATGGATCATTGGGGCAAATTACGAGCTCCGTCGTGCACCATGGCGAAGAGCAGCAGTTCATCTTCCAGGGTCAGCATGCCCGGATTTCCGCGCCTTGGCGGGTAACCGCTTCGGTGTCTAAGCCCAACGGATTCCCGGAACGGAATGAGCGGCTGGAGCAGGAGATCGAGGATTATTACAGCAAGCTGCCCGATTTGACCTATGAAGGGCATACGGCGCAAATCGACAATGTGCTGACCGCAATCGAGACCGGCGTTCCTGTGATGGTAGACGGTGAGAGCGGACGCAGCACACTGGAGCTTATTATGAGCATCTATAAGTCCGCCAGTATGGGCGTGAAGGTCCAGCTCCCCTTGCAGCCGGATGATCTGTTCTATACCCAAGAAGGACTGAGACAGCATGTGCCTTACTTCTATAAGAAGAGCGCTAGTGTCGAGAACTTCTCGGATGTGCAGATTACGAAGGGAAGCAGCTATACCTAAGCATAGCGGAGTTCGTAATCGCAGCGGTGGCGCTGGTAGTTTCTTGGGCGGTGGTCTGTGCGGCGGAGGGGATGTGAACTAAATCGGAGCGCTTATCCTTCCTTATGTGACTACACTCTAACCTCCAGGCAGCAATGCTTGTACTTCCTGCCGCTGCCGCAATAGCACAGCGCGTTACGCTCCGGCAGGGGCCGTCCGGATGCGGTATATTGCAGCTTCCAGTCCCGTCTGATCGCGTGGGCGAGCTTCTGGAGGCGGTCGTGGGCGTAAGCGTAAATTTGACGATAGCTGGCGCAGAAATAGTCCTGTGATACCGGCTGTGTCGTATCGATATAGGTGCGGTTGCGCGGGCAGCCGCCGTGGCATAGGGATAAGTATTCGCAGCTCTTGCATGCTTCGGGCAGCTGGCGCTTCAGCGAGTGGAACTGCTTGTACGCCGGATGATTCAGAATATCGTCCAGCGAATCGGTCGCCACATTGCCGAGCCTGTAAGCCTCGCCCATATAGAAGTCGCAAGGATAGGCATCGCCATTGCTCTCCAGAATGAGTGTCTTCGAGCACGCTGCGCTATGAATGCAAGATTCCATGCGATGATTCACATATGCGCTGAGCAGATTGTCGAAGAATCGGATGGAGGTCGTTGGGCGGCCTTTGCCGATCCACCTATCGAAGGCGCGGCATAGGAAATTACCGTACTGCTCAGGCGTGATGGCATAGGAGACCGACTGTTGATTGCTGCGCGCAGTGAAGTCCATACAGGGTATGAATTGCAAGTAATCGAAGCCCTCTTGCTCATAGAAGCTCAACAATTCATCCACATGATTCACATTAGCGGCATGAACGACGGTTAGAATATTGAAGTCGACGTTGTATCGGCGCAGCCAGGAGATTCCTTGCATGACGGAGTCGAAGCTCCCATGGCCTGAACCCATCGGACGATGCCGGTTATGCATGTCCCTCGGGCCATCCAGGCTGACGCCGATTAGGAAGTTATATTGCTTGAACAAGTGCGCCCACTGCTCATTGATCAGTGTTCCATTCGTCTGCAAGGCGTTGCTGATTCGGGTATGCGGAGGGGCGTATTTGGCTTGCAATTCGATCACCTGATAGAAGAATTCTATCCCGGCCAGCAGCGGCTCCCCGCCCTGCCAAGCGAATGAAGCAACCCCGTCAGTACCTTCCATATAGTCTTGCATAAACTTGTCCAGCACAGGCAAGGGAATGCGCGTCTCGGTGATTCGCTGCGTGCTGGAGCCCTCGAAGTAGCAATAATCGCATGCCATATTACACGTATTCGATACCGTCTTCCACATGACTGAAATCCCGTGCCCCATTCCGTCACCTCTCAAGCTTGTCTGAATTCATGTCCACCAGCATATCTTCAGTATAGAGAAGCTGGTAAGTTAGTCTGTGATGACCATCATAATGAACTGACCATCAGATAATCGCAAGAAAGTACCATTCAGTCAAATTAGTGCGCGGCGAAATAAGCCCGGCTTCAAAATTGTACTATTGGCCTTTACTGCGACCTATATTAATATGATGTGGTGAAGAGCTAGTCCAATCGTACATCAAGCGAGGCGAATCATCATGAAGAAGCTATTCGTAGTAGGAGACAGCATATCGATTCAATACGGCCCGTATCTGAAGCGGATGGTCGAGCATCGATTCCGGTATGACCGCAAGCGGGGCGAGCAGGAGGCGCTGGCCGATCTGGACAATCCCGTAGGGGCCAACGGCGGGGACAGCCGCATGGTGCTCGAGTATCTGGAGCAGGAGCGGGACAAGGGGATGCGCTGCGACGTGCTGCTGATCAATTGCGGCCTGCATGATATCAAGACAGACCCGGCTAGCGGCGAGCAACAGGTTCCGCTCCATACGTACAGGGACAATCTGGCGCAGATCGCGCGTGTCGCTCGGCAAGTGAGTGATCTTCTGATCTGGATTCGTACGACAGACGCGGTCGATCATATTCATAATGCCAGGACAGCCGCATTCCGCAGGTCGCATTCGCATGTGCTTGCCTATAATGAGGCGGCGGATGCGGTTATGCAGGACGCAGAGGTGCCTGTAATTGATCTGTATACGTTCACGCGGGTGTTCGGCGATGAGGCCTATTGCGATCATGTACACTTCACGGATCATGTGAGGAACCTGCAAGCGGCTTATATCGCCGGTTGTCTGGCAGGCATGCGGTTTAATGAAGATCATCAGGAGGAAAATAGTTCCCATGGACAAGCACCGCAGTAATCCATTAGAAACGCTCAGAGCGCAATTCCTTGCGCCGCCGGCCGAATTCAGTCCATTCCCGTTCTGGTTCTGGAATGATGCATTGACTAGGGAGGAGCTGCTGCGGCAGCTCCATGACTTCCATGCGAAGGAGGTTGACGGGTTCGTAATCCATCCGCGGATGGGGCTGCCGCGCGAGATGCCGTATCTATCGGAAGGGTATATGGAATTGGTTGAAGCCGTAGTAGCGGAGGCGTGTAGGCTAGACATGCAGGTAATCTTGTATGACGAGGGAATGTATCCGTCGGGCTCCGCATGCGGCATGGTGGTCGCCCGTAATCCGGATTACGCGAGCCGCGGCTTACAGCTGAGAGAAGTGGCGTGTGAGGCTGCAGCGGGCGATCGGGTAACGATCCCGCTGGGCTTGGCGAGCGGTGAGACGATCGTATCCGCTCAGGCTGTGCGCAAGCTGTCGGACCGCGAGATTGAGCCGTCCAGCATCACGCTATTGGAGATTGGCGAGGATAGCGCTTCGTTCACTGTACCGTCGTCTGACGAGGGTGATTGGACGGTGCTGCTGTTCGTTGATACTCAGTCTAAGGGGACGATTCGCGGCGTTCATCCCGGCCAGGATGACGGCGAGCCGGATGCGCCGGCAGCGGCGGATCTGCTGAACCCGGAGGCGGTGCAAGCCTTCATCGACCTGACCCATGAGCGTTATTATGAACGGTTGGGGCGTTATTTTGGGACGACGATTATTGCAATGTTCACCGATGAGCCCGATCTGCTGGGGCGCGGGCATGTGAAGGGGCTGCGGCCATGGACGAGCGGGTTTATGCGCGATTACCGGGCTGTCGGCGGCAGGGAAGAGCACTTGCCAATGCTGTGGTATGAAGCAGGCGGAGATACAGAGGCGATTCGCGAGACGTTCGCGGCGTCCATACGCAATCGGATGACGCGCGCGTATTATAAACCGCTGGCGGATTGGTGCGAGGCGCATGGAATCGGGCTTACGGGTCACCCGGCTGCCAGCGACGATATCGGACTGCTGGAGCACTTCCATATTCCCGGGCAGGACGTGGTATGGCGGTATATTGCGCCGGAGCAGGACAAGGGGGTCACTGGCGTACATAGCACGATGGGTAAGTGCTCATCGGATTCGGCGCGCCATCGCGGGAAGCGGAGGAATCTGAATGAAGCGCTGGGTGTATGCGGCATTGAGGGCGGCTGGACGCTCACGGCGGACGATATGAAGTGGTATCTGGACTGGCTGTTCGTCAGAGGCGTTAATCTGATCAGTCCGCATGCCTTCTACTATTCGATCCGTGATGAGCGTCGGGATGAGCGCCCGCCGGATGTCGGGCCTAACAATATCTGGTGGCCGGAGTATGCCCGGTTCGCGCGGTATATCAAGCGGATGAGCTGGCTGAAGACAGATAGCAGGAACAGTGCGGAGATAGCTGTGCTTGCCGGCGAGGCTCATCTGCCTTGGCGAATCGTAAAGCCGTTATATGAGCAGCAGATTGAGTTTAATTATTTGGAAGAGGTGCTGTTGGACCGTTGCCAAGTGAAGGATGGGGCGCTTGTGATTGCGGGTTATCGCTATCGGGCGATATTGATTGAGGCTGGTGAGAGGCTTGCGCCGTATAGCTGGCGTGTGCTTGACGCATTCACAGGTCAAGGCGGATTGGTGATCGAGTTGGACGAGGAGAGCAAGCGTGTGCGAGACGCAGGTCAGCTTAAGATGAGAGATGCGTGCGGTATTCCCGAGGTGCTGTCTCGTAGGCTGGGACGTCCATACGCGCTGAAGCCTGCGGCAGCTGGGATTCGGATCAGCCGCATCGAGAAGGCTGGCGGGATCTTCTACGTCATTGTGAACGAAGGGGAGGACGCTTACCAGGGACAGCTGCGGATGAATCACGGTGGACTGGCGGAGTTGTGGTCGCCGTGGAAGGGAGAATTCGAGGCTGCGGTATGCGAGCGGGCAGCAGTAGGTCAATCAGTCGCTATCAGCGTGGAACGCAGGGAATGCTTGATTGTCGCTGTGGATGGTGACAGGCATTCAGAACATGGGGTTGAGCCGCCACTGCTGGCAGCCGGAGCGATGCTCGACTTATCCCAAGGCTGGCGAGTGGTTGAAGGCCCTGTGCTGCGCGATGAGAGAGAGCTGTCGTCATCGGCGGAGCTGTCATCACTGACGGAGCTCTCATCATGGACGGAGTGGAAGGGGTTGGAAAACTACTCCGGGACAATGGTGTACGAGAAGGCATTCGAACTGGAGACTGTGTCTGAGCATTCCTCTTGGACGCTGAATCTAGGCGACGTTCATGAGATCGCCCGATTATGGGTCAATGGCAAGGAAGCAGGCGTACAATTCTGGAAGCCCTATGTATTCGAGATCGGCCAGTTATTGCAGCCGGGTACGAACCGATTGTGTGTGTCGGTCACGAATAGTCTGGCGAATAGGTATGATGGTAAGTCGCTGTCATCAGGGCTGATCGGGCCAGTGCGACTGAACGAGCACAAGCCGACTGCTGAGTGGATGACCTAGTTCGGACCTAGTTCGGACACGCTCCTGCATAGTTCCGGAATGAGTTCCTTGTATTCATGTATGGCTCAGACTAGTTGATCTCGCTTTCTCGTAGAGCGGCTCGGACTGTATGCGGCAGGCGATGGGGTAGCGGAGTTTAGCGGGTTTCGGTATAGCGCTCCCTGCATTTCTTACAGTTAAAAGCATGAAATGATCGACTTTCTGAACTATACCTGCAAAAACTACAGTTAATTAACTAGTTTCGATGGGAACGAAGGTTTGAGGTGGATTTAACTGCACAATATACAGGGAAACTTCCGGTTGGCGCAACTTGTGTGGAATAGATGTACTTTTTGCAGGGAGCCGAGTCGGAGTCAGTCCTTTAGCACGTCATGTAGCATAGTCTGAGCAAGTCCAGAATAAGCCATCTGACACCAAGAGTGGACAGCGATAGGTGGCCTGCACTAAACAAGCACACCCGGTCGGGCAACTCGCCGCAATCGGGTGTGCTTATCTTATTGCTATACTACTCCTCCAGCAGAACCCTTACATCATAGGGCCCAACCTGGACAGCGTCGCCTCTGATGCTCGAACACGCCAGCACATCCTCGTACTTGCCGGTCAGCGGAATCTCCACGGTCGTATTCGTATGGTTGAGCAGCATCGTGTATGCCTGCCCATTCACCCGGCGCTTCACCACTTCAACACCGGGAATCGGAGCAGCAACAGCCGTAGCGATGTGCTCCCGATCGATGATCAGCTTCGCCAGCCGCTCCATGGCCAGTTGATCAAGATCGCAGCCCACATAGTAGACATGTCCCTTCCCATATGCGTTCACTGTTACCGCAGGCTCGCCTGCATAATAGTGGCTGTCATACGCGGCCAATGTCTCCGCGCCTGTCAGCTTGAGTACGTCGCACCAGGTCACAGCGGTCGCTTCGCCGAATTCGCCCTTCACACGAACGTTCCGGTCGTGATTGATCGAATCGAACTCCTCCAGCTCCACGCCTGCGATGTCCTTGAACAAGCCAGGGACGGTAATGGTTGTCATCTGATTGTTCCACGTCTTCGTGCCCGATCGGAATGTAAGCAGCAGCGCGCCGCCAGCGGCCACATAGGCTTCGCACTTCTGGGCGATCTCCTCGTTCATGAGGTTGAAGGCCGGCATGAGCACCAGCTTATACTTGGAGTAGTCGGCATCTACACTGGTGACGTCTATCTGCACATGATGCGCAGCGAGCGCGGCGTAATACGACTCGAGCAGCGCATTGTAATTGAATTTACGGTTATGCGGCTGCTGACGATGGCTCCACACATTATCGTAGGACTTGATCAGCGCCACATCGGTCACATTCTCAGCGCCCACGAACAGCTCGGACAGCTGCTTCATCTCCGCGCCAACTCCTTGCACCTCCCGATATCTGCGGCGTCCGATCCCATCATGATCGAGAATGCCGTGCCAATATTGCTCAATCCCAACCGTACAAGCCCGCCAGCGAAAATAAACAATAGCCTCAGCGCCATGCGCGATCGCTTGGTACGTCCAGAGCCGGATCTGGCCAGGCTCCGGCGTATCGCCCATCATCTGCCAGCCGCAGGGACCGCTCTGCTGCTCCATGACCCAGAAGTTCTGGTTCTTCACGCCGCGTGTCAGATCATGGGCCATCGCGATGTTGGTGTAGCTGCTCTTGCCCCACATATGGTTCGGATAGCAGTCCCAGGATACGAAGTCCAGATCACGGCCCAGGTCATAGTAATCAAGCTCGCTGAAGTGTCCCATGTAATTATGCGTGATCGGCAGGTCAGTCGTGCTGCGAATCTCATTGATCTGCAGCTTCTGATAATCGACCGTCGCACCAGAGAAGAAGCGGGAGTAATCGAGCACCATGCCCGGGTTATGGTTGTACGGTGTTGACAGCATCGAGGATCCGCTCTGACTGAAGCCGTCTGAAGCGGCATAGGCCGGCAGCGGAATCTCATCGAAGTGGCGATACGTATGGCTCCAGAATACGGTGCCCCACTCCTCATTCAACTGATCAATTGTGCCGTACTTGTTCCGCAGCCACAGTCGGAAGCCCTTCAGGCAGCTCTCGCAATAGCAGGCGCCGCCGAATTCATTATCGATCTGCCAGGCCACGATATGGGGGTTGCCCCGATAATGCTCTGCCATAGCGCGTGCAATCTTCTTGGAATACGTCCGATAGATCGGGTGATTGACGCAGTAATGTCTTCTCGTGCCGAATCCCTTGGTCATGCCGTACACATCAACCGGATACATATCAGGATGCTTGTCCATCAGCCACTTGGGAGCTGCGGCGGTAGGGGTGCCTAGGACGATCTTCATACCGGCACCGACTAGAATAGCAATGGCGCGGTCAAGCCAGGTGAAGTCATACCGGCCTTCCTCGGGCTCCAGCTTACTCCAGGCGAATTCTGCGAGTCTGACCAGGTTGAAATTCGCCTCGCGCATCATCTCTGCGTCAATCGGCCAGCGATCCTCCGACCAATGCTCGGGGTAATAATCCACACCTACATACATAAGTTCCTCGACCTCTCTATTATGATATATTATTATTGTGCTTGTACAATCAATTATAATTTCCTATATTAACAGTAGTAAATTCGATTATTGTATGATTGGTATCAATATTATGCTATAAATGGAGGGATTGAATTGCGGCTGAACTACTTCCTTGCTCCTCCCCGGTTTAGCCGGTATGTGTGCTATCCGGACTCATTCGGACATTATTATGATGATCCATCGCATGGCGAGTACCGAGCAGAGGGCCAACTGCATGTGTACAATTGGCATATTGTTCGAGCCGGCAAGGGGTACCTGAGGCAGGGGAAGGAGACGATTGCACTGGGCGCCGGAACCGGGTTTCTGTATGCGCCTGGCACAGAGCAATCTTATTATGCAGATAGCGAGGAGCCTTGGGATGTTCGCTGGGTTCATTTTGATGGATGGGGGATTGATGAATGGCTGCAGGGCAGGGGCGAGGGCAGGCCTTGGATCTTCAGCTGGGCTGGTGCAGAGCGACTGGATCAGCTGTGGGGCAAGCTGCTCGAGCTGGGCGTACCTTCGCTCACCGGGGGCGAGGCTAGACTATCCGCGGTTCTCTACGAGATGCTTATGGAGCTCATGCAGCATGCGGAGCAGCTCCAGGGCGTGCCGGCATTCCATCAGAGGAGCAGGCTGGTGAAGGCGGCGGAGTGGATTCGGGCGAATTGTGATCAGCAGCTGACGCTTGAATGGATGGCGGATGCGGCTGGTTACAGTGTCTCTCACTTCACCAGACAATTCAATCAGCTGCTCGGACAGACGCCGATCGCATTCCTGACAGAATGCCGCATCGTGCGGGCGAAGATTCTGCTGGTATCCACGGCCTTGTCTGTGAAGCGGGTAGCGGAGCAGTCTGGGTTCTCGAGCAGCGCCTACTTTATACAGCGGTTCCGGAAATCAGAGGGTGTCACGCCTGAGCAGTTCCGTCAATTGAGAGGGATGTAGCGGTTGTGCGCGAATGGGACTGAGCTGCAGAAACTGCATCTTATCACATAGATTTGATGCCGATTTGCATGTTGACCTGCAGAAAATGCAGTTCCATGAGTAGAATTGATTCGCAAACGGCCGAATTGGCCCATCAGCCTGCAGTTTCTGCATCTCAGTGCATGTAGTCGTCACTTTGATAGGCTTCGACCTGCAGATTCTACATCTCAGCTCTCGGCTATGCTAGTGAATGATGATTGCAGCCATCGTTTGACAATGGTCTCGTTGATGCCTATACTATATATGAATATATGTTCATATATAGATGATAAACTTTCGACAATAAGGGGTGATCTCGCATATGATTGAGGATATGGATAAGAAGGAACCGTACTTGAATCATGACTATCAGCTAGATGAAGAAACGTTATTCGTTGTATCGCAAACCTTCAAGGCGCTAGGTGATCCGACGAGAATCCGCATTCTGAATCTAATCTGCTCGGAGGAGCATTCGGTCAATGATATTGCAGATATTCTCGATCTTAGTCAATCCAACGTGTCTCATCAGCTGCGCTTCCTGAAGAATCTGCGACTAGTGAAGTTCAGGCGGGACGGCACGACCTTATATTACTCGCAGGATGATGATCACATTATGAATCTGCTCAAGCAGGCGATTGAACACGCTAGGCATCATTAGATGAATATTGCGTACGTAGTGAGCGTTGAACGAATGAAGAGCAAGAGGACAAATGCAAGCGGTGAACATATGAAGAATAAGTGGCGAACGAAGCGAACGGAGGGCTAGTATGACTCAGCATCACCACCACGGCCACGACCATGGCCATGCACATACGCACAGCGCCAATAAGAAGGTGCTTCTGGTCTCCTTTATCATCATTACCGTCTATATGGTGGTCGAAGCGATCGGCGGCTTCCTCACCAACAGTCTAGCGTTATTGTCAGATGCCGGACATATGCTGAGCGATTCGATCTCACTAGCGATCGCGCTGCTGGCCTTCATCCTAGGGGAGAGAGCCGCGAACAAGAGCAAGACCTACGGCTATAAGCGGTTCGAAATTCTGGCAGCAGTATTCAACGGGATCACGTTAATTGCGATTGCATTGTTCATCTGTTATGAGGCAATCGAGCGATTCGCGAATCCACCGGAGGTGGCGACAACCGGGATGCTGGTGATCAGCTCAATTGGGCTGCTCGTTAATATTGTGGTCGCCTGGATTATGACGCGGGGCGGCGATACACATGACAATCTGAATATGCGCGGTGCGTTCCTCCATGTGATCAGCGATATGTTGGGCTCGGTTGCTGCGATTATCGCTGCGCTACTGATTATGTTCCTCGGCTGGGGCTGGGCGGACCCGCTGGCCAGTGTTATTGTAGCGGTACTGGTACTTAGGAGCGGATTCCTGGTAACAAAGGCATCCATTCATGTGCTCATGGAAGGGACGCCGCACAATGTGAATGTGGATGAGGTAGTTGCTGTCTTCAACCGGAACGCCTCAATTCATAGTATTCACGATCTGCATATCTGGACAATTACGAGCGGCTTGAACGCGCTGTCCTGCCATGTGGTGGTGGATGATGAGCTGACCATTGCCGAGAGCGAGCAGCTATTGCGCGGCCTGGAGCATGAGCTCGAGCATCTGAACATCATGCATACGACAATTCAGCTGGAGACTACGGCGCATCAGCATGACAACTCTATCTTGTGCAGTATTCGGCATGAACCGTCGGGGCATGCTCACTGAGTGAACCGTTGATATCTTGTCAGCCAAAGCGGGAAGTAATTCCGTAACGATGCTGGCCTGTCAAAATCACACACACACTAGACAAAATCATGCACCTGTTCGCGGGTGCTTTTTGTGTTACGTTAAAGTCTAAGAATGAGAGTGGAGCCAGTGGCTAAAGCTAACTACTAAAAAGAAGCAGGTGACGCTATATGTTATTCCCACAGAGCAATCGTTGTCGATCGTTGCAATCGCTGGACGGCTTTTGGCGTTTCGCTAAGGATGAACAGAACAATGGCGAGCAGCAGGGCTGGCCGAATGGCATTCCCTATGATCGTGAAGTCGGTGTACCGGCAAGCTGGAATGAGCAGGACCAGGATCTAATGCAGTTTTTCGAGACTGGCTGGTATGAACGCGAGTTCGAGAGTCTGGATAGCTGGCGGAATTCCCGTGTGTGGCTGCGTATAGGCGCGGCGAATTATTACACCAAGGTATGGGTGAACAACGCGTATATTGGCGACCATGAGGGCGGTCATCTGCCGTTCGAATTCGATATCACCGAGCAGCTCGTCCATGACCGTCCGAATAAGGTCGTGATCTCCGTCTATGTGCGGATTAAGCCGGATAGCCTGCCTCCGGGCGAGGTTGAGCATGAGCATATTATTCAGCTGAACGGCGAGCGGGGCCAATTCCCGCGCAATTACTACGATTTCTTCCCCTATGGCGGGATCAATCGGTCTGTCAGTCTGTATACAACGTCTAGCACACGCATTGAGGATATCACAATCAACACCGCCTATTTGCAAAATACAGGGACCATTCACTACAGCATCCGCTTGAACGAGCCCTTCACTGGACAGCTGTCCGCTGTCATCGGCGATCAGCATCAGCTGATCCAGCTGAATGACCAGACGGAGGCGACTGGGGAGCTCATGATCGAGCAGGTTCGCCTGTGGTCGATGGACGATCCTCATCTGTATGAGCTGCAGGTCAATCTGTCGCAGGATGACCGATTCATTGACCGCTATACGCTGCCTGTCGGCGTGCGGACGATCGAGGTAACCAAGACTCAGCTGCTGCTCAATGGCGAGCCGATCTTCCTGAAGGGTGTCGGCATGCATGAGGACTTCCCGGTGCTGGGCAAGGGCGCGCACACTGCGATTATCACGAAGGATATGAATCTGATCAAGTGGCTCGGCGGTAACTCCTTCCGAACCTCGCATTATCCTTATAATGAGGAGTTCCTGAACTACGCCGATCGCAACGGCATTCTGGTCATCTCGGAGACGCCGTTCGTCGGCTTCGTGGAGAGCCATTATAATAAGGAGATATTAGCGAAAGCGCAGCGCGTCATCTCGGAGCTGATCCATCGGGATAAGAATCATCCGAGTGTGATCGCCTGGAGCTTGGCCAATGAGGGCAATACGTTCGTGCCGGATGCAGATTGGTTCTATAAGGGCCTGTATGATCATGCCAAGTCGCTGGATTCGTCAAGACCGATCACAATCGTGAATTGTCTGGATGTCGAAGGGGATGTAGCGCTGCAGCACTTCGACTTCGTCAGCCTGAATCGCTATTATGGCTGGTATGAGCTGCCCGGCTTGTTAGAGGAAGCGGGTGAGGTGCTCGATGCGCAGCTGGAGAAGTGCTACGCCAAGTTCGGCAAGCCGGTCATGATTACGGAGTTCGGGGCTGACGCCGTCGCTGGCATGCATACGGATCCGGCCGAGCTGTTCTCTGAAGAATACCAGGCGGATATGATCACTCAGCAATATGCGATTATCCGTAGTAAGCCGTATACGATCGGCGCGCATGTATGGGTGTTGTTCGACTTCAAGACCAGTCAGAGCTCGAAGCGTGTCATCTTGAATCGCAAGGGATTGTTCACACGCGAGCGGCAGCCGAAGCTGGCCGCGCATCGAGTGCGCGAGCAGTGGAGATAAGTCGATAAGCTTTATTTTGCCCGCCCTGGCGGGTCCTGGAATAGGGTATAATAGGATGGAGACTCATATTCCAGGGAGGGTGCTAACCATGAAGTATAGAAGATTAGGCAGTACGGAGCTCAAGGTATCGGCGGTCGGGCTGGGTACTTGGCAGTTCGGCGGGGAATGGGGCCGCGACTATACGCAGGCGGAAGTCGACGCGATTCTCGATAAGGGACATGAGCTTGGCATCAACCTGATTGACACGGCGGAATGCTATGGCGATCATCTGTCGGAGGCGTTCATTGGCGATTACATCAGCCGCCGCAATCGCGAGGATTGGGTTATCGCCACGAAGTTCGGGCATCTGTTCCATGAGCGATTCACTCGGACGGACAAGTATGACGCGGGAAGTATGGTGGAGCAGCTGGATCGCTCGCTGAAGGCGCTGAAGACGGAGTACATCGACCTGTACCAATTCCACTCCGGTCCGAATGAGGCATTCGATCGGGATGAGCTGTGGACGGCGCTGGACAAGCAGATTGCGGCCGGGAAGATTCGCTTCCTGGGTACATCCATCGGCAGTAATGAGAATATTCATCAGACGGAGCAATCCACCAGTCGCAACGTCCGCGCGATTCAGGTCGTGTACAACCGCTTGGATCGTCAGCCGGAGGAGCTGGTCTTCCCGTCCTGCCAGCAGCAGGATCTGGGTGTGCTGGCCCGCGTGCCGCTGGCAAGCGGCTATCTGAGCGGCAAGTATAAGCCGGGAGCGGTGTTCGGTGAGACTGATGTACGGCATCGGCACGGTGAGGCGAAGACGCTCGAGAAGCTGCGGGAGGTCGAGCGTATTCAGCGCGAGGAAGTGCCGGCTGGCGTGGATATGGCGGCTTGGGCGCTGGCCTGGTGTCTGCGTCACCCTGCGGTGACGACGGTCATCCCAGGCTGTAAGGATCCGGCGCAGGTGGCGGCGAATGCCGCTGCGGTGGAGCTTGTAACAGAGGCGCATCCGCAGGATGTAAGCTAAGCTGTAGTAATGAACGAAGGGGTTGTCTCAGGAGGTCGAACTACGACCGATTGAGACAACCCCTTCTGTTGATTGTTCCATGTCAATTATTCTACTTCGCTATAGTCTCGACATTAGCCACTTGGGTGGTTGGATGTTCCTTCGCCTCAGATATGGACTTGTTCGATGTGCGCAGCGGGATTTCTCTTAGGAAGCAGGTCACCGCAATCCCTATTGCGACTGTGAATGCGCCCAGATAGAACAAGGTGGAGAGCGTATCGCTGAGCGAATTGCGCAGCAGGTCAATCATGGTTGTGAATACAGCCTGTGCTTCTACGGGCAATGACTCCTGTAGACCAGCAAGCTTATTCTGATCGAGCAGAATTTCAGCAGAGAGCAAGCCGGACAGCTGCTCGGCCGATGTTGAGTCGAGGCCAGTGAAATTCAAGCCGCCAGCCGCTTCGATCTCCTGCTCCATATTGCGCTTCATCGAAGCGTTCATGATGGAGCCGAACAACGCGATGAATATCGTACCGCCCAGATTTCGGAATAGCGTTGCCGTAGAGGTGGCCACGCCAAGCTGAGTTGGCGGCAATGCATTCTGTACAGTCAATGTGAAGACAGGCATCGCAAGACCTAATCCTATCCCGAAGACGAAGATACTGACAAGCGCGAAACCAACGTTATTCATATTGGCGAGCATAACCATGCTGATTGCCATGATTAGCAGGCCCAGCAAGGCGAACCGCTTGTAACGGCCAGATTGGGTGATCCAGCGGCCTGACAAGGTGCTCAGCACCATCATGCTGACCGACATTGGAATATTCACCAATCCGGATCCAGTCGGAGACAATCCCGACACACCCTGCAGATAGATCGGTAGATAGATCATAACCCCCATCATCCCGCCGTTCATAATGAAGCCAGCCAGGTTAGAGACGTTCACGATACTGCTCTTGAAGATGGTTAAGGGCAAGACCGGATTAGGAACTCGGCGTTCCACTAAGATGAGGATGCCGATGCCGACCAGTGCAGCAGTGAACAATCCGATGATCTCCAGCGAGCCCCACGCATACTTAGAGCCTCCCCAGGATACGCCCAGCAGCAATGCGACGATGGATAGGGAGAGGAAGAGCGAGCCCCAGTAGTCAATCGTCTCTGTGTTCGTCCGTTTCACAGTCGGGAATAGGCGCCAGATCATAATGAAGGCAATCAGCCCAATCGGCAGGAAGGACCAGAACAGCCACTTCCAATCCAGGTGGTCGATCATAACGCCGCCAAGTGCAGGTCCCAGCATGCTAGACACGCCGAATACAGACATCATGATGCCTGTCCACTTCGCGCGTTCACGCGGCGCGAATAAATCACCAACTGCGGTCATAGTGACCGACATGAGCACGCCCGCACCAAAGCCTTGAATCGCTCGGTAGGCAATCATTTGATAGATATCATTGGATGTCCCGACTAGGAACGTTCCAACCATGAAGAGCAGAATGCCGAATAATAAGAAAGGCTTCCTGCCATATATATCAGACAGCTTCCCCACGAGTATGGTAGCGATAGCTGTGGTCAGCATGAAGATGGTGACTACCCATGAGTAATGTTCCATGCCTCCTAGCTCTGCAACAATCCTCGGCATGGAAGAGCCTACAATGGTTTGATTAATAGCTGCGAAGAACATTGCGGCGATTAGTGCGATCATAACGGTCATCTTCTGTTTGTTGGATAAATCCTCCACAATTGTCCCTCATCTCTATGTATAGTTGTCTTAGGTGTGTTAGTGATGAATAGTCAGGAAGAAGGCTGCCCGCTGGCAGCCTTCTTGGTACATGCTACGCGATACTTACAATTTCGACCTTGTACTCTCCGGCAGGCGATGACACGCCGATCTGCTCGCCAGTCTGGCGAAGCAAGAGCTTCATGCCCAGTGGAGACAGAATGGAGATGTTCCCGTCATCAACATTAGACGAATTGGGCAACACGAGTGTGTAGCTCTCCTCATCGCCGCCGTCTTCATAACGGATCTTCACGCTGCTGCCGATGAGCACCTTGTCTGAGCAATCCGGGCCATGCTCTCCTTGACTTAAGAGATGATTGAGCGCTGCGCAGTATTGATCCGCGAGCGTCTTTAATGTATGCTTCTCAGCTGCTCCAAACGATGCTCGACTGAGCTCCTCGGAGAATTCTTCATCGAAGTAGAGCAACTGCTTAACTAAATCAGTACGATTCTCTTCAAGCCTAAGGTTCATAGAAGGACTCACCTCCATTTCCCTCGACAGTGAACGGTAAAGCGCTGTTGCGGCACGCCATCAAGTCGCGCATGATCCAAACCTCCGTATGATAAAATAGACCCCCTAGACGGCGTCCTATATTAATAGTACCAGAAATTCAATTTATGTCCATACCTAGATGTGTATGTGCTCACACCTAGTTATGTACGTGTCCACAGTGCAATTCGCCGTTGCAATCCCGTTGATCCGGTACTAAAATAGGGGGAGATTACACCATGCGGGAGGAATGAACCAGATGCCACTTGTTGATAAGCCACTTGAAGAACTGAAGCAGTACCAGGGAATTAATCCGCGTCCCGCCGATTTCGAGGAATATTGGGATGCCGCGCTCGCTGAGATGCGGGCGGTTGATCCACAGATCGAACTCGTAGAGAGCAGCTTCAAGACACCATTTGCAGTGTGCTATGATTTGTATTTTACAGGAGTTCGGGGCGCGCGCATACATGCGAAATATTACAAGCCGATACGTGCGTCGCAAACGCCTAGTCCAGCGGTGATCAACTTTCATGGCTACTCCGGTCATTCCGGCTATTGGACAGACCATCTGGGCTTCGTCGCGGCAGGCTTCACGGTGCTCGCTATGGACGCGCGCGGTCAGGGCGGCAAGTCAGAGGATACAGGCGGCGTGAAGGGGAATACGCTGAACGGACATATTATCCGAGGCTTGGATAGCGAGGATCCGCATGATTTGTTGTTCCGCCATATCTTCCTGGACACCGCACAGCTTGCTGGAATCGCAATGGGGCTCGAGGGTGTTGATCCCGAGCGTGTCTATGCTGCGGGTGGATCGCAGGGTGGGGCGCTGACATTGGCCTGCGCCTCGCTGGAGCCGCGGGTGAAGAAGCTCGCTCCAATCTATCCATTCCTGTCCGATTACCGCCGCGTGTGGGAGATGGATTTGGCGAAGGATGCGTATGCGGAGCTGAGAGCCTACTTCCGCCACTTCGATCCGCAGCATAAGCGCGAGGATGAGATTTTCACGAAGCTAGGCTATATTGATCTGCAGCATCTGGCGCATCGCATTCGCGGTGAGGTGTTGATGGGCGTAGGGCTAATGGATACGATCTGCCCGCCATCCACACAATTTGCCGCTTATAATAAGATCACCTCACCGAAGAGACTGGAGATTTACCCCGACTTCGGCCATGAGGGCTTGCCGGGAATTAATGATATGATCTATCAATTTTTCTTGCAGGATTAGACAAAGTGTAAGAATTAAATTCGGTCACTAGCCATTGGCTAGTGACCGAATTTAATTATGGCCATGTACCGCTTGGAGACCTCCATGATACGTACCTCTTGGATACGGTGTTGGTCGTCTAGGTTGGTTTTCAATTGTCTACTTCGCAGGTTAATCGGCTAATAACGCTTCAGCTGTAAGCTGGAACGAGCGCTTGCGCGCTTCGAAATCGTGAATCATCCCGACGATCATAATTTCATCAGCATCGTACCTGTTTTGGATGGCGTGAAGCTGCTCGCGAACTTGAGTTGGTGTGCCCAGGATGGTATTCTGCCGGCGGGTCGCGATCTGATATTCATCGTACGGGGTGTACGGGAATCGCTCTGCCGTCTCCACAGAAGGGAAGAATGGCAGCTCAGCGCCCTTAGTCAGCTGGGTGAAGAATAGCTCTGCGCTGACTGAGAGACGTCGCGCTTCCTCCTCCGTATCCGCACAGAACACCGACACCGCAATCATCGTATGCGGCTTGTGATCATTCATCACGGATGGACGGAAGTTCTCGCGGTAATAGCGGATGGCCGCCTCGCCGCCAGGCGTGCCGAAGAATTGCGCGAAGGCATAGGCGGCTCCCTTATCTGCCGCGATGCGGGCGCTCTCGTCGCTGGAGCCTAGTAGCCATACCTCTGGCGCTGTATCCACGGACGGCTGTGCTTGCAGGTTTCTGAAGCGGTGGTCTTCCGGTAACGCGTCATGGAGATATGCGCCTAGATCCTCAACCTGGCGAGGGTAATAGCGGATATCCATCATTTTGTGCTCCTGCAGCGCCTGTGTTGCAAGTGGTACACCGCCTGGGGCGCGGCCTAGCCCTGCGTCGATTCGGCTAGGATAGAGGGCTTCGAGCAGCCGGAAGTTCTCCGCCACCTTGTACGCGCTGTAGTGGGGCAGCATAATACCGCCGGATCCTACTCGGATGCGTGATGTCTGCGAGGCGACATGGGCGATCAGAATCTCCGGGCTCGAGGAGGCCAGCGCCTTGGAAGCGTGATGCTCGGACAGCCAGAAGCGGTGGTAACCGAGCTGCTCACCCAGCTGCGCCAGCTGTACCGCCTCGGCCAATGTATCTTGCACGGTGCGCCCTTCACTCACCTGTGTGTGGTCAAGCATGCTGATTTTCATAGTTGTATCACTCCTTAGCTATAGTCTCTATTATAGAGATAATCTGTGCGGAATGAAACTCGGTGTGCTACAACGTGAGGAAAGTGAAGCTGCATGGTGCGTGATGAGTTAAGAGGTGCATGAAGCGTCAAATTTGAAGGATGGTGCAATGTGAGGTTACTGGTGCGGGCGTGTCGGAAAGTGATGCTACAGAGTGCATGACGAGGTAATTATTATTGGTGTTGAATTGGTTTGAGGAGCTGTACTTTGGAGTTTTCGAGTAATAATTGAGGTAAGAATGTACCCATGCTTGTATGATGAGAATCGTGGGATATGATGTGCAGTTTCTGCAGGTGGCGTGTAGTGGTATGAGTGTGAGATTTGCGTTTGTTGCGGTAAGTGAGGGTTGCTCGTCATGAATGCGGTTATATCGATTGATGAGCTTCTTGAGATGTAGAAAGTGCAGGTGGATGACGGTTATCTTACAAAACAGCAGCCCTGACCTGCAGAAAGTGCAGGCTGAGCGGTCATATTAGGAGGTTTCGAGCGAATTTTGACGTTTAAGATGTATATTCTGCAGGTGGTCAGTCCGTATGACGTGAATCGTGGGATATGATGTGCAGTTTCTGCAGGCGAAAGTACAGCAAAATTGGCTGTAACGCAGAAATCTGAGCTGCATGGCGCAAACGTGCGAGATAGGCCGCCGGGCTAACTTGCCCAGCGGCGCTCGCACATCTGTCTACTCCGCTGTTGTAGCGGCGCGTTCCTTGCCCTTGTCGGCTTCGCCGGCGTTCCTGTTCGCGGCGTCGCGGTCTTGCTGCATCTCTTCGACCGATTTCACGTGCAGTCGGGCCGCGCCCTTGTAGCCATCGCGAGTTGGCAGCAGGTTGCCGGAAGCCAGCCGCTCTTTCGCTTCCGCGATCGCGCTGGCATATTGCGGCAGCCAAGCCTCGCCCGCAACGAGCATCTCGTCGACCATCTGCCAGATCTCGCGGGGATTGCAGACGGCACCGACGAGCGGATCCATCATGAACGCCTGGCGGAGCAGCTGATCATCGCCATGTACGGCAGCCTCCACAGCCAGCCGCTGAACGGAGATGCTGACGTTGCATACGGCGGCGGGGCCGAGCGGCAGGTCGCCTACGACCGGCATCGAGATGCCATTGGCATCCGCATAGCCCGGCGCCTCAATCACAGCGTCATTCGGCAGGTTCGTGATGACGCCATTGTTCACTCGATTGAAGTGTCCCCGATATACACGTCCTGTCTCCAAGCCTTCAATGATATAAGAGCCATGCTCTTGACTGCGCTTCTCCACCTCATAAGCCAACGCGGGATCCTTCATCCAGTTTGGGAAGTCGGTCTCGAACCAGTTGCGCCCCTCTGTGCATACGCGCAGATAGCCGCCTGTCTCGCCGTTGATCCAGCTGCCCAGATCAATCCATTCTTGAATCTCATCCGGACGCTTGCGATACCATGGTACATATTCGCTGAGATGTCCGTTCGACTCCGTGCTGTAGTAGCCGAATCGGCGCAGCATGTCGATACGCACCTTCTCGGTGCGGCTGTAATCCGGATGCTGCTCGAATGCTTCAAGCAAGCCGGCGGTCAGATCCTTGCCGTTATGCTTGGCCTGGATATACCAGGTCTGATGATTGATGCCTGCACAGATGATATCGACTTCCGATTGCTTCAGGCCGTACACTTCTGCAATCTGATGATGACCGTGCTGCACGCCGTGACAGAGCCCGACTGTATTCACACCGCCGTACTTGTTGCAGGCCCAGGTGAGCATCGCCATCGGATTGGCGTAATTCAGCAGCAGCGCATCCGAAGCCGCCACCTCACGGATATCCCGGCAGATGTCCAGCATCACCGCGATCCCGCGCTGCCCATACATGATCCCGCCTGCGCAGAGCGTATCGCCCACGCATTGATCGACACCGTACTTGAGCGGGATATCCACATCGGTCGCGAATGCTTCCAGCCCGCCAACTCGGATGGTGCAGAGGATATACTTTGCCCCGCGCAAAGCTTCTCTGCGATCAGTCGTTGCCTGAATCTGAATATTCACACCATTCTCGTCCAGGTCGCGCTGACACAGCTGGGTCACCATCTCCAGATTATGCGGATTGATGTCGGTGAACGCCACTTCGATATTGTGGAACTCCTGTACGGTCATCAGATCGCGCAGCAGACCTCGTGTGAATCCGATGCTCCCGGCCCCGATGAAAGCTACCTTGAATGACATCTGGAACAACCTCCATCCTACTATGATTTCTGGCCTAGCCAATGCATTCATTATAACAATCACGCAGATGAAGGCGTTATCAGAATCCTCACTGATTCCGAGCTCTCAATGTCAACTATCCTCACTTTCTTCGAGTTCAAGTATCGTGTGCGCATGCATGGAACGGCGGAATTCCGCCGGTGTGTGACCCGTATACCTCTTGAACAACTCGTGAAAATACTGCCTGCTCGCCACGCCCACATAGTCGCAGATGTCGAGTATGGGTACGTCGGAATGCAGCAGCAGCATCTTGGCCTTGTCCATCCGCAGCTCTGTCAAGTATTGTGTCAATGTCTTGCCTGTGAATGACTTGAAGATGCGGTGCAGGTAGCCGGGGTGCAGATTGACTGCCGCCGCTACGTCTCGCACCTGAATATCCCGATCATAATTCTGGTGCAGATAGGCGATGCTCGCCTTTACATAATAGTCCGTCTGCGAGTCGCCGCTGGTTAGCTTCTCACGGAGCAGCCGCCCGATACGGATGAGCAGCTGCATGAGCTGCATATGCACCATATATCCACCGGAGGTCGATTGTCGATCGAGCTCCAGCACGAGACTCTTGAGGCCATGGTACACTTCATCGGAATCCCTCAGCACTAGATAAGCCTGCTCGACGGCCAGCAACGCGCGCAGGCTGTCATCCTCAGCAGCGAGCTGCTGCACAGTGGGCGACAGACTCTCACCAGGCAGGAAGCGAAACTCGATGTTCAGCATCCGGCAGGGCACAGCCTCGTCCACGATCAGCCGATGGGGCGTATTCGCGTTCAGCATAATGAACTCGCCCTTCTTCAATGTAACACGGTCCGGCGACCGAGCACCGCTATGTGCATCCACTTCGACCTGACACACGCCAGAGATGATATACATAATTTCAGTATCGTTATGATGATGGAACGCCATCCGAAACCCATCCCATTGTCGAAAATAATACGCCGTCACTGCCGGATAACTGTTCCTTGTGAGCAGATCGGGTGCGAATAAGGGGTTATTTTGCCCCGGAGTGTGTGTCATTGGCGGCCTCCTTATACGTGAATCGTGACTTCAATGTCCTGATCATAATTGCCAAAGCGTCTGCCGAACAGGCTGACCCCGCCGCAATGCTCGGCTGTGTCAGGGCAACTGATCTTGAATCCGATGTCTTGGCCGATAGCGATGTCCAGCTGCGCAGGAGTGACCGTTGATAGCCGCACTCCATCCAAGTAAGAGCCGTCAGGGCGTACCGTCAGCGTCTTCAGCAATCCGTGCTGCGTTCCGTTGGTCCACCAAGCTGGGGTAAGGATGCCGCGTACTCGACCGAAGTCGCCGGGGCAGGTCCATGTGCCAATCTCAATATCATTCAGATAGAAGGAGATGTCAGAGGGCCAGTTCTCATTGAAGCCTGGTGCTTCCGAGCAGATCTCCAGTGTAATCGTCAGCTCCTTGGCCTGCTGCGTTCCAACTAGATAATTGGGAATGCGATACTCGATATAGCCGCTTGCGAACCAGACGTGCCTAGCCTTGACATGCTCCGGATTGGAGAAGTACCGCGGATCGTCCTGCATCCCGATAATCCCTGTCTCGGATGCAAGTCCGCATGTTGGCTTCACGGCATACCGTGAGTACTGTCCGACCGGAATGGAGACGTGGTAGTGGTTGGTCTCTGTAGGGGCGATTGACGGATTCTTGAGTATAAGCGTTAGCTCGTCATGTTGAAGATGGCATACCTTGCGGCGTCCCCTTGTCCCCGCAATGCTCTCGGTTCGCACGAGACCTGCATCCTCCAGCTTCTGAATATGTCTGGTAATGATGGCGGATGACAAGCCTAATCGTTCAGCTAGCTCGCTGATACTATGCGGATTGTGGGATAACAACTCAATTATTCGGACGCGAGACTCTGTAGAGAAGCATTCCAGGATGGACATGTTATCGATCGTTACGGGTATGTTCATGGGATATCCCTCATTCGTATTTTTTCTCATTATATAACTCATAGGTTAATCAATCAACTTAGGGTTGACGAATGGGAGAATTGAGTCAATAATAGACGTGATTAGACTTCATTTGAAGTCAATTAATTAACCTATAGGTTAACAATAATAACATTCAGGATGCGGAGGTCATGTCATGTCTATTCAGCACAAGTACATCAAGGATTACCCAAGGCCGCAGGTCGTGCGCGATGCTTGGACGAATCTGAACGGCGCTTGGGATTTCAAATTCGATGACAACGATGAGGGGGAGCGAGCGGGGTGGTTCCGTGCGCTTCCTGCTGATCAGCAGATTGTAGTGCCATTCACCTATGAGACCAAGGCAAGCGGCATAGGCGATGAGACCGCCCATTCCTGCGTCTGGTATCAGCGCAGTGTGACTATTCCAAGTGAGCATAGAGGCAAGGCGGTTAAGATTCATTTTCAAGCAGCAGATTATCGTACGAAGGTTTGGGTGAATGGGACGTATGTGGGTGTGCATGAGGGCGGTTATGCGGCATTCACATTCGATGTGACACATGCGATCCATGAAGAGGAGGAGAATCGAATTGTTGTCCGGGTGGAGGACAGCTTCGACTGCAGGCAGCCTAGGGGTAAGCAGCGCTGGATTAAAGACAACTTCGGATGCTGGTATATTCAGACGACGGGAATCTGGCAGACGGTATGGCTGGAGTATGTCAATCCTGCGTATGTGAGTGCGCTTAAGATGACGCCGGATATCGATTCGGGCACAGTTCAATTCGACTATGAGGTCGAGGGCGTGAGCGGTTATGACGGCATGACACTGCAGACAACCGTGAGCTATGATGGCAAGATGATTCGATCGACGGAGACAACGCTTGAACGATCCAGACTATCGGTTGATCTGCTGATCAGCAATGTAGCTGTCGGTGAGTGGAAGCTGCAATTATGGCATCCGAATCATCCGAACCTGTATGATGTGGTAATTCACTTGAAGAAGCACGGACAACCGGTCGATACTGTGTATTCCTACTTCGGTATGCGCAAGATATCCATCGAGCGCGGCAGAATCCTCCTTAATAATCGGCCGCTGTACCAGCGCCTGCTGCTGGATCAAGGCTACTGGGAGGATACACATCTGACCCCGCCATCGGAGGAAGCGCTGATCGAGGATATCGACAAGACGCTGGAACTGGGCTTCAATGGCGTGCGCAAGCACCAGAAGCTGGAGGATCCGCGCTTCCTGTATTGGTGCGATCGCAAGGGGCTGCTCGTCTGGTCGGAGATGGCCGCTGCTTATGAGTTCGACGATACGGCTGTTGAGCGGTTTACACGTGAGTGGATGGAGGTTGTGCGTCAGCATTATAACCATCCATGTATTATCACATGGACGCCAATCAACGAATCATGGGGCGTGCCGGCTATCTATCACGATCGCAAGCAGCAGCAGTTCACAGAGATGATCTATCATCTGACCAAGTCGTTCGACCAGATGCGTCCAGTCATTGTCAATGATGGTTGGGAGCATACGATCTCGGATATCATTACGCTGCATGACTATGAAGAGCTCGGCTCCGTCTTATTCGAGCGGTATAAGGATCAAGATAAGCTGCTCAGCAATGCAATCCCCCATAACAACGCGAAATATCCGTTCGCAGATGGCTACAGCTATCAGGGACAGCCGATCTTGATTAGCGAATATGGCGGCATTGCCTTCACGACCGAGAGTGGATGGGGCTATGGCAATCAGGTACGGACGGAGGAAGAGTTCTTAGCGCGTTACGAGGCGATTACACAGGCGATTAAGGATCTGGATTATGTCGTGGGCTTCTGCTACACGCAGACAACGGATGTGCAGCAAGAGGTCAATGGCTTAATGACGATCAATCGAGAATTCAAGGTGTCCCCTGATCGCATTCGAGAGATTAATCTGGCTTGAGTTAAGAAATGCGGACTCGCTTTAACTTGACGCTCGTTTCGTGTACTATAATTGTCAGATGCAGTCGATCTGCAGAGACAATTCGAACGATGAACGGAGTGACAGGTTAACATGGTGAGTGGCACAATGGGACGAGTAGGGAGACGGGCAAGATTACTGCTGATATTAGCTATAATTCTCTTGGCGGCAGTCGCGTTAGCGGGCTGTGGCGGCAATGGGGATAACAATGGGACGGGCGCTAACGGTGATAATAATCCGATTGTTACGATGGAGATGGCCGATGGCGGGATAGTGAAGATCGAGCTGTACCCGAAGCTGGCTCAGAATACGGTCGCGAATTTCGTCTGGCTTGCGAACCAAGGCTTCTATGATGGGCTGATCTTCCACCGCGTCATCCCCGGATTCATGATTCAAGGCGGTGACCCGGAGGGTACGGGCATGGGCGGTCCAGGCTATTCAATCCAAGGCGAATTCAAGAACAATGGCATCTATAATGCGCTGCGGCATACTCGGGGTGTGATCGCGATGGCGCGCAATGGCGCTAGCCGAGATTCGGCTGGCTCTCAGTTCTTCATTATGGTGGCGGACGCTAGCCATCTGGACGGCGATTATGCCGCCTTCGGCCGCGTGATCGAGGGTATGGAGGTTGTAGACAGGATCGTCAGTGTGGAGCGCGGCGCTCAGGATCGGCCAATGGTCGATCAGGTTATCGAGAAGATGACAGTAGATACCTTAGGGATCGATTATGGTGAGCCGAAGAAGATGGGCGAGTAAGGGCGTAAGCTGATGTGGCAGACATGCTCTGCTGTATCAGCTTATTTTTGTGTTGATGGGACCTTACTAATACGCTCCGAACTTATCTGCCACGGATGAATTGTGCGTTCTCGCCGTTGCGTCGGAAAGTGAAGCTGCATGGTGCGATGAGAGGTAAATGGTACGTGCAGTGCCGGAAAGTGAAGCTGCATGGTGCGATGAGAGGTGAATGGCGCGTGCAGCGTCGGAAAGTGAAGCTGCAAGGTGCGATGAGAGGTAAATGGTACGTGCAGTGCCGGAAAGTGAAGCTGCAAGCCAGTTTTTCTGAGCCCGGTCCCGCCTTACTAAATGCTCCGAATTTGCCTGCCACGCTCCAGTAGTCCGGTCCCACCGCACTAATTGCTCCGAACGAGCCTGCCACGCACGAATAATCCGGTCCCACCGCACTAACTGCTCCGAATTTGCCTGCCACGCTCCAGTAGTCCGGTCCCACCGCACTAATTGCTCCGAACTTGCCTGCCACGCACGAATAGTCCGGTCCTGCCGCATTAAATTTGCATCTTGCTATGCGCTGCCGCGGCTGTTCCTGCTGTGTGGCCAGTGACGAAGGCGGCAGTGATATTGTAGCCGCCGGTATAGCCGTGAATGTCAAGCACCTCGCCGCAGAAGAATAGGCCAGGCATCAGCTTCGATTGCATCGTGCGCGGGTCAATCTCCTTGAGGTTGACGCCGCCACCAGTTACGAAGGCTTCTTCGATGGAGAGCGTTCCGTTCACGCGCACTGGGAATGCTTTGAGCATGCGCGCTAGGTCGAGCCAAGGCTGCTTGGGAAGATTCGCGTATACGGTGTCCTCGGCAATGTCCACCAAGCGCAGCACCAGCGGGATCATCCGCTCTGGCAGCAGTGGTCGCAGGACATTCTTCACGGCCTTCTTCGCATCTGTTCGCACCAGCTCCGTCATCTGCGCGTGCAGCGCATCCTCAGCTAGGTCCGGGAACAGGTCGATGGTCAGCGTGATGCTGATCGGATCAGACTGGTGTAATTGCGCCTGCTTCTCCTTGACTTGCTTCTCTCTGGCTTGCTTCAGCCCCTTGACCACGAAGCTGCTGCAGCGCAGGGCCGCTGGGCCTGATAGACCGAAATGCGTGAAGAGCATATCGCCTCGATGCGAAACGAGCTTCTTGCTCTTCGCATTCCACACGGTCAAATTAACATCGCGCAGCGACAACCCCTGCAGCTCTCGATTGCGAATAAACGGTTCATTGGATGTAAGCGGCACCTCAGTTGGGAACAGCTCAGTGATCGTATGTCCCGCTTCAACCGCCCATGGATAGCCGTCGCCTTCACTGCCTGTATAGGGGACGGATTTGCCGCCTGTAGCGACAATGACGCTGCGGCTGCGGTGGCTCTGTCCCGACTTCAGCTTGACCCCGCGCACACGCCCCTTCTCATAGAGTACTTGTTGGACCGGACTGTTGACGAGGATATCCACACCTTGCGTACGCACCTGATTGATGAGCGCATCGACTACGGTCTTGGCCTTGTCGCTGACAGGGAACATACGCCCATTATCCTCTTCCTTGAGCTTAATGCCCAGTCCCTCGAAAAACTGAATGATGCTCGTATTATTGTAGCTGCTCATCGCGCTGTACAGGAACCGGCCATTGCCCGGAATATGCTGAATGAGCTCGTCAAGCTCCTTATTATTGGTTACATTGCAGCGGCCGCCGCCTGATATGCCGAGCTTTCTGCCCAGCTTGTCTCCCTTGTCGATCAGCAGCGTTTTGGCACCGCCAGCGCTGGCGGCAATACTCGCCATTAAGCCGGCCGAGCCTCCGCCGATTACGATTACGTCATAACTCATGCGATCGCGCTCCAAATCCGTTAGAATAAGTATTGAAGCTATCATAGCATACGGAAGAGAGGCGGTCATCCAGATGGAGACAGTTCAGATCGGTCCATTCTATGTGAATTGGAGCTTACTATCGGGCATTATTGCGGCAGTTGCTGCCTATGCGGCGGTTGCTCTTGTCATTCGACGAACCGAATGGCGATCATCCTCGCTGATGGATTTGATCTTCAATACGATGGTGATCGGGTTCCTCGGATGGAAGCTGGCACCATATGTGCTGCAGCCAGCGATGATTTGGCGATCACCACTGAAGGGGTTGCTTATGCAAGGCGGCCTGTATGCGATACTCATCGGCGCTGCAGCAGCGACCTTGTACCTGTTCATCCGAGGCTTCCGATCACAGCTCCCGCTGCGGCTGATCATGGATGCCTTGGGCTATGGCGCTGCCATCTTACTTGCTGTCCGGGCCCTAATCGGCGGTGCTCGTTATGGATCGTTAACGGATTTGCCTTGGGGGATCACACTGAGCGATCCTGCATATCGCTATCACCCCATCCATATCTATGAGCTGCTGCTTGCCATATCGATCCTGCTCATCTTCGCGATTCGTCGTATCTGGCCAGGCCCCGGCCGCGCCGGAGAGCTGTTCTGCCTGGTTGGCGGCGGGGGGCTGATCGCGATCTCGCTTGTGATGACCGGAGAGTCTGCTGCTATGCTGCTAACGGTGCGGCAATGGCTGATGCTCTTGCTGTGTGTGATCGGGTTAATTCTTCCCAGACTGTACATACTATGGGATGACACTCGTAAGAAGGAGCTGGATAGCCGATGAGCAATCACGATTCACAGGAAGCGCAAAAGCAAAAGAGGGCTAACAAGAAGAATAAGCGGGCGGGTACCGATCCGACATCCGCGCAATATGATAAGAAGATGGACGGTCCTAATCGTCCTGCGGACTGAGGAGAGGTCATCATGACGAGTCGAGATGATCGGAAATCCGGGAAGGCACCAGAACTGACTTCCAAAGCATCCTCCGAGCTGGATCCGTTCGAGATTGAGTTCCTGCCTGAGTTCGAAGAAGGACGAGGGCCGCGTGAGCCGTTCGTGAATCAACACGGGGTTCTGATCGGCGACCATGAGTATGCCTCAGAGCATTCACCGCTGGAAGAGTGGAGCACGGAGACGGACCCGGCGATTATGGCCGGCGACGAGTGGGTGCATCCGTATAAGGACATTGGATTCCATTCGGCGGAGAATAAGGATTACTTCGAGCGGGGAATTATACCGCAGGGAGGGATCTTCTTCCACCCGGAGCAGGATGTCGCTTATGAGACCTTCAACGGCGAGCAAGCAGACACAGCGGCAGAAGCGAATCCGGACGAAGATCCTGAGCACAATCCCACGAACAATCCCTAGTAGGCGATAAAATGCTGGATCAGCGCGATCGTCATTGCAATCCTCGCGATCTGCGGTGTAATATAGAATTAGAGAAATTCTAAATTACATGATCAGTGATCAGGAGGAATATAACATGTCGATGTCATTCGAAATGTATATGGCTGATGTGATTCAGCCGATGAGAGACGAATTGACGCGGATTGGTGTTACGGAGCTGCGGACGCCGGAAGAGGTAGACCAGAGCCTGCCGGACGCGAAGGGTACTGCGCTGCTCGTGATCAACTCTGTATGCGGCTGCGCAGCAGGTAATGCTCGCCCCGCAGTAGCCAAGGCGCTGCAGAATGAGGCAGTTCCGAATAACCTATACACCGTATTCGCAGGACAAGATAAGGAAGCTACTGCCAAGGCGCGTGAGTATCTGGCTCCGTATCCGCCATCGTCCCCATCGATTGCGCTAATGAAGGACGGCGAACTCGTCCACTTCATTCAACGCCATCAGATTGAGGATCGTACAGCCGATGAGATAGCGGCAGAGCTAACTGCAGCGTTCAATGAATTTTGCCAATAAGGCCATCTAGACTATTGAGAACCCCCGCAGGAGATGCTTCCTGGACGGGGGTTTCTTAGTATGCTGCGCGAAGGGCAGGTTGAATAGTGATCTGCATCTGCTTGTAGTAAAGGCAACCGGTGGATGTGGATGGACACACATCTTGAACTGACCTGCAAATCTACATCAACTTGGAGCCTATGTGCACTTATGGCAGTTCTGACCTGCAAATCTGCATTTAGACCGATGATTTCATTCGGAAATCTGCGCAATTAGCCGGTTTACCTGCAGAAATACACGTAAAAGTATCAGTAACCAGGAGAACAATGGTCTTAGATGTAAAATTACATTTCAGCAGAGCCCCTGTCATTCCCGGTGTGATCCTGAGATGAACTTGATCTATTCCGGTGAAAGTTTATACTAATATTAGTTGGTGTTAGGATGCGGAAGATCATCCGGACAAGGAGGCTGATGGAGGATGTCCAAGCAGCAGGAAATTATCGCAAGACTCGGTGTGAAGCCGGTTATTGATGTTAATGAAGAGATTCGCAAGAGGGTGGATTTCCTCAAGACGGTTGTGCTTAGCGCACATGCCAGAGGTCTGCTCATTGCGATCAGCGGAGGAATTGACAGTGCTGTTGCCGCTGCGCTCTCGAAGCGGGCAACGGATGAACTGACAGCGGAGCAGGGCAAGGAGTACCAGACGCTCGGCGTATTCCAGCCATATGGTGAGCAAGAGGATATCGAGGACAGCTATGCGGTCGCGCGGGCCATTGGCTTGACCAAGACGGTTGAGACGAATATCGAGGATGCGGTCAACGAGATTGCACTCGAGACGGAATATGCGTTCAAGTCCCTCGGCATACACACGCATCTGAGCCGCGGAGGCAAGGGTAATGTGAAGGCGCGCACTAGAATGGTCGTGCAGTACGCGCTCTCCTTCGACCTGAACCTGCTCGTGGTCGGAACGGATCACGCCTCCGAAGCGATCACAGGCTTCTATACGAAGTGGGGAGACGGCGCGGTCGACCTGACGCCGCTCAGCTCGCTGAATAAGCGTCAGGTTAGACAATTGGGCGCTGCGCTCGGCATCCCGGATCAGGTTGTGAATAAGATACCTACAGCTGGACTGTGGCCGGGACAGACGGATGAGGGTGAATTGGGCATCAGTTACGAGGACAACAGCGATTACTTGGAGGGCAAGTCTATTGATCCGAAGGTTCAGGAGAAGCTGGAGCAGCAATACGCCCGCACGGAGCACAAGCGCTCATCAATCCCAGGCATATAGAGCATACGAGGAAGTGGAAAGAGGTGGACACGCTTAAGGCGGCTGCGAATAAATCACGAGGTTAGTCACAATGTTTATTCACGAGGTGGATGGAGCTATGCTGATACTGAAGACAATGGATGAGATTGAGGAGATTCGCAAGTCCTGCCAGATTGTGGCGGACTGTCACCGCGAGGTCAAGAAGATGATTCGCCCAGGCGTAACCACCATGGAAATTGAAGAGCTATTCATTCGCATCATGAAGGATAGAGGAGCAACGCCATATACAATCGGATACAAGGGCTATCCCTACGCAACCTGCACATCGGTTAATGATGTAATCGCGCATGGCTTCCCCAATCATAAGCCGCTTAAGGAAGGCGATATTGTGAAGGTGGATACCGTTGCGCTCTATAATGGATGGATGGGTGATTCGTGCTGGTGCTATGCGGTGGGAGAAGTGTCGCCCGCTGCCGAAAAACTGATGCGCGTGACAAAGGAATGCCTTGATATCGCGATTGGACTAGCTCGGCCGGGCAATCGCCTAGGCGATCTGATGAGCGCGCTGCAAGAGCATGCAGAGAGCAACGGATTCTCGGTCGTGCGCGACTTGGTCGGACACGGCATTGGCAGGGAGCTGCATGAGGAGCCGCAGGTTCCGCATTACGGTAAGGCAGGCAAGGGCTTCCGGCTCAAGGAAGGTATGGTGCTCACCATTGAGCCGATGATTAATGCTGGACGTTATCAGATGACAATCGATGATGACGGCTGGACAGCTCGTACAGCGGACGGTTCCTTATCGGCACAATATGAGCATACGATTGCGATTACAGCGGACGGTCCGATTATTCTAACTGAGCAATAAGGCATCGTTACAGGATTACTTCCCGTAACGAGCCATAATGCATCGTCACGGAATAACTTCCGCTAAATGGCCGACAACCGTCAGTAAAGTGTTGACAGGTTGTCGACCAAAGCGGGAAGTAATCCCGTAACGAGCCATGAATGGGAGACAGGCATGATCAAGGGGATCGGGAATGATATTGTAGAGCTGGAACGCATCGATCATATTCTGAAGTCAGCTGCGGGTCAGCGCTTCGTACAACGTGTGTTGACAGAACGCGAACTGGAGCGTCTATCCGCGCACCCTTATCGCCGCATCGAATTCGCGGCTGGCCGATTCGCGGCCAAGGAGGCTGTCGCTAAGGCGCTAGGGTGTGGAATAGGCGCTAAGCTGGGGTTTCAAGACATAGAGATTATACCGAATGTGCAGGGAAAGCCAGAGTGTCTGATCTCCTCGATTGCTAGACAGCAGCTTAGCTTGACCGAGCTGGATCGGATTCATGTAAGCATTACGCATGGCCGTCTCTCGGCAGTGGCAGTTGCGATATGGGAATTAGCGGATATGCGAATATAAGAATAAGAGACCGGTTGCCCGGTCTCTTCGCTTAACTTATTAAGGATTAACGTGACTACTTCTTCTCAACGAGCCAGTCCGTTAATGCAGTGATTTCTTCATCGCTTAAGCGCTTTTCGAAGGCGATCATACCGCCGCCGCCCTTGCGAATCTTCTCTTCGATCGCATCGCCGCTCAATCTGCCACCTACGGTGTCCAAGTTCTGCCCCTTCAGGTCAGCGCCATGGCAGCTTACGCAATTCGCCTTATACAGCTTCTCTGCGTCAGCGGCAGCTACGGTTCCGCCGTCGCCTCCCTTGCTGTTATCGGCAGTATTGCCGCCTCCACAGCCAGCTAGCACCAGCATGATCGCCAGCCCAAGCGCTAATAAGATCCACTTGCTGTTCTTCATTCTGACCACCCCTTCATATAGTGATTGGTGCTGTAGCTTAACTCACACTGAACATGTCGTGAATCAACCTACCATATAGGATGCACAAGAACTAACAGTCTCACTATGAGTTATAACACACTTTTTAATCGCGATGTAATAAATTTTACCAAGTTCACCAAACGTTCATACCTGAATCAATGTCATAGCTGCTTTATAAGAGGATTTGCGTAGTTATGCAATTGATTTACCTATAGCATACATCATTCGGAGGATCATTATGCAGCATAACATAACATTACACCACTACTTCAGCAGTCAATTGCTAACATGGTTCGAGAAGGCTAAGCGGGATCTCCCCTGGCGTGAGAATAAGGACCCTTACCGTGTGTGGGTATCCGAAATTATGCTGCAGCAGACGCGAGTGGATACCGTTATTCCTTACTATGAACGCTTCATGTCCAAATTTCCGACTATAGACGCGCTGGCGGCCGCACCGGAGGAAGAGGTGCTCAAGGCTTGGGAGGGTCTAGGCTATTACTCACGTGCGCGGAATTTGCAGACCGCTGTTCGCGAGGTAGCTGAGCTCTATGGGGGAGTCGTCCCCAATGATCCGGAAGAGATCGCCACTCTGCGCGGCGTAGGGCCTTACACTGCAGGCGCGATCCTCAGTATCGCGTATAATCGTCCGGAGCCGGCTGTTGATGGGAATGTGATGCGTGTGTTGTCCCGCGTATTCCTCCTCGACGATGATATTGCGAAGCCCGCTACAAGAGTGAAGCTGGAGAAGCTTGTGCGTCAGCTGATTCCTGAGGGAGAGGCCGGCAACTTCAATCAGGCGATCATGGAGCTAGGGGCACTCGTCTGTACGCCGAAGAGTCCGCATTGTCTGACCTGTCCGGTCATGGAGCGCTGTGAGGGCAGGCTGGCGGGCCGGGAGCTGGAGCTGCCGGTGAAGACGAAGGCCAAGGCGCCTCGCGATGAGTATAGAGCGGTGGCATTAATAGAGGGAACGGGCGATAATCAGGGTAAAATATTACTGCGTAAGCGTGCCGCCAAAGGGCTGCTAGCTGGTATGTGGGAGCTGCCTCATGTGCTGCTGGCGAGCGGTTCGCTTCATGAATCAGACGCTAGTCTGACGGATCAATTGCTGCAAGAGGAAGGACTTGCTGTGAAGCCTGTAGCGGCCTATATGGATATCGACCACATCTTCAGTCATATCCGTTGGTGGATGCGTGTGTATCGATGCATGGGCGAGATTAAGTATAGCGGGATCGATAGTCCAGCAAGCTCGGAATTCGCTTGGATTGATCCGTCTGACCGCTCGAATTACACGCTGCCTAATGTGTTTAACCGGATCCTGGATGATTACGTCGAGGAGATGCAGGACTGAATTAATCATAGGGAAGAGATCTACAACAATCATAACTGCTTGTACAGTATGATAGTTGTAGATCTCTTTTTTGTTGCTGTGACATTTTGAATATATAAGACTTTATAAGTTTTCTACTTAATGGTGCTTATATATCGACGCTAAACGGAAACGCTCTGCGAAGCAGAACGGCAGAGCCGTTTATCTGGGGCAAGTATTTATCAGCTTTTAGTGATGAATATGAAAATAAAGATGCTGGAAGTGTGGTTTTAATGATACCGAATAAATTGATGATTTACCCCCTGATTGTATTTGATCTATGATTTTAAGTGTAAAGGAAAGGGCTTACAAAATGAATAACGAAGGGGAGGTAATGGACATGAAAGTAGTAAAACACATCACGGTCATACTTCTGGTAATGGTGTTCATCATCGCGGGGTGCAACTCAAATAACACAAGCCAGACAACGAACACAACCAGCACGAACAATACTAACAGTGTTCAAGGTAACAGCGGAGACAGCTCGCAGACAACAAATCAAGAGGGGGCAGAACAACCCCAAAGTCCAATTGAATTATCTTACTGGTCGGTACTAAACAACACAGCCTCTGCTTCAGTGAGTCATTTAGGAGAAGTGCTGCTGTATCAGGAATTAGAGAAGCGCTCGAATATAAAGATCAACTTCACCCATCCTTCCTCCAGCGGTGTTGATGAGCAGTTTAATCTGCTGATCGTTTCTCGGGATTTACCGGATATCATTGAATACGACTGGTTAAGCAAATATAATGGCGGACCAGCCAAAGCGATTTCCGATAGTATCATCATTCCGCTGAATGATTTAATCAATGAACATGCTCCGAATATTAAGAAATACTTCGATGAGAATCAGGATGTATTGAAGGATATATCTACAGATTCAGGTGTCATCTATACGGTGCCATCGGTTGCTAAGTCGCAAATCGTAGCCAATTCAGGTCTGATGCTGCGCAAGGACTGGTTAGATGAATTACAATTGGAAGTGCCTGAAACCTTAGACGAGTGGGAGATTGTACTACAAGCATTCAAGGATAAGAAAGGTGCGAAAGCGCCGTTGTCACTCGATGTAGGCTTTGTAAATCCGATACTCTATGCATTCGGTATTGAGGCGAGGAATAATGGCGGAGAAAAGTTCTACCTGGATAACGGAAAGGTGAAGTATGGACCGATGCAGCCTGAGTTCAAGGCATACTTGGAATTGATGCATGCTTGGATTGAGAAGGGGCTGCTAGATCCGGATTTCATGATCCATGATCGGAGCACATGGCAAGGAAAGGCGATTAATGGGGATGCAGGCGCGTTCTTCGGATATGCGGGCAGCGCAATGGGGAACTTCACCGCAGCGGGCATTGAATTGAATGACAATTATGAGCTGATCGCTGCTCCGTACCCTGTTCTTAATAAAGGCGAAAAACCTAAATTAATCGAGTTAGTTCCCTTACATCATCCGCAATCAGGCGGAGCCATTACGACCGCGAACGATTACCCTGTAGAGACGATTAAATGGTTCGATTATGTATTCAGTGAAGAAGGACATATGTTGAAAAACTTCGGTGTTGAAGGACTCACCTATAATCTGGTGGACGGGTATCCGAAATTTACGGATCTGATCATGAAGAATCCTGAGGGACTGAATTTCAATCATGCATTAGGCAAGTATGCCAGAGCCAACTATTCGGGCCCCGGCATCAATAATGACATCCGTGTCGCACAGCAACAATACGAGCTTCCTGAGCAAATCGATGCGTTAACGATTTGGAGTCAAAATCCGGAGGAAGCGTATAAACGGAAGATGCCTAATGCGAGTGCGACACCTGAAGAGGCTCAAGAAATTGCAAGATTAACATCTGAGATCAATACGTATCAAGAGGAGATGACGCTCCGGTTTATTATGGGCAATGACCCTATTGCGAATTTCGATCGGTATGTGGAGCGGCTGGAAAGCTTAGGTGTCGGAAGATTAGTGGAATTACGTCAGGCACAAGTTGATCGCTATACGAACAGATAAATGAGAAAGGGGGAGGCAACTCCCCCCTTCTCAATTCATAAAGACGGGTGAATGACATGCTAAACACAATTATGAGTAGAACCTATTTAAGTCGATTGAAGAAGGATTTCATTCGCAACAAGCTTATTTATTTTATGTTAATACCTGTAGTGTTATATTATGCTATCTTTCAATACGGTCCTATGTATGGTTCTATTATCGCCTTCAAAAACTATGATATTGTGAAAGGGGTTAGGGATAGCCCTTGGGTAGGATTTGAGAACTTCGTGTATTTTTTTAATAGTATTCATTTCTGGCGGGTGGTAAAAAACACGCTACTCATTAATGTATATCAGTTGATCTTCGCCTTTACTGCACCTATTCTGCTAGCCTTGCTCCTTAACGAAATCACCAGGAGCTGGTTCAAGCGCCTGGTACAGACGATTACGTATATTCCGCATTTCATTTCCATCGTTGTCGTATGTGGCATGTTAACACAGTTTCTAGCCCGTGATGGCGTGGTTACGGATATATTCGTTTGGTTTGGAGGAGAACGAACGGCATTGTTAGGCGCTCCTGAGTACTTCAGAACCATATTTGTAGCGTCAGATATTTGGCAAAATATCGGGTGGGGTACGATTATTTATTTGGCTGCCTTAAGCAGTATAAATTTGGAGCTGTATGAAGCGGCAACGGTCGATGGTGCAGGAAGATTTAAGAAAATGCTGCATATTACAATTCCGGGCTTGCTCCCGATCATTGTTATCTTATTAATCTTAAACATTGGTAAGATGATGGATGTAGGGTATGAAAAAATCATACTGCTATATAATCCATTAACGTACGAAACAGCGGATGTAATCAATTCCTATGTATATCGGGTAGGCTTGGGTGGAAGCTTTCAATTCAGTTATGCTGCAGCAGTAGGATTGTTTCAATCTGCGCTAAATTTATCCCTTCTTATCTTTGCCAATTGGTTTAGTCGCAAAATTAACGATACGAGTCTATGGTAAGGAGAGCGTGGTATGCATAAGAGGACATTAGGTGAAAAGCTATTTGATTGTTCCAACATGATCATAATGATGATACTGATGCTGGCTACTGTATACCCGTTTCTTCATGTTGTGTTCGCGTCTTTCAGTAACTCTAATTTATTGATGGCACATTCGGGCTTATTATATGGACCGTTGGAGTTTAATGTGAAGGCTTACGAGGCTGTTGCCAAAAATCCGAATATCCTATCCGGGTATATGAATACGCTTACGGTCGTACTCTTCGGAACGGCTATCAATTTAGTTTTAACGAGCCTCGGGGCATATGCCTTATCTAGGAAAAATGTGATGCTGGGCAGACCCATCATGTTGGCTATTGTATTCACGATGTTCTTCCATGGTGGAATTATTCCGATGTACCTGGTAGTGAACAACATTATGCATCTGGGGAACAGCCTGCTCGCCTTAATGCTGCCGGTAGCGATCTCCACATGGAATCTGATCATCATGCGGACTTCATTCGAGCAAGTGCCTGAGGGGTTGATTGAATCAGCGCGTATCGATGGTGCGAATGAATTTGTCATTCTGATTAAAATTGTAGTGCCGGTATCGCTTCCTGTCATCTCAGTTATGATCCTATTCTACGGGGTGCAGCATTGGAATTCATGGTTTAATGCGATGATTTTCCTAAGGGATCGAGACTTATTTCCGTTGCAGTTGATTCTCAGGGAGATCGTCATACAGAATAGCTTGGACGATGTCACAGCGGGAGTAGATGATGTAGGCGCAATCGCCGAGAGCATTAAGTATGCGGCTATAGTGGTCGCGACACTGCCCATTTTACTTATCTATCCGCTTTTGCAAAAGTATTTTGTTAAAGGAGTAATGATCGGAGCGATCAAGGGATGAGATTGTTCAATCGGCAAAATAAGAAGCGAAGCATTATCCTATCATGGATCCTTTCATATGTCGTCATTCTTAGCATTCCGATTTTTGTCGGTTTCTTTGTGTATGCAGAATCGGTCAGCATTATTGAAAATGAAATTCACTCCGCCAATGAAGGTTTATTATTGCAGACGAAAAGTACGATTGATAAGCAATTCGTAGATGCAAGACAAATCAATATGCAGCTACTGCTGAATCCGAGAGTTCAAAATCTAATGTATAAACAAACGTTGGAGCATACAGATCGTATTCTGATTTTTCAAATCGTTAGAGAATTGGTCTCAATGAAAGCGGTGAATCCTTGGATTGATGATATATTTATCTATTATCGCGGTCTAGAGTTAGTTGTCTCACCAGATTCAAATTTTGAAGCTGATGCATTTTTTCGAATGAATGATTTTGATATCTCTCTCGATCAATGGAATGCCTATGTTAGGCAGGAACATAAACAGCATTTATTCTCTATTCCCAATAAAAGCGAGTCATTCAACTACTCTCTGATATACGGACATTCTCTGCCTCTGGAGGGCACGGGGGATCCGCTGGCCAATATCTTCGTCGTGATTGCTAATGATATTCTCAATAGTGCGATCGAAAACATACAAGCGGTTAATCATGGTGAAGTTGTTATATTGAATAAAGATAATGAACCGATCATTTATACGAGTGAGGGTATACCTGAACTGCTGAATACGATGGACCATCCAGAATCCGGATATGCGGAGTGGAACGGCGAACGGTATGTTGTGGCCTCTATTAAATCTGATGTAACAGAATGGAACTATATGATGATTATATCTGATCGATCCTTTACCAGTGAGCTTAAGCGAATTCGTCAAACCGGGATTGTGAGCTTGCTTGTAACGCTTATCATCGGTTCAATTGCAACGTATATGATGTCGAAGCGACAATATTACCCGATTCACCGCTTAATTGAAAAACTGTCCATTCCGAGAAAGGAATTGATGGGAAACACAAGAAATGAATATGCATTTCTGGAGCGTATGTATGATCAAACCATAGATGAGTACAATCGAATGAATCATAAATTAGAACAGCAGCAAAAAGCATTGCTATCCAATTTTCTGGTTCGCTTGCTTAAAGGTCGTGTTGGAAATGACGCATATCGCGAAGAAATGCTTGCTACATTTGACATTCGACTGAAAACCGATCTGTTTGCTGTATTGATCTTATATATAGATGACTTTAACGAGTTGTTCTATGACCGCGAGAGGGATGATGCGAAGCAACTCGACTTGGTGCATTTAATCATAAAAAATGTGGTAGAAGAGGTCATGAATGAGCAGTCATACGCAACAGTCCTAGAAATCGATGATATGCTCGCCTGTATAGTCAATGTAAGAAAAGGCTCAGATGAAAAGGAACTGCGAGGGGCGATAGAGCGAGCCCAGACATTTATTCGGAAGCGATTTCGAATTGTGTTTACGGCATCTATCAGTAGAATACATAGCGGAATTAATAACGTGAGCTTTGCCTACAGGGATGCCATTGAAGCTATGGAATACAAGCTGCTGCTGGGGAGCGGGACCATTATTAGCTATGATGATTTGAAGGTGGATAATCAAGACTACTTCTATACGCTGGAGAAGGAGCAGAAAATTATTCAATGCATCAAAACGGGCGATTATGATTATGCCAAGTCTATGATGGATCAGATGTTCGAACAGTCCCTCACAGCGATGCCGATTGAAATGGCCAAGTGCTTCATGTTTGATATGACGGGAACCTTCTTGAAAGCTATGAGCGTTCTTGGTGTAGAGAATAGCGGGATGTTCGAGCAAATCAACCCCATGGTAAATTTGACGAACTGTGAAACGATTATGGACTTGCAAGTAGAAATGCATAAAACATTACAGTATATCGCTGAGTATATAGAGAAAAACAAGAAGAGTAATAATAGTAAATTGCAAGAGAACATCCATGCGTTCATTAAGCATAATTATTCAGATGAAAACTTGAATATCTCACGTATTGCAGATCATTTCGAGATGAATCCGATTTATATTTCCAGAACTTATAAGGAGAAGACAGGCGAGGGGATATTAGATGTCATTACTCATTTCCGATTAGAGCGAGCAAAAGTATTATTAGCAGATAAGGAATTAAGTATAAAGCAAATTAGTGAACAGGTTGGTTATTATAACAGCAATGCGTTTATTCGATTATTTAAGAAGCATGAAGGAATAACGCCGGGTAAATATAGAGAAATCATCCTAACTAAAAGGTGAATCTAAAATACGATTGGAGAGCTGCTTATGATTCGCACGTTTCCGGAGCATCGCATAAGGTATTCTCACATGTTAGACGGCCTGTGGGACTTTGTAACAGACCCTGATGATATCGGTATCGAACAACAATGGTATTCGCAATTCCCTTCGAATTGCAGGAAGTCCAATGTGCCGGGCTGCTGGAACAATGATATCGGCTTGTACGATTACGAAGGCGTAGCCTGGTATCGTACTTGGTTTTATTTGCCGAAGGCTTGTCATACTCGTCTGGTGTTTCATTCCATCGCGGGTCAAGCTGATATTTACTTGAATGGTAAGCATGTGGGCGAGCACTATGGCAGCTTCTCCCCCTATGAGGTGATAGGCACACAATTGGACAGTGGCAGGCATGAGCTAGTGGTCCGGGTGGACAATACGCATGATAACCAGACCATTCCATTGGAGCGGGTCGATTGGTTCCATTACGGCGGAATCTTCCGATCAGTGGAGCTGCAGCAGCTGCCGGATGTATATATTGATCGCATGGAAATTGACTATCAATTAATCGATTTAGCAGTGGATGTCACGGTAAAGGTAACACTGCAATCCCTCTCTCCCCATAATCATGACATTGATTTGCTTATGGAAGGCGCAGGTGAGCGTTACGGAGGCAGCATTCATGTGCCTGCTGGGCATGAGGTCAGCTATGAATGGCAAGAACGGTGGACCAACATCCAGTTATGGGATATTGGGTCGCCTCACTTATATCTGATATATGTCTGTACGGATGAGGATGATTACACGGATAGGATCGGCTTCCGAACAGTTGAAGTTAGAGATGGGCAAATTTGTATGAACGGTAAGCCGGTTATCCTGAAGGGAGTAAACCGTCACGAGGAGCATCCGGATTGGGGGTTTGCTTTTCCACAGCCATTAATGAGTAAGGATCTAGACATTATTCAGAACCTGGGCAGCAACGCAGTCCGGGGATCGCATTATCCGAACAGCAAGTACTGGCTTGATCTGCTGGATGAGCGGGGAATTGTCTTCTGGGAGGAAATTCCGCTCTGGCAGTTTGGAAGCGCGCATATGGCTGATCCTGTCGTGCAAACAAGAGCACTCGGCATGATGGAAGAGATGATCCGACGAGACAAGCATCATCCAAGCATTATTTTCTGGTCGGCGCACAATGAATGCGAAACTAGCAGTCAAGAAGGGTATGCATTCACGGAGCTCCTGGTGAACCGAATGAGGGAGTTGGATAACCAGCGATTGATCACCTATGCGACGCATAAGCCCTTCGACGATATCACAATGGGCTTGTTCGATGTGATTGGTGTTAATCAATATTATGGATGGTACCAGAAGGATGTGAACGGTTTTAAAACCTTCCTCGAGGAGCTTAAAGCGCATATGTTGGACAAGGGTCTCGCCGACAAACCGATTATTATGGCTGAATTCGGAGGAGCTGGCATATTCGGCGATACATCGTGGGAGGAATCTCGTCTATTCAGCGAGGACTATCAATCGCTAATTCTGGATAGCGCCATTCGAATATTCCTGGAGGACGCATCTGTGGCGGGTATGTTCGTATGGCAATTCGCAGATATCAGAAGTGATGTATGGAGATTTAGAGATCGGGCAAGAGGATTCAACAATAAAGGGATTGTGAACGAATATCGGAAGCCGAAACAAGCTTATCGAATGGTTAAGGCTTTATTCGATGGAGGGTAGGAATAGGACAGGGCCATCCATAGGATGACCCTTCGTTCATGGATGAAGCAGCGAGATGCCTAATGCTCTGCGGAGAACCGGTTCGTCAGCGAGCCAAGCTTCTCGATCTGGATCGTAACCGTGTCGCCGTCCTGAAGAAACACTTGACGCTCCGGCGGATAACCCATCACGACGCCTTCGGGTGTTCCGGTCAGGATGATATCGCCGGGGGATAGGGTGAAGTGCTGCGAGATGTAGCTGACGATCTCATCGCAATGGAAGATCATATCGCCCGTGTTGGAATTTTGGCGCACTTCGCCGTTCACAATTGCCTGGATCTGCAGATTATTCGGATTGCCAACTTCGTCGGCGGTGACGAGGTACGGGCCGAGTGGCGAGAAGCCATCGCACGTCTTGCCGAGCAGCCATTGCGGAGTTCGCATCTGCAGGTCTCGTGCAGACAAGTCGTTGACATTGCAATATCCGAACACGTAGTCCAGTGCGTCTTCCTTGTTGACGTACTTGGCTGTCTTGCCGATCACGATGACAAGCTCAGCCTCGTAATCTACCTTCTCTGTCACGCGTGGGAGCGTGATGACGTCACCGTGCGCACTCAGCGTGTTATTGAATTTATTGAACAGGATCGGATACTGCGGTATCGGCGAGTTCGTCTCTTCCGCATGCTTGCGATAGTTCAGACCGACGCAGATGATCTTGCCCGGATGCGTCACACATGGCGCCAGCTGCAGATCATCTTCCTTCAGCCAGTTGGTTGCGGTAGTGTTCGACGCTTGATCGACCAGCGCTTGCAATGCTGCGATGGCGGTATTGCCCTGATCAATGACATCGTGAATCGTGAACGGTACTTCCTTTACATCTAACTGCCGGGCGGTTGATGCCACATCTAGTACGCCATGATTGGTCGAGATGCCCAGCCGGTACTGCTCGTTATCCTTATAAGTTAATAATCTCATGTCGTTATTACCCCTCATCATTTTCGTAATCGTGAATAGTAAAATCTGCTCGTCAAGCGTTCTATTACCTATGTGTCATGACCTGCCCCTATCTAATAGGATTGATTCGTGTGATAACAACTTCGCAAGTGAGGTGATCTCGGCAATAACCTGCTCCTTCTTGTGCGCCCAATTGGATTGCGGGATGGAGCAGCTGACAGCGGCGATGACACGGCCGTCTGCGCCTCGGATTGGCGCGGCAATACAGCTGAAACCAGGCACTGCCTCTTGTTCATCGAAAGCGATGCCGGACTCTCGCACGTTAGCAAGCTGTTCGATAAGTTCGACTGGCGTCGCGATCGTATTCGGAGTAAAGCTAGGCAGCTTCTCCTGTGGATATAGCAGTGCAATCTCGGAATCGCTCAGTTCCGCGAGCATGGCCTTGCCCAAGCCGGTCGCATAGGCGGACCATGTCATTCCAGGCTCCGATCTGATCTTCACAGAGGAGGGAGCCTCGACTTTGGCCAGATAGAACACATCTCCACCGTCAAGCCTGCCAAGCTGAAGTGTCTCCTGAATACGGTCCCTGACGATTGCTCCCTCACGATGAAACAGGGAAACGAGATCGAATTGGCTGAAGTACAGGGCGCCTGTACGACCGAAGAAGGAACCCAATTCATAGTGATCGCTCTCATCCTTGTTCAGCCAGCCAAGCCGTTCCATCGTCTGCAGCAGCGAATACATGGAGCTCTTGTTGATATCCAGCTTCCTGGACAGATCAATGAGCTTCCAGCGAGAGGGATGATCGGCGATTAAGCTGATGATGCGATGAGCTCTCTCTAGAGCGGGGACGTTATATTTTGTACTAGGATCCATTACAGGTTATCTTCACCCCCTCATATGCGGTTTAATATAGTGAACCCGGTTTTATATAATAAACATTATATCATCATCCTGTACCAGTGATCAAGCATGGATTATGCCGCTATTGGCAGCTGTTAAGCCGATTTATGGACAGACGACGGCAGCGCATGGTCCGAACGCGCGCGAAACAAGAGATGAGCGAACAGCGATGCCATCATCTGCTGGAAGCACATGCCCATGACCACCGGTACGGTCACTGCTGGAGGAAAGTACGTGATCGCCAGCACTGCTCCCGCGCTGATATTGCGCATGCCGCAATTAAACGTCAGTGAAGTGACAGTGGCATGATCCCATCGGAAGAGCTTGGCAGCGCCCCAGCCGATGACATAACCACAGGCCACAACCAGAATGCAGATGAGGAATAAGTAAATCATGTCTCTGTTGAAGTTCGTGAAGTAATCCGCTATGGCCGAGCTGTTAATGGCGACAACTAGCGCGAGACCAAGCTTGGAGAATGGGGCCAGAGTTGGACCAACCTTCGATTTGATGCGGCCCTTCGTCCACTGATTGAGCAACATACCGACCAGGGAAGGAATGACAATCATCCAGAATAGCCCTTCCATCATGCCCCAGGTGTTGATCTCCACCTTCGTACCGACGAATAGAGATAATGCTGCAGGTACCACGAACGGGGCGAGCATCGTATCAATGAGAATGATGGATAAGGTCAATGCGATGTGTCCGCGGTAGATCGAGACCCACATGAAGCTGACGATGCCTGTTGGAATAGATAGCAGCAGAATGAGTCCGGTAATGGTCAATGGGTCACCAGGGAAAGCGATATAACCGATCGACCAAGCGACAAGCGGCATGATCGTGTGAGTAATGAGGAAGAATACGATAATCGGAAGCGGGTGAGAGAGCACCTTGCCTAAATCACGGAAATTCATGCTCAAGCTTCCTGAGAAGGTCATAAAAGCAAAGATCCAAGGCACCCAGCCGGTGTAAGGAGATAATATCGAAGCCAGGATAACGCCGATCAGCACACTGCTGGGTGTGATTAACGGCATGAACCGTTCCATTGTTTTATTGATTTGCTGCAGCATGTCATACTTCCTCTCGCTAGTCTATATGCAGTCATGAGTGCAAGACGCATGTTATCATTATAGCGCATGAATGAGGTAGAATCTGCAAAGCTGCCTCGTAAATAAGAAAGAAGCGGCTAATAGACCAATGCCGCTTCTTCTTTATTTTAGGAAAGATAGGTCAGTTGTTCGATCTCGCCAGCCATGCCATCCGGCAGCGTGATATGCAGCTTCACATCCTCCGGCGCTTCAACCTTGAGCTTCATATAGTTGTCTTGAATCCGCCAGCTAACCGAGATATGTCCGCCCTGCGGCAATGGTACAGAACCGCTGGCCCAGCTGAGATCAGCCGGCTGCGGCGCAACCTTCACCGTCTTCCAGCCCGTATCCAGACGCTCGATGCCCAGTACGCTGGTGCCCAAGAAGTAGGCCGGAGCAGCAGACCAAGCATGGCAATGGCTGCGTGTTAGTTGATCTGGATTAGCCCGATTCTCCGCGAAGTTGGGATACATCTCCCAGCAGGTAGTTGCGCCATGCTCGATCATCATGCCATAGTTCTTCCGAATGTCATCCAGCATGAAGCGGTCTCGGCCTGATGCGGTTAAGGCTTCATAGTAGAAGAAGGACATGAACGGACTGCCTACCTGTACAAATTCGACTGGCGGATTCACCAGGTAGTGCTCGATCTTCGCTCTGCGCTCACCCTCCGCAATTCCGCAGAGATACGCCACGATCTGTGTTTGCATGCTGAATATGCTAGAGCGTCTGCCATCGGAATGAATACAATCCAGATAAGCTTGTCTCGCATCATCCCATAGATGTTCATTAATCGCCTTCGCCAGCTTATCGGCTGTTGCAGCGAAGCCCGCAGCTGTGACCTCTTCAGCAGCACCGGCGGCATTAGCCAATTGCACGGCCTTGCGAAGCGCTTGAACTAGGAACATATTCTGGTGTGTAACAACGCCATCATTCGGCTGATCAATCGGTGCCCAGTCCAGCAGGTTCCATCCCTTCATGTTCAGCAGGCCATTCTCATCTAGATGGGTTAAATAATGCGTCAGTGTATAGCGGACCGCTGGCCATATCTGCTTGGCGAAGCTGCGATCAGCTGTATGGGTATAGTATTCTTCGCAAGCCGTAATCCAGAAGAATGTCCAGTTCGGAATGACGCTGCTCCATGCGCTAGGCACCTGATCCACATAGAGCGGTGTCATATCGGATGATCCCGGAACTAGGTTCAGGCATCGCTTCACGATATCTGTCGCGCCGAAGACGTAATAGTTGACCAGCGCTTCATTGCGGCTGTCCCCAACCCAATATACTTGTTCGTAGGCTGGACAGTCTACGAAGGTATCCTCCATGCAGACCCGCGTCGTATGACGGCTGATCTCCCAGATATCATTCAGCAAGGCATCGGAGGAGCGGAATGAACCTGCGTTGGTTACCGGATAATTACTCTGGTTGAAGTAAACCTCATACAGCTTGACCGGCTCTTGATTATTCCTAATCGTGAGAATGATATAGCGCAACCCGCGGCGAACCGGGGACAGATAGCGCTGCCTGCCTGCTCGGCATGTATAGCGGAAGGTGTTGTCCAGTCCATACGTGTGCTGAATATAGCTGTCATTCATATATTCAACGCCGTAGATATCGACGATTGTCCCTGCTGGCGCATCAAGCTCAAAGCCGATATAGCCGGAATACTCCTTGCCCATATCGATTACGATCTGGCAATCGCCTTGATCGAATATCGGCAGTACAGCAGGCTCTGGCACAGGCAATAGCGCATTATGCAGCGTAGGGGGGATTGCCTTTTGTTCTGCTGTGGTCTTCCAGACATTGAGGCCGAATACATCGGCATCCGAGTAATAGGCTAGCTCGAAAGGTTTAGCCCATACGCGGTAGGCTTCAAGCGCTTGAACAGAAGCGGCAGCAGGCAATGCGAGAAAATCAGGATGGTTCATCTGAAGCTTGCGGTTTTCTTGATGATCGATATACTCCGTATGGTCGAATGGCCCATAGATGACCAGCGGTGTCTCAGCCTGTTCATCGAGAGGCGAGCGCAGCGTGAAGGGGACATCTCCGTCTATTCCGAAGTGGAGATTATTCCCGTGGTCTGTTGACGTCACATCCAGGATGATCAGGTGATCGCCAGCTGTGAGGGATAGATCTATATAGCTTTCGGGTTGTTCCCCTCTCCAGCCCTCGTGTAGCACGCCATCTACGAACAGACGACCTGCGCGGCGGCCGCTGGGCAGACCGATGGTAATCTTCCCGGAATGCTCCAGGCTTAGGACCGTGCTGAGATACCCGGCGAATGAGATCGGATTCGCATGGTTGGCGCTCTCCGGCACGAATTGATTGCGCAGATCAAGTACAGCCATATAAGCTGGCGTCTCAATGCGGTGCAGGGAACGCAAGGCGGATGGATAGATCTTCTCTTCTGTCAAATAAGGAATATCGCGCGGGATTAACTTCGTCCAAGGCGCCGTGCCGACTGGTCCAACCAGTGTTGCGCTATCCCACGTGCGATCATCGTAGCCATGCTCGATCCAGGCATCATCGGCTGCCCGGGCATCGATGATTTCCGAGAAGGCTTGCTGGCAGGACATGCGCGGCGCATTGCGCTGGAAGCCTGCGAGTGGCTGGGTCGTCCAGTTTGTGTCCGTTGCGATGAGCGTCTGTTCATTCGATTCGATCTCAGCGATCAGACCGCCGCGACCTCGTACATAGTAGAAGTTACTAACACCAAAATGCAGGACCAGCACTGCTATCGTATGCTCGCCGCCAGGCTTCAGCAGATGTCCGATCTCATGGGTATCATAGAATTGCTCCTTAGGCCAGGAGCGAACAGGGCCGCGTCCAACCTGCTGACCGTCGACATACAGCACATAGCGTGAGTCCGCGCTAATGTGTAGCTTGGCCGAACCGCAGTAGTCGGTTGGAGTTGTAAACGATCTTCTAAAGCAGCGCCATTCATTCCGAGGACTGGTTTCTTCGCCTCCCCAGATCCAAGACGCCTTCCAAATTCTGCTCGACATAGGTACAACGCCACCTTTGACATGATGTATTCTCCTTCATTCTACTTCAAAAATTGCAAACAAAAAGGGCTTTATCTGCCATTATAATAGGTTATAATGACATTATACGGTTCGTGAATCTAAATGAGTGGAGGAAGGAAGCGTGATTAAAAGACTGACAGAAGTGACACCGGCACATGCTTTCTTCGATGAGGAGCTTCCTTTTTTCGTGAATCGGGTGTGGGAGTCATTCGACCTGCATTACCACGAGCATGAATTCACAGAAATTTGTTATGTTGGCGAAGGAAGCGGATTCCATCATATCGGAGACGAAACGATAGCCGTGCGCAAAGGCGACTTATTCATCGTGCCGCTGGGTACCTCGCATGTATTCCGTCCAGGTGCGGTCGGCAGGGATCATCAGTTAGTCGTCTATAACTTTATATTCGTACCATCGAAGGTGGCTGAATCAATCAACGGGTTCCCGGGTTTGAGTGAGCTTGCGAATACCTTACAACTGCTCAATCTCATACCGGGACCTGCCGATTGGCAGGAGCTGCGGGATTCCACAGGTGCCTTCCATACGATACTTACCAGTGCCTATCACGACTTTGAGCAGAGGCAATCCGGGTTCGAAGCTCGGATGTATGGCTGGTTCATACTATTGCTGACTGAGATTGAGCGGCAGCTGCGATTGATGGGAGAAGAGGCGTATGTAGGGCAGACGAATCCACTAAGTATAATCAATCAAGCCATTACGCTCATCCACAATCGGTACGGATCCTCGCTAACCGCCGCTCTAGTGGCAGGTGAACTTGGTATTAGCGAGCGGCATCTACACAGACTGTTCGTGAAAGTGAGAGGGATTACTTTCAATCAGTATGTCCAGAACACACGCATTGAACGAAGTTGTGAGCTGCTGCGAACGACAAAGTGGAGTATATCAGAAATTGCGGAGGCGGTCGGGTATCAGGATAAAGGGTATTTCTTGAAGCTGTTCAAACGTAAAATGGGCCAGTCCCCGCGTGCGTACCGCTATTCATGAATGAAAAGATCCCCCTCGACTTCGTTAGGAAGTCAAGGGGGATCTTCGATAGGCGAAGGCATCGTCACGAAATAAGTACCTCTACCTTTCTGGCAAAGCAGCGTGAAGCATGCCGACTTTGCCAGAAAAAGAGGATACTAATTTCGTGAGGAGCCCTAAGTGCGAATTACTTCACAGCTGCTTCGTAGCGCTTGTTCACTTCAGCCCAGTTTACAACATTCCAGAATGCCGCGATGTAATCAGGGCGCTTGTTCTGGTACTTCAGATAGTAAGCGTGCTCCCATACATCCAGACCTAGGATTGGCGTGTCGCCTTCCATGATTGGGCTGTCTTGGTTAGGCAGGCTGTATACCTTAAGCTTCTTATCAGAACCTACTGCGAGCCATGCCCAGCCACTGCCGAAGCGAGTTGCGCCAGCCTTGGCGAAGTCTTCCTTGAACTTGTCAAAGCCGCCAAGCTCACTGTCGATCGCTGCTGCGATTGCGCCAGTTGGCGCGCCGCCGCCATTGGGTCCAATCGTTTCCCAGAACAGGGAGTGGTTCGCGTGTCCGCCGCCGTTGTTGCGAACTGCGCCGCGGATTGCTTCCGGTACACTGCTGAGGTCAGCAATCAAATCTTCCAGCGACTTCGCTTGCAGATCTGCGTGTCCTTCCAGCGCTGCGTTCAGGTTCGTCACGTAAGCGTTGTGATGACGGTCGTGATGAATTTCCATTGTAAGCGCGTCGATATGCGGCTCCAGGGCATTGTTGGCATACGGTAATGCAGGTAATTGATGTGCCATTCGTAAATAACCTCCCATAGTGTTATGTAACGATCTCCTAATTATTATCTCCCAATTTCGATAATAAAGCAACCTTTATGTATGTAAAGTACGTCGGCTGCTAGTTCGTAAATTAGTATTACCAATTCGTGAAGAATATACGCCGTTCTGGTAATTAAATGAAGGTATAGGTATTCGATTACATTGAAAACGCTTAAATTAAAGCGTTTTCAATCAAAATCCATGAAAAACCTAAAGTTTTAATGGATTATGTCGAATTTAAGAAGGATTTCGCCGTTTTATGTCGTATTATATATTTCACGTCTTTTTTTATCAGGATCGGGAACAGGGGATGAACTTACGCATGATGACAGTACGTTCTTTTCAGCTATCTGATTACGCGCCATTGACGCAGCTATTCAAGGAAGTGCTTTCGGATGAATGCTATGAGGAAACGATCGAGGCATTCGCCAGACAGCTCTCTTGGGATTGCGACATGGTAATGGTGGCGACTCGCAATAATGAAGTGGCTGGGGCGATCATCGGAACGATTGACGACAACAAGGCTTACTATTATCGTATCGCGGTTGCTAAGCCGCATCAACGCAAGGGTATTGGCCGCGCATTGATGGAGGGGTTGAAGAGGCGGTTCGAGCAACGTAAGGTCAAGCAAGTATTCGTTACATTGGATACGCATAATGAAGCTATTGTTCCATTCTATCAATCCATTGGCTTCGATCAATCGAACTTTCAACGGTCTGTTCGAGAATTAAGCATAGTCTGCGGATAGGGGCACGCTGCTTCGCAATCCCTGAAAGCATATCTTGTCACCAGCAGGATGACAGGGTATGCTTATTTTAATATTTAGGCATTATGAGTTTTAACTTAAAGGTGCTTATATCGATGCTAAACGTGGACACATCATTAACGAAGCACGTCGCAAACTTTCAAGCAGCTTGAACGTGGGCGTTAAGGGATTAGTGGCGCGTGGGAGCATTAAATGAGCTGGCTAGCTGCGTGATGCGGGATTAGTGGCGCGCGAGCGCATTAAATGAGCTGGATAGTTGCGTGATGCGGGATTAGTGGCGCGTGGGCGCATTAAATGAGCTGGCTAGCTGCGTGATGCGGGATTAGTGGTGCGCGAGCGCATTAAATGAGTTGGATAGTTGCGTGATGCGGAATTAGTGGTGTGCGGGCGCATTAAATGAGCTGGCTAGCTGCGTGATGCGGAATTAGTGGCGCGTTATAAGCCGTTTTATCTGGTTTACATAGTCGTGTAGGCATCAGAAAGGAATACTATGGTTAACCCAATTAAAATCAAGAGCTTCAAGCATAACGGAAGTGTGCATCGCATCTGGATGGAGAATTGGCATGTGCCGTCAGAGGACCTGTGCAACGAGCATGCTGCATTACAGATGTATGTATTCGTCAGCAATCAGACTCCGATTCTCGAGGCGGACGGTAAGGAGTGGGTAAGTCGCGTACCGAGTGTCTCGTTCTTCATCCCAGGTGAATGGTATAATATTGTTGCATTGATTGAGCCTGCCGGCATCCGTTATTATTGTAATATCGCTTCTCCGGTTTATTGGAACAGCGATACGCTCACCTATATTGATTATGATCTCGATGTGATTGTGCTGCCTGATCGCAGCTATACAGTGGTAGATAAGGATGAATATGAGGTTCATCAACAGATCTATCATTACTCTGCGATCGTCAGAGAGAAGGTAGAGGCTGGTCTGGATACATTGCTGCAGCGCATAGAGGCCGGGGCGCAGCCGTTCGATGATGAGGCGGTTTATGCTTATCTGGATATGTGGAAGAGGAATGGGGTACGAGGTGCGGAATGAAAGCTGTAACTAAGGAGCTATGGGAATGGATTAAGTCGATCGGGATAGCGCTGATCATTGTCATGATTATTCATCTCTTCGTCTTCAATCTGTCGACCGTGAAGGGTCAGTCGATGGAGCCTACGCTTCAGGATGGGGAATGGCTGTTCATTAATAAGATTGGACTGATCGTAGGAGATCCGAAGCGCGGTGATATTGTTATCCTGAAGGACCCGGCCGGCGATCTCGATTATCGGCAGTTCTTGGTCAAGCGGATTGTTGGGTTGCCCGGCGATGTTATTGAAATCAGCGGTCATAAGCTGTATGTGAATGGGCAAGAATTAATAGAGCCGTATACGGATGTGGACATTCAGGGTGAGAATTACGGCCCAGAGAAGGTGCCATCGGGACATTACTTCGTAATGGGGGATAATCGTCACAGATGGGCGAGTACGGACAGCAGGGAGTTTCATTCGGTCCCGGAGGATCTGATCAAGGGCAAGGCGCAGTTCATATTATGGCCATTCGATCAGTTCGGTGGGTTATATAAGGAGTTGCCGGAGGTTAAGCCGTGAAGGATATTATCGTCTATACGGACGGGGCATGCTCAGGGAATCCAGGTCCCGGTGGATGGGGAGCTGTCCTGATGTACGGGGATAAGCGCAAGGAGCTCTCGGGCGGCGAGAAGCTGACAACGAATAATCGGATGGAGATTCTCTCTGTCGTTGAGGCGCTAAGCGCGCTCAAGCAGCCATGCAGGGTGAAGGTGCACAGTGATTCGGCCTATGTGGTGAACGCCTTCCAGCAGAGGTGGATTCATAACTGGCAACGTAATGGCTGGGTGAACAGTCAGAAGAAGCCAGTGGAGAACCAGGATCTGTGGAAGCGGCTGCTCGAGCAGATGCAGCGCCATGAGGTTACCTATGTCAAAGTGAAAGGTCACAGTGATAACGAATGGAACAATCATTGCGACAAGCTCGCACGCGAGGCGATCAAATCGATCGACTGAAGCAGGAGATTATAGCGGCAGCGCCGCAGCTAGGAATAGATGCGATCGGGTTTGCTTCGGCAGACCCTTTCTTGACGTTGAAGGACATACTGGTTAGGCATCGCGAGCTGGGCCGGGAGTCCGGATTCGAGGAGCCTGATCTCGACAAGCGCACCGACCCCTCGCTCAGTATGGCGGAGCCTCGTTCGATTATCGCGATTGCAGTAGCCTATCCATCGAAGCTGCCCGACGCCCCCAAATCCGTGCCAGAGGCGTACCGCGGGATGATCGCACGCGCGGCGTGGGGGGAGGATTATCACCATGTGCTGCGGGATCGGCTAGCGCGTCTAGAGGCATTCATTCGCGAACGGGTGCCGGATGTGCGCATCGAGAGCATGGTGGACACCGGCGCCTTGTCCGACCGCGCGGTAGCGGAGCGGGCGGGAATTGGCTTCTCCGGCAAGAACTGCGCGATTATCTCGCCGGAGTGGGGCTCCTGGATGTATCTGGGGGAGATGCTCACGAGCATCCCGTTCGAGCCCGATACGCCTGTGACGGAGGATTGCGGGGATTGCACACGCTGTCTGGATGCCTGCCCGACCGGGGCGCTGGTGGGGCCAGGGCAGCTGCACGCGAGCAGCTGCATCTCCTTCGTGACGCAGACGAAGGGAATCATCGAGGATCGCTTCAAGGAGAAGATGGGGAATCGGCTCTATGGCTGCGATACGTGTCAGGTGGTCTGTCCGAAGAATAAGGGCAAGAACTGGACGCATCAGGCGGAGCTTGAGTCGGATCCGGAAATCGTGAAGCCGCTGCTAAAGCCGATTCTGTCGCTGAGCAATCGCGAATTCAAGGAGCGATTCGGTGTCAGCGCGGCATCGTGGCGCGGGCGGAAGCCGATTCAGCGCAATGCGGTCATCGGGCTCGGACACTTCCGCGATGAATCGGCGGTTGAGCTGCTCGGCGACCTGCTGGAGCAGGATCCGCGGCTGGAGCTGCGCGAGGCCGCCGCGTGGGCGCTCGGGCGAATCGGCGGAAGCCAGGCGAGAGAATCACTGACGCGGGCATCCGAGCGGGAGACAGAAGCGGCCGTGCGCGATGCGATCGACCGAGCGCTGGGGCAGGATTAAAATCGCGGATATGGCGGTTGTGGAACTATTTTGGACATGTTATATTAGGTTTCAGGGCTGATGGGCCCGCTAGTTATTCGCATGAACGAACAGGAGAGATGAACGAAGATGACAGGCATGATCATTACAGGGGTAGTCGCGCTGATTGCCGGCCTCGTGGGCGGGTTCTTCATTGGTGTCTATTATCTGCGCAAGCAGTTGGAGAATATGCAGAATGATCCGCAGATGATTCAGGAGATGGCGAAGAAGATGGGCTATAATCTGAATAAGCAGCAGATGAATAAGGCACAGCAGATGATGAGGAATCAGCAGGTAGGCGGTAAGCGGAAGCGCTGATTGTAATAATAGCTATTGCGCGTTGCGAGTGAAGCACGGCAGGCGATTGATCAGGAGGTGTGCTATGGCTGGGGCCAAGGATTATAAGAACGATCTGGTGGGCGAGAATAGGGAGCAGATCGAACGGCATATCCGCGAGATCTTGCGGCTTATGGGCGAGAATCCGGACCGGGAAGGCTTGATCGACACCCCTGCGAGGGTGACCAGGATGTATGAGGAGATCTACTCCGGCTATGCGGTTGATCCGCGTGACGTGCTGGGGGTTACCTTCGATGAGCAGCATGAGGAGCTCGTGATTGTGAAGGATATCGTGTATTACAGTCAATGCGAGCATCATATGGCGCCTTTCTATGGCATGGTGCATGTGGGTTATCTGCCTAGCGGCAAGATCGCTGGTCTAAGCAAGTTCGCGCGGCTGGTTGATGCGGTTACACGTAAGCTGCAGGTACAGGAGCGTATTACGTCTGAGATTGCGGATATTCTCGATGAGGTGCTACGGCCGCACGGCGTTATGGTCGTGGTCACTGGCGAGCATATGTGCATGTGCGCGCGCGGCGTGAAGAAGACCGGCAGCAAGACGATCACCTCCGCGGTACGCGGACAGTTCCGCACGGATGCGGTGCTGCGTTCAGAATTCTTATCGTTGATTAAGGAATAGTATAAAGATTCCGGCTCATGAAGTAGAGCATAGAGCGTAGAGCGTAGAGCGTAGAGCGTAGAGCGTAGAGCGTAGAGCGTAGAGCGTAGAGCGTAGAGCGTAGAGCGTAGAGCGTAGAGCGTAGAGCGTAGAGCGTAGAGCGTAGAGCGTCACCTCCAAGGCGGCGGGTTGTACTGGGCTAAGTCCTGTTGCAGCCTCTGCTGCGAGGTGGCGCTCTTCCTATGCAAGGAGCCCTCTTGCCACTGTTCAACTGCAAAACTGCATTTACTCGGAGCTGATTAGCACTTTTGAAGGGGTTTACCTGCAAATCTGCATTTAATTAGCCCGTTTGAGAAGAAATTGTTAGGATACAGTCGAAGTACCTGCAGAAATGCATTTAGACAATCGAATTTACCCGAAAAGTCTACATTTAACTGCAGATTTGCATTCGCACACAGAACTATTACCTCCAGCGCCGCCCCCATCATTCGCACATAACTCCTACCACTCTTACCACCGTCACCATCAACACTCACGCTACCACCATCACTGACACGGCCAATTACTCACACTACTACCACCATCACTCACAGCGCCCCATCTCAGTACCAATGAGCTAAAATTGTTAAGTATAATTCACCTCAAGCCCCTCTCCCCGCACCAATATACTCAAAAAGTTTAGTATTTCCGCGCCCACCGGCCTCCGCTCTAAGCTCCTCCGTCTAAGGAAGCAGCTTATGATGGCTAACTTTGCCGCTTGGACCACTGTCAGTAAGGTTGCCACTTCAACTCGCGCGCTGCAAGGAACCGTTCCTGTACATGCGGCCAATTGACGACATGCCACCAGGCGGCAATGTAATCTGCGCGCTTGTTCTGGTGCTTGAGATAGTACGCATGCTCCCATACATCCAGGGCGAGCAGCGGAACAACATCCCATTGCGTCAGGTTCTGATGCTTCTCGGCTTGCAGGATCTGCAGGTGATGGCTGCGCGGGCTCCAGACCAGGATCGCCCAGCCGCCGCCTTCTACCTTATCGGCTGCTTCGGTGAAGTGTCGCTTGAAGGCGTTAAAGCTGCCGAAATCCTGATTGATCTGCTCTGCCAGCGGACCAGTCGGCTTGCCTCCGCCGCTGGGGCTCATGATCTCCCAGAATAGGGTATGCAGATAATGTCCGGCCCCATGGAAGGCGGCTTCGCGCTCCCAGTGCTTGATTAGACTGTAATCCTGCTTCCGTCGAGCTTCCTCGAGCATCTGCTCCGCCTTGTTCAGCCCATCGACATAGCTCTGATGATGCTTGTCGTGATGGATGCGCATCGTTCGCTCGTCGATATGAGGTTCCAGTGCATTATAGGGATAGGGCAGCGGGGGCAGTGTGTGCCTTGCTGGCGGCCGCGTCCCCTTTTCCTGCATGCTGCTGAATCTTATACGTGTATTCGTCAAGTTAATTTCTCCTCCTTACAATTCATTCGCCGCAGCTATTATAGTATCTATCCTATGCCTAATTATGGAGATCGGTTAGTAGCAGTTTATTTGATTGCGCCGATGATAACTTCCTTATGGACGTGGTGAAGGCGATTGCGCTATACTAAGCGTAACTGAGTTTCATTAAGTGAAACTAACTGAGCTGAGGTGGAACGTTGTGGAAGATGGCAAATTGACGGTTCGAGCGGTTGAACGCGCACTTGATATTCTATTGTGCTTCACAGATGAGACGGATCTGGGACTGACAGAATTAGCCTCGAGGGTCGCGCTTCACAAGAGCACCGTCCACCGTTTGCTGGCATCGTTAGAAGGCAAGGGATTCGTCATCCGAAATCCATCTACAGATAAGTATCGCTTAGGCTTCCGAATATGGGAGCTGTCGGCGAATCTGGCACAGTCGGATGACCCGTCTATCGTGCTGCTGCCTGAGATGGAGGCGTTGCGTGATAAATTGGGCGAGACGGTCAGCTTATATGTACGTGATGGTATGGAGCGGATTCGTATACAAGCTGTGCAGAGCAAGCAGGCGATTCGCCGCGTTGCGCCGGTCGGTGCACGACTGCCGCTGTATGTCGGGGCATCGAGCAAGGTGCTGGCCGCCTACGCTGGGCCAGACTTCGAGCGGGAATGGCGCGTGAACGAGAGTTGGCCGGAAGGCTTCGACATCGACGCGCTCTATCAGCAGTTGGCGGATATTCGCGTCCAAGGTTATTCGACCAGCGTCGAAGAGCGCGAAGCAGGAGCAGCTGCCGTAGCAGCGCCAATCATCAATCGCGAAGGCAAGCTGGCTGCTGTGTTATCAGTGTCAGGCCCGGCAAGCCGGCTTACGACCAAGGTGATGCTTGAGTTTGTGGACACCGTCAAGGCTGCAGCAGTCAGAATGGGAAAGATGATTAGGTAATGTGTTACTTAGCTTCGGGCTGGCGATAATTAGGCGATTATGGTGGAATAGCTGAGCTACACGAAGAATAAATTACATTATACGGAAGAGCTGCGCATTCTTACGAATATATGGACGATCTTCGGTGTTGCCCGGGCGGGCCGATCTGCATTATCATGGAAATTAGGACCAACATTAGACACTGCACAATACGGATATCCTCAACTACAATGAAGGAGGAATCTTCATGAAGTGTAAGAATTGTGATGGAACTGGAGAGATGAAATGCAAGGAATGTAAGGGTGAGGGTTATGGCTACGGTCATGCCAAATGCGCGGAATGTTCGGGCAAAGGCTTAATCTCATGCGCATCATGCAGCGGCAAAGGCAAAGTGAGCTTCTTCAAACGGAAAACAAGCTGAATACATTTAACTAAACATGCGTTAATTTTCTTATTTAAACCAACAACCCGGTACCGATTCAGGTGCCGGGTTGTGTGACTTATGCGCGAGTATACATGATTGAAGTCGATTGTAAACCCGCTATTCCCACTCCGATACGAGTATGGCTGTCTCTTGCTGCAAGCTGGCCAAGGCATCCTGTACAGTCATGCTTCCGTTCAGTACTTCCTCGATATGCGTGATCCGGAGCGCTCTGTAATTATCATGGAACTCAAGCGACATGGCAGGATTGGAAGTGCGCACATAAAGCCCATCACTCGCCGGCGCTTGTACGTAGAGCGCGGATAAGTCAACTTCCAGCTTCTCCTCCATCTGAGCGATACGAGCCGGGAATCTGCCAGTGTAGCCTCTGAACGAATGACTGTCATCTGTCTCAGTCAGCAGACGATCTGTAGTCTCTTCGCTTGTGAGATATTCGATCAGTCTCCATGCGGCGTCTTTTCTGCCGCTATCATTGCTAATTGCAAGCAGTTCATACTGGTAATAGATGTTGTACGTCCCCGGTGTTGTGGCCAATCCCCATTCGAAGTCCGGCAGTCCGGAGGACATCCAATTATGCCAGTAATAGCTGCCTCCTATCATGAGAGCCGAGCTTTGATTCGTGAAGGATAGCTCGCGATTCCCGTATGGAGTTTGCGCATTCTCGGATTGATTCGCATGGTCGTAGCTGACGTAAGCGTTAATGATATTCTGCCAGACGGTATGCCATTGTGTGGTATCCAATGTCACGGCGCCGTTGCTGAAATCGGCGATGCCCTCGGACTTGGCGTATGCGCTAATTAGCTTGTCCAGCCTGGCTGCAGGCGGTTCATCGCCGGCCTCCAGCAGGCTGTAAGCAGCCCCGATCTCTGTCATACGTGACCACAGCTGCCTGTCCAATTGGAGCGTCTCCGACCAAGACATGCCGTTCTTCGGTACGGGTAGATCGTGCTTGTCGAACAACTCCTTATTATAATAGAGAACATCACTCATCAGCACAGTGGGCAATCCGTATAAGAATCCGTCGCCGCTGTCATTGCGGATCTTCTGGATGATCGATTCAGCGAAACCGTCTGTGTTCATATCCAGTACAGTCTCAATCGGCCATAGCAAATTTTCCTGCACAAGCAGGGGAAGCGCCATTCCTGTAGTTTGTACTACATCGACTCCGCCCTGCTGCAGTTGACGAGCTAAGGTAACCGCATATTCTTCATCGGGGTTTGACACGAATGGCTGCGCAATCACTTCAATCTCCATATTCCCAAGCGTAATGGGATTCCCATACCGGATATCGAAGATGTCCTGGGGGAGTCCGAGGTAGTTTACTTGCACCTTCTGCAGCGGTTCAACCTGCTTCTTACCGCAAGAGGCCAGGACAATCGCGCACATCATAATGAATACAATAATAATTGGAAGGGTCGAACGATGGCGAATCACTAGAGGACTCCTTTCAGTTTAAATGGGTTAAGCAGAATCACTTCAGCTCTATGATGTACTCGAAAAAAGAAGAAGCCACCATGCAGGCAGCTTCTTCGATGTCATTAGCTATAGGTTGTGGTTAATAGGCTTACTTGGCCATCAGTTGGCGCAGCACCGTCTGCAGGATACCGCCGTTACGGTAGTAGTCCACGTCAACTAGGCTATCAAGACGTACGATCGCGCTGAATTCCAGCTTGCTACCGTCTTCTCTAACCGCTGTTACCTTCACATCCTGACCAGGCTGTACATCATTGGACAGTCCGACGATGTCGAACGTCTCGCGGCCGGTGAGACCGAGCGATTGCGCGCTGTCACCGCTCTTGAACTGCAGCGGAAGAACACCCATGCCGACGAGATTACTGCGGTGAATACGCTCGAAGCTCTCGGCGATAACCGCCTTAGCGCCAAGTAACAGAGTACCCTTAGCCGCCCAGTCGCGGGAGCTGCCTGTGCCGTATTCCTTGCCGGCGATCACCACGAGCGGTGTGCCTTGCTCTTGATACTTCATCGATGCGTCATAGATGGACATGACCTCATCAGTCGGCAGATACTTCGTAACGCCGCCTTCTGTGCCAGGAGCGACTTGGTTGCGAATACGGATATTCGCGAACGTGCCGCGCATCATGACTTCGTGATTACCGCGACGGGAGCCATAGGAGTTGAAGTCTTCTCTCTTCACGCCATTGCTGATCAGGTACTCCCCAGCCGGGCTGTCGACCCTAATGTTGCCGGCAGGCGAGATGTGGTCGGTCGTGACCGAATCGCCCATCAATGCCAGGGCGCGAGCGCCGAAGATATCGACGATATCATCCAGATCTGGAGACAGTCCCTCGAAGAACGGCGGGTTCTGAATGTAAGTGGACTTCTTATCCCACTCGTATAACGTGCCTTCAGCGACCGGAATGTCATTCCAACGCTGGTTCTGTGTGAACACGTTGCCGTACTTGTCCTTGAACATATCCGGCGAGATTGCGGATGCTACTGCATCGCTGATTTCCTTGGAGGATGGCCAGATGTCCTTCAGATAGACAGGCTGTCCGTCCTTGTCCGTGCCCAGCGGCTCAGTCGCCAGATCGATATTCACCGTACCGGCGAGCGCGTAAGCGACTACGAGCGGCGGCGATGCGAGATAGTTCATCTTGACCTGTGCATGGATGCGGCCTTCGAAGTTGCGGTTACCTGACAATACGCCAGCAACAGTCATATCATTGTTGTTGATTGCGTCGCTCACTTCGTCCGGCAGTGGACCGCTGTTCCCGATGCAAGTCGCGCAGCCATAACCCGCTACATAGAAGCCGAGCTTCTCCAGTGGATCCAGCAATCCAGCCTTGACCAGATAATCGGTGACAACCAAGGAACCAGGCGTTAAGCTGGTCTTCACGTATGCAGGCTTCACGAGGCCCTTCTCAACGGCTTTCTTAGCCAGCAGGCCTGCGCCCAACATGACGCTTGGGTTCGAGGTGTTCGTACAGCTTGTGATCGCCGCGAGCACAACAGCACCGGCCTTCATCTCGGAGGTCTTGCCATTCTTATGCTTCACCGTCACCGATTCAGCCAGCTTCTCGTCAGTCAGGCCATAGCCGCCTTGATCAACGGGAGTCTTGCTGATCGTGTTGAACGCTTCCTTCATCGAAGTAAGCTCGATGCGGTCTTGTGGACGCTTCGGTCCAGCCAGCGATGGTACAACCGATCCCAGATCCAGCTCGATTGTATCCGAGAACACTGGGTCAGGCGTCTCATCTGTGCGGAACAGGCCTTGCGCCTTATAGTAAGCTTCGACAAGCGCGATCTGATCCTCTTCGCGACCGGTCGTACGCAGGTAATTCAACGTTTCGCTATCTACCGGGAAGAACCCGACGGTTGCGCCGTACTCAGGGGCCATGTTCGCCACTGTAGCGCGGTCAGCCAGGCTGATGTTAGACAGGCCCGAGCCGTAGAATTCCACGAACTTGCCGACAACGCCCTTCTTGCGCAGCATCGATGTGACGGTTAGCGCCAGATCAGTAGCAGTCGCGCCTTCTGCGAGCTTGCCGGTCAGCTTGAACCCAACTACATCAGGTGTGACAAAATAAAGCGGTTGGCCCAGCATGCCGGCCTCAGCTTCAATACCACCCACGCCCCAGCCGACAACGCCGAGTCCGTTGATCATGGTCGTGTGGGAGTCTGTCCCTACCAGTGAGTCAGGGTATACATAAGTTTCGCCGTCTACCGTCTTCGTTGCGGCGACTGATGCAAGGTATTCCAGGTTAACCTGGTGAACGATACCTGTCGCAGGCGGTACTGCGCGGAAGTTATCGAATGCAGTCTGCGCCCAGCGCAGGAAGCGGTAGCGCTCCTCGTTGCGTTCGAATTCGAGATTCATATTAGCGGTAAGCGCATCAGCAGTCCCGTAGGCGTCAACCATAACCGAGTGGTCAATGACTAGATCGACTGGGACGAGCGGATTGATCTGCTTAGGATCTCCGCCAGCACGGTGTACAGTGTCGCGCATTGCAGCCAGATCGACGACAACAGGCACACCTGTGAAGTCCTGCAGCACGATGCGCGCGGGAATGAATGGAATCTCCTTGTTGGCATCCTTGTTCGTTGCCCAACCGGCGATTTGCTTGACATGCTCCTCTGTAATCGCACGTCCGTCGAATTGGCGGACCGCTGCTTCGAGCAGAACGCGGATTGAGACTGGCAGCTTGCTGAGGCCGGTGAAGGTCTTCTCTAGATCAGTTAGCGAATAGTACTGATAGGCTTTCGATCCAACCTGTAGCGGCTTGCGAATCGAATAATGGTCTTGGTTAGCCATAATTGCAGTTCCTCCTATGTGAAATGGACTTGATTGAGAATGAGTTTCATTTAGTGAAACTCGATTTCAAAATATTTATCTATTGTTAGTATACAATTGTGCAGCGAGATCGTAAAGCATTATTTACGTTAATCAGACATATAATGAAACAACTTTTACGTTTTTGTCGGAGGGGATAGGGGATGAGGAATATCCGCTATAACCGATTGGCCGCAGTAGCTTATGCGGATGAATGGTGGAATAAGGCGAATCCTCGTTACCATCATTTCGAAGTGGATTGTACAAACTTTGTTTCACAGTGCCTCTTTGCAGGCGGTATACCGATGAACTATACTAATAGAAGAGAATCAGGCTGGTGGTATGAGGGGTATGCGAACGGCAAGGAGCGTTGGAGCTTCAGCTGGGCTGTCGCGCACAGCTTACAGACCTACCTGCTGTCTGATCAAGGCGGATTTCGAGCCGACCGGCTGCAGCGTCCAGCAGAATTGCAGCTCGGCGATGTCATCTCTTACGATTGGGATGGTGACGGACGGTTCACGCATACGACGATTGTCACTGCATTCGACTCTGCTGGCAGTCCGCTCGTGAATGCCCATACGAATGACAGCCGTCATCGTTACTGGTCATACCGGGACTCGTACGCTTGGACAGAGCGTACACAGTACACATTTATTCACATACCCGATTGATGATCTAGAACTACACCATTTGGAGGCTTACATGAATCCTAAAATCCGAGTAGGAATACTCTATGGCGGCAAGTCCGGAGAGCATCAGGTTTCCATTACAACAGCTTTCTCTGTGATTCGCGCCTTCGATTTCACGAAGTATGAGGTAGTGCCATACTATATAACTGAGCGTGGAGATTGGCGCTCGGCAGGACTCCTGACCGGTCCTGTAGAAGACAGACAGAGTCTGATTGTCGGCTCAGATCCAGTTGGCAGCATTGAGCTGCCGCCAGTCGCTGCAGTACTGGCTCCACTATTCGAACGGGTCGAGCTTTCGGCTTCAGTCGCGAGCGCGGGAGCGCCGTTATCTGCGCCGCTGGATATTGTACTGCCTCTTCTGCATGGCACTTACGGGGAAGATGGCACCGTCCAGGGACTTCTTGAGATGGCGAACATCCCCTATGTTGGTGCCGGCGTACTCGCCTCCGCAGTCGGGATGGACAAAGTGTTCATGAAGAAGCTGTTCGCCGGAGCCGGCTTGCCGCAATGCATCTATCGGCACTTCACGAAGACGGAATGGATGAACAATCGCGATGAGCACATCCTAGAGATTGAAGTCTCACTCGGCTATCCATGCTTCGTCAAGCCAGCGAATTTGGGCTCGAGTGTAGGCGTGTCCAAGGCGAACAATCAAGCAGAGCTGCTGGAAGCGATCACAATGGCATTCCGCTACGACCGTAAGGTTATCGTAGAAGAATTCATCGATGCCCGCGAGATTGAAGTGGCGGTGCTCGGCAATGATAAACCGCGTGCCTCCGTATGCGGCGAGATTGTGTCATCCAATGACTTCTATGACTATAAGGCCAAGTACATCGACGGTAAATCAGCAATGATCATTCCTGCCGAACTGCAGGAGGAGCTGTCCGAGCGCATTCGGACGATGGCGATCGAAGCTTTCCAAGCGATTGATGGGACGGGATTGTCACGTGTCGATTTCTTCCTGCGGAGAGAAGACAACGCAGTAATGATCAATGAGATTAATACGATGCCTGGGTTCACGCCATTCAGCATGTACCCGTTATTATGGCAAGAGACTGGTGTCTCTTATACGGAGCTGCTGGATGAACTGCTGAGACTCGCGCTAGAGCGACATGCCGAGAAGCAGCAAATCAGCTATGGATTCGAGTAATCGCATATAGAGGTTGACCAAATTTAGTAGAGGTGGAGTTGCCATGGCGTTCACAACAGAATTCAACAGTGTCTGTAAATTCAAGGATGAGAATGAGCTGTATCAATTGCTGGAATATGGGAAGTCCGCGATGGTCAAGAATGGCTATCGTATCTATCCGACGGGCCAGCTGGCTATCGCCTATACCCCGGAGAATGTAGCTGTTGCGCTGGTGAAGATTACCGCTTCAATCGCGGAGATCAATTTCCAAGGCGAAGAGGTAACTAAGGTTGAGCTGGACCTGGTGCGCAAGCTGTCCGAAGAAGAGACCGCTGTGCTGACCAAGCTGGGCGGGGAGATGTATTTTCAGAAGTAAATTATAGAAGTGGGGAGAGGCAGTACATGGACGAGTCGAGAAGAGCGCCTGAGCCCTTCGTCGTCGGACGCAAGAGCTTCACGGCAGTGGCGGTCAACACCGCGTCGAAGGCCGGTCAGTGGATTAAGAGTAAGATTGGCGAGTATAAGCAGCTTCAATATAAGGCGTCGATTAGCGACCTTGTCACCGAAGTGGACAAGGGCTCCGAACAGATGATTCGCAATCTCATCAGCACCCACTTCCCGGATCATGCCTTCCTAGGCGAAGAGAGTGCCGATGGGGGGATCACGATTGAGGAAGCCAAGGAGAAGGAATATGTCTGGATCGTAGATCCGATTGACGGGACTACGAACTTCGTGCATGGCTTTCCATTCTATTGTGTCTCGATTGCGCTAGCGCATTATGGCGAGGTGATTGTCGGTGTCGTGTACGACCCTTCCAATGATGAGATGTTCGTCGCGGAGAAGGGCAAGGGCGCGTATATGCATGGACGGAAGATGCAAGTTGCCGCTGATGAACAACTGAGAGTGAGTCTGATCGCATCCGGCTTCCCTGCCAATGCGAACGCAGTGCGTAACCTTAAGGTTATAGAGACCTTGCTGCCGCGCGTGCGTAATATTCGGACGACAGGTTCAGCGGCGCTGCATCTGGCGTATGTGGCTACTGGCCGCATCAGCGGGTTTATCGAATACGGTCTCAGCGTATGGGACATGGCCGCAGGCATCCTGCTTGTGCAGGAATCCGGCGGCAGCGTCAGCGATGTGCATGGACAGGCATACAGTCTAGATGTTCGAGATCTCGTTGCGACTAATGGGTATATCCACGAGGAACTCGTGCAGCAATTGCAGGGAGATGTTGACGGAAGCAGCTAGCGTGTAGATGATGTGGCAGGTTGGTATGGGGGGATTATCCACTCCAGACTAACCTGCCACACTTGATTAGAGCGGCTCTGCCGTCTTAAAAGCTCAAATTTCCCGATTCGACATCAAGGTGTGACAGCCTTCGATAGCGATTTAGGCTATACTTCCTCGTATAGTCTTAGTCTAGAGGAGAATGAGCCTAATCATGTTGAGAAGCTGGATATGGAATCGATGGATGCTGAAGCTGGGTCTGCTGACCATGCTGTTGGCGATGATGACGCCGCAGGCGGCAGCTGTGCAGGACAAACCTCCGATCATCGTATATGTGGATGGCGAGCGTATGAATTTCGATAGGCAGCACCCTTATTCAGAACGTGGTGTGACGCTCGTGCCGTTCCGCCCCATCTTCGCCAAACTCGGATTGTCGATGGAATGGGATGCGCTCTCCAGGAAGGTGACCGGGCGCAAGCACAACCTATTAATCGAACTGCAGATTGGCAGCACGACCGCATGGGTGAATGGCAAGTCCTATCCACTTGATGTCGCGCCGGTACTGAGAGATGGGCAGACCTTCATCCCGCTGCGCTTCGTGAGTGAACACGCCGAGCGCGAAGTAATCTGGAATGAGAGCAAGCGTCTGATCTATATCGCCAAGCGAGATGATCTCATCTACTATCTGGTCGGTGAGGCGTTGCGAGATACGGGCAGCGGACAAGCCGGCATGGTTGCGAGTGATGCCAAGCTGAGCTACAGCATGAAGGAGCTGAAGAGTGATCAGGCTCTAGTAGAAGCCAAGTCAGTGAGCTCCACTGAGGAATCGATCTGGCATTATCGGGTAGGGTATATCGGGGGACAGTGGAAGGTACTCAACGGTCAGTTGCGCTATGTGCGCTTCCTAAGAGGAGAAGTTATGCCTGCAGGGGATATTACCACTTCACAGGCATACCAGGTTGTGATCCGTGCTGTCCTCGAAGCAAGCTTGGCCGATCAGGCTGACTTCCACTACACGCTGGGCAAGCTTCGTTATCTCTCAGGCGATGATCGTGAAGTCAGAGTACGCTATCAGGTTCTAACCAAGCGAACGGGTGACCGTTATTACCCTGACCATGTTACGGAGCATGTAACGACTCTAAGACTTCATCAAGATGGGCAATGGCGGATTGTCGAGACCAACGTGCTGAGCAGAGATTATCGTGTAGACGCAGTGGTTGGTTTCAGATAAATGAAGAAAGATATCGAAAGGCATTCGAAGAATTAAGTGGGGCTGGGGAAATGAGGCTTGGTATTCACGGAGGTCATTCCCCTTCTTCAATCACATCATGCTTCGATTTAATCACATTATTTTCTATTCGAATGTTACTTCGAATATCATCTGCATGCTGTTTGGTCAAGTCGATGCCGCCACCGGCTGGTACATAAATCCGGTTGTTCCGGACCAGCCCGTTCACCGCGTCCTGCCAAATCCATATCGCCCGCTCACCATGTTCAATTCGATTGTTCGCAATCACGAAATCAACAATGCTTCCGACCCGAATGCCGGTTGTGTCCTTCTGCCGGCTGAGCTCGCCCATCTGTATCGTGTTGCCGACGATGTGCACACGCTGCACCTCCACACTAGCGCCAATCTCCACCGCAGCATAATAGCTTCCCGTACCGCCAATAGAATTCCCCTCGATCGTAATATCGTCGCCGTACGCACTGATGCCTGCGAACATATTCGCCACCATGCCGGTATTATCAATATCGTTGTCGCTTACGGTTACGCCGTCGGCGAACAGCTTGATCGCCCGCTTGGCGCAGCCGCTGAATATATTGCCGCTAATGACGCTGTCTGAATGAATAGCCGTAGCCCCGACAGCTTCCTTGCCTTGATCCTCAAAGTAGATACAGTCGCCATCCTTGGCCGGACCTACCTTACGAATGCGTGAATGCGTCACGGATACCTGCCGAGGAGGCTTCTCACGTGAATTCCATGTCGTTGTTGCATAAATCCCCCGAGCGATCTTGTCCCCATAAGGCGCATGAATGTCATAGATATCGATATCGTCAAGCTCGATGCGCGCCGTGTCGCCAAGAATGATAATGCCGGAGACGACTTGATCATGGTACGGGCTGTCTCGGTCCTCGCTTTGTGATGCGCCTGTTATCGTCACGCGAGACAAGCGAACATCCATGCTGCCCGGCTCTACAACGATCACCCGGTTAACTGAGCGGCGTCCGTCGAGAACTAGCTTATTCAAAGTAATATGATCACCGTGGATTCGCAGCAGCTGCCAGCCGAAGCGGTCGGAGTCCGCCTGAATGACCGTTTGTTCGCCTTGTCCGAAAACAGTGACGTTAGCGGGAACAGTCAACGGTTTCGAGGTACTTACCTTGTATTGGCCGGCGGGGAGATACACAGCCGCCGGCCTGTACTGGGCTGCCTTGTCCAGCGCCAGTTGAATCGCCGATGCATCGTCTTGAATACCATCGCCCATTGCACCGAAGTCGCGGACATTGAAGGTGCGTTCCCTGCTCAGCGACAACGGTGCATCTACGGCCGGGCGGTTGTCTAGTAATGAATAGGATGAACCGACTACTATGATAATGATATTGACGAGCAAAAAAATCACGATGAGCTTCCATTTCCATTTCATTCGATTTATCCACTCACCTTTATCCGTATTACACCATTTCGACCGCATTTGACATTCAAATCCCTCTTGACTTGTTACGAAACGTATCATATCATAATATTTGTAGTAGAGTTGTAGAACAGTGTCATGCACACAATAAGCCACTCAGAGTATATGAAATACCACTATTACGAGGGGCTTATCTCCCATTGTGGTTACAAAATGTAACATTATAAAGCAGGTGATCGTATTAGTCGCTATAGAGGATGTTGGGTTATCTCCTTGGACTATGAACAGTTCTGGGGTGTTCGAGACATACTGGGCATCGAGCAATATGAACGTACGATGTCCATGGAGAGGCAGGTCATACCTCGCATACTGGAGCTGTTCGAGAAGCGGAATATTCATGCGACCTGGGCAACTGTAGGATTGCTGTTCTCTGATCAGAAGCCAGACATTCTTAAAGTGCTGCCATCGATTCGGCCTGCCTATGACAATGACAAGCTGTCTCCATACCCGTATATAGAGTCCGGCGTATGGGGGGATGATGAACAGTCCGATCCAATGCATTATGGGAAGTCCATCGTAAGCATGATCCGGGAAACGAAGCATCAGACAGTCGCTTCTCATACTTTCTCCCATTATTACTGTATGGAGAAGGGGCAGACCAAGGATCAATTCAAGGCTGATTTAATGGCGGCTGTACAAATAGCGGACAGGCATGGGATCAAGCTGAACAGTCTTGTATTCCCTAGAAATCAATGCAATGAGGACTACTTGCCGCTGCTGGGGGAGCTGGGTATTACCGCCTACCGGGGCAATCCCGCGCATTCACTCTACCATCAAGGATACAGCACAGAGGATCCCTTCTACAAGAGAATCTTTCGACTCATTGACACCTATCTCAATATGACGGGCTTCCACTGCTATTCGCTAGACCAGGTTCGTAAGCAAGCATCGGTTAACTTGCCGGCAAGCCACTTCTTGAGACCGTACTCCAAGCGACTGAAAGCTGTAGATCGATTCAGATTGAAGCGCATCCGGGACGCAATGAGTTATGCAGCCAAGCATGGCCTCGTGTACCACCTGTGGTGGCATCCTTATAATTTCGCCAGTCATCCGGTTGAGAACTTAACGTTTCTGGAAGCTGTTATTGACCACTATGAGCATTTGCGAGCCAAGTATGGGATGGAGAGTATGAATATGGAGGAACTGCAGGAGGAGGTGTGGGGGCGTTCAAGGACGCTGCGAAAAACTTATGCGAGGTGAAAGGATGGATACCCGGTTTTTGTTCAAAGCGCTGCATCGTCACTTTATTGTTTTTTTGGTAATTGCAATCGTATTCATCGGGTTGGGCGTATTCCTCAATTGGTGGATGACACCGATGTACGAAGCGAAGACAACGCTCATTTCCAACTCCATTCCTGATGACGACAGAGACAGCCGATATACGAGTATCATGGCCAATCAATTGCTGACGAAGACGTATGAAGAGGCAATCCAGAGCTTGTTCATTGCCAGCGATGTGAAGAGCAAGCTAAATACGCCGCATAGTCCCGGTGAGATGCTGAAGATGGTGAAGGTCCAGACGGACCCGGCAACATTGATTATTGAGACCTATGTCACTTCGGATGACCCGAGAGAAGCGGTTGCTATTGCGAATGCATTCGCAGAATCCTTCGTGAGTCTATCGAAGCAAATCATTATGAATTCAAATGTGACCTTGCTCGATCTTGCAGTATATGACGATTCGTCTGAGCCTGTCAGTCCGAAGAAGGTTTTTAATATCGCGATTTGCACATTCATTGGATTGTTCGTCGGTATGAGCGTCGCCTTGTTGTTGGAGAGTCAGAAGCAAGCCAAGCAAAGGCCTCGTGCCAGGCGATTGTCCAGATCGGTCGCAAATTAACGGGTTGCATACATAGCTATAGGATTCAATTGTGGTACTAGATGTATGACTGAAAGGGGACATCGGCATGATCGATTACGCCATTATAGGCTGTGGACATATTGCCAGCAAACATATCGAAGCAATCCGGTATGCCGAAGGGGCGCAGCTGGTTGCGATCTGCGACACGAATCCGGGCAGACTGGCTGCGATGACAGCGGCCGAGCAAGTTACTGGCTATACCGATATAGCCGAGATGCTGGAGAAGCAGCCGAGCATCCAGGTCGTGTGCATCTGCACACCGAGCGGCCTGCATATCGAGCATGCGCTGGCGGCCGCGAATGCGGGCAAGCATCTAATTATTGAGAAGCCGATGACGCTGACGCTGGAGGATGCGGACATTCTGATTCGCGCTGCGAGCAGGAATCAGGTGAAGACGGCGGTCGTTCATCCGAATCGATTCCGCCCAGCCGTCCAGAAGCTGAAGACTGCGCTCGAGCATGAGTGGTTCGGCAAGCTGAGTCATGCCAGCGTAAGCGTCAGATGGAACCGGAGTCAAGCTTATTATGACCAAGCCGCTTGGCGAGGGACCAAGCAGATGGACGGCGGCGTACTGATGAATCAGGCGATTCACAGCCTGGATTTACTGCAATGGCTCATGGGGCCTGTCGAATGCGTGAAGTCGCTCGTGGATACGCGCATTCGACATATCGAGGCGGAGGATGTGGCGGTTGCCGCGCTTCGATTTACGAATGGGGCATTAGGTACGGTAGAGGCAACGACGGCGATCTACGAAGAGAATCTGGAGGAGACGATCGGCGTATTCGGTGAATACGGGTATGCCGTGATTAGCGGCAAGACAGCGAACTGGATTAAGCATTGGCGCTGCTCGTCCATGTCGGATGAACAGATTGCGGCCTGGATCAGCGAGGTTGATCGCGATCCATTCGGGGTGCCGGGCCACCAGATTATTATTCAGGATATGGTGCATGCCATTAAAGACAATCGAGATCCGATTGTTACTGCAAGTGACGGCAGACAAGCCATTCAGCTGGTGCTTGAAATAGACAAGGGTAAGGAAGAGCGATTGATTGCCGGATCACACGGAGGGAGGGATCTATATTATGGCGCTGGCATCAACTAGGCAGGAAGCGGATGTGCTCCATCCACTTATCAATAAGCTGAAGAGCAAGACGGCCGTGATTGGTGTTATCGGTCTAGGTTACGTTGGATTGCCGCTCGCGGTAGAGAAGGCGAAGGCTGGCTACCGAGTTATCGGCTTTGATGTGCAGGAGGAGAAGGTGAATATGGTGAACAGCGGCATTAATTACATCGGCGATATCGTTGACGAGGAGCTGCGACGGATGGTCGGGGAAGAGCGGCTCACCGCAACTAGCGATTACACATTCCTGAGCGAAGTCGACGCGGTTGCGATCTGCGTGCCGACACCGCTCGATATTCATCAGCAGCCGGATACGAGTTATGTAGAGAAATCGGCTGCGGTAATCTCGTGGCACCTGCATGCCGGCATGCTCGTCGTGCTGGAAAGCACGACGTATCCGGGCACGACGAGCGAGCTGGTGAGGCCGATACTTGAGCGCTCCGGCCTCGTATGCGGAACCGACTTCTTCCTGGCCTATTCCCCCGAACGGATTGATCCCGGCAACAAGGTTTACAACACGAAGAACACCCCTAAGGTTATCGGCGGCGTGACGAAGCGCTGCGGAGAGGCAGCGGCGACGTTGTATCGGGAAGTGCTCGAGGGAGATGTACACATGGTGTCTTCTCCCGAGGTGGCTGAGATGGAGAAGATTTACGAGAACACATTCCGCCATATCAACATTGCGCTTGCGAATGAGATGGCCATTCTATGCGACCGGATGGGCATTAACGTGTGGGAGGTGATCGATGCCGCCAAGTCCAAGCCGTATGGGTTTATGGCGTTCTATCCGGGCCCGGGACTCGGTGGGCATTGCATTCCGATCGATCCGTTCTACTTGACCTGGAAGGCCAGGGAGTTCAACTACCATACACGGTTAATTGAGCTTGCCGGTGAGATCAACCAGTCGATGCCTGAATTCGTTGTGCGTAAGATCAGTGACATCCTGAATGAGCAAGGCTTGCCCGTACGCGGGTCAACCGTATACTTGCTCGGCGTAGCGTACAAGAAGGATATCGATGATTGTCGGGAATCACCTGTACTCAGAATTATCGAGCTGCTGGAGCAGCTTGGCGCGAAGGTGGTGCTGAGCGACACGCAGATTAAGGAATTCAGGCTGCGGGGCGAAATATATGAATGCGTGGAGCTGACTGAACAGCGAATCCGCGAGGCTCATATCGTCGTGATCACGACCGATCACACTCAGTTCGATTACGAGCTGATCGGCCGAGCCTCCTGCCTGCTCGATACGCGCAATGGCATGAAGAACAGGGCGAAACCGGCTGTATATCACTTATTGTAGCGAGGAGATCGAACGCTGGATGAACTATTTTAAACACGAATCCGCAATTGTGGATGATGGAGCGAGCATCGGTGAACATACGAAGATATGGCACTTCACGCATGTGTCCGCACAGGCGGTCATTGGAGAGCGTTGCAGCCTAGGGCAGAATGTATTCGTCGCTGACCATGTCGTCGTAGGCAATGGCGTGAAGATTCAGAACAACGTCTCAATCTATGAGGGGGTCGTGCTGGAGGACGACGTCTTCTGCGGTCCGAGCATGGTCTTCACGAATGTACGAACGCCGAGGTCCGCCTTCCCGCGCAATACGAGTGAAGCTTACTTGAAGACGGTCGTCAGGCGCGGTGCCACGATCGGGGCGAATGCAACGATCGTATGCGGGGTGACGATCGGTGAGTGGTCGTTCATCGCCGCCGGAGCGGTGGTTAACCGTGACACGCCCGCCTACTCGCTGTATGCCGGGGTACCCGCCAGACAGATCGGCTGGGTGTGCGAGTGCGGTCAGCCGCTTAATCTCCAGAGCGGCAGAACGGCCTGTTCGTCATGTAGTCGAGGATACATAATGGAGCATGACAGTATTGCCAAAGAGAGAGTGGAGGTTGGTAGATGAAACCTGTACAAGTGTTGGATATGGCCGATGAGATTGATCAATTAAAGCCTGATCTGATGGCGGCTTTCGAGGCGGTACTCGACTCCGGTTCGTTCATCATGGGTCCGAACGTCAAGTTATTCGAACAGGAGGTTGCCGATTACCTCGGCGTGAACCATGCAATCTCGTTGAACTCCGGGACGGACGCGCTTGTGCTGGCGTTGATGGCTGCAGACATCGGGCCGGGCGACGAGGTCATTACGACGCCGTTCACCTTCTTCGCTACGGCCGAGGCGATCAGCAAGGTCGGCGCGACGCCGGTGTTCGTCGATGTGGAGATGGCTACCTACAATATGAATCTGGATCAGCTTGAGGCGGCTGTCACACCACGAACGAAAGCCATCATTCCCGTGCATCTGTTCGGCCAGCCTGTTCAGATGGACCGGTTAATGGCTATCGCCGGTTCGTACGGCTTGCTCGTAGTCGAGGATGCTGCGCAGGCATTCGGTTCTTCGCTTGGCGGAAGGATGACGGGCACGATTGGCGATATCGGCTGTTATTCGTTCTTCCCGTCCAAGAATCTCGGCGCGTACGGCGATGGCGGCTTATTAACAACGAATAACGCCGATTACGCCGCCAAGGTAGCCATGCTTCGGGTTCACGGCTCGAGGAAGAAGTATCACAACGAGATCGTCGGCTTCAACTCCAGGCTGGACGAGCTGCAGGCGGCAGTACTGCGCATTAAGCTGCCACGGCTGGATAGCTGGAACGAAGGGAGAAGACGGGCGGCGGACGAATATGCGAAGCTGCTGAGCGGTGTAGATGGCGTCATTACGCCGAGTGAAGCCGCATACGGCGGCAAGCATGTCTATCATCAATACACGGTTCGCATTCTAGGTGGGAAGCGCGATGAGGTACAGGAGAAGCTGCAGCAGGATGGCGTGATGAGTATGATTTATTATCCCGTACCGGTTCATCAGCTGCCGGTGTATGCATCGCTTCGCATGCGCATGCCGATAGCAGAGCAGCTGTCCGGTGAAGTGTTGTCCCTGCCGCTATGGCCGCAAATTCAGTCACATACATTGCGTTATGTGGCGGACAGGCTGATCGCTGCGTTATGAATATGCAATTGGTGCGCCAAACGATCAAGAAGCTGACGCTCGAAAGCTTCCTGCGCAATGTCATGGTGCTCGCAGGGGGGACGCTGATCAGTCAGGTCATTGTGCTGGCCACGCTGCCGATCCTGACCCATATATACAGCCCGGCGGATTATGGGACGTATTCGGTATTCATCTCCGTGATCGCTATGCTGCTGATGGTCGTCTCCTTGTCATACGAATACGCGATCACCTTACCGGAGGCTGATGAGGAAGCGTCTACCATACTCAGACTGTCGCTGTTCATCTGTGTCGGGGTCAGCATACTGAGTGGGGTAGGCATCTACGCCCTCTATGATCCGATCACGCATCACTGGACGAATCAGCCGCATTTGCGCAGCTACTTCATTATCTTCTCCCTATGCTTGTTCGCGGCTGGCTGTTATCAAATCCTTAGCTACTGGTCGATTCGCAAGAAGTACTTTAAGCAGCTAGCGCGGGCCAAATATACGCAGAGCGGCAGTCAAGTGCTCAGTCAGCTGTTCCTCAGCATCTTCCATCTTGGTCCGCTTGGTCTCATTATCGGCGATACGCTAGGACGCGCGGCAGGGCTGATCCCGCAGTGGAAGCTGTGGCGGAGGGATGTCAAGGAGCAAGCGATGGAGACAACCTGGGAGGATATGAAGGAAGGCGCCTATCGCTATCGCCGGTTTCCGCTGCTGGCCAGTGCAGCCAATGTGCTCAACAGCGTTGGCTTGTACTTGCCCAATATTATGCTTGCGGCCTTCTACGGTCCGCAGGTGGCTGGCTGGTTCACACTCGGGCAGCGCATACTCGGATCACCGATGACGCTCATCGGAACTTCCGTGACGCAGGTCTACCTATCCGAGGTGTCCAGGCGCATCCATCAGGACCCAGACAAGCTGTACAGTCTGTTCCTTAAGACAGTAAGGAATGTGTTCTTGTTCGGATTGGTTGTGGTCATTGTGCTCGACCTGTTCGCACCGCCGCTGTTCGCCCTATTCTTCGGGAGCGAGTGGCAGAAGTCCGGCGAATTTATGCGGATCTTATCCTTTATGTATCTAGCTCAGTTTGTCGCCAATTCAGTTGGTATCACAATCGATGTGATGGAGAGGCAGGATTTGCACTTATACCGGGAAATCGCCCGGACCATGATCGTATTGTTCGCGATCTTCCTAGCCCATTTCCTTCACCGCAGCGCGGAGATTGCGATTGTGTACCTCAGTATTGCTGGTACGATCGGTTACTTGCTGCACTTGGGCCTGTCTTGGTATTCAGCGAGAAGGTTCATGCGGATGAATAAGCAAGCAGATGATACGAATGAAGGGAGTTGAGAGGTTCGATTATGGATAGTCTGAGTTTCTTGCACCAATGGGCTGAATTCAATCGTCTCAAGTGGAATTGCGAAGCGGTGGTGTTCAGCTGTCAAGAACCGGGTTCAGAGGCGTATTGTGAGAGTGTATTCTTCCTGAACAAGCAAGGCAGGCTCTATCTTCCGCCGCTGAACCCGTATCATCCGACCGTGTTCCAGGCTACACCAACAAGCAAACCTTATCGCGTTAACAAGCAATGGCATGTGTTCGCGGATAAGCTTGCGGATGAGATGCTTAAGGTTGCGGGATCGGCTAATTTCATTCTGCCGCCGCATATCCAGGATGTACGTCCATTCATATGGAGAAATTTCAAGATTGACGTCAAATATACATACTACTTGAAGTTGCCCTATTCGAAGGAAGCCTTAACGACTGCCATTCGGGGTAAGTTGAAGAAAGCCGCTGCCGCCGGCTACCGAGCAGAATGCACGACTAATCTAACTGATGTGCATGAATGCTTAATCGGAACGGAGAATCGCAAGGGATTCAGTCATCAATTGACGATTCAGGACTTGGAGCTGGCGCGAAGCCTGTTCGGCGACGAGCGATTCCGCAGCTTCGTGTGCTATGCCAAGGATGGAGAACCGGTCAGCTCAAGTATCTCGATTCTGCAGGGTAATGGTCACGCCATCGGCTGGTTGGCCGGCAGCAAGAGCGAGCATCTCTCCTACGGGGTATCCCAGCTTCTGCTCAGCTATGAATTGCAGGATCTTCATGCGAGCGGCGTGCAGACGTTTGATCTGTGCGGAGCCAATATTCGTTCCGTATCGGAGTCCAAGGCGGCATGGCAAGGAGAGTTGATCCCGTATTACGGAATTCGGGTGCCGAGCTACAAGGAACTGTTCAAGTCTGGCAGGCAGTGGCTGCAATTCAATCAGAATACGGTCAATGGTTAGCATGATTATCATAAAGTCGCCCTTGACCTGTAAATCTGAACGCTCCTATATCTATGATGTCGTGATGCGGCAGTTTCTCGGGCTGACTTACACGGTAGTATTCGAGCCGAGAAGCACGATTGAACTAAGCATGAATGGCGCCGGTGTCATGGAGAGCGGTATGGACAGCGAAACCGAGAGCAGCAAGAGGTTGGTCATCGCCGACCGGTTTCTACAGATGGATGACGCACAGTGGTTGAGCGTCGCTTCATTGCCGCAGCTGCCGTTGGACGAATTCGAGCACCGCGGTGTGCGAATGCCCGTGATCTATGGAGTGCGGAGTACGAGCGGGCGCTACTACGAGAAGTCATCCGCGCATATCTATTGCGGTATTGATCTATTCGGCAGTGCGATGTTCATGCTCTCCCGATACGAGGAATGCGTCGTCTCGCAGCGTGATGCGCTTGATCGATTCTCAGCATACGATTCGGTCGCTTATCGAGCCGGCTTCCTGCACCGGCCGATCATCAACGAGTATGTGGAGCTGCTGTGGGAATCACTGTTCGCGCTGTGGCCGCGCATGCGCAGAAGGAGAAGAACGCCTAGGCGGCTCATCAGTCATGATGTCGATTGGCCCTTCTATGTGCAGGGCAAGCGAAGCTTCACCATCTATAAGGAAGTCGCCTCTGATGTGATCAAGCGTTTGGACTTTCAATCCGGTTATAAGAAGGCGATCGGATATTGGCATGCTAGAGGAGGAGATCTATCGCGCGATCCGTTCAATACATTCGAATGGATTATGAATATGAGCGAGAAGACAGGTATTCGAAGTGCATTCTACTTCATTACGGAGCAGATGGAGCACAGCCTGGATGGCAATTATCGAATCGGGGATCCGGCGATCCAGCGGCTACTGCGAGACATTCATGCGCGCGGCCATGAGATCGGATTGCATCCGAGCTTCCACACGTACTTGGACCGGGACAGCATTAAGCGCCAGTTTGACAAGCTCATTCGAGTCGCTGAAGCCAACGGCATCGAGCAGCGGGAATGGGGAGGGCGCCAGCACTATTTGCGCTGGCGCGCGCCTGATACGTGGCAGCATTATGAAGATGCCGGTCTGAATTATGACAGTACACTCACCTATGCCGACATGTTGGGTTTTCGCTGCGGTGTATGTTATGAATACACGGCCTATAATGTCAAGTCACGCAAGCCGCTGAAGCTGAAGGAGCGGCCGCTCATCGTGATGGAGCAGACGGTGCTGCATTCGAGCTATATGGGGTTGAAGGGTGATCATGCGTTGGATTCGATCACACGGCATTATGAGATCTGCAAAGCATTTAACGGAGACTTCACACTGCTCTGGCATAACAGCCAATTGGTGAAGGATGAAGAGATGCGGTTGTATATGAAGCTGCTCGAGATAAGTTAAGCATCAACCGACTCATATAAGATCTGGAGGGATTGACGGTTGAGAATCGCGTATTTGATCCATTGGAACGAAGGACCTGTGAGCGGGGTGTTCAAGAAGGTCGTCTCGCAGCTTGGTGAGTGGCGGCGACTCGGACATGATGCGGCGATATTCGTGTATACGAACAATGGTTGTGAGAATTGGGGCTTCCATAGCGGTCAGGCGGAAGTATTCGTACAGCGATATGACGACTGGAGCAGCCGGTTCAACCAGATGCGCGTCTTATGCCGACGGCTGGAACGCTGGGGGCCGGATGTGATCTATCACCGCTTCGATCTGTATTATCCGGCGCTTCGTCGGCTGCTGCGCAAAGTGCCGTCGGTGCTGGAGATTAACACGAATGATTTGACCGAGATGCAGCTCTCCGGCGGCCTCAGATATTGGTATCACCGTCTGACCCGAGCGAGGCTGCTTCGCATGGGAGGGGGCTGTATCTATGTCAGTCGCGAGCTGTCCGAGCTGGAGCAGTTCCGCAAATATGTGAATAACTATATCGTGATCGGCAACGGCTTCGAGCTGGCTGGCGTGCAGCCGTCTTCCCCGCCGAACAATCGCACAATTCGGTTCGTATTCATTGGCTCCTCAGGCCAGAGCTGGCAAGGAGTAGACAAGCTAGTTCAGTTGGCCAAGCTGCGCGAGTCATGGATATTCGATGTGATCGGTATCGAAGCGAAGGAGCTGAGCGGACCGGTTCCAGGAAACATGAGCTTTCATGGCAAGTTAACGAGATCGGAGTATGAACCGCTGATGCGCAGAGCCGATATTGCGATCGGTACGCTCGCCCTCCACCGCAAGCGGATGGAGGAAGCCTCCCCGCTGAAGGTACGCGAATACTTGGCTTACGGGATCCCAGTCATTATGGGGTATAAGGAGACAGACTTCGCGCAGATACCGCCATTCATCCTAGAGCTACCTAACGTCGCAGATAATATTGTCCCGCATCTAGAACGAATAACCACGTTCGCGGAAAGCTGGAGCGGTAAGCGGATTGGGCGAGAGCTTATCGGTCATCTGGATACACAGGTGAAGGAAGCGCACAGGATTACCTTCATGGCAGAGGTTGCGAAGAAGCCATGCTGAGTACGCCTATGATCCTCCTGCTACTGCTCGGAGCCAGTATAGGGGTCTTCTTGCTGCTGTGCATCATGCAACTGGATCTAAAGCTGGATGCCGGTCTTCTGCTTGGATTCAGCCTGTTCTTCGGATTTATCGGGTACACCTATAAGCAGGTACTGCCAGGCAGTCCGCTTCATCTGCTATGGCTGCTGCCGCTGTTGCCGGTGGTAGCAGCGATGCTGACGAGGCCAGCGCGAGCTTGGGGGATTATTCGCGATCCAGGGGTATGGCTTTGGTTTGTGTTCCTGCTGTACGGTATCGTCTCCGTGATGTGGGCAGCTCATGATACTGTCGGATTGACCAAGACAGCTATTCTGATTATTCGCGGTATTATTCCCGGTATCTATATTTACTTGGTTTACCGCAGGTACGGCGTATTCTCCTGGAACAGTGTGCTGTTAATGGGCATGCTGTATGCCGCTTTCCATCTGGCCTTCGGTGTGCACACGCTGGAATACCCAGGACGGCTTACGATGCCAGGCAGCAATCCAATCTATGATTCGCGGATGTCATTGTTAGTCGTCACCATAGCGCTATGGGCGAAGGGCATACCGTTGCCCCTGCGCTTGGCTGCAATCGGACTGTCACTCGTATCGGCGCTGGCGACGCAGTCGCGCGGCCCGATCATCGCGCTGCTGCTCGCGAATCTGCTTGTTGTCGGCATTGTCATGCTGAGGCGGCGCAGGAACGGCATGCCAATGATGGGACGGGGCTGGAGGCGGGCTATGATCGGTCTGTCGTTGATTGCAGCTGCGTTATCGGTTCTCTACTATGGACCTCTGATCCAGCTAGTGGAGGGGAGCCGATTCAATGTGTTGGCTGACAGCTCGCAGTTGAAGTCTGATGCCAACTACGTGGGCCGACTGTCGCTGCAGGCCGGCGCCATCGAGAAGTTCACCGAGCACCCGGTACTCGGCAGTGGTCTAGGCGGCATAACGCCGCCGGCAACACAGACGTTTCCACATAATATCGTGCTGGAAATCGCTGCTGAACTGGGTCTTATTGGCATAACGTTATGGTCACTTGCCTTTGCAGCATCCTGTTATGCGGCGAGGCAGCATCCAATGCTGCTGGTTATGCTTGTTCAGACGCTCGGGTATGCACTGATAAGTGGGAATCTAGGATCTAATTATGAATATGTGCTGGTTGCATTTACGGCATTGGCCATAAATGTGAAGAATAAGAAGGAGGGAGCAACCTCTGGTGAATACTATCGTCTTCCTGCTCACATCGTTTAACCGCGCTGGAGCCGAGCAGCAGGTCGTTCAACTGGCCCGCGGCTTCCTCGCGAAGGGCTGGAGCATTCATATCATATCTATGACCGAGCCAACCGCACCGTATGAGGAGCTCGTCCGCCAGGGCATCGGCTTCGAGCATCTTGACATGCGCAGAGGCATTCCTGATCCGCGCGCGATTATGAAGCTCAGACGTATTCTGAACCGGATCAAGCCGCATATTGTGCACAGCCACCTCGTTCACGCCAATCTGCTGGCTAGGGCGACTAGGCTGTTCACTCGCGCCAGTATGCCAGTGTTAATTACTACGGCACATAACAGCAACGAAGGAGGTATGCTGAGAATGCTGCTGTATCGGCTGACCGATCCGCTGTGCGAGCTGACGACGAACGTCAGTCATGATGCGGTTGAACGCTTTATACAGATTAAGGCGGTGCCGAGAAGGAAGATTGTGTTCATTCCGAATGGGATTGATTCAAGTGTGTTCGAAGCGGCAAGAGACAGCGCAGCTGAGGATAGGGCGGCTGTTCGCGCTGAGCTTGGCATGAAGGATGCCTTCATCTGGCTTGCGGTCGGCCGCTTGACGGAAGCCAAGGATTATCCCAATTTGCTGAGCGCGTTCAAGACAGCTGCGCAGACGCGCGAGGATTGTGTGCTGCTCATCGTCGGCGAGGGCGAGCTCGAGCAGGAGGTCATGCAGTGGATTCAATCGCACAGCTTGCAGGATAAGGTGAAGCAGCTCGGCATTCGCGATGATGTGATTCGTCTAATGCGGGCTTCAGACGCCTATGTTATGTCCTCCAGGTGGGAGGGCATGCCGATGGTGCTGCTCGAGGCGTCCGCATGCGGATTGCCGATTGTCGCCACCGATGCCGGCGGCAATCGCGAGATTGTACAGAGCGGCCGTTCCGGGCTAATAGTTCCGCCGGCCGACTCGCTACGGTTGGCCGAGGCGATGACAGCAATGATGGCTCTGCCTGCAGCAGGAAGAGCGGCGATGGGTGAGTGCGGACGCGCATACATCCGTCAGATGTTCGATATGAACGTCATTATAGAGCGCTGGGAATCGATCTATGCGCGCTTCATGGAGGCGGGGTAAATGGTAGCGTCAGCGAAGAAGATCGCCTACGTGGCAACAGTATTCTCTCATCTGGCCAACTTCCACATTCGCTTCATGACCGATCTGCAGCTAGATGGCCATATTGTGCACGCGTATGGCAAGCCGGATCATTGCAAGATCGATGTGGAGGGGCAGTCGATCGTCTGCCGCGATATTGCCTTCAGCCGCCATCCGCTGCATCCCGGCAATTATATCGCGCTGCGGAGTCTAATGCGATGGTTCGATCAGGAGCAATACGATTTGGTGCATGTCCATACACCGAACGCCAGTGTAATCACCCGCATATCCGCTGCGTTAACCGGCCGTAGGCGGGTCGTGTACACGGCGCACGGATTTCACTTCTACAAGGGGGCGCCGCTGCGGAACTGGCTGCTGTATTATCCGGTGGAATGGATGATGGCCCGCTTCACTGATGTGCTGATCACGATTAACCGCGAGGATTATGAGCGTGCGAAGTATTTTCCTGTTCGCAAGAAGGTGGTGTATATCCCGGGTGTCGGTGTTGACGTTAGTCGCTATCAGGGGCTTGGCGCTGAGCGGAGGAAGCGGCTTCAGTCCGAGCTTAGTATTACGGAGCATCACTTCACAGTGCTCTGTCTAGCGGAGTTGAATGGGAACAAGAACCATAAGCAGCTCATATACAGCGTGTTGGAGCTTAAGCGTATGGGCGTGCCGATTGTTTGTCTGCTGGCAGGCACGGGCATATTGGAGAGCAGGCTGAAGGAACTTGTGCGCACATTAGGGTTGACCGAGGAGATCCGATTTCTCGGATTTCGGCGGGATGTGCCGGAGCTGCTGCAGCTATGCGATGTGCTGACACTTCTGTCGAAGCGCGAGGGATTGCCGAAGGTGCTGCAGGAAGCATCGGCCGCCGGCAAGCCGATGATCGTGACCGACGTGCGCGGAAGCCGCGAGATTGTGGCTCCCGGTGTGAACGGATATGTGGTGCCAGTTGGGGATGCCCAGGCGGTGACCCGAGCATTGTCGGAGCTGTACGAGAATACTGAGCTCAGAGAAGCGATGGGTAACAACAGCAGGGCAAGCGCAGAACAGTATGAGGTGCGTCGCATCGCACAACAGCTCGACAACATCTATGCGGAATTAGGGTAGAATCGTTCGTAAATGTAGGAGGTTGCAAGATGGATAAGTTATTCCGGCTCAGCGGGATGAAGCTGTTCGTGGCGGTTGTGGATGTAGCAGCGATCATGATTAGCAGTCTGTTCGTATTCAAATATGTGTTCCCGCATGCTGAGAGCACCGTAGATCTGCTGTATGCGTTCATTCAGCGCATGCCGTGGCTCGGTTTGCTCGTGTTGATTAACTTCTGGTTGTTTGATCTGTACAACTTATCCGGCAGGAGATCATTCGCCAAGAACATGTACAATGTGGCGGTCTGTCATGGGATGATTACTTTGCAGATTGTTCTGATTGACTATTTCGTACATTTTATTACTTGGTCGCGTTTGGAGGTACTGTGCGCGCTATGTATGCAGCTGATCACTATGTTCCTGCTTCGATCCCTGCTCATGTATGTTCAGTTCTTAGGCACCGGTAGGAAGCGGACGATGATTATCGCGGAGCACTCTGATACCGCCAGGTCGATCATCGAGCGAATGGTGCTCCGTAGGCGACACTGGTTTGAAGTGCACGGTGTTATGTTAGCAACGGAGTGGAACAAGGAAGAGCTGGAAGCAATGATCGGGGAGGTCGATCTGCTGTTGCTCAGCGACGATTTGACGCCCGAGATCAAGACGGATGTGCTCCGCCTGGCAGGCAATAGGAAGCTTGAGGTATTGATCGTTCCAGAGTTTTACGAATTGTTCCTGGTTGGATCAGAGATGCAGCTGATCGACGACCTTCTGGTGTACTCCATCATTCCTTCGGAGTTAAGTCTACATGAGCGTATTCTCAAGCGTTCGCTGGATTGGATCTTATCGTCCGTCCTGCTTCTCCTGCTGTCACCGATTATGCTGGCGCTGCTTGTGCTCATACCACTTACATCGAAGGGAAGTGCACTGTTCAAGCAGGAACGGCTCGGGCTGAATGGCGTCCCGTTCATGGTGCTCAAGTTTCGCACGATGGTGGATAATGCCGAGGTGAATACAGGCCCTGTACTGGCTGCCGATCGCGATCATCGGATTACGAAGCTCGGAGGGCTGCTCAGATCAACTAGACTGGACGAGCTGCCGCAGCTGATCAATGTCATCAAGGGCGACATGAGTTTGGTTGGGCCGAGGCCTGAACGGGAGTACTTCATCAATCAATTCCAGCAGCAAATCCCCCATTATATATATCGCATGTCAGTTAAGCCGGGTTTGACTGGTCTTGCCCAGGTGAAAGGGAAGTATACAACCAGCTCGTCCGATAAACTGCGGTATGATCTGATGTATATTAAAAACTATTCATTCCTCCTGGATTTGAAGATTATAGTCCAGACGATTCTAGTTGTACTTGAGCGTGAGCAGTCGAAGGGAGTGGCGAGCAATGCGTTGGCCGGCCAGTCTGGACAGCTGGCTGATCTTGTGATGCTGACGAGACAGGAAACCGCTGCTGCAAAGCTGGATGAAGGCCGGGGGGGCGGTTATTCGCTCGTATCAGGTGAACCAGGGCATAAGTGACTAGTTGATGATACGAAATGTAACATTCGAAAAGGAGAGATGTCTCTCCCGATATGAACAAGGACGTTCCTTCGAAAGGATCGGTCCTTGTCTTTGTTGGAAGCACTATATTTAATCTGAAATTTAAATATAGCAGCAACATGAATCGACAACATTCGAGAGTGATGATGGTATATACTCCTACTATTGACTTCATCGAATGGGGGATATGTACTCAAGTGACAAATTTGCGAACATTGCGGCGCTGGCTTGGCGTGCTAGTGGTATGCCTGTGCTGTCTCATAGCAGTGGTTCCATCAGGAGCAGCGGCGAAGGAAGCAGGCAAGTATACAGAGTTGGACGAAACGATAGACCTGTTATTGAAGTTCCATCTACACGGCTTCACAGAGGAAGAATTAATTCAATATGCCATTGAGGGAATCATCTGGGGTCTCGGTGATCCGTATACGGAGCATTTCACACAGCATGGCTTCGACGATTATATGAATCAGGTTGATTATATTTATCAGGGAACAGGGCTAGTGCTGGATGAGGAAGACGGGGAGTTCTACATAAATACGATTCTAGAGGGGTCCACGGCAGAGAAGCTGGGACTGCAAGTAGGCGATTTGCTAGTCGAGGTGAACGGCGAGCCGATTACGATGGATTCTTACTATGCGCTTATGGATGCGCAGCTTGGCGAACTGGGGGAATCGGTGCATGTCATTGTGCTTCGCGATGGGGAATTGATCGAGCGCGAGCTGGCATACACCGACATTCAGATCGCGACTGTGGATGCCCGATGGCTGGGAGACGGAGCGGGTTACATCAGCCTGTATACATTCAGCGAGGATGCGTCGGCATTATTCGCCGAGAAGCTGGCTGAGCTGAAGGCGCAGGGGCTGAGCCGCCTGATTCTGGATCTGCGGGATAACAGCGGCGGCCTGATCCAGACTGCGCAGGAGATTGCGGGCCACTTCCTGGGGGATGTTCCATTGGCGTATACGCAGGATCGCAGCGGCAAGGAGGAGCAGCTTCCGGTTATCGCGCAGGATGAAGTTCTGACCGATCTGTCGCTGATTATTCTGGTGAATGAGTGGAGCGCCAGCGCTTCGGAGCTGCTCGCCGGCGCGTTGCAGGATTACCAGGTCGGGGTTGTGATTGGGGAGCAGACCTATGGGAAGGGGATCGTTCAGCAGATCTACCCGCTGCTTACCAGCGGCAGCTTATTGAAGGTTACCGTGCAGCAGTACCTCACGCCTAATCGCCATGAAGTGCATGACAGAGGCATCCTGCCGGATATCGAGGTGTCAGGCGAGCATGAGCAGCTCTTGCGCGCGCTGCATGAGCTGGGGCTTGGCAAGCTGAATCTGAAGCTGAATCGATCGAATCTGATAGTCAACGACTTAGCAACCTGGGGCAAAATAGATATTATTCGCAAAGGCGAACAAGTCTTCCTGCCGATGCGCATCCTGGCGAGCGCGCTTGGGGCGCAGCTGCAATGGGACGGCGAGCGCAGGGAGGTCGTTCTAGGCGAGGGGGAGCAGACCGTGCGATATCCGCTTCAGTCGCTGCTTGTGAAGGACGGAGTCAGCTATATTGCGGTTGACCGATTCGCGAACGACTTTCCTGCGCTCACATGGAATGGCTCGGTCGCAGCGCCGGAGTTAGATATTGTGGTGAAATAAACAGGAGAGTGGGAGAGTTAACCATGTTGAAGAAGGTAATTGTGCTATCCGGACTGATTATAGTTATGCTGTTAGCCTTTGCAGGCGCTGTAGCCGCGGAAGAGAGCGGAGAAGCGAACAAGGTGTATGTGTATTTTGATAATGAGTTGATGGAATTTGAAGTGGAGCCATTCATAGAGAAGGGATCGACACAGGTGCCGTTCCGCCCGATCTTCGAGAAGCTGGGGCTGGAGATTGGCTGGGATGCCGATACGAAGACGGTTACTGGCGAGAGGGAGGGCCTGTCCATTGCCTTGCAGATCGGCAGCAAGACTGCCGTGGTCAATGGCGAGGAATTGGAGATGGCAGTGGCGCCTGTGCTGAAGAATGGCTATACGTTCATTCCGCTCCGATTCGTGATCGAGCATTCGGATAAGGATGTCAGCTGGCATGGACGCGAGCGTGTGGTCTATATTGCGGACACTGCGGATCAAGTGAAGTTCGTGTTCGGCTTGCATTACGAGTATGCGAACCAAGGGGATATCGAAGGCGTGATATCTACGGTCAGCTCGGATTCGCCGGGCTATCAGCAGACTGCAGCAAACTTGAATCAGACGCTTGTCTTGTATGATTTGCAAATTGAGATTTCGGATGTCGAACTGATCGCGCTGACCGAAGATGAAGCCGTCATTCAAGCTGCACAGACCACTGTTAAATTAGCGGGACCAGAGTTCGAAGATAACCGGTCGATTGCACAGCATCTGCTCGTGAAGCAGAGCGGACAATGGAAGCTCTATTATTCGGAACTTCTGTTCATTGCGTATCTGAGGGGCGATCTGGCTGTTAAGGGTGAGTTAACGACTTCAGAGGCCGATCAACAAGCGATCCGCGAGGTGTTGGAAGCGAGTTTGGCCAACGCCAAGAATGAGGACAATGAGGCGGAGCGATTGCTCTATATGGCAGACTATCCCGATCTGGATCAGACATTGGCAGCGGCCGACCACATGATGGCAGTATTCGATCTGGAGTTCAAGTACAGCGATATTGAATTCTTGTCAGGCACGGACAGCGAAGCTACGGTGAAGTATAGGATGCTGACCAGGAAGCTGAGTGGACCGGAGTTCCCGGATACCGTCACCGGCCATATCATGACCTTTAAGAAGGATACGGACGGGAAGTGGAAGTACGCAGCGGGTGATATAATAAGCATGGATTACCGCCCGGAGACGATTGAATCGTTCTAGCGGGCGATGGATATAGAGATGGCAAGCAGCCGGGCTCTCATGAGCCCGGCTTAACCTTCTGTACCCGGTATGCGGCAAACGAGAAGGCTTGACGCTATGGATGAGTCTCGTTCCCGTGCTCATGAAGCTTTCTGAATTCGCCGGGAGTCAGGGATACGATCTGCTTAAACCTGCGGATAAAGCTGGTCACGTTGTAATAGCCGACATTAAGTGCGATATCACGCAGCGGAAGCTTGCTAGTGCGAAGCAATTGCTTCGCGCGCTCCATCTTCAACTCTGTCTCGTAATCGATTAAATTTTGTCCCGTCCGTTCCTTGAAGTATTGGCTGATCTTCGCCTGTGACATATTGAAGTGATCCGCTAGCTGCTGGATATTAAAATCAGGGTTGATATAGTTCTCCCTCAAGTGGGCGATCATCTGATCGATCAGGTCAAGCTCGCGATTCTCCTCCTGTCTTCTCAGAAACTGTTCAATATCCTCGCTCAGCCCGCGCACGATAGCCGCCAACTCATCGATCGATTCGAATTCTGTCAGATCAAATACGTCAGGATATTGCAGTTTATCGCTCGCGTACTGTTTATTAATTTCATCGAAGGTTCTGAGCACTGTGCTTAAGATGTCGAAGCAAACCATTCGAGCGACGAATACGGAGGTGTTCCCTGTCCTCATATAGTGGACAACCCCATCCATAAATAGATTGATTTGATCTTTGTTGCCCTGCATAATGAGCAGCTTCAGCTTCTCCAGATCACTATGCGGATAATGATCCAGCGTGGTCGTCTCTTCGGCGATTTCTTCATAATGAATGATCTTCCCGGCCCCTTTGAGCAGCCGATAATCGATGGAAGCTAATGATTCCATATACGATTTCGGGACCATAACCGGCTCCATATACTCGGAGCCTATACCCAGTGTTGCCGGGCTTCCATACCGCGTATCAATTTCCCGTTTCAACTGTTCCATCGCCGTATCCAGACGTTCACGTTCAGCAACCGGATAGACAAGCACCACAACAATTCTCCCGATATCCAATTGGTCGCGGAAGTATCCATGGAACGGCTCAGGCATAAGACGCTCCAATAGTTCCATCTCGATAAGCTCCGTGTCGTCAGATAATGGCCGCACATCTCGATTGAATTGGAAGGTGACGACCCGATAGGCTCCATCAATGAGGTTAATGCTCACATGATGTGATTTCCTTATGATCTCGTCATTCGTTGTCAGGGCGCCCTTCAATAGCTGGAATAGGAAGTAGTCGCGAGCCGCCAATGAATGATCTTGCAGGCGAGCATTCAGAAATTCCAGCGTATCCCGAACATGATCAAGCTCATTACTGCTGTTCTTGTTCTCCTTCCACAAGCTGTCCGTATACTGTTTCAGACGATAAATCGGCCGATAGTTCATTCTCATCATTAGATAGATGATGGCTCCGCCAATGACCAGAATGAATGCCGTGAGGAATATTAGGATAAGCTTCAATGTGGTGACTCTGATCAAGATCTGATCGGCAGGAACTAATGCAACGTATTGCCAGCCCGTCTGATCCGATTTCACATAGGAGAACAGGTAATCCTTATGATGAAGCGAGATCGTACGATTGATCTGGCTCTCTGATCCATTCAGCAAGCTCTGAAAGCTGTCCGAGTTCAGATATTCATCGTCATTCAACGAGACGATAACGCGTCCGCTGGCATCCAGGATGGCTGTGTCGCCGCTGTAGTCTCTCATGGAATCCTTTAGCAGATTTCGAAAAGAGGCTTCCGGGGCCAGTATTAAGGCCGTACGGGTATATTGGAATCCATTCATCGACAGTGGAAAGATGAATGTAACAAATCGGGAAGCGGAACGGCTTTTGTATAGATAAATATTTTCCGCAGGGCGGACTTCCGTCTTGGAGACCTCATTAATAAGTTGTTTGAATGACGCTTCATCCAAATTCTCATATTGATAAATATGATCAAGCATAAACGGAATCTCATAGGAGCTGGTGGACGAATAGATAAAGTCGTCTCCGCGATAATAGAACAAGATATCGAAAATGAAATTATTGGTTGAAGCATAGTTGCTTAATTCGCTAATCGTATTCACTGCCCGCAACGGACGATCCTGGAAGAAAAAGGAGTCCGTATTCTTAATATTCAACTGCGTGCTGATAGTGAAAAGTTGCTCGACCTGATTGTCTATCGCTTCCCGCGCGCGATCCAATTTATTCAGATTGTTCGCAAGCACATCCTCTTTAATAATCCCAATGAAGTAAAAGTAAATGAGAATGCCAAATATAATCAACGGTACAAGTAAGATGACAACATAAGAAATGAGATGCTTGTAGAACATCTTGTAAGCACTTCCAAGATTCATCAATAGAGCCAGCCCCCTGATTTATCTTCTCTATATAGTGTTCATATTTTAACACAGTTCTTTTGAACAAATCGTCGAAAATATAAAGTGTGTATTCGTTAAAAAAATGTTAATTCGGTGCAAAAACTTTGTAGATCCAGCGTGGATGTCGTGCATATCGCAAAAAATAATGTGAATTTACAATGTAAAGCGTTTTCTTTTAGAGTAAAGGCAGACAAAAATTCAGGTCAGCAACATGAACAGTCGGGAGGAAAGCGAAGTGGAGAGTTCTCGAAAGTTGAAAATATCAGCGAAGTTAATGCGAGATTATCAAATTTATTTATTAGCGCTGCCAGCAATCGTCTATCTGTTTATTTTCAACTACATCCCCATGTACGGGGCTTCCATCGCCTTTAAAAACTTTAATGCGGTGAAAGGTATACTGGGAAGTCCATGGGCAGGCTTCGAGCACTTTGAACGGTTTTTCAACTCATTTCAATTCTGGACCCTAATCAAGAATACGGTTGGAATCAGCCTTTATGAGTTAGCGCTGGGATTTCCGATACCCATTATACTGGCTTTATTGTTGAATCAAGTGCAGAGCAAGCGTTTCAAATCGCTTGTTCAAACCGTGACCTATGCGCCGCATTTCATCTCCATTGTAGTTATCGTCGGCATGCTGTTTCTGTTCCTGTCGCCTCGTTCAGGGATTTTGAATCATATTATTGTCTTCTTTGGCGGCGAGCCGGTGTTATTCATGGCTAACCCCGCTTATTTCAAGACCATTTATGTCTTATCCGGTATATGGCAGAACATGGGTTGGTCGAGCATTATCTATTTGGCCGCGTTATCCTCGATTAGTCCTGAACTATACGAAGCAGCCAAAGTGGACGGAGCTACCAAGTGGAGGCTAATCAGACATATCGATATACCAGGCATTCTGCCTACAGCAGTGATCCTGTTCATTCTTAACGCTGGTCAAATCATGAATGTAGGCTTTCAGAAGCTGTACCTGATGCAGACACCAACGACAGCCAATTCACAGGAAATCATTGCAACCTATATTTACAAAATCGGTCTGATCAATAGTCAATACAGTTATTCTACGGCCATCAATCTATTTAATTCCGCCATCAATATCGTTCTGCTTATTATTGTCAATCAAATTGCTAGACGACTATCCAATTCCAGTCTTTGGTAGGAGGCCATGCGCTATGAATATCTCACGATCCAAAGGGGATATCATCTTCGATTGTATGAACTATACAATCCTTACAATTGTACTTCTCATTGTCTTTTATCCTTTGTACTTCATCGTTATCGCTTCATTCTCAGATCCGACCAGTGTCAATAATGGTTCGATGGTATTTTTACCGAAAGACATCACCTTTGCCGGCTATCAAAGGGTATTTGATTATACGCAAGTTTGGATCGGTTATCGGAATACGATTTTCTATACCGTGGCGGGTACTATTTTGAATATAGCGGTATCGATGGGTTTTGCTTATGCGCTTTCTCGAAAAGTGTTTGCAGGCAAGAAAGCCATGACGATTTACTTATTGATTCCAATGTTCTTTACCGGCGGGCTTATCCCGACTTATCTTCTTGTGAAGAATTTAGGTTTGCTGGATACTTATACAGTCATGATTGTGATGGGCATGGTGAACGTATTTAATGTCATCATCGCTCGAACCTTCCTGCAGTCCTCTTTGCCGGATGAGTTATTTGAAGCCGCACAAATTGACGGATGTAATCATTTCGCTTATTTTTTCAAGATCGTACTTCCGCTTTCCGCTCCAATCATTGCGGTTCTAACACTCTATTACGGCGTAACGCATTGGAATGACTTCTTCAACTCTCTTATTTATTTGAGTGATAAGAATAAATTCTCATTGCAGCTTGTACTAAGAGGTATTCTGATCTCAAGCGAAGTTGATGCAGATCTGGTGACTGGACAAGAGGATCTCGTCCGGCGTCAGAATGAGATCGAGCAGCTCAAGTATGCTTTAATTGTTGTCAGCAGCTTGCCTGTCCTGATTATCTACCCCTTCTTGCAGAAGTACTTTGTGAAAGGTGTCATGATCGGTTCAGTGAAAGCTTAAGGCATCGTAACGAGCCCTAACTGCGGCTTAACGGAGCGGACTGCGCAGCGTTCCTTAAGTATATGAGTGAAAAAACAAGGAGGTCCCACCATTGAAAACAACGAAAAGACTGAGCACAGTGTTAGCCATACTGCTGGTATTCATCTTGCTTGCCGCATGTGCTAACAATACGAACAATGCAAGCAATGCCAACGACACTGCATCCAATGCAACTGCCCCGCCTGCTGAGTCGGAGGGAGCAGGGTCAACAGAGCAGCCGAACGAATCTGATTTAACTCTGCCATTGAAAGAGACCGCAACGATCAAGCTGATGACAGTCGTTACTGACGGTTTCCCTGCAAGCAATGAAATCCTGCTCTGGCAAGATATCGAGCAAGAAACGAATGTGAAAGTGGACTGGCAAGACATTGCTCTCAGCCAGTGGCCTGAGCGTAAAGGCTTGGTGTTCGCCTCCAATGATTTACCGGAAGCCTTTATCGGCCACGGCATGTTTACCGATTCCGACCTGCTGAATTATGGAGCTACAGGCCAATTGATTCCATTGGAAGATCTCATTGAAAAGTATTCACCGAATTTGATGAAAGCATTTGAGGAGTTTCCTGAATTAAGATCAGAAATTACAGCTCCGGACGGCCACATCTATGGCATTCCTTCATTCCTGGGCGATCGTCAGAGCGTCAGGGTAAATTCGCCTATCTTCGTCAATAAAGCATGGCTGGAGAAGGTCGACATGGAGATCCCTACGACAACGGATGAATTTGAGCAGCTGCTGATTGCCTTCAAAGCGGATCTGAATGAGAATGGGAAAAAAGATGAAATCCCATTGCTGCTTCATACGAATTCAGGCTACTTCTCCAACCTGTTCGGCGCCTTCGGTCTGATTGATCAGTACGGAGCCGGCGCAGTGAATCATATCTGGGTAGAAGACGGTAAAATCATCTATTCCCTGGCCCAGCCGGAATATAAGGAAGCGATCCAATACTTCCATCGCTTATACGAACAAGGTTTGATCGACGTTGAGACATTCACACAGGACAGAAATGCCTATAATGCGAAGCTGAAAACCGTGCCCCGCACCGTAGGCGTCATGCAAACCTGGCGTGCTACATCATGGGCGAATAATGACGCAGAGGTGGAAGATTACATCGCAATTCCGCCGCTAGCCGGCCCGAATGGGGATTCCTTGTTCGTGGAGTATGCCTATGGTCTTAACTCTCGCGGCAGCTTCGCTATTACTAACGCCGCGCAAAACCCGGAGCTCATTATGCGCTGGATCGACCATGTCATCTCCGACGATATTCAGATGCAGATGGCTAACGGAGGAAGATACGGCGATTATTTGGAGAAGGGCGCAGATGGCAAAGTAAAGCTGCTTCGTGCTCTTGACCCTAACAATCCGGCAGAGCAATTCAATAACCCAAGCAACTCATCGCGTATTAACTTTATGACCTACAGCAATTCCGAACGACTGGTTGATGAGACAGCGGTCTACAAGCAGAAGAGCGAGTACGATAAGCTCTATATCGATCATTTCCCGAAAGAAGTACTGCCGAAGCTGTTCTTCAGTCAAGAAGAATCGCAGCAAATCGCAACCATGGGCAGCGACATTAATCCATACGCAGATGGTTTGTATGCGAAGTGGATTATGGAAGGCGGAATTGAAGAAGAGTGGGATGACTATCTGAAGACGCTGAACAAAATGGGCTTGGAGCAGTTCTTGGCCGTATATCAAGGAGCATTGGATCGATATAACAGCGCGAAATAACAGGATGATATTCACGCAAGAGGCTGTGTATTCACACAGTCTTTTGTGTGAAGCCGATGTAAGCGTTGTCATCATTAAGCCTATTTCTGAGGAGGGATTATTCGTATATGAAAAATTCCATAGTAAGAACATGTATGATGATGTTGCTGATTGCTGCTGTCGTCCTTAGCGGTAAGAATCCTCTGGGCATGTTCCCGAACAGTGTTAGGCCGGCAGCGGCATCATCACAAGCCGGAACGGTGGATAATGGCGGATTCGAGACGGTGTCAAGTCCTGCTCATGCCTATGGAACCAATGGATACTATTGGAAGAATAATGAGGCGAAGCCGTGGTCCATCTGGCCGGCCAGCGGCACGCCTGAGTACACCGCAGTTAGTGATGTTAAGCATAGTGGAAACCGTTCTCTCCGAATCACACATACGACGAATGCCCGTTCGTCGATTAGTCAGGATATTACAGGTGTCAGCGCAGGCGGGGTGTACAGAATTGGCATGTGGATCAAGACTGCCAATGTAGTGGAGAAAGTACTGCCTAGAATACAGTTTATAAACGATGCAGGAGCAAAAGTCGGAAACATCTATTACGGAACATTAGCTACATTCACAGGAACCAATGATTGGTCTTATACCGAAACCACGCTTACGATTCCCAGTGGCGCGACCGCTTATAGAATTGAAATTTTCCTGGGGGCGAATGGGACTACGCAGGGTACAGCTTGGGTTGATGACGTAAGATCTACCGCTGTTGAGCTTGAAGCCATGCGTCAGGATTGGTTTAACAGACTTACCGGCGGTGCTGGCTATAACCTCTCAGATCCGGCTATAGCCAGCTATATCAACAACATTGCAGCTACAGCTCAGGCTCGCTGGGCATCTATGGATCAATCGCCGGGACGTACAGCTCTATGGGCGGATATGGCGAATCCCGCCCAGTCCTGGAATATCACATGGGCCTTCGAGCAGTTGAGAAACATGGCGCTCGCTTATCATCTGGAGGGTTCGGCGCTCTATCATAATTCCGCGTTAAAGGCTGCGATTATCGACGGGATTGACTTCATGTATGCCAACAAATACAACGAGAATACTCCGGAGTATAATAACTGGTTTCATTGGCAGATCAGCGGCCCCCAGGCGCTTAATGACTTGCTGATCCTCATGTATGACGATCTGACGCAGGATCAGATCAACAATTATATGCGGGCGATCGACTATTATGTCCCGGAACCCGGACACAAAGGGACGAAGGATAACCCCGGCGACATTCAAACAGGCGCAAACCTGACCGATCGGGTTATGGTGGTCGCCCTGCGCGGTATCATTGGCAATAACATTGCGAAGGTCGTTGCCGCAAGAGATGCCATTAGCCCAGTGTTCCCTTATGTAACATCTGGAGATGGATTCTATGAGGACGGATCCTTCATCCAGCATGGTCACATCGCGTACATTGGGGGTTATGGCGGCAGCTTGTTAAAAAGCCTGTCCAATGTTCTGAATTTGCTTGACGGCACTAGCTTTGAAGTAACCGATCCGAATTTAAGCCATGTCTGGGATTGGATTCCTAACTCGTATGAACCGTTCATTCATAAGGGCGGCATGATGGACATGGTCAAGGGCAGAAGCTTTGGAACAGATGATCATGTTACGGGAAGAGGCGTCATTGTCAGCCTTCTTCGTCTGCTGGACGGCATGCCGGCGGGTGAGGTCTTAGTCACTAAAAGGATGATTAAAGAATGGGTCCTGTCAGACACCACCTTCGCCAACTACTTTGAAACGACAGAGTTCTCCATTTCAGAAATCATCAAGCTGAGAGAGATTTTAAACGATTCCTCCATTGTACCCAGAGGGGACCTCATTAAGAGCAAGGTATTTCCTGCCATGGCTAATGCTGTTCACTTGAGACCGGGGTTTAGTTTTGCGGTCAGCATGTTCTCTAATACAATATCCTCGTTCGAGAATGGCAACGGCCAGAATTTGAACGGCTGGTACACGGGAACTGGTATGACCTACCTGTACAACAATGACCTGACACAATATACGAATATCGAGAAAACGATGGATATGCTTCGATTGCCAGGAACAACTACGGACGGGACCGTGGGTGTCCTTCAAGGCTGGAAATTGTATCCTAACCCCAAAACATGGGTTGGCGGATCAACGTTGGATGGATTGTACAGCTCGGTCGGTATGGATTTCTCCATGTCCCAGAATACCGGTTCGGCGCTCAGCGGCAAGAAGTCCTGGTTTATGCTCGGTGATAAGATGGTAGCCTTGGGCTCGGGCATTACAGGAAGCAATGGCCAGCCCGTAGAGACAATCATAGAAAACCGTCAATTAAACAGTAGCGGCAATAATATATTGACGGTAAACGGAACAGCTTACCAGGGAGCGCCTAACTGGTCTAATACGTTTAATGGCGTTAATTGGGCGCATCTGCAAGGCAACGTGCCCGGCTCAGATATTGGGTATTACTTCCCGACAAGCTCTGACCTATATGGTCTCCGGGAGAAGAAGGAAGGCACAACGAAGATTTTCCCGTCGGCAGATGCTTACGTCGGCGATGGGAACCATCAAAATAATAATTATGGCAGCGCTCCTGTAGCCGTTGTAAGGTCCAATGGCACCAGTTACAATTATGAATCCTATTTCAAATTCGACCTGTCCGCTGTGCAAGGCAATATTACGAGTGCCAAGGTAAGGTTGTACCCGACTGGATCCTATGCGGGAGCAACTGCAAATTATGCAGAGATTGTATCGAATAATTGGACCGAATCTGGTGTGAAATGGACTAATAAACCAGCATCAACAGGTAATGTGGTGGGTTCATGGGACCCGGCCAAAGGCACATGGGTAACCATCGATGTGACTTCAGGCGCGCAATCCGCGCAAGCTGCTGTCGATAAGAATATTTCACTCCGAGTCTATCCAGACTCCAGTTATGTCTCTACGAATGATACGACTGAATACGCCGCCAGAGAACATACGACGACAAGCTGGAGGCCGTACCTTGAGATCGTAACCGATGCTTCCACAGATACCTATCAGAGTCTGGCCTTCAAGCATGGTATTAATCCTGCTAACAAAACGTATACTTATGCGGTCCTGCCTAATAAAACGGCTGGACAAATGGCAAGCTACGCCAGTAACCCGGATATCACTATTCTTGAGAACTCTACAGATGTACATGCGGTCAGAGATGAATCATTAAACGTCGTAGGAGCTAACTTCTGGAATGACGGCATACAGACGGTGGATCTCATTACGAGCAACAAGAAAGCGTCGATCACGACGATGGCAACGACCAGCAATCTGAAGGTCAGCGTATCCGATCCAACAAAGCTCAACACAGGAACGATAACGGTAGAGTTGGACAGGACTGCCACGGGCGTGGAGTCCAAGGACAACGAAATCACGATCCTCCAGCTTGCGCCGACGATCAAATTTACTGTGAATGTGAATGGAGCGAAAGGCAGGTCTTTCGAAGCTTCATTCTCAGTGATGAATGGCGAAGAAGATCAGTGGCATTCCAAGCTCGATTTCAACGCAGGTACGCAGTCACTTGGCAGCGACAATACAGGCGTATTGAGCATCGAATATGATGTTACCCCACTTAGCAACAATATTGACGGTGTTATGGGTTATGCTGATTCTTCTACGACGGTTACGGCTTACTCGCATCTAGCGATGATCGTTCGGATGTATACGAATGGCTACTTCGATGCGAGAGACGGCGATGATTATGCCGCCGATGCCAGTGTCGGGTATACGGCCAATACGACCTATCACGTCGAGATAGAGGCTAATCTACCTAATGAAACCTATGATGTATGGATTACGCCCGAGGGCGGTTCGACGGTACAGATTGCTAATGACTATACCTTCAGAACAGATGCCCCTGTGATGAACGATCTGGGTCAGATTACACTAAGATCCCATCCGGGCGATTATCTGTTCAAGATCTCGAATCATACGGTCGAGTCGAATTAGTCCTGTGCTTGCGTATAATGAACTTGCGAGATGACATCACAGCTAGAGGAGGACTTGTTTGATGGGCTCTGCCATTTGGAAACTGGCTATCGAGGACGCGCTGAAGAAGACGAGGAACAATATCGAGCAACACGGGGAGTTGTTCCCCCATATTGCTGAAGGGAAACGTTATGAATGGGCGGAAGGCGAACAATGGATCGAAGGGTTTTACGCAGGGATAGTGTGGTTGTCTTACCAATACAGCGGGGATGAATTTTTTGGGACCGCAGCCCGGAAGTTGATTCATAAATTTAACGAGCGGCTCAACCATCACATTCATCTGGAGCATCATGATATTGGATTCCTGTATACCCCTTCTGCAATGGCAGGGTGGATGATTGAGCAGGATGAGTCCGCCCGGGATCTGGCGCTGAGAGCGGCGGACAAGCTGATGCTCCGCTGGCGTCCCAATGGAGAGTATCTGCAAGCTTGGGGTCCTGAGGGCGACGAGAAGAACGGCGGCCGGATTATCATAGACAGCCTGTTGAATTTGCCGCTCTTATATTGGGCCTCCGAGCAGACAGGCGATCATAAATACTATGACACAGCCGTTATTCAAGCGGATAAAAGCAGACGATATCTCGTTCGCGGCGATGATTCCTCTTATCATACTTTTTATTTCAATCAGGAAAATGGCGAGCCAATTGGCGGGGGAACTCACCAAGGATATCATGATGGGTCAACCTGGACCAGGGGGCAGGCCTGGGGGATTTATGGATTTGCGCTGTCCTACCACTATACGAGGAACCCGCTTTATTTGGAGACAGCGAAGCGATTAGCCCGTTATTTCATCCGGCATCTGCCAGAGGATGATGTCGCTTTCTGGGATTTTGATGCTCCCGTCCAACTAGATACGCCTAGAGACAGCTCCGCTTCTGCGATTGTCGCATGCGGGTTATTGGAGATCATTCGTCATATGGAGGAGAGTGATCCAGAGCGGGTGTACTTTGAAGATGCTGCTCATCGCTCGATGAAGTCGCTGGTTGAGAACTATTCAACGTTGAATCAGCCTGATCAAGAAGGGCTCATTGACCATGGATCCTACTCTGTTAGGGGCGGCCGTGCCCCGGACGGCTATATGATCTGGGGAGACTATTATTATTTAGAAGCGCTGCTGCGGCTGGAGAAGGGGATCAAGGGCTACTGGTACGAGTGAATAAGGGATAGGAGTGCCGCGTGAATGCTCAGAAGCGGGTTTGCTTATCGGTATAAGGATTGTTATGCAATGGCTGACGGGGAACAACTTGTTATCGGGAATAATTGGGTGGAACAAACCGTTGACTTCCACGGCGGTGTTCCTCGTCTGGCATCCATTCGCAATAAAGCGATCGACGACGAATGGCTGCAGGAAGGCGCGGGCGAAGCGTTATACAGACTGCCGGGCGGTGTGGCGCTGGCTGCAGATCGCATGTATATAACAGCGGATGAAGATGACGACTATGGAACCGCGAATCGCTATGCGCGCATCAAGGCGGATATGCTGCATCCGGTCGTATCGCTGGTTGTTCGAATCGAGTGGAGGGTATATCCAGATAGTGCGGTGATGCAGCAGGAGATTTCGGTGAAGCGATTAAGCGCTGTTGACGAGAAGCGATCGGAACCGTGTCTCGTTCTGAATTCCGCGGATATGCGGGAGCAAGACTATATGCTTGGTATGCTGCTGCGTGACCTGCATTGCCGCTATGAGATTGTGCAGCTGCTCGATGTCACCGACCATCACAACAACCTAGTGCGGTCCAATCGGGGGCTGCTGTTCCCGGAAGGCCGAGAGGACTATGACGGCAATATCGCCTTCATCGAGAAGCTGCTGAGACCAAGCGGATTGATGGTGCTGAAGGAAGGACCAACCGCAGTGGCCAGGCTGGGAGCGAGAGGGCCGGACTTCTCCTTTGCAGGAAAGCGGCTGTACGTGATGAACACCGGACTTGTGCCAGAGGAGCTGTCCGATGATCAATTCATAAGCAGTTATGGGAGCGCCATCGGCATATACGATGGCAGTGAAGCATCAAGATACCGATTGCTGGATAGGTATCACCGGAACATTCATGCGGAGCGGCCAGATCGGGATTACTTCGTCATGAGCAATAATTGGGGAGATCGATACAAGGACGGGCGGGTCAGCGAGTCATTCCTGATCGCGGAGCTTGAAGCGGCGGCGAGGCTGGGCATTACGCATTACCAGATCGACGATGGCTGGCAAGCGGGTGCAACGATTAACTCCGTGCATGCAGACGAAGCCGGCGGGGGGCGTTGGAGCGGATATTACGCATCGGGCATCGACTTCTGGACGCCGCATCCCGAGCGTCTGCCAAGAGGCTTCGAACCGATTGCTTCCCGCGCGCGGGAGCTCGGTATCCAGCTCTGCCTATGGTTCTCCCCGGATTCGGATGATGATCTTGGGAATTGGGAGAAGGATGCGGATACCTTGATCGCGCTGCACCAAGAGTATGAGATGAGCCACTTCAAATTGGATGGCATTGATCTGCGCAGCAAGAGCGGTGAGCGCAACCTTCTGCGTCTCATGCAGAAGGTTGTGTCTGACACCGGCAATCGTGTGTACTTCAATCTGGATACGACCGCTCAGGTGCGTCTGGGGTATTACGGACGGACGCAGCATGCAGCCTTGTTCCTGGAGAATCGGTATACCGATTGGGGGAACTATTACCCGCATTGGACGCTGAGGAATCTCTGGATGCTGTCCAGATATGTGCCCGCTCGCAAGCTGCAGATCGAGTTCTTGAATGTTCGGCGCAATAGGGCGAAGTATGGGAACGACCCGCTGGCTCCGCATCGGTGCGGACTGCTCTATAGTGCGGCGACCGCTCTATTCGCCAACCCGCTCGCTTGGATGGAGCTGACCGGGCTTGCGGAAGCGGATGCGGACGAATTGGCCGACTTGCTCTGCCGCGTCGCGCCGCATCATCGCCGCATCTTGTCCGGGCACATCCTGCCGATCGGCGAGGAGCCGACAGGTATGGGATGGACCGGCTTGCAGTCGAGCGCGCAGGAGATGCGGGAAGGATACGTCTTGGTGTTCCGGGAGCGCACAGAGCAGAGGAGCTGCGACTTCAAGCTCTGGGGGCTGCACGATGAGCGGCTCCAGCTAGAGCATGTTGCGGGAACTGACGGGCCGGACAGGAAGCTCGCCGACCAAGGCGGGGCGCGATTCGAGTTGGCGCCTGACCCGCAAGGCCGGTATCGATTCGAGCATCAGGAGCCATTCTCGTTCGCGCTGTATCGTTATTCTGTTGTATTAGCCAGGTCATAATAGAAAGCTAGATAATATCGACGATGAAGTGCGATCAATCAAACGATAGAACAAGCGCATGAACACAGATATGGATTCGGCCCTTAATTGAATTGAACGAATAGAACGAGCAACCAGCCAACCGCCTGTATAGGCGGTTGGCTGATTGCTATCGAAAGCTATTATTCCTCATGATCGGGAGAACCACTGTTGCGAATATCCATCAATTCCATTGTGGAACGTGTAGAAATTGGTGGAATGTTACATATATCCATCAATTTTCGGACGAGTGAGCGCAATAGGGTGCAGAACGAACCAGAATGTTGGATTCTTGCAACAATTCGTGAGATACGCCACTAAAAGCTGGAATAATGTTGGATTCTCGCAATATTCACGCGATTGGGCGCGTTCGCAGGTCCCGTAGGTTCTCCGGTTCAAGCTGGCGAGGCGCTCGGTTTTACTTCGTACAGGGCATACGCTATAACTTCCGTCTGACTTCGTTTCCCGGATGAGAGAATCCCCTTCATGTATGCCCGCGGATTCTCAAACTTGCTTGTTTTTTTGAAAATAGTCACAATTCGACAACATTCGAGGTCGCGGTGAGTTATAGTAGTTCTTGGAGCTGTGAATCAAGATCAACTAACGGAGATGAAGACATGTCCAAATTCTTGAAGGTATTCGGTAAGATCGCGCTGGCGATTATTATCTTCTTCGTATTAACGAGCATCGCCTCGTTCGTCGTGCTGCTAGGCGCCATCCTGGTCGAGTACGGCAGCGATATGGGCCGTCTGGTTGAAGAAGCCGGGACGATGGAGCTGGAGGCCAATACATCGGAGCTGTTCGAGACGCTGGCTCTGACGAACGGGCTGATGATCGTGCAATGTCTATGCATGATTGCCGCCGTCTGGATCATGTGGGTCGCGTTCGAGCGGCGCAGCGGCTGGGGCCTCGGCTGGAAGCGCGAGCGCTGGTTCAGGGAAGGGGCGGCTGGCTCGCTTTGGGGGATTATTTTCATGACCGTGTGCTTCCTTGTTGTGTGGGTTGCGGGCGGTATTGAGGTGACTGGCTACGGCGGCGAGGGGATCATGCGGGATCTGGCGCTGGCGATTGTCCTGTTCGTGCTGGTCGGGATCAGTGAAGAGCTGCTCAATAGAGGGTATATCCAGGGGCTTATCCGCCATCATTATGGGAAGACGATTGCGATTGCGGTTACCTCGCTGATCTTCGCGGCGATGCATCTGGCCAATGCGAATGTGCTGCAGAGCCCGTGGCCGCTCGTCAATCTGATGCTGGCCGGGGTGTTGATGGGCGTAGCGCGGGAGGTGACTGGCAGCCTGTGGGCGCCGATCGGCATTCACTTCACCTGGAACCTGTTCCAGGGCAATGTGTACGGCTTCGAGGTGTCGGGGAACGACTTCGGGGGATCGATCGTTCATGCGGAGGCGATCGGTAAGGACTTCCTTTCTGGAGGTGCTTTCGGGGCGGAAGGCAGCATGATAACCGCATTGATTCTTGTGGGAGCTATCTTGTTCATGAGGGCTTATTATGCGAAATTAAAATAAATATGAATTAATCCCATAATTCGACAACATTCGAGAGCGCAGTTGGTTTATACTTTTGCTATTGACTTCTTGAGCGGTTCGTAGCATTAGGAAATCACGAAGGATGGAGGTAGTGGATAAATTGGGTAACCTTCGAAGACTGATGATCCGATTCAGAAATTATGTGAAGCAGCATTCCGCAGCTGGCATAGCTATATCTATTTCGATCTATCTATGTGTGCTCCTCATAATCTATCGATTCGGGCAATCTCTCGGGGAAGCGGTCTACTATGGGATCAGATAATGACTGCAGGATGATACATGATGGTATCGTTTAGCAGGGCAATTCTCACGTTCAGCGGATTGTACGCAGAGGAATGATGAGGTGTTGAGTATCGTAATTGTGTACGCATTGCATTCGGCCTTCGTTGTTATCTTGTTCTGGTATATCTGGCGAATATTATCGTCGTTTAGGCGCAGTAAGGCATTCAACGCTGAGCATGCCGTGTACTGTCAGTCCGTCTTGTCGCCTGTCTGCAGGAGCTACGCCTACCTTGTTATATGCTATGTCTTCATTAGTGTGATCGTCATCCTAGCCCATTATCAGCGTGTTGGGGTTGGTATGGATCTGCGTCTGTCTATCCTTGGCGCGCCATTGCTCTTACTTACAATCGGAACAAGAGGAAGTAAGATATACGAGATTGCGGCTGAGGGCATTCTGCTTCAGAATAGAACGTACGCTTGGCAAGAAGTTGGGTATGTGCAGGTAATTATGCTAGATACGAACCCAGCGAATATCACTTATCTCATTAAGATGACCTTGGCGCAGCGGCCCGATCGGGTGTGGACGGGGACGGCCAGCGAGGAGACGAAGAATCTGTTGATCGCGTTATGCGACAAGCATAAAGTGATTGTGCAGGATGGAGATAGAGAGAGAGGAATGCGTTACGCGTGATACATAAAATAAACAAGTCAACGATCCGATTTACCATTATCGGATCGTTGACTTGTTTATTGGCAGCCTTACATGCGACTAAAGGCTTCATCGGCTGCATCCAAGGTCATGGTGATGTCCGCATCCGTATGGGCGGTGGTGAGGAACCATGCTTCATACTTGGATGGTGCCAGGCAGATGCCGCGTTCCAGCATCAGCTGGAAGAACTGCGCGAATTGTTCGCTGCTGGCGCGGCCAGCATCCTCGAAATTCGCAACGGGGTGCGCGCAGAAGTGGGTAGACAGCGCGCCCACAATGCGATTCACGGTGAGGTCGACACCGTGCGCGCTTGCGCTGGCCGACAATCCATCGGCCAGCCGCTTGCTGAGCGCATCCATGCGCTCATAGACGCCTGGTGTCTGGAGTACCTCCAGACACGCGATGCCGGCCGAGATGGACGCCGGGTTGCCCGCCATGGTGCCCGCCTGATAGGCGGGACCTAGCGGCGCAACCTGGGACATGATCTCGGCCTTGCCACCATAGGCGCCGATCGGCATGCCGCCGCCTATGATCTTGCCGAGCGCCGTCAGGTCGGGCTCGACATCCGCTGAGTTCGGGAAGTACCCGAACGTCTGGGCAGCGCCGTAGTGGAGGCGGAACGCGCTGATTACCTCATCGTAGATGACGAGCGCACCCGCCTCGCGGGTCAGTCGGCACACCTCCTCGAGGAATCCCGGCTTCGGCAGCACCATGCCAAAGTTGCCGACGATCGGCTCAATCATGACCGCAGCCGTCTCGCTTCCCCAACGCGTCAGTGCTTCAGCCAGCGCCTCCGCGTCATTGAATGGCACTGTGATGACCTCACGGGCGATGCTGCCGGGCACACCGGCGCTGTCCGGTGTGCCGAGCGTAGATGGTCCCGAGCCTGCGGCGACGAGGACCAGATCGGAATGGCCGTGATAGCAGCCGGCGAACTTAATGATCTTATCGCGGCCAGTATAAGCGCGTGCTACGCGAATCACGCTCATGACTGCCTCGGTTCCGGAGTTGACGAATCGTACTTTATCCAGCGAAGGGATCGCATCCTTCAGCATCCGCGCGAAGTGGATTTCCAGCTCGGTTGGCGTGCCGAATAGCGTACCGCGCTGAGCAGCGCGAATGATCGCCTCTGTTACATGCGGGTGAGCATGTCCGAGAATAATCGGACCGTATGCCGCTAGATAGTCAATGTACCGGTTGCCATCTACATCCCAGAAGTAGGCGCCCTCACCCCGCTCCATGAAGACAGGCGCACCGCCCCCGACCGCCTTGAATGAGCGAGATGGACTGTTCACGCCCCCGACAATATGCTGTAACGCCTCATGATAGAGAGCCTCTGACCGCAGTCTGCTCATCGTAACACCACCCCAATCATATATTTAGTGATCATGCAGTATCAGAATCCGGCGCTGCAGCACACATTTACCTCACATCGCACCATGCAGCATCAGAATCCGGCGTTACACGCTGGCGCTGTATGCGCTTCAGTTCGCGCCTCCGGCAGGCGATTGTACATCGCCTTGCTCCTCAGTAGTATCATCCTCATCAGCCCCGCCATCCTCGACAATCGGAGCTTCCTCCTCGAGGATGAACTGATCCTGGATGAACTGCCTCAGCTTAGCTTCGTCCCGTATGCCGATCACATCGGCACCGCCGACTCTCTTCTCGATCAGCAGCTCGCTCGGCGGGATCTGCAGGGAGGCGATGGCCTTCGTGTCCACCTCGAAGCCGAGGCTAGCCAGCTTCAGCATCTCCTCTAGGCCGAGGTTCGTCTCCACGTACGGCGCGACGCTGCTCAGCAGCACAGGCAGACGCACAAGTGTCGTAGTGGTCTTCAGCTTATCCGCGACAGCTGCCAAGAAGTTCCGCTGGCGCGCGGTGCGCGTGAAGTCGGACAGCGCGTCATGCCGGAATCGCACATAGGCGAGCGCCGTCTGCCCATCCATCTGCTGCAACCCAGGCTGTAGATCGATGTGATAGATCGGATCATCGTGGCTGTCCTTATAGTACATGCGCTTCTCGACCTCGAACTCGATCCCGCCGATTGCATCGATCAGCTTGATGAACCCTTGGAAGTCGGTGTAGACATAATATTGGATCTCCAGCCCTGTCAGCTCGCTTGCAGTCTGCATCGCAAGTGGCGGTCCGCCATGGACGATTGCTGCATTGATGCGGTCATTGCCATGACCGGGTACGACGCCATACGTATCGCGCAGGATGGAGAATAGATGCGCCCTCTTCGTCACAGGGTCGATGGAGGCGATCATCATGGAATCAGAGCGCGGCACATCATGCTTGCCCAGCCCGCGTGAATCTCCGCCTAGAATCAAGATGTTGACCCGATCGGTACCTTCCCACTTCGGTGTCTGAATAGGCTCCTCTTCTTGTACATCCTTAAATCGGGAGTCTTCGGGATCCGTATGAATGCCATTGGCGAAATTTAATATCGAATATACGTAGAAGATAACGACCAGTACTATGACTAACAGGATGCCTAAGAGCGTATAGTAAAGCCATCTCGGCTTATTGGCGAGCAGGCCGGACTTGCGCGGCGGTGACGGGATATTCTCATTCTCTGGCTCGGAAATTTGATTGTTCATAGCTGCTTCAGCCTTTCATGCGGAAATCTTGTCGTGATAACTGCTTCATCTAAGGCATCGATACGGAATAACTTCTGTATCGATCCCTAACCAAATTATTATAGATGCTATCGCTATGCATAGCAAGCGACCAAGCATCGAGGCTTAGCTTGTAAAATCGCAAATTGCTTGGCATTGTGTGTACAACACCCGGTGCCTCAGGGGACAGGACTATGCTGACTTGACGCATTGTAGTAAAATTAATATTCATCTCTAAGGTATCGCTACGGAATAACTTCCGCTAACGAGCCTTAACATCGCGGAGGTTCCCTATTATGAACGCAATTGATGTCAGAATGTTGCGCAAGGAGTTCAAGGTTCAGAAGAATAGAGAAGGACTGAAGGGCGCCTTCCAGGATTTATTCCGCCGAGAGTATACGCAAGTAACTGCGGTGAACGATATCAGCTTCACGATTCCGAGAGGTGAGATATGCGGTTATATTGGAGAGAACGGGGCGGGTAAATCGACCACGATCAAGATGCTCACAGGCATTCTCGTCCCGACTGCAGGCAGCATTCAGGTGAATGGGTACACACCGCATAAGGATCGCGAGACATTCGTGCGCGGCATCGGCGTCGTGTTCGGCCAGCGCAGCCAGCTCTGGTGGGATATCGGCGTGATCGAATCGTTCCGACTGCTGCGCAAGGTGTACCGCGTGCCCGAGAGCGAGTTCAATCAACGCCTGGAGGAGCTGACCGAGCGCCTCATGCTGGGAGACATCTTGAACCGTCCTGTTCGTAAGCTAAGTCTCGGTCAGCGCATGCGCTGCGAGCTGGCTGCTTCCCTGCTCCATAACCCGTCCATTCTGTTCCTGGATGAGCCGACGATTGGCCTCGATATTGTCGTCAAGACTGAGATACGTGAGTTTCTGAAGTCAATGAATGAGGCGCATAACACGACGATCTTGCTCACTACACATGATCTCCAGGACATAGAGGCATTATGCTCCAGAGTCATTATGCTGGATGATGGCCAGATCATCTACGATGGCGGCCTTGACGAGCTCAAGGATCGCTGGGGTCACGGGAAGCTCGTGGAGTTTCACTTCAACGCACCCACGGCACTCGACCAGCTCAGGCAGCTTACTGCGTCCTTCGAGGTCGAATGGACAGCAGACAATGAGTATACCGCCAGCGTACGCATTCCGCGCGGGCAGGAAATCATCTCTGGAGTCATCTCCAAAGTCGCCGAAGGACACGCCATCCGTGATATGAAGATCTTCGAGACGAACACCGATGAGATTGTGCGCGAGATTTACCGGACAGGCTCAGCAACGACAGAGTCAGCAACCATAGCTACTACCGCTGCTGCCACCGTAACAGCCGACCCGGATACACAGCAGAAGGCGGGGTCCGCCCGATGATTCGTGTGTACACCGACTTTATTCGCATCCGGTTCCTAACTATGCTGGCCTACCGGGTGAATTATTACTCCGGCATCGCCGTCTATGCGATCAACATCGGCGCGTATTACTTCATCTGGAACGCCGTGTATGGAACGAATGAATCGCTCGGCGGTGTCAGCGTCGTGCAGATGTCCAGCTATGTCGCGGTGTCTTGGATGGCGAGAGCGTTTTATTTTAATAACCTGGACCGTGAGATTGCCAATGAAATTCGTGACGGCAGCGTCGCGATTCAGATGATTCGGCCGTACAACTATGTGGGCGTGAAGATGATGCAGGGGCTCGGGGAGGGGATGTTCCGGCTGCTGCTGTTCAGTATACCGGGGATGCTCGTCGTCTCGCTGATCTTCCCGATTCGCTTCCCGACCGATCCGCTGACCTGGCTGTCCTTCGCGGTGATGCTGGTGCTGAGTTTCTTCATTAATACGCAGATCAACATTCTTACAGGGCTAAGTGCTTTCTTCATCGAAAATAACGAAGGCCTCATGCGCATGAAGCGTGTGGCCGTGGATCTGTTCTCGGGGCTGCTCATTCCGATTACCTTCTTCCCAGGTTGGGGCGAGCTTGTGCTGAAGCTGCTGCCCTTCCAAGCGATCACCTACCTGCCGGCGGCGGTATTCACTGGTCAGGTCACGGGTCAGGCGGTATGGAGCGCGATCTGGACGCAGTGCTTCTGGCTGGTGTTCTTATTATTGCCCTTATTCTTCGTATGGCGCAGCGCGCGGTCGCGGCTGTTCGTGCAGGGAGGTTGAGCGGCTATGTTCCATCTGAGCTTATTCGTCGATTATCTCAAGAATTTCATGAAATCCCGGCTGACCTACCGATCCGACTTCTGGATTGAGGTCATCTCGGATCTGGCGTTCAACTTCATGAATCTGTTCTTCATCCTGGTTGTCTATATGCATACCGATTCGCTGGACGGCTGGAGCCGAGCGGATGTCATCTTCATCTATGGCTTCTTCATGGTGCCCTATGGGCTGTTCTCCTGCTTCTTCAATCTGTGGAACTTCGGAGAACGGTATATTGTGAAGGGCGAGCTGGACCGTGTCCTGACCCGGCCGGCGCATAGTCTCATCCAGGTTACCCTCGAAAATATGGACCCATCCTCCCTATTCGGCTCACTAGTCGGATTAGCAGTGATGGCCTACGCGTGGCCCGGCCTGGATATCACGCTCGCCTGGTATGATCCGCTGGTGTTCGTGCTGCTCACGATCGGGGCGTTCATGATCTATACCGGCCTGTATACGGCGCTGACATCCATCTCGCTCTTCTCGGACTCGCCGACTGGAATTATGCCGCTTATCTACAATATTCAGAACTACGGGCGCTATCCGGTCAGTATCTATAACGGGATCATCCGGTTCGTGCTCACCTGGGTGCTGCCCTTCGCCTTCGTCGGCTTCTACCCAGCGGCGTACTTCCTCGATCCGGGTAACTTCATGGTGATGGCGCTGCTAACTCCAGTGGTGGGCGTGGTGTTCATGACGATCGGGATGAGCCTGTGGGGTATTGGTATCCGCAGATATCGGGGAGCGGGATCGTAGGGGAAGGATTGATCGGCTAGGCTGGCTCGCGACACTTGGCTTGGTGGCTGGCCAGTGCGCCTCTGGGTATGGATAGGGGATCGCGCATCGAATTGTTGCGAGAATCCAACATATGATACTCGATCGAAGCAATTTTTGGGGAATTATTACGAATATCCAACATTCTGCTTATATAATTGAGCTCTAATGATTGATTGGCGGTCTAATGTTGGAGTTTCGCAACAACAACTGACCAAAATAGGAAAAATGCAACAGATTGTTGGATTATTGCAATAATCCATAGTCTATACAGAGCAAGGTTAGTCTCATCGTTAATTCACGAGGAGTGCACGCATAAGCGGCTGTGAATTAATCGTAAGGTTAGTCACAACGTTCATTCACGAGGAGGAGAGACAGCATGAGCAATGAGAATATAAGTATTGATGCGCCAGTTGAGCTGCAACCGGGGGATCGCGCGCCCGCATTCAAGCTGAAGACGGTGGATGGCGAGGTGTCGCTTAAGGATTATAAGGGGCAGAAGGTGCTGCTGTACTTCTACCCGCAGGATATGACACCGACCTGTACGGAGCAGGCGTGTCAGTTCCGCGATCGCATGGCGGAGTTCCAAGAGTTAGGTGTGGCGGTGCTTGGGGTGAGCCCAGATGAGGTTGAACGGCATGCGCGATTCGCGGAGAAGTACCAGCTCCCGTTCCCGCTATTGTCCGATCCGAAGCGCAAGATCGCAATGAAGTACGGCGTATGGCGGCTGAAGAAGCTGTACGGCCGTGAGTATATGGGCATCGTGCGGTCCACCTTCCTTATTAATGAGAAGGGCAAGATTATCCGCATCTGGCGGAACGTGCGGCTCAAGGGGCATCTCGACCGAGTACTGGAGGAGCTACAGCGGTAGCACTAAGCATGACTCCATCCACAGACGGATACGTCATAGGAGGACTTCCTATATACTGAACCTATATCGTAACGTTCTAGGAGGTCTACTACAATATGGAGCAATTATCAGACATAACAACTGACATGACAGCGGATCGCAAGGGGAAGCTTGAACGAACCACGGTTACCTACTTCATACGGATTCTGAAACAGATTGGCATGCCGAAGCTCGTATTAGCTGTAGCCGTAGTACTTAGCGTGATTGCGGCCATTACAGGATTAGTGGTACCACTTATTACTGGCGATCTGATCGACAATTTCGGCGAGCAATCGCTTAATCTGTCTACCGTGCTGGCACTCGTAGCTTTCTTTATCCTGCAGGCGATATCGGGTGGAGTTTCCTATTATATGCTGGCCTATGTAGGCAATCAGACGGTCAATAAGCTGCGCAAGCTGCTGTGGAATAAGGTGCTGAAGCTGCCGGTATCTTTCTTCGATCAGTATCGCTCGTCAGATACGATGAGTAGGATCACGAATGATACGAATGAAGTGAAGACGCTGATCACCGATCACCTGATTAGCTTCTTCTCCAATGTGCTGACCGTTATTGGGGCTGTCGCGATTCTGTTCTATCTAGACTGGCAGATGACGCTGATTATCTTGGTCGCTGTGCCGGTGTCGATGCTGATCATGATGCCTATTGGGGGCAAAATGTACAAAATCTCGCTTAACATGCAGGCTCAATTAGCCGGGCTAGCCGCGATGCTCACGCAGATCGTAAGCGAGATCCGCTTGGTGAAGGCGTCGAACTCCGAGCGCCGTGAGGAGGAGAGCGGGCAAGAGCAGATGAATGCGCTGTACCGCTTCGGTATGAAGGAAGCGAAGATCAATGCGGTGCTAGCGCCGCTGATGACGCTGGTTATGGTTGTATTGTTAGTCGTGATCATTGGTTACGGCGGTATTCGCGTGTCATCTGGCGCACTGAGCGCCGGGGAGCTGGTGTCATTCATCTTGCTGCTGTTCCAGATCATGTTCCCGTTCAGTCAATTTGCCACATTCTACTCGCAATTGCAGAAGGTGATGGGAGCGACTGAGCGCCTGAAGGTCATTCTGGATGCCAGCCCCGAGCAAGCGGAGAGCGGTCTAGAGGTGCCGGATGAGCACAGGGATATCAGCTTCGAGCGAGTGGCGTTTGAATATGTCGCAGGTGAGCCCATACTTCAGGATGTCAGCTTCACGGTGCCCGCGCGTAAGGTGACCGCGCTCGTCGGACCGAGTGGAAGCGGGAAGACTACCGTGTTCTCGATGTTCGAGCGCTTCTATGTGCCTAGCAGCGGGGTCATTCGATTCGGAGATACGAATATCGGGGATTACGCGCTGGAGAGCTGGCGCAGGAAGATTGGCTATGTGTCCCAAGAGAGCTCGCTGATGACAGGGACGATTCGTGAGAATATCGTGTATGGACGTGATGGCGAAGTGTCGGATGCAGAGGTTCGAGAGGCAGCTAGATTAGCTTATGCGGATGTATTCATCGATGCGTTGCCGCGCGGCTATGATACAGAAGTGGGGGAACGGGGGATTCAGTTATCCGGTGGACAACGGCAGCGGATCGCTATTGCAAGGGCATTGCTGCGCAAGCCGGATCTGTTGCTGCTCGATGAAGCGACAGCCAGCTTGGACAGCGATTCCGAGCACGAGGTGCAGAAGGCGCTGCAGAATCTGATGGCTGATCGAACGACCATTGTGATCGCACACCGTCTATCTACGATTGTAGAAGCAGATCAGATTATCGTGCTCGATCACGGAGTGATTACGGGAGTGGGAACGCACGAGGAGCTATCGCGTGAGCACCCGTCCTATGCGGAGTGGGCGAGGAAGCAGTTTCAGATCAGCTAACAAATCAGGTATCCTTGTGTAATCGGTCACAATAGAAAGTCTGATACCTATGCTATTCTTGTGATTATGACAGGAGAACATGGGTGTCGGGCTTTTATTCAGTGGCTTGTGACTACATTCACGAGGGATGTGTGCATTTTATGAAGAGAAGCGTGTTGTCGTTCGTTCTTATTCTTTCCATTATTCTGGTAGGTGTTGCTTGCAGTGACGAGAAGGCGGATGATGAGGATTCTGTTGGGATAGGGCTGACTTACATCGCGTACGAGTGGGATGATCTGCAGACCAAGGCGTACCTGGGATCGCCGGAGGCTGAGCATACGCTGCTGCTTGCGTTCGATTATGCGTGCTCCTGGTGCAAGAAGTGGATGGCGGAGGTGCTGCCGGAGCTTCAAGCATCATTGATCGATTCCGGTGCATTGAAGTATTACTCTCAAGCCGTCTCGCTGCTGAGTCAGGAATCGATCAATCTGGCCAGGGTGGATTATGCGGTTGAGACGTTGTATCCGGACCATTACTTCGAGCTGCAGCAGACATTCGCCGCGGAAGCGGGCAGCGATGGCTGGGGGAGTGAGGCGTATATCGCGGACAGATTGGCTCGAATTGGCTTAAGCGCAGACATGTTGGAAGATGAGCGCCTGGACGGCATGACGGATCGCCTGCGTCTCACGCGTGATTATACGAGGAATCGGAATTTGCAGAGCGTCCCAAGTGTGTATGTAGACGGCATCCAAGTCAGCAATCCATTCGACATACAAGAGATAATGGGGATTGTGGACGGAACGATCCGTGCCGGCGACCCCATGCCGCAGTAAGCAGCCCATCATTACGAGCCAATCGCATCCTTCCATTCCTCGCATCAATCTGCTCGTCACACCAGTCTACTCATCGCGCCGCAGGCATCCGGAGGATGCTTTGCGGTTTATTTTTGCGTGTTCAAGTCACGGTCAAGATGCCGCTAATACTGGCATGTACAAGCAGTCAGCGGAATTCTGCATGGTCGTCTGAAAGATGTATATTGCCGCTGCTCCGGGAAGTTCCTTATGATGCAGGTGTGACAGGCAATCGCTGCTGGCGGTTGGTCAGCGGTAAATATTGCCTATCGCAAATCAGGTGTGGGACGAATCGTACTTATGCACTAAAATTAAAAGTAAGAGGAGAGGGTCTATCTATGAAAGCGCTTCGAAGGTATGGCAGGCTGATGGTAGTGTCAATGCTGGCTGTTGTATTAATTGCCGGCTGCTCGAACAATGGCAATACGGGGGATACAGGCGCCAAGAACAACAATACGAATAACCAATCATCGAATTCGACATCTTCAGATCAGAGTAAGCCGACAGAACGGGTTACGCTTAAGATTGAGGTGTTCGATCGGGGGAATGCGCCTGAAGGATTAACAGTTACCGATAATGAGATGACCAGGTATATTCAAGAGCAATTCGGCAATCCGAATAATATCGATGTGCAGTTCGTTCCTGTTCCTCGCAGTGAAGAGATCAACCAGTTGAATGTACTGATGGCAGCGGGAACTGCACCGGACATTATCTTCACCTACAATGAGGGTGCGGTTTACGAGTGGGCCAATCAAGGCGGTCTGACTGACCTGGGCGAGCTGATCGATCAGCACGGATCCAATCTGAAGTCTTATCTTGCAGGATCCTTGCCGTACGGCGTGTTCGATGGTACGCAATATGCAGTGGTTGCGCGCAGGGTGAATATGCAGAAGTATACCAACTTAATTCGCCAAGATTGGCTGGATGCGCTGCAGCTGGAAATCCCGAAGACAACAGAAGAAACCTATGAGGTTTTGAAAGCGTTTAAGAACGCAAATCTAGGCGGACAGCGTACGATTCCATTCGGATTCGCGCTGGCGCCAGACTCTTATGAGCCTGTCATCTGGTCCTTCATTAAGGAGCAGTCGGACGAGGATCGGTATCTGAAGTCAGTTACGATCGGCTCGCGTGAGTATCCGATTCTTGCAGACGGTCATAAGGATGGCATTCAGTTCCTGAACAAGCTGTATCATGAAGGCTTGCTCGATCCGGACTTCGCTCTGGATAAGGATAAGAAGAAGAAGGACGAGAACTTCGTGAATGGGTACACGGGTCTGTACACCGCCGATAATGGCAACCCATACAACGGCGCGGACAGCTCACATGTGAAGCAACTGATGACGAATGTATCCGGCGCAGATGTAGCGCCACTGCTGCCGTGGACAGACTTCGAAGGCAAGAACAGGCAGCCTTCCTACACACCAAGCGGTATGTATATCGCCGTTCCTACCTTCAGCAAGCGGGCCAAGGAAGCAATCATGTATCTGGATTGGATGGCCCAGGATGAGGTAATCCAGTATATGGCGTTCGGCATCGAGGGTGTGCACCATGATAACGTGAATGGATATCCGGTGCGTAACGGAAGCGATGCGGATACGAAGCTGCTGTTCAACTCCGGCGATATGCTGATCATTACCAACGGCATTGACTTTGGTTCAGACGAGAAGAATGTAGAATACTATGCACTTAATGTGGCTGAAGATCTACGAGAAGAAGCGACTACGGCAAGGCTTATGGCTTATAAGGATGCCGTTCAACAGCCAATCCGGTTCGATAAGCCGCTGGATTCACAAGCGAAGTATTCGGTTGTTATGTTAGAGAAGTACGAGGAACTGCTGGTGAAGTCCGTAATGGCGAAGCCTGCTGACTTCGATAAGGTGTATGACGCCGCTTTGAAGGATTTCATGGATACGGCAGGCGCGGAAGTGTTCGCGGAACGCAAGCAAGCTTATGAAGCAATGAAGTAAGACGGCAGAAATCGCGGCGGGTGCGTTAATGTCTCACACCCGCCGCTATAAATATAGCTGGAGAAGGAGAGCATGCTGGATGAGGAAGAACTTTCTGTTGCGGCACTGGCAGCTGTACGTCATGCTCCTATTACCGCTCACATACTTTATCGTCTTCAGGTACTTCCCGATATATGGCGTACAGATTGCCTTCAAGGATTTCAAGATATTTAAGGGCATCACAGAGAGTGCTTGGGTAGGGCTGGATGTATTCAGACAGATATTCGCCATGCAAGGGTTCTATACTGCGCTCCGCAACACATTCCTATTGAATGGGCTGGATTTATTCTTCGGCTTCCCGGTACCCATTATTCTGGCTGTGTTATTGAATGAACTGCGATACAAGTACTTTAAGAAGATCTCGCAGACCCTATTGTATCTGCCTCATTTTATCTCTTGGGTGATTATAGGCGGTATTGTGTATCAAGTGTTCGCTACGAATTATGGGATGTTGAATTTATTCCTGGGGAAATTCGGAATTCATCCGATTCCATGGCTGTCAGATAAGCTGGTATGGTTATTCACGTATACATCTGTCGGGATCTGGCAAAGCGCGGGGTGGGGCAGCATCATCTTCCTGGCGGCTATGACTGGCATTAACCGAGAAATTTATGATTCGGCTGACGTAGACGGTGCAAGCCGGTTTCGCAAGATCTGGCATGTGACGCTGCCGGGAATTCGAAGCACGGTCATGGTCTTACTGATTCTAAAAATAGGCGATATGGTCGATATCGGCTTCGATCGCCCGTATATTATTGGGAACGTCATGGTTCGGGACTTCTCAGATGTGCTCAGCACGTTCATTTATCGAATTGGACTTCAGAGCGGTCAGTTCTCCACTGCGACTGCGGTTGGATTATTCCAAGCAGTTGTCGGCTTGGTATTCATACTGTCGGCTAATTATATATCGAAGAAGACAACGGATGAGAGCATCCTCTGATGCCGAGGGAAGCCTGATTCTCGCGATCTTGATAGAGAGGAGCTGGAGACATGTCGAGTAGGAATAGAGTCGCTGCCTTCGATATGGTCAACGTGTTCATAATTACAGTGCTTGTCATCGCCTGTTTATTGCCATTCCTGCATATCCTAGCTGTGTCCTTAAGCTCGAACGGTCCAATTACTGCCGGGAAGGTGACGATATTCCCCAGAGACCTGAATTTTGACGCATATGCACGTGTACTATCTGATAAGATGATGATAAAATCATTATTTTTCACAGTTTTCCTGACCGTGTCCTTCACGTTATTGGCAATGGTTATGACGACGATGGCGGCTTTCCCGCTATCCAATATGAAGCTGAAGGGCCGCAGTCTGTTCATGTTCATTATCATCTTCACAATGTTCTTCAGCGGCGGACTGATCCCTGAATACCTATTGATCAAGTCGCTGGGTCTGCTTGATTCCGTCATGGTTCTGATCTTGCCTGGATTGGTCAGTCCCTTCTATATGATTATTATGATTACATTCTTCCGCTCTACGATACCGGATAGTCTCCATGAGGCGGCGGAGTTGGACGGCTGCTCCGACTTCGGCAAGCTGTTCCGTATCGTGCTGCCGCTCTCGCTGCCGGTGCTGGCTACGCTCAGTCTGTTCTATGCGGTCGGGCGGTGGAACGGCTTCCGTGACGCATTATTCTTCATCACGGATCAGAACTTATATCCGCTGCAATTGAAGCTGTACCAGATGGTGATGAACAATATGATTTCGGAAGAGACCTTAGCTGAAGGCTCGCAGATGACCGAATTTATGCCGGAGAGCCTGAAGGCGGCCAGCATTATGTTCGCTACCGTGCCGATCCTGATTGCGTATCCCTGGCTGCAACGCTACTTTGTCTCCGGCTTGACCCTTGGTTCAGTAAAAGGATAAAGGACAGTGATGCTCGGATGAACAAGACCTGGTATAAGAAGACTATACTCTCTTATATTCCGACGCTCTACCTGACGATTGCGTTCATCGTCTTCATCTGTATTTTCATCATTGGTGAGGTGTCGATGAAGGAAGCGGACCGTACGAATCGGTATTCGCTGGAGTATATTGCACAATCAACAGAGACTGCGATGCGGTCGATTGAACGGCGCGTCATCGAGGAATTGCAGTTCGGCGGTTCGTTGTATGAATACTTCGAACTTAGCAGCAACAGCGACCCTAGGGTAGTTAATTATGAGGCCAATAAGAAGCTGAGACAGATTGCGTCTGAATATCCCATGATTGATTCTATCTACATGTTCCGTTCGAGAGACAGCATGGTGCTTACCATGAATGCCTTCGAACCGCTGAAGGAGTTCAAGGATAGGGACTTCCTGATGAGCGAGTGGGAGAATTGGTCCAATCGTAACAAGTGGTCCGCGGTCCGGCCGTATTACGGGAACATTAACACCAGCTTAACCGATACGAGCGTGAATGTGATGTCGCTCAGCCAGCGGACACAGCTGCCCCTCGGCCGGGAGGGGATGGTCGTCATCAATGTATCGATCAGCGGGCTGCTCCATGCACATCGCGACATTATTCATTCCAACCTGAACGTATTGAAGGTCGAGGATGCTGCAGGCTACCAAATCATGTCCAACCTCACTGACGGTGATCAGCAGGGTATTCTGAACCAGATTGAGGTTCCTTATCTGCAATGGACGTTAACCAGCGGCATTCAGTGGGGTATATCCCTGAGCTCGCTACAGTTGATCTCGCGTGTTTGGATCGTGGTTGGTGTTCTGATTATTCTAGGCAGCCTCGTGTATACCGTAGTGATCACGAAGCGAAATTATCGCCCGATTGCGCGTATTGTCCAGCAGATACAAGCTGCGCCAATCAAGAATCTAGTCAAGAGTGGGATGGGAGGTGATGAGTTCTCCTTCATCCAGAAAGCCATAGAGCGTCTCTATGACGAGAATATGCTGTATGAAGCGGAGGTTGAGCAGGCACAGCAGACGAGGAAGAAGCAGGTGTTCCTGCAGCTGACGGAAGCGGATGAAGATATGCCGAAGGGCTGGAAGGACTTCATCGGTCGATTCGGCTATCCATCGCAATTCCAGTCTGCTCAGACGGCGATCGTTGAAATTGATCATTATGAGGACTTCGAGAAACGGTACACGCCGTCTGACCAGAATCTAATCAAATTCGCTGTCATCAATGTATTACAGGAATATTGCACACAGGTGAGTGGTTATAGTTGGTGCGAGTGGACACGGATCAATCGGCTTGGGGTGATCCATATTCGCGAGGATGACAGCTGCGAGGCAGAATGGCTGCAGCGGCTGGAGCAATTCCGTCGATGGGTGGCTGAGCATCTCGGTCTATCGGTCACAATCGGCCTGGGGACGACTGTAACGCAATGGACGGAATTGCGACAGTCGTATATGATGTCGGCTCGCACGTTGCACTATAAGCTTGCACTTGGCCGCGGTCGTGTGATCGTCATCGATCAGATCCCGTTAGAAAAGCATCGCAATACACATCCGTATTATGAGCGTATCGGTAAGCTCGTTCATGACTTCCGCGCAGGCAAGTCGGATTGGGGTGAGGAGGCGCGGGTGCTCATACGTCGGCTACACGAGGACATGCATACGAATGATGAGATCAGACAGCTGCTTCATTACTTCAAGAGCTTGCTAGAGCAGTTAATAGAGGATCTGCCCTATGAGCTGCGCAGCCTCTGGGCGGATGAGCTGTTGCCCTCTTGGCATGAAGCGGAGCAGCGAGAATCGATGGAGGAGATTGCGCCGATCCTGATCGGCGTATGCCTGACGTGCCACCAGCGGTATCTGGACTATACGCACTCCAGTGAGAACAAGCAGCTTGTACAGCAGATTCGTGTCTATATCGAAGATAATTTCAGCAATCCGGAGCTGTCGCTCAGTCTGATCAGCGAGCAGTTCAGTGTTAGCGCGAAGTATATCAGCCAGCTGTTCAAGGATCAATTGGGCATTAATTTCGCTGAATTTGTGACTAGTCTTCGCATCGAGAGCGCCAAAGAGCTGCTGGTGGAGACGGAGGAGCCGATCAATGATATCGCGCTGCGAGTCGGCTATGAAATCCCACTGTCATTCGGCCGGACGTTCAAGCGCAATGTCGGCGTAAGTCCTAGCGAGTATCGACGCAATATGAGAATAAAGGTGGAGGCCAAGTAGCGTCTCCTCCCAACCATGACGACCGGAGGTATAGCCGTATGAACAGCGAACAGCTGTATGCCAAATTGCTTGTATGGAATGACACTGAGGTAGAAGAGGTGCTGTCGCGTCAGGTGAATGATCCGGGCGGCCGTAATGACGGCGGAATCGTATCGCCGCATTACGGCGTACCGCTCGCTAGTCACGGAGGCACGGCAGGCGCGATGGCTTCGATGGCAGCGGCTCTGTCTGCGGAAGGCGCCGCTTATTATCATGATGAGCAATTGCTTGGAGCGCTGGAGCGAGCGGCTGACTTCATGCTGCGGAGGCAGCATGAGGACGGTACAATCTCGCTCGGAGGGACGAATTTCAATTCGCCGCCAGATACCGGATTCGTTATCAACGGGATGGCCCAGATTTATCGCTTGCTGCATCGCGAGACATGGGAGCCAGTCCATGCTGTGGCAGACAAGGTGAAGATGTTCCTGGAGCGGACGATCCCCGCCATGCTGACCGGGGGATGCCACACGCCGAACCATAGATGGGTCTTTGCAGCGGCGCTGGGCAGCTTGTACGAGCTATTCGCAGATGAGCGGCTGATCGCTCGCGCTGAGGAATGGCTAGCCGAAGGTATGGATTGCACGAATGACGGTGAATGGACAGAACGCAGCAATGGGATCTATAACACCGTCAGCAATATTATGCTGATCTATGCGGCGCGCACATTGAACCGCCCGGAGCTGCTAGAGCCCGTCCGCCGCAATCTGGCGATGATGGTCTATATGATTCACGCTGATGGCGAGGTGATTACGGACTATTCTGGTCGCCAGGATTGGGGAGTTAGGCATGATCTGTCTGAATACTTCCTGTGCTATCGCCTGATGGCCCAGATGGATCGCAATCCGCGATTCGCCGCGATGTATGATCTGGCCGCTGCGAATCTGTCCCGGCTTGGCCCCGTCAACAATCATGCGCTGCTCGGCTGGTTAATGCATCCATGCGAGGATGTAGACAGCATCCCGCGTGAACCGCTCCCCAGCTGCTTCCGTAAGGTGTTCAATGCGGATTACCCGATCGAGCGCCAGTTGGAGCGCATGCGAGATGCCGGTCACCACGGTAAGATTAGCCACAGCAGCATGCATACCGCGTTCGGCTCGCCGATTATGCGTGTCCGCGATGGCGCAGTAGGCGCCACGATCATGACGCGATCGGCTAATTTCTTCGCGCTTAGGAACGGTGATGTGAGGCTGCTCGGGATCAGTTTGATGACCTTGTTCACGCCAGGTGTCATAGAGATGGAACAATTCGAGGAGACTCTCACCGGCTGTCGCATGTCCACAACGATGGAGAAGGGGTATTATGGTCCGGTACCGGCCGATCGGCTGCCGCAATCGGCGCAGGAGCCGATCAGTCCATGGTATCTGCTGCCGCATCATAAGCGGCCCTTCACACATGCGCAGCAGCACAGCATCTCGGCTGACGTCGAGCAGGATGGCGATGACTGGGTGATCCGGCTGCGAAGCGATGAGCGGATGGATGTGGTGACGCAGGCGGTGCTGCTATTTCCTTCGGGGACTGAGCTGCAGGGCGAGGGCTTGTCCGAATCGGAAGGCGGATGGCTGATTTGGACGGATGGTGCGCTATCCCTGTCATCCGGGGGTTATGGCATGGAACTGACCGGCGGACGCCGGGATCATACGGTGGACGGACCGCTTCGCCCGATAGGCGCAGGCCCTGGGGTGAAGGTTGTATTAATCAATTTGCTTACGCCGTTCAATCATGAGATTCGCATACGCCTCGTCTGAGAATGAGATGTAGAAACTGCAGGTGGATAGCTGAAATTGCAAGGAATGGGCCTGTCGAGATGTAGAAACTGCAGGTTAAATGACGTTTTCACTCGTTATCTGATGCAGATGGATCATTCACCTGCAGTTTCTGCATGTCGGAGCGAGGATTGGAGTGAAATCGGCGCGATGAGATGTAGAATGTACAGCTCGCTGATCTCGGATAGACGGACAAAAAACTACACAAGCTGTTGCCTGGGACGTTACCAGGTGCAGCTTGTTCTAGTTGTAGTTGTGAGTTCTCGCAAACAATAATAATCTGGAACGGAGTCCCTTTTGTCTGGATGGCGCTATTAGAATGATGATAGAATATGACTAGATTCAATAAAGGAGACATGCGGTATGTACGGATACAGACAGAGGATTGGACTTATTCTGCCCTCTACGAATACGGTCATGGAATCGGAGCTGTCAAGAATGGTGCCGGAGGGGATCTCTGTTCACACGACCAGAGTTAAGCTTACAGCAACGAATCCCGAGGGCTTGACGGCGATGGCTGACAATGCGGAGCGTGCGGTCGATGAGCTGTCAAGCTGCCTGAGTGATGTAATTATGTATAGTTGTACGTCAGGAAGCTTCCTGCAGGGGATCGAGTGGGAGGAGAGATTTCGCAGCAGATTGCAGGAGCTGGCCAGCGTGCCAGTTCTGACAACAAGCTATGCATGCCGCTTGGCGCTTGAAGCATTCGGACGCAAGAAGATTGCAATCGCAACCCCCTATATCGATTCACTGAATGAATCGGCTAGGCGCTATTTTACAGATGCAGGGTATGAGGTTGTCAATATGAAGGGGCTCGGGATAGAGGTGGCCACCAACATTGGGAAGAATCCGCCGCATATCAGCTATCTGCTCGGCAAGGAGGTCGTGACGCCGGATACGGAGCTGCTGTTCCTGAGCTGTACAGGCTTCCGTACGATGGAGACCGTGGAGCTGCTCGAGCGGGATCTGGGCATTCCAGTGATCTCCAGTAACGGCGCAAGTCTATGGGCGGCCATGCGTGCGCACGGCATTACGGATCAATTACAGGGGTATGGGGGCTTGTTCAGGCTGTAGCTGCTTGCACAATTCAAGCTAGGAAGCCTGCGGACCTTGGCGATGTTTCTAATCATCCGTGGATTGTATATAATAATTGGTATAAGACCAATTAAGAGGGACTGATAGAAGTGATCGATCAAATCGACAGGAAGAAGCAACAGCTAGATGCCAAGCGACCTCTGCCGGATTATACAGTCCAAAGTCTACGAGAAAAGCTGCTATTAGAATGGACCTATCATTCAAACGCCATTGAAGGCAATACGTTAACCATTAATGAAACCAAGGTCGTACTTGAAGGGATTACGGTTGGCGGCAAAACGATGCGAGAACATCTGGAAGTCATTAACCACCGTGACGCAATTTCATATGTTGAAGATATTGTACGAGAAGAAGAGCCCTTTTCAGAGTGGCAAATTAAAAACGTACACCGCATCGTATTTAAAAGGAATTGATGATCGATATGCGGGCGTGTATCGCGATCAGCAGGTGATTATCTCTGGTGCAGCGCATACACCTCTACCGCCGCTAAACATTCAAGAGCAAATGGATGCTTTGATCGTGTGGTATGACGGGGAAGCGCAACAATTGCATCCAGTTGTTCGTGGAGCCATGATGCATGCTATTATTGTTGGCATTCACCCATTTATTGATGGCAACGGGCGTACGTCGAGATTACTGTTAAACTTAGAGCTGATGAAATCGGGCTATCCACCTATTATTATTCGCGTAGAAAATCGTTTAGCGTATTACAACGCCTTAGATAAAGCACATACAACAAGGGAGTATGGTGACTTCGTGGAGCTAGTCGCCAATGAGGTTGAAGCCTCGTTGGATCTATTCTTAAGCGCAGTTGTATAGAAAACCGTACGTAGACGACTTGTTAATTCAAGCATTTCGGGGCTGTGACAGGTGAGAGGTAAGTGACCTGTTGCAGTCCTTTTCGGCATTTGAAATTCATTGATTGTCTAGGTAATCCTTCGTATAATGAGAAAAACAGGAAGGGTGGTGCTGCCGCATGAAGGGCTCTCTGCGAACGAACCTAATTATCGGCTTCTGTGCGGTCACGATCCCGATGTTCATCTTCCTGATGTATAACAATTACTATGCAATGGATGTTGTACGCACCCAAGCGGGACAATCGAATAAGAATTTGCTATCGATGTATATGACGCAGATCGACAGCACCTTCGAGAGCATTGACAATTACTTATATACATTCGTGCTGCGGAATTCGGATCTATCTCGAATCAGTGTGAACTATCCGAATGATAATGATACGATGCTTGCGAGAGCGCGCACCTGGAATCAGATGAATGCGGATATAATTAATCTGAAGAACGCTAATATGATCTTCGTGTACTCCATTCCAAATCAAGATCTGTTATACACAAACTTCATGGGCAACCACCTAGAGCGAATAGAGTCGGTGAAGTCCTCGCTCATTCATTACATAGAGGGGCGTGAGCCGACCGAGCTCGAGGTCAGACAATGGATATTGATACATCGTGAGGGCGAATCAGCACTCATCCGATTAGTTCGGACTGAGTTTAATCAAATCGTGGGAGTCTGGGTGGATGTCAGCAATCTGTTGATGCCGCTGAGCTTTCTGGAGCTTGGACATCAAGGACAGGCGTTCTTGGTATCTAATCAAGGTGTGCCATTGACAGATGTAGCGATTCCCGAGATGAATAAACCTGATTATCGATTAATGCTCCCAGGTGAGACAGAGCTGTATAGCACGCTCACTATGGGAATTGATTACTTGCTCGTGGAGGCGAAGTCCCAATATGCGGATCTTCATCTGGCTGTGCTGATTCCTGAGAGCATTCTGCTTCAGAGACTGCCTTATTTTCAGAGATTGATATTCATTATACCGTTAGCAGGTTTTATGATTCTGGTATTCTACTTGATTCTCTTACAGAATGTGCTGCTCAAGCCTATGCGGCAACTGATTACAGGGATGCGTCGCATTAGGCAAGGTGAATTGGAGACGCGGCTCCATAACGACAAGACGAGAGAGTTTATGATGATTAATGAAACGTTCAATGGGATGGTCGACCAGATTCAAGGTCTGAAGATCAATGTGTATGAGGAACAAATTCGAACGCAGCAAGCCGAGATGAGGCATCTGCAGGTCCAGATTAATCCGCACTTCCTGCTGAATTCAATCAATGTTATCTATAATCTGGCAGAATTAAAGAAGAATGACGTCATCAAGAAGCTGTCTACTCACCTCGCCAATTACTTCCGATTCATTACACGCACTAATAAATCTATGGTGAATGTCTCGCAAGAGATGAAGCATATTGAGAGCTACTTGGAAATTCAACAGCTTCGGTTTCCGCAGCATCTGCGTTATGAGACTAATCTGGAGCCGGGTCTAGAGGAAGCGAGTATCCTTCCCTTAATTATTCAACCCTTCGTCGAGAATGCGGTTATTCATGGTCTGCAGATGAATGATGACTTGTTCTATATTCGAGTAAGTGTGAGGCGGTCCGAGGAGCAACCCGATCATGGTTATGAAGTGCAGATCAGCGATAATGGCCGCGGCATGGATCCAGCCAGGTTGGCTAAACTGCAAGAAGATAGCTGGCGGACAGACTCCGCCGATCAGCATCTGGGCATCTGGAATGTGCATCGCCGCTTGAAGCTGCGTTATGGTGATGCAGCCAAGCTTGAATTTGCTTGTGGCCAGCCAAGTGGTTTTGTCGTTCGGATGCTCATCCCAATGAACGGAGGAGATGATCGCGATGTATAAGCTTCTCATCGTGGACGATGAATGGTTTGCCGTTGAAGGCATTGAGCAGGGTGTCGATTGGAAGAGCCTTGAGGTAACTGAAATCTATAAGTCTTATAACGCTGAGCAGGCCAAGGAGATCATCGCCGGCACGCCGATCGATATCGTCATCTGTGACATCGAGATGCCTGATGGCAACGGGATTGAACTGATGGAATGGGTGAGAGGTCACAATCCGTCTATCCAGATTATCTTCCTGACTTGCCATGCGGATTTCAAGTACGCCCAGCGGGCGATCCGTATGGGCAGCTTCGAATACCTGCTCAAGCCGGTAGAGTTCGAGCTGCTCAGTCAAACTGCGAAGAATGCGTTAGATACGATCGTTGAGGATAGGAGAACGCAGCAATTAAGCGCGACCTATTCGCAGTATATGGATTTATGGGAGTCGAAGAAGCCGGTGATCTATGAGCGATTCTGGCAGGACTTGTTCTGGCAGCGGATCATTCCAACATCGAGCCATATCCAGAATGCCATAGATTCTTACAAGATGCCGCTGTCGATCGGCAGCAAGGCGCTGCTGATCATGATCAGCATTGAGCAATGGGCGAAGAAGCTGAATGTGCAGGATGAAGAGCTGATGGAATACGCGCTCAGGAACGCCGCGGAGGAGCTTATTATGGGTCAGTCACCTGGGCAGGTTCTGCAGGATCGCAACGGTGCGCACTTCGTGCTGTTCTATGCCGATGAAGCGCAGAAGCCGAATGTGACTTATGAGCAATTGAAGCAGCGCTGCACCTCCTATATTGAGGCCTGTTCGGCCTACTTCTATTGCCGTGTCTCCTGTTATATCGGAGATTGGACGCCGCTGGGCAACGTGTGGAAATCCTATAATGTCCTCCTGCAGATGGAGCATAACAATGTCACGCACTCTCAGACTGTGCTGTTCTCGAAGGAGCAGCTGAGGGACATGGAGGCCCTGCAGCTGCCGGCTCTGTTCGAGTGGTCTGAGCTGATGGAGCAGGGGAAGATGAGTGAGCTAGACGCGCTAGCGGACAACATGTTCGCGCAATTGCGCAAGGAAGCCAAGATCACCACGGAGACGCTGCGCACGTTATATCACTCCCTGCTTCAGACGGTGTATTATGTACTCCATAAGCGTGGTGTGACGATCCAGATGCTCTTCACTGGCGGCGAGGAGCTGGATCAAGCGGCGGCAGTGAAATCACTGGATCAATTACAGCAATGGACCAAGCGAATTATACGGATGGCGACGGAGCAGCTTGCCGTAGTGGAGCGGGAGTCGACCGTGGTAGATAAGGTGAAAGGTTATATTATAGATCATCTCTATGATGAGATCTCACGTGAAGAGCTTGCGAACTTCGCTCATGTTAATTCCTCGTACCTGTCGAGGCTGTTCAAGAAGGAGGCGGGTATCAGCTTAACCGACTTCATCGCGCAGGAGCGCATGCGGACAGTAAGAGATCTGCTGATCCACTCAGATGAGATGATCAGCAATATCGCGAAGTCGTTCCATTACACGAATTTCTCTCATTTCTCCAAGATGTTCCGTAGATTCTACGGGATGAATCCGCAGGATTACCGCAGACAGTTTCATAGAGAACATAAGAGGGAGTCTTAGATACGTTACATAGAGGGGCCTCGGAAAGTCGACTTGAACGGTCGACTTTTTGTGTTTTTGCAGATGTCACATTTCGTATATCGGAAGATATTTAACAAGTAGCCGGCCTTCGAGTTAACCGATATGATCGTAATATACCGAATAGAGATGGTGAACAGGAGGGGCAACTTGATACCAACACCAGTTGCAGTTCAATCAAAGCCGACCGCAGTGCGTAAGCAAACATTCTGGTTCAAAGTGAAGAAGTACAAGGCGCTTCTAATAATGATACTGCCGGGCTTCGTGTATATCTTCATCAATAATTACCTGCCGATGTTCGGAATTGTAATCGCCTTCAAGGATATCAATTACGCAGTGGGCATATGGGCCAGCGATTGGGTAGGCCTCAGTAATTTCGAGTTCTTGTTCAGCACGGACGATGCCTTCATCATTACACGGAACACCGTGCTGTATAACGCTGTGTTCATATGCCTGAATATCACGCTTGCCGTCACAGTGGCACTGCTGCTCAATGAAATTAGACTCAGACTACTCTCCAGAATATACCAAAGTGTGATCATTATCCCATCCCTGCTGTCATGGGTCATCGTCGGCTACTTGTCCTACAGCTTCCTGAGCATCGAATATGGGTTTATTAACAGGTTGGTCCTGCAGCCGCTGGGAATGGATCCGATAGCCTGGTTCAGCCAGCCCAAGTACTGGCCCTATATTCTCGTAGCTGTGAATACATGGAAGAACGTTGGCTATGCGAGTGTTATCTATCTGGCTGCCATCATGGGCATTAACCATGAATATTACGAGGCGGCCACGCTGGACGGCGCATCCCGATTCCAACAGATCCGATCGATCACAATTCCGCTCATCACACCGGTCATTATCATCTTGTTTATTCTGGCTGTAGGCGGTATATTCCGCGCCGATTTCGGACTGTTCTATCAAGTGACGCTGAATCAAGGGGCGATCTTATCAACCACTAATGTTATCGACACCTATGTGTACCGTGCGTTGTTGCAGATGGGGAATGTCGGCATGGCTGCTGCAGCTGGTCTATATCAATCGATCGTGGGATTCTTCCTGGTTCTCGGAACGAATTACTTGGTAAGAAAAATCAACCCGGAAAACGCCTTATTCTAGCGGAGGAACTCTTATGTTGAAGACAAAATCAAATGTGCAGCTGCTCCTCCACCTGATCTTTATTGTCTATGTAGCCGTAACGTTAATTCCGCTTCTTCTGGTGCTGGTCATATCCTTCACGGACGAACGGACCCTTGCAATCAATGGCTACTCCTTATTCCCGGAGAAGTTCAGTCTAGCTGCATATACATTCCTGTTCAATGATCCGAGCACCATTCTGAATGCCTACTTGATTACAGTATTCGTTACGGTTGTAGGCACATCGGTCAGTCTCTTCTTAACGGCCCTATATGCTTACCCGTTATCCCGGAAGGACTTCCCATTCCGCACAGGACTGACCTTCTATGTCTTCTTCACGATGCTGTTCGGCGGCGGGCTGGTACCCTGGTATCTGGTGTACACCAAGTTTCTGGGTATTAACGATTCCTTGCTGGCCTTAATCGTGCCAGGGCTGCTGCTCGGCGGATGGAACATCATCATCATGAGAACATTCTTCACCAATACGATTCCGCCGGAATTAATCGAATGCGCGCAGATGGACGGCGCAAGCGAGTTCCGCATCTTCTTCCAGATCATTCTGCGATTATCCTTGCCAGTACTCGCAACCATCGGCCTGTTCACAACATTGGCGTACTGGAATGATTGGTGGAATAGCTTGATCTTCATCAATAACCGTAGTCTATATAGTCTTCAATACTTGCTTAATAAGATTTTGATGGACATCAATGTGATCTTCAATACGCCTGGCAATTCGAATCAGACCAGATTGCTAGCTCTAATTCCGCACGAAACTGTCCGGATGGCGATGGCCGTCATCGGGATTGGACCGATCATCCTGGCCTACCCCTTCTTCCAGAAGTACATTATTCAAGGCTTGACGATCGGCGCTGTGAAAGGCTAATCCTAGAATCACTTATTCTAGTTAGCATATACACAATTAATCTATTGGGAGGTCAACAAATGAGGACGATCAGTAAAAGCGTGAAGATGTTACTGCTAATTTTGTTAACGGTTGCTGTAGTCGTAGGTTGCAGCAATACTAACAGCAATACGGGGGGTTCGAAAGAAACGGTTAAGACTCTCGCGTCACCGGTAGACACATCGAAGTTGGAGCCTTATGAAGTTAAGTTAGTTATGCCAGGTTCGCCACAGAAGGATCATGACCTGGTTGTCGGTGAGATGAACAAGATTCTTAAAGAGAAGATCAACGCGACGTTGAATCTCCATTATATAGATTGGGGAGCTTGGGACGAGAAGAAGAACCTGATGTTCGCGTCCAGCGAGCCGTTCGATCTGATGTTCTCTGCGGGCTGGTTCGGCTATACGAATTCGGTCGGTAAGGGCGACTTCATGGCCATCGATGATCTGGTCAACGAATACGGCCAAGCGTTCCTGGATGCAATCGACCCCGAAATTGTAGACGCGGCTAGAGTCAATGGCAAGCTGTACGCCATGGTAGCGAATAAGGAATTCGCGGCAGATAAGGGCCTTACATTGAACAAGGACTTGGTTAAGAAATATAACTTTGACCTCTCAGCAATCAAGGAATTAGAAGATATGGAACCGCTGTTCAAGACCATTAAGGAGAATGAGCCTGATGTCACGCCGTTCTTAACGACAGGCGGGGGAGCGCCATCGGCGAGCATCTTGGACTATGGCTATTATGATATTCTGGGCGATGGTCCTGGCGAGCTGCTGCGTCATGGCGAAGGCCTGACCGTCATTAATAAGGTAGAAGATCCCAAGTATATGGAATATGCCAAGCTGATGCGCAAATGGTATCTGGCCGGGTATGTCAATCAAGACGCGGCAACGGTAGGCGATACCGGTCCACAGTTCAGAGCGGGCAAAGCCTTCGCGCAGACCAACTCCTACAAGCCGGGCTGGGTTCTCGAGAATGAGAAGGGCATGGGTATGGGATTGGAAGTTGTGCAGATTGCAACGCCATTCACATCGACTACGGACGCGACAAGCGCATTAATCGCCGTCTCCCGCACATCGAAGGATCCGGCAAGAGCGATGATGTTCATGAATCTCTTGTATTCGGATGCTAAGCTATTGAACCTGCTCATTAACGGAATTGAAGGCACGCATTACGCAATCAAGGAAGGCAATATCATCGACTACGCGCCGGGAGTGGATGCTACTACAACAGGCTATCCCGTATCGATGAACTGGATGATCGGGAACCTGCCGCTGACTCATGTATGGGTGAGCGAGGATCCGAACAAGTGGCAATCCTACATTGATTATAACGAGAGCGCAGAGAAGTCGCGCGCGCTGGGCTTCGCCTTCGATACCGAGCCGGTCAAGAATGAGATCGCCGCGGTGAGCAACGTGGAGAAGGAATTCAAATTCGTCATCGTGACGGGCTCTGTAGATCCTGAGGAGATGATTCCAAAGTATCTGGAGAGAATGAAGGCCGCTGGCAGCGACAAGATCATTGCCGAGAAGCAAAGACAGCTGGATGAGTGGGCGAAGAATAAATAAGTATAACATGTGATTCGCGCAATACCCTCCCTATACCATTGCGTTCAATGGTATAGGGAGTTTTATAAATGAGGGGACGAGGTTAGTCACAATGTTTATTCACGAGGACACGTCAAGACGGCTGCGAATAAATCACCTCAGCGTTTACTCGTGAAAGCTCCACTTTCATTGGATGCGAGTAAATCGCTAGGGTTTGTCACAATGTTTATTCACGAGGGGGAGGTACAGGAGATGAATGAAATTAAAGTAGGTGTCGTCGGCTTGGGCGGTATGTTCCATTCACACTTAGAGCATATCAAGAAGCTGGAGGGCGTTCGGATAGTCGCAGTATGCGACATTGCATCAGATGTGCTGGAACGCATGGCCGATAAACTAGGTATCGTCGACGACAAGCGTTATCAGCACTATGCGGACTTGATCGCCGATCAGGACGTGGAGGCCGTGCTGAACGTCACGCCCAACCATGTCCACGCCGAGATTGTCGCGAGCTGCCTGGCGCATCAGAAGCCATTCATGACAGAGAAGCCGTTCACGCGCACATTCGAGGAAGCGTATGCGTTGAACGAATTGTACAGCAAGCAGCAAGTATCGGGTATGGTCGGCTATTCCTATCGCTATATCGCGTCCTTCCGCTACGCGCGCGAGCTCTTGCGGCAAGGCAAGCTCGGTCCGATACGCCACATCTTCGTACAATATCTGCAATCCTGGGGAGTTCCCGTGTACCAGACGCCGATGAACTGGCGTTATAGCGAGGAGCTCAGCGGTACAGGCGTATTGGCAGATCTGGGCACGCATATGGTGGACGCGGCGCGCTATCTGGTCGGCGAGTTCGACGAGGTGTCCGCTGTGCTGAAGAATCTGGTCTCCGAGCGCCGCGATCCAAATTCTAATCAGATGATTCCGGTTGGCATCGATGACTTCAGCGGATTCATGGCGACGCTGGAGGGCGACGTTACCGGGATGTTCCAGACGTCGCGGAACGCCTACGGATCGGGCAATCAGCTGGAGGTGACGCTGTATGGCGAGTTGGGCACGATATCGGTCTGCTGCGAGCAGCCAGAACAATTAACCTGGATTCGTCCGAATCCAGAGGACCCATCCTGCGTAGTGAGGGAACTGCATCGCGTGCCTCATGAATACGTAGTCGGTCAGCTGCAGGATTTCTTCGATATGCTGCGCGGACAAGGGCGCGACGGCCTGCCTGTCTTCGCGGACGGCTATGCGAACCAGGAAGTGCTGGAGGCTATTCATCAGGCGGCGCTGGCTAGGCGGACTGTGGAGCTGGCGGAGTTCAGGAAGGATTATCTGGCCTCGCTCGGGTAGGACTGACATAGGCGGCTCTCTCTAAGACAACGATATGCGGAAAGGACTGTGTCATGCTGCAAGCTTACTGGTACATTGCCAAGATGCGAATATTGACCACGATCGCTTACCGCTTTGAGGTTTTCGCTGCGGTAGGCACGCAGATGATCATCATGCTGGCCATCGTCTATCTATGGAAGACCGCCTATAGCGGGAATACGAGCACAACTGTGATGCAGCTGGATGACATCGTAACATACACCGTCATTTCAACCCTGCTAAGCTCGATTTTTATCACAACACCGAGAATACTCCTGCCTCAAAGCTACCTTACTCACGAAGTGAGAGCGTAGGCGAGAGATGAATCGGGAATTTCGCAGTTGATCATACACGAACATATGTGCTATAATATAACATATATTGGCATAAAGATGCTCTCTACGCCTAGGCGGTGAAATTGGTGATGCTTCAGCATAAAACGTTCAACTATCGCATCTATCCAACAAAAGAACAAACCGTTCAGTTGCGCAGAACATTGGGCTGTTGCCGCTTTGTGTTCAACCACTTCCTGGGGAAATGGAATCAGTCGTATGAGACAACAGGGAAGGGGTTATCCTACAACACCTGTGCAACAGAGCTGCCCGCTATGAAGCGAGAGTGGACTTGGCTGAAGGAAGTAGACAGCATCGCTCTGCAGTCGTCTGTACGCCATCTAGCTGATGCGTTCGATCGCTTCTTTAAGAAGCAGAATGATGCGCCTCGATTCAAAAGCTGCAAGCATCCGGTACAAAGCTATACGACCCGGTATACGAATGGCAACATTGGTGTGAGGGGAGATCATCTGCAGCTTCCTAAGCTGGGGTGGGTGCGCTTCGCCAAGTCAAGAGAGCTCGAGGGCCGGATCTTATCGGCGACCTTACGCCTAGCCCCAAGCGGAAAGTGGTTTGCGGCAGTCGTTTGCGAGGTGGACATCCAGCCGCTTCCTCAGACAGATCGCACACTTGGTATTGATGTGGGCATCAAGCAGCTGGCCATGACCACAGAAGGCCTGGCTATAGACAATCCAAGATATACGCTGCTGTATGAGCAATTGCTAGCGAAGTGGCAGCGTATCCTCGCCAGAAGGCAGAAAGGCGGGAGAAACTGGCACAAGGCTAAGCGTAAAGTTGCCCAAATATACGAGAAAATACGCAACAGCCGACTAGATGGGATACATAAGCAGACGACGATATGGATACGTGAGAACCAAACGATCTGTATCGAAGAGCTGCGTATCATGAACATGATGAAGAAACGCCAACTCGCTAAGCATATCGCAGATGCTTCCTGGGGCGAAATGAGCCGGCAACTGCACTATAAAGCAAAGTGGTATGGCCGCACGATCAAAGAAGCTCCAACCTTCGCTCCAACAAGTCAAACGTGTCACGTCTGCGGGAACAAGCATGCAGAGGTGAAAGATTTGAATATTCGAATGTGGGAATGCCCAATCTGTCATACCGTGCATGACCGTGACCACAATGCGGCACACAATATTAAGGCCATGGCTTTGTCATGATGAATAAAGGAACTGTGGGAACCACAGGGATCGCTTGGTCATCTTTGCTCCATGAGGAGCAACAACCCAAGAATCCTCCACCTCTACAGGTGGTGGGAGTGTTCAATTGTGAAGTGCAGAATACGATCTACGGCAAAATTAGAGAAGGCCAAATCGTGGTGGATTTGTACCGTCCCATCAGGCTGCTCGGCAATTATCTCGCAGATGATCTGGGCACCATGATCAGCTCGGTCGTCAATAAAGCGTTGCCGCTGTTCCTGCTGGCTGCGCTTCTGTTCGAGACGCCTCTGCCGAGTTCATCGGTCAGCTTTCTCTTATTCCTGCCTAGCAGTGTATTCAGTTATTCCATATTGTAGATGCTTAGCGCGATTGTCGGTTTAATAGCCTTCTGGGCGATGGAGCTTGGCAACTTCGGCATGGTCAAGGATAGTATCGTGCGGATTTTATCCGGCAGTGTTGTACCGCTATGGTTTTTCCCTGACAGCGTACAGACCATCTCCAAGTTTCTGCCCTTTCAATATACGTACCAGACACCGCTCGCCATCTACATAGGCGCAATCGATCCACTGGATGCTGCAGGCGTGATGGGCATTCAGTTGGTGTGGATCGCCGTACTCTATGCGGTGCTCTATGTAGTCTGGAGCAAGGCCAAGAAAAAGACGCTCATTCAAGGGGGATAATGCATGCCTTACGTCATTATGGTTCCGTTGCCTATTGCTATGCGCGATTATCGATACAGCGGCAGCTGGAATACCCCATGTTCTTGGTAAGCTGGATACTGATGATTCCGATCGCTTACTTCTCCGGCTTGTGGATCTTGACACGGGCTCCTGGTCTTCTTCATCACGACATGGGGCATCGACCGCATGGTCATTCAAGGAACCTTTGACTGGCTGCTGCTGCGGCCAATGAATGTCTTCTTCCAGCTAGTTGCAAGCTATGTGAACTTCATCGGGCTGGTTGACCTGCTCCCGGGCATTATACTGTTCGCATACGCAAGTCATCTAGTGGGCTTCGAATGGTCGTTACTTAACATCCTCAAGCTGATTCTGATTGTCATCGGTGGAACCTTCATTCGCGCAGCATTATTCATCTGTCTAAGCTCGGTTTCCTTCTGGACCAAGCGCAGCACTTCATTAATCGGCTTCACGCTTAACCTGCTTGAACGGACTACCATGTATCCGCTGAGCATCTATCCGTTCGCGTTGCAGATGATCTTCACCTTCCTGATTCCCATTGGATTCATCAGCTTCTATCCGGCGAGTGAATTTCTGGGGCAATCAAGCGGCTTCCATATCCCATTCAGCATGGCCGTATGGTCGCCGATCGTGGGAGCTGTATTCTTCTTGATCTCACAAATGATATTTAACATTGGTATGAGAAAATACGAGAGTGCCGGATCGTGAGGGGGACAATCAGTGGCTGTAATCGAAGTTGTGGATTTAGTTAAAGAGTACGTGATAGCCAAGAAGAAATCCGGCTTGCGGGGCTCAATCAAAGGCCTATTCTTCCCGAAGAAGACAACGATCCGGGGCGTGGACGGGATCAGCTTCGCGATACAGCGAGGGGAAATTGTCGGCTATATCGGACCGAACGGGGCCGGCAAGAGCACCACAATCAAGATGCTCACCGGGATTATCCACCCCACCGTTGGCGCTATTCGGGTTTGCGGCATCAATCCGCAGGATAATCGGAAAGCAGTCGTGAAGCGGTTAGGCGTTGTCTTCGGACAGCGCACACAGCTGTATTGGGATCTGCGCTTAGGCGAATCCTTCGAGCTGCTGAGAAGAATCTATCAGATCGATCAGGTTACCTATGACGAAAACCTGCAGCTACTGACCGATGTTCTCAAGCTAAGCGAAATCATGGATACACCAGTGCGCCAGCTGTCACTCGGTCAGCGGATGCGCGGGGATTTAGCAGCCGCTATGCTGCATTCCCCGGAGGTGTTATTCCTGGATGAGCCTACCATCGGACTGGATGCAGAGGCCAAGCATGCGATTCGAAGCTTCATCCTGGAGATCAACCGGAGCCGCGGGGTCACCGTCATTCTCACAACGCATGACCTTGACGATGTAGAACAATTATGCAGCAAGCTTATCGTCGTCAATCATGGCAAGATCGTCGAAGATGGGCCGATTCAGGCCATTGTTGGCAAGCTGGCTCCCAAACGGCTGCTAGTCGTCGAACTTCAGCACTTAGGCGATGACTTATCTCATCCGTCCGCCACAATCATCAAGCAAGAAGGACTCAAGATATGGTATCAATTCGAAAAGACAGAAATCACGGCTTCGGAGCTCATATCGGACTTATCTCGTAAGTTGTCTATTCAGGATTTAAGTGTGCAAGAGCCCGATATTGAGGATGCAATCCGCGAGGTTTATAAGACGACGGCGGGGATTTGAGGTGGGTAATGCTTTGGGATATGCGAGGCTGTTTTACTTAACATCCATATGCTTGCTCATACTTGCTTCACTGACAGGCTGCATGGGCGGCTGGGATGAACTTGAGAAATTCGAACAGGAATCTGTAAAGCTGACTTTTGCCACTTTTCTTTCCAAGGAAGAGTTCGAAGAAGAGTTTGTTAAGCCCATTCAGGAACAATTTCCTTATATCCAACTTGCGTATGTAAGAGCTGTTAGCCGGGGGCTTCCTGACACGAGTGAGGTTTATGCATCGGATATACGCCACTTCGCCTTGGGTGGCGCATATTCGAGGATTGGTTATCAAATGGAACCCAGCTTCTCCGCTTATGATCTTCAAGGACGCATTGATTCGTCTCCATTAGAAGATAGTATAGATAACGTGTTGTGGAGCCAGGTGAAAGCTATTGGAGAATCAGGTCAAATTACAGCGCTCCCGTATTCCGAGGTGCTGAGCGGACTGTATTTTGACAAGGCTTTATTTGATCAATTTCATTTATCGTATCCCTATAATGGCATGACATGGTCGGAGATCCTTGATGTGATGAGAACCCTTCCCCCGAATGATGCCAAGAATAACATGGGATTATTAACTTCGTTGCTGTGGATTGATATGGCCAATCAACTGAATATTCCATTTGTCAAACACGAGGAGGACAACACAGAGGATGCAAAGTCGAAGTGGAGTCCTATTGTAAGCTGGTTCTCCGATGCAGCGCCTATCATGAGGCAGTGGTCTGGTGACAAATTATTTATCATTCCCTCGAGCATTAACCTGTCCGCATCCATTCCGAATCGACATTATATAGGGGTCGGATTTTTGCAAGGCGGCGATTCAGATGGTTTGAATAATCGCAATGAAGTCAATTTGGATGTTGTTTCTTTCCCGGTTTTTGGACAGTTGCCTACCGCAGGTCCTAAGTGGGTGGATGAAGGGATTCAGATCCATGTGGATTCCGAACATAAGGAGGATGCCTGGAAAGTTATTTCCTTGTTGTTATCAAGAGACCATCAATTGCGTAATTCGAAGATGGGAATCGTTCCGGTGCTTTCCGATATGAGTCTTCTAACGGAATTCGCGGATGAATTGCCTGAACTGACGGAGAAAAATGTTCACAACTACTTCTATAACCAATATCCGAGCTACACCGAAGGACAAATCATGGATCAACGAACAGTAGATACTTTTCAATCCACCGTAAGTTCTGCGTTATCAGAATTAAGTAAGGGTTTAATAGACAAGGAAACGGCTCTGACACAGATCGTTGGCGCGTATCAAGTTTTTATTCGATAAGTATGAGCAAAGCAAGGTGATTACACTGTATACCAGAAATGAAACGGTTGATATGAAACTTGGAGCCTGCCGCAGGTGGATTTCGAGACCATGTAATATTTCGACCAATTATCTAGTAAAATATCACAATGCGAATATAGAATGTCATTTTACGAGTAGTAAATAAATGGTTTAATGGTATAGTATTCATATTATCCATAAAATAGATTATCTTGACCGTGTTAGATGTCCAACGTCTCATGATCAAGAGGCAGAATATGTTTTCAATGCGGAAGGCCGGGCTACAATCTAGGCTTGTTTTGTCGTCGGTAATTACTTCTTCTGCATCTAAGAACATTCAGAAGCTCACCTGCTCTTCAGTTAACGATAAGGAGGTGATTTCGATGTGAGTACATGTAGAATGGGAAGCATGCTTGGAAGGGAGAAGATTGGTCTCAGGGAATGGCAAGTCAAAAATTGCAGGTAGAAGGGAGAACAAGTGATGATGAAACGCATGATCAGAACCAAGCTGTTCGCAAGTATGGTTGTTGTTCTCATGTTGGCAAGCACGTTCATGCCCAATGTCCTGGCTATTGACGGCACCTATCATAAACCCTATGGAGATTACGATCTATATTCAATAACGAATACAGAGCGGTATCCGCGAGATCCCGTGGCGGGAGACACGGTGTATCTTAATGTCACGACATGGCCGATAGAGCCAGGACAAGCCGTCTGGATCAAATGGTCGAAGAATGGCGTTCCACAGGCCGATATTGGCGGTGCCTGGTCTTACAACAGCGGGAACAACAGCTACTGGTATATCAATATGGGCAGCTTCGCCAAGGGTGATGCCATCACGTATACCGTTCATGCGAATAAGGACGGAATAAATGAGAAGACGATCGGCCCGTTCTCATTCCGCGTAACCGGGTGGGAATCGGTTAGCAGTATCAGCAGTTACACGAATTCGGGCAATCATGTCGTCCTGACGGCCGCTGCGAATACCGGCACGTTCACGCCCAAGATTAATCTGGCCTTCACGGCCGACGATGTGCTGCGAGTTCAGTTGTCACCTAAGGGGACCTCCACATTCGCGACGGGATTAAGTAATTATACCTTCACTGATCATACCACGTACTATACGCTGCTTACCTCTAAACTAAGTGTCAAAATAAACAAAAATCCCTTCAGAATGACGGTTTACGAGGCGGATGGGACAACGCTCATCTCCCAGCAATATGATGCGACGATCAATCGCAATATGGCCTGGTTGACCGACGGCAATAATCTGATCACCAAGGTCGAGGATCACTTCTATTCGCCGACCGGTGAGGAGTTCTACGGCTTCGGCGAACGATATAACGATCTGTCCAAGCGAGGACAGAATATTGAGACCTATGTCTACAACCAATATAAGGATCAGAATGACAGGACTTATCTGGCTATTCCATTCTTCCTCAGTACGCGGGGATACGGCGTGTTCTTGAATTCGACGTATTACTCTCAATTCAGAATGGCCACGGATCGATCGGATATGTACCGATTCACAGCCGATACAGGCGGGGCTTCGACATCGATGCTGGATTATTACTTCATCTATGGCGATGACCTTAAGGATGTGAACGCGAATTATGCGGAGATAACGGGTATGCCGGCGGAAGTGCCCAAGTGGGCGTTCGGCCTGTGGCTGTCTGCCAATGAGTGGGACAGGGAGTCGGAGGTGATGAATGCCGTCTCGAGCGCGGCAACCTACAACATTCCTGTCACTGCGACGGTTCTCGAGCAATGGAGCGATGAGGAGACGTTCTATATCTGGAATGACGCCTCTTATACGCCTGTAGCCGGCAGCGCTGCGCTGGACAACTCGGATTTCACCTATGGAACTAAGTGGCCGGACCCGGCTGGCATGGTCAGCGATCTTCATGCGGCGGGGATCAAGGTGCTACTGTGGCAAATACCGGTCCAGCGGTACTCCACAGCTAGCAACACCCAGCGGTCTAATGACGAAGCGTATATGATCTCACAGGGCTATACCGTGGATGACGGCAATGGCGGGGATTATCGATTGCCCCCCGGCTGGTTCGGCAACAGTCTATTAGTGGACTATACGAATGCAGCTGCAACCAACTGGTGGATGTCCAAGCGGGCTTATCTCTTCGACGATATTGGCATCGATGGCTTCAAGACTGACGGAGGAGAGATGGTATTCGGCAAGGATCTGGTATTCAGCAATGGCAAGAAAGGCGATGAGATGCGCAACCAGTACCCGAATGAATATGTACAAGCCTATAACGACTTCGCGCTCATGAAGAATGCAGATTCGGTATCATTCAGCAGAGCCGGAACGCATGGCGCGCAGGCCGGACAGATCTTCTGGGCTGGCGATCAATCCTCGACCTTCTCCGCATTCCGAGATGCTATCAGGGCTGGATTGACATCGAATATGTCGGGCGTTCCGTTCTGGAGCTGGGATATTGCCGGGTTCTCCGGAGCTGTTCCTACGCCGGAGCTCTATAAGCGATCCACAACGATGTCGGCCTTCTCGCCGATTATGCAGCTTCATTCCGAGTCGGCCAATCCGAGCCCTAGCGAGGAGCGGACGCCATGGAATGTGCAGGCCTTGACCGGAGACAACACGATCATCAGCCACTTCGCCAAGTATACGAATATCCGCTTCAATCTGTTGCCTTATATTTATAGCGAGGCAACGAAGTCTGCGGCTACCGGCATTCCAATGATGCGGGCTATGGCGCTGGAATATCCGGAGGATACCAATACCCACCATCTGGATGCGCAATATATGTTCGGTGATAGTCTGCTAATCGCGCCGATTGTCGACCAGGGCGCAACGACGAAGAGTATTTATCTGCCGGGGGGTGAATGGATCGACTTCTTCTGGGGCGCGCAGAGACCGGGCAATCAGACGATTTCCTATTATGCAGGTGTCGATGACATCCCGGTATTCGTGAAGGCGGGCAGTATACTGCCGATGAATCTGAACAGCGACTATGACCTGGGCGGAACAATTGGCAACAGCATGACCAGCTATACGAACTTGACATTCCGGGTCTTCCCGTCCGGCACGACGTCCTATGACTGGAATGATGATATTGGCGGCAGCATGAAGACAATCACGTCGACAGAAGAGTATGACTCCAATAAAGTGACAATCTCCTTGCCGGCGACTACAACGACAGCAACCTTGCAGGTGTTCACAACCAAGCCTTCTTCCGTAACAGCGGCCGGCACAGGTTTGACTGCCTACTCGACGCTGTCGGCGCTGAAGAGCGCTTCGACGGGCTGGTATTATGACTCTGTCCAGAAATTCGCATATGTTAAGGTGGGCTCGAGCGGATCGGCTCGATCCATTGTGCTCAGCGGTGTCAATAAAGTGGAATACGAAGCGGAATTCGCCAAGCTGAACAATGTCGCCACGAATACGAATCATATCGGGTATACGGGAACCGGATTCGTTGACGGTTTTGACGCGATAGGCGACTATGTGGAATTCGATGTGTATGTCGAGAGTGCAAGCAGTTATCCGGTTGATTTTAGATACTCCTCTGCGGCCGGTAACGCTTCACGCGCGATTTATGTCAACGGGGTGAAGATCACGGATCGATCGATGCCGGTGACTGCCAATTGGGACACCTGGGGAACGGTTACCAACAACCTTACCTTAAGCGCAGGCAAGAATACGATCCGGGTTAGCTATGATGGGACAAGCTCACTAGGAATCAATCTCGATCATATCGCTGTTCGCGAATAGCCAAGGGTCTGTGGCGTCGGTTCAAGCTCACAACCTTAACCGACGCCAATTAAGAGCTCGTTACGGAAGTTATTCCGTAACGGTGCCAAAACGGGACGAAAGGGTTGATTATGGATGAGCTTGAATATGGGGATCAGGTTGAAAGGATGGATCTATGCAGGTGTCTTGGTGCTGTTGCTTGCTTGTCTGGGTGTGTACGAGGCGCATGCCTATGTTAATTCTCTGGGCAATGTGACCGGCACTTCAGTTTCAGGAGACACCTTGACCCTAACGATCGACAACGGCAGTGAGCCGAATGACGATATCCTCGTGCTGGAGGTGCTGGAGGACGGGCTCTTGCGGGTGAATTATCGTCCGAACGGGGTGGCTGCAAGTCCCGATACGCCGATGATTGATCCAGATAAGACATGGAGCTCGGTGGGATCGACGATTAATACTACAGGTGATCCTATTGTGATCACGACATCGAAGATGAAGGTGGAGATCGCCAAGTCGCCGACACGCCTGACTATCAAGAAGGCCGACAACACGACGCTGCTGTGGGAGCCGTCCAGCGGCGGCATGTTCTATGACGGCGTGAGATTCCTGCATGGGACAGATCACAATATGTATGGCATCCGCAGCTTCGACGCGAATGAAGGCGGCGGCGACATTCTCCGCAACAATTCGCTTCATGCCGCTCATGCCGGACAGCAGGGCGATGCGGGCGGTCCGTTCATCTGGTCGACTGCCGGCTATGGCGTGCTTGTCGACAGCGACGGCGGCTATCCGGTGACAGACGCCGCGACAGGCAAGCTGGAATTCTATTACGGCGGCACACCGACAGAAGGGCGCAGGTTCGTCAAGGACGATCTGGAATACTTCATTATGGTAGGCGAGCCCAAGGAGATCATGACGGCCATGTCCAATGTGACCGGCAAGGCGCCGCTGCTGCCGAAGTGGTCGCTCGGGTTCATGAATTTTGAATGGGGCATCAATCAGGCGGAGCTGATGGATAGCGTCGATACGTATCGCGCCAAGAATATCCCCCTGGATGCCTATGCGCTGGACTATGATTGGAAGAACTACGGCGAGACGAATTATGGTGAATTCACCTGGAATACATCCAACTTCCCCAGCGCTTCGACAACGGCGTTGAAGACCATGATGGATGGCAAGGGGGTGAAGATGATCGGTATTACGAAGCCGCGTATTGTGACGATTGACAGGTTTAGCAACCCGACGACGCAGTATGCGGACGCGAACGCCGGGGGCTACTTCTACCCGGGGCACGCCGCATATACGGATTATTTTATCCCGGTGTCTGTAAGAAGTATCGACCCTTATAACGCGAATCAACGCGCCTGGTTCTGGGATCACTCGGAGGATGCCTTCGATAAGGGCATCGTCGGCTGGTGGAATGATGAGACGGATAAGGTATCAACCGACTTCGCTTCCTACTGGTTCGGGAACTTCTCGACAGGCTATATGTCGCAAGGCATGTACGAGGGACAGAGAGCTTATACGGACGACAATGTACGGGTATGGCAGACCGCGCGCACCTTCTATCCAGGCGCGCAGCGATACGCGACAACGTTATGGTCGGGCGATATCGGTGTTCAATTCCAGCAGGGCGAGGAAGTCAATTGGGCGACCGGAATGGAGGAGCAACGTGCTAACATGCTGTCAGCTATCAATCTTGGTCAACACAAGTGGGGAATGGATGCTGGCGGATTTAACAGCTACCAAGGAACGATTAATAATCCCAGCCCTGAGCTGTATGCCCGCTGGCTGCAATTCAGCGCATTGACGCCGGTATTCCGCGTTCACGGCAATCTCAATCAGCAGCGTCAGCCGTGGTATTACGGATCGACAGCAGAGGAGGCCGCGAAGACCGCCATTCAATTGCGATACTCGCTGATCCCTTATATGTATGCCTATGAGCGGACCGCATACGATGACGGGCTGGGGCTGGTCAAGCCACTGCTCTTCGACTATCCGACCGATCCCAATGTGAAGAACGATATCGAATCCTGGATGTTCGGAGACTGGATGCTGGCGTCTCCTGTCGTGAAGAGAGGACAGACCTCCAAGAATATCTATCTTCCTGCCGGCACATGGATCGATTACTTCAGGGGGAATTCCATTACGGGGGGCCAGACGATCAGCTATCCGCTGAATGCCGATACTTGGACAGATATCCCGCTGTTCATCAAGAAGGGAGCTATTATTCCATCGCAGAAGGTGCTCGATTATGTCGGGCAGAGCGCGGTTACTACGATCGAAGTGGGTACGTTCCCGGACACTGTCCAGACGAGCTTCACTTATTATGATGACGATGGTTCGTCCTACGACTATGAGGGCGGCGCTTACTTCAAGCAGGTGATGACAGCGCAGGATAACGGGGGCGCCGGCGTGAGCTTCAACATCGCAGCTAAATCGGGTTCCTACACACCTGCGGTCACGAGCTATATCGTGAAGATTCATGGCCGGGCAGGCACAGCAGCAACACTCAATGGTTCGCCGCTGACTTCCTATGCGGACCTGAATGCGCTGCGGGCGGCCGGTGGAGAAGGCTGGACCACGGGCAAGGATATCTATGGCGATGTGACGTATGTGAAGGTTGCTGCTGCTAGCGGCAGCGCCAAGTCGATCGTCGTGACAGGCGTTGGAGCGCCAGCGGCGACTTCGGTGAATTTCGAGACGGAGGACGGCTCGCGCTCTGGCGATACGGCAGCGACTCGAGCATCCGTCAACAATAATCATGCCGGCTACAAGGGCACCGGATTCGTCGATGGAATGACATCCGCGAACGCTGCCGTGACCATCTATGCGGATGTGCGGACAGCCGGGGATTATAACGTCGGCTTGCGCTACGCGAACGGAACGGGGTCGGCGAAGACGCTGAGCATATTCGTGAACGGCGCCCGGGTGAAGCAGACCAGCCTTGCGGCAACAGCCAACTGGAGCACATGGAGCACCCAGAATGAGACGATACCGCTTCAGGCGGGGCGCAACGCGATCACATACATGTACTACAGCGATGCCGGCGATACCGGCAATGTGAATCTGGACGCCATCAGCGTGGATCTGAATCCATCCATTGCGAAGTATGAGGCGGAGGCCGGGGCGCTGTCTGGCAGCGCATCCACCAACAAGAACCATAAGTTCTACTCCGGCAACGCCTTCGTTGACGGTATGACGGCCGTAGGGGCGGAGGTGAAATTCACAGTATATGCGCCGACTGCCGGAAGCTATGCCATCGCGCTTAAGTATGCCAATGGCACGGGAAGCACGAAGACGTTGAGCACTTACGTGAACGGCACGGATGTGGCGACGGCAAGCCTGACGAGTCCGGGAGTCAGCTGGGATGTATGGCAGAATGCCGCGCAGACGCTGACCTTGAGCGCAGGCTGGAACACGATTGCATACAAGTATGATTCGGGAGACAGCGGGAATGTGAATATCGACCGAATTCTGGTGGCGGCATCGACGCCGGGCACGCCGGAATCGGAGAAGAATCTGCTGGACAACGCTGGATTCGACAGAGTGAACGGCTACGGCTCCAATTGGACGGAGTGGCACTCCGGGGTACTGGCCTATGGTGTGGACAGCGGCTCGGGAACGTATCCGCCGGAGTCGCCGTGGACCGGGGAACAGCGTGCTTACTTCTATCACTCGGGTCCTTATCAACAGAGCATTCATCAGGTGATCTATGTTCCGACCAATAATGCCAACTATAAGCTTGAGGCTTGGGTTCGATACTTCAACACGTCGGCGACAACAGCCAGGGCTGAGATCTCGGGTTATGGCGGTTCGATGCTCACGTACGACATTGCCAAGACCGGTGAATGGCAATATATCAGCATCAGCAATATCTATGTCACGAGCGGCCAGGTCGATGTCGGCTTCTATGTCGATTCTCCCGGCGGAACAACATTGCTGATTGATGACGTCAGACTGACGAAGCAATAAATCATGTTGAGGTAGAGCGGTGCGACAGCCTGCAGGTGCAAGTAATAGGCTTGCAGGCTGTTCGCTTCTGCTTGGCTAAATCCATAACGTCATGGATCTATCTTATAAGCGATAATAGGCATACATCTCCGAGAATTCTGCGGGAAGAGTGACCGCTAATTCTTGCTGATAGAGGCTGGATATATGTGCATAATGTTGCGTGAATGATACATGATCCTTCATTTCCCCGTAAGCCTGAAGCAGTAATAAATTGGCTTCCTCGTCCCATTCATCGCTTAGCAGCAGCTTCTTGAGCAGGGGAACTGCTTGCTGAGCTCTTCGATGGGTGATTAGGCAATGGCTCAACTGTTTAACGAATACGGCATACAATTTGTGCAGACGAATCTGCTCGGTAATTGACCATTCATACGATCGGTCCTCGAATAATTCACCCGTATACAGCTGCTCGCATGCTAATGCCTGCTCAATATGCTCATATTCTATAGTAGTGAACCTGGACACTTGAGTTTCAAATTGGACGAAATCCATCCCGATATGATCAAGCAGCAGCCAGTATTGTTCTTGAGAATGCACGATGATGTTCTTATGTCCAAGCGCGTGTAAGGTTTTACGAAGCTGATAGACACTCGTATTTACATAGATTGCGGCGTTATGCTGTGATGTGTCGGTGTATATGTGCTCGATGATCCTGCTTTTGGTAACCGGGCGGCCTTTATGGATCAGAAGATAGGCGAACAGCTCCATACTTTTCTTAGAGATCCATTTGGCAAGCTCACCTTGCTCGTTCCTTACTTCGAATCCTCCCAGGGCTCGCACGATTAGCTTTCCGCTGGGGCTGATCGCAACCGACGACTTCTCCTTGATTCGTGCTGCGGCTCGCTTGATCGTCTGTTCTAGACGTGATTTGGAAACGGGCTTGATCATATAATCCAGGGGGTAGCTGTCGAATGAATCAATCGCAAACTCCTTGTGTGAGGTTACGAATACAATGTCTATCTCACTGTGGGTAGAGCGAAGCTGACGGGCGACCTCGATCCCGTGATCCTGCCCAATCATCATATCTATGAATACCAGATCTACGTCTTCTTCCCGAATTTGATTCAGCGCCTCTGCGGCATTCTGATAGCAACCAACCACAACAACATCCCTGATCGCGGATAATAAGCGATTCATCACGATATGCATGGCCTTCTCATCATCTATCACCATTACCCTCATTGCCAATCACCGTCCTCCAGCACAATTGTAAAGGTGCTTCCAAGACCTGGGCTGCTATTCACCTTGAGATGTCCTCCGCTCATCTGCAGAAATTGCCGGCTTACGAGTAATCCAAGACCCGTACCCTTCTCACCAGCTGTTCCTATAGTGGAATCAAACCGTGTTTCATCGAACAAGTAGTGAATTTGGTCCTCACTCATCCCCACGCCGTGATCGGTAATATAGATCTCGACCCTGCTGTCGCTAGTTCGGGCATTTATTCGGATCTTGCCACCTTGATATGAATACTTAATTGCATTGGACAGGAGATTACGAATCACTAGAACAAGCGCATCACGATCTGCATAAATTCGAATGTCTTCATCGATATGAATATCCAGCGTCAACTGCTTCATCTCGCAGTTCAGCAAGAGTAACTGACTTGCTTCATCAACGATATCGGCCAGGGGAAGAGATTCTGGTTGCAAGACAATCCCTTCCTTCTGACCACGAAACCATTCCAAGAGATTCTCGACGATCGTGTAGGTCGTACGAATCTGTTCGCCTAATGCATGAATAATATCGTTGCTGCCTTGGTTGGACAGGCTCTTCTCTTGCTCCAGCAGCTCCAACAAGTTGACTTGAACAGCTAGCGGGTTTCGAATGTCATGGGATACAGCAGTGAAGAGCTGGTCCTTCATCTGATTAAGATGAGCAATCTGTTCCAGCGCTTGTTGCTTCTCCGTAATATCGATAATGATCGAGATGGTTCCTAGCTTGCGTTGCCGCTGGGTGAAGAAGGGGTAGACATTCACGATATATGATCGCTTCCCCTGTTCAGACTGGGTACTGATTTCGATTCGGGATTCCTCCAAATCCGCACACGCGGACTGCCACTGGGGCCAAGCTGCGAGCACTTCCTCATAGCTGCGGCCTAGAATAGGTCGACTGCCGTCATCCTCTAATAGCAGACGCGCCAATCTATTGCTATCTATGATCTTGCCAGTCGTGTTCATGATGAGCATACCTTCATGCATCGTCTCGATCACGATATTCCTAGCCATGGGTACACTAGTGAACAGCTTCTTCCTCACAATAATCCAAAGCATGATCATACCGCAGATTCCGCTATATACGGAGAGAGGCAGTAGCCACGGGGAGAGTGTGGGCATGAATAGCTTCATCACTTCCACCGATACGGGTATGCTCCCGAACACCAGGAGCCACATGCCAGCTATGCGGAATTCAGGACGCGAATTTCGAATGTAATGGATTAGAACGAATACGCAACCAGCAATAATCGCATAGCAGAATAGGTTGAAAGCTAATGCGTAGGGTGTCTTCGTGATGACCAGATGTCCATTGATCAAGTTCTGAGTCTCATTAATAATACCCCAATAAGGATCTGACCAGATGACCATGGCCCAGCAAGCGAACACCGCCAGGAGAGAGGCGCTCCATCGCAGCTTCAACCACCTGTCCATACCGACTAGGTCGAGGACGAACAGCACCATGAAGGGCACCATGAATAAAAGTGCGGTTTGCTCTATATTTCGAAAGAAAAGCTTGGACTGTAGGTCTGCACGACTAATCTCTAGAATGACACTTCCTGCATAGACGACGCGGCAACCCAATACCCATACGAAAAAACGCACACCTCGTTCTTGACGGTACACGATCGCATAGATCAACAATATGCATATTAGAATGGCCGAGCATACGATTGTAATGGAAGGCAGTGACCATAAATCATTCATATGTAGGGATGATACTCCTTCGAAGCGTAACGTTATGGAAGATATAGCTAGATTCTATCATAATTTTATCATAGCCGTATGCTAGTATGGGAACAAATTGCTATAGACTTATATAAATTCAGAGAAGATAGGTGGGAATTCATGATGATGCGAGGTTTTTCACGTAAAATAGGGCTTACTGCACTGTCGATTTTGCTATTGTTTGGGAGTCTCATGTCGGTTCCAGTTTCCATTGTACATGCTGCGACTGATGGTTTTTTTGAATATGAGGATCTGGATGGCAGCACTGCTAGAATCAATGGCTACACGGGAAGTAACGGCATAGATGTTGTCATCCCCCCTCAAGTGGGTGGATTAACCGTGGTTGAAATCGGGCCGGATGCTTTCAGGGGTAAACAACTGACCTCAATAACAATTCCGAATAGCGTGACGACAATCGGAAGCTTCGCTTTCTATAATAATAGATTGGTTTCGTTAGCTATACCAAATAGTGTGAAGTCGATAGGGGAAGGGGCGTTTGAATTTAACGAGCTGCAGGATGTAACGCTCCCCAGCAATCTCACCACAATCGCAAACTTTGTATTTAAGGACAATTTGCTAAACGCAGTAGACATTCCTGATGGTGTGGAGACGATCGGATCATCAGCGTTTGAAGGTAACGAGTTGATGGAACTAAATCTCCCCAGCAGTCTCACCACAATCGGTAACTTCGCTTTCTATAATAATGAATTGACTTCGTTAACTATACCAGACAGTGTGGAGAATATCGGGGAAGGGGCGTTTGAGTATAACAGGCTGCAGGATGTAACGCTCCCCAGTAGTCTTATCACAATCGAAAACAAAGCGTTTCAGTACAATTTGCTGTACGCAGTAGACATTCCTGACGGTGTGGAGACGATCGGGTCATCTGCGTTTGAAGGTAACGAGTTGATGGAACTAAATCTCCCCAGCAGTCTCACCACAATTGGAAGCTCTGCATTCAAGTCGAATAAACTGTCAATGCTGATAATTCCATCTAGCGTAAATGCAATTGAAGAAGACGCATTTAGGAATAATTCTGCACTATCGGATGTTCTGATTCTTTCCGATTCTATAAATTACTTGGGGGACTATATTTTTCATGACAGTTCAGACCAATTGACACTCTATTTCAATCAATTATCGAATGCTAGGGCATACGCATTAGGCAGTGGTCACGAATTCCAGGTGATCACGGCAGAACTCGCAAACCTGGAGCTCAGTATTCCTGGGTTGACGTTCGATCCTCTGGAACGAACCTACAATCTGATGACGAATGCGACCAATGTTATCGTAACTCCGACTGCCATTGTCCCGTTCTCGGAAGTGAAGGTGGCGGGTGAAGTAGTGTCGCATGGAGCGGACTCGTCGTCTATTGAACTAGTCGAGGAGACGACGACAATTACCATTGATGTGAAAGCTCCGGACAACTCCGTAGAAGAATATAAGATCGTCTTCGAAGTTGATCACACAAGACCATCCATTATGTTTTCAGATATTGTGTTAACACCGACGAACGGGAATGTCACGTTTACAGTAAGTGCAGGGGATACAGGCAGCGGACTCGGCGCATTCAAGTGGGCAGCAGGCGAGCAGACAACCTCATTCTTCGCGACCGATGGGGAGGATGTTGAAGATGAGGAATTTATTGTGCCTGCGAACAGTACGTACACCTTCTATGCAAGAGACAAAGTCGGCAATGATGAGATAGCGATGATCACAATCAGCAACATCGACCGAGATGCACCGACGATTAACCTGACAGCAAGCCCGACAACACCGACGAATGGAAATGTTACCGTAACCGTCGGTACGGATGGTACGAACAGCGCAATTGACGGCGTGAAGTGGGCTGCAGGCAGTCAGGTAGCTTCGTTCTTCGCAGCAGGCGGACAGACGGTCACAAGTGGCTCGTTCGATGTAACGGCTAACGGAACGTATACCGTGTATGCACGAGACGAGGCGGGAAATGAAGCAGTCGAGACAATCGCAATTGGTAATATAGACCGCAGCGTACCGACGCTTAACCTGACAGCAAGCCCGACAACACCAACGAATGGGAATGTCACGGTCACTGTGGATGCAGAGGACACAGGCAGTGGCCTTAGCGAACTGAAGTGGGCAGCAGGCAATGAAGGAGCAGCGTTCTTCGCAACGGGTGGGGCAGTAATCGCAGGGGATGAATTTATTGTAACCGTGAATGGTACCTATACGGTCTATGCAAGGGACAATGCCGGTAATCATGTGGTAGAGACGATAACAATCAGCAACATCGACCGCAGCGTACCGACGCTTAACCTGACAGCAAGCCCGACAACACCAACGACCGGGAATGTCACGATCACTGTGGATGCAGAGGATACAGGCAGCGGCCTTAGCGAACTGAAGTGGGCAGCAGGCAATGAAGGAGCAGGGTTCTTCGCAACGGGTGGGGCAGTAATCGCAGGGAATGAATTTATTGTAACCGCGAATAGTACCTATACCGTCTATGCAAGGGATGATACGGGTAATGAAGCTGTCGAGACAATTACAATCAGCAACATCGACCGTAGCTTGCCTACGATCGATTTGATCACCAATCCAACAAGCTCAACGAATGGGAATGTTACCGTAACCGTCGGTACTGATGGAACGGGCAGCGCAATTGACAGCGTGAAGTGGGCTGCAGGCAGTCAGTTAGCGTCGTTCTTCGCAGCAGGTGGACAGACGGTCACAAGTGGCTCGTTCGAGGCAACGGCTAACGGAGCGTATACCGTTTATGCGCGGGATGAGGCGGGCAACGAAGCTGTTGAGACAATTACAATCAGCAACATTGACCGTAGCTTGCCTGCGATCGATTTGGTCGCTAGTCCGACAAGCTCAACGAATGGGAATGTCACGGTAACCGTGGCCGTCTATGCGATTAGCGGAATTAGTGAGTCGAAGTGGATAGCTGGCAATGAAGGAATCGTGTTCTTCGCAACAGGCGGGTCAGCAATTGTAGATAATGAATTTACTGTAACCGCGAATGGCACTTATACCGTCTATGCTAGGGATAATGCCGGCAATGAAGCGGTAGAGACAATCGCTATTAGCAGCATTGACCGTGTCGGACCTACGATAGATTTGGCATCCAGTCCGACAAGTTCGACGAATGGGAATGTCACGGTAACCGTCGGTACGGATGGTACGGGCAGCGCAATTGACAGCGTGAAGTGGGCTGCAGGCAGCCAGGTAGCGTCGTTCTTCGCAGCAGGCGGACAGACGGTCACAGGTGGCTCGTTCGACGCAACGGCTAACGGAGCGTATACCGTGTATGCGCGGGATGAGGCGGGCAACGAAGCTGTTGAGACAATTACAATCAGCAACATTGACCGTAGCTTGCCTGCGATCAATTTGATAGCCAATCCGACAAGCTCAACGAATGGGAATGTCACGGTAACCGTGGCCGTCTATGCGAATAGCGGAATTAGTGAGACGAAGTGGATAGCAGGCAATGAAGGAATCGCGTTCTTCGCAACAGGCGGGGCTGTAATTGTAAGTAACGAATTTACTGCAACTGCCAATGGTAGCTATACCGTCTATGCAAGAGACAATGCAGGTAATGAAGCGGTAGAGACAATCGCTATTAGCAACATTGTAGGAAGTACGCCCACACCGCCGTCCTCACCAGATCCAGATGATGAAGAGGAATCACCTGAAGATTCCGAGCCTCGAACGATTCTATCCATCGGCCCTGGTGTCATCATCATAGAGGTAGGGCCAAAGGATACCGAGGAGGTACAAAGGGACAACGGTGAGATAATAGAAGTTGTAACGCTGCCTGATGATATATGGGATGATCTTACCGAGAACCTGGATGAAGATCGACCTGTGATACGAGTCATCATTGATAACCGTCTGCCCGATGTAGAAGTACACCTACCAGGTGAACGGTTGGCAGAAGTGTTTGCTAGTAGTCCGAAAGCCGAGTTCGACATGCAATTGAACGGATCCAGCTTCCAATTGAAAGTAACCGTACTGGATTTAGAGCAGCTGGCCACACAATTAGGTATTGCTGTTGACGACATGAATGTGATAATTAATATATCAACCTTAACTGGCGAGCCTAGGGAAGCGTTCATACTAGCTGCAGAGGGGCGAGGAATGACGCTGCTCAGCCAAGTGATTGAATTTCAGTTGATTGTATCAGGCGACGATGAGTCCGTTGAGATCACTGACTTTGGAGGCACGTATATGACCAAGTCGATCGTGTTGGACGAGCAATTCGCCAATCGGAATTATATGGCCGTCCTTTACGACCCAACTGGCCGAACCTTCACTTATGTACCAGCTGTTATGACTCGAAGAAGTAATGGTCAACAAGATGCTGTGATGCAGATGCCGCACAATAGTATCTATGCAATTGTGGAGACGGATCGGGTCGAATTTTCCGATATGCACGGACATTGGGCGGAATCTGAGGTTGAGCAGCTGGCATCCAAACGGATTGTCAGCGGAATGACCATCTATGACTATGCACCAAACCGCAATATTACACGTGCGGAGTTTGCATCCTTACTGGTGCGCGCACTTGGGATCAAGACAAATCGTGCTGACACAGGGGATGTATTCGAGGATGTAGCTGCGACGTCTTGGTATGCCGCTGAAGTAGAAGCAGCCTTCAAGGCAGGACTCGTGAGTGGGATCAGCCGGGCACACTTCGCACCGGAGGCACAGATTACGCGGGAGCAGATTGCAGTCATGCTCATGAATGCACGTGCGCTAGTGAATGATGGATCTAGAACGATCGACCAGCTCCCAAATTCGCTCACTTCGTTTGTAGATGCATCCGAGGTATCCGTTTGGGCTCGAGGTGCGATGTCGGAAGCTGTTACTAATAAACTCGTCCAAGGTCTGAGTGCAGACAGACTAGCGCCTGCTGCATCAGCAACACGCGCGCAAGCGGCTGTTATGTTGCATCGATTCATGATTATGATTAACTTCCTAGATTAAGCAATCTTATCAAATGAATATCTGAATCGTCTAAACCCGCCATCCCATGGGAATAATGAGAGTACGCATAATTGCGGCTTCATTAGGGAAGGCGGGTTTTTTCGCATGTATATGAGTTCTACTATTAAGAATAGTGAAAACAATATAACACCAGCTAGTCGAGAGTGGGCAGAGCTGTGGATTAATCAGGTGGAGCGCGTCATATCCGGTAAGCGGGAAGTGATAGAGAAGATAGTGATAGCCTGTCTAAGTGAAGGCCATGTGTTGTTGGAGGACAAGCCGGGGGTAGGGAAGACCACGCTTGTGCAGGCGTTGTCAGTCGCAGCAGGCTGCAGCTTCTCGCGCATTCAATTCACACCCGATCAGCTGCCGGGTGACATTGTTGGTATGGCCGCATTGCGGCCAACTACGATGGAGCTGTATTATCGGCCGGGCCCGCTGCATGCGCAGATTGTGCTCGCGGATGAATTGAACCGAGCTTCACCCAAGACGCAATCCGCGCTGCTCGAAGCGATGGAGGAGCGAGCGGTCACCGTGGACGGACAGACGCATCCGCTCCCGCAGCCATTCATGCTGCTAGCTACGCAGAATCCATTCCGGCATGAGGGAACATACCCGCTGCCGGAGGCGCAGCTCGATCGCTTCTTATTCAGGCTGAGTGTCGGGTATCCGAAGCGAGAGCTGGAGATTGAGATGTTGGAACGCGCGCAGCAAGGTCGATCAGTCTCGTTGGCGGAGCCAGTGCTGGATGCCCAGATGTTGCAGGCCATGCAGCAGGCTGTACGAGCGGTTTATGTGGATAAGGTGATTAAACAATATATTGTGTCACTGGCGGAGGCGACCAGGACGCATCCAGAGGTGGAACTCGGACTCAGTCCACGGGCATCTATTGCGATTATGCGCGCAAGTCAGGCCCATGCATGGCTGGCGGGACGTGACTATGTGACACCGGATGATGTGAAGGCGATCATTAGCGCAGTTGCGCTTCATCGACTATCGCTGAAGTCTGGGCTGCGCCAACAATCGATTCGGGATAAGGATCATGTTCTCGCCACGATTCTTCGAGCCACACCAATTCCTAGATTGGGGCGGTTTGGCGTGTCAACCTCGGAGGGGCTCAGGCAGGGAGGTGGCGCACAATGAGCGGACTAGTGAAGCGATTGGTTGTTATGCTGATACTTAATATCGTACTGGCTGTGGCGGCAGTTGCTGGCGGAGGGATGGCGGCTTGGTTCCTACTGGGCTGTTGTCTGTTCTTAACCGTATTCGGTGCCACCTCTTCGCTCCTCGTTGTCGGAGATATGCAAATCGAGCGCGTTATAGAAGAGGTGAGCTTCAGTAGTGGAGGATCGCTTAAGGTAACCGGAACGGTTCAGCTTCCCTTCCGCTTCCCCTTGGCGTTCGCCGTAATTCGTGATGAATGGACGAATACGCGCAATCAGTATGCTGTTCAGGGGGCCGTTCTCCTGCTGCCGATGGGCAAGCGTGAGCTAAGCTTCAGCTATGTCATTCCGCGCATGGCTAGAGGTGTCTATCAGCTGAGTCGAGTCGAGACCACTGCAGGGGATCTTCTACATCTGTCAGGCTATCGCACGGTCAGTCGCATTCTTCATGCTGAACCGGTCATTGTATATCCGGAGGCCAGGCATGAGCTGGAGCAGATTGGGGCCGGCACAATGTCACCGGATCAGATGTTCCATGATAGCTTGAAGCGTTATGAGGACGGCGATTCGGCACGTAGAATTGATTGGAAATCCTATGTGCGCACGGGAGAGCTGATGACTAGACTGAGTGATGGGGATGAGCAGCCAGGGGCTAGTCTAGTGCTCGATCCCGGCATGGATGAGGCAGCGTTCGAGCGAGTAATCGCTGTAGCCGCCGGGTTCATCGAGCGCAATCTGGCTGTTGTCGATCATGGGCTGGCGTTGTATTGTGGCACAACATTGTCGCTCGAGGGTGAGCGAAATTATTATACCTTCATGGAGAAGCTTGCCATGCTTGATCGTGGTTCAGCATCGGCATTCCGACCATCCATTGCTGAGGCGATCGCGTCTATGGATCGGGGTGGAGCGGTAGTAGTCGTGATAGGAAGCATGGAACAGCGCGTACTGGATACGATTAGGGAGGCGGGCCAGATGGCCGAGCTGACGATTCTGTATGCGTCGGCGAAGCGGGTCATGAATGCGCAGGAGCGGGCCGTGGCGGAGGAGCTCATGCAGGAGGGGCATGACTTCGAGTTCGTCCCAGGTCCAACTGCCCTATCGCCTATACAAGGGGTGCCCGCGCTTGGCTAGTCACAGCTTCATGTACAGACTGATCACGATTGCACTGTTATTCGCTCTACTGTCGGAATGGCTGCGACCGCTGGCTATGATGTCCGACAAGACAGGCATCCATCTGCTCGGCCCATTCCTACTCACCATCGCAGCCGCAATGGCTGTTGATCTGTTTAATCTGCCGGTTCTGCTCGCCTGGGTGATGAAGGTGTTGATCAGTCTGTCCCTGCCGGCTATGCTCTTTGGGCGAACGCATCTGGGAGATGTATCGTGGTGGGCGGGCATGATCTCGCGGTTTACTACGGATGCGAGTCATGTGCTTCAGTTAGACTGGGAGCTGGTCAGCGCTGAGAGCAGAACCTTCCTGTTCATTCTATCCTGGGTAATCATCGCCTCCTACTTATTAACGCTTGTAGATTGGCGGCGATTCGCCTTATGGTTCACTGTTGCGACTGCAGGCTATCTGCTCCTGCTTAGCTGGTGGCCAGGGCTTAGCACATTCCCAGGCATGCTGCGGACAGTGGGGGCGGGCATGCTGCTGCATGCCCTTCATGTGCCAATGGTTCTGCTTCGGAATAATGGCCTTCGTCTGATGCTGCCCCGTGTTCCTGCCGTGTGGCTGGTAGCGACTACAGTGCTTGTTGCGGCAGCTGTCGGTGCAGGCTTCATCACAGCAGAGCGATTAGGGGAAGCTGCGCCGATTCGTAGTGCTGCTGTATGGAGTGAGCTTGACCTGATGAAGTGGCTGGGCAGCAAGGAGATATCAAACCCAGGTGCGCGCGTCAGCCGTACTGGCTATGGACACGATGATACAAGTCTAGGTGGTGCGCTGCGCACGGATGAAGCACCGGCATTTCTAGTGGCATCAATTCGACCAAGCGGCTATTATCGCGGGGAGGCGAAGGCGGTCTACGATGGTTCGGGATGGCAGGATGCCAAGAATAGCTGGTATCGCTACGAGCTGAGCGCGACGCTTCCCGATCTTGGGCAATCAGCCTCTAATCTTTTGAATGCGTATGTGTTCTTAATGGATGAGGAATGGTTAGCTCGCCTGCATGCAGAGGACTTGATCAGCGAGGAGCAGTGGCGGGTGTCGAGCTTGAAGGGGAAGAGAGACTATATGCCGATCTTCGCCGCGCAGCCGCTGTCCAGACTATTGACGGTACGGGCATCATCTATGGACCAGATCGATGACGGCTTCGTCGCAATGGATCGGCTGGAGGGTAATTATTGGCTCGCTGGGTTGAAGCAGCCGCTAGCCAGTTATAGCGTAATGATGTATGAAGCACTCGAAGAGGCGCCCGCTCAGGTCACAGATCATTCAGTTGCGTCACAGGTACATGCATTGACAGAACAGGAGCTAGCCGTCATGCTGCAATTACCTGATACGTTGCCTGAGCGAGTTCGTGAATTATCAGCTGAGATTACGGAGCCTTATGCTACAGATGCAGCCAAGGCACAGGCGGTTGCTGCTTATCTAAAGCAGAATTATACATATACGTTGACACCGCCTGAACCGAAGCAAGAGGGGACATCCGACTTTGTTGATCGCTTCCTGTTCGAGCAGCAGGCGGGCTATTGCGACTACTTCTCGACGGCGATGGTTGTGCTGCTGCGCTCGGCAGGTATTCCCGCGCGCTGGGTGAAGGGGTTCGCGGCAGGTGAGCCGCTGAGCGAATCTGCACATACGCTTATTGCTGAGCGAATGGCGCTAATCGAACCCGATGCGCTTGGGAACGAGGCAGAAGGCGCGCAGCTGTCGCTTACTCTAGTGCGTAACAGCGATGCCCATTCCTGGGTAGAGGTGTTCTTGCCGGAGCATGGCTGGACATTATTCGAGCCGACGCCTGGGTTTAGCGAGGATGATGAATCTGTTCATCCTGAGCGTGAGGAAGAGGCAATTCCGGCGATGACGAGTCCCACAAGTCTTCTACAGGCTCCGCCTCCAAGCAAGGGGGCATATCAACAGCTTGGCACCGTCGTAATCGAGCAGCTGCGGAGGTACACGAAGCCGTTCATTGCATGGGCAGACCGCGCAATGCGCGGAGCAGGGCTGCAGGGTTATTTGGCAATAGGGGGGCTTGGTGTTGCTGCAACTATGCTGCTCATTCAAGTGCTGCCATTCTCTTCGGCTCGCTTGCGCATTCAGCTGTTGACCTATGCATGCGGTATCGGCGGTGCTCGGTCGGCTGCCCGCTTGCTGGAACGGATTGTACTAGATGCGATAGGCGCTCAACGATCGAACAGGCCAACTGGTATAACGCTTCGCGAATGGATGGATGAGCGGCGCGGGCATGTCGACCCGACGGCAGAAGAACATCTTCTTAGCGCGATTAATCTATATGAGAGGTTATGCTATGGTGACCCAGCAATAGCGGGACGTATCGCGTCTAAGCAGATCATTGGATTAGTAAGAGAATTGGGCAGATAACAAGAAGGACACTTGACGATGTGGCTGGTTCACATGTACAGGTGTCTTTTTAATATGCTCTCAATATTGAACATTTTCTCTCGATCGATGCATATTTTTGAGATTCGCGTGTTGTTAGAATGATCACAGACATTGAAATAAGGACTACTAGTGAAGGGGCTGACCGAATTGGGCCAGGTTAAGACTTACCAAACGCTTATATGCGGAGCGACGTTTGCCGGTATCGGGATGGCGGTTTCCGACAATTCCTCCTGCTTAATTGTAGAGCCATCATCAACGGTGGGCAACGAGTTTATCGCTTGCCTGAATCCTGGAGAGAACTGGAATCAGCAGCCACAGCATGCGCATGGTCTAGCGTTGATTCATGACATGACGAATCGGAATTTGCTATTGGCAGATGGCAGAGTTCATCTCCCAGGTCTTCATCCGCTATTATGTGAGCGCATTCATCGGCATAAACGGGATGTGCTATTCCTAACGGATATCGTGAAGGTGGAGAAGCTGCAGCATGAATACGAAGTAACACTCCATCATGTAGCTGGTTTTACTAAGGTTCGCGCAGAGCGGATCATCGATACGACAACAGCTTGTTTATCCCGAACAGATTGGACAGCGCCGATTGCATCGAAGCGGATTAATGCCTATGTCGATTGTGTGGATCAGGCTATACAGCTGCCAGACCTAACAGCCTATCCAGATGTTCAGATTCGTCAAGGGAGATTCGATGCTGAGTTCATCTTTAGCTTGGCGCTCTCACCTGAGGATGATTGGCCGAGCGCAAGGCGTAAGCTGAATGGCTATTGGGAGAATCGGCCTGATGTACTGCGCTCATGGCGCCTAACATCGATTGCCAGCGCGTTTGAGATCAAGCAGCAATCACCAGAGTGGCGCAGCGATAACTGGTACTGGATGCCGTCCTGCGCATTCGATAATCCGGTTCTGGCCTTCGATTCGCAGCTAAGTCCATTTATCAGTAAGGAGGCGCTTCGATGATTATCTCGCATAAGGTGAATGGCCAGATTGTTCAGGCGCCATTCGATGACCAGTCTGCCCCAAGCTATGACATGATCGTTGTCGGTCTTGGAACTGCAGGGGCCATATCGGCGATTGTCGCTGCGGAGCGAGGACTTAAGGTGCTTGCGATCGATAAGCTTAATTGCATGGGCGGGACGGGTACAGCAGGCGAAGTACTCTCGTACTATTTTGGATCAAGGGGCGGCAAGTTCGAGGAGATTGACAATAAAGTGGCCTCCTATCGATCGGAACTGTATACCCCATCGGTCGGTGTGAATGGGGAGATCAAAAAATTCGTGATGGAGCAGATGGCGCTGGAGGCAGGGGTGGACATACGCTATGAGTCGAGTGTGACAGGTGTCCTGCTTGATGGGAATCGGGTGCTCGGGATCGAGTACTTCAATGCGGAGGGCTTCCATTATGCGCGCAGCGCTGTCGTTATTGACAGCTCTGGGGATTCCTATGTGTGCGATCTGGCTGGCTGTGAGCTTCGGGAGGGGAGAAGCGCCGACGGGAAGCCGCAGCCCTACTCGAATGTCATTGTGAGGTATGAGAAGGGGCGAGTCCGCAATTTCTATACGGATTCCGGCTATGTCAATCCTAGCAGCGCAGAGGATATGTCGCGGGCAATTGTTGAATCTGCCCTGGCGAGCACGCATTTGCAGGACATCTATACAGACGAGAAAAGATGGCTGCGCGTGGCAACGATGCTCGGTATACGTGAAGGCAGAATGATTGTCTCAGAAGAGGATATCACCTTCGAGCAATTCCTGGCAGATCAAGTGACTGCAGAGCCTGTGTTCCATGCTTATTCCAATCTGGATACGCATAGCAAGGATATCGCTCTTGAGAGTGAGCATGTACAAGATTGGCTGGTCGCCAGCGGGTTGTGGTCGCTCAACTTCTCGGTACCTGTCCCATATGGAGCGTTCATACCTAAGGGCTATGACGGCATTCTAGCTGCTGGACGCAATATCGGTTTAGATCATGATATCGCGAGCCATGTCAGAATGAAGCGAGATGCTCAGAAGTGCGGTGAAGTAGCTGCGCTTGCCGCCTACCTAGCCGTTAAGCAGGGCTGTTCGATTCGTGATGTGAGCTACGCGGAATTAGTAGAGCTTCTGCAGCATTCCGGCTGCTATGAAGAAGGCTCGAAGCTGGAATGGCTGCAGGATCCGCAGGAGATCATGAACGGTTTATCCAGTGATGCGCCAGGGATGGCCATCTGGTCGGCACGCCGAATCGGTGAGCCCATAGTTAGCAGCTTGCTTAATGGCTTGCAGACAGCAGATGATAATCTCCGCAAGCATACGGCGACTGCTCTAGCGTTAATTGGTCACTCGGAAGCTCTGCCTGTGCTGAGACAAATTGTGAGAGAGCAAGATCCGTATGTTCCGAAGACCAGTCATCTTTACAGTCAAGCGCGAGGTTTTGCCGCCATTTACTTAATAGGCAAACTGGGCGACACCGAGATGATCCCTGAATTGATTGCGATCTTAGAGGATGAGACTGCGGCGAGGTATGTCTCAAGTGATCGTTCGCTTGTCTATGATGATCAAGATATTCGGTTCCAGTATTTCTCCTATGCATGGACCGCCTTACTCAGGATTGGGGAGCTTCATCCAGAATCTAGAGAGGGTATTGCTCAAGCATTGCATCGTTTAATGGCTAAGGATGATCTGAATGTACGGCAGTCGTTACACGGAGAATCGGGTATTATCCATAGCATGGATGAATCACTCAGGCGCATCGCGCAAAACTATTTAGAAGGCTGGAAAATAACTTGATGACGTTAAGTAAAGGAACGCTACATCGCTTGCTGATTCAGCCGTTGCCCTTATATTTGATGCTTCTGCCTGGACTTATTTACTTGATCATCTACAAGTATATGCCGATTTACGGGATCATCATTGCCTTCAAGGACTACAATTTCATAGGAGGCATCAATGGCAGTGAATGGGCGAATCCGTGGTACAAGCATTTCGCGACCTTCTATCACTCGCCCTACTTCTGGCAGGTTACGACTAACACCTTATTAATCAGCGCATACAAGCTAGTATTCAGTATTGCTCCGCATATTTTCGTAGCGATCTTGTTCCACGAGGTGCGGCAGAAGCGGTTCCGCAATGTTGTACAGACCTTGATGTATATGCCGCATTTCCTCTCGTGGGTCATTATTTATGGCATCTTGATCGCGTTCCTGTCTCCCAATAATGGGCTGCTCAATCAATTCATTGTCGATTTCGGCGGAAATCCGATCTCGTTCATGTCTTCGACGGATTGGTTCAGAACGGTGCTTATTGGCTCTGATTTGTGGAAGGACTTGGGGTGGGGCGCCATTATCTATCTAGCGGCAATGGCGGGCATCGATCCGTCTCTGTACGAGGCTGCGAGAGTGGATGGCGCAGGAAGATGGAGAATGATCTGGCATATTACCCTGCCGGGCATCAGGAGTGTTATCGTGCTAATGACTGCGCTGAAGCTGGGTCATATATTGGACGCAGGCTTCGAGCAAATCTACGTCATGTATAACGTTCAGGTGTATCCCGTTGCGGATATTATTGATACCTGGGTATTCCGGACTGGCCTGGAGCAGCTGAATTTCAGCTTGGCCGCAGCTGTGGGTGTGTTCAAATCTATCATTGGATTTATATTAGTTATCCTGGCGAATCAAGTAGCGAAGAGGTGGGATGAAGCCATATGGTAACGACAAGAAAGCATGAGGATCGTTTTTTTAATCTACTGACAGTCCTATTGCTTACACTTTTTGGATTAGCCGCATTATTCCCAATGCTGTATGTGGTCTCTGTGTCTATCACACCATACACAGAAGTCATGAAGAATGGCGGTTTCATTATTATACCCAGGTCCATCACGTTCGCGGCTTATGAAGAGCTGTTCAGACATCCATATATCTTGGACGCGTTCAAGGTTACCGTCTTCATTACAGTGGTAGGCACCGCAATCAATTTGATGCTAACCATCTTAATGGCATATCCGCTTAGCCGCAAGACGATGCCGGGACGGAATATTGTACTCATGCTAATCGTCTTCACCCTGCTATTCAGCGGCGGCATTATTCCGACTTATCTAGTCGTGAAATCAACAGGGCTGCTAGATACCGTATGGGCCATGATCATACCGACAGCAGTCAGCGGATTTTATCTGCTTATTATGAAGAGCTTCATTCAGAACCTGCCGGAAGAGGTGTTCGAGTCCGCGCGAATGGATGGCGCGCGCGAGTTCCGAATCCTGCTGCAGCTAGTAATTCCGCTTTCAACTCCTGTGCTGTTTACGCTCGGATTGTTCTATACCGTTCAGCATTGGAATGAGTATTTTCAAGCGCTTATCTATATAACGGATCCAACCTTAAATCCCATTCAGATTGTTATCCATAGAATTCTAATGAACAGCCAGAATGCAGACATGCAGGTCAGTCTGGATGAGGTCATTCCGACCTTAAGCTTGAAGATGGCATCCGTTGTGTATGCGACGCTGCCTATCGTAATCGTATATCCGTTCGTTCAGAAGTACTTCTACAAAGGGATGGTTATCGGGGCAGTTAAAGGTTAATCGTTCGTTGTCATGCGGCTGCAGGATACAGTATGATGGATTCACAAGTAGTATGCGGCAGTATGACCGGCGAACTTAACATAAAAATACTACTAAGGGGAAATGAAGATGAAGAAGGGCTTAACGATTGTACTGGTGTTAATCATGAGTTTTTCGGTTCTGTTAGCCGCTTGTGGTTCCAACAATAATTCCAACGAAGGCGCGAAGCAATCGAACTCATCAACGGGTGCATCCGATACGGCGAGTACACCTAGCGCACCCATTAAAATTGAAGTTGTGAAGAATGCGCTCGGATCAGGTACTGTTCCTAAGCCTGAGGACGACCCGGTCATTCAAGCCTTGAATAAGAAATTAAATATCGATTTAACAGTCAATCTGCTGACTGAGTATGATACGCAGCTCAACGTACGCTTAGCTGGCGGTAATCTCCCTGATGTGTACGAGCTGCCTCTGAATCAGATTTCGGACTATAGCGAACGAGGACTGCTGCTCGATCTGACGCCTCATCTAGATCAATTGCAACAGGTTATCGACTTCCAGACGCTGGATAACTTCGAGAAGGGTAAGATCGGAGATAAGCAGTATGCCATTATCCGACATGCGGATATTCCATTCAACACGTATATGATCCGACAGGATTGGTTGGATAATCTAGGTCTTGCTATGCCAACTACGCCAGAGGAGTTGCTAGAAGTCGCGATAGCGTTCACAGAGAATGACCCTGATCAGAACGGCAAGAATGACACGATTGGGCTTACTGGGTTCGGGCTTAACACATTCGGGCCATTATATCCGATATTCGGTGCTGGAAGTCCTGGCGATATCTATGTAGAGAATGGACAAGTCATGAGCGCAGCGATTGACCCAGACATGAAATCAGCGCTAGCATTCATCAATAAGATGATTGCCAGCGGCGCTGTGGACAAAGAATTCCTCGTGAACAAGAACAATATGCATATCGATAAGGTAAAGCAAGGAAGTGCGGGTATTGTCTATGCGGCCTGGCACCAAATTCTAAGAGACACTACCTTCGCGGAAATCAAGGCGATTAATCCGAAGGCAGAATGGTCGCAAGTACCAGCGCTGACAGGACCAGCGGGGACGTGGAACGCTTCCTATGACTACGGTAGAGCCCCTTCTTATCATGTCATCTCCAAGTCTGTTGAGAAGGATCCGGAGAAGCTCCAGAAGATCTTCGAACTATTCAGCTACCTGGCAACTGACGAGGGATTGCAATTGGTAGGCTTCGGGATTGAAGGAACGCATTATGAGGTTGTTGACGGTAAAATAAAGACGTTGCCGGCGAATAAGGATATTCAGCATATCTCCTTCTATCAGCTTTCCGGCCGCAATGAGCTTGAGTACTTATCGTCCAGGTTCGCGTATGTGGAGAAGGAATTCATGTTCGCATATGAGCAGCCGCGATTAAGAGCGCTCAATGGACTCATCTATGAATATCCAGAGGGCTACAGCATAGCTGATGTGGATCGGTTCACGGAGGAGGAGCTGGTGAAATTCATGTTCGGTGAGAAACCGTTGGATGAATTCGAGGCATTCACCGAAACACTGAGAAAAACCTTCAACTTTGATGCGTATATGGAATTAGTCGAGAAGCGCTTGAAGGATAAGGGAGAGCTGTAAGGCCAAGCGTATAAAGCAACCCTCTGGCAACTAGGCCGGAGGGTTGCTTATCAGCATTCAAGGGGGGTATTGAATTGGAGCATAAACTTCGAGTGTTAGTCGTGGATGATGAGCTTCCAATTCGCGAGTGGCTGAAGCGGCTGGATTGGAGCAGCTGGCATGCGGAGTGGATCGGAGAAGCAGATAATGGTGAAGTCGCGCTCGATTTCTGCGCGGACAATCCGCCAGATGTCGTAGTGGCTGATATTACAATGCCCATCATGGGCGGACTCGAGCTATTCCATCTGCTGCAGGCTGAATTTCCAGAAATCAAGGTCATTCTGCTAACCAATCATAATGACTTTGAATATGCCAGACAGGCGATTAAGTTAGGAGCCATTGACTATCTGCTGAAGGGAGGCTTCTCTCCTGATGAGCTGGGACATGCATTGAATCTGGCTCGAGAGCAATTAACGAAGGATCACTCCCATAAATGGAATAAACGACAGCAGGAACGCATCAGACTGGCAGAGCAGTTCCGCAGGTACATGGTTAACCCGGATGAAGGGGGAAATCCTCAGCCTCCATTGCTGCGCTCGATCACATCGATACACACGATGGTGCTGGGATTAAGGCTGATGGGGGAGCCGGAGGATCTTTACTTTGCCGATCCGATTATGCAAGAGTTGCTCGAATCTATGGAATCAGCTTATCAGTATCAATGGTTTCCAGCATCGCTGGGACACTATCTCCTCCTCTCTGAGGGTGCAAGCTCATATCTTCATTGGTTTAATCGCATGCAGAATTTCGCGGTTGATATTAGGAGCAAGATACAATCGAATGCGGAATCCGCGCTAGGCGAGCTTGTTCTAATCGCTTATGGAGCACCGCTTCAGTCTGATCAGAGCCTGCTTGCTTTCTATGAACAAGGGGATGCTTGGCGAGATGCCTATTTCTATGAGGAGTCCTTCCTATTCGTTGGCAAGCCGCCGCAATTCTCGGAGTCGACCGGGGAGCTGGCTGCTCGGATGAAATCAGCCATGCAGAAGCCTGACAGAGATACGATGCTTAAGTCGCTCAAGGATGACGTTCTGGCTTATGCGAAGGAGATACAACTAGATCCGCAGGTGTTAATTAAGGAATTAGTCGTGTGCCTGCTTAGCGCGGTTACACCCAAGGAGTGCTCCGACAAATGGAAGGAACAGGTGAGTAATAAGCTGGGAAGTGTGAGAACGATGCGCGAGCTGCATGCAGAATTGGTTTATTTGATATCAGGCATGCAGTTGAAGGAGAGTAGATCCGAAATGACGGCGATCAAGCATTATGTGGCAGAGAATCTGGACAAGCCGTTATCCCTGTCCACGATTGCCGGCGAGGTAGGCTATAACCCGCAGTATTTAGGAAAGCTGTTCGTGGAAGCTACGGGAGAGAACTTCAAAGCGTACGTTACGCGGATGCGCATGGAGAAGGCCAAGGATTTGATCTGGAATACGAATAAGAAGATTTATCGAATCGCGGAAGAAGTAGGGTTCACTAACTACCGGTATTTCACCACGCTGTTTCAGAAGCATACAGGATTATCGCCTACTGAATATAAGAAGGGTTGACGAGATGAGAACTATGCTGCGATATTTCAGTCATATGCGATTAGCGACTAAGCAATTTATATTTCTTGTGATATGCAGCAGTATTCTATTCGCGGTTGGCGGCTGGTATGCACTGAAGAATGCTGAGGGTCTGCTTAAGAATCAATTGGATGAGAACGCTCAGGTGGTGCTGGCGCGTACAGATGAATATCTGAATGTTTATCTAGATAACATTAATGGCTTGCTGCTCACACTGGCTGAACGCAGGGAGTTATTCGATTATCCCGTCAGGACGATACAATTGAAATTCTTCGCTCCTATGCCGAGAACTATGTTGGTGTAACGATGCTCTATGTCCTGCATCGAGACGGCGATGTGATTGCGAACAACCAAGTCTATTATAATCTGCTCGGCAATCCGTATCTGCAGCAGGTTATAGATATGTCTATGCAGAATTACGGCTCTATTAATTGGACGGAGCCCTATGTATCGCCGCTCTCTCAGAGAACGATCGCGTTCGCGATTCCTGTGTATGGCAATGATAAGGCGTATCTGGGCACGATAGCGGTTGAGATCGATTTGTATATGCTGCGGACGAAGATCTCCAATCTGATGGAGAATAAATTTCAGAGCTTCGTGATCTATTCGATCATGGATGAGTTGATCCTGATGGGCACGAATCATCAGCTTCTGCCGATTGATGTCAAGAAGCCCTATGCGTTGGATGAACAGGTTCAGACGCATCTGGCTGAGATGTCGAACGGTACGCATATCCTATCCTTTCCGGAAGCGGGAGAATGGGTAGCTGTTAAGACATCGCAGAGTACGTTTGGCTGGAAGCTGGTCGCGCTTATTGATCAATCCTATTATTTTCGCAGCGTGTCGTATTTGCACAATATGTTCATTCGAGGCGCTGTGATTTGGTTTGTGATTCTGCTGATTGGCGCGTATATCTTCTCTCGTTACTTCTCCAAGCCGATTATGACCCTGGTGCGCAAGATGAATCGGGTGCAAAGTATTGAAGTGTTCTCAGAAATTAATATCCAGCGCGGCGATGAGATCGGCCAGCTCTCACAAAGCTATAATAATATGATGAGACGGATTCAACTGCTGTCTTCGGAGCTCAAGCTGACAGAGCAAGCCAAGCGTAAATTCGAGATGGAGCTACTGCAAAGTCAAATCGGTCCTCACTTTCTATATAATACATTGGCCTGCATCGAGAGCCTTTCGTTCCAGCATAGAAATAAGGATGTCCAAACGACGATACGTTCTCTGGTTAATCTGCTCTCCTACAGCGTAAGCAATCAGGATGAGAGAGTGGCGCTGAGGCGGGAGCTTGATGCGATTAAACAATATGTTCAGATCCAGAAGGTGAGATTCGGAGATAAATTCGATATGGATATCCGCATAGAGGAATCCGCAATGGATGTTGAGATCCCTAAGCTGATTCTGCAGCCACTGGTGGAGAATGCCATCATCCATGGCTTCGCCTCGATTAGCAGGAAAGGGATGATCTGTATTCGCGGCAGGAAGCGAGGGGGTCGAATTGTGATCACAATTGCTGATAATGGTGCGGGGATGGATGAGGAGACGCTGAGCAGCGTATTCGCTAAACACAAACGCAAATCGCAAGCCGATCATTCGAATCATATTGGCATTGTGAATGTCTATGAACGATTGGTGTTATATTTTGGAGAACAGAGCCGTATCCGGATTAAGAGCCGCATACGCAAGGGGACAGTGATTCGAATTGTGTTGCCTTATGTGGCGTGATCAAGCTTTCCGATACTCGCTGGGTGAGAAGCCAGTCGCCTTAGCGAAGATTCGAGCGAAGTAGAAGGAATCGGTAAAACCAACGTCAGCGGCAATCTGAGTGATAGGCAGCGAAGTGGAACGAAGCAGTTGCTTAGCTCGATCTATTCGCAGCTTATTCAGGTATTGTGTGGGCGTCTCTCCAGTCTGCTCCTTGAATAACGTCGAAAAGTAGGTTGGCGACCAGCCCGCATATGTGGCCAATTGCGTGCGGTTTAACGGATCGTTGTAGTGTTCATTCATGAATTGTACGATGCGCTCCATTCCGCTGTTCATAGAGGTGCCAGATTCCCTATCCGATTCCAAGCGGACAATCTCATTCATGATAGCGAAGAAGGAAATCTTGCATCGCCACTCATACCCCGGCTGCTTGGTATTCCATTCCTGCCAGGCAGATAGGAATATCTGATAGAGAGGTTGCCAATCCGCGTAATTGGAATGGATGGGGAAGGGCAAGCTTTGACTATTCTCATCAAGACCTTGCCCCGACTCATCCATTAGATGTGCAGAATAATGAACAGAGTAGAAGTGCAACGTATCTATCTGAGCGGTCTTTATATTCATATAGTTTCCGGGGAGGATCTGGAATACACTCCCAGGTGTTAAGGCATACTGATGATCGTTCAGATGGAGAGTACCCTTGCCTTCATAGACGATTCCGATCGTGTGCAGACGGGTAGATTTACGCAGGAGATCAAATTCGAATGGCTGCCAGAACGCATAGTCACGGACGACGACATCTAATAGCTTCGGATGGAATTTATTAAGATAATCATAATTCATCGTACTTAGCGCCTCTTCCTATTCAGATTACTGCATATCCATCCTTATTATACAGCAATAAGTTTGGCCCCGCTCTCCTGCTTCTACCGATCACATTATTAAATAAACATCGTCCTCCTCGATCACAGCCTCGTATCCGCGCAGCTTAACAGATTCATCTGCCAGATGAACGCCAGTCTTCAGATCGAATTCCCAGCCATGCCATGGACAACGCAGGATCTCCTGTTCGCGGCCGTAGGTATATTCGTACACCATGGAGGGCAATCGCGTGCCGCATATTCGTCCCTCGCAGACTGGAGCTGCCGCATGCGGACATATATTACGCCATGCATAGGGTAGACCATCGATTAGGAAGATACCGATCTCCATCCCTTTGACTTGCGCTATGACGCGCCCGTGCTGCTCCAATTCCCTTAATTTCGTCCCAAAATACTTCTGCTTCACATTGGTCCCCATCTGAATTAGGCCTCCTTACCGCTATTCACTTGCGGCTTTTCATGCAACCCATACAGCTCCATCGCGTTATCGCACAGGATCTTCTGTCTGAGCTCTCTATTGATCGGACGCAGTGCCATCTCAGGGTTATCGAAATCCCAGTGCGGGTAATCCGAGGAGAACATAATGGCGTGATCCGCACCGATCATATCGAAGATTTGATTGAGGTGCTCTGGATTGTCCGATTCTTCAATCGGTTGTGTTGTGACATAGATATGATTGCGGATATAATCCGACGGCAGCTTCTTCAGCCAGGGAGCCGTGTCGCGCAGGGCCTTGAAATTCTTGTCCATCCGCCACATCAGATGCGGCAGCCAGGCAATGCCGCCCTCAATAGCAACAAATTTGAGACCGGGAAATTTTTCGAATACACCCTCGCATACCAGACTGTTAACATGCGCCATGTAATTAGTCGGTAATATGTTATGCCACTCCATATACCTGGTCGGATAGCCAGATGGTGTGGGCGCTCCTGCAATACCGCGGCCTTCTGTACCTGGATGTACGGCTACAGGCAAGCCGTTGCGCTCCGCTGCTTCGAAGATGGGGTGGTAATAACGCTGACCATACAGCATGCGTGAACCGCTGCACATGATGACCTGCACCATATTCTTATTAGCAGCCATTCTATCAATCTCAGCAGCAGCAGCAGCTTGAGGATCTGAATGGTTAACTAGTATGGATCCCTTATACTTGGGGCTGGCCTTTAACCATGTCTCCACGAGCCAATCATTATAGGCGCTAGCCACGACATTCCCATAGTCTGGATCAGGATTCAGCGAGACGCCAAGAATGCCTGATCCAGTAAGAATGGCATAATCAATCTCATAGCGGTCCAGATGATGCTTCAGCATATGTTGAGGGTCGCTGCCTGGCGTTCCGCCATTTGGAGGCACTGCATCCTTGCGCATAACTCCTACAGGTGAATGCCATCCGCCGCTATAGCCAGGGCCAACCGATAACCATTGCTCATGCCATACTCTAGGCAAGTAAGGAAGCATGTCTTGTGGCCGGGCTATTGCATTATGCACATCGGCATCAATCTTGGTTGGTCGTTGAACGGACATTTGTAACTCCTCCTTGTGAATGTGTTCATCAATCATAACGCTATTGTAATTGGTCCTCTTGCTCCCTGACATGCACATTACAACTGAGAATCTGGATTATTGTTGGAAGTGGCAAAGTTTGTATAGGAAACGCAATGAACAATTTGCAAATTATGCTTTGGACATTCAAATTCATGTGGGGTTATGCTACACTTTCTATGGACTGTTCTTGCAGTCCATAGATACAGGATGAGGATGGGTGAGGATGAGAACGCGTAGAAACCCCTTACTGTGGGCGGCGGTGATTATCGTCGTGCTAGCGGTGATTGTGACGGCATTGTGGTGGATCAACGGCGATTCAGACACGGCGCAGCCGGCGTCGCCGAAGGACGCTATACCGGAAATCGTAGAGGTTGAGAAGGCGAAGGAAACATACGATGTAGTGGTAGTTGGAACTGACCCTGAGGGCATAGTGGCTGCGGTGTCAGCTGCGCGCAATGGGCTAAAGACGCTGCTCGTTGATGGCAGAGATAGAGAGATTCTGGGCGGATTGTTCACGATCGGCTGGCTGAACAGCCTGGATATGAATCGAGCGCCGGGCAATCAGAAGGATTATCTGAATAAGGGACTGTTCAAGGAGTGGTATGATCAGGTCGAGGGCGATTCCTTCGATGTGACGACTGCTGCTGTTGTATTTAATAAAATGGTGCAGGCCGAATCGAACATTGATTTGGTCATGAAGTTGAGCAAGATCGAGCCGTTGCTCGAAGGCAATGCGGTCACAGGTGTCAAGCTAACCGCGGCGGATGGTGCGGAGCGCACGGTGCTTGCCGGGGCGGTGATTGATGCCACGCAGGATGCGGATATCGCAGCTGCGGCGGGTGTACCCTATACATATGGCCGTGAGGATATCGGCGATACGAAGCTGCTCATGGCGGTTACGCCGGTGTTCAAGATGAAGAATGTAACACCTGAAGTGTGGAAGGCGGTCAAGAACCGCATGAACAATGATGAGCACTCCGGAACCGGGGCGAATGATCAGAGTGCATGGGGCTACATTGAGATGTGGAATTATCCGTCCTCACAGCCAGAGAAGCTGCGGTCTCGGGGCCTGAATCTGGGTCGTCAGAATGATCAGACGATGTTGTCGAACTCGATCCAGGTGTTCGGTGTAGATCCATTCGATCCGGTATCGTATCAGGGAGCATTCGATGCGGCTGCTGATGAGATGTCAGCGATGCTGGCCTATATGAAGGAGCAGTACTCAGAATTCAAGGATATCGAATTTGTGGAATTCGCGAAGGAGCTGTATGTGCGGGAGACACGCCATATTCAGGGCGAGTATCGATTAACGATGCTGGACCTGCTGGAGCAGCGTGACTTCTGGGATCGCATCGCATTCGGCTCGTATCCGGTGGATATCCAGAGCACCTCATCAGCACCGACGGATCGGGGTGTGGTCGTTATGTCGCCTAAGCAGTACGCGATTCCGTTCCGCGCGATCGTGCCGCAGGAGATTGACGGCCTGCTCGTGGTAGGCCGATCGGCAAGCTTCGATACGCTGCCGCATGGCAGCGCGCGCGTCGTGCCAGTTGGTATGGCGACGGGTGAAGCAGCAGGTGCGGCGGCGAAGCTGGCGCAGGAGGAAGGCATTACGTTCCGCGAGCTGTCGCGGTCAGAGGTATTGGTGAAAGAGCTGCAGAAACGATTAGTGGAGCAGGGCATGGAGCTGGACCCGATCGATCTCAAGCAGCCTGACTATATGAAGCATAAGGCTTATGCCGGCTTGAAGGCAGCTGTCAGCATGGGCATTGCCTATGGTAGCTACAACAATGACTTCCAGCTGGATTTGACATCTAATGCACAGCGCTTCTTGAATAATATGAGAGGGACGGCTAAGGTGCATAGCGATGTATTCGCGGCAGATCCGAACGCGGCGATCGAGGGGATGGTCAAGGCAGCTGAGGTGACGCTGACCGTCGACCAAGCGGCCTACACGATTCTGCTGGCCAGCGGCTGGACCGGCGAGCGGGAGTCAGCTGTCAGCGCGCTGCAGGAGAAGGGTTGGCTCTCGACAGAGACGCTGGGACTCATCTCGAACAAGAATGAGCTCACGAACGGTGACACTTATCTGATGCTTGCGGATGCTCTGAAGGGTGCGGCAGGAGTCGTATACGAATAATCTTTTCATTTTATAGATTTTACATGGGATGGTTGCCGGAACACTCTGGCAACCATCCTTTACAGATTCTACTGCCGGAACTCGGCATATGAGAAAAATACTTCAAGGGACCTACAAACATGTTGATATTACTGTTGATCATGTTGATCATTTCCATATCCATCTTCCTCTCTAAAGCCAGGAGCGGTGTCATGTACTGGATGGGAGGCATACTTATTGGGTGGTTTATAAGTATGGTTGGTTTCATCCTCTTCATTTCCAAGTACGGCGGATTCTATTACTATGTCAACCAAATCCTATATATCAATGATACATTTCGACTATGGCTAGCGAATGCGCCGTTATCCATAGATGCAATCAGTCGGTTATTGTCTGGCGGCAGGTCCATTTTTATTTTTTGTTTATTGGGATTAGCCTTAACCATTAATGTGAATAAGGTATTGAAATATCGGTATGTCATGCTCGGGCTTAATTTATTCATTGCAATCATTAATATAGTCATTTATGATCCCATCGTTTATAAGAAAATCATATATATACTGGATTCACCCACCTTATATTCTATTAGTATAATGATTCGGGTATGGATGATTGTTGTTGCTATGTTAGCTATCCTTCTTATCATTCTCGCTTATAAACATACGTCAATCCCTTGGATTAAAAATCGAATATTGTATGTTTTACTAGGCGTACTCGCGCTTGTTGGCTTTTATATTTATATTATCTTCATGGGTCCATTGCAGTTCGCTGATATTAGAACATTTTATTTTTTGTTCCATGATTTTTCTAATTTCAACCCGCCAATAACGCTCTACGAATGGTATTTCGGGACAATACTAACCGGGTGCTCAATCATCATCGGTGTATATTCGTTATGGAGATATCAGAAGATCGAAGCCAAATGGGGGAATGCCGATTTATCCTTGGAGCGGAAATTTAATACGGCAAATTTAGGTGCAAGAGTATTTACCCATGCGATTAAAAATCAGTTGATTATGATAGAGCTTCTGCTCAGAGATATTGAAACTGGAATAGACAATAATACGGATAGACATAAAGTTGAACAGTCAATTATGAATGCCAAGGAAATTACATCCAAAACGATCGGTAGATTAGATGAGCTCAATAAATCATTCTCCACTGCATCGGTGCAATTTGAACCAGTCGTCTCAGAAGTGTTGATGGAGGCTGTTAAAGCGCGAATGGATAAAGCACCATCTGGTCCTACAATCCATTATCATCTCCCTAGTCCCAGTAATGTTCTATTCATTAATCTGAGGCATATGACTGAAGTTATGTTTAATATCATAATCAACGCTATAGAGGCAATTGGTGATCAGGATAATGGGATTGTAAGGGTATCCGGTTATAGTGAAGCGGATTGGTATGTTCTCGAAGTAAGTGATAATGGGCCAGGTATCCCGAATGAATTAATCAAGCACATATTCGATCCATTTATCACACGGAAAAATTCGGCGAATAATTGGGGGGTTGGATTGTCCTATGCAGCACATATTGTTAAATATCATCATGGGTATATGCAAGCAACTAACGACTCCAATCAGGGATGTATCATGCGAATTTTCCTGCCTATTTACAAGAGACAAGATTATAAGGATGACATCATATGAGTAATAAACAAATCAGGGTTCTTATTGCTGAAGACCTCGACGTACTGAGGAATCACTTTATTAAAATTGTATCGGAGCAACCAGATATGGTGGTGCTCGGTGCATCATCGAGCGGTTCCAAGATCGTTGAGCTTTGTAATCAATATCCGGCTGATGTTGTGCTGATGGATATTGAAATGGATCATAAGCTAGACGGAATAGAGGCTGCTCACCGAATATTAGAGCAACACCCAGAAACGAAAATTGTTTTTTTGACAGTACATGAAGATAATGAAACCGTATTTGAGGCATTCGAAGCCGGTGCAGTGGATTACGTTTTGAAATCATTCCCGAGTGAGGAGATAACAGAAAGCATTCGGAATGCCTATAAGGAATCCTCTTATATCCGCCCCGTTATCGCTCAGAAAATCAGAAATGAATTCTCTCGGATTAGAAAAAATGAAACTAGCTTTCTGTACGCCATGAATATTATTTCTCAATTGACGGCCGCTGAGAAAGATATCATAAGGCTGTTGATGCTAGGGAAACGAGTCAGTGAAATTGCTAAGCAGCGAACGGTAGAAGAAGTAACGATTAAATCTCAAATTACGATTCTTCTCAAAAAATTCGAAAAGAAACGTACGAAAGAAATTGTTATGATGATTAAGGAACTGGGTATTGAGCATTATTTTATAATCTGACGTTTATCGTTTAAGGAGCATAAGCTGCTCCTTTTTTGTTTGCTGAAGGTATGAAGAAACTTACACCTTACGCTTAGTGTGACTTATGTCATAATTTCAATACGGAGGTGGACAAGATGAATCTAGATGATGTATACACACAACCCCTATTGATCCAACCTAATCGTGTTTGGCGGCCTTTTAAGGGCGGTAAAATGTTAGATAAATGGCAGGGCAAGCAAATCTGTGAGGACCTGCAGTATTCAGAGGAGTGGATTGGTTCGGTGGTGGAAGCGAGAAATCCTATTCCTACGCCGGAGGAAGGTCTGAGTAGAGTTAAACTTCCGAATGGATCAGAGGCATTGCTGAAGGACTTAATTATGAATGAACCCAACCGAATGCTGGGAGAGCAACATGCTGGGCGGTTTGGCGCTCATCCTGGTTTTCTAGTGAAAGTTCTCGATTCATTCGATCGATTAATGATTCAAGTTCATCCAACCCAGTCCTTCGCAAGATCACACTTCAATAGCGATTATGGAAAAACGGAAGCGTGGTACATCTTAGATGCCCGTACAATTGAAGGCGTAGAGCCTTATGTATATCTTGGCTTTAAACCGGGAGTGACGAGGGAGCATTGGATCGCATTATTCGAAAAGCAAGATATCAGAGGTATGGAAGATGCCTTGCATAAGGTGTTGGTAAAGCCGGGCGATCTGTTCTATGTTCCTGGAGGTGTTCCGCATGCTGCAGGCTCAGGAGTCACATTTCTAGAGATACAGGAACCTACCGATCTTACCATTCGAACAGAACGGATTTCACCTTCTGGTGTTCAAGTGACGGATATGCAAATGCATCAAGGAATCGGTTTCGATAGGATGTTTGATTGTTTCGACTATGACACATATGAATACGATGAACTTCTCGAGAAATTTATGGTTCAACCAACAATCTTACATCAGAGTGAAGAGGGAAGCCATTATTCCTTGCTGATGGAGCCTGGCTCTCCATACTTTACTCTGCAGGAGCTGGTTGTTACCGGTCGGATGAAGCTGACTCAACGAACCTTCAATATCGCAATTGTCTTGGAGGGGCAGGGGGTCATGGAATGGGAATTCGGCAAGTGCGAAGTGAAACAATCGGATACGTTCTTCTTACCCTATGAATTGAAGGAAGTGGAATGGATAAATTCATCCGGACGATTAAAAATTGCATTATGCGGACCAAGCAACAGTTAATAGAGCGGGAGGTTCTACCTTGTCAAAGAATAGAGTGTTGATGTTATTGTCGTTTGTCCTGGGTATTGGCATTTGGTCATTGCTGTCCATGATTCCGTCTGTAGGTGTCATTCTCGTCAGTCCTATGACATTGTTAAAAGTGTTTGGAAGGGAAATTGCTAATGGAAGATTGATAGACAATGTGTCGATTAGTTTATTCCGTGTGATTAGCGGCTTTTCACTAGGATTGGCAGTAGCTATTCCAGTCGCATTTCTAATGGGCTGGTACAAAAACTTTCAAATGATTGTAGAACCATGGATCCAATTTTTCCGGACAATCCCGCCAATTGCCTTAATTCCATTGGTTATCGTAGCACTAGGAGTTGGTGAAAGCGCCAAAGTTATGGTCATCTTCGTGGCCACCTTCCTAGTGATGGTCATTTCCATCTATCAAGGGGTTAAGAATGTGGATGTCACTTTAATTAAAGCTGCAAGAGTATTAGGCGCGCGTGATCGAGATATATTCTTACATGTCATTGTACCGGCCTCCTTCCCCTATATTCTAGTTGGTATACGCTTAGGATTGGCTGCAGGGCTTACAACACTTATAGCAGCAGAGCTTACAGGAGCGTCCAAGGGGCTTGGTAATATGATTATGGAAGCGAGCTTATTCTTCAGCATGGATCTTGTCATACTAGGAATTGTAGTCATTGGGATTATCGGCTTTATCATGGATAAGTTGATTTTATGGCTGGAGTTGAAATTAACAAGCTGGCAAGAAGTGAGGAAGGTGTGACAGATATGACGAAGCCTAAGATTGAAATTAGCAACTTGAGAAAGGTGTATCATGGACGAGCGGGTGAGGTTGTAGCTTTAAATAATCTTAATTTGACAATCGATGAGAACGAATTCATTTGTGTCGTAGGGCCCAGTGGATGCGGGAAAACGACGGCATTGAATATTATAGCTGGTCTGGAAGAGAAGACAGCTGGGTCTGTTAAAGTGAATGGGGAAGAGGTTGCTGGGCCCGGTCAGGGTCGCGGTGTTGTGTTCCAGCAATACGCATTGTTTCCCTGGAAGACTGTTATTGAGAATGTTGAATTTGGCCTAGTCCTTCAGAAACTGCCGAAGAAGGAGAGAAGGGAGATCGCTGAGCGCTACTTGGAGCTGGTTGGGCTGAGCAAATTTGCCAACGCTTATCCCAAGGAGCTGTCAGGCGGCATGAAGCAGAGAGTAGCAATTGCTCGAGCTTATGCAGTTAAGCCCGATGTGCTTCTGTTAGATGAGCCGTTCGGCGCGTTAGATGCGCAAACTCGGGCACAGCTTCAAGAAAACTTGCTGCATACATGGCAGAGTGAGCGCAAGACTTGCTTCTTCATTACCCATGATGTGGAGGAGGCAGTCATATTGGCACAGCGTATCATTATTATGGGTGCTAATCCTGGTGGGATCAGAGAGATTGTTGACGTCGATATTCCATATCCAAGGAATCAAGAGACGAAATTAACAACTCGCTTCAATGAAATTAAGAACGAAATATGGGCTAAGGTATATCAAGAATATATGACGATAGCAAAATAATGATCGATATTTATACTGTCAAACAGTTTAAATATAAAAATAACATCAAGGGTGGGTATCAGATGAAGAACAAAATGCAAATGATGATGCTTGTTGTGTTGGGTATTTTATTAGTGCTAACAGGATGTTCGAATGCAACGAATACTAAGGATGCTGGAAATACGTCGAATAAAGCTTCGGAGTCAGCTGCTAACGAACAAATTGACAGTGAGAATGCCGCTGAGGAAAAACCACAATTTGAGGAAAAGAAAATCAGAGTAGCTTACCACCCTCATATTGTCGGTGCTGGTACAATCGTAATGGCTGAGGAGATGGGGTACTTCGACGAAGTCGCACTCAAGGTAGATCCGGTCAAGTTCACTGCTGGACCGCCAGAGCTTCAAGCAATGGCTTCCGGCGATATAGATTTGGGATATCTGGGTGTTGGTGCTCACGTATTATGTCCCAAGGGTCAATGTGTAATCCTGACATTAGACAGCACGGATATTAGTAATGAGGTTCTTGCTACTGTAAAATCAGGCGTCAAAGAAATGAAGGATCTGAAGGGTAAGACTGTAGCGGTTCCAACAGGCACAACCAGCGATATGGTGTTCACCTTGGCGCTTGAAAAAGCGGGCATGACCAAGGATGATATGAATGTCGTGAATATGGATGTAGCGGGAGCAGTAGCCGCATTCGTCGCTGAGAAGGTTGATGCGGTTGCCATCTGGGCGCCTTATACAACTGAAATCAGAAAGCAAAAAGGTGATGACAATGTCATCGAGTTAGCGCATAGTAAGGAGTTCTTGCCTGAAAAGGTGTTCCCGCAAAGCTGGGTAACCACTAAGAAGTTTGCTGAGAATAATCGAGATGTTCTAGTAAGATTCTTAATGGCTTGGATTAAAGGAAATGACTACCGTTACAATAAAATGGATGAAACTGTGAAGCTGACGAGCGAATTCACTCAAGTGCCGGAAGATTCCAATGCTGCGCTCGTTGATACCACGTATTGGATGACCAGCAATGAGATGAAGAAGCTGTACGAAGACGGAACGGCGCTGGAATGGTATAGCCAGCAGCAGGATATGTTCCTTAGTATCGGGAGTCTAGATCAAGCAGTTCCTGTTGAAGAGTTTGTGGATTTCAGCTACTTCATGGAAGCTTGGGAGCGGGTTAATCAATAAGAAAGGCAGGACATTACGAAATGAAGAGTAATTCAAGACCTAATATCCTATTTATCATGTCTGATGACCATGCCTCACATGCGATGAGCTGTTACGGCAGTCGAATTAATCAGACCCCGAACATCGATCGAATCGCGAATGAGGGAATGTTGTTCGACAATTGTTTCTGCACAAACTCGATATGTTCACCTAGCCGCGCAGCCATTCTCACCGGGAAGTATAATCATCTGAACGGTGTCAAATCGATTGAGGACCATTTTGATGGTCGTCAGATGACTTTCCCGAAATTGTTGCAGGAAAACGGCTACCAAACCGCGATGATAGGCAAATGGCATCTCGGTCATGGCGGAAATGCGGATCCGACAGGTTTTGATTTCTGGACTGTAGTACCTGGACAAGGTGAATATCATGACCCTGAATTTATTGAAATGGGTGAAAGTAAAAAGTTTAAAGGCTATGCGACGGATTTGATCACGGACTTCTCATTAGGTTGGCTGGATAAACGAGAAAAAGAACGACCGTTCATGCTGATGTGTCATCATAAAGCGCCTCACCGTCCTTGGGAACCGGATGAGAAGTATGCGAATCTCTACGATGATGTTGAGATTCCCGAGCCAGAAACGTTCTATGATGATTATGAAACACGTGTGGATGCTGTTAGAGAGGCTCGGATGAGAGTGGATCGGGATTTGGACGATCTTGTTGATTTAAAGGGTCACCCTCCTGAAGGCTTAACTCCGCTGGAAGAGAAGAAGTGGAGATACCAGCGGTATATCAAGGATTACTTAAGATGTATCGCGTCCATTGATGATAATATCGGAAGAATGCTGGATTACTTGGATCAAGAAGGCTTGGCGGAGAACACCATTGTGATCTACACCTCGGATCAAGGCTTCTTCTTGGGGGATCATGGTTGGTACGATAAACGATTTATGTATGAAGAATCATTACGGATGCCATTCATTGTAAGATATCCGAATGAAATCGCAGCAGGTTCTCGAACGGATGCGATGACGCTAAATATTGATTTTCCAAGTACATTCTTGGATTATGCAGGCGTAGAGATTCCACAAGAGATGCAAGGACATAGCTTGCGATCAATCTTTAATGGAACGGTTCCTGAAAGCTGGAGGACGTCCATGTACTACAGGTACTGGATGCATCTGGATGACTGGCATAATGTGTATTCCCACTATGGGATTCGGACAGATCGATATAAGCTCATCTATTATTATGCGGAAGCTTTAGGCACCTCCGGATCGAAGGATGAGTACAGAAAGCCCGAATGGGAATTGTTCGATCTAGAGAACGATCCTTATGAATTAAATAATGTGTACCATGATCCAGTGTATCAGGATCGAATTATTCAGCTAAAGGCGGAGCTGAGACAGCTTCAGTTGGAAGTTCTGGATCAACCTGTTGAGGAAGTTGGTTAATGCAAGTAAGAACAAGAGCGAGTGGAGTCGTATACGAATAAGGACGGGGGATGGCTGCCAGCTTGTATGGGCGGCCATCCCTTTGTTCTTGTGTTGATATCCGACTGTCTAGTATATCCGTATGTATATTTGCACACATTAGGTGTTAAAAAATGGAGCGTGAACCATGCTAGTTCGATTTGGTTATGTCGCCATGTCGGTTGTGGTTGAGAATGCCTCCCCTTCTAGAACGATGACCGCCGCCTCCTTTATGAAAATTCAAGATCGCGAAGCTGCTATACGCAAGCTTGAACGTATTGGTGCAGAGAATCTACATAATACGCTTCGGCTGTTGCGACATAATCATGCACACAACATACAGGTGTATCGATTCACGTCCAAGCTGATCCCACTGCTCGGTCATGAGCTGCTTGATGGCTGGCAGCCGTTCGAGGTTCTGCGGGAATCGTTCGCGGAGATTGGTCATTATGTCAGACAACGTGATATGCGTGTGAGCTTCCATCCGGACCACTTCACTGTCCTCAGTACGCCTAGAGAGGACGTCTTGATTAATTCCTACAATGACCTGGATCGGCATGTGCGCATGCTGGAATGCATGGAGCTGGATGAGCGGGCGAAGTGCAATGTTCACATAGGCGGCGCTTATCAGGACAAGGCGGCTTCTATGAGCCGATTCCTGAAGCAATTCGACCGTCTCTCAGCCCGGATTAAGAGCAGATTAACATTAGAGAATGATGACAAGACCTACACCGCAGCTGAGACATTAGAAGTTTGTGAGCAGCTTGGTGTGCCTATGGTACTCGATATTCATCATCATGCGGTTAATCATGGTGGGCGATCCTGCTTGGAATTATGGTCTAGGATTCAACAAACCTGGTCCGGGCAGCGCGTCCCGCCCAAGATTCATGCCTCTAGTCCGAAGAGTGTTCAGTCACCGCGCAGCCATGCTGATTATCTGGATGTATCGGAGCTATTAACATTCCTCAGAGGGATCGCAGGCGACACGGAACAGGTTGATGTGATGATTGAGGCCAAGATGAAGGACGGCGCCCTCTTCCGGCTTATGGAGGAATTGCAGGATGCTGATGGAATCGAAATTATTGATCAAGCTGCCATCCGTGTTCCTTGACTCTAGCAAGGGCGGGAAGCTATAATTATCGGTATTAATTTATCGGAGAAGAGGTTCTTCATGGATAAGCCAAATGAAATCATCATTGTTCTAGATTTCGGAGGACAATACAATCAGTTAATCGCGCGCCGGATTCGTGATCTGGGTGTATACAGTGAGCTTCTGCCTTACAATACTTCAGTGGACAAGCTTAGAGAGCTGCAGCCCAAGGGGATTGTATTCTCCGGCGGTCCTGCGAATGTATTCGAAGAGAATGCGCCGAAGGTTGATCCGGCGGTATACGAGCTCGGTATTCCCGTGCTGGGTATCTGCTATGGGATGCAGCTGATGTCGCATCAGCTGGCTGGCGAGGTTGGTCGCGCTGAGAAGCGCGAGTATGGGAAGGCATCGGTGACCTTCGAGCCGCATTGCCAGCTGACCAAGGGGTTAGCGCGTGAGCAGCAGGTATGGATGAGTCATAGCAATCTTGTAACCAAGCTGCCGGAAGGGTTCGTCGTGGATGCCAGCACAGCACATGCTCCGGTGGCGGCCATGAGTCACCCAGGCAAGAAGCTGTTCGCTGTCCAATTCCACCCGGAGGTTCGTCATTCGGTTCACGGCAATGATATGATTCATAATTTCTTGTTCGATGTGTGCGGCTGTGAGGGAACCTGGAGCATGGGCACCTTCATCGATGATACGATCCGTGAGATTCGCAGTCAGGTCGGAGACCGCAAGGTGCTCTGCGCGTTGTCTGGCGGCGTGGACTCGTCTGTTGTTGCGGCGTTAATTCATCGCGCAGTGGGCGATCAGCTCACCTGTATGTTCATCGACCATGGACTTCTTCGCAAGGATGAAGCGGAAGGGGTTATGGATACCTTCGTAGGTAAGTTTGATATGAAGGTCGTGAAGATCGATGCGCAGGCCCGCTTCCTAGGCCAGCTGCGCGGAGTCAGTGATCCAGAGCAGAAGCGCAAGATCATCGGTAATGAGTTTATTTATTGCTTCGATGAGGAATCCGCTAAGCTGGGTGAATTCGACTTCCTCGCGCAAGGCACACTGTACACGGATATCATTGAGAGCGGTACGGCAACTGCGCAGATGATCAAGTCTCACCACAATGTCGGCGGATTGCCGAAGGATATGAAGTTTGAATTAATAGAACCGCTCAAGGCGCTGTTCAAGGACGAAGTGCGCAAGGTAGGAACAGAGCTCGGATTGCCGGATGCGATCGTATGGCGTCAGCCATTCCCAGGACCGGGACTCGCGATTCGCGTACTCGGTGAGGTAACGGAGGATAAGCTGGAGATTGTACGGGAGTCGGATGCGATTCTGCGTGAAGAGATTATCAAGGCCGGGCTCGACCGTGAGATCTGGCAATACTTCACGGCGCTACCGAATATGAAGAGTGTCGGTGTTATGGGCGATGAACGCACATATTCCTACACCGTCGGCATCCGCGCGGTCACCTCGATCGACGGCATGACCGCCGACTGGGCACGCATCCCATACGATGTGCTGGAGAAGATCTCGGTCCGCATCGTTAATGAGGTTGGCAACGTCAACCGCATCGTGCTGGACATCACGTCCAAGCCGCCGGCGACGATTGAGTGGGAATAAGTTTTGGAGTTAGAAATCCTTGATATATAAGGACTTCTAACTCTTTTTTTATTGCATTTTTGTTTTCGTGTTACGTAAATAGTTCGAATAAATTGATACCTGGAAGAGGAAGCCGACTCGTTAGTATTCGTGGGATGTCACGGATTTTGAAAAGGAGCTTTTCAACAAGTTCGAAAGAAATCTAGATGTATTACGTCGAGAAATAATTGATGTTAAGACACGAAGTTTTGTCCCTTATTAATATCATTGTGTCCCTATTTATGTTATTATGATTCATAAGGAAAGCAGAGGTGTTTCTTGTGAAAAAACAAAATGTATTAAATCTTATCAAATATCATGTGGAGAGAAACGAGAATGCTTTTAGAAATGAATCTATAAGCATAGCAAGATACTTCGACAGCATTGGCGATAATCAGTTGGCCGAATATATTATGGGCTTAATGGCAGAAGTCAATTTGTACACGCCACAAGCAACTGATTTTGTAAGTGATTTTTTAAAGCAATTAGACATTCGAGACGTGGGGTCGTTAAGCTTGCCCATAGAGATAGCGGATGATATAAAAGGTATTATTAACGCGGTTAATCACAATATAGGAATAAATAAATTTTTATTCGAAGGTTATCCAGGTAGTGGGAAAACAGAAGGGGCTAAACATGTAGCCCGGTTGCTTGACCGAACATTGTATTACGTTGATTTTGATAACTTAATTGATAGTAAATTAGGTCAAACGAATAAGAATATTACAAGCGTATTTACAGAAATAAATGCAATTCCACACCCGAACAAAGTTGTGATTTTATTTGATGAGATCGATGTCATTGCATTAGATCGGGTTAATAGAAATGATGTACGTGAGATGGGGCGAGTGACTTCTACGATATTGAGAGAATTCGATAGACTAACTGATCTAAATAAAGAAATCGTTATTATAGCCACAACCAATTTATATTCAAATTTTGACAAGGCTTTAATGAGACGTTTTGATGCAGTGATAAATTTTAGCCGGTATAGCAAAGAGGATTTGATGGATGTCGCTGAGTATTACTTCGCCTCCTTTGTTAAGAATTTTAAAGGTGTTTCCAAAGACACAAGATTATTTAGAAAAATATTGAAGACAGCAGTGAACCTTCCTTATCCGGGAGAGTTAAGAAATATCATAAAAGCATCTTTAGCTTTTAGTGATGTAACTATGGAACATGATTATTTAAGAAGGTTGTACAATCATTTAGTTGGTCATCTAGAACAAACCGATATTGCAGAACTTTATACTCAGGGTTTTACAGTGAGAGAAATAGAAAAGCTGAAGGGCGAATCGAAAAGCGCTGTTTCCAGGAAACTGAATACCGGGGGTATCGATGATGAATAATGTGCTAGAACTGAAAGGGAAACGATTTGTGCAAGCATCAAAAGCAGGTCCACCTGGCGGAGGGGCTAACATGAACAGTCAAAAAGTAGTGACAAGTGATCATCTACTTAGAATGCAAACTAAAATAGCCCAAATCAAAGCATTTTGGCAACAAGAAAAAAGACCTTTCGAAGGCATTTTAATAAGTGTACACTACAATAAAATTGTAGCCAAAAGTAACCGCATTGCTGGCTTGTTTAAAGGGAAAGAGTCTAACTATGCTATTGTCGGGGCTAAATTTAATGAAGAAAAAAGTAAGCATATTATTACTTATTTCCTTAGTATTGAAGATTTAGATAGAAGTATTGACCTGCTCTCGAAAGCAAGGGATCTTTTAAAGGCTAGATTTCAAAATGGAATGAAAAAGTCCACTTTTGAAAACAGGAAAATAATAGATAATCTTCCGTTCGAACAATTTTCAATCAGTAAATCGGCATTTAAGCAAGTGATCGCTGATGTTTCATACATTGATGATTTCGAAGTGGAGATTGCAACACCACAATTCAAACAAAGTATTATTACATTATACGATACACATACAGATGCGAAAACATTACTTAAACTTATTGGTATTGATATATTATCGAGTAGAATATTGGATAATCAGACTGTATTTTTAGATGAAAATCAAATGAAACTCTTATGCGAAAAAGCACCTTACCTTGTGTCGATGGCAACAGTAGATTTAAAAGAACTTTCTGCAGAAAATTTTATACAAGAATATCAGCAAAGTTCTATGTATGTGCCATCTCCAAGTATTGAACCGACGATTGGTGTAATTGATACGTTGTTTGATACACGTGTTTATTTTAGTGAATGGGTAGATTACCATGATATGGTTGATGACAATCTCCCAAAAAGCACAGATGATTATCGACACGGTACAGCTGTTTCATCCATTATTGTGGATGGTCCAAGATTAAACCCGTGGTTGGATGATGGATGTGGTCGATTTAAAGTGCGTCATTTTGGTGTGGCAATAGGTTCAAAATTCTCTTCATTTACCATTATAAAGCAAATAAAACAAATTATTTCGAATAATCAAGATATAAAAGTATGGAATATCTCTCTTGGCAGTAATCAAGAAATTAACGATAATTTTATATCAACAGAAGCTGCGATATTAGATCGAATACAGTATGAGAATGATGTAATTTTTGTCGTTGCAGGAACAAATAAACCGAATGATGCAATTGTAAAAATAGGTTCACCTGCAGATTCCATCAATAGCATAGTGGTTAATTCTGTGACCAAAAATGGTTTATCCACAAAATACGCAAGGAAGGGACTAGCATTATCTTTTTTTGCAAAACCAGATATTAGTTACTATGGCGGCAGTGAGGAGCAATACATGAAAGTTTGTGAACCGCTAGGGGAGGCGAATGTCGCAGGAACTTCATATGCTGCGCCTTGGATTGCACGAAAATTAGCCTATCTAATAGAGGTATTAGGTTTGAATAGAGAAGTGGCGAAGGCAATGATTATTGATGCTGCAAGAGACTGGAATGAAAAGCCTACACCAGAAGAAGTAGCCCTTTATGGACACGGTGTTGTACCTATTAAAATTGACGATATCGTTCAAACGAAAGATGATGAGATTAAATTTGTAGTGTCGGATGTCAGTGAAAAATGGAATACTTATAATTACCATTTTCCAATTCCCTTGAAGGATGATAAATATCCTTATATTGCGAGAGCGACGATGTGCTACTTTCCTATGTGCGATAGAACCCAAGGTGTTGATTATACAAATACTGAACTCAATCTTCATTTCGGTAGAATCAATAATGATGGGAAAATAAAAGATATTACAGGAGATAAACAAAATCAAGAGGAAACATTGAATACCGAGAAGAATTATCTCTTAGAAGGGGACGCGAGAGATAGATTTAGAAAATGGGACAATGTAAAGTATGTTGCAGAGCGACTTAAAGTAGGAATGAGACAAAAGAAATCGTACACTAATAAAAACTGGGGCATGGAAATCAAAACCAATAATAGATTGAATCCTATTGACGGAGTAGGGGTTCGTTTTGGCGTCGTCGTTACGTTAAAGGAGATTAATGGCATAAACAGAATTGACGAATTCATCAGAAATTGTACGTTAAATGGTTGGTTGGTCAATAGTGTTGATGTTCAAACGAGAATTGACATGAATGAGAAAGTGAATGAAGAGATAGAGTTTGAATGAGGAATTGATAGTGATAATGACGTTGTTGGAATTTTCGGCGAGTCCATCGTTTCTACAATCTACTACACACTGGGTAACCGCGAGGTCTGTCACCTCCATAGACGGCATGACCGCCGACTGGGCGCGCATCCCTTACGATGTGCTGGAGAAGATCTCGGTTCGTATCGTCAATGAAGTTGGCAACGTCAACCGCATCGTGCTGGACATCACGTCCAAGCCGCCGGCGACGATTGAGTGGGAATAGTAGATTATCATTAGAATGGAGAACAGTAGCAGCTATGTCATTGAACTGTAACCCCGTGTATGGACACTTTATAAAAAACTGCTAAGCCGATAGTAGATGGCTCCTGTACTCGTCAGGAGTCATCTTATTTAATCCCCACTGGTAACGAGTTGTGTTGTAATTCAGAATATATTCGTTAACCCTCTGACGAAGCTCCTCAATGGTTTGGCAGTCCTCATAATCCAGTTCATCTTTCATATGACCAAAGAAGGACTCCATAGGGGCGTTGTCCCAGCAGTTACCCTTGCGGGACATGGATTGTGTGAGCCCTGCATGCTTTACTTTCTGTTGAAATACAGGGTGAGTATAGTGCATTCCCTGATCTGAGTGAAGGATTGCCCCAGGATGAATATTGTAATCTAAGCACTCTAGGAGTTGCTCTAAGGTCTTCTCTACAATACTGAGCTCCAAGGATGTAGATAGAACATGGGTGGGTATTTGCTTCGTCGCTCCATCTTTTACGCAGGAAAGGTAAGCCCATTGGCCTTTACCATATCTCATATACGTTATATCGGTTAGTAGCACTTTGCCTGGCTCTCCTTGATCAAACTTACGCTCTAACAGGTTCGGGCACGTTTTATGTTCCTGTGTAGCTTTAGCCATTTTGCGGTACGGATTAGCTTGTCGCACTTGAGCGACTAAATTATATTTACGCATTAGTCTACGAATCTTTTTGTGATTCATGATGACATCAACTTCGCGTTCTAGATGCATTTTGATCGTGAGAGCTCCCGCCTTACATTTAAGTGAGGTGAAAGTCTCCTTTATGAATTCGTAGTCTCTCTCATCCGCATATTCACGTTTTTGCCTGCTTAGATCAGCCTTTAACCAACGATAGTATCCACTCCGGCTTACTCCTGCAAGGGTGCACAAATACCTTATTAAACCAATCATATTGTATTTGCGATTAATAACCTCAATGAGCTCAAAGATCTCTGAAGGTGTTAGTGATCGCTCTTCACCCGCCTTTCTAAAGCCTCGAGCTTTTTTAAGAATTCGTTCTCCACTTCTAATAACTTAATCTTAGCTTCAGCA
>JAEZQY010000024.1 GCA_023441055.1 Bacillota bacterium | reverse complement strand
GGATTTACCACCGGTTGAATATTTGGATATGGTCCGCAATGGATCCATTCAACCTGAACAAATCGCGGTATGATGCGATTGAGCGAGTTTGCATGTGGAAAGTGTCCAAACTTAGGGGGTTAACCCGACTGGGTCCGTTAACGCCAACAGCAGCAATATAGCGCCAACAGCTGCGATTAGTGCGCCAACAGCGGCGATAGAAGCTGCGCCAATTAGCGCCACGCATATTGGAACGTGCGATAACGCTGCTGGCCGCCTGCAACATGCAAGATATGCTGCTCGGTGAGCCGATGCAGGATGCGCCTGGCATGCCGATCGGTGATGCGAAGATGCGCTGCCAGCTCAAGCGGCGTGAAGGGCCGCAGCAAGCGCCGCGACAATCGCACAGTCTCGGCCTCGAGCCAGGACAGCTCAGGCTGCACATCCATCGACATGAATTTGCCGACGAAGGAGAGAATGAGCTGCTTGCATAGCTCCGGTTTATCCCGTATGGACAGATAGGCAATCGGCAGATACAGCCAGTCGTCGAGCGTTAATAAGCTCTGTCTGCGGCAGAGGTCCTTGAAGCGTGTCACATCCAAATCTCGGGCATGGGACTTGAAGCCGTGAATTTCAATGTTCCCCTTGGCATTCCCGGGTATGTAGGCCAAGTCGAGATAGCGATAGCTGTTGTTGAAGTCGCGCACCTCCCATTCTGCATATAAATGATCAAAGTTGCCAATCGCCGGATACCAGATCGTTCGCAGCAGCTCGACTGTACCGTGACCGAGTCCTTTCTTGAGCAATTCGCGCCGTCTGGGATTCGATTCTTCCTCAATCTGGCCCTGCAGCCACTGCTCATAATCCTGTTCAAAACTCATCACAACCACGCCCCCAATAATCTCCTGGCCAACAAAAATGCCGCCCTCATCCACGCGATCCCATTCAACCGGGTGCGTGTATGAAAGCGGCATGTTCTTCATGACCGATATATCTACTATACCAAAATGCTTGTTATGGAACCAGCCTTATTGCGATCTGTACTGGCTAGTCGTGGTCGTGCTGGGCGAGCTATAGCTGCTGCTGTATCCCGTATTAAACCCGGATTGCCCGGATTGCATATACGAAGGTGTTGTCGATTGCCCAGATTGCATATACGAAGGAGTCGTCGTTTGGCTTTGATTAGACATGAACGAAGTCGTGGTCTGTGAGCGAACGGACTGCTCGATCTGCTGACAGAGATTAGCGACTTGATGCAGCTGCTGCAGTGCGGTTTGGTGACCTTGCAGCGCAGTTTGGATCATCTGGGCGGCCCGCTGCTCCTTCTGAGCCAGCTCCTCTAGACGCTGCGCATTCTGCTGCTCCTGCTGCAGAAGCATCTGATAGTTCTGACTAGCCTGTTGCGTTTGATTAACCAGCTGCTGGATGATCTGCTCACATTGATTGATTGAATGGGTGATCTGGCTGTACGATTGGTTCACATTCATTCCTCCTTGTGATGGTCAAGACCATTATAGAATCCCTATCTCCAAGCGAGAATATGCATGTCGGTCACAGCTCACCGCCAGCACAATTGACAGTGTCCCATGAATTCAATATACTGTTGATAATTTCATATGCAATACGAAGATGGAGATCAGTAGCCGCTTATTCCCTGTCCCAGCAAGTCGGGGGTTGATGGAACCCGACACATAGTAAGATGGCGAATTACACTCTGGAGTATCTCGGGTAATGCCGAGCGGCAGCGGCGAACGTTATCTCGCCAATGAGCGGTATCGATGATCGGCCCACAAGCCGATGCCATCGATGCAATCTGGGTGGTACCACGGTTTCAACAATCGTCCCTATAGTCTTACAGACTAGGGGCGTTTTTTATTTTGCAAAAAGAGGAGTGGGTTAGTGTGAATATTATCGATGAATTAGAATGGCGCGATGCGATCAATCAACAGACGGATGCAGAGGGACTGCGCGAGCTGACGAATCAGAAGTCGGTGTCGCTGTACTGCGGCGTTGACCCTACGGGAGACAGCATGCATATCGGCCATCTCATTCCGTTCATGGTGCTGAAGCGATTCCAGCTGGCGGGCCATCGCCCGGTTATTCTGATTGGCGGCGCGACCGGTACGATTGGTGATCCGAGCGGGCGGCAATCCGAGCGCTCTCTGCAGACGCTGGAGCAGGTTCAGGCGAATGTCGAGGCGCTGACCGCGCAGATGAAGAAGCTGTTCGTGACAGAGGGCGATAATCAGATCCGAATGGTGAACAACTACGATTGGACGCATCAGATCAATGTGATCGAATTCCTGCGGGATTACGGCAAGAATTTCAGCATCAACGCGATGCTGGCTAAGGATGTAGTCGCAAGTCGACTGGATAGCGGGATCTCCTACACGGAATTCTCCTACCAGATTCTGCAGTCGCTGGACTACCTGCATCTGTACCAGCATGAGGATGTGCAGCTGCAGATCGGCGGCTCGGATCAGTGGGGCAATATTACGAGCGGCCTCGACCTCATTCGCAGGAAGGAAGGCCCTGAGGCCAGAGCTTACGGGCTGACGATTCCGCTGATGCTGAAATCCGACGGCACGAAGTTCGGCAAGACTGCAGGCGGCTCGATCTGGCTCGATCCGAACAAGACATCGCCCTATGAGTTCTACCAGTTCTGGGCGAATACGGATGATCGTGACGTCGTCAAGTACCTGAAGTACTTCACCTTCCTAACGAAGGAGCAGATTGAGGAATTGGCAGACAAGGTGGAGACGGAGCCGCATAAGCGGGCCGCGCAGATCGCGCTGGCTGAAGAGATGACGCGGTTCGTGCACGGCGAGGAGCATCTCGAGCAAGCGAAGCGCATTACGGCGGCGCTGTTCAGCGGCGATATCCGTTCGCTGACTGCTGCGGAGATCGAGCAGGGCTTCAAGGAGATGCCGACATTCGAGACAGGGCGCGAAGCGAAGAATATCGTGGACTGGCTGGTAGAGCTGGGCATTACTCCGTCTAAGCGCCAAGCGCGAGAGGACATTACGAACGGCGCCATCTCCATGAACGGCGAGCGTGTCAGCGATCTGGCGCTGGAGGTCACGGATTCCCTGGCGATCGGCGGCCGCTATATCATCATTCGCAGGGGCAAGAAGAATTACAGCTTAGTGAAGCTGGTGTAAGCGCAGCGTAGGCTTCGATTCCGATTCAGGTCGAACGCTCGTCGGGTCTCCATGCTGTTACTCAAAATCCCGTTCATGCGATTGGAAGAACTGTTGGAAGAAGCGGACATTGTCTAACTCATGCCACGCACATATCCGCAGCTGGGGGCTGTCGAGATTATAAATCTTGGCCCCCAGCGTTCCCAACAGGAATGGGGAATGCGTGGCAATAATGAATTGACAATCATGATATCTCGCCAGCCTGTTCAGCTCCTCCGCCAAGCGGATCTGATTGCGTGGTGACAGCGATGTCTCTGGCTCGTCCAGCAAGAACAGGGCGTCTGGCACGAGATACTCCTCGAAGATCTGCATCGACGTTTCGCCATTGGAGTATTTCTCATTCGCAAACTTCATAATCTCGATCTGTCTCGCCATCTGCTCGGATTGCCGTAGCTCCTCGAGCTGCTCCTTCGTATACCCGAGCTTGGCGTGCTGATACAAGTAGCCTTCCCTCAGCACACCCTCCTGCTGGATCTTCTTAATCTCATACAGAATATCCTCACTCTTGATATACATGCTGCTCGGCGGCAGTCGATCCGACTCGCCTTCAATCCGGCTGTCGCCCATCCCGGGCGTGCAGTCCTGCACATAAACGCGCGTGTAATAGCTATAGCTTGTGTTTAGGATATCCTCATGGCCCTTAATCTGCAGCTTGTTGGCGATCAGGTTGAGCAGGGTGGATTTACCCGAGCCGTTATTGCCATAGAGAACCGTAATCTTATCGAAAATAAACACATCTCCCCTATATTTATTGAAGATATTATAAGGGTACGCATTCGGATTCGTATTCGTTTGAGGAGAGAGCTTGAAGCTCTTCAGATAGATCATTCGCGATGCACCTGCCTTCTTCCATGATCTCGAGGTCTAATTATAGCCCATCTAGAGCGGCGCATGCTAGAGGAGGAAGGCTTGTCCGATATTCTACTGAAGTGACTTGCCTGTATAGGATTGAATTGGTTATGATTGTAAATGGAACTATCACCCTATAAGATTAGGCGGTGAAGTATGGGACAACACTATGAGGTTGCCATAATAGGCGGAGGTCCGGCTGGGCTGAGCGCCGCATTGGTATTGGGCAGATCGAGGAGAAGCGTCATCGTCATAGACGAAGGGAAGCCGCGTAACCGCGTTACACGAGAGTCTCATGGCTTTCTTACGCGTGATGGCATTACACCGAGTGAATTAAGAAGAATCGCGATTGAGCAGCTAATGACCTATCCGACGGTTGAGCTGCAAGATGACATCGCAGCGTCCATCGAAGGCGGGGATGGCGAGTTTCATATTAGCACCGCGCAGGGCGCTGCGTATACAAGCAAGAAGCTGATCTTCGCCACAGGAATGCGAGATCTGCCTATAGAGATTGAGGGCCTCAGCGAGGTATACGGTCGCAGTGCATTCGTATGTCCATATTGCGATGGCTGGGAGATGCGCGATAAGCGGCTTGCGATTATTGCCGGGGGCAAGGCAGCGTACCATCTGGGCGCCATGCTGGCCGGCTGGACGAATCAGTACTTTATCTGCACGAACGGTGCTGAGGGATTGACCGCGGAGGAGAGAGCGGACCTGCTGAAGCATCAGGTGGAGGTGTATGACACGCCTATTCATCACATCCAATCTATGGATGGACAGGTCGAGCAGATTGTACTGCAGGATGGCTACGCAATCGCCTGCGAAGGCATCTTCTTCGCGCCGAAGCTCGTCGCAGGCTCCGATCTGCCGCGGCGCATGGGCTGCGAGACGACCGAAGCGGGTCATGTGGTAACGAATGATGCGGGTAGAACGAATCTGCCGGGGGTATATAGCGCCGGTGATGCCGCATCGGAGAAGTATCAGATCATTACAGCAGCTTCGCTTGGTTCAATAGCGGCAGTTGCAATCAATAGCGAGCTGTTAGAGGAAGACTGGAAGCGCGCGATCCATTAACGCCAGTGAAGGGGATATTATGGGGAATTATCAGATCTGCGACTATTGCGGCAATCTGCATGTGAAGACCGTGAAGAAGATGTGCGGCGATTGCGAGCGCAATTATAACAAGATACACGACATGATCGTGGAGCATGGGAATCGGACAGTGCTTGATATATCTAATCATACCGGCGTGAGTGTTCGCAAGATCCTGACGTTCGTGGAGCGCGGGTTCTTCATTATGAAGGAAGGAACGATCGAGGAGAATAAGTAGAGGGGCTGTCCATTGGACAGCCCCTTGTCTATACCTTATGCATAAGGATCGATTGTCTGAATCGTGCCATCGTCGTTGTACGTCAGCTCAGTCATCTTGACGCTGCGCTTGTTGTCCGCTCCGCCCGACAGCGAGCTATCGTGATAGAACAAGTACCACTTGTTCTTGAATTCGACGATGGAGTGATGCGTCGTCCAGCCGAGAACGGGTGTTAGGATACGGCCCTGGTACACATACGGTCCCATCGGATTGTCGCTGATCGCATAGACGATGAAGTGCGTGCTGCCGGTAGAATACGACAGGTAGTACTTCCCGTTATACTTATGCACCCAAGGACCCTCGAAGTAGCGCCGGTCCTCATCGCCTGCTAGTATCGGATCGCCATGCTCGTCCACAATCGAGATTTCCTGAGGCGCTTCCTTGAAGCTGAGCATATCCTCACTCATCTCAGCAACGATTGGACCGAGTGCAGGCGCGTCCGGAGCTGGTCCCTCCGCATCGGCAACGAAGCTGCCCGTCTGCCACTTCTCCAGCTGCCCGCCCCAGAGTCCGCCGAAGTACATATACGCCCGGTTATCCTCATCAATGAATACGGCGGGGTCGATGCTGAAGCTGCCGGGAATGTAAGTCGGCTCCGGCTTGAACGGGCCAGCCGGCTTCGAGCTTGTCGCAACACCGATGCGGAAGATATCGTTCTGATCGCGCGCGGGGAAGAACAAGTAGTACGTATTGTTCTTATAAGCGGCGTCAGGTGCCCACATCTGCTTCTTGGCCCATGGCACATCGCGAATATGCAGCGCTTCGCCATGATCCTCGCAAGGCGCGTCGACATCATCCAGGGACAGAACATGGTAATCCTCCATATTGTACTGATCGCCATTATCATTGGATTCGCGCACTTCGTCCAGATCATGAGAGGGATAGATGTACAGCTTGCCCTCGAAGACATGGGCAGACGGATCGGCCGTATAGATGTGCTTAACTAATGGTTCATTACGTCGATGATTCGTTGACATATCGAATTCTCCTATTCGCTTGTAATTAACCGCTTATCCTTAGTTTACCATAAGCATCAGCGACAGGAAGCCCCATAAACTTATGCGTTTCTACTAGAAATCATAGATTTGTGACATACGCGTTCGGCTAGTAATAAATTTCCATACGAACTTTGATTGACAACCAGGTGATGAATGTTATATTATAACTCTTGTCGCCTTAAGCGTATGGGTTCTTAGCTCAGTTGGTAGAGCAAATGACTCTTAATCATTAGGTCCAGGGTTCGAGCCCCTGAGAACCCACCATATGCGACGAATAAACCGCTTATTCCTGTAGTCAGCTATAGGAACAAGCGGTTTTCTGTGTTTAATTTAGGCCAAGCCGTACGAACTGCTCGAGTGGTACGTCGTTCTCCTTCATAAGCTGCTGCAATAAGTCGATCATTCGAGCTTCCGCTTCCGGATTATCGATTGGCGACAGCTGCTCCGGATCCTGATGGAGATCATAGAGCAGCGTCCCGAATGCATGCGTCTCGAAGGCTGGGCGGCCGGGAATCCGCATCGTTTTACTATTTTTGGTGAAGGGGAATGGGTCTGCCAGCGTGATATCTGTCAATTCATTCATGGCGAACCGGCTCCGCATATGCGTCGGCATCAGCGTGTATTCATACAGTGGCGTATTCTCGGGTGAATGCGGCGCTCTCATGTACACATAGCGCCCGTCAGTGCAATTCACATGCCCGCCGTGGATGCCGAACAGGATACCATCGTGAATGCGGGCGTTGCTGCGGATGACGTCCTTCAGACTGCGTCCCTGCATATCGGACGGGATCGGCACTTGGAACAATTCCAGCAGCGTAGGAGCCAGATCGATGGTTGATACAAGCGCATCCCTTCGTTCATTGGCTATCGCGGACCTAGGGTCCCAGACGAACAGCGGAATATGCGCGATTTCCTCATAGAACGGCATGGCGCACTTGCCCCACCAATCATGCTCGCCCAGCAGGAAGCCATGATCCGTGTTAACAATCAGCATCGTATCCTGCCACATGTCATAGCAATCCATCATGTCCAGCACGCGGCCCAGGTAGGCATCGCACATGCTGATCAGAGCGGCATTCATGAAGCGCATATGCGCAATACTGTCTCGCTCGTCCGGCTCTACACGCCGATAGAATGGCCAATCGAATTGCGGTCCGTCGTAGTCATGCGGATACAACGCCTGATACTGCTCCATCGTATAGAAGGGCTCATGCGGATCGAACGTTTCAATCTGCAGCATCCAGTTGTCTGCGTCCTTGTTCTTCTCGATAAAATCCAGGCCGTGCTGGAAGGTTCGGGCCTGCGGCATATCCTCTTCCCGCTGGATATAGGTCCGATTGATCGCGTCCTGCCTCCATAGCTGGCCCTTGTGTTCGGGAATGTCCGGGTCAGCGACCTCACCCTTCCACGGATCGCCTTCCTGCCCGCGGACGAGCTCGAATGAGCTGTACCGAGTATGGTAAGTGGCGCCGCCATCCTCCCAATAATGCTGGTGATCGGTGACCAGATGGGTATAGACGCCGTTCTGCTTCAACAGCTCCGGCATCGAATCATCGAATGGCTCGATTGGACCCCAGCTGCGATGCAAGAAGTTATGCCTGCCGGTATGCAATTCTCTTCTGGCTGGCATGCAGGGCATACTGCCCACATAGGCCGTGTCGAAGGTGACGGTCCTCTCCGCTAGTCGTTGGAAGTTGGGCGCCTTGACCCAGTCGCAGCCGTAATTGGGCAGCATCAGCCGGTTGAGTGAATCGAACATGACCATAATGGCTTTCATTCTATTCCTCCTTCGTGTTCTGTGCTTCATTATAGCCGTGACCACTCACAAGCGGAATGTCCGATCCGACCAATTTCATGTTAAAATACGAACAACAGGTCAATAAGATTGGGGATGACGGAATTGAAACCGGGCACTGTAGTCGCAAGTCAATCAGCTGCGGCTGGACTTAAGACGTTCGTGGCGATGATGCCGGAGACGCACGGGGTTCGTATGCACGGCAGCTTCCGGTATCCGGTATACCCGGGATGGAAGAAGGGGCGGCAGCTGCAGGAGGATATGCATCTGCTGTATGTTCGCGGCGGGGAAGGGTATTATCAGATGGACGATGGAGCCGAGCTCACGTTGAAGCGGGGCAGTCTCGTGCTGGTCAGCAATGCATACCCCTACCATGCCGTCCATCGAAGCGACGATCCCTTGCTCATCTCCGGGCTTCGCTTCGGCTTGTATCGGTACGGAGAGTACGGAGAGCGAGCATGCTATCAGACACCGACTCCGTTCTATATAGGCGCTGAGGTAGAGGATGTCGATCGCTATGATGAAATGACAGGCAAGATCCATGCGCTGGTGCATGGCGACATGACGGCAGAGCTGAAGAAGATGGCTGCCTTGCTGACCCATCAGCTGATCTATGAGCTGTACGCGTCCCTGCTCGGAGGCCCGATTGAGCCGGTCAAGGAAGCGACCGAGGTGCAGCGAGCGATTCGATATATCGAGGCGCATGCCGAGCGGCGTCTGTCGATTGCTGAGGTGGCACGCGAGGCTGGCATCTCCATCCGCAGCTTGCAGAAGCGGTTCAAATCGGAGGTAGGCCTCACCCCGAAATCGTATCAGCTCATGGTGCAGATGGACTTGGCGTATAAGTGCTTATACGAATCCGGGATGAAGGTTGCGGATGTAGCGGCGCTGCTTGGGTACAGCGATGCCTATACGTTCTCGCATCAGTTCAAGAAGCATTGGGGCACGTCGCCGCTGCATGTGAGAATGCGTAGATTGTAGGATACGGAAATTCGTGAAGATCGCTTACTTCTTGAAGGCTAATCGGAATTCATTCATCACCTTACGCTGACGCTCGATGTAGTGCCACACCCAGAATACCAGCGCCAGAGACGCGGCGAGGAAGGCAATCGGCACTAGCCATGTGAGGCTGTTCAGCAGGAACGCGAAGACGAGCAGCAGACCGTTGAATAGATGATTGATGGCAGTATGCGCATTGCTCGGAATGATGTCCGCGGCGTTCTTGTCATAATTGCGCTGGGCGTAGCGGATCGCCTGAATGCCGAACGGAATCGACAGGAAGGCGAAGTAGATCGTATACGGCGCGAAGCCGGCAATCGGCAGCACGCCAATGATCACATAACCCAGTACGAAGCAGGCGATCAGGAAATTCTTAGCCTTGCGCTTGCCGATTCGCACGACGAGCGTCTTCTTATCCGTAAGTGCATCCGACTCCGCATCTGGGAACTGATTGATCAGCAGCACATTACTAACGAAGAAGGCGACCGGCAGCGAGATCAGGAACGATTCCAGTGTAAAATACCCCGTCTGCACATAATAAGCGCCCATCGTCATCAACACGCCGTACGTGGTGGCGATGAGGAATTCAGCGACCCCTGTCGCCATATTGATGAAGCTCAGCTTGCCTCTGCCCGCTGTGTAGAAGAGGCCGGCAATAAGTCCGTAGGCGATGAGCGGCAGAATGCCGTAACCGCTGACGAATATGAGATAGATGCCGATTATTGTAGCTATAGACGATAGGATGATTCCGAATAAGCCCATATCCGCGCGTGAGATTAGACCGAGCTGGATCACACGGGAGCCGCCGGTGAACGGACGTATACCAGTCCGGTTCTCATTGTCACGCTCGGCATCCTTCCAGTCATTGATCATATTCGTACCTGCTTGGATGAACAGTCCACCGATCAGCGTCAGAATGAAGTGCATCGCATGGAATTGGCCGCTATGCGACAGGGCAAGCGCGCCGCCGAGCAGAATCGGCACGAGCGTCGCCGTCAGCGACAGCGGACGAACCGCTTCCTTCCAGGCGCGGGCCTTGGCCTTCACATCATCCCACACGTTCACGTTCTCGCGATTATGCTCGAATTCGAACACCGTCGGAGGCTCGCCCTGGAGAATCTCCGGCACGAATCGATACTTCACTGTGAATGGCTTCACGATGATGAATTCCAGGCGGTCGAGCGCTCCGATCTTATGGAACTGATTCACGATCGGTGAGCGATCTACCAGCAGTTCAATGGCCTTCTGGCGGTCGCGCTCCTCCTTGAGCACCTCGGCTCTCCCAATAATCTCGCACTCTTCCATCTCTATGAAGGTTGGACCCTGATGAATCAGTATGGCGGTTTCGGGAATATTGATCCATTGGATGACCTTCGGATCTCCCTTGGTGCTAGTTAGATAGAAGTTGAAATCCTCGTCAACCGCAAAGTGCATCATGCGCTGACGGGGTAATCCCATATTGGATGTGCCTACCGCGCCGACCTCTGCTCGTGACAAGTAGTCGAGTACATCCTGCTTACTGCGTTGTGCCACGTTCATTCCTCCCGATAGTTGATATCCTATCAATTATACATCCGATACTAGCTGTTGGCATCTCTATTCAATCTGATAACTTCTGACAATATGGTGATGTGAGCAAATCTCGTGAATCTAGGCACATATTCAGGTATAATAGAAGCTGACTATAACAATGACAATTGGAGATAATCGATGATCTATAGCAGCTTGGAGCAATGTATAGCAGATTTGGAGCGGCAGGGACAGCTGATTCGCGTGCGTGAGGAGATTGATCCTTATCTAGAGATGGCCGCGCTTCACTTGAAGGTCTATGAGGCGGGTGGCCCTGCGCTCTTATTCGAGCGTGTGAAGGGCTCGCGCTATCAAGCCGTGTCTAATCTATTCGGCACGATAGAGAGAAGCAAGTTCTTGTTCCGCAGCACCTGGGACAGCGTGAGTAAGGTAATCGCGCTGCGCAACAACCCGATGCAGGCGATGAAGAATCCGTTCCCCCATATCGGGACTGCATTCGCCGCGTTGCCGGCACTTCCGCGCAAGAGGAATGGTCTACCAGGTGATTTTGAGGAAATCAGCATCTCCGATCTGCCGCAGATCCACCACTGGCCGGATGATGGCGGCTCATTCATCACCTTGCCGCAGGTATATTCTGAGGATTATGACAAGCCGGGCATTATGAATTCCAACCTGGGCATGTATCGGGTGCAACTGGACGGGAATGACTATGTACAGGATCAAGAGGTTGGTCTGCATTACCAGATTCATAGAGGAATCGGGGTCCATCAGGCCAAGGCGAACAAGCAGGGCCAGCCGCTGAAGGTCAGCATCTTCGTCGGAGGCCCGCCCGCGCATACGCTGGCTGCCGTTATGCCGCTGCCTGAAGGCATGAGCGAGATGACCTTCGCTGGCTTACTCGCAGGGCGCAGGTTCCGATACAGCTATGTGGACGGGTATTGCATCAGCCATGACGCCGACTTCGTGATTACCGGGGATATCTATCCGGATGAGACGAAGCCAGAGGGCCCATTCGGGGATCATCTCGGCTATTACAGCCTGGCTCATGAGTTCCCTGTCATGCGTGTGCATAAGGTGTATGCGAAGAAGAACGCGATCTGGCCATTCACAGTAGTCGGACGTCCGCCGCAGGAGGATACCAGCTTCGGAGCGGTTATTCACGAGCTCACAGGAAGCGCGGTTCGAGCCGAGATCCCCGGCGTGAAGGAAGTGCATGCGATCGACGCGGCAGGCGTGCATCCCCTGCTATTCGCGATTGGAAGCGAACGGTACACCCCGTTCCAAGAAGTGGATCGACCTGCCGAGCTGCTGACAATTGTGAACAAGATACTCGGAACCGGACAGCTTAGCTTAGCCAAGTACCTGTTCATCACCGCAGAGGATAGCCGTCCGCTGGATACGTATCAGGTGGAAGACTTCCTGACGCATATTCTTGAACGAATCGACCTGCATCGTGATATTCACTTCTACACGAATACGACGATAGATACGCTTGATTATACCGGGACGGGATTGAACAGCGGGAGCAAGGTCGTGTTCGCTGCATATGGCAATCCGGTGCGGACGCTGTGCAAGGAAGTGCCAGAGGCGCTTAAGGAGCTGCAAGCATTCTCCGCAGCGCGGATGATAATGCCGGGTATGGTCGCGCTGCAGGGGCCGAGGTTTGTCAGCTATGAGCAGAGCGCCCTGGAGATGCAAGCGCTAAGCGATCTGATCCACCAGCGCGGCGGGATCGCCGACTGTCCATTCATCATCGTCTGTGACGACAGTGAATTCCTAAGCGCGACACATTCTAACTTCCTATGGGCGACATTCACTCGCAGCAATCCGTCGCACGATATCTACGGCGTGAACAGCGGGTATGCCTATAAGCACTGGTACTGCGATAATGTCATCATCGATGCACGGTTGAAGCCGCATCACGCGCCGCCGCTCATCCCTGACGAGAATGTGGAACGCAGCATCGAGCGCTTCTTCGCCAAGGGCGCGAGCTTAGAAGGACTAATAAGATAGACTGATCAAGGTCTGCAGATGTATTTATAACGATAGAGTAAGGTGGTAAGATCGATGACTAAAGTATTATTCGTATGCCTAGGGAATATATGTCGATCACCGATGGCCGAGGCGGTTATGCGTCATAAGGTGAATGAGGCTGGATTAGCAGATCGAATACTAGTGGATTCAGCGGGAACAGCCGGATGGCATGACGGGAAGCCGCCGCATGAAGGAACGCGGAGCATCTTGAAGCAATATGGGATTGATGATTCGGGCATGCGGGCGCGTCAGGTTCGTCGTGACGATTATACGGACTTCAGCTATATTATCGCGATGGATGACAGCAACGTCAGCAATCTAGAAGACTTCGCACCAGATGAGCACCGCGTTGAGGTGAGGAAGCTGCTGGAATTTACAAGCAGCGGTCAAGGCGATGTGCCGGATCCGTACTACACCGGAAACTTCGAAGAGGTGTACGCGATGGTGGACGAGGGCTGTGAGCGGTTGTTAGGATATATTTGTGAGAGGGAAGGGCTCGCTTAAGTGGCTGTACGGTGTGAGAACGTTTAATGCAGAATAAAGTCACAATCATCTCACAGGCAAATTGCATGAATGAAACACCCGTGATATGATTAGGATACGTTTTCAGAGAAAATAACCCGTTACCCTTGGCGCGAACCTGGGCGGGTTATTTTCGTTTCATGAGAGTGAGCAAAGCCAGCAAGAACATGCCGAGCATAATCACTTCAGTTAACGAAAATGTCATGAGCATCACCTCCGCTCTGGAGGAGATCTGATGTCAATACTCATAAAAAAAGCCATACATTCTGCTGCTGATAATTTCGCTGTTTAAAGCATTTAAGTGAACTGCATCACAAATAGTGGTAAGCTAAGTATAAAAACAAATCTAGGAGTGGAAAATTGAGAATTAAGAAACCCATGTCGTTTGACGACCTGCTGTTGGAATTACAAGATCAGAAGAAGAATGCAAGTGATCGTAATCCTAATTCATTGGACGAGCTTTTTGATGAAGCATTCATGAATAAGCATACGAGCTTTAAGAGCTTTGGGGCGTTTATGGAGAAGGGTAACTTCGAAGTGAGGACATCCGAGGATATCCATAACTATCCCGAAGAACTATTGGATCGACATGTTGCAAGGGAGACGAATTTCGCTGATTGGCAAGCGATGAGAAATAGTGCGACTATGGCACAAAGAGATAATTAATGAAGGAGATCGGTTTATTTGGACAAAGACATGAAGGATGAATTACCAGCGAATTATGAGGAATTAAAAAGATCGGCCAACCGGACCTCCAATTGGAGAGAACGATTAGATGCGATTGAACAATTAGGTCAGTGGAAACACCAAAAAACAATTGATCTATTAACGCAAAGGCTGACCAGTGATGCTGTGTATCCAGTCAGAGAGGCTGCATTCCATAAGCTCAAACAGCTTGGGGAAGCTCCCCAATTACCGACAAGACAACAGGGCGAATTGATGAATGGCCTAACTAAAGTCTTGATCAGAATTAAGAAGAGTCTGCCCAAGGACCATACGTATGAAGAGTTCAAGGAGAAGTTAAAGAAGATGAGACTTGATATCTATGATACGTATGAAGGCGACAAAGGCGCTGACTTTGACAATTGGCTTGAGGCCAAGTGGGCTTCGTTAACGAAGAGGTAATTCGTACAGGAGTACACATAATAGGACACAACATGGAACAAGTATTTGTTACCACACACATTGCATGCGAATTCAATTGTGCTGTAGTGTAATTGGAGAACCTGGGAGCAGCTGGACGAGTACTGCTCTGCTAAGTACGATCTGATCTTGCTCGTTAAAAACAAGGTAGGTCGAAATCCATGTAGGAGTCTGTTCGCTTTGTGTATAATAGTGTGATAGATCATCGACAATGTTCCCATAAGGCATGTCAGTAATCGTAATGATACGGTTCATTCCGATATCGTTCGGCTTGCACAGCTAACCGTTCTAGCGAGTAATGTTTTCGATAGCTTATTTGTGTTTTGATTCAAGCATTCCGCCTGGATCAAATTAGTGATCCCGAGGTTGCGCCATTAGCCAAATGGTGGATACTTGAAATGAAGTGATTCATCAACTATTTGCTAATTTATTGGATTAAGTAAAAGGACCTCTGTGTAAGTGCAGAGGTCCATTTACTTTTACATGCGAATACGCTCCCGCTTAGCTTTAATTCTTATTGCATTTGCCATCTGTTCATGTTTCCGATTGAGCCATCTGCATCCTCTACGAAAAATCCAATACTCGATGGGGGAAGTGCTTCGGTTAAACGGTAGCAAAGTGCATGTCTGTCATTGACAAACACTTCGATACATTCGTTGCGTGTGAATATCCGAATGTTCATCGCCTCACCATAAGTAAAGTTCCAAGCTTGGAAGACATCAATTTTCAAAACTTGTGCAGCCATCCAGCCGTTAAGCAAGTTCCCGCATTCAATCCGCCCAGATTTCACATTGAAAAAGAGACACAGCTTCTGCTCGCCGAGCCAGATGCCAGCGCCGATTCCATTATTGACAGTAAGTGTAAATTCGATGATGCGCCCGTTCTGCAGATCGTTGATCGTGCCCTGTGTTTGGCTGCCTGGTTGGTCTAGGAGCCATTGTACAGCGTCTACCCCACCTGACCCAGAAAAGTGTATAGCTTCGTTAGGCGTGCTCCATGTAACTGACGGAATGTGTCCAACCTGGCGTAAAGAAACAAGTTTATCTTCGGAAAAATCAGATGTCAACAGCTCTCCCTTTAGCTTCTCGCACCCGTCCCAGTAGTACAATCCTAGCTCCCAAGGAGCAGTTTCCTTTAAGATTTTGGGAATGCCGATTCGTCCATTCGATGAATGATCCCCCCAGATATGATAGAACAGGTAGCCGTCTTGGTGACGGATCACTCTGCCTACATAAGCCATGACCACATTGATATGATTGCGAATACCTAGCAGCATCGGATCACCCGGTGGCATGCGATATGGACCCTCCAACGCGTCACTAACAACATAATAGGTCCCACCTGAAAAATCAAGGCTTCGTTCGTCGTAACGAGTGCCATGCAGAGATACCGTTGAGAAAATAACATAATGTCTGCCGTTGAGACTTAAATACTCGGGCACCTCGAAGTTGGGGTAGAGATCTGCGCTTGTGACTGGCGGCAAGGCTGACCACTGTAAGCCGTCCTCTGAGGTTAGCATTCCAAGAACGCCACTTTTGCCTTTATGTTTGCGATCGGAACCATGAGCCGTTAGAAAGGCGGTATATGGTGGTGGTACATCCTCTAATGCTTCTACAATGCCTAGTGAATCCCAACGAGGCAGTTCTTCACAGCTATCTAGCGGGTCGACTACATAATAGGCAGGATCGGGCTTGAGTTGGATATCATCGAGACGCTCCCATTCAAGAAGATTGCTGCTCTGGGCAAAGGTGATGTATTGGGTGCCAACTGGACGTTCCTCCGAGAAGTTCATTATAAAGCGATCTCCAATTCGTTGCACCATGCCGGTTCCGAGCCATATGGCCTCAGGATGCTTCTCCAATACGGGACCATACTCTTGCCAGTGCAGCAAGTCATCGGAGATGGCGAGGCTAATGCCATCCCAGCGTGTGCCATTCTCGCTGACACGGATGTAAAATAAATAAAATTTCTCATTATGCGGAACGATCCAAGAATCCCATAATCGTTCATTTGCCGGTCTATAAATCAATAATGCCTCCCCCTATCTCCTTAACTGATTTTCTCTCTATCAAAACAGGTCGAATTGTTAGATTAATGGCAACGTTGCTTTCCATATTCCCTTCGATGCGGTCAATGATAGCACGACATGCGGAGAGGCTCAGATATTCCATCGGCTGCTGGATAGCCGTAATATCCAGCATGGATGTCCAGTGCACATCATCGAATACAATCAGACTTAAGTCGTCTGGTATGCGTACACCACGGTTTTTGGCATACATGTACATTTCTTGTCCGATCGTATTCGTCCCCGCTATGACTGCTGTAGGGGCTAGCCTTTCGTAGGACTCTGCAATGATTGGGGCAGTAGTGTCTCTGCCATATGGAATGGAAATAACAAACTCTTCAGAAACAGCGATCCCTGCCTCTTGATAGGCTTTTTGATATCCATGCATTCGGTTAGGTCCGTAAGGATTGATTACATCAAACAACAATATTTGGGTATGACCGTGAGCGAGCAAATGTTTGGTAGCCAAATAAGCGCCTTCTGCATCATCTACAACAACTGAATCGAGATTGTCATGCATGGTCCGGTACATTTGCATCATAAATATGTTTCTCTTATACAATTGCTGGACCAGCCGCTTGTTTTTTTCGGAAATCGGAGTGAATATGATTCCATCAACACGGTTGCCAGATAAGACACCCAGACTATCCGCTTCAAGATGAGCATCCTCGTTACTGTATGTGATGATCAGTCTGTAACCGCGACTCCTCAGTTCCTGTTCAATTATGCGAGTCATGGTAGAGAAGAACGGGTTATCGATATCAGAGTGGAGGATACCAATCAATTTACTCCGATGACTTTTTAGCCCTCGGGCTAGAAGGTTGGGTGTGTAACCTAGTTTCTCCGCTGCTTCCATGATTCGTTCTTTTTTTTCTTTACTGATGTAAGTGTCGTCGCGGAAAGCTCGCGATACAGCCGAGACGGATACGCCCGCCAATTTGGCGACATCTTTACTAGTAGACATAGGCATAATTCCTTTTCTGAAAATTTCAGTATTTTACTTAATTGTGATTAGGTTATCACATTAAGATTCCTATTGTAAAGGATTATCATTTCAACATGTCATTAAGAAAACACCAATATTATTGCATTTTCAAGCATTCCAAGCTCTAAAACAGCGTTTTCAAAAAACTTCTTGACAGATTGTTTTTAAAAAGATTAACATGATAATCAAATAGTGTGACAACGTAATCACATTCGTTATTTACTAGTCCGAATGATATTTCGTTCTACAGGGGGATGTAAGTGTGCACAGAAGCGAAATGATTTCAATCAATAATGAGGTCCGGTACAAGAGGGCTAAAGCCTGGTTTAGACAAGTTATTAAGGCTAGATACATTTATTTGCTCTTCTTGCCTACCTTTATATACTTTTTCATCTTTACATACTTGCCTTTCTATGGAATATCGATCGCTTTTAAAGATTATCAGGTGTTCAGAGGAATATTTGAAAGTCCATGGGTAGGCCTTGTACATTTTCGAGAATTGGTTGCTTCCGCTAAGTTTCCAGAGTTAATTCGTAACACGGTAACAATCAGTCTCTACCGAATTGTGTTTGGCTTTCCGGCTCCCATCTTGTTTGCCTTATTGCTTAATGAGGTAAGAATGTTGTGGTTCAAACGAAGTATACAAACGATCACTTACTTTCCGCATTTTCTATCTTGGGTAGTGTTTGGTGGGATTGTGTTTAACTTTATAGGTCCAAATGGCATTTTCAATATTATTCTTGATATTTTGGGACAACCCCAAATTAATTTAACAACGAGCGCCGAGTACTTCCGTACGCTTATCGTGACTACTGCAATTCTAAAAGAATTTGGTTGGGGCGCCATCATTTATTTAGCAGCGCTTTCTGGAATTGACCCACAGCTATATGAAGCGGCAAAAATGGATGGTGCGGGAAAACTTAGACAAATATGGCATGTTACATTGCCAGGGATGAGATCAATCATGGCTCTTCTGTTTGTCATGTCGCTAGCGGGCATCCTCGATGCAGGCTTTGAACAGATTTATATCTTCTTGAATCCTGCGAATATGGGCCCTGGAGATATTATAGACACCTATGTTTATCGTGTTGGGATATTAGGCGCTAATTACGAGGTAGCTGCTGCCTTAGGCTTGTTTAAGGGAATCGTTGGAATGATCTTTATTATTACCGCTAATACGTTGATCCGGAGAATGGGGGAGAAATCACTATGGTAAACAAGGGTGAGCTAGATGTGGAGACCGTCGAAGCTAGAGTGTTTGCTTCTTCCTCAAGCTTGGATCGCAATCCGCTATGGGCGCAATCGCTTATTCACATTATCCTTTTACTGCTAGGTGTCATTTGCTTGTATCCGATGCTTAATGTATTAGCCGTTTCCTTCAGCGAAGCACAGGCAATTTATCGAAATCCGATGATGCTGTTTCCAGAATCCTTTACTTTGGAAGCCTACAAATATATTTTTAGCACTCGAGTATTGCTTAACTCATTTGGTATCACAGTGTTTGTTACCGTTTTTGGAACTTTTCTTAATCTGGTCTTTACGATATGCGGAGCTTATGCGTTATCCAAAACAACCGTACCCGGTCACAAAGTAATGTTGTGGATGATTGTTATTCCAATGCTCTTCGGCGCAGGTCTGATTCCTATGTACATATTGCTTAAGGAAATTCATCTCCTGAATACAATCTGGGTATTAATATTGCCGAAGTTAGTGGCGCCATTCAATATGATTTTGATGCGTAATTTCTTCTGGAGTATTCCTGAAGGGTTGGAGGAGTCGGCGCGTATTGATGGTGCTGGCGAATTCAGAATTATATGGAATGTTATATTGCCGTTATCTATTCCAGTTATCGCTACGATTGGGTTGTTTTATGCCGTTGGTCATTGGAACGACTTCTTTACAGGGCTCTTCTTTATTAAAGACAACACCAAGTGGCCTCTTCAGGTATTACTGCGTTCGATCATTATCGACTTCAACCTGCTGAACATGGGTACTCAAGGTTCGCATATGTCGCAAGACATGAGCAAGTTGGTGCTTCAACCGGAAAACATAAAAGCTGCGTCCATTATATTTGCAATATTCCCGATCGTGTGTGTGTATCCGTTTCTGCAAAGATACTTTGTCAAAGGTATTATGTTAGGTTCCGTAAAAGGTTGATCCTGATGGATTGCCCATAGGGCTATTCATAGATGTCTTACAATTTAACATTAGGGGGAAGCGTACATGTTTAAACGAAGAAGTAGAAGTTCACGCACTTCTAGGCTGCAAGTGGTAATCCTGCTTTTGTTATCTGCAGCTCTAATAGTGGGAGGCTGCTCTGGCAACAACGGCTCGACGAAAGAACCATCAAAAACATCGAACTCCACAAGCGGTGTACAGTCGAATGGTGAATCTAGTGGTGCGCCAGTCGAATTTAGTTATTTGCGTCCAGTCTGGGGGCCAGCAACCTATTCAAAAGGCGGAGCTTATGAACAGGAGCTATTCAAGCAAGCTAATGTAAAGATAGATGTTCAAATCATTCCGGTTACCGAATATGATGCACAGGCTAAAACGATTATTGCTGCGGGTGATATTCCGGATGTGATGTGGGCTTCTGGACCGCTTGACCCGTTCTGGCGTGATATAGAGAATCAGGGCGCGTTTCTGAAAATCAATGAATTTATCGATAAGTATCCGAATGTGAAGGCAACTGTTTCGGATTCTGTATGGAATGCCATGAAGAATGAAAAGGGAGACATTTACTTCTTCCCATTCTCCATTTATCCGATTGTTCCATTCTTCACCTTCTATAGGGCAGACTGGTTTGAGGAAGCGGGCATTGCTGAACCGACTACCATTAAGGAGCTAGAGGCTGCACTGGAGACAATCAAGGCGTCAAAGCCGGATGTTGTTCCGATGACTGTAGGTCTCGGCGGCACAGAGTGGATGTTTAAGGACTTGGGGACTTCATTCGGTAATGCGGCAGGCGGCTGGATGCCATCACCAGAGAACCCTGACCAGATTGTTCCAAGTCATATGAACCCAGCTAATATTGATTATATGTTCTGGCTTCAGGATTTGAAAAAGCGCGGATTGCTGGATCAAGAAGCTGGGGTTAATCCTGATCCATCTTTCGGTAAGCAAAAATTCATGACCGGACGTGCTGCAGCTTACCCGGGAGGTTATCCGGATTACCTTGAATTGTTGAATGCTTTTAAGAATGATTCTACAGCAAAAATAGGCATTATGGCACCGCTTGAAGGTCCTGGTGGACAAGGAGGAACTCGGACAGTCTTCCCGGTAGATCGCGGTTTCTATATTTCGGCTGAAGCAGGCGATCCTGAAGGCATCTTCCGCTTCTTGGAATGGACACTGACTGAGGGACAAGGACATGACTTCCGTCGGTATGGGATTGAAGGCAAAACGTATAAAGTGGTTGACGGCAAAAAAACTAGCATTCCGGAAGCTGAAAGAGAACCTGATTATGTAAGCTCGCAGATCGAGCCGTTGAAGTTCTTGGATCCGATTGACGAGAAGGTAAATTGGGATGATTGGAAAGCGAATTTTGAATCACAAGGCTTTAGTGAGTTTTATGACTATTTCAAAACAAGCTTTGAGGAGTATTCAATCAATCAGTTCCCTGATTATCGCAATCCTACCGTATTCTCCCCTACAAATGCCGATAAAGGTGGAATGCTGTGGGAAGATTACATGGGCCAAATGTATGGTAGCATACTACTTGATATGAATATTAATCGAGATAATTATAATGAAGCTTTGAACAATTGGTTATCTAACGGCGGAGATAAGATCTTGCAGGAATCGAATGAATTGCAATCCGACAAGTCGAAACCGGATTACGGCGTGTAGTACATTTGAGCGTACAATAGGCAAGCCTCGTCTAATGACGAGGCTTGGTCTCTAAGAGGAGGATCAAACATGAGTTATAAGCCAAAAGGGATGGAAATGTGGGATGCTTGGGGGATCGAACATGATGGAATCATGCATGTGTTTCATCTCCAGTTTCTATCAGTCGATTCCGAGCGGATGCAGCATGAGGCAGATTGTCTAGGGCATGCCACATCACGAGATTTGATTCATTGGGAAGAAGCTCCATTAGCTCTAGCGCCAGGAGCAGCGGGGACCTACGACGATATGCAACCGTGGACGGGGACAGTGTGGAAGGAAGGAGATACCTTCTATCTCTATTATACGATGCGTTCGACTCGCGATCAGGCTAGAGGACAACGGATCGGCGTGGCATTCAGTCGAGATTTGATGACATGGGAAAGGTACGAGAATAACCCAGTGATTGAGCCGGATCCTCGATGGTATGTCAGTCATGAACGGCCGTTGCCCAATGGTGTTGTAGACTGTCGTGATTTAGTAGTTGTTAAGGATCCGCAATCCAACGGCTGGCTAGGCTTCTATGCAGCCCGATTGCATGGTCAGGAGCTGGGAGATGGATCAGTTATCGCGCTTGTTCGTAGTGCCGATCTGCTTAATTGGGAACACCTTCCGCCTGCTTTTGTGCCAGCCTCTTATGCTTGTATAGAAGTGCCGGAAGTTTTTGAGTTGAATGGGCGTTGGTATATGACCTGCTTGACATCGCATGGTTACGGCAACAGAGGGATTTATCAAGACCGCTCGATTGTATCAGGTACGATCTATGCGGTGGCCGACAAGCCGGAAGGGCCGTATCGGGAATTGGAGGAAGATCATCTTCTGCTCGGCGGAGACTCTTCTAGCGGCTATTCATTCCGCAGCTTCCTTTTTGGCGGTAAACGCTACGGCATGTATACCGATCGAGTATCCAATACGTTATCGCCACCGTTCGAGGTTCGTACTACGTCTGAAGGTTATTTGCGTCTAGGCTATTCGGATTTGACGATGGCATGGCGCAGCAAGCGTCTACTGGACGCTGAACATGCGGAGGAAATTAAGGTGTTGCCGCTGCCACATGCCAATTGGGGCTTGCGAGGTGGTCGCTGGATGCTGGATGACGGACGTTATGTTGGAGAATCGCGGACAGGCTGGCAAATTGCCGGACTAATGCCATTCGGCGGTAACGTGGAAGTGTCAGCTTCTATTCTAATAGAGGCAGGTGTATCAGCAGGAATAGCTCTGATAGGTGATTGGAAGGCAGTCGATTGTAACAGCACCCTTGTTGTGATGCTCGATGCCAACGAGGGAAAGGTGATCGCAGGCATTGCACCGCTATTTGAAGAGTTATGGATGAGTCAATGGCCGGTACACCTTGGCCAAGAATATCGTCTGAGGGTAATCGTTCGAAATCCGCGTGTTGAGGTTTTCGTAGACGACTTGCTAGTGCTGCAATTTGCGGTGAAAGAGGAAACAATGGGGATAGCTCGAGGCACAGAGGGTGGGATTGGACTGTTTGTTGATCGGGGTAAAACGTACATATCAAGTGTTGAGGCCTTCTCTTTAACCTTGTGAGAGTTAGGATCGCGAATGTGTTCATTGCATAAGGAGGATATACGAATGATCTCTACTGAATCGAAGCTCCGCAATTTGTTAGGAGAGCAGGCAACTCATTATATTGGGGAACGAATTACTTCTTCACTAGGTTACTGGGGTGAGCGGATCGTCTCTCAGCTTCTGTATGCCCATGAATTATCTCGTGAGGCTAGTGGAGCCTATGATTCTCTCATAGCGGGGACTTTAGAATGGATTGAGAACAGAAGAATGGAGGAAGGCGGAATCACGAAGCAGACAGCGCTGGAAGGCGAACAACGTCTACTTCCACTAGTTGAGGTGGCTAAGCGATACAAAGTCATTTGCGTGGCGCATGCTCACATCGACATGAACTGGATGTGGCCTTGGCATGAAACGGTTGCTGTGACGATCGATACGCTTCGTACGATGCTTCAATTACTTGCAGAATATCCCAACTTTCATTTTTCACAATCGCAGGCGTCGATATACCGCATTATTGAGGAATATGCGCCGGAGATGCTTAATGAGATTCGATATTACGTTAAGGAAGGTCGCTGGGAGGTCAGCGCTTCGCACTGGGTTGAAGCAGACAAAAACATGCCGTCTGGTGAAAGTCTGACTCGACAAATACTCTATGCCAAACGCTATTTATCTGAATTACTGGATATTGATCCTTCTTCCATGAATCTTGATTTTGAACCGGATACGTTTGGTCACAGTGCTCATGTACCCGAAATATTGTGTAACGGCGGGGTGAATTATTACTACCATTGCCGAGGCAGCGAAGGACCGGTGCTATACCGCTGGGAAGCACCTTCTGGAAACTCGGTAATCGCTTACCGGGAGCCAACCTGGTATAACGATTTAATTCAGCCGAATTTAGGTGCTTATGTGCCTGAGATTTGCCGAACGACTGGTCTCGACACGCACTTATATGTATACGGTGTAGGAGATCATGGCGGGGGCCCTACACGACGAGATCTAGATCGCATGCTCGATATGCAAGGATGGCCAATTTATCCCGAGCTTCGCTTCGGAACGTATAGAGAGTTTTTTGAGTTGGTGGAACAAAATGTCGATAGTTTGCCTGTTGTGAAGGGTGAGCAGAATTTTGTATTTACAGGATGTTATACATCCCAGAGCCGGATTAAAACCGCGAATCGAGTTGGCGAGACGGTATTGCAAGAAGCAGAGCTGTTCAGCTCAATTGCGGCTGCAGAAGTGGGCGCGGTCTACCCAGCAGCACAATTGGAGAAAGCTTGGAGGAATCATTTATTCAACCAGTTCCATGACATATTGCCTGGATCTGGTGTAATTGATACAAGAGAGCATGCAATGGGGTTGTTCCAAGAAACTTTCGCTATTGCCAATGCCAAGCGTAAGCGAGCAATGGAGCTGCTTGCAAGCAACATTGATACCTCCTCGCTTTCGCATATAGCGGCTGTGGCATCTACAAGTGCTATGGGTGCGGGAGCCGGATTTGGATCCAGTTCCTTTAAAGTCAGTCAATCAGAGCATAGGGGCGGAACCTCCCGGATCATTCATATTTTTAATCCGTTACTGTGCGATAGGCGTGAGCTTACCGAAGTTGTGCTTTGGGATTGGTCTAGTCCGATTCCAGCGATATCAGTTCGTGATACAGATGGCAGAGAGGTTGCCTGTCAGGTGCTGGATCGAGGACGTAATTTCTACTGGGGCCATGACTATATCAGCCTGCTAGTCGATGCACAAGTGCCTGCTGGCGGTTATGTCACCTATGTAATCGGTGAAGGGGAAGGTGATGTGAGTCCACTTTTGCCGAGTGAACCCCGACTAGATAAATTATCTAACTACGTACTGGAGAATGACCAGCTGAGGGCTGAGTATTGCTCCCGAACTGCTGGACTGTTATCGCTGCTCCATAAGCCGTCGGGTCGACAAATGGTCGATCCGGGACAACCAGCAGGTTTGTTCCGTCTTATTACAGAAGATGCGGAGAAGGGTATGACTGCCTGGTGGATTGGGCGTTATATGGCAGAGGAATGCCTGCATCGAAGGGTGAAGATAAAGCCGGTTCGAAAGGGGAATTTACGTCAAACTCTTGAATTTGAGATGGAGCATGGTCAGACGATAATACGAGTTATTGTGTCATTGGATGAAGGAAGCTCCAGTCTTGACTATGAGATAAAGTGTGATTGGCAGGAAATTGGGTCACCCAAGCAAGGCGTGCCGCAGCTAAGTTTTAATTGGCCACTGGCATATAAAGCTAGTCATTATCTATATGATGTGCCGGCCGGTTCAGTAGCACGACCGGCAATGGATGATGATGTGCCTGCTACTAGCTGGGCTTATGCGGTGCCCTCCAAAGCAGAGCTTGATATGATAGCGCCGGGCATTCAGATTGTGACTCGCCATAAATATGGCTTCCGTGCTGCAGAGCGCTCCTTGTCACTGACGTTGATACGGGGATCCTTCGATCCCGATCCTTATCCGGAAACAGGAAATCATCATCACACTAGCTTTTCGATTACAGTGACGGATACGGAAGGCATTCAAAGCTTGATGGAGAGAGCTGACAGATATAATTATCCTTTAAGTGTCATATCAGGTACCGTTCATGCTGGAGCGCGTCCAGCCAGCCACAGCTTTGTTCGTCTTATGGAAGGAACTGCAAGAGTGTCGGCGATTAAGATGCCAGAGGATGGACGAGTAGAGAGCTGGATTATTCGCATGTACGAGACAGAAGGCAACGAGTCCCTGGTGAAGCTCGAGCTTCCCAAGACCGTGGAGGCTGCCCATTTTGTGGATAGCAACGAGGTCTGTGAAGAACAGGCTTCATCGATGGTGTGGGAGGGCAATATGCTTTCTTTTGCATTGTCTCCATATACATTTCGAACGATTAAGATTGATTTTCAACCTGCCCAGAAGTAAATCTAAGATGTTCATGCGGAAACGATAGAACACATTTTATTGAGAAGGGACTGGAAAATGTGAGTCGTAGACATGTTCGTTATATGATGAGATTGTTAATTATCGTGTTACTATGTGGGTTAGTTCAGCCCCCGCTTGTCTTGGAAGCATCAACGGAACTTCATCGATCCGAGCTTAATGAAGTTGTACTGAACGGCATTACCGAGTCAAAGCTAGATAGCATTCCCAAAGAGACTATAATGAGTAGATGGGATATTCCCTGGGCAGGGACTCCGACCCAATCCTTTTTTGACTTAACTGGAGAGCCTGATCCGAATACGGTGATCTGGAGAGGAGGGAAGACAAGCTATAGTGCCTTTGCGGATGCTGGATGGGGACTTATTATGAATGTATACGAAGGGCAGGATGACGATGAGCCAGGCGCCTTCATTTATAACAAGGCCGATGTATCGGAAGATGCGAAGACGCTGCAGATTATTGCCCGAGCCAATCCACGCGACGGCACTCATCTATCGGGCAGAGGGGCCATCCGTGTAAAGGCGGCGTACAAGCAAGGTGGACAATATCAAGTTGTTACCTTACTGCCCCAATTATCGGAAGCTCAACTAGAGGACCAAGTCGCTGATTTCTCCTTGGCCGCGAATGGCTGGGTAACGTATGAAGCTCCTCCGCTTGCAGATTACACCGACAGTTTTAGCTTTGATATTAGTGCCTTGGCAGGCAAGCAGAATGTTGTCTTTTTTATCGAAGCTAATGATCGTGTGGAATCTGACATTAGCTTAGGGGACCGTGTTATTGTGATGGCAGTGAGAATATTGGAGGAGAATGTGGATCCTCAATTAATAATGGGGCTGACGGAGGCACAAATGCGTGATATTCCGAAGGAAACGGATCTGGCACGCTGGGATATTGCATGGGGATCTAACTTGGTTGAATCGTTTTTTGCATTTACTTCCCCTGCTTCCAATGAAGTCATATGGCGGGGAGAGACAATGGAATCTAGTACATTTGGCAATGCTGGGTATGGTCTTATTATAGATGCACTTGAGGATTCCCTTGATGATGAGGCTGGTGCGTTTATTTATAATAAGACAGATTTGGCAATGAATGCTTCAAGGCTTCAGTTAATTATCCGTGGCAGCAACGCGGATACTGAACGATCAGGCAGAGGCGCAGTTCGAGTAAAGGCTGCTTATATATTCGATGGACGTTATGTGGAAACGACGCTGAGACCCGTGCTTACGGCAGCTCAGATGCTGGATAATACTGCACAGTTTGATGTGACTAATGAGGGATGGGTAACCTTTGAAGCGCCACCAACTATTGATGAGAGCGACAGCTTCTTATTTGATTTACTGCCGCTTTCAGGACGTTCGGATGTTGTATTCTTTATTGAAGCCAATGACAGAATGGAAGCTGGAAGCAATTTGACCGATCGTATCATTCTACTTGCTGCTAGAGTGCAACATGCCACACTGGCAGGTCCGGCTCAAATGGTGAATACAGTGTATCCAACTCCTGAAATTGTGATAGCGGATGCAATAGTCGAGCCTACGAGCTATGCCGTGGATCCAACAGGACAAGATGACTCTACGGAAGGAATAAAGCAGGCCCTTATGGATGTTTTCTTATCTGGTGGAGGAACGGTGTATCTTCCAAGCGGCTCTTATCGGATTACAGGCAATATTACGATTCCACCATTCACAGCGTTGAGAGGCGACTACAATGATCCAGATTTAACAGGGTTTAATGGGGATTATGGTACTACGATTTATGCGGATGTTGGTTCACGAGACACGAAGTTCCCTTCGTTATTCACAGTGGGTGGATCTGCTGCGGTGATCGGAATAACTGTGTTTTATCCGAATCAAGATGCAGCGCATATTAAGCCTTACCCGTATGTGTTTGAAATTCCTAGTTTCGCGGGACAGTTCGGCCATGGTGATCATATGGCACCCACAATTCGCAATGTGACGATGATTAACGCCTATCGTGGAATAGCAGCCAGCATCACCAGCAAGGATGACTTGATTTCTGCAGCCAATGAGATGCTACATTTGGAAAATGTGAAAGGAACTATACTTTATAGAGGTGCTGAACTGTTCAATTCCTCCGAATATGGAGTTGTACGGGAAATTAGCTTCGGCAATCATTATTGGTCAGAAGCGCCAAGCGAATTTGGCCCGCCTCTTAAGTCACAGCTCGATGATTTTACAATGACGTATGGTATCGGCATGCATCTAGGTGATTTGGAGTGGGTGCAATTCACTAACATAGCCATTTCGGATTACAAAATAGGTTTGAGAATATACGATGGTTTACGCAGGCACATCGTCGGACAGCCGGAGATCTATTTCATTGGTCAGTTTCATGATTTGAAGGTGACGAATGCCGTTACTGGTGTACGTATCGACAATATGTACCCTGACTTTGGCATAACGTTTGCAGACAGTTATATTGAAGGCTCACTCTATTCCATTCGGAATGAAGATCAAACACCATCGGTGGTCAAGCTTATCGCAACAGATTTGAATGGCGATGTCGGTGGTGCTAGGATTCTACAAACCGGTGGAGAAACCGAATATGAGGGCCTGAAGATGGCTGGGGAGCTTCCTAATACAACCGCTCCTGAGCCAGTAGCTCCTCCACGGAGACTTTTCAATGCAGTGACTGAATATGGGGCTGATCGGACTGGATCACTTGAGAGTGCCGCAGCAATTCAGGCTGCACTGGATGCAGCAGAACTAGCTGGCGGAGGGATCGTGTACCTGCCTGCTGGTTTCTATAAAGTATCAAGCGCACTGACAGTTCCGGCTCACACAGAATTGAGAGGAAGCGCGGCATCGGCGCAGCGTGATGAAATCGGTCTGAGTAGAGGCACTGTTATTCTGGCAGACTACGGCTACTCGCATAATATGACGACTGCTGCTACTGAAGATGCATTGATTACGCTCACGGGAGAAGCAGCTGGGGTAAGAGGACTTCGCATCTTCTATCCAGGCAATGAGCCGAATACAGTGACAGGGGAAGTCCGTCCTCATTCTTACACAATAAGAGGAACGGCTGATCATAATTATGTCATACATGTTAGCTTGGCTGGTTCTGTTCATGGTATTGAATTCAAGGGAACATCTGCAGCTCCACTTGAGAAGCCAATTGTCAGAAGTGTGTCAGGATCCTATTACAAAGTAGGCATTCGCATGGAGTATGTATTCGACGGTTATATCGAAGAGGCATTGGCTAATGCTACCGTTGTTGCACGCACGGGTTTAACGATATTATTCCCATCTCTAGTGCCTAATTCCTGGCCTTCCGATGCTAACGGTAAGCTTGCCCGGCTTTACGATATGATTACTCGACCAAACACCGTATTTATCCAGACAGCTCATGCTAGCAATCTGACAATTGGAAATTCGTTTACATTCGGCTCACATACCGTACTCCAGTCGACTGATAGCAGCATCACGATATTTAATAGTGCTGGGGACAATCTTCAGCCCAGTACAGGCAAGCTATTTCACCTGACAGATAGCAGCTTGATAGGCGTGAATACGATGCGTTTCCAGGGAGTATCTCATAGTACAGACAATAACAACATTCATTTGTTCAATAGGTTGACCCTTCGGGATATTCATGAGAATAATCTAGTAGCGGGTGTAGATGTGTCCTCATCATCTCTTGCGCCTGTTATCAAGCTGGGTGATGATTTACCAGAATTGTATTCTTACTTGCCGCCAGCAATCGTCCTGAACAATGTATACAACACGACACTAGATACGATACCGGGCGAAACCAACTTGACAAGATGGGATATAGCTTGGGGCGGTACGCCGACCAGCGCATTTTTTGATCTGAATCAAACCGCGTCAGGTGAAGCTATTATATGGCGTGGGGGGAAAACGGCGAACAGCGCTTTTGCAGATGCTGGTTGGGGGCTGATTATGAATGCGTTGGAGCAGCAAGATGACGAGCTTCCGGGAGCTTTTATTTATAATAAAACAGATATAGCAAGCGGTAAGACAGAGCTGCAAATCATCGCTCGCAGCAATCCTGCGGACACCTATCTGTCTGGCAGGGGCGCGTTGCGAATACAGGCGGCTTATAAAGATGAGAACGGGAACTACATGGTTGCTCCGCTAGTTGCCCAGCTGACGCCAGCGCAATTAAGTGATACCGCAGCATTGTTCGCGCAAAATAGTGAAGGCTGGGTTACATTTGAAGCCCCACCAACAGCTGATGTAAGTGACTCCTTCCATTTCGATATTACGGCGCTTGCAGGAAAGCAAGAGGTTATATTCTTCGTAGAGACGAATGATCGAATGGAGACTGGGACGAACTTAGCGGATCGTATCATCATACTTGCGATTAGGGTGCTATAGTGTGGGCAGTTGGTTAAATTTGGGGAGAACCGCATTCATAGATAGTCTAAAAAAATGCATCTCCAGCGTTCTGCTGGAGATGCATTTTTCTAACCCAATTAAACTCTAATTGTTCGCAAGGCAGTGGAGACTCAATCCAACATGCGATCCAACTGTTGCCACTTAAGGGACAGATAAGATTAAACGCAAATCGTTGTCTGCAGTAACGAAGTTATCTTGTTTAAGCTGTTGCTGAAGCAACATCCTGATGAAGATAAGAAGGTGTTAAAGTTGACTTCAGTTATGCTCCATGGGGACTTTACGGTGCAACCGTTGAATGGAAAAATAGAAATAATAAGATGTCTCCTGAGGACTTTATCCACTCTACCATTCCTTATATTACGTCAGGGATAAATCTGAATTTATAAGGTTCGTGAACTTGCTGGACTAGGCTCTATCTCAGCTCCTATGGATGATTCTCGCACAATCAATCGATGGGGAACGATATGGCGATGAATGGAAGGAGTACCCGTTGTCATGTATTCAAGCAACAGTTGTGAAGCGGTGTATCCTAACTGGTAAATTCCGATGTCGACGCTTGTTAGAGGGGGAGAGGCTAATTCTGCTAGCGGGATGTTATTGAAGCTGACTAGACACAGGTCTTCTGGAATGCGGTATCCGAGCTCGGTCAAGCCGCGCATAACGCCGAAGGCGACCACATCGTCGATGATGACAAGGGCGGTAGGTGGATGGGGCAGTCCCATAATATAGGACATTGCCCGATAACCGCTCTCCTGTAGAAATTCACCTTCAACGATCCAGTCCTGTCGGACGGTTAATCCAGCATCCGTCATCGCTTTATGATATCCTTCCAGCCTGTCGCGCGAAACCATCAGATTGGACGGTCCGCTAACGAAGCCAATCCATTGATGTCCTTGGGCAATCAGATGAGTAGTGGCATCGTAAGAAGCTTTTACATTGTCGGTATCGACCGACAACGTATTGGTCATATCCCCGTTCCGGCCGATCAGCACGTAGGGGAAGCGTTCCTCCTCCAACAAGCGGATTATCGGATCGCCAAGTCGGGAACGGAGAACAATCATGCCGTCAACGCGTCTACTCCGAACCATCCGTTGCATGGCTTCAACCTCTTCTTGTTCGGTGGTACCCGCAGTCATCAGAATATCATAGCCGGCACGAGCTGCTCTGGCCACGATGCCGCGAATAAGTTCGGGGAAGAACGTGTTCAAAAATAGCTCGTCCGCAGGGCGGGGCAGCACAATACCAATTGTGTCGGTTGTTCTCTTGACCAAGCTTTGAGCTGTCCGGTTTGGATGGTAGCCGAGTGCCGTCATGGCATGGCGAACTCTCTCAATCGTACCGGCGCTGATTCGACCGCTTCCGGCAATAACACGGGAAACCGTTGATGGAGATACACCGGCTTTCAGCGCAACATCTTTGATCGTTACCGTCATAATACATTCCTCCATTGCGCAAACGATTGCACAGTTGCAATTATCATAGCTTATCCCGTTATCAGTTGACAAGTCGCCATAATTCCAAGAATGATCAAGTAAACAGGCGATAATGGAAGAGAAGGCTAATAAAGTAATAGTAAATAGCGGTAAACGGTAGAATGAAGCGTTTGCAAACGATTTTTTCATATCGTATTATGAATGCAAGATTAATCCAGCTGCATAAAACACATGTTAGCAATGATAATTAGAAGGCAATGTTACCTGAAAGGTACAACCTCGCCGCGGAGTAAGCGCGATGAGGTTGTACCTTTTTGTTGATATTGATGCGCCAATTGAAGAATGGGGGGAGTAATAAGCAAAAAGGTATAACGTTTGCGCAAATGTGATTAATAATTCGAGAGGGTGGTCTAAATGAACGGAAGAAAGTGGATCTTGACGGTATTAAGTTTAGCACTTGTTCTTATGCTTGCGGCTTGCGGTGGTAACAGTCCGAACACGAATCAAGGTAATGCGCCGGAAACTCTCGCACCAACAAGCGGCGATGAAGAAGAATCTGAGCTGTTTCCTGAACCGGGCGCGAAGTTGGTCGTATGGGAAAGCAAGGAACAATTGGCGTATATGAACGCTCTTGCACAAGCATTCGAGGAGCGGTATGGTGTACCGGTTACAATTGAGGAGCTAGCCGGCGGTGACCAAGGTGCTCGTCTGGCGACTGACGGACCAAGCAAATTGGCTGCAGATGTTCTTACTCTTCCGCATGATCAGATCGGGCAGGCAATCAAGGCTGGGCTGCTACTGCCCAATGACGTGTTCGAGTTGGAGACGCGGAGCAGTATGATGGAAGCGGCGATCACTGCATCATCGATGGACGGTGTATTGTACGGTTATCCTAAATCTGTAGAGACCTATGCCTTATTTTATAACAAGGATATATTCCCGAATGCGCCACCGGCAACGTGGGAGGAGATTGTTCAATTCGCATCGACGTACAATGATCCCGCTCAGAATAAATATACGATCATGTGGGAGTTTGTCGGTTATTACTCTTATCCGTTCATTGGCAGTTACAACGGCTACATCTTCGGCGATAACAATACAAACCCCCAAGACCTAGGCTTGAACAAAGGAGACGTAGTACAAGGCTTTGAGTATATGAAAACGCTAAAAAGCATCCTTCCGATGAATGCCGGGGACGTGAGCTATGACGTGAAGACCCAGTTGTTCGGGGAAGGTAAGCTGGCGCTCAATATTGATGGTCCATGGTCGGTCTCTGCATTCAAGGATGTTGTAAATTTCGGCGTCGCGCCTTTACCGAAATTTCCGAATGGCAGCGAAGGATATTCCTTCTCTGGGGTGAAGTCTTATTATGTCAACTCCTATACCGCTTATCCGATTGCCGCCAGGTTATTCTCCAATTTTGCCAGCAACAAGGAGAATCAACTGAAGAATTACGAGATGACAGGTGCGATACCAGCTAACATAGAGGCGGGTAAGGATCCGATAATCAATGACGATCCTGTAACAAGCGGTTTTTTCAAGCAATTCGAATTTTCTGTGCCGATGCCTTCTATAGCCGGGATGAATGCGGTATGGGATCCTCTGAAGGCAGCTTTCATGACCATATGGGATGATCCGAATTCGGATGTGAAGGCCATATTAGACAACATGGTTGATACGATCGAGCAGGGTATTGTATCGCAATAGAATGATTAGCGGATGATCAGCCGGACTTCGCCCGGAAGAGAAGAGACACCGGGCGAAGTCCTTCACTTATGCATAGAAAGGTTGTTTGCCGCATGCGAATGCACACTCGAGGCGCTGTCCTATCATTAGTATGGATGGGTCTTGGACAAATGTATAACCGGCAATGGGTCAAAGGGCTACTTTTCCTTGCAGTCGGCATCGCCGGATGGTACTTCATCGCTTTTCACTTGCTAGATCATCTCAAGGGACTCATTACGCTGGGCGATCAACCGAGCGGATTTGCTAAGGTAGGCAGGATGGTTCAGCTTGTCGAGGGCGATCATTCTATCTTTTTGATGATCAAAGGGCTGATTGCCGGACTAGGGGCGGTTATGTTCATAGCCGTCTATATCCTGAACATCCGCGATGCTTATGCCGTTGGGAGGATGCGGGAGCTCGGCAGAAAACCGAATGAATTTGGTCAAACGCTGTCTCTGCTGAATAGGAAGTACTTTGCTTATTTGGTGCTTGCCTTGCCGATTACAGCGATCCTGTTCCTTACAGTTCTGCCGCTCATATTCTCGATCCTGCTGGCATTCACGAATTATGCGGATCCGATCCTGCCTCCTGCCAATCTGATCGATTGGGTACTGTTCGATAACTTTGCGAAGATGGTTCAATTAAAAATATGGAGTACAACCTTCGGAGGCGTCCTGAGATGGACGTTGATATGGGCCGTTATTGCTACGTTGACGACATATGTGGGGGGCGTGCTCGTTGCTGTACTCATCCATCAGCCAGGAATTCGATTTAAGAAGTTTTGGCGCACAGTTCTTATTGTTCCGTTTGCCATTCCGAATATGATATCTCTACTGGTTATGCGAAATATGTTCAACAATCAATTTGGTCCGGTGAATAAGTATTTACAAATGCTCGGGTTGGAAGGCCTGCCCTGGCTAACCGACCCATTCTGGGCTAAAGTGACCGTACTAATGGTGAATATGTGGATAGGCGTACCGATCACGATGATATTAGCATTCGGTGTATTGACTACGATACCCAGAGATATGTACGAAGCTGCCGAGGTGGATGGTGCAGGATCGATTCAGAAATTCCGGCTGATTACGATGCCTATGGTACTATTCGCGACCGCGCCGATACTTATCATGCAGTTTGCCGGTAATATAAACAATTTCAATGTCATCTATTTGCTCACTAACGGGGAGCCGCTTAATATTGATTATCAATATGCGGGACACACCGACTTGCTCGTAACCTGGCTCTACAAGCTAGCGCTCAATCAGTCACAGTACAGCTTTGCCTCGGTTATCGGAATCGCCATCTTCCTATTAGTTTCGTCGTTCTCCATTTGGAGCTATCGACGGACCCGATCTTACAAAGAGGAGGATTTGATCCAATGAAGGTGCTCAAATTACCGCTGAGTTACTTAATCCTGTTGCTGTTGACCTTCATCAGCTTGTTTCCGGCGTTATGGATTCTAATGTCGTCCTTGAAGGTTGGAAATAGCCTGTATAGTGAAACATTGATTCCTCGGGAGCTGACACTTGACCATTATCGCAATCTCTTCTTGCATACGAACTATCCCTTGTGGTTCTGGAATACGTTGAAGGTAGCCGTTTTCTCAACGATAATCGGAACGATCCTGCTTCTTCTTACTTCTTACGCGATCTCGCGATTTCGGTTTTCCGGGCGGAAGCTGACGCTGAGCAGCCTGCTTGTGCTGCAGATGTTCCCCGGCTTTATGGCGATGATTGCCGTCTATGTCTTGCTCAATTCAATCGGGCTGCTCAATTCCCACTGGGCGCTCATACTCGTGTACAGCTCTGGCGCAGTTGTGACGAATGTATTCGTAGCCAAGGGGTTCTTCGATACGATCCCGCGTAGCTTGGAAGAAGCAGCCCGAATTGATGGAGCGAGTCATCTTAATGTGTTTCTTACAATTATGGTTCCGTTGTCTAAGCCGATGCTGACCTACGCAAGCCTGATGATCTTCAATGGTGCTTTCGTCGATTTCATCTTTGCTGATCTGGTGCTGCGTACCGAAGAGCAGCGTACACTGGCGGTCGGTTTATACAAGATGGTAAATCAGCGCAACTCCACTGAATTCACGTTATTCGCGGCAGGTGCAGTGATAGTTGCGCTTCCTGTGACCATCATGTTTATTATCCTTCAGCGATATTTGGTCGAAGGTTTAACGGCAGGAGCATCTAAGGGTTGACTGCTTGCCATAATTGAGCTTCATAAGGCGCCAGTTCGAGATACAGTTGGCCTTCTCTAGCTAGCTTGACCTGGTCGCCTTGCATCAGGCTTCGCCATTGTCCGTCCATTGTTATTGACAATCGCTCAGGCTTATCGCCATTGTTCAGAGCAACAATCACCCGTTCCTGCTTGTTGAACCGTTCGTATACTGTTACTGCCCCCTCCTCCTCGGCGTGAAGCATGCGAAACTTTCCTGTCCGCAAAGCATCATGTTGCTGCCGGATGCGAATCACAGTCTGGAAGTGTTGGAATAAATCATGATCCTGTCGGTCCTGCTCCCACTCCATGCATGCGCGGCATCCAGGATCGGTTCCTCCCTGTAGTCCGATTTCATCCCCATAATAAATACACGGAGTTCCAAGGAATGTGAATTGGAACCAAGTGGCAAGCTTCATTCTACGTTTGTCTCCGTTGCATAACGTTAGTAATCTTGGTGTGTCGTGACTGCCTAGCAAGTTGAAGGCAACCTCGTTAACCTTCGTCGGGTAGCTGGCCAGCAGTCCACCAATCCGGTCGGAGAACTGCCTAGCATCCAATTCATGCTTCATAAAGAAATCAGAAACAGCATTAGTGAATGTATAGTTCATAATGGCATCGAACTGATCACCCTGCAGCCACATCATGGAATCATGCCATATTTCGGCCAATAGATACGCTTCGGGGTTAACCGACTTGACTACCTTGCGGAACTCTCGCCAGAAGGCATGGTCTACTTCATTGGCGACATCAAGTCTCCAGCCGTCGATGCCGACCTCCTTGATCCAATATTCGGCCACCTCCAGTAAGTATTGCTTGACCTCTGGATTTTCTGTATTCAGCTTCGGCATACGCGGCTCGAATGCAAATGTATCATAGCTTGGAAGGCCATCCTCGACAACAATCGGCCATTCACGGACGTGAAACCAGTCGGCGTAGCGGGATTCTGCGCCATGTTGCACACAATCCACGAATGGTGGAAATTCGTTACCGCAATGGTTGAATACGGCGTCCAGAAGCACACGAATTCCTCTGGCATGGCAGGCATCCACCAATGATTTGACGGTTTCATTTGTGCCAAAGTGGGGATCCACCTTCATATAATCGCGTGTATCATATTTGTGATTAGTCGGAGAATCGAATATGGGTGTGAAATAAATCGCGTTGATCCCTAATGCAACAAGATGGTCCAGATGATCCAGTACGCCCTGAAGATCGCCTCCAAAGAAATTATCGGGCTCTGGAACACCGCCCCAAGCTTGCGAATTGGCTGGATCATTCGTCTTGTCACCATTGGCGAATCGCTCCGGGAAGATCTGATAGAATATGGCATCCTTCACCCATGCTGGTGGCGCGAATGCATCAATGAGGTTGATGAAGGGGAAGTCAAAAAAGGTTGTGTGCGGATTGTCTGGCTCCTCCCCGACAATACCACGTTCTGTTAGCCAGACCATCTCGCTTCCCTCACCAATGGCAAAGCAATAACGAATACGTCGAAACGGTGGTTCAATGAACACTTGCCAGTAATCAAACCGTTCATCGGAACACATCCATGTCATAGCGGAGAGCTGGCGTGTTGTATGCCAAGCGTACTTGTCACCGTGCACGATTTGAACCTGTCTGACATCATCCCGTTTAGTACGAAGTCGCAGTTCTAACGTCTTGTGGTCGTGAATTGAGGCCCAATTTAGTTTCGGTCGGTGGTAAATCGCTTCCAAGTTCATGAAAATTCCTCCTAATTGTTATAGTAAAATAAAAAAAGGGCACAACCTCGACAATGATCTTCGAGGTTGTACCCTATTGGTAACATGGCCTTCAAACTATAAATTGATTATAGCGAATGGGCATCTGATATGCAACTAACATTTCCTCCTAGTAATATGTTTCGATGTTTGAAAACATTTTGGCTTGCTCTATAATTAAAGTATAGTTTGTATCGAGCAGCGTTCATACCAATGGTTTGTTAAATCTGTTGCATATGCAACAGATTTAACAATATGTTGAATTGTAAGGAGTTATCTTGATAGAAAAAAAGACTTAAATGATCAGAACCATGCTCGTACAAGGGGGTAGGAAAGAACATGGAAAAAGGAAAGAAAGTTCAGCTGGCAAGTTTGTTTTTGCTCATATTTCTACTAGCCCCTCTATTGTTTGGAAATACGCTAATAGCCGCATCAAATCAGGAGACAGCTGTGCTTTATGATTCGACTGAAAAAAAGATCTTGGATTCATATATTGAAATATTAGAGGATAAATCCCGCACTTTGACTATTGATGATATAAGTAACGAACCATATTCCCAACAATTCAAAAAATATGTGGACAATGGTAGACCTAATCTGGGTTATTCCTTGTCTAATTATTGGGTGCGGATTCAAATTAATAACCGATCGACATTTGAAAATTGGCTATTAGAGCTGGATTCGCCAAAAATTAACCAACTGGAACTTTTTCAAATGGATCAACAGAACGAGGAATGGCAGGGGAGAACTGCCGGAAATACACTACCCTTTAAGAACAGAGATATTAATCACCGTAATTTTGTGTACCAAGTTTCATTGCAGACAGAAGAGGCGCAGACCCTTTACCTTCGAGTGCACTCAGGGAGTTCGGTTCAGATTCCCTTAACGATATGGCAGCCTACTGTTCATAGCAGCAAATCACAAGTAGAGTATGCGTTGTTTGGAATCGTATTTGGCATCTCCGTTGTTATGGCTTTATATAATTTGTTTCTTTATTTTTCAGTAGGTGGCCGCAGTTATCTATATTACGTTTTATTTGTTTTTCTGAACACATGTTTATTTTTATCTGACACGGGTTTAGCTTTCCAATTTCTTTGGCCAGATCATTTTTTGTGGGCTGGCCGCTCGGTAAGCAATTTTATGATGCTTAGCAACGCTGGCGGCATATTATTTGCAATTAGTTTTTTAGAAACAAAGAGACATGTTCCCCGAGTCGATAAAATATTGAAGGTCATTTTTGTTCTGATTTTTATCGTTCTTGCTGTGCGTCTTCAAGAGATTTTATTTTATGTGCAGTCGATGCTATGGTCATATTTTAATTCGTACGTGATTTATTTCGCTATTGGCACTATATTACTGACGATCGGATTGTTAATTTATGCTGCTTTTGTTTCTTTTCGTAGGGGTTATCGCCCAGCACGTTACTATTTATTGGCTTGGAGTGCATTCGCTTTAGGTGTTGTCATTTCCCTCTTAGTAGATACGGGCTTGATTCCATTAACAGGGTTTACCAAATATGCTTGGCAAGGATCAACATTGCTTGAGATGGTATTATTATCGTTTGCCCTAGGGGATCGCTTTAATATGATGAGAGAGGAGAAAGAAACCGCCGTACAAGAATCGCAAAAAAGTCAGATGTTAGCTTTAGAAAGTCTGAGACGAACGGATAAGCTAAAGGACGAATTTTTAACCAATACCTCTCATGAATTACGTACACCGCTCAATGGTATTATCGGGATTGCTGAGACACTGCGGGATGGAGCAGCGGGGGAAATATCCAGTCACGTTCAAGCTCATTTATCGATGATTGTTACGAGCGGCAAAAGGCTATCCGACCTCATTAATGATATATTAGATTTTTCTAAATTGAAAAATGATGAATTGAGATTAAAGCGAGCGCCCATTCATTTGAATGAGTTAGTTAGTGTTGTTCTAACGATCTGTGGACCATTGGTGGGAAACAAGCCTATTGTGTTACGGAATCAAGTGAGATCAGGGCTTTCAGCCGTTTATGCAGATGAAAATCGGGTACAGCAAATTTTATTTAATCTCGTAGGTAATGCGATTAAATATACAGCTAGAGGGCAAATTACGGTATCTGCAAGGATGCAAGCTGACCAAATTGAAATTAGTGTACAAGACACGGGGAAAGGTATCCCGCCAGATGAGCTTTTATCGATCTTTGAACCTTTCCATCAAGTGAGTTCTGGCGCGGACAGGGAAACAACAGGCACTGGAATTGGGCTTAATATTACAAAAAAGTTAATCGAATTGCATGATGGTGAAATCAAAGTAGAGTCAGAGCCAGGCAAAGGTTCTAGATTCAGCTTCACCTTACCCATTAGTGATGAGACAATAATGACTATAGCGCAATCAGCTGCATCTGTTCAAGTTATGTTGCCTGAACATCGCGAAATAAGCCCAATAGCAACATCGGTAAAGGGTACAGAGAAGAAACAGGTGAAAATATTGATTGCAGATGATGAACCCATCAATCTGCAAGTATTAACGAATCAATTGGCCTTGGAAGGTTATGAGGTTGTGAGTGTAGGAGATGGACAGTCGGTCATTGCTCATGTCGATAAAGAGCCGGTTGATTTACTAATCCTTGATATTATGATGCCGAACATGTCTGGTTATGAAGTGTGCCGGCGTCTGCGTAAACAGCGCTCGCTTTCGGATCTGCCAATCCTTATGCTGACGGCAAAAAACCAGGTGCAGGATATGGTGACCGCATTTGAAGTGGGGGCAAATGATTATTTGACGAAACCGTGTGATCGCAAGGAATTGTTGGCGCGTGTGGAAACATTGCTGCAACTGCGCCAGGTGAATCTGGCATTGCTCCAAATCAATCAGTCGCTGGAGGAAAAAGTAGCAGAACGGACGCACGAGCTGGCAGAGGCGAATCAGAGTTTGACGTTGGTGAATGAGAAATTGGTCAGTATGACGGAGACTCGTCGTCGTTTGCTAGCCAATATTTCTCATGAGCTCGGCACACCGATCACGCTGATTCAAAATTATGTGCAAGCCGTTCAAGAAGGGATTATTGCTGCGGATAATACGCGTTATGTAACACTGGTATCGGAACGGATAAAAGTACTGGAACGCCTGACGCAGGATTTATTCGATTTATCTAAATTGGAAGCAGGCCAACTAAGTTTAGATTTGAAAGAGATGAATCTGGAACAGTGGCTGAGAAATGTTGTTCATCAATGTGAGCAGGATGCGATTCAGGGGGAGAGACGGCTTGTTTCCCCGCTGATAGATGATGTTGGAAATCAGTGGAGGGAATATAGTTGTCGTATTGACATGGGGCGGATGACGCAAGTTTTTTCAAACTTGGTTTGGAATGCGTTGAAATATACAACACCCGATGAAGGTGAAATTGGACTAGAGGTTTGCGTTGGGAATGACGAGGTGATCGTCATCATTAAAGACAATGGATGTGGGATAGAACAAGAAGAAATCCCTAATTTGTTTGAAAGGTTCTACCGTGTTGAATCCGAATCAATTGATACTAAACCGATGATTAGCGGTTCGGGACTGGGTCTGGCGATTGTGAAGGAAATTGTGCATCATCATCAAGGTCGGGTGTGGGTGAAGAGTAAAGTGAACGAGGGAAGTTCCTTTTATGTTGCCCTGCCGATCTGGAAAGGAAGGAAGTAATGACTGGAAAGCTGATTATGATTGTAGAGGATGAAGTTGGGATTCGAGAGCTGATTCAATTGTACTTGGAGAAACATGGGTATCGCACGTTGACTGCCGGGGACGGAATGGAAGCATTGCAAATGATGGAAAACAACACACCGCAGCTCATTTTAATTGATATTGAGATGCCGCGCATGAATGGTTTTGAACTGTGCCGCCGAGTGCGGGCCAAGCATACGCTGCCGATCATTTATTTAAGCAGCCGCATAGGAATTTCGGATAAATTAAAATGCTTTGAGCTTGGCGGGGACGATTATATTACGAAACCATTTGATTTTAGCGAACTAAAGGCACGTATTGAGGCCAACTTACGTCGTTATCGGCAGAACGAGTCTAATACGAAACAGACGAGCGGGATATTAAAGTATAGAGAATTAGAAGTTGATCTCAACAGTTATCAGTTTAAGATCCGTAGGGAAACGCTGGACCTATCGGTGAAAGAAGCGGAGTTGCTATTGTTGTTTGTTCAACACCCCAATCAAGTGTTGAGTGCGGAACAATTATATGATCGTATATGGGGCTTAGAGTCAACGGGTAATATTGAAACGGTGAAAGTGCATATCAGTAATCTGCGACGCAAGCTAGAATCTGATCCAACTAATCCGAAGTATATCCGTACCGTTCGCGGGTTTGGTTATATATTCATACCGTTAGAAGATAACGTCCAGCAGCAATAGGAGGAATAGTCGAATTGGCATGCGATGGGGGGCTTTAGCCCCTCTTTTTGTTTCTTTACCTATTCTTAACCTTGGGATAGTAGAGTATGTACAGCGAACTAAATCTGTGTCTGGCACAATTCAATTCGAGGAGACGAATGTAAATGATACGAATGAGGAAATGGATCATTTGGCTAATGGTAGCAGCAATGTTTTTGAGCGGTAGTTTACCCGGATTGGGAGGAGCGTCGGTTCAGGCCTTATCTGGTTACGATACGGGAAGTGAGGTTAATAGCGGCATTGTAACTGTACCTGCTGAACGCCGATCTGAGCAAATCCCCGTTCAATGGGCATCGGAAGAAGTTGATGTCAATGAATCTACAGATGAATCGATAGGTGAAATGGTAGTTAAGCTTCAAGATGGGCTTAGTGTACAGGATGAAATTACGTTACTGCAATCGTATGAACCAACCACTGTTCACATGTTACATAACCATATGTATGTAGTTGCGTTTTCTAAGCTGGCAGAATTTCAATTTGTACAGGCTGAGTTATCCAAACATCCCCAAGTGCTGTTTGCGGAACCGAATCAGGTTGTTACGGCTAATGGTTTAATTGATGACCCAGAGGTGATGAATGAATGGGGATTAGTAACGGTAGAAGCCGGTTCAGCATGGCAGCGCCTAGCATCACATCGTCTAAGAACTGGGCAGATTGCTGAGCCTGTTTATGTTGCTGTGATTGACTCGGGGGTTGATGCTGCCCATGAGGACTTACAGGGGAGATTAACAGCAGGAATCAATGTGCGTGAAGATGCTGTGAATCGAACAGACGTGATGGATGAGCATGGTCATGGTACTCATGTTGCAGGAACGATTGTTGCGACAGTTAATAATGGGCTCGGCGCATCCGGCGTTTCGGGTTCCGAACCGATCTATGTAGTGCCTATCAAAGCGTTGAATGCACAGCTGGAAGCGAAGCTGTCAACGATCTATGCAGCAGTAGTGGCTGCAGTGGATTGGCGCGGGCCAGAAGGGCAGCGAGTAAAAGCGATAAATCTCAGTTTCGGAGAACGATTTACTTCTGTTCCGAAGGTATTAGAAGATGCGGTGCAGTATGCAGTGGATCAAGATGTATTGGTTATTGCGGCGGCCGGCAATGAAGGGCAAATCGTGGATGGTTACTATCCGGCCTCGTTTCCCGGTGTAGTCTCGGTCGGAGCGACAGGCGAGAATCATCAATTAGTACCATCTTCGAACAAGCAAGCAGATGTTCATGCCCCAGGTCAAGGCATCATTTCGACATGGCCGGGAAATCGTTACCTCTCTTACACGGGAACATCACAGGCCACTGGTTTTGTAACGGCAGCTGCCGCTCTCTTGTGGTCGGCAAATCCGCAATTATCTGTAGCCGAAGTGAAAGCTTCGCTTATTCAAGGGCAAGTTGCACGAGCATGTGATTCGGGCGAGTCAACGCCAACTAGTGAATGTCTCGTATTAAGTGTAGATAAAGCGCTGGCAGCGGCAAATATTTATGGGAATGACCCTATAGATCAATCTGCTGATATTGCCGGCGGTCTTTCCACTTTTGAGACCGGTTTCGGCTTGATGGGGGGAACAGGAGAGTTTGCATATGTAGCTGTAGTAGGCATCAGACCTAATCAGGTGGAATTAGATTGGGAACTGTCGACATTTGATGTGGAAAGATATGAATTGTTTGCAAATGGAAGTAAGGTTGGCGAAGTTGGAGGGAGTAAAAGCTTCAGTATTGTTGCTGGTTTAACAGAGATGACAGCATACGAATTCCGAGTGGAGGCGATTAATTCTCTAGGGGATCGTGCAATAAGCGATACGGTTACAGCAACGACTACCCAGTTGATGGAAGCAACCGGTAATTTGCAAGCAGAGCCTTCTCCGTATGCGGTTTACTTGACCTGGGATGAGCATGCAGGGGTTAAAGCGTTATATCCTGGGGTAGCGATTTATTATAATATTTTCCGTGATGGTATAAAAATAAACACATCCCACAACTCATCAACTAGATTTTGGGATACGAATAACAATAACTACCTCATCCCAAACCATAATTACTCATATAAGGTTGTAGCTGTAGATTTCACTGGTGTCGAATTATCCGAATATTCTTCACCTGTGCAAGTCACGACTTCTGTGGCGGGATTAGGTATCACGACAAAACGTTTGGATCGGCCGATAGATCAAGAGAATCCAACGCCTTTCGCGACTGGGGCAACGAAACCGGCATTAACTGCTGATGGACGCTATATTGTCTTTCATTCAAAAGGCGGTACCAAGGTAACAGAAGAGTTCGTCGTACCGGATCACGCTGTAAATCAGATCTATCGTCTGGATCAAATTACCAGTGAGCTAACACTCATTAGCTTTCAGCATGATAATGCCGAAATGGGCAAAAATGCTGACGACTACGATGCAATTCCCCCGTCGATTAGTGCGGATGGGCAAAGAATCGTGTTCACATCAATAGCAAATAATCTAGTTCCAGGCGATACGAATGGGAAGAGAGATATTTTTCTATATGACGGAAGACAGACGCCTTCTCGCATCACTCGTATCAACTTAATCGAGGGCGGAACTAACGGAGGGGAAGCGGCTGAAGGAATAGAAGCGGTAGATGTTGCTGGACATCCCGTAATTAGTGCCGATGGGAATACGGTTTATTTTGCTACTAAAGTTAAGCTTCTACCTGGAGAACATTCTACGAATTATAGAGCCTTGTATGCTTACGAAATTGACGCAATGGGTCGAGGCAGCTTGAGCATGACTCACGATGGTCAATATAGAACAGTTCCGTCTGTTCTACACGGGCATGCTGGATTTCCTTCGGTGAGTGCTGATGGAAGTACGATAACATTTACGATTACGAATTCGAGTAGTGAACAACCGCAAATTTACGCATTAGATCTACTATCCGATCATGCTGTTCTGCAGCACATTAGTAATGGTCATACAACAAATTCAAATAATAGCCACCCGGGGATTAGCGCTGACGGACGCTATGTTGTTTATGTTAATACTGCAACTGAATATGGTGTAGAAAAAGGCCGAAAGGTATATGTCTATGATCGAACGGCAGATGAACGGGAGACTATCTCACGACATTTCTATTCAGGAGAGACATTGGCGACGAATGATAAAGATGTTCGCCCCGTAATAAGTGCTGATGGACGTTATGTAGCTTACGCATCTAAAGTGACTGATATCGTTCCGCAATATACTGGAAGTGCCCTAACTAGCCAAGTGTATGTCTATGATCGGACAAAGAAGAAAACATATCTAGCCAGTCAATCGTCGTCTGGTGTAGCTGGAGCTGATGATAGTTCTATACCTAGCCTAGGTATGGGAGCAGAAGGAATGCGGATCGCCTACGAAGCATACAGCCATGATCTGGTTTCCGGGTATAACGGGTATCATAGGCAAATCTATATAACTACCCTCTTGTCAACGGTATTAGAGGCGAGTGCACCAACATGGCCGAGCGGCAGCTTGCTGACAGCGGGCAATATCGGCAGTGGGCAGATGACATTGCATTGGACGCCAGCTGAAATACAATCCGGCTCGATTTCAAAGTATATAATTTATGATGAAGCGGATGGTTCATTCGTGACTGAAGTTGGCGGCGGCATACACTCAACTACAATCACGGGTCTTGCCCCTGATCAGTCCTATAAGTTTAAGGTAGAGGCAAGAAGCGAGATGGGACTGGAGACCAGCGACGGCCCATCCGTAGAGGCAACTACAGCGTTGGCGCAAACAGGAGAAGCGCTGTTAGTCGCTGAATTGTTGCCAAACGGCAACAGTGTTCGGTTAACATGGGAGGCGAATGCCACTCAAACCGATGTGGCCAAGTATGAGATTAAACGCAGATCTGATAGCGGTGGGTGGGAAACGATTCACATTACGTCAGATGCTAGCAATTTATCTTATGATGATCGAGGATTAGTGTTATCCACTTCCTATGATTACCAGGTATTTGCGGTGTTGACGTCAAATGATGCTATTCAACACTCGATCATTACTTCTGTAACGACTGCTGGACTCGACATCGATGCCTTCGCCTGGCACATTGCTCATTATTCAAAAGTGCGCAATATGGCTCCCTTTGGTGAGGATTTGAACCTGACATTAAAAAGTCGCTCAGGATTGTCAGTTAGTGAAGCAATTCTATCCTATAAAGCATATGAATCGGGTAATTTGGCAGACAAAATAGCTGTCATTCCATTAACAGAAACACCGGCACAATCGGGAACCTATACGGGAGGCTTCCCTATTATTGAAGGGGTTAGTGAACTGACGGCTCTTACAATGAAGATTGGGGACGCGAGTGGAAATCCGCTTGAAGCCAATATCCCAGATTTTCCAGTCGGCATCCTAGGAGGATTAGAGGTCGATTATGATTTGACTTCATACTCCGATGCTAACTTGCCGACGGGTCTAAAGGTGCAATTGTATAGCGCCCAGAATGCAGCGGTTTACACGCTCCCTATTCTCAACAAGGAAGGAAAAGTACCTTTCCATCACGTAATACCTGGTACAGACTATAAGGTTACGCTGTTTCAGGATGGTAGGATTGTGCATGTGATAGAGGACGTTGTGATTAACAGTGGTGTTCGTTCGATAGCGTCTATTCCAACTATCAAACTATTAAGCGCCTTTGCAGTTCGTGTTGTGAACGAGCAAGATCAACCGTTGCCTTCGGAAAAGGTAACTTTAAGCCATAGTGATGGCAAGCTTATAGGCGCTGCAATGACGAATGCGCAAGGAATTGCCCATGCATTCGGCAATCAAAAGCTTCCGACGGGTACCGTTGTACAAGTTCGTATAGCAAGTGATAAGCAATATCAGGTTTCAACGAAGAGCATCCAAGTACCGATCACACATGAAACGATCGACATCAAGCGGGAAGTTAAGATGAGCTTTTCCGGAATCATTCGTGGTGTACTCAAGGACCAACATGGCGTTCCCATTCCTAACTTTTCGTTTGCGTTAGATAAAGTTGATTCTTTCTTGTCTTCGACATCGTCTGTTAGAACAAATGATCATGGTGAGTTTTCAAGGGAGATTCCAGAGGGGATTTATAAAGTCATTCAGCCCCTTAACTATGTTCTTGTAGGTGCTGATAAGCAGTTAACGGAGATAGATGTGTTGGAAGGACAACCGGTTGAAATTAACATCGTAAGAAAAGAAACTTCCGAATACCGTCTGAATTTAACCTTAAACACAAAATATGAGGGATCGGATTGGGAGACGGTAGACCTTCATAGTCCACGAAATAATGATTATTTCAAAAACAAGAATAGGAATGAAACTCATCCCGTATTACATGTTCTATATTATGATAAATTTAGGGCAGTAAAAGGGGACGTCATTAAGGCATGTATCGATGGCGCTAATGTAGACTTGCCAGGCGAATGTAAAACGGTCGTCGCAGGAGATAACTCTGAACTTAACATTTCCTTTGCATTAGAAAGTGCTGAACGATTGGTGACGGGCAACATCAAAGACGAGATTGGATACAATTGGGAAGCGATTGTTTTCAAGAAATTGGAATCTGGTCAACGTGGAAATCACGTGACCTCCAGTATCTTCAAAACACCTTCTATTAAACTTGCTTTAACTGAACCGGGAACCTATATCATGCAGTTATACCGTAGGCAGTCTTCTCGAGCCGCTGTAAAGGAGATAGAGTTTACAATTCCTGCATCTGGGATACTAGATCTGGGTACGATCGAGCTCACTCAAGGCAATGTTTTTGCTGGGCGACTTGGTAATGACGCTTGGATCATCGATCGCGGTGCAGCCTTGGGCACAACAGCCACGGTAAGAGCCATGTATCGAAATGGTGAACCTGGTTTTTTTGCCAGTAATGCCAAAATGGTAGTTGGGCTACCTGAGGGATTGACACTTGTACCAAACAGCATTGTGCTGAATGGCGTGTCTGTTGCTAGTGATAGTGTGTATGGAAATTCATTGATTCTTGGCGACCTAAGACCGGATGAATCGGGAGTTGTACAGTTTCAAGTGCGGTTGCCAGCCGCAATGAGCGCTGGAGACAGAAGTTGGAATATTCCGATCAACATGGAATTTAGTGGACGCAAAGAGACGATTGCTGTTGTCGATTTAAATCTGCAGCCGGTTACGCTCGAGGTGCCGGAGCGAATCGGTGCGTTAACCTTTACCGTTAGCGGACGTGCACCGATTGGAAGTTATATCGATGTGTATAGCGAAGGAGAATGGCTAATTGGCAGTGTTGCGACCGAAGGCGGATACTGGTCGTCAGAGATTACATTACCTCACAAGAAGGATGAATACTGGTATTCTATTTATGCGATCGCATCTATGGAGAATAAGGACTGGATGTCAGACGAAGCTCTGACGTTATTTGAAGCCGATCAACCGCGTTTGATGCAGATGACTTTGAATCAACTGACCTCACAGACACATGTAGGAACTAAGATTACGGTAAATACAGATGGGAATATGCCGGTATTTCCTTATGTTACGATACTAGGAAAACCGATGTATGTGGAGTTGAAATTTAATAAACCATTACAAATTAGCAATGTTGTGGTCAGAGTGGACGGTTTAGGGGAAGCGCCAGCAATATGGAGAGCCTCAGATGGAATATATGTTGCTGAATTGCTGCTTGATCGAGATGTAATCAGAGAATTAGGCTTCATCTATGTTGATTATGATGTAGAGGGCGAGTTGTCCGCGCTATCCATCGGAGCAAGTGTTGTGCCGCTGGATGAAGCAGACTGGGCAGAAGAGGAGTTGAAGTGGAATGTGGATAGGGATAACGATACCGTATCCGCTGCTGCTGAAGCCCCAAGCGGGCAAGTTGAAATAGAAGAAAGGTTTAAAGTTAGCCTTCCGAAGGCGAATAACTTCGAAGGGAATTCGGTTCATCGTTTTATAACGGACTCGGATTCACCTCTGGGCTCTGTTTACACATCCGGCAGCATCAATGGGGAGAATATTCGCTTATACGGCAGGGTGACCTTATCCATGGATAGATTTAGCGCCCAGGATCAATCGGTTCCTTATTGGACTGCTGGCGCCAGCTTGAACACCACAGCGATGACTGCTAACTCTGTTGAACTGACTTGGACGCCGGCGATGGATGAATTCTGGTTGCAGAAGTATCGGATATACCAGGATGGACAGCTCATTGCAACTTTGCCAGGCAACAAAACTACAATGACTGTCGGGAATTTGACACCCGGAACGTCATACAATTTTGAAGTAGAGGCTCTGGATGCTTCCGGGCATGTGACGAGTAACAAGCTTGTTTTACCCATTGAGGCAGGAGACATGTCAGCAGTAATGACTAAGCAGGAAATAAACCAATTTGCGGTAAAACGTGCACAAGTGCTTGCAACAAATGAGTATATTATACGCGGGGCAAACGTGAAGCATTTTGATACTGCCTTGGATGCTTATGGCAAGATCAAGTCGGTCAAAGATGGCACAGATATAGCCACTAATGATGATGATGAGAAGAAAAAGAAAAGATTAGATGATCGTCTGGACGAGATGGATGCATGCAGGGGTATTCCTCCCGATGCGAAGAAACATATGGAGGATATGGTTGAGAACGTTAAGAAGCAATATGATATTAAAGCTTTTGCCGAGGCCTATTCGATAGGAGTAGGGATTCTTGGCATGGTATCAGGTACGGCACCAGTAACAGGATTCATTCTAGACTTGGCCATGGGCGACTTTATCAAGGACTTAAAAAAGAAAGCGGACAAAAGCGCCAAAGAGTTGGAAGAGTTAATGGATAGCTGGCTAAGTATGGATGAGGCGAAATGCGAAAACGATGATGATGATGATAAGAAATGCCCACCGGGATTTGATTGCAGGAAAAAAAGTGGCTTGCCAAGTAGAATGTCATCGCCTGCAGCTGCGCCTAAGTGGATTTATGATCCAAGCGGCTACGTGTTTGAAGCGGTAGAGGATAACAGAATTGCAGGTGTAAAGACAACGATCATGTATCGACCAAAAACAGAGCAAGGTGAGCTGCCTGCGCCATGGGAATTCTGGAATGCCGAATGGTATGGACAACAGAATCCGATGATGACGAATAGTGAAGGACGATATGGATGGGATGTTCCGCCTGGGATGTGGCAAGTTATTTATGAGAAGGATGGCTACGAACCGGCATATAGTGAGGAGCTTGAGGTTTTACCTCCTCATTTTGACGTTAACGAAGGCTTAAGGTCGTTATCAGGGCCTGAAATCGCTTATGTAGATGCAATAGAAGGTTTAGGTTATATCGATCTTACATTTAATAAGTATGTGAAAGTGGCTTCCATTACTGGGCATCCGACGATTGACCCTTCGATTGCGCTCTATGGGACAGATGGAGACGAGCCCGTGCTAGTTGAAACAGAAATAACGGTATTGTCTGAAGATATTCGGCTGGGCGCAGTTGGATCAGGTGCCGATGGGCAAGAACTGACCTTGCGTGCAAGAATAACGCTCCCAGGCAATAGGACTTTACAGTTTGGTGATGGCTATCAATTAATCGTGAAGGCTCCGCTTGCGAGTTACGCAGATCGATTTATGGCGGAACCGTATGAAGCAGCGCTTGAAATCAAGCCCAAAGATACAACGCCGCCAGTCATTACGATGCTTGGAGATGGGCAAATCCACTTAACCATCGGTGAGGGATATTTGGAGTCAGGTGCGCAAGCCTATGATGATCGAGATGGAGATTTGACGAATATCTTGGAGATTGGCGGCGACTTTGTTAATATTCAGCAAGCGGGCATTTATTACGTTACTTATAAAGTGACTGACCGCGTGGGCAATGAAGGAACAGCGACACGGAAAGTCACTGTAAATCCTTTGCCGGTTAACGCAACGGCAAGTGTTTTTGGCAAGCAGGAGGTGTTCGCCCACAATGCCGACCGCCATGCTATGCTGACGTTGTATCATCAAACTGGAGCAGTAGTCAGTACGCATGTGCTTCAGAATAATAAACGGGCACATTCCTTTGCTGTACCCGCAGGAGACGGATATTATGTTACGCAAACAGTGAATGGCGTTGAGAGTGCGATATCTAATAAAGTGGATATTAAAGCAGGCTCAATAGACCCCGTAGTTCCAGAGCCTGTCGATCCGGTGGATTCGACAAATCCAGCAGGTCCGATAGGACCTAACGTTCCTGAAGATTCGGTAAGTCCGACAGGACCGGATGCTGGGTATCCGATTGATGCAACCCTGGACCAGACCATCGTCGTGGACGAAGGGCGACTGATTCTTCATATTCCGGCGGGAGCCATAGGTGGAAATGTGCACAAAATACAAGTACATGTGGAAACGGCGGATGGAACGCCATACCCGCAGACACAAGGCTATACATCGCTAAATTCGCCGGCTCAGATCAGCTTCACGAATGAAGATGAAGGAGGAAATATAACCGCCATTACAGAGTTGCTTAAACCGATTCAAGTGACGGTTAAATTGGATGGTACACAAGCAAGCTTGGCTAATCCGGGAAAGATTGCTGCATTTATTCTCGAACAAGGCAGCTGGCGTTATGTCCATGGGGCATTCGATTCGGAGACGAATCAATATGTCGTGTATTTGGAACAGTCTGGTATTATCGCTGTGATGCTTACCAACAAGACTTTCTCAGATATTGCCGGCCATTGGGCGCAGGAGATCATCGAAGTGATGGGCGGTCGAGGGATAGTTGCAGGTAGGTCCAACAATAACTTCGACCCCGAGGCACCGATAACAAGAGCGGAATATGTCGCTTTACTCACACGAGTCCTTCACATGAATGGATTACCTGAAGGGACAAGCGCATTTACAGATGTTGCTAAGGGTGACTGGTATCATGGGGTTATCGCAGCAGCTCTATCGGAGCAGCTCGTTGCAGGAATTAGCGAAACCCAATTTGGTCCTAATCTTAACATCACACGGGAGCAAATTGCCGTATTGCTGCAGCGCGCTTATGCGAAAGTACTAGCAAGTCCAAGAAAACCGGTATCAGGTGTTTTCAATTCGACATTAGCGTCTTATGTAGACGGCGATCAAGTGAGTGATTGGGCGCAAGATGGTATGAGTTTCACGATCAGACACGGAATCATTCAAGGGAGAAGCAAAGATACAATTGCACCAAAAGCGATGGCAAGTAGAGCAGAAGCAGTCGTCATGCTTCAACGTTTCATGGATGTCATGTGGGACGAAATGAATAAATAGCGTAAGTATGCGGCCCCTTTCTGATGACATCATGATCAGAGAGGGGTTCTTGCATGGTTTTAATTTAAGGCTCAGAATTATTTGATTTCCTTTACCTAGACTTAACCTTGCTAGGTTATCCTTGACACGAGAAAGGGGTAGTGGAATATGAAAAAAGGATTAATTGTTGTGGCATGTGTATTGATCATCGCAGTATTGAATGGCTGTAGTGCGAAACAAGACCCTGCGGGCGATCAGAATAAGCAAGGTCAATCTCAACAACCTGTAGCTGAGCAATCAAATGAGTCTGCCAACGTTCGTCAAAGCGAGACAAAGTCAACGGGTTCGGGTAAAGCGCCACCCGTGATCGATCATCTGGATACTTACCCATTCCCTGTTCAGTCTGGTTGGAAAGATGAGAAGTTCGAGGTTAGAGAGTACGATGAGGGGATGGACTGGGAGGCGGTTTTCACCTTCGATGGAGATGTGAGAGAGCAGGCTCTCGCTTACAAGGAAGTGATCGAGCAGCTAGGGTACGAGACTCAAACCTTAATGGGTGATGTATTTAAGATTGGGTTAGCGGAGATAGCAGGGGTTGCGTATCATGGCACCTTTAGGTTTGATCTTGGTGACGAATCCAGTGAGTGGGGTAATGGAAAAGGCTATGTGAAGGTTTCGTTCTCAGAGAAGCAGTGAATGAATTATTGAGGAGGAGTAAAACATGGAAAAGCAAACTGTTTTTAGAGAAGAGGAGACGGTCGATTCAAATGAGAATGAAACGAAGAGAGGGAAGACAAGCAACGGGTTAGATGAGAATTTAGCGGGGCTGCTATGCTATCTCTTTGGGTTTATTACGGGGATTATCTTCTTGCTCATTGAAAAAGACAATCGATTCGTGCGGTTTCATGCCTTGCAGTCGATATTCACTTTTGCCGCGCTATTTGTTGTAAGCATGGTCATTAATGTGATTCCATTGCTTGGATTGCTGTTTAGTATATTACTGATGCCTGTTTCCTTGATTTTGTGGATCGTATTAATGGTAAAGGCCTATCAGGGCAAGTGGTTCAAGCTGCCTATTATTGGTGATTTAGTAGAGAAGCAACTGAAATAGACGGATGGATTGGAGGAGTTACAACATGAAGAGATGGATAATCGCATGTCTTTTAAGTATAGTCGTACTTGTTGTTGCCGGATGCGGTTCTATCCCTTTAGGGGACGGCGCGTCGATCGAGATGAAAAAGGATGGATTCACGATCAATTCGAGTGAGGGTCAACAAGGATCTATAGATATTTCTGTGAATGATGACGGAGAGATGACGCTGTCGGGTACAGATGAAAGCGGTCAGAAGTTTGAGCAGAAGGTGTCAAAGGAGCAAACACTGCCTGAGGGTTTACCGCAGGATCTCCCGATTCCTGCAGATGCAGAGCTAACCGTTATCAAAAATGATATGGGCGAAGGAAGCCAGGTTGTCGTAAGCTATGATGCAAAGGGAAAAGTAATTGATATTTACAATAAGTACCGGGAATATGTCGAGCAAGCGAACTATTCAACGATTATTGACGGCAGTGAAGGTAAAGCCAAAGCGGATACGGTTATGGAAAATATAATGGCGAAATCGGATGGAAAGACGTTGTCCATTGGTGTGATGAAATCAGCAACAGGAAAGTATGACGACGGTACAGTTGCGGTTAATTTATTGTATTTTACGGATATTGAATAGGAAGGAACGGATCATGCCTAATTATCGATATCAAAAATACATGGTTGGATTTGCCGTATGTCTGGTCATGCTTGTCGCCTTCACTGCGTGTCAAAAAAAAGAAATAAAACAAGTTGAAGGCATCCATGTTGCTTGTACTGATATTCAGTATTCAGCGACGTCAGGGAAGCCGATGGATGTAATCTGGCTCAACATTGTTCCTGCTGATTTTGGAGCGTTGTTATCGCTTGTCGTGATGAGTGATGACAACAGCTTGCTAGTTCCTGTGGAGCGTGATAAGAATGGGGTTGGCGCGAGCTTTCATATGCCGATTCATCCCACTCTGCTTAGCAGCGGCGGGGAAGTGAATATGACGCTCATTGACGAGCGGGATAACTATTGTGATGCTGCAACATTTACGATTCAAGCATTGCCTGATTCTCCCGGCGCATTCAACAAGCTTGCTGACCTGCTTGTTAATCTGGGAGAAGCGCAAGCGCGTGTATTCGACATCAATGTGAATCAAGCGTCGCAAGCGCAGTTGCTGGAGAACAACCCATTCGCCATGGCTCACTATGTAGTTGATGACTACGTGCAAGGGAGCAAGAATCCGAATTCGATCATGCGAATGGCTGACAATAATTCGCCATTGCTTGGCGAATTATCCAAGGAACAGTGGAAATTGATTGATGGGATGGTAGAACATAGCGGAATTCTGCATGCGATGGAGGAATATATCGCAAGTATGAATACGATGGAGCCACTTACGATCGATGAACCGATCGCTTACAAACCGTTAAAGACAAGAGGGCTCGTCACCATCAGCAGTGTCAGCAATGCCGGCGGGATTCCATTGACGTGCGGTACGCCATTGCATCGTCCTAGCGCAGCTATGCTTGATAAGCTAATGAATATGCAAGTTAAAAATGAAATATTCGGCGACGGCACAGAACTGCTGGATGCTTCGGCACTGCTATGGAATGCTGCTGGCGTACTGGCCACAGCAGGCGGCGCTCCTATAGCTGGCAAGGTGGCCAATGCAATGGGCACAGCCATTGATATGATAAAATTACGGTATGAAATGTTGGAGGGGTTACTGCCAAGTGAATTTGTAGATTTGAAGGTAGATGTAATCCCTGAATCATTCCTGGAAGATGATGAACAATTAGCTGGAGAATGGGACAAAGCGCTAGTTGTTGCAAAAAGCAGAGGTTGGAGTGCGGACAAGGCTGCTTTTGGCTATTTATTAGGTAAATTAGGAGATAGGGTCGGTAAAGGAGTAACAGATCGTTATAATCTCAAGGTAGATGAGGGTCTGAAAGCGGTAGGCGACTTCGCTAGACAGCAGCGGAATACGCATCTGACCGATCAACTGTATGGCAAAGAAACGGATCGAACGGGCGTGTTCGAGTTCCCTCCATGTGAGTTCGGACCTACGGATATTACGGATGAAAACTGGAGCGATGTGCGTATGCTTCCGGAAGCTGAAGCGCCAGTCTATCTAGTGGATCGCCATACGTACCGCGCACGCGCCACGGGAGAGACTGTGCTGGAAGTATCGCCTCGAGGGGATAGATTTGGCCGCCGTGCATTTAATCCTAATGGCATGTTCTTCTCTAAAGATACAACGATTCAAGTGTTGCCGATTGAAGTGACGGTGTCTCCTAGTGATTTAACGATTGAACCTGGTGCGACAGTCCAGTTCGAGGCTGCTGTTCTGAATGCGAATGATAAAGGCGTCATATGGGAAGTGCATCCGACAGGAGCCCATCAAAAAAGCGTAACAACCGAACCGGGCGGGAAGTCGGTGCTCTCGATAGCAACATCCCGTGATGAGGCGGACTTCCCCGTAACAATTACAGCAATCAGTACATCCAGTTCGGGGTTAAGGGCGCTTCCGGATGCGCCGCGCCGTGAAGGGCATGCGCTGCTGCGCAGCACGAGGAAAAGCATTGAGATTACACCCCCGGAATGTTGTGTAAAGCCGGAAGAGCAGCAAGCATTTCAGGCAATCATTCATAATTTAGAAGATCAGCGCGTAACCTGGAAAGCTAGCGCGGGAACAATCGATAACAATGGTTTGTTTACTGCCCCAGATCAAGCAGCCATCGTTACCATTACGGCAACAAGTGTTGTTGAACCTGCTTTGCAGAGGAGCGCCATGGTTCGAGTAGGGGATTGCGACTGCTGGGCGGAATGGGAAATCAGCGCCTTTAATGAAAAGCAAAGCTCGAACATTTCCCAGATTGAACGTGCCGGAGAAGATGGCGAAGGACGGTTAACAAAAATGCTCTTTACGAACCTGTTGAATGGGGAAAACTTGCAAATCGAGTTTGAGGGTAATGGACCTTTACCTGATGAACAAGGCACTTACCCCGTAAAGATTATTAATGTCGGCAACGAGATGTCCAATCGATCGATTCTCTTCAAAAATGGAACGATAACCGGTGTGCCGAGCCCTCATCATCCTGAAGGTTTTTATGTCGTGCCGCCGCCTAATCTCATTCCTGAAGATGGCGAGTTGGAGCCGATGTCCGATGAACTGTTGGCAACGGTCACGATTGATGAGTTTACACAACTAGGATCCGATCATCATCATGTGTGGATTAGCGGCACGATACAAGGGCGGGTAGAGGCAGCAGCAGTAGAATATAGGGAGGATCTTTCGCTAGAAGCGAATATGAGCGCGGTTCATATCATTGGATCGATCAGCGGTAGTTTTCAAGGGCATTATACCGTGCGTCACAAAAATCCGACCGTGAATCCGCTTGCTGCTCTAGGCGTTGATTTGCCCTTCATTGGCCGAGGGTCCGTATATTGGGATGTATGCGGGTTGGCGGAGTCGGAAATTCCGTTTGCTTCATCTGAAGGAATGGGCCTGCAAGACATGCTTCATTCAGAGGACTACATCAATCAGATGGATCCTGACGATCGCAGAGAATTTCAAGAATTCATGGATAAGAGTGAGCTAGATCGCTTGAGTGATATGGAGGGTTTAGAGGGAATTGAAGGGTTAGAGGATATACTGAAGAAGATTCCTAAATAAAGAAGACCATTCAAATGGCGACGACAACTTGGGAAGAGTAAGCGGCAAATAAAACACACATACTCATATCCAGAAGGCTAGAATCGTGGTATGCAGACAGCACAACGCTACATTCGCCCGACTTTACGCAGCTATACGCTGGCGCCTATCAGCTTTATATCCCGGGAGATCGCTTAGGGGATGGCACAGATTATAATGACGTATACCAAACGGTGTTCTTGCGAGAGCATACGAACTTGGACATTACGTTAGAGCTGCTCCCATCCCATCTACCGACCAAACTGGCATTCATCGATCAAGATGATAAGCTGGGTACAATTGGCGGGGGGATTCAATGGTCAGAGCCGCTTGCTGGTGAATCTACGATTATGGAATATCGATTGTACTTCGAAGATTCGTCACGTCATACTGTGGGCTTACCGGTCTTGAGTGAGAGCGCAGGTACGGGTGTGTACGGAAATTACACGAGATCGATAGCCGATATCCCAGTTCCTGATGGTGCTAAGTATATTCGGATGTATATGTGGGATGGCGTATCTGAAGTGAGGACACCGGCAGTTATCCGTGTGTGGGATGCCCCCTTGTCCTTGCCTCGGAATGCTTATATGGAGGATACAGACCCATCAGCGAATCGGGTACAAGGGGTGATCCACTGGGATGGGGTGAAGGATGAATCGTTGTTCGCTAACTATGTCATTATGAACAATGATCCTTACGATCCGTACATTATCGCAGCCATTCCAACAGCGGGGTTAACGCAGTATGACTATCACTTACCATTTACGATGACAACGAACCCATTTGGTTATTATAGTGGCTACAAGATTGGACTTCAAAGTGACGTGGGTGATGTTGCACCTTCCTTTATTCCTGCATTTATCACAGATAAACCGGAGGTTACAGCGAAGGTCCCGCTAGCTGCACCGAGTTCTTCTATTCCAGCCCCGGACTCCCTATCATTCACTGATATGGATCTGGATGCGAATGAAATTGGAGGCAAGGTGGTGTGGAGTTCTTCGAGGTTCGATGCAATAGAGTCGAATGAGCTTTATTTTATGGATGAATCGAATGAAGTTGTAGGCAGCATCGCTAAGGTTTTCATTGACAGTGATCTGCTTGATCTCTCGCAATCGAATGAAGTCCTATACTGGATTCCCATGCATACTCCGATACCCGAAGGTGCTGTGAAAATAGGGATCTACTCCACGCAGTGGACAAGTAGGAGTCTAGAAGCAGCTACGATAGAGCTGGTTGATGTATCTACAACGAATGAGATTACTGTAGTACCAAGCCAGATCCAATTAAAATTAGGCGGCAAAATAAGTGAATTCATCAAGGTTTATAAAATAGGGACAGGCGGATTCCTGCAAGATATTACATCTCCGGCAGCCGGAACTGCTTATGCGACGAGTAACGCCGATGTGGCGACTGTAACCTCCGATGGCTTAGTGCAAGCAGTGGCAGCAGGGGTCAGTGAAATAACGGTGACTCACAGTGTGTACAGTGCGACCATTCCTGTACTGGTGGAACGTCAAGCTTTACCTAGTCCAGAAAGCAAGGGTTATGTTGAATTCATGATATCGTCTGCTGAAGGAGGGACCGTTAAGCTGGACGGACTCGTTGAGATCCGCATTCCCTCCGGGGCATTTACCAGCTGATGGAACGGTGAGTATCTCCGTTGTTGGAGAGGATGATGTTCCGCATATCGGAGCACTCAACAGGCTAAGCGAGGTATTAGATATTAAGAGCAGTGCGGGTTCGACCTTTCATGTGCCGATCGTTATGCTATTCGATTATGATGCCATAGGCTTGGCTGCAGGCGAGCGTCCGGTTATGAAATATTACAATGAGAAGCAAGAACGGTGGATTTATGTCGGTGGTGAGGTTAACGAGGATGGTAAAATTGTAATAGAAATCGATCACTTCACGTTATTTGCAGTGACGTCTATGCAGCCTATACCATTTAGTGATCTTGCAGAGGGACATTGGGCTAGAGCCTATGTTGATCGCTTAGCTGGCATGGGCGTTATTGACGGGCAGGGAGATGGCACGTTCGCGCCTAATGAATCCGTAACACGGGCGCAATTTGCCAAGATGATCGTGGAAGCGTTAGGAATGAAATCGGAGGGTATGTTGACAGGATTCGCTGATGGCGCACTGATCTCCAGCTGGGCCCGATCATACGTGTCTGCTGCCGAACAAGCAGGGTTCATTCAAGGTTATGAGAAGAACGGAGCAAGATGGTTTAGGCCCAATCAGACGATTACTCGCGCAGAGATGGCCGTTATGATTGCCAATGCTGCAGGTTTAGCATCGATGTCATCTGCCGTATTCTCTGACCAACAGAATATTCCGGGCTGGGCACAGACAGCTGTCCAATCCGCATCAGCTTCCGGTATCATTAGCGGATACCCTTGACGGATTCTTCCGGCCTCATGCCCAGGCATCAAGAGCGGAGTCGGCCGTTATCATTTATAAGCTGCTGTATGCATTGAAAATTTGAAGCACCGCATTCATAGATCGTCTATAAAAAAGCATCTCCAGCGTTGTGCTGGAGATGCTTTTTAGGCTTATCAACCTAAATGCCTAGGTGCTACAGGACATATGTCACACTTCCGTATGGTGTTGTGGATTTTCCTCATGGTGAAGGTTTATTAGGGAAAATGGTTCAAGCTGCCTATCATTGGGGATTTAGCAGAAAAACAGTTGAAATAAGTGCGGAAGCTACTAAATGAAGTGGGCTTATTTATTATGAACGCCTCTTCCGCATCTGAGTTTATTACCAAAACCGCTGAATTAACTCCATACTAGCGTTCGTGATGTCCTTCTATAATGTGGATGAATGGAATCGCTTACGTGGGAGGATGCATCAATTGAAACAAGTTATTAAGAATAGAACGTTGTATTTGTTTTTGGTCCCTGCGTTGCTTTATCTGGCCGTCTTCCAATATGCGCCGCTCTATGGGTTGCAGATCGCGTTTCGAGACTTTGTGCCGGCAAATGGCATTTGGGGCAGTGCATGGGTGGGGCTCAAGCACTTTGAGAAGTTCTTCAGCTCTTATTCCTTCGGGATGCTGCTTGAGAATACATTGATATTGAGCCTGTACGATTTGATCGTCGCTTTTCCGTTCCCGATCATGCTGGCATTGGTGCTCAACTACACGCGATTTCCGCTGCTTAAGAAGGTGACGCAGACGGTTACTTATGCGCCGCACTTTATCTCTGTCGTTGTATTGGTCGGTATTTTATTCGTTTTCTTGTCGCCATCAAATGGAATTGTCAATATTTTTATTCGCGCACTAGGCGGCAGGGAGATCGATTTTCTGGGGGACCCGGGTATGTTCCGGCATCTGTTCGTATGGTCCGGTGTCTGGCAGTCTGCCGGCTGGGCGTCAATTATTTATATCGCCGCTTTAGCCAGTGTTAGCCCAGAGTTGCATGAAGCGGCTATTATCGATGGAGCGGGCAAGCTTCAGCGTATCCGACATGTGGATCTGCCATCGATTCTGCCTACCGTCATTATTTTGCTGGTCTTGAACTCGGGACATATTATGAATGTCGGATTTGAGAAAATATATCTGATGCAGACATCCCCCAATCTATCCACATCGGAGGTCATCAGTACTTATGTGTACAAAATTGGCATTCAAGGAGCACAGTTCAGCTATGCATCGGCGATCGGACTTTTTAACAATGCGATCAACTTTATTGTTCTGATTGCCGTGAACAAGCTGGCCAATAGAACGACAAACAGCGGGCTATGGTAGAACTCACGAAACCTAGAGGGGGAACAGAAATGCTTGCAAGAATGAACCGCGCTGACATCGCATTCGACACGGCGGTTACGCTTATTGCCTGTCTGGCTTTACTGATGACGTTCTATCCGCTTTATTTCATCGCGATAGCCTCGGTTAGTTCGCCCGAGGATATCGTCTCTGCCAAAGTCATCTTCGCGCCATCGGGGTTAAGTTTCTCGGCATATGAATATATATTTCAGGACAACCGGATTTGGAAAGGTTATATGAATACCATCATCTATACCGTGTTGGGCACGCTCTTAGGATTGGCGGTGACGACGCTGGCCGGGTATGCGTTATCACGTAAGGATTTGGTGGGGCGAGGCTTAATTATGAAAATTATGGTGTTCACAATGTTTTTTAATGGCGGGCTGATTCCTACCTATCTCGTTGTAAAGGAACTGCATCTATTGAATACTCCTTGGGTGCTTATTATCATAGGTTCTGTCTGGGTGTATAATATAATCATCTGCAAAACTTTTTTTGAGCATACGATATCGAAGGAACTTCTCGAAGCGGCTTTCATGGACGGATGCGGGAACTTGCGGTTCTTTATCTCGATCGTGCTGCCGCTGTCGAAAGCGATCGTAGCTGTCATTGCTTTGTTTTATGCTGTCGGTCATTGGAATTCCTATTTTAACGCTTTGATCTATGTGACCGAGCGGAAGTTGTATCCGCTGCAACTCATTCTTCGTGAAATTCTGGTGCAAGGACAGGCGCTTCAGCCGCCTACCGATGCTGCGGAGCTTGAGGCGCTCGCCGAGCAGCAGCGCATTGCCGAGGTCATCAAGTATGGGGTGGTTATTGTATCTTCGCTCCCACTGCTATGCGTCTACCCGTTCCTGCAACGGTTTTTCGTCAAAGGTGTCATGATCGGGTCTGTCAAAGGGTAATTTCAGCAAGGGAGAAAGAGTGTGAGGGGGGATTCGATGTCGTACAGAGTGATGCTCATTGATGATGAGCCGTGGACGATCGTTTATCTGAAGAGGACGTTCAGATGGGAGGAACGGGGATTTCAGGTTGTTGCCGAGGTGCAGGACGCGCATTCGGCCCTATCAGCGGCACAATCGCTTCGCCCCGATGTTATCTTCACCGATATTCGAATGCCCGGCATGACTGGACTTGAATTGATAAAGGCATTCAAAGCGTGCGGGATTGCAAGCGAATTCGTGATCGTCAGCGGGTTTGCTGAATTCACCTACGCGCAGGAGGCGATCATGCTTGGCGCCTTCGAGTATTGCCTGAAGCCGATCAATCCACAGCAGGCTGACGATCTTCTTGTTCGGCTGTCCGACCGACTAGGTGGTGAATCGCAGATAGAGCAAGCTACAGAGATTACACTCGACTGCCGTGAGGAACGGAACATCCACTTTGAGGATATGCTTAGCTACATCGAAACCCGTCTGCATGAAAAACTGCGTCTGAAGGCGCTGGCGCGCCAATTTTATATGAATCCCAATTATTGCTGTCATTTGTTCAACAAGCATCTCGGTAAGACGTTTTCCGAACATCTTACCGAGCTGCGGATGAAGGAAGCGAGCCGGATTCTGCTCAATAAACATCTGACGATCGATGAGGTCGGCAGACAGGCCGGATATCCCGACTACTTTTACTTTAACAAAGTGTTCAAGAAGTTCTACGGGGTGACGCCTTCGGAATACCGGAAAGAGGCGCTGACCAGATGATCCGGAAATTAACCAATCTGAAGATCCGCTATCAGTTCGGATTGATTATCGCAATGTCGGTTTTGCTAGTCTTGATTGTGCAGACGATTTACTATATTGAAGTGACACATGTGACAAAAAGCCGAATCGAGCTCTTCACGAAGAGCAGCATCGGACAAGTCGTGAATACGACCAACCTCATTCTTGATAAAGCGGGCAGGGCAGCCTTGTATTTTGCGTACAGCAGCAATGTGCAATCATTCATGGGTTCTTCCGACCCATTCGATATCTTCATAACGAAAAAATATATCGAGGATATGATTACGACGGCAGTCGAGATCAATTTAGAGATTGAGAATGTCGTCTTGCTGAACCCCGAGCTGAAACGAATTTACTACTATAACGACACGCAAGTTTATTCCGCGCTTGATCAAATCGAACAAATCCTAATTCAGAATGTCGAATCTACCGGTCTACTTTACCTGCAAGGCGACGCCATCGAGAATCGCGACTTCGTTGCTTACATTATGCCTGTCATCTATGCGGCGGCGGACGCACGGCGGGGCGAAAAACTGGGCAGTATTGTGGTGTTCCTGAAACCGGAAGCGCTTCGTAACATCATTAGTCAGGCGGCTCCATCTGAGCAGGTTGAGCTGATGATTGTGGACTTCAAAGGTCAGGTGGTCGCATCGAATGCGGAGCATGCGTCGGTCGCCCTAGCAACACGGTACCCGGAGGGGGATGAAATCGCCTTCCATGAGAAGATCGGCAGCACGGGCTGGAACATGGTCGGGGTGATCAAACCCTCGAACGTGGTGAAGGATTACGATTTCTTCAAAAGCTTCGCCATGGTAATCGGCTTCATCATGATCCTCTTGCTGGCGCTGCTCGGATGGGTTTTCCATCGGAGCTTCGCAAAGCCTGTCTCCCAGTTGCTGAATGAAATTGGAAAGATCGGTGACGAAGAATTCGGCAAAGTGATTGTCACACCTTATCAAAGTGAAATTGGCGGCATCGCGCTTCATATCAACCGGATGTTAAAGAAACTGGATATGATGAACAATCATCAGCTGGCGGTTCAGAAACGCGTGTATCAGATCGAAATCAGCAGGCAGCAGACGGAGCTTTACGCACTGCAAAGCCAGGTGAATCCGCATTTCTTATTCAATACGCTGCAAAGTATTGGCGGCATCGCGTATGCCAGGGACGTGCCGGAAATAGCCGAGATGACCGTCTCGATGGCGGAAATATTCAAGTACGGGATCAAAGGCGAGGATGAAATCAGTATAAGGGATGAAGCTTACATCGTGGAGCAGTACATGAAGATTATAGATATTCGCTTTGCCGGCAGATTTGAGTGGTCCATTCAACTCCCGCACGATATGCTTGATATGGTGACGATCAAAATGATTCTGCAGCCGTTGGTTGAGAATGCGGTTTATCATGGGTTGGAGAAGTTGGTGGGGCATGGGAGCCTGATTGTCGAGGGCAGAATTGAATATGACTGCATCATCATCGAAATTCGCGACAATGGGCCTGGTATTCCAGTCGAGGAACTAGCACGCATTCGACAGCTGCTTGTTGATCCGGTAGAGCTTGAAAGAGCAGGCATCGGGAAGCAGAATATCGGTATCGCCAACATTCAATGGCGAATTCGGCTGAAGTATGGAGAGCGATTCGGACTACAGGTTATAAGCGGCAGTCGTGGAGGTACGCTGGTGCGGGTTCGGCTGCCTAAGCTCCTCAAGATATGAGTTCATGACAAAGAGTGCTGAAGTTATTCCATACAAACAGTATTTTGCATTTTCTATAATAGAATTGCAGGTATGAAAGCGCTTGCTAATAGAAAGCGGGAGGGTATTGGAATATGAAAGCACGCAGGAAGGGAAACAGGAGCGGTTTGCTGCTGTCATTGGCTTTGCTAGCGGCATTGCTGTCCGGTTGCGCGGGCGGAGCTGGGAACGTGAAGAGCCAGACGGGGGAAACTAGCAGCGTAGTAAATCAGACGGGCTTACCGATTGTAAACGAGCCGGTAACAATCACCATGATGGTGGCGAAGAACAATAGCGACCGTACAAGCTGGAAAGATAAAGAAGCGATCAAGATGATTGAAAGGGATACTGGACTGAAGCTGGATATTACCGAGGTTCCAGCGATGGCCTGGACGGAGAAGATCAATGTGACGATCGCCTCAGGTGATCTGCCGGATGTCATTATTGGCGGGATTCCCAACCTGACCTTGAACAAGGATTCGCTGCTGCCGCTCAACGACCTGATCGATCAGTATTCGCCTACTCTGGTTCAACTGTATGAGAATCATCCTGAATACAAGTTTGCAGGAACCGTTCCGGACGGCAATATGTATTCGCTGCCCTTGCTTCAATCTAAAGGTGCCTATGCCAACATCGGGTTTTCCATTAATCAGGCATGGCTGGATAAACTGAAGCTGAAGATGCCCGAAACGACGGATGAGTTATATGAGACGCTAAAGGCCTTCAAGGAGAAGGATCCGAACGGCAACGGGTTAAAGGATGAGATTCCTTATAGCTTCTATACGGATGGGTATTACGGTTTGGATCCGATGCTCTGGCACTTTAACTTGGTCAACGACGGCAGTACACATGTTATGGTGGAAGATGGAAAAGTCATATTTGTTCCTTCCGATCCGCGGTATTTGGAATACCTGAAATACTTGCATAAGCTCTATTCGGAAGGACTTATCGATCCGGATGGTTTCGTTCAGAAGAACACAGATTTTGTGACTAAGGGTAACAAGGGCATCATCGGCTTCTTCAATCACCACTCCTATGCCGATATCGTGGTTGGTACGGACCATGTGAACGATTATGTCGACATCGTGCCGATGAAGGACAAAGACGGACATAGAACGGTGATGGGGGAGAAGGCACCCGGCGATTTCAAAGCCGATCAATTCGCGATCAGCAAAAATGCTAAGCATCCAGAAGCGATTATACGCATGTACGATTATATGAATGCTGATTTCGAACGAATGATGACGCTCTCCTTCGGGAGAAAGGATGTCATCTGGGGAAATGTAGATGATGGGAAATGGGAGAAAATAACGACGATTCCTACTGGGCTGAACAACTTCGCAGAATTCAGGCATACGGAATCGCCAGGTATGTCCGGATTCTACCTGCTGACGGACGAACATAACGATCGACTGAAATTAACCGATCCCCGGGATATCAAGCTACAGAACAAACAGCAGTTGTACTTGCCGCATTTGAAAAAAGAGGTTCTTCCGCTCGGAATGGACACGATGGAGGCGCAGCAAGATAAGAATACGATGTATACAGAAATCAACACATACATTCAGAACTTTCTCGCGCAATCCGTCTTGAAGGGCGTCGATGATGCTCAGTGGAAAACGCATCTGGACAATCTCGGGAAGATGAACATAACGAAATATGTGAAGCTGCATCAGGATTTCTACGACCGCTCCCAGGAATCGATGAAGTAGAGTTAACGTATTCGGATCGTGAGGTAGTAAAAACGATTTATTCGTAAGGAATAACTCCTTGGTTGGCTACGAGGCCAACCAAGGAGTTATTTGGATTTAATGGATTATCTGCAGCTCGAACGTCACACTCGCGCACTCGATGCCGTTCACAATGACAACGAGCGCATGGGTGCCCGGATAATGCTTGCGGGTCGTCATCTCGCGAAAGCTGTGATTACGCGTGAAGCTGTATACCGAACCTGGCTCATATGTATTCTCCGTGATCTTGAATAGCTTGCGACTGTGGGAGCCGTTGGCTTTCACGAAATCGATGCCGTATTCAATACGAAGACGATTAGGCTCATTCGCAGTCAGGCGGAGGTTGAAGGAGAGGGAGGCACTCTCGCCGATCGTCGCAGGATCAGGCTGTATAGTGAGGCTGTCCACCTCGGCCAGCTTCTCCGGCGAGAAGCCGAACAGTGCTAGTGCGTCGGGTACGCCCTTCTTCAGCAGCGTGCGGCAGCCATGCTTCACGATCCAGTCCGTGTGCGGATTGTGGCCGAGCCAGCTGCCCGCGATGTCTAACACGAGCTGTGGATGATCCTTGGCGATATCATTCAAGTTATTCGCCACGCTGCGCCGCACATATTCGGATTCATCGGCCTTCAGACGCTCTAGTATCGGCAATACTGGCGATGAGGCCCTTCAGCGTTGGGATCACATTCATCAGCAATCGTACCGCATCTGCATACGACTCCGGCAGGGCATCGCGAAGACTGACCGTGATACGCCGCATCCGCTGCTTCAACTCCAGCGCTTCCCAGTCATCTGCGAATACGGCTTTCTTGAATCGAGCGCCCGGGAAGTCCGGATAAATGGAGGTTAGTGCCGCGATTAATTTATTCAAATATGTTTCGTTGTAGATGTTCTTGAGCAGATCAGCCAAGGAAAGATTCATCTCCTAATTGGATAGTGGTAATTGGATATAGGTCATATCGCGATCAACGATCCAATCCCGGTTTAATAGGCGTGCGAAATCGAGAACGTACGGGAGTTCCTTAGTATGAATTTGATTCGATTCGCTATCACGTATATGTAAGTAGGTTGTTCCGTCCGTGTAGGAAGGAAAGTACCAAAGTTGTTCAGTTGAACTAGGTTCGGTTAGCCAGAAGCCGAGTTGCTGGGACACGTAGACAAGAGCTTGCTGCCGATCGACCCAATGAATGTGCTGATATATGTACTTGTCCAAGCGAGCAGGATCGGCATCCTTCAATCGGGTCAATTCAGACTCGGCTTGCAAAGCTTGTTCTTGGCCAGTACGAATATTGAGCATGCGATACTGGGAGTTGACGCTCATCACTGGCTTCACACTCCGATCCAGCTCGAATTCATGCAGCAACACGGTATCCTTCACACCGTCTATCCAGCCAGAAAGCTCGATATAACCGTCGGCGGCTGTGTCGGACTGCAATGTTCGAACCAACTTGCCCGACTCGTCGAAGAAGCGGATGCGCTGCGGAGCGATGATGTACATCTCGCCTGAGTCGTCGATGATATGCCTGCCATCCCCATCCATCGTGTCGTGGTAGGCCGCATATCGGTTATCTGGACTCCAGCGGAACGCCGGGTATTGATCGTAGCCAGCAGGGAATGGAACAGCCGCTAGCAGATTGCCGTCTAAATTGTACAACTTGTAACTGCTATTGCCATTTAAGTCGGCATGCCAGAATCGCTGCCCATCCGGGGAGGGAATCGTCAAGTAGAACGGCCAGGAATGCCTGATTTGTATATCCGGCATGCTCACATCACCAGTATTTACGTCAATACTCCACAATAAACCGGTATTATAGCTGTTCAGGATGAGTGTATTCTTTTTATCGTTCAACCACCCTGGGCCAAAATGATCATCAATCGGTGCGTCAGGCAGCTCCTCGAGCAGGATGCTTGTTTCGCCGGTTAATACATTCATCTTCTCCACACGGTAATAATACCCGCCTGGCCGGCTCTCATCGGTTACTACTGCAACGTACAGCAACTGCCCGTCATTGATCACTCCGTATGCATCTGCTAATGAGTCACTATTATAAAGATCATCGACCTTAGCTTCATACATCAGATAGCTGTTGAAATGGCCAGTTAAGGAGTTGACAACAACAGCGTCCCTGCGGTTATGACTCTCTGCCGCGGTGGTGTAGTCGCGCCTGACCACATGTACAGCGTAACGTACACCGTCTATTGGTGGGGAGATATGCGGACCGCTGCTGATGTGGGGGGCGTATAATCGATCATGCGTTAGGCGGAAGCCTTCTGCTGTCGGCCCCATCGTTAATGACAGCTCACCCGGTGGGCCTGCTGGAGCTTCTTCGATAGCTGTATGGTCCTTTTCATCGTTGTTGTCCACATCATCCGCATCTATGTGAGTCGGCATGTCGCAGCCTTCGCATTCAGTCCGGACGAACTGACTTCCTTGCCAAGTATATAACGTATCGATGTATTGGCCTTGTTTATTATCATAGTAGCGGTTTCTAAACGATGTTTGGCCGACTTTCTCGAATTGGATCGAGTAATTGCCATGGGCAGACAATAGATCTTGGTGCAATACGCTTATTCCATCTGGGTGAATCGAGTAGAGATTATACATAAATCCGTTCGAGCTAAAATATTGACCAATTGTGAAATCAGGTCGTCCATCGTTATTATAATCTTCGAAGACGATATCGAAAGCCCGGTCTTCATGGAAGATCAGCGGCTCCCCGTTGAACGAAGGATTCAGATCGAGCGTATGCAGCACCGTGCCGTCGGCAGCAACGAGCTCCAGCTGGAATTGCCCCTGATGATAGGAACCTTGATAAGGTCCGGGCTCTTCCTCCTTGATCAACTGGCCATTGGTCATACGAACTATCAACAACTCGTCCCGTCCGTCCTGATCGATATCTAGATGCGCCTCCGCAATGACGCTTGTCTTATCTTCGACTGTTACGTTATGATCGCAAGCTGCTGCTCCGATCAGTAGACTTAGACTAATGAGCAGAATCAGTTTACGGAATCGATGTTGAGGCATGCGCTCAATCCTTCCATTCTATTATCTCTAATAGACGACCAGAGTGAGGAATAAGTTCCCAGATAGCTACACTTTAAACTGATTCACTTTGTTGTTCAATTGGTCCATCAAGTCACGCAGCTCTCTCACCTTGTCATTCACAGTGCCAAGCAGCTCGGTTTGCGATATTGAAGAGAGTAAAGCAGTCTACCTTTATGTTGTTTCAGAGAAACCCTGAGGAGTTCATCATTCGGGCATCCAAGCTGATTAATGAGCAGAATGCAACGACCATTATTGAAACGATGCTAAGGAGTTGGACACAAGCAAAGAAGTGAACATATATGCGAAGCTGCCCCGAGGATTCTACATCCCGACACCAGTCGGTAATTATTATCCCATTTGGGCTATTGTGTAGCTGCGGGAGGTTGAGAAGGCAAAGATAGAGTGTGCGCGCAGGCACTTTGCCAAATTAAACTCAGATCAATTAAAGTATGATGTTGTCGATATTGTGCTCGATCAGCGCCTGCTTCAGGGAAGGACAATGCACACTTATTCGGCGATAACTGATTATCGATTCATCTTTCATGTATCTTCGTGTATAATAACAATTACAAGTAAGGGGGTATTCCAACATGGCTGTTAACAAAGAAGATGTGATGAAATTATTCGATCAGCTGCCAGAGAAAGAGAAACAATCAGCCTTTGATTATATACAATTCCTTGCTATTAAAGATCGTCCTGATTGGAACGAAATTGCCCAATTAGAACCTGACGATATCCCTTTAAGTGATGAGGAATTACAACAACTTAACGCTAATGAAGGTTATATAACTGGAAGTGAAGCCAATCATGAGTTTAAACTCAAAGTTGATCTACCATAAGCGCGCTCTGAAGTTTCTAGAAAAACAAGAAGCTACTGTCCAAGGACGTATTGTAAAAGCATTGAAGGGACTTATTGTTCGGCCACCGCATGGTGATATCAAACCTCTTCAGGGCAAGGGGAATCTGATGCGCCTTCGAGTGGGTACATATCGAATCATATTTGAAGTGAATTTGGACGAAAGTGTAGTTTACATATTAACGATTGATAATCGTGGAGATGTGTATTAAGCCATTACACGGGTTTTGGAGGTATGCCAGCGAAGGTGATTAAACGTGTTTTGAACTAACTAACGATATGGAGGCTCAGTTCCCCCGCCGCCATAGGCAGACAATTGTCCGCGCTTTACTTTGTAAGAAGCATACCACTCACCGCTGTCTTCCTCGCTAGACCAGCTTTCGACGAAGGTCACGATATACACTCCTCGTTCCGATTCTTCAACCTTTGTTTCCCTTGAAACGGTATATCCACTTATATTGTCGACCTTCTTGGCGATCTCCTTGGGAAATAAATCAGTGACCGTCCCTTTCCCCGAGGTGGCAAAGTTCACGGCATCCTCCTTAGTAAAAGGCGGCAACGAAGGAGAGGTGATTTGCAGCATTCCCCAAGAAAGACCATATATCAGTACAGACACAATTAGGAAAGCTTTCAGACTCTTACCACCTGACATTCTCTTAAGCAGCCATCTATCTATGATTGCGTACAATAAAGCCACAACCATTCCTGACCATGCAAATCCAATGACTTGAAAAAGCAATCCATTCGCAAGCCCAAATAGGCCATGAAGTAAAATGAAGACCCCATTGGGATAATTCAACCACTTTCTCTGGATGTACTCTAACGCAATCGAAACTGCATTGCCATATACGAGTACAATCGCCCCGATATATATACCATAGAAGAGCGACCCTTGTATCAGATGATTGCCAAGATTATATATAGAAGTTGATTCGGTAACGTACATTGAAGCTAACACGATAGAGGATATCGTAACGGTGATGAAGGTTGTTAGTAACTTCCTTATAATTATACCCGCAAACTCATTCCTCAATGTTAAACAACCTCCTAACATAACATCATCATAGTTGAAACTGACTAATCCTCGTTTTTGGAAATCGCTTCCTGAACTGTCTTCTCTTTGACGCCAGGAAGATTGTCCTCGTGCATGACGTGGTGGGTTTTTCCAGAAGATGTGGCGTTTCTCTTTATGCCTCTTACCCAGAACCCGCCGTGGAAGTGTTTTGGCTCGTGGGAGATGATGAATGCCTTGGAATCGAAGGCGATAATCTGATTATACAACGCCTTCTGTTCCATTCTTCTAGTCAAGATCTCCATCATTAACCGTGGGCCATCTCTACCCTCGCCGATCCAGGATGTAACCCCATAACCTGCATCTCTGAGCTTGTTCGGAAGCGGTTCATCGTATCGATTCGTAATGACACTTACCGTAACATAGCCCAATGCTAATTTCTCCTCTATCTTCGATCCTAAGAGCACTCCGAGTGCATAACCTACAGCGTATGCTATTAAATTTTGGATCTCATTGAGATTGTCCAGGACTAGACCTAATCCAACTATATAGATCATAACCTCTATGGAGCTAAGTGCAGCTGCAAGATACTTTTGACCTTTTAGAGTAAGAATCATACGAATTGTGAAAAAGGAAACATAAACGATATTAATCGCTAAAATAATAATGACCATCCACATGATGTATATTCCCTCCTGAGTTTAGTCTTAGCCGGAGATAGACTATAGATTCATTATAGGTAGTACAATGTTATAATCAAGCTACAGGACGACTACATACGTAAAGGAGCTTTACATATAATGAAAAAAACAAGACTTGCCTTATTGGGCTGCGGAAGATTGAATGAGATTGTCGCCAATGCTTTGGAAACTCATCTCCCCGAGTATGAGCTGGTGGGTGTGATGGGGAGGAATCCTGAGCGGACACAGGCTTTTGCAGCCCGTTATGGCGGTAAGCCATGCACGACTATTCAAGAGCTGATGGATCTTAAGCCCGATTTCGTAGCAGAGGCTGCATCCCCACAAGCGTTACGCGATTACGCGGAAACGATCCTACAGGGCGGGTCCAATTTAGTCGTGCTTACGATTGGAGCATTTGCAGATTCAGCCTTTTATCATACCGTTAGAGAGACAGCAAGAGAGCATAATCAGAAGGTATACATCGCCAGCGGCGCGGTTGGAGGCTTTGACGTTCTTCGTACAGCGGCCCTCATGAGCCCGATTCAAGCAACGATGACCTCTAAAAAGTCACTACGATCTTTATTTTATACGCCGCTGTTCAAAGAAGAACTAATGACGATAACAGAGCCAGAGCAGGTGTTTAGCGGAAATACAAGAGAAGCGATAGACATGCTGCCGTTTCACTTTAATGTGGCAGTTGCAACAGCACTAGCAAGCGCTGGACCTGAACAGACGACCTTGAATATTGATGCAGTTCCTAACTTTATAGGGGATGAATACAAAATAGTCATTCAAGGAGAAGAAGTGCAGACCGATCTCAACATTTACTCAAGAACCGCTAGAATTGCTGGTTGGAGCATGGTTGCGGTACTTCAAAATGCGGTTTCACCAATTGTTTTTTAGGAGGAGAGCCAATGCAAACAGAAGGATGGATATGTGCTGGCACACTAGAACAATTGCAATCAGAGGGTGCGAAAGTCATTAAAGGGGGAATCGTCGTATTCCCGCATGAAGATGGAGCAGCAGCAGTGGATAATCGCTGCCCGCATCTTGGATTCCCCCTTCACCTGGGAAGTCTCTGTAATGGAATATTGACCTGCCACTGGCATCATGCACGCTTCGATGTATGCAGTGGAGGTACACTTGATCCATGGGCAGACGATGCGCTAGCTCATGATGTCATGATCGAAGGCAGCGAGGTGTGGGTTAATCCAGCACCTCGGCGAACGATGACGATCGCGAAGCTGAATCAGCGGTTGCAGGAAGGCTTGGAGCAGAATATTGGCATTGTTATCGCTAAAGCTGTAGTTGGTCTAATTGAAGCAGGTGTATCAGAGGACGAGATCGTGCGTGTCGGCATTATATATGGGACATCGCAAAGCAGTGGCTGGGGCAGTGGCTTGACTATATTAACGGCCATGCGTAATGTGCTGCCTAAGCTGGATAAGCAAGGGCGAATTCTAGCGCTATACCACGGACTTGTACATGTGGCGCGTTCAGCAGCAGGTCGAGCTCCACGTTGGTTGCTAGGTCCATTGCCATCCGCAGACACATCAGCCAAGCGACTAGCAGACTGGTATCGCAATTGTGTGGAAGTACGTGATACGCAAGGCGCGGAGAAGGTGTTGCTGACTGCGATTGCCGAAGGCATGTCCCCAGATGAGCTTGCGGATATGATGCTTGTAGCCGTCACCGATCATTTCTTCTTGGACGGCGGGCACACATTAGATTTTCATAACAAGGCGTTTGAGATGCAGCAGGTTATTGGTCGGGACGCTGCGGAGACGATTCTTGCCTCGCTTACTCCAATTCTTAGAAACCCTACACGCAGCGAGGAACAGCATCATTGGCAATCTCCGATTGATCTAGTCACACCGCTGAAGGAAGTCTTCGAGCAGCTGCAAGTCGCAGATTGGTCTCAGCAAGCTAAAGCTCCTAAGGTACCATTCGATGATGAATTATTCGTGGAGCAATTACTGACCGATCAGTCTCTCGTCATGATCCAACAATTGGCTGATGCGCTATTGGGAGGAATTGAACCAGCTCGTCTGGCGCGGCTGATTACGTATGCAGCAGCAGAACGAATCGTTCGATTCCATACACAGAATGACTTCGGGGATTGGTTCGCCGTTCTTCATACCTTCACCTATGCCCACGCTGTTCATGAGAGGCTGCTGCGCTCCAAGGAACCGCTGCTGTATCGCGCAATGTTCTACGGGGCAGTCTCAATTTATCATGATCGCTTCCTGAATGTGCCGCGTGCACCTAGGCCGAAGAAGGATGTTGACAATCGCATCGCGGATGCGCCGATGGATGACCTACTGTCGCTGCTAGACCGACGGCAGCAAGTGGAGGAAGCAGCGGGCTGGGTTGCCGGTTATTTGGATACTGGACGCGATGTCGAACCGTTGCTGAACACGCTCGGTCATTGCTTATTGCGTGAAGACGCAGAATTTCATTCGTTCCAAATGTACGAAGCAGCTATCGTGGAATACGATCATTGGTGCTCGTTAAAGGGGACGGAGGCATTAGCTGAACGCGCTGCGAACACCATGCTGATTGCATGTGCTCGTTATCTGGCCGCCCACGCGCCAACAGCGAGAGAGATGCCGCACACCGCTACAATCGCCTGGCGGCTGCATCGTGGAGAGCGATTATTCGAATCGGAATGAGAAATTTGGACAGCATACCTCATATTCCGATACAATAATAGCTAATCACGATCTGAGGAGTGTGCTACATTGCGACAGCAGCCTGAATTAAGAACACGGAAGAAGAAGCTTATCGAACAGGAAGGGTTGCAATTTAAGGATCTCAATAGTAATGGACAGCTTGACCCTTATGAGGACTGGCGCCTCGGTCCAAGAGAACGCGCTGAGAATCTTGTTTCCCTAATGAATATGGACGAGAAGATTGGGATGATGCTGATTAACTCGCGCAAGATGGGACTCGCACAAGCCGATAAAAGTAAGACGAGTCAAGATGGTGTATTAGATGAAAGCGTAATTGAAAAAGGAGAAACAATCTTCGCCACAAGCAAGGTTTATGGCACGACGCATACGATAGAATCACGGAAATTAAGACACTTCATCTTACGAGATAATTTTAGCCCGGCTGAAATTGCAGAGTGGATCAATAAGATGAATGAAGTGGCAGAGGGTACACGGCTTGGTATACCGGTCCTAGTAGCTTCGAATTCTCGGAATGAGAATGCTGAAGCGGTGTTCGGTATGAATGATGCGGCAGGTGTATTCTCCACATGGCCAGGCACGCTAGGCCTTGCCGCAGCAGCGAAGGGCGACATTAAGAATGGCGGAGACGCCTCTTTAATCAATCAATTCGCCAAGGTTGTACGCCAAGAGTGGGATGCCACAGGGATTAGAAAAGGCTATATGTATATGGCCGATGTGGTGACCGATCCGAGATGGCAGCGTACATACGGTACATTCGGCGAAGATCCAGTATTTATCGCAGATGTCATGGGTCGTCTGATTACGGAGCTTCAAGGAAAAGCCGTTGGTAACCATAGTATCGCATTGACCATCAAGCACTTCCCTGGCGGCGGAGCGCGCGAGAACGGATTCGATCCTCATTATGAGGAAGGGAAGTGGAACTTGTACCCGACTCCGGGCAGCTTGGAGAAGTATCATCTTCCCCCATTCCGAGCTGCGGTCTTGCATGGTGCATCTTCCATTATGCCTTATTACTCGATTCCGAGTATCAAGAAGAGTATAGTTCAGGAATTTGAAGGCGCGGATATCCCATTCGAAGAGGTTGGATTTGCGTTCAATCACTACTTCTTAAATCACATCCTTCGCGGAGAGCTTGGATTCCAAGGCTATGTGAATAGTGATAGCGGGATTATTAACAATATGAGCTGGGGCATGGAGGAGCGCAGTGAGGCAGAACGCTTCGCTAAGGCGATTAATGCAGGTACAGATATCGTAGCGGATACGAATGATATTGAGAATCTGAAGCTGGCGATCTCCAAGGGGTGGATCAGTGAGAAGAGGATCAATGAGGCCAATGTACGACTTCTGACCGAGATGTTCGCCTTAGGTTTGTTCGATGACCGTACGTATAATGCGCCCGAGCTTGCGACTGAAGTGATTAGCCAGAAGGAGCATTGGGACGCTGCTTATGAAGCGCATAAAAAATCAGTCACCATCCTGAAGAATTCCAATGAAACACTGCCCCTTACAATGGACAAGCCCAATGGACGCAAAACGTATATCGAGGTATTCCACAAAGATGCCGATAAGGCCTCCCGCTACACAGAAAAAGCAAGAAGCGAAGCACATGAACTCGGTTTGTTCACACTTACAGACCATTATGAAGAAGCAGACATCGCGATTCTATTCCTGCATCCCAAATCAGGATCGTACTTCAACGCAACGCTTGGCCTGCTGGAGCTCGAGATCTGTGAGGACAAGGTTGTGTCTGGTGTAGATGGTTCCTTGTATCAAGAGACAACCTTGCAAGGTATGGACCATCTCCAACGTATAGCAGAAGACATTCATAGCCGTGGCGGTAAAGTCGTGATAAGTGTAAATATCATTCTTCCGTGGATACTTGGGAATGTCGAACCGCTCGCGGATGCGCTGGTAGCGGGATATGATACATTCTTCAATGCGCAGCTTGAAGTATTGGCAGGAAGCCACGCGCCTACTGGTGTTCTTCCCCTAACCTTACCGGCGAATGAAGAGGTGATTGCTGTGTATCAGAATGGGGAATGTGTATCCAGGAACGATGTGCCCGGCTATGACAAGGATAAGTACATGCCGAATGGGCTCCAATATGCATATAAGGACAGCGATGGTAACGTGTATACACTTGGTCATGGTTTGAACTATTAGAGGGGTGTACCGATGACGAGAATTAAAAAAGAGTCCATGCTGTCTAAAGTGTTGGGCGTTGTCTCTGGGAGCTTCGCCCCCATTATTGGCTTGCTGGCGGGCGCCGGTCTATTAAAAGCATTCCTATCCATCTTAACGATGTCCGGGGTGCTATCGGAGGATAGCGGCACCTATATGGTGTTATCAGCTGCCGGGAGTGCGGTGTTTTATTTTCTACCTGTATTCCTGGGGATCTCGATTGCCATTAAGCTTGGAGCCAATGGGTATGTCGGGGGTGCGATTGGCGCATCCCTTCTGATGCCACAGATCATCGAGCTTGTCGATAGCGGTAAGGAAACAATCGATTTCCTCGGTATCCCTGTTCTGCTAACCGATTATTCGGCAAGCGTGTTCCCGGTTTTACTTGCCATGTTCGTGTATGCGGGGTTAGAGAAATTGCTAAGGAAGTTCATTTATAAAGAGATTCAGATCTTCGTCAATCCCTTGTTGTCCTTATTGATTCTTGTTCCGCTGACACTGCTGATATTCGGTCCATTAGGGACATTATTCGGTGAGGCGCTTGGCTCTGCGATTACTTTCTTAAGTGATAAGAGCGGCTGGCTGGCGGGCGCGGTTATTGGCGGGACTTGGACGTTCCTGGCAATTGCCGGTCTCCATTGGACGATTATTCCATTAGCGATTTCCAATTTAGCTGCTGGACCGGATCCGATTATTGCAGCCGCCGCTGCTGGCCCATTCGCGCAGCTCGGTATTGCGGTAGCGATTCTACTGCGAACGAAGAGTAAGGAAATTCGATCAATTGCAGCGAGCGGGATTGTCCCGGGCGCTCTAGCAGGAACAACGGAAGCCATCTATTACGGCTTACTCTTGCGTTATAGAAGGACGATGGTTTATGTGGCAATAGCAGCAGCGATTGGCGGTGCGGTTAACGGCAGTTTAGGTGTCGTGATGAATGATTTTGTGCTGCCTAGCGTCCTGTCAATTCCCGCGTTTTCACCCATTCTGCAGTTCTGCATTGGGGTCGGAATCGCGTTCGCAATCGGGTTCCTGCTAACGTATCTCATTGGATACCGGGGAAAAAATCAGACGGATGACGAACAAATTGGTTAAGTAGAAGGGGATTGGAGATTTATGTCGAAATTGTGTACGTGATCCTATCTTTTTATAAATGGAGGGCTGCCCATGAGGCGCAGTTGGATTAATTCCCCGTACACATTCTCGCTAGGTATGTTCGCTATGATGGTTCCCAGTCAGGCTTTCAGCTCATTCTACAGCTATTATTATGTTGATAAATTGGGTCTGGGTCTGGGACTAGCGACCATAGCTCGTATGATCTTCCTGATGTGGGATGCCGCGAATAATCCGATCTTCGGATACTGGTCCGACCGTACGAAGACGCGCTATGGACGACGAAGACCGTGGGTATTCGGCGCAATTCCATTATTCATGCTGACGTTCATCATGGTATTCTCTCCTCCTGAGTCGCTATCCGAGTCGGGTTTATTCGCTTGGTTTCTAATCGCATTGATCCTCTATGAGACGGTTGCGACCGTGCTGTGGGTCAACTATGGCGCGCTCTTCCCTGAGTTGTTCCGTGGAGATCGACTGCGTGCTAAGGCCTCTGCGATTCAGCAGGGGTATCAGGTTGTGGCGCTTCTGATTGCAACCGCGCTCACGCCGATTATCTTCGCAGCAATCGGATTCTCGATGATGGCGGTCATCTATGCGACGATCTTCGCAGCGTTCATGCTCATTACGATGCTCTGCGTGCGGGAGATACCGCAGGAGACGGAGCGGGAGCCCTTCAAGCTGGTCGAGGCGTTCAAGCTCACATTCAAGAACAAGAAATTTTGGATCTTCAATATCTCCAATTCCTTCGCTCAGACAGTGAACGGGCTTATCAGCTCGATGATTCCCTTCTATGCGAAGTATGTGCTGGGCATCTCCGAGGCGCAGGTATCTATCCTGCTGGCTTCCGTATTCGTCTCGGTTATCCCATTAGTGTTCGTCTGGTATTGGATCATCCGACGGATGGACGGGACCCGCGCATGGCGGTTATCCTTATACCTCTATGCGCTGTCAGTTGTTCCGATGTGGTTCGGCTTCAACCTGATCAGCGGTATTGCGGCAGGAATTGCAGTCGGCTTCGGGCTGGCCGGCTTCTTGGTCACTCCGCCGATTGTAAGCGGTAAGATTATTGACGAGGATGCGGAAGCGACTGGGCTGCGCCGGGAAGGTATCTATACCGCGGTCGCAGGCTTCATCACGCGTTCCAGCGGGCTGATCTCCGCATTAGCCTTCTTCATAGTAGGGCTTATCTTCGGGTATGAGAGCGGTGATAACCCAGGGGATAATCCGGAAGCGACATTCCGCTATCTGAGCAGCGTCGTTCCATTCTGTCTGTTGCTGGTAGCCATACTCATCTCGTATACGGATAAATTCAAGTTTACTGAACGTATTGGAGGCAATTCGAACAATGACTAAGAATGAGACCCGAAGACTGATCATCAATTGTGATGACTTCGGTCAGTGCGCGGCTGCCAATCAAGCGATCATGCATATTCTGGAGGAGGGTAAGGCCTCATCGGCGACGATTATGGTGCCTGCCCCTGGTTTCGAGGAAGCAGCGGATTGGGCGGCGCGCAGGAAGCAGGAGAATGTAGGATTGCATCTGACGCTCACCAGCGAGTACGATGCGCTGCGCTGGAAGAGCCTGACCGGTGATCCCTCTCTGCATGATGAGGAAGGCTATCAATATCGCACAATCAAGGAGTTCGAAGAAGGCGCCGACACGAAGGCGGTCGTGAAGGAAATCAAGGCGCAGTACGACACAGCAGTACAGAAGGGTCTCCTGCTTAGCCATGTTGATAACCATATGGGCAGCCTGTACGGCATGGCCACTGGTCGCAGCCTATTGCCGCAAGCGCTATGGCAATCGTCACGCTGGGGACTACCGTCACGCTTCTTCCGCTATATCGATCAGAACGATCATCTGATAGAATCCTTATCCGACATCGAGCGTCCGGTCGCGATGGGTGCCGCGCTGGCCGATGTGCTAGGTGTGCAGATCCCGGATTATCTGCTCTCGCATCCTTATCGCATCCAAGAAGGGGAGACCTACGACAGCTTTAAGAAGTCGATTATCGAGCGCTTGTACAAGCTGCCTGCGGGTGTTAGCGAGACCTATGTTCATCCCGGCGTGGAGGACGAATGGGCACTGCAGCATATTCCGAACTGGGAGAAGCGCGTATGGGAGTATAAGCTTTTGATGGATGATGATTTCGCCTATGGGCTGCGCGATGCCGGGGTTATCTTGACGGATTATCGCTATGTACAGACACAGATGAGGCGCTCAAGAATACAAGCAGCCTTCAAGCTCCTAAGATTATTATTGCGGTCCTCTTAGCAAGCGGGTATAAAACCATCCTCCTGTCGCAACACTAGTTGTAAACGAGATACAGGAGGAATTTGACATGCTCGCACTGACATCAGACATTACTGGCAAACAATCGTACTATGGGTACTTCAAGCGAATATTCGAGCAGCATGACTTCCATATATGCGGGAATTGGGAGTATTATGAGGCTTACTTCGACTGCATTCTGTATCAGCGGGAGGGCGTGTCGATCTATCTGCGTGTGCCTGCTGAGGTCATAGACGGCAAGCTGGATGACGACAATGCCTATGTGCGGTTCGGCGAGCCGTTCATGATCAAGCATATTATGCATGCCGGGCTGCTGCGGGATGACCTGGACTTCAGCATGCTGGACACACTCGGCTTGAATCAATTCCAGAAGCCGGTCGACCCGGATGATCGCATTAAGTACGAGAGCAAGTGGAGACAGGTAGGCGATAAGAAGCTGAACGAGATTATTAAATTCGTACAGTAAGCGGACGGGCGACCATGAGACGCATTCGGGATTATCCTAAACCTAGTATCCTATGATAGAATAGATTGCAGTGATTGGACTACTAGAGATGACAATGGAGATTACGAATGGACAAAATAACGAACCGCCGCATGGTCACCATCGGCTTATTGGCAGCGCTGTTCATTGGCGCATTGGATGGAACCGTTGTCGTTACAGCGGGACCAACGCTTATTGAAGAGCTGAAGGGACTGTCTCTGTTCAGCTGGGTGTTCTCGATCTATACGATGGCGACTTGTGTCGCCACGCCGATCTTCGGCAAGCTATGTGATATGTATGGCAGGAGACGTATTTTCATCATTGGGGTCGTCGTGTTCACGATTGGCTCTGTCTTATGCGGCAGCGCAGGGTCGATGACACAATTAATCTGGTTCCGCTTGATTCAGGGGATAGGCAATGGCGCGCTAGTGCCGGTCGTCTTCACGATCGTTGGCGATCTATACGCGGGTCCGCAGCGCGCGAAGATTCAAGGTGTATTCGCCTCGGTCTGGTCGATTGCGGCCTTGCTGGGACCGCTGGTGGGCGGTTACTTCGTGGATTATGCGTCCTGGCGCTGGATCTTCTATATGAATGTGCCGGTGTGCGTATTCAGTATCGTGATCATTATTGCTTATCTGCATGAGCGTCATGAGCGCCGCTTCGCCAAGATCGATTACCTGGGCGCGACCGTGTTCCTGATTGGGTTGTCCGCGCTGTTGTTCGCGCTGCTCAGCGGGTCGGACTACGGCTGGAGCTCGCCGCTTATTATTGGTTTGTTCATAGTGGCTGTCGTGCTGCTTACCTTCTTCATCTTCGTTGAGCTGCGAGTTGCCGAGCCGATGATCCCGCTCAAGCTGTACAAGAACCGGGTGATCGCGGCGCTCAACGTTAGTGTATTATTCGCCTTCAGCATTGTGGCGATGGTATCCGTCTATCTGCCGATGTGGATCCAATCCGTATTAGGCCATACCGCTACGGAATCCGGCCTTACGCTGATGCCGATGTCGCTGGCCTGGCAGGCCGGTTCGATCTCGGTCGGCTGGCTGCTGTACCGAATCGGTGCGAAGACCTCGGTCGTATTCGGCGGGGTTACCTTAACGTTAGCCGTATCCTGGCTGTCTCTATTGCAGATCGATTCACCCTACTGGATACTGATCGGCATCGTATGTCTGATGGGCTTCGGCATGGGCTATATCTCAACACCGACAACGGTACTCGTGCAATCCGCAGTTGTGCAGGAATATCGCGGAGCGGCCACCGCATCAGTAACACTGATGCAATCGCTGGGCCAGACGATTGGCGTAGCGGTATTCGGCAGCATCTTGAATGCCTACACGCTAGGCAGCGAGAATGCCGATATCGCGCAGGTCGCAGCCGGTATCCAGGCGATCTTCACAGTTGGTGTAGGCCTGGCGGTTGCTACGCTCATCTCGGTGTGCTTGATGCCCACACACCGAACAATCATGGAGCAGCAAGGCAAGGTGGGGCTATAGGGGAGAGGCGTTGGCGCGGCGCGGGACTGCTCGATCGGCGGCCGCGCAGCGCTTAGTTTAAAATTGTTAAGCTATTTCGCCGAATTATGCGATTTCGAGCCAAATAGTTTAAATCCTTTAAGCTAAATTTTGAGAAAACAGTCTAAATGGCCGAAATCAGGGGTGCTGAGCGAAAATAGTGTAAAGGATTTAAGCTATTCACCTAAATGGACGCAAAAACACAAAAATAGTTTAAAGGATTTAAGTTAAACCTCCTAATCAGCACTAGTGTACGCATTCCAATCATCCCATCCCCAATCCAACTCATCTTCTTTTCACCAACTAGCATCCTTATCACCAGCCAGCACCAGCCACAAATGAATAACCAGCCCCAACAACCTAACCTCGCCAACATCCCCGCCAACATGCTCACCAGCCCCAACACGCCCCAACACGCCCCAACATCTCCACTAGCATCCGGCCACTAAACTCATTTTATCTAGCACAAGAACCAGCAACTAGAACAGAAAGCGGTAGGCTTCCTTGTCCAGCACATACGTGCGGATGCGTTCACTGCCGCTATGCGGGTGAATGAGCTTCTTCCGCAATAACGATTCCATCACTTTCCTGACCAGATAATAGCTCTTACCCAGACTGGCGATCACCTCAACCATAGATACAGGGCGACCAGCGCGGGCGGCATAGCGCAGCAAGTCCCTCTCCTCGGCAGTGACGCTGGACCGCTCACCCCCGGACGAGGAGAATAAGAGGCCCATCAATTGCAGGAGCTCCTGCTGACAGGCGCGTGGATTCTCATGAACCTCATCATGTGTGAAGTGGAAGGGGATCCAGCCGCCCATCACCAGATGCCGCTGCCTCCGCTGATCATCTTTGAACTTGTCTCTGCTGGCATGCCGCATGTGCGGGCCATACCCAAGATACTCCAGATCCAGCATGACAGGCTCCAAGATGTAGGCCAGATCGAGGAAGCGCGAGCCGTCCTTATAATCATACACCTCATATTCCGGATGCAAGTGATCCAGATTACCAATTGCGGGCCACCACACCTTCTCCACCAATAAGCGCTCCCCGTACCCGTGCCCCTCCTTCAATCGTCGCAGCCGCTCACCGCTCCTTCGTGACAGATGATACTCCAGCCATGCCTGATAGCAATCTTCAAACTTACTCATACCCACACACTCCCTCTTTAAAGATAAAACACCGTCCCAACTCACAGTTGAACTGTAAGCTGAAACGGCGTATGCTTTACGACCGGTATCGTTTTTTTGTACTTCTAGAAATAATTTACACCAAACTGGCGTCGATGTCGAGCGCGAAATTGTGAATCATTAAACCCGTTCGATATACGACTCGCCCAATACTTCCTTAACTTCATAAGTACCCGAAGCCAGCTTCTCACGGATGTAAGCGTCGACTTCGCTCTGCCCGATGCCGTACATAACCTCAATCTCCTTGAAGAAGAGGAGACGCTGCTTATTCAGAAGCTCAGACAACGCAGGGACTGCCTTAGGTGTGAGCTCCTCTGTGCCGAGTGCTTGCTTCAGGGCATTCTCATAGAAGTAGCTGTCCCGAGCGCCGACAACCTTCACGCCCTTGTTCTCTTCGTTGACCATGATGATCGTAGGGAATCCACGAACACCTAACGACGCGGCAAGGCCAAAATGCTCATTCAACAACTGCTCACCGGCCTCGCTATTCGCCTCCTGCACAATCGCGTCTCCATCAAGCCCCATCCCGCTTACGATATCCCGTAGGATATCTGTTTCGCCGATATTCCGATTGAAGGCGAAGACCGCTTCTCGCGCGCGGCGCAGGAATGTTGAACCAAGCTCCTTATCGCGTTGCTGGAGAACTGCGAATACTCGTGATGGCGGATAAGACGATTGTACCGGATTGTTCAGCCATAAGGAGCCATCAATCGGCATACGGGAATGCTCGCCGACTTCTCGCCAGTGCCCAGCGACGTCGGCCGGGCCATTAATGCCGTTGCTGACATCGGCGAACCCATCCCAGCTCTTCAGCATCCCGCCGACCACCTCACGTATGTTGAGATAATCGCCGTATTCCTCTACGAATTTATTCAGCACCGGCTCCAGCGCCCAGCAGTGGGAGCAGATCGGATCAGTGACATAATACAGATCCACCTTCTTCTGAGGCTGGTTCAGATCAATCAGCTCGAGGCCGTTATTGTTCGTGTCCTCATTAACCTCGCCGCAGATGCCAGTTTCCAAGTCACATACTAAATTGTTATTCGTCATGATTCTCTTCCTCTCTTCTAGTTGTTATACTGCATGGCCCATTGCTGTACAGGAACGAGCGCTTCTGTGAGTGCCTGACCCATTGCCGTCAATTCGTACGTGATCACGACAGGAGTTTCTGACGTCACCTTCTTCACAATGAGTCCATACTCCGCGAGCTCAGTTAGCTTAAGCGATAACGCACGCGGTGTAATGTCAGGAAGCTCGCGCTTCATATTGGAGAAGTGAGCAGAGCCGCCGGGGCAGAGCGACAGGTAATGGATAATCAGACCATTCCAACGCTTGCCGAGAATGTCGAAGGCATATTGCAGATTGGGACAGATTTGCATGATAACCACCACCTTGTATATACACTATATCAGGTATAAAAAATATATCAAGTATATAAATTATATCATCAATATTGCAGAGCATTTAGTTTGATTCGGAATGTGGTGCTGTGTATCAGGGACATAAGTCCTGCTTGCATATCTTGTCAGCACCGTGTATGCTAGTAAAAGCTCAACATCTTGTGTTTCATAATCGCATTAGATACTAGATGCAGATCTATGCGCACGTTGATGGAGCCGTTAACTAACTACATATGTTGAAGAGAATAAGGTGTCGCACGCGACTTAATAGGGAATCCGGTGGAATGCCGGAGCTGTCCCCGCAACTGTAAGTGCGGACTGTACGGAAGACAAGCCACTGGCTCAGCATGCTGAATAGGCGCTGGGCTGGGAAGGATTTCGTATAGGACGATGCACGAGCCAGTAGACCTGCCTTAGCTTCTCTGCAAGTTTCACATCTTCGGGGGGTGAGAAGTAGAAACGACAGGTCTCAGAGTCCATAATTGGCTCTGCGTTATTTTGTTGTCGTTTGTGCTCATCTATCCAATAGATGGGCATTTTTTATTTTGGCGAGAGAGGGAGTGGGCAGTGGTGTTGATCGTCTATGATTCCAAGACTGGCAACGTGAAGCGGTTCATCGGCAAGCTGAACAAGCTGGATTGTGTGCAGATTACAGATGGCCTCATTGTGGATGAGCCATTCGTGCTGGTGACGTATACGACTGGCTTCGGACAAGTCCCTGCGTCTACTGCGCAGTTCCTGGATCGGTGCGGGTATCTGATGCGGGCAGTGGCGGCGAGCGGGAATAGAAATTGGGGAGCGCGATACGGACTAGCGGCTGATCAGGTGGCGGCGCACTATCAAGTGCCGATTCTAATGAAGTTCGAGCTCAGCGGAACGAGTAGAGATGTCGAACGATTCTATCAGGAGGTTAACAATCATGTCTACGCAGCTGTCTAGGTGGATTCAGCTCAATCATGAAATTATGGTGCAGAGGGACGGCAATTATCAATTCGATAAGGATAGCGAGGCGGCTAGAAGCTACTTTGTCGATTATGTGAATCAGCATACGGTATTCTTCCATAATCTGCGCGAGAAGCTCGACTATCTGATCGAGCATGACTATTATGATGCAGCGCTGTTCGAACGGTATGATTTCGCGGAGGTTCAGCAGCTGTATGATGACTTATACACGCATAAATTCCGGTTCCCGTCCTTCATGAGCGCCTTTAAATTCTATAACAACTACGCGATGCGGACGAATGACGGCACGAAGTTTTTGGAGCGCTACGAGGATCGAATCGCAGTGGTGGCCCTGTTCCTCGCTAATGGCGATATGGACAAGGCGAGGCAGTATGCTGATGTGCTTATTACACAGGAGTATCAGCCGGCAACGCCGACCTTCCTGAATGCGGGCAAAAAGCGCCGCGGCGAGCTGGTGAGCTGCTTCCTGCTGGAGATTGACGATTCGATGAATGCGATCGGCTTCGCGATCAATTCCGCCCTGCAGCTGAGCAAGCTTGGCGGCGGGGTCAGCCTCAATCTGAGCAAGATTCGCGCGGCAGGCGAGCAGATCAAGGGACTCGATGGCAAGGCGAGTGGCGTGCTGCCAGTGATGAAGCTGTTCGAGGATTCGTTCAGCTATGCGAACCAGCTCGGGCAACGCGACGGCAGCGGCGTCGTCTACCTGAATGTATTCCACGCCGATATTCAGGATTTCCTGGATACGAAGAAGATAAACAGCGACGAGAAGATCCGCATCAAGACGCTCTCGCTTGGGGTAACGGCTCCGAACAAGTTCTTCGAGCTGGTGGAGCAGGACAAGGATATGTATCTGTTCTATCCCTATACGGTCTACAAGGCATACGGCAAGCATCTCGATGATATGGATATGACGGAGATGTATGAACAGCTGGTGGACCATCCGCAGGTGCGCAAGAAGAAGATCGCGGCGCGAGACCTCATCATCAGGATTGCCCAGACACAGATGGAGTCCGGTTATCCTTACATTATGTTTGTGGATAACGCGAATGAATACCATGCGCTCAAGCAAGTAGGCCGCGTCAAGTTCTCCAATCTGTGCAGCGAGATCGCCCAATTAAGCGAGGTGTCCCATATCGGTGACTACAACGAGCCCGACATCATCAAGCGGGATATCTCCTGCAACTTGGGCTCGCTGAATATCGTGAATGTGATGAAGAACAAGCGCATGCGCGAGACCGTTCATCATGCGATGGACGCGTTGACCGAGGTGAGTGATCGCTCGAACATCGAGGTGGTGCCATCGGTGGCTAAGGCGAATCGCGAGCTGCATGCAGTCGGACTCGGCGCGATGAATCTGCATGGCTACCTGGCCTCTAATCATATTGCGTATGAGTCTGCGGAAGCGATTGATTTTGCCCGGACATTCTTCATGATGCTGAATTACTATTCGCTGGAGCGGTCCATGCTGCTGGCTCAGGAACGACAAGAGACCTTCAAGGATTATGAGAAGAGCGAGTATGCTAGCGGCGCTTACTTCGACCGATACATAGAGACGGATTACACGCCTCGAACTGCTAAGATTGCCGCGTTGTTCGAGGGGCTCGATGTTCCGACTGTGGAGGATTGGCAGCGACTGAAGGAGCAGGTGCAGGAGCATGGGGTGTATCATGCGTATCGCCTGGCGATTGCGCCGACCGGATCGATCTCTTATCTGCAGTCCGCCACCGCTTCGATTGCCCCGATCACGCAGAAGATTGAGGAGCGTGAATACGGCGATTCCAAGACGATTTACCCGATGCCGATGCTCAGCGATGATAATTTCTTCTACTACAAGGAAGCGTACGACATGGACATGTTCAATCTGATTGATCTGGTGGCCGAGGTGCAGGTGCATATCGACCAGGCGATCTCTACGATTCTCTACGTGAAGGATGATCTGACGACGCGCGATCTGGCGATGTATTACATCTACGCGCAGAAGAAGGGGCTCAAGACGCTGTATTATACGCGGACACGCAAGCGGACGATTGATGAGTGCGTAAGCTGTGTTGTGTAGGCCTGGGAGCATGGGCAGGTGTGGCTTTATTTGGCAGAGGAGGAGACGAGCTAATGCGATTTGATGCGGTGAACTGGAACGTGCCGGAGACGGAATATACAGAGCTTCTATGGAATCAAAATACATCCCAATTCTGGCTGGACACAGAAATTCCAATCTCGAAGGACCTGAAGAGCTGGTCCAAGTTGAGCAGCAGCGAGCAGCTGACCTATATGCGCGTGCTCGGCGGTCTTACCATGCTCGATACGGAGCAAGGCAATGTCGGCATGCCGCTGATCGCGCAGCATGTAGCCGGCAAGCAGCGGAAGGCGATCCTGATCTTCCAGGCGGCGATGGAGGAGATTCATGCCAAGAGCTATAGCACGATCTTCACGACTGTGGCCAGCTCGGAGCAGATTCGCGATACCTTCGAATGGGTGCGTGAGGACAAGCATCTGCAGCTGAAGATTGGGAGGATCGATTCGTATTATCAAGGAATAGCAGCTGGGGATAAGTTTAGCCTGTATCAGGCGATGGTCGCGTCCGTGTATCTGGAGAGCTTCCTGTTCTATTCCGGCTTCTTCTACCCGCTGTATCTGGCTGGTCAAGGGAAGATGGTTGCGAGCGGAGAGATTATTAAGCTGATCATTCGGGATGAGAGTGTGCATGGCGTGTTCGTGGGCTTGCTGGCACAGGAGGTGTTCCAGGAGCTTAGTGCGGTGGAGCAGGGGGCAGCGCTGTCGTTCGTGCAAGAGCTGCTGGATGAGCTGTACAAGAATGAACTGGCCTACACGGAGAAGCTGTATGACGCGATCGGCCTAACCCATGAGGTGAAGAAGTATATTCGCTATAATGCGAACAAGGCGCTGATGAACCTGGGGATGGAGCCGGTGTTTGAGGAGGAAGAGGTGAATCCGGTCGTGCTCAGCGGTATTCGAACAGAGACGACGACGCATGATTTCTTCTCGACCAAGGGGCAGGGCTATCAGAAGGGCAAGGTGGAGCAGCTGCATGATGAGGACTTCGCGTTCTTGGATAGGCGTGCGGCGCAGATGAGATTGTAAAGGGAAGATGATAAAAATGCTTGCAATCGTGCAATGAATCGCTTACATTATTAAATAGAAAGCTGCTAAAAGAATAGAAACTAAGGTAATGGCGCCTTATGCGAAGAGTGCGGATCGTCCGTGCTCTGAGCTGGGGCGTCTTTTTGTTCTGCTGAAAACCACAGTTGTTACTCTGAGTTTCGTTCTGACTATGTAAATGACTTGGCGATAGGCGAGCAAATGTTGCGAATATCCATCATTTTCATTGTGGAATGCGTAATGAATCGGCTGAATGTTGCATTTATCCATCAATGTTTGGGTGAGTGAGCGCATTGAGGTGCGGAACAGCCAGAATGATGGATTCTCGCAATAATTCGTACGATACGCCTATAAAATCGGGTAGATTGTTGGATTCTCGCAACATTTGTTTGTAAAACGTATATGGAGGTCCTGATTCCTTCCTGGTTCCTGATCTACCGTTTCCTATTTCGTTTGAAAGGGGTGAGTGTTGTGAATCGACCGATTCGTGCGGTCCCGCTGGCTGTCAGGCTTATTCCATCTGTGGATGTTGAACTGGCTAAGCAATTCGATCTGAAGCCGGAGATCCGTAGTCTAGGCCTGTTAACGTCCAGCATCGATGATGTGGGGTACACAGCGATTGATGAAGCAACGAAGCAAGCTGCTGTAGAAGTGATCTATGCCAAGTCCTTCTATGCGGGTTCGGCACATGCCTCCGGTCCGCTCTCCGGTGAGTTCATCGGAATGATTGGCGGGGAGTCGCCGGCTGAGGTGAAGAGCGGCCTGGAGGCAGCAATCGCACTGATGAAGGACGGCGCGTGCTTCTATTCGCTGAACGAGGATGATTCCCATGCCTATTATGCGCATGTCGTGTCCAGAACGGGCTCTTATCTATCGAAGACAGCTGGGATTCGCGAGGGAGAGTCGCTAGCCTATCTGATCGCCCCTCCTCTGGAGGCGATGTATGCGCTCGATGCGGCGCTGAAGGCGGCTGATGTGCGGCTCTGCCAGTTGTATGCGCCGCCTTCGGAAACGAATTTCGGCGGCGGGCTTCTGACGGGCAGTCAGTCAGCTTGTCAGGCGGCGGCTGATGCGTTCGCAGAGGCAGTCAGAGAAGTGGCTAATGCCCCCGTTCGATTGAGTTGAATATGAGGAGGTGAGTTGAGATGCGAGAGGTCGAAGCTGCGCTGGGGATGATTGAGACATGGGGAGTGCCTGCGCTGATTGCGGCTGCCGATGCAGCAGCGAAGACGGCAGATGTCCGAATAACGACCTATGAGAAGGCGGACGCGGGACTAGTGACGGTGTACATCCGCGGTGACGTCTCCGCGGTCAAATCGGCGGTGGATGCTGGAGCGGCTGCAGCGAGCAAGGTGGGGACACTGGTCTCGGCACATGTGATCGCCCGTCCAGATGCGGAGCTGACACGTATGCTGCAGCCGAAGGACGAAGCGGCTGGGCAGCCTGCGGGCGGCAAGAGGCGTCCGACGAAATCGAGCACGGCGAAGGAGGTGAATAAGCCGGATGAAACTGGACGTTGATTTGCAGGCCATTCAGGAAGTCCGAGATTTGTTGCATGAAGCGAAGGCCGCTCAGAAGCAATTTGAGAAGATGACACAGCAGCAGGTTGACGCGATTGTCAGGGCGATGGCGAAGGCTGCGGAAGCAGAGGCAGAACGCCTGGCTAAGCTAGCCGTGGAAGAAACGGGATTCGGGAATGCGACCGATAAGCTGACGAAGAATCTGTTCGCCGCGAAGGATATATATGATGCGATTAAGGATATGCCAACCGTAGGCATCATTAACCGTGACGAGCAGCGCAAGGTGTGGGAGGTCGCGCAGCCTGTCGGTATCGTGGCAGGTATAGTCCCGTCGACGAATCCAACGTCGACGGTCATCTTCAAGAGCTTGATCGCGCTGAAAGCGCGCAATGCGATCGTCTTCAGTCCGCATCCATCCGCACTGAACAGCTGCCAGGAGACGGTGAAGGTGATACGGCATGCCGCGGAGCGGGCTGGAGCGCCTGCGGGACTCATTCAAATCCTCTCGAAGCCGTCAATTGAAGCCAGTAATGAGCTGATGAAGCATAAGCTGACGGATGTCATTCTGGCCACGGGTGGAACGGCAATGGTGAAGGCCGCATACAGCTCCGGCAAGCCTGCTTATGGCGTTGGGCCGGGCAATGTTCCTGTCTATGTGCATCGCAGCGCGAATATTAGTCAAGCGGTAGGGCACATCATGCAGAGCAAGACGTTCGACTGGGGAACGATCTGTGCTTCAGAGCAGGCGATTGTGGTCGATCAGTCTGTGAAGCCACAGCTGATTGATGAGCTGAAGCGTAGAGGCGCGTACTTCCTTAATGCAGAGGAGAAGCAGAAGGTCGCCTCCATCATCATGATTGGCAAGGGATTGAATCCGCGTATAGTAGGGAAGTCGCCTGAGATCATCGCTGGCATGGCTGGCATTCAGGTTCCTGCCAATACCCAGGTGCTCATCGCGGAGGAGACGGAGATTGGTCTGGATGCGCCATGGTCGGTGGAGAAGCTTAGTCCACTGCTCGCCCTATATACGGTGAATAACTGGCAGGAGGGCTGTCAGCGCTGTATGGAGCTGCTCGAGCTGGGAGGACTCGGCCATTCGCTGGGCATTCATTGTGAGGATGCAGCGATCATCGAAGCATTCGGACTGGAGAAGCCCGCATCTCGCATTGTAGTGAATACGGGCACGACCTTTGGCGGGATCGGAGCTACAACCGGTATTCAGCCATCGCTGACGCTCGGCTGCGGATCCTTCGGCAACAATATTACTTCCGATAATATTGGGCCACAGCATCTGCTGAACATCAAGCGCGTTGCCTTCGGGATTCGCGAGATGCCGTCGCAGCAGCCAGCTGCGCAGTCAGCAGCCGTGCAAGCTGTCGTGGAGCAGACCTCGGCTGCGATTCAGAAGCAAGGCCAGCTGAGCATTAGCCGCGATGAAGTGATGAAGATTGTACAGAAGGTCGTAGCGGAGCTGCAGGTAAAGTAAGGATGGATGGCGTTACAACACAAAAATTGGGTTATGCTTTCGAAGTATTTTTGCTTAGTAACTAGCGTTACATCACAAAAATTGGGTTATGCTTTCGAAGTATTTTTGCTTAGTAACTTGCGTTACATCACAAAAATTGGAGGATGATTAACATGGCAGGAGAAATGTCAGCATTAGGTATGGTGGAAACGAAGGGCTTGGTAGGATCAATCGAGGCGGCAGACGCTATGGTGAAGGCAGCGAATGTGAAGCTAATTGGCAAGGTTCATGTGGGCGGCGGCTTGGTGACGGTCATGGTTCGCGGTGACGTAGGTGCAGTGAAGGCGGCAACGGATGCAGGCGCTGCTGCTGCGGAGAAGATTGGGGAGCTCGTATCCGTGCATGTCATCCCGCGTCCACACGGCGATATCGAATTCATTCTTCCGAAGCTTGAGGGTTAATCACTGGCATGGCATTCATTACGGAGCTTGAGCTGAGGGCGCAGCTGCCCAAGGGCATCCCAAATCCATATCCGATCGGTGAAGCGGATAAGCTGACGCCGGCAGCTGCTGATTTCCTGAAGAGTCGGGGAATCCCGGTGACTCGAGCATCGATGGCGGATATGGCTAACTCGGCTAATAGCGAGCACAGGTTAATCCCTGTTGGCGTATCGAACCGGCATGTGCATCTCTCGCAGGCGCATGTGGAGCGATTGTTCGGTCAAGGGTACCAGCTTACCCCGATGCGTGCGCTGTCTCAGAAGGGACAATTCGCAGCTGAGGAGACGGTCACACTCGTTGGACCCAAGGGCAGCATCAAGCATGTGCGCATTCTAGGTCCGGCCCGCGGCGCATCTCAAGTGGAGATCTCACGGACAGACAGCTTTGCGCTTGGGATCCAAGCGCCGCTCCGCTTATCCGGACATATTCAAGGCACACCAGGTATCATAATACAATCCGAATATGCAGAACTGAAGCTGGATGAGGGCCTAATCATCGCCCAAAATCACGTGCACATGTCCCCTGAGGATGCGCACAGGTTCAAGGTTGCGAACGGGGATCGCTTGATCGTTCGAACCTCGGGTGAGCGCCCGGTTATCTTCGCCGATGTAGCGGTTCGCCTAGATGCAAGATTCACGCTTGATCTGCATATCGATACCGATGAAGCGAATGCCGCATGGCTGGCAACAGGCGATACCGTTACGGTCATAGGGAAGAACGGGCAGCTGCTCCCTGACGGCAAGGAGGTAGTAAATAGATGGAGATGAATCAGCTGATTGAATCAATCGTTCGTGAGGCTGTTCAGCAGATGAGGACAGCGCCGCAAGCGCCGAAGCCGAAGCTTCTGTACATCTTCGCGGACAGCTCGTCTCACGAAGCATATACCGACCACTATATTCACTTGCAGCAAGCGGGGATCTCACATGATCTGATGTTCCTCGATGGAGAAACCTCGGCATGGCTCGGCAAGCATCGGATCGAGAGCGGCGGACCCGGCAAGGTTATTGCAGTCGATGAATTCGCGCCAGCACCGATTGAGGTTCCACTCGATTATTGTGGCATTGTCATTCCGGAAATCGATCTCGATACGATGGGTAGAGTATCGATGGGGATTAGAGGAACTGTTCTGTCTGAGGTTATCCTGGCTGCACTAATGGTTGAGAAATTCGTGCTGATCGGCGAAGATACCTCTGGACTGAAGCGCGCAGATCGCGTAACGCTGAAGCGGATCGAGATGCCTAAGCCATTCCAGAATCTCTTCTCTTATTATAAGAAGGAGCTTAAGATGTATGGCGCGCAGTTCGGTCTGCGATCGAAGCTAGCAGAGCTGGCGATTCAGGCTTGCCAGACAGCTGGGCCAATCTCAGCTGATGACAATCGAGCCCATACAACGGACCATGTGCTTGATTTCAAAGGGCGGCTGTTCTCCGCTGAAGAGGCCGAGCAATGGAGCAAGAAGGGGATTACGACTCTAACGATTGGTGCGGATACGATCGTATCACCGCTGGCTGCAGACTTGCTTAGAGATAAGCGCATCGCGATCCGCTATGCGGGGGAGAGGGAAGGATAATATGTTCCTAGGCAAAGTGATCGGAAGTGTATGGGCGACGCAGAAGGAAGAAGGCATGGATAACCTGAAGCTGTTGATTGTGCAGCCGCTGGATATTAAGGAACAAGAGACGGGGCAGCAAGTCATTGCCGCTGATCGAATCGGAGCGGGTGTCGGCGAGAAGGTCATCGTATCGCGAGGAAGCCCTGCGCGTGTGTTATTCAGCGGCAAGCAGGTGCCCGTTGACGCGATGATCGTCGGAATCGTAGACAGCTTCGAGATTGGAGGCGAATAATGGACGATCCGCAGAAGCAGAGGGTCATTCAGGAGTATGTCCCCGGCAAGCAGCTCACGCTAGCGCATGTCATCGCGAATCCGGACCCCGTGCTGTATACGAAGCTGGGGATCGAGCAGGCTAGCGCGATTGGCATCTTGACCCTTACGCCAACAGAGACCGCGATTATCGCAGCGGATATCGCAACGAAGGCAGCGAATGTGGATATCGGTTATCTGGACCGATTTACAGGCTCGCTTGTCATCGTAGGCGAGGTAGCTGCTGTTGAGATGGCGATTGAGCGGGTGAACATCTTCTTAGGTGAGAAGCTGAAGTTCTCCACTGCAGAATTAACGAGGTCATAAGATGCGCAGAAGAGTGATGATTATCGGGGCCGTCGAAGCCGGCAAGTCCACATTGGTCAAGGCGATGTTCGGCGAGCAGCCATCAGCGGCTAAGACGCAGAGCTTGATCTATCGCGATTGGTTGATCGACACGCCCGGCGAATATAGTGAGAACCCACTCTATTATCGTTCGCTCATGGCAACCTCCTTCGAAGCGGCGGCCGTGCTCATGGTGCACGATGCGACGCGCGAGCGTAATTATTACCCGCCAGGCTTCGCGAGCGGCTTCCCTATCCCTGTAATCGGGGCGATTACGAAGCTGGATCATCCCCAGGCGGATGAAGAGCGCGCAATTAAGCTATTGCGCCAGTCATTGCCTGTCGAGGAGATCTACTTGACTGCAGCAGCTGCCGGTCAAGGCATCGAGGAGCTGAAGGTGAAGCTGCTATCTATCGTACAAATCGAGAAATCGTAGTATGATCGTTAAGTGAATTCATTTCATAATGGCCGATGCCATGAAATTGATGCTAGTAGTTCACTTAATCGGAGGCGTGCGGATGGCTTCAATGATAGAGATGTGCATACAGCAAACCAAGCTCACCGTGGAAGAGATCGTACAGCTTGAAAGAGTTGCGAAGAGCTTACAGCTAATCGCAGATGTATCGCAATCGGATGTCTTCATCGATTGTCTAACAAGAGACGCATCCAGCGCCCTCGTCATCGCGCAGGCGCGTCCGGCTACATTCCCATCGATGTATCAGACCTCTGTCGTCGGGCAGCTGGCCTACTCGCATAATGAGCCTGCTGTGATGTACTGTCTGGCAACTGGTCAACCGGTAATTGGCTCGCGAGGGGTGTCGCAGGAGGGTGTCCATGTTCAGCAGAATGTGATTCCGATCTTAACGGATACCGGTAAAGTGATCGGTACGCTCATTATGGAGCAGGATATTACCGAGCAAGTGACACAAGAGAAGCATGTGCAGCGTCTCATGGCGAATAATGAGCAGCTCAGTCAGACCCTCCTCACCGTAGCGCTGTCAGACGGCAGTATGCAGGAACTCATGCATGAAGGAATCATTCTGTTCGATGCGCAGGGTATGGTGACGTATACGAACCCGCAGGCTCAGGCGATGTTGACTCGAATCGGTTATGAAGGGGTGCTGGAGGGTGTCAGCCTATCCGCCCTATTCCTTGGCAGATTGGATGAAGAGGAAGTCATGCGGGACCGAAAGATGATCAGCAGAGAAGTGCGATACGAACAAGCGACGGTGGTCTGGAAATCGGTACTCATCTATCGGAATCAGCACCCTGTTGGCGGGTTGATGCTCATACGGGATATCACCGAATTAATTGTGAAGGATAAGCAGCTGATGATGAAGTCAGCCGTCATTAAGGAAATTCATCATCGCGTTAAGAATAACTTACAGACCATATCCAGTCTGCTGCGCCTTCAGATGCGAAGGACGAAGCTGCCGGAGGTCGAGCGGGTATATCGGGATTCGATAAATCGGATTAATAGCATAGCGATTATCCACGAGATGCTGGCCTATGATGGGGCGGATGCCATTCCGTTCCCGGATGTGGTCGATCGGATTGTGAAGAATGTGATCTCTTCCTCAGCAAGACCAGATCAGTCTATCCATGCCAGTATAACAGGCATAGAACTGGAGCTGATCTCCGATCAAGCAACAACTTTGGCGCTCGCGGTGAATGAGCTTGTGCAGAATAGTGTTCTGCATGCCTTCAACGAGCGGAAGTTTGGTCATATTCAGATCGATCTGGCACTTGCGGGCAACGTGGTGATGCTGCAGATTGCTGATAATGGGAGCGGTATGCAGGCCACACAAGGGAAGCCAGAGGAGATGAGGAGTCATCTGGGATTGAAGATCGTAGAGATGCTCATACGCGAGAATCTGACTGGTGAGCTGGAGATCCAATCGGATTCACAGGGGACGCGAGTTCAACTCTCATTCCCTCTCTCAAGCGGATTGTTGAAGGAGGTTGAGTAACATGCGCGGTTCCATTCTAGTCGTCGATGATGATCCGATCATTCGTATGGATTTGCGTGAGATGCTCGAAGAGGAAGGCTATCAAGTTGTTGGCGAGGCTGGTAATGGCGAGCAAGCTGTTGATCTGGCCGCCAGACTGAAGCCGGAATTGGTGATCATGGATGTGAAGATGCCGCTGATGAATGGTATCAAGGCTGCTCAGATTATTCGAAGAATGCAGCAGCTGGACACGGCGATACTGCTGCTGACAGCTTACAGTCAGCGCGATCTAGTACGGGATGCGCGAGAAGCTGGTGTAACCGCATACCTCGTGAAGCCAGTATCCGAAGAAGATCTCATACCGGCTGTTGAGATCGCGCTGAGTCAACGTGAGAAGCTGGGCGCGCTTCAGAAGGATCTCGAAGGCTTGAAGCAATCCATCGAAGACCATAAGCAGATCGATAAGGCTAAGCGAGTTTGGATGAAGGCGACTGGATCGAATGAAGAACAAGCGCATCGTGCACTGCAGCGTATGAGTATGAAGGAGCAGCTGCCTCTGCGCAAGCTGGCGGATCGCATCCTGACTGAAGGTGTAGGACGATGGTCAGGTTAGACAATCAATCTCAGCGGTTACAGCCTCCGCTGGAGGAGCAATGGATTACAAGCGTGGGTATCGACATCGGCACGAGCACGACGAAGATGATTGTGAGCCGTCTGAAGCTGTCTCGTACATCGAGCGGACTCAGCTTGCCGCGCTATGAGATAACCGATCGCCAGCTGCTCTATCTCAGTCCCATTCACAGCACACCCTTGCTCAGCAGTGATGAGGTAGACGCGGATCGAATCTGGACACTGCTGAATCAGGAATTTATGAACGCGAATGTGCGCCCTGAGGAGATCAAGTCAGGCGCTGTGATCATCACTGGCGAGACAGCGAACAAGCGCAATGCGCAGCAGATCGTGCATCGATTGGCAGAGCGCTCCGGCGAATTCGTTGTTGCGACAGCTGGCGCTGAGCTGGAGGGAGTACTCGCAGGCAAGGGAGCCGGAGCAGAGGAACGATCCAGGCATACGCGGGGCGCTGTCGTTAATATCGATATTGGCGGGGGAACAGCGAATGCAGCTGTATTTTATCGGGGAAGGGTGCTTGGGACCGTAACGTTCCATGTCGGAGGACGCTTAATTGAGTTAAGTTGCGAAGGCCGGATATTGGCCATATCGCCTTCGCTAAGACCTTGGTTGCAAGCTTGCGGCTATCGGCTTGAGACGGGGCAGCTGATCAGCTTCTCCTTGCTAGAAGAGATCTGCGGGGCGATGAGCGGCGATATGCTGGCCTTGCTGGCAGGCAACTCGACGGATACGGCCGCGAAGCTCATCCTTGGCGAACCACTGAGTCGGATGCCGATGATCGAGGAATGGACGTTATCGGGTGGAGTCGGTTGGATGATCGCGAACACCGAGCGTCCTAGACGACTGGAAGAGACAGCGATTCATCAGGATGTGGGGCCGCTGCTCGCCCATCTGATTGTTGAACAGGCCAGGCAGTATCCGAGTATACGCCTAGGCACACCTGAGCAGACGGTTCGCGCCACGGTCATTGGCGCTGGGATGCAGAGTACGGAGATAAGCGGAGCGACTGTGCATCTGGATGCCTCATTATTGCCCATACGCAATCTGCCTGTGCTGAAGCTGGAGCTGACGGAGGCTGTGTTCGAGCAGTCTGAGATGCTGGGCGGGTTGGTGAGACAGACGCTGGAGCATGGCGCGAATTTATTCGATCCGCATGCATCGCCGCCGATGGCTATCGCGCTCTCTGGTCTGCACTATGCCGGATATGCGCAGGTACAGCTGCTGACAGCGGAGCTCTGTACGAGCTACAGGGAGCTGTTCCCGCACAGCCAGGTCATGGTTGTCATTAGTGAGAATGATATGGCGCAGGCGATGGGGCAAGCGCTGGAGCAGAGGCTGCAAGGTGCAGTTCGTGTGATCTGTATCGATCAGATTCGCGTGGAGCTCGGCGATTATGTCGATCTGGGCGAGCCGATTCGCAATCAGATGATCCCTGTTGTGATTAAGACGTTAGCATTCAACAAGAATAGGAGGTGACAGTCAGATGAAGCTGAAGACAACCGCATTCGGTACAACGTTTCAATTCGGGAGCTTGAAGGAAGTGATGGCGAAGGCCAATGAGGAGAAGGCAGGCGATCAATTAGCCGGGATAGCGGCAGAGAGCTCGCAGGAGCGAATGGCGGCCAAGCTGGTGCTGGCTGATCTCACGCTGGCTGATCTCCGCAATCATCCGCTCCTTCCGCCGGAACAAGATGAGGTGTCTCGCGTTATTGAAGAGCAGGTCAATGAGAAGATCTATTCGGAGATGAAGAATTGGTCGATCGCGGAGCTGCGGGAGGCGTTGCTGCAGACATCCACGGGGAATGATGAGATTAGGCGCATAAGCCGCGGTCTTACTAGCGAGATGGTTGCGGCAGTTGCCAAGCTGATGACCAATCTGGACCTGGTGCAGGCGGCTTCCAAGATTGAAGTCACCTCGCACTGCAATATAACAATGGGTCAGCGCGGTGTGCTGGCAGGACGCGCGCAGCCGAACCATCCGACTGACAACATTCAAGGCATGAAGGCTTCCCTGTATGAAGCGCTCAGCTATGGGATTGGGGACGCGGTGATCGGAATCAATCCAGTTATTGATTCCGCAGATAGCGTGAAGGCGCTATTGAATGCGACCAAGGAAGTTATGGACAAGTGGCAAATTCCTACTCAGAACTGCGTGCTCGCCCATATCAAGACGCAGATGAAGGCGATTCGCAGCGGGGCTCCGGCAGATATGGTCTTCCAGAGTCTTGCCGGGACACAGGGCGGGAATACCGCCTTCGGGATCGATGTCGCGCTGCTGGATGAAGCCGATGATCTGATTCGTCGTGAGGGGACGGGGACGGGGCCGAACTTGTGGTATTTTGAGACGGGGCAGGGTTCGGAATTGTCCGCTGAAGCCCATCATGGCATCGATCAGGTTACGTTGGAATCGCGCTGTTATGGACTAGCGAGACGCTATAAACCGTTCATGGTGAATACGGTGGTGGGCTTCATTGGACCGGAATATCTGTATGACAGCAAGCAGGTGATTCGAGCAGGGCTGGAGGATCACTTCATGGGCAAGCTGCAGCAGCTGCCGATGGGTGTGGATGTATGCTATACGAACCATATGAAGGCCGATCAGAATGATATGGACAATCTTGCCGTGCTGCTGTCCGCTGCAGGTGTGAATTTTATTATCGGCGTGCCGATGGCGGATGATTGCATGCTGAATTATCAATCGACCAGCTATCATGATATTGCAACGCTGCGTGAGACGATGCGGCTGCGCCCAGCTCCTGCTTTCGAGGCGTGGCTGGAGAAGGTCGGGATTATGGCTGGGGGGCGTCTAACGCCGCTGGCAGGCGATCCGAGCGTGTTCATGTGAGTAGGGGAGTGATGTAGGATGAAGGATCAGGTTGCGTTGGAGCAGCTGGTGGATAAGGTGATGGCGGAGCTGGAGTCCAGATTGTCTGCAGCTCCGGAATTGCGGCAGCCTCGGCAAGATGCTGAAATTATGCAGATGTTGGAGCCGGCACAATCGCATATTCCTAATCCGAAGTGGGAGGAAGGGATCAGCGAGCTGCTCGCGAGTACCCCAGCACGTCTGGGTGTGTGGCGCGCAGGGACGAGACCGCTGACTAAGGAGATTCTGAAGTTTCGTTGTGATCATGCGGCCGCGATTGACTCTGTATATGGTGAAGTAGATCCGGACTTGTTGAAGGAGTTTGATCTATTCCCAGCAGAGACATTGTTCGAAAATACAGAAAATTATCTGAAGCGCCCCGATATGGGAAGAATCCTGACGGAGCATAATGCCGAGCAGGTGAAGCGCAATTGCCGCAATAAGCCGCAGGTTCAGATTGTCGTCTCTGACGGGCTTAGCGCGAATGCCATTAATGCGAATCTGCGGGATGTGTATCCATCTCTGCTCGACTCCTTACGTGCGTATGGGCTGACAGCAGGGACACCGCTGTTCGTTAGAGGCGGCCGCGTCGCGGTGATGGATCATATCGGCGAGCTGCTGGAGCCGGAGGTGCTCGTCCTGCTGATCGGGGAGCGGCCGGGACTGGTGTCGTCGAGCTCGATGAGCGCGTACTTATGCTATCGTCCGAGGAAGGGCACGGTAGAGAGTAATCGCACGGTAATCTCGAATATTCATCGCAGGGGTACACCGCCTGTTGAAGCGGGAGCGTACATTGGTCAGGTGCTGAAGCTGATGCTAGAGCAGAAGACCAGCGGGGTTAATCTAGAGGTATAGTTAAGTTAAAGCAACTGAAATGTTACTTGGTGCACGAGTAGTGAGGTTCTATCGGACTATATGAATGACAGAGAAATGGCGGCACAGGAATTGAGTCCTGAACCGCCATTCTTTTTTAGTTGGTTGTCAGATCCAGCCAATCCATCTCTTCACGCGTAAGTGTGATGCCAGCGCCTTCGTCGCAGGAATGCAGCTCGGCGCTGTTCTGAGCACCGATGAGCGCGCAGGTCGGGAACGGCTGATTTAGCACATACGCCAGTGCAATCTGAATGGTGGTGACATTCTTCTTCTCGGCGAGCTCGCCAGCGCGGCGGAGGCGTTCCCAGTTATCATCGCTGTAGAAGACGCGCACAAGATCGGCGTTATCGAGATTGTCTGGTGTGAATCGGCCCGTGAAGAAGCCGCGCGCCTGGGAAGACCAGGAGAGAAGCGGCAGCTGGGACTGCTCATGCCACTCGAGCGTAGCTTGATCTGCTGAGACACAGCCTGCCCAGAATGGCTCGTTCGCCTTCGCTAAGCTTAGATTCGGGCTGCTGAAGGTGAAGCCTACAAGTCCATTGTTGGCCGCGTATTCATTCGCCTCCTGCAGTCGCTGCCATGTCCAGTTGGATGCGCCTATCGCGCCGATGCGGCCGGCTTCGATATGCGCATTGAGCGGCTCGAGGATAGCACCGACCGCCATATTGGGATCGTCGCGATGCAGCGCGTACAGCTCAATGAAATCGGTCTGCAGACGATCGAGACTAATGGCCAGATCCTGGTCAATTGCAGCCTTATTCACGCGTGGACCATGCTGATCATGATGCGCGCCCTTCGTTAAGATGACGAGCTGGTCGCGATTGCCGCGCTCTTGCATATAGCGTCCGATGACTTCCTCACTCTGGCCGCCGCAATAGATGTGGGCAGAATCGAGGGTGTTGCCGCCAATAGCCAGGAAGGCGTCAAGGTTTGCCGCAGCCTTCTCATAGCTGTCGTGGAAGAAATAATCGGTGCCCTTAATGAGCCGAGAGACGGGCTTACCTGCGCCTTGTATATTGATATAATCCATGAGATGGACCTCCTAGTAGATGTAGATTACTTACAGGACTATACGTGTCCGCTCGCGCGCAGATTGCAGGCACGCGTCCAGAACACGCATATTGAGCACCGCGTCCTCCGGCGAATAAGGCAGGTTCGTACCATCGAGCACCGCCCGTGCGAAGTCGTCAGCCTGCGAAGAATAGTCATTCGTATAGTCCACTTCAATCTCGCGGCGCACGCCCTTAGCCGTGACAATGATATTGGATGAGGAACTGTTAGGCCACGGCTTGAACGGCGCTGGCAGCTCCAACAACCCATCGGTTCCGACTATCTCCATCGTATTGCGGCTGGTCGCCCACATACCGCTTTGGAAGGTTACGCCGACGCCGCCCGGGAATTCCAGCAGACCCGTTGCCATCATATCGACATCATCATGCGCAGGGGAGAAGAAGGCATGTACAGTCGCAGCCTCAGGCTCTTGCTGAAGCAGCAGGCGAACAGCATTAATGGAATAGCATCCGATATCGAACAATGCGCCGCCGCCCCAATCCTTGCGGAAGCGAACATTTCCCGCATTGCCGGAGTTGTTGAAGGTGAATGTGCTATGGATGCTGCGGATCTCGCCGATCTCACCGCTTGCAAGAATATCGCGAATTTGCTGATATCTGGGGTTATGGCGATACATGAAGGCTTCTACAAACTTCACGCCTGCGCGTTCGCAAGCATCGACCATCTGCTGTGTCTGCTTCGCATCCAGGGCTGCCGGCTTCTCGCACAACACATGCTTGCCCGCCTCCGCGGCGCGAATCGTCCAATCCATATGCAGATGATTCGGCAGAGGCACATAGACCGCATCTATTGTGTCATCTGCGAGCAGCTCTTCATAGCTGCCATATGCCGATGGAATGCCCAGCTTCTCAGCCCATTCCTTAGCTTTGGCTAGATCACGGCTTGCGATTGCAGCTACTTCATTCCATTGTGATTCCTGAATGCCAGGTATGACTTGTCCCGTTGCAATATTGGCGGCTCCGAGCACGCCCCAACGGAGCTTGCGATTCGTTGACATAGATGTAGTCCTCCTTTGAGATGTATGACTATATTGTTATTATATGAGATCTACTTTAGAATGAAAATAATAATATATTGATAATACATAACACAATCTTGTCATTGTTGGAGGTGCGAAGATGCTTAGACAAATCACCCTGCTCACCGTAACGGACCTGATCTACTTCTGTTATCCCGAATCAGTCGGTTATTATACGGATCATCCTAACCATTCGGTCACGCGGGATGCTGGCGCGCTCAATAACTTCAACATTCATTATGTGGCTTCGGGTAGAGGATATGTGGAAATTGACGGTGTCCAGCATGAACTGCAGAGTGGGCAGGCTGTCTTATACTTCCCCATGCAGCAGCAACGTTATTACAGCAGCAAGGAGGATCCTTGGGATATTCGGTGGGTACACTTCTACGGAAACCGGCTGCAAGACTATATGTACGAGCTGGGGTTGCAGCGGACGAATTTATGGAGCTTAAGACAACCGGGTGTCTGGATGGAGGCGCATCTGGCCTTACTGGCCGAGGCGGAGGAGAACCGCATGCTGCATCCGTCGCTGCTATCGACGCTCACGTATGGCGTTATCGCAGCGTTCATTGAGCAAGCGGTTCCGCTAGCGGATACACGCTCGAATAAGTCGACGAGTCGAATCCATGAGCTGCTGCCCATGATGCAGCAGGAGGCATGCAAGCCGTTCCTGCTGCAGGATTGGGCGGATCGAGCGGGTGTAAGCAGTTATTACTTCTGTAAGCTGTTCCGCAATGAGCTTGGCATGTCGCCGATGGACTTCATTACACGGTCGCGGCTGCAGGCGGCGAAGCAGTGGCTCCTGGAACGACCGGATGCGAATATCGGCGAGATTGCCTCTGAAGCCGGCTATGCTAACGCAAGCTACTTCAATCGGAAGTTTATGGCTCACGAGGGCATGACACCGACACAATACCGCGGGTTGTTCATGGAATAGCTCTTACACTTCGAACTCTTCGCTCGGCGCTAGGATGATTCCCTTGATGTTATGCTGCGCAAGTCCGCTCGCGAACTGTTCCAGATCTTGCGCGATAATCGGCCATGTGTTGTTGTGGATCGGAATAACCGATTTGGTCTTCAGCCACTGGGCGGCGATGATCGCATCATCAGGTCCCATCGTGAATGTATCACCGATCGGCAGGCAGGCGATATCAATCTGATGCAACTCGCCCAGCATCTTCATGTCGCTGAAGAGACCGGTGTCGCCAGCATGCAGTATCGTTACATCATTCCAGGTAATCAGGAATCCAGCGGGCATCCCCATATAGGTAATCTGTTGGTCCTCTTCGGATACGATAGCGGAGCTATGGAAGGCTTGCACCATCTTCACCTTGGCGAAGCCGAGGTCGATGGAACCGCCGATATTCATCTGCTGCGTCTTCAAGCCTCTCCACGCGTAGTGATTGGCTAGCTCGAAGGTCGCCACAATCGTCGCGTCATTCCCGCGGGCAATCGCTTCGGCATCTTCAATATGATCGCCATGTGCATGAGTGAGCAGCACGTAGTCGACATGAATATCCGCAGTTTTCGTCTTGGCTACCGGATTGTTAGAGAGGAATGGATCGATGATGATGGAATGATCCCCGTCCGATAATTGAATACAAGAATGTCCATGAAAAATAATACGCATATACAAGCCTCCTCTTCATATTAGCGTTTGATGGCCTAAATTTAGCCCCTTATTATAGTATAGTATACATGATAGAATTATCCTAACCTCTTAGATACTGGATGTGGACATGCGTGACGGCTAATTGGAAGCGAACGATGTGGATTCTATGGGCAGGTGTGCTGCTGTGCAGCTCAAGCTATACGATGGCAGTTCCGTTCTTGCCGCTATTTCTGTTTGATCTAGGTGTGAAGGACGGCTCGATTAATCTATGGGCAGGAATCGTACATGCCTCGGCATTCCTCGTCGGCGCGATTATGGCGCCGCTCTGGGGCTCGGTAGCGGATAAGTATGGGAAGCGTAAGATGGTCATTCGAGCGGGAATCAGCCTGGCGATCATCTACGCATTATTGGCATTCGTGCGCAATCCATGGGAGCTTATCGTCGTACGGTTGCTGCATGGTTTCGTTGGCGGCTTCGTGCCGGCATCGATGGCGATTGTCGCATCTGTCGCACCGAAGAAGGAGATGGGCTGGAGCCTCGGAATGATGCAGGCTGGTACGATGACAGGCGGAATTCTCGGGCCGTTGTTCGGCGGCTTGCTAGCTAGTGTATTCGGACTGCGAATGTCCTTCATAGTAGCTGGCGGAATCATCTTCATCGCAACGATGGCGGTGTTGATCTGGGTGCAGGAAGGCAAGCAAGCTGCGCCTGTGAAGAAGAGCGGCGGTATGCTTCAGGAGTTCGCTCTCATATTCCGCAGTAGATTGCTGCTTAACCTGTTGCTCCTGCTGCTAGTGTTCCAGGTTTCCTCTAATATGATACAGCCGCTGATTACGTTGCATGTGGCTAATTTGCAAGGCGATCTGCAGGATGCTGTGCTGACATCCGGGTTTGTACTTGCGTTGATCGGCATCGCAGGAATTATTGCCTCACCGTTATGGGGCAGGCTGGGTGAGAAGAAGGGCTATACGAAGATTCTGCAGGTGTGCTTACTAATCGGTGGCGCTGTTATTAGTTTGCAGTATTTCGTACATTCGCTGTGGGTGTTCGGAATTGTGCAATTTGTATTCGGGTTGTTCGTGGCAGGCATCGCGCCAGCCGTGAACACGCTGGTCGTGCGCGCCACAGACGAGGAATTCCGCGGGCGCTCATTCGGGCTGACCGCCAGCGCGAACCAATTCGGCGGCACTATTGGACCGCTCATAGGCGGCGGGCTCGGACTGTTCGTCGGCATCCATTGGATCTTCGTGGCCAGCGGCTTGCTGCTGATTCTGGCAGGTATAGCTGTGAGCCGCAAGGGGATGCTCGTTCGCGGGTGAAGGCATTGTGCATGTGTGAAGGTTGAAGTGCTGCGGATATGGTGAACTTTTTTAGTATATTGGTGCTGTGAAGGTTGATGTGGCGCGGATATAGTGAACTTTTTTAGTATATTGCTGATGCCGAGCAATTTGCTCCCTGCAACGCCGGAAATCGGTGTTACAGGGAGCAAGTTAGTTTAGTTTTCTGATTCACCACCGCGCGTTGCCGGGAAGCGGGCAGCGCTTGTCCTTGAACTTGGCGCGGACCGCGACGAAGCAGCCGCAGTGCTGGCAGGTGGTGTCGTAGACGAGGGAGGGACAGGCGCGACAGGCGGCGAGACGCTGCTCGTACTCCGAATCATTGACGCATTCGTCTGGATGAGCGGCCAACGCAGCTAGTATGCGGTTAATCTGTGCATGTGTCACGTGGACATCGGCGCTGCAGCCCTTACAGGGTGGCTTGTTCCGGCTGGAGTCGCTGTGGCTGGAATCGCCCCCGCTAGAGTTGCCCCCTCTGGAATCACTCCGTCTGTAGCTGCTCCCTCTGGAATCGCTCCACTCCGCCTCGCTGCCAAGCACTGCCGCGTTAGCGGCAGTCATTCTGGTGCTCGCGTGCCCAGCTAAGCACGCATCTTCTAGCCGGTGGAAGTCCGGTCACAGGAGGGGCCAAGCCCCTGTGTAGCTAGGATACCTGCGCATGGCGAAATCTGTGCGTAGAAGCGTATCGACGAAA
>JAEZQY010000022.1 GCA_023441055.1 Bacillota bacterium | reverse complement strand
CGTCCACCCGACGCACTATGGCCGAATCTGCCCGATCGAGACTCCGGAAGGCCCGAACATCGGCCTGATCAACTCGCTCGCCAGCTTCAGCCGGGTGAACAAGTACGGCTTCATCGAGACCCCGTACCGCAAGGTCGAGAACGGCAAGGTCACCGACGACGTCGTCTACCTGTCGGCGATGGAAGAGGCGAAGCACACGATCGCCCAGGCCAACGCCGAGGTCGATGCCGACGGCATGCTGACCGAAGACCTGATCTCGGCGCGTGAAGCGGGCGAGTTCCTGATGGCGCCGCGCGATCAGATCACTCTGATGGACGTCAGCCCCAAGCAGCTCGTGTCGGTCGCGGCATCGCTCATTCCGTTCCTGGAAAACGATGACGCCAACCGCGCGCTGATGGGCTCGAACATGCAGCGCCAGGCGGTTCCGCTGGTCCGCGCCGAGGCGCCGTTCGTCGGCACCGGCATGGAAGAGACGGTTGCCCGCGATTCCGGCGCGGCCATCGCTGCCCGCCGTTCGGGCATCGTGGACCAGGTCGACGCGACCCGCATCGTCGTCCGCGCCACCGGCGACGTCGAGGCCGGCAAGTCGGGTGTCGACATCTACACCCTGATGAAGTTCCAGCGTTCGAACCAGAACACCTGCATCAACCAGCGTCCGCTGGTCAAAGTGGGCGATGTGGTCAATGCCGGCGACGTCATCGCCGACGGCCCGTCGACCGAGTTCGGCGAGCTGGCCCTGGGCCGCAACGTGCTCGTCGCGTTCATGCCTTGGAACGGCTACAATTATGAGGATTCCATCCTCATCTCCGAGCGCATCGTGAAGGATGACGTCTTCACCTCGATCCACATCGAGGAGTTCGAGGTCATGGCGCGCGACACCAAGCTCGGGCCGGAAGACATCACCCGCGACATCCCGAACGTCGGCGAGGAAGCGCTGCGCAACCTCGACGAGGCCGGCATCGTCTATATCGGCGCCGAAGTGGAGCCGGGCGACATCCTGGTCGGCAAGATCACGCCGAAGGGCGAAAGCCCGATGACTCCGGAGGAAAAGCTCCTCCGCGCCATCTTCGGCGAGAAGGCGTCCGACGTGCGCGACACGTCGCTCCGCCTGCCCCCGGGCGTGTCGGGCACGATCGTCGAGGTTCGCGTCTTCAACCGCCACGGTATCGACATCGACGACCGTACGCGGGCGATCCAGACCGAAGAGAAGGAGCGCCTGAAGAAGGACGCCGACGACGAGCGCGGAATTCTCAACCGCGCCACCTTCGCCCGTCTTCGCGAAATGCTGATCGGGCAGACCGCAACGGCTGCTCCGAAGGGCATGAAGAAGGGCGCCAAGCTCGACGACGAGACGCTCGAGTCCGTGCAGCCGCACGAATGGTGGAAGATCGCCGTCAAGGACGACAAGCGCCAGGCGGACGTGGAAGCGCTGAAGGCCCAGTATGACGAGGCCGCCAACGCCATCCAGCGCCGGCTCGAGGACCGCGTCCAGAAGGTCGAAGCTGGCGACGAGCTTGCTCCGGGCGTTCTGAAGATGGTCAAGGTGTTCGTGGCCATCAAGCGCAAGCTTCAGCCGGGCGACAAGATGGCCGGCCGTCACGGCAACAAGGGCGTCATCAGCCGCATCCTGCCGCAGTTCGACATGCCGTTCCTTGAGGACGGGACCGCGGTGGACATCGTCCTGAACCCCTTGGGCGTGCCGTCGCGAATGAACGTCGGCCAGATCTTCGAGACCCACCTCGGCTGGGCTGCTCGCGGCCTCGGCCAGCAAATCCAGCAGATGCTGGAAGAGCTGTACGAGCGCGGCAAGGAGCTTGCGGGCAAGGACGTGAAGGACGTCCGTGCCAAGCTGAAGGAAATCTACGGCAAGCATTACGCCAAGGAGATCGACGCGCGCAGCGACGAGGACGTGATGGAGCTGGCGTCGGCCCTCACCCGCGGTGTCCCGATGGGCACGCCGGTGTTCGACGGTGCCCGCGAGTCCGACGTCACGGAGATGCTTGAGAAGGCGGGCCTCAATTCGTCGGGCCAGGTGACGCTCTATGACGGCCGCACGGGCAATCCGTTCGATCGCAAGGTGACGGTGGGCTACATCTACATGCTGAAGCTCCACCACCTCGTGGACGACAAGATCCACGCGCGCTCGATCGGCCCGTACAGCCTCGTCACCCAGCAGCCGCTGGGCGGCAAGGCGCAGTTCGGCGGCCAGCGTTTCGGCGAAATGGAGGTCTGGGCGCTCCAGGCCTACGGCGCCGCCTACACGCTGCAGGAGATGCTGACCGTGAAGTCGGACGACGTGATCGGCAGGACCAAGGTCTACGAGGCGATCGTCAAGGGCGACGACACGTTCGAGGCCGGAATCCCCGAGAGCTTCAACGTGCTCGTCAAGGAGATGCGCTCGCTCGGCCTCAACGTGGAGCTGAACAGCATCGTCGACGACTCCGACGACGGCTTCGCCGAGGCTGCGGAATGAGGATCTGGGGGAGCGCACCAAGGCGCTCCCCCTCCCCTCCGCCGGCCAAGAGATTTTCCCTGAAAGGGATGTGAGAGATGAACGAACTGACCAACTTCGCCAATCCGGTCGCCAAGCCGGAGACCTTCGACCAGATCAAGATCGGCATCGCCTCGCCCGAGCGCATTCGCTCCTGGTCGTTCGGCGAGATCAAGAAGCCCGAGACGATCAACTACCGCACGTTCAAGCCCGAGCGTGACGGCCTGTTCTGCGC
>JAEZQY010000012.1 GCA_023441055.1 Bacillota bacterium | reverse complement strand
AGAGTTATGAGGAAGCATTCCGAGAAGTCGATCGTTTTATGCGCTTCTATAACACGAAGAGATTACATGGCAGCTTAATGGATTTACCACCGGTTGAATATTTGGATATGGTCCGCAATGGATCCATACAACCTGAAGAAATCGCGGTATGATGCGATTGAGCGAGTTTGCATGTGGAAAGTGTCCAAACTTAGGGGGTTAACCCGATTTGTCCATTTTGCAGGCATATCACGTGTGAAAATAAAGAATAGCGCCTGTCGAGTCCGTTAGCCATTGATAGGGCGTTAAAATCGCACGATAGCGTCATCTGAGTCCGTTAGCGGCGATAGAAGGTTTAAGGCTCACACTGCTGCAGTGAGATGACACCTTCGAGTGAATGTGAATCCCCGCTGGAGCGTGTTCGCCCATCTGGGCTAACGGACCCGGCGGACCTTATCAGGCCTGTAAATGGCCGATTCTAATCGTAACGGACTCGAGAGCCGTCATTTGTCCATTTTGCATGCGTATCTTGTGTGAAATATAGAATAGCTTTTATCTCACATTCCCGCATCCGCATCCTTGTCTCGCTTACGTCGCATCTGCTGATTCTGACGTATCTTCGACTCATTGCCCTGATCAGTCGCTTCGTAAAGTCGGGCATGCTTGAGCGAATCTGGCAGATATTGCTGTGCCACATAATGTCCCGGATAGTCATGCGGATACTGATAACCCACATGGCCGAGCTTCACCGAGCCGCTATAGTGACCGTCACGCAGGTGAAGCGGCACCTCAGCGCGGCCGACTCGCTCAATTGCGGCCATGCTATTGCCAATCGCCACCGCGACTGCATTCGACTTCGGACTCTCGACCGCGAACAGGATCGCTTGGGCGATATTGTACTTGGCCTCTGGCCAGCCGATCTTGCGGAACGCGTCCAGCGCCGCAACAGCCTGCTGCATGGCCTGCGGATTAGCGAGCCCGATGTCCTCACTGCAGGCGACAATCAGGCGCCTGATGAACACCATCGGATCCATCCCCAGGTTCTCTACCGCGTAGAGGAACCAGAACAACGCGGCGTCGCTGGAGCCGCGCACGCTCTTGTGGAAAGCCGACAGCACGTCATATTGCGTGGACTCGTCGGCTTTCACCGTCGGGCGGCGGATCGATTCCTCCGCCGCCTCTAGCGTAATCCGGACAATCCCGTCCGGATCAGGCGCGCTGGTGAGCGCAGCAAGCTCCAGCGCGTTGAGCGCCCGGCGGATATCGCCGCCGGCCACATATGCGATGTGGCGCAGCGCCGCCTCATCCGCCTCCAGCGCGAGCGTGCCCAGCCCGCGCTCGCGATCTGCCAGCGCGCGTTCCAGCGCTGCCAACGAATGCTCCTCAGTTAGATGCTCCAACTGAAACAGCGTCGAGCGCGACATGAGAGCCCCGTTCACATAGTGATACGGGTTCTCCGTCGTCGCGCCGATGAAGATTATGATGCCCTGCTCCACCGCGGGCAACAGCGAATCCTGCCTCGCCGAATTGAAGCGATGCACCTCATCTAGGAAGAGAATCGTCTTCTTCCCGTATAAATTCATATTATCGCGCGCTTGCTCGATGACATCGCGCACATCCTTCACCGTTGCGTCCACCGCATTCAGCTTCACGAACACGCCAGCTGTCTGCTGTGAGACGATATGCGCCAGCGTAGTCTTACCGGTACCCGGAGGTCCGTAGAACAGCAGCGATGATACCTGATCAGCCTCGATCATCCGTCTGAGCAGCTTACCCGGTCCCACAATATGCTGCTGCCCGATGAACTCATCCAGACTGCGCGGGCGCATCCGATCAGCCAGCGGGGAGGGGCGTTCCCCCTCCGACGCATAAGTAAACAAATCCAATCCAATCCACTCTCCTAGCTAGACGGCAGCGTCATCCTGTGTTCGCACAACGTGCACTTCTATAGTCATGCTTGCCTAAACTCTACTATACCACAGGAATGTACGTTCCGCCTATGAGCGGGATAAGCCTACCACTCCGCGACACTGCCGTCTTGATGCCGCCAAATTGGGTTCTTCCAATCATGCCCAACCTGTGCCAGCTTCCGCACATGCTCCTCATTGATCTCAATGCCTAGACCTGGACCATTCGGTATCGCGACAAAACCATCCACATAGCGGAACACGGATGGATCAACGATATAATCCAGCAGATCATTGCCCTGATTATAGTGAATGCCTAAGCTCTGCTCCTGAATGATCGCGTTATGACAAGTCGCGTCTACCTGCAAGCATGCAGCCAGCGCGATCGGTCCAAGCGGACAATGCGGCGCGAGTGCAACATCATAAGCTTCCGCCATACTCGCGATTTTCTTGCACTCGGTGATACCTCCCGCATGGGACAGATCCGGTTGTATAATATCGACATAGCCATCGGCCAGCAGCCCCTTGAAATCCCATCTGGAGAACATTCGCTCACCAGTTGCAATCGGAATATGGGTTGCGGCAGCGATGTCCCGCAATGCCTCATTATTCTCGGGAAGCACTGGCTCCTCCAGGAACATCGGGCGGAACGTCTCCAATTCCTTAGCCAGCAGCTTGGCCATCGGTTTATGGACGCGACCGTGAAAATCAATCCCGATCCCCATATGCGGACCAACTGCCGATCTAACTGCAGCTACACGCTCCAGTACCTGATCGATCTTAGCATAGGTATCGATATATTGTAATTCCTCAGTCGCATTCATCTTGATGGCGGTGAAGCCTTCTGTCTGCGCACGCAGCGCAGCCTGCCCGACATCAGAGGGCCGGTCCCCGCCAATCCAGGAATACACTTTAATTTTGTTGCGACACGCGCCGCCCATCAGCTGATAGATCGGAGCCTGATGGAATTTCCCTTTAATATCCCACAGTGCCTGATCAATCCCTGCGATCGCACTCATCAGAACAGGTCCGCCACGATAAAATCCGCCACGATACATGGCTTGCCAGTGATCCTCGATTGTGAGCGGATCCTTGCCGATCAAATAATCCTTCAATTCTTCGACCGCAGCTTTTACCGCGCGGGCTCTACCTTCTACAATCGGCTCTCCCCAGCCCACGATGCCTTCATCCGTCTCAATTTTGAGAAATAACCATCTCGGTGGAACAACGAATAATTCCAAGTCTGTAATCTTCATGACGCTCATCCTCTCATCTGAATTGCATGAATCATGTCTTGTATATGGGACTTCATCAGCGCTCGCGCTTGCTGCGCATTACGCTCTTGGATCGCGATTGCGATCAGCCTATGATAACCTGCCGCCTTATCCTGCATGTGGGGCAGCTTATCGGTCTCCCTTCTTCCCTGTGCCGATAAATCTGATACGACAGACAACATTCGGGCCAACAGCAGGTTGCCGGCACCCTCTGCAATCTCCTGATGAAATTGGACATCCGAGGAGATGTGATCCTCGCCCCGCTTCATCTGAGCTTCCATCCGATCCGCCAATTTACGGATGGATTTAGCGCGGGCGGCTGACGAACGCATTGCACAATATGCGGCCAGCTCAGGCTCAATTGCCAGGCGCGCTTCTAGCAATTCAAGCAACGAATGCGTCTCCATGCCTCTGATCGAAGCCGCAGGATCCTCGAGCAAACCCGGATCATGACTGACGAATATCCCCCTGCCGTGTTCGATGCTAACGATGCTTCGGCTCTCGAGCAGGCGCAGTGCTTCCCGTACAGCAGTCAAGCTTAGCTTGTAATGCAAAGCCAGGTCCTGCATCGTGGGCAGACGCTCGCCCGGCTTCCACTCCCCAGAGCGAATCCGCTCCTGCAAGTGCTCCATGATCTCTTCATGGGCCAGCTTCTTCATAACACCGTCACAACCCTTGAATGATATGATCTTTCAATATATAAGATAATATCTATATTCATCATTTGTCAACAGCTATTCATCATGGCAGCACGAAAAAAAAGCGATGCTCAGGATGTTATTCCCGGCATCGCTATGTTTTATTTTATTTCACCTACCGCTGCAACGTCGGTACCTTCACATCCGCCATCGCCAGCAGATCGCGAATCGCTACACTCGCCAGGATCAGACCGGCTACTGAAGGCACGAACGCGTTGCTAGCAGGCGGCTGCTGGGCCTTACGAATCTCTGGCGCGCTCTCAGGCACAATCTTCTGTGTAACCTCCTCGCGCGGGCGGACCGGCATCTCTGTAGAGAAGACAACCTTGACGCCCTTCTTGATCCCTTCCTTGCGCAGCTTCTGCCGAATAACGCGAGCCATCGGGTCCATCGATGTCTTGGCAATATCGGCGACCTGGAACTGTGTAGGATCCATCTTATTGGCTGCACCCATGCAGGTGCACAGTGGGATCCTGCGTCTCAGGCACTCCTTAATCAGATGGATCTTGTAGGAGATCGTATCCGAGGCGTCCAGCATATAATCGATCTGATATTCGAACAGCTGCTCATAGGTCTCTTCTGTATAGAACATCTTGAGTGTGATGACCTCACATTCCGGGTTAATCTGCAGAATACGGTCCTTCATAAGCTCCGTCTTCGGCTGACCGATCGTTGACAACAGCGCGTGCAGCTGCCGATTAATGTTCGTAATGTCCACGACATCCTTATCGATCAGGATGATCCGGCCGATCCCGGAGCGCGCCAGCGCCTCGGCAGCGAACGAGCCTACGCCGCCTACGCCGAGCACTGCCACGGTGGCGCGTCGCATCACGTCAAGCCCTTCTGTGCCGATTGCCAGTTCATTTCTCGAGAACTGATGAAGCATGTATTCATCACCTTTCTTAACGTGACTGCCAGCTATAACAACTATAACTAAATTTCATGGCCCTCAGCCCAGCTTATGCTTGCGGAACCTTGCGCGCCACGCGGATTGACAGCTCTTCCAGCTGTTTGAAGTCCACTTCCGCAGGTGCCTCCATGAGCAAGTCAGTCGCGCTCGCTGTCTTAGGGAAGGCAATCGTCTCGCGTAGATTCGTTCTGCCTGCCATCAGCATGACCAGACGGTCCAAACCGAATGCGATGCCGCCATGCGGAGGTGTCCCGTACTCGAAGGCTTCGAGCAGGAAGCCGAACTGCTCCTTCGCCTGCTCCGGCGTGAAGCCGAGCGCTTCGAACATCTGCTCCTGCACGTCGCGCTTATAGATCCGCATGGAACCGCCGCCGATCTCATACCCATTCAGCACGATATCATAGGCTTGTGCGCGAACCTTGCCCGGATCAGTGGACAGATGAGCCAGATCCTCATCATTCGGACGCGTGAACGGATGGTGCATCGCCACATAGCGTTTCGCTTCGGCGTCATAGTCCAGTAACGGGAAGTCGATGACCCACGCAAACTTGAAGACCTTGTCATCAATGAGCCCAAGATCACGGCCGATCTTCAGACGCAGGTTACCGAGCACATCGGCAACGACCTGCGCCTTATCCGCGGAGAACAGCAGCAGGTCGCCGTCTTCTGCACCCAGACGCTCGCTGAGCAGCGCGATCTCTTCCTCCTTGAAGAACTTTACGATCGGTCCCTTCCACTCGCCATCCTTCACCTGTACCCACGCTAGTCCCTTGGCACCGTAACGAGCCGCGTACGGTCCGAGGTCATCGATTTCCTTACGGCTCCAATTCCCGCAGCCCTTGGCGTTCAGCGCCTTCACTTGGCCACCCTTGGCAACTACTTGATTGAATACTTGCACCCCACAATTGGCAGCTACATCCGACACATCAGTCAGCTCTAGGCCGAAGCGCAGATCGGGCTTATCCGAGCCATACTTGCCCATTGCTTCTGCGTAAGTCAGACGTTGGAACGGTGTCTCGATCTCGATTTGCATGAGCTCCTTGAACAGCTTCACAATCAGTCGCTCCATCATGTCGAGCAATTGATCGCGGGAGAGGAATGAAGTCTCAATGTCCACCTGCGTGAACTCTGGCTGACGATCCGCGCGCAGATCTTCGTCTCGGAAGCAGCGGGCGATCTGATAATAACGCTCGATCCCGCCAACCATTAGCAATTGCTTGTAAATCTGCGGGGATTGCGGCAGAGCGAAGAATTCGCCTGGATGCACACGGCTAGGCACTAGATAATCACGAGCGCCTTCTGGCGTGCTCTTGGTCAGAACCGGTGTCTCAACCTCTAGGAAGCCCTCAGCATCCAGGAAGTCCCGGAACAGCTTCGATGTCTTGGAGCGAAGCCACAACGTCTTCTGCATCTCAGGACGGCGTAAATCCAGATACCGATACTTCAAGCGCAGCGTCTCGTCCGTGTCCACACCATCTTCGATGAAGAACGGCGGATTCTTGGCGACATTCAGAATTTCAATCTCACTGACCTTCACCTCAATCTCGCCGGTTTCCAGATTCTGATTGACTGTCTCGGGGTCGCGTTCCACCACGATGCCCTTCACGGCTAGCACGTACTCATTTCGCGCTCTATCGCCCGTCTCGAATACTTCCTTGTTAATCTCCGTGTTAAATACAATCTGTACGAGTCCGCTGCGATCGCGCAGATCAATGAATAGTACGCCGCCCAGATCGCGTCTGCGCTGCACCCAGCCGTTCAGAATAACCTCTTGTCCAATGTCCGCCTTGCTTAACGCGCCGCAATGATGTGTCTTTAATAACATGATCCTCATTCTCCCCTTCGTCTACTTTCCTAATTTCTTAATAAGTGTTACTGCCAGCTCACTCGATCGAATCTTCTCCTGCTCCCCGCTGGCCAATTCCTTCAAGGTGATCTCACCTGCAGCGAGCTCATCATCGCCCAGAATCGCCGCATAGCGCGCGCTATACCGGTCGGCCGACTTCATCTGCGCCTTCAGCTTGCGACCCTGATAGTCCTTATCAACTCGGAGTCCAGCGTCACGCAGCTGCTTGAGCACAGGTACGAGCCACCTGTCTGCCTCCTGACCGAGCGATACCAAGTACACATCAAGCGGCAGCTCACCCGGCACCTCGGCTTGCTGCGCCTCTAGAATCAGAAGCGTACGTTCCAGACCAAGGCCGAGACCGACACCTGGCTGATCCGGCCCGCCGACCTCTTGCACCAGACCATTATATCGACCGCCGCCGCCAATCGTATCAATCGCGCCAATGCCAGATGCTTTGTATTCGAATGCTGTATGCGTATAGTAATCCAAACCGCGAACAAGCCGAGGATTAATCGTATACGGTATGCCCATCTGATCCAGATACTGCTTCACTGCCTCGAAGTGTGTCTCGCAGGCCTCATCCAGACTGTCCAGGATGGAGGGAGCGCCATCGAACTTGCCTTGATCCTTCTTGCAGTCGAGCACACGCAGCGGGTTCTTGTGCATGCGCACCTGACAATCCGAGCAGAGCTGCTCCTTGATTGGCTCGAGGAAGCCCAGCAGCTTCTCGCGGAAGGCCGCTCTCACCTCCGGTGTCCCGACCGAGTTAAGCTCGACCGTGACATCACGAATGCCGACCTCCTGATAGAAGGAGTAGCCAAGCGCGACCACTTCCGCATCAATCGCCGGATCTACCGCGCCGAACGCCTCTATGCCGAATTGATGGAATTGCCGCTGGCGTCCTGCTTGAGCGCGCTCGTATCGGAACATCGGACCGATATAATACAGCTTCGTGATATCGGTGTCGGCATACAGCTTGTTCTCCACATAAGAGCGGACGACGCCCGCAGTGCCTTCGGGGCGCAGCGTCATACTCCGATCTCCACGATCGACGAACGTATACATCTCCTTCTCCACGATGTCCGTAGTCTCACCGACACCACGCTGGAACAGCTCCGTCCCCTCGAAGATGGGTGTGCGAATTTCACTGTAATTGTATCTGCGGCAGATCTCGCGCGCTGTAGACTCAACGAACTGCCACTTCTCGACATAGCCCGGCAGAAGATCCTGCGTACCCTTCGGCTTCTGAAACGCCATTCTACATCCCCCACTCCACTCATCATTTTCTAGAGTAAAGGGCAGATAATTCTGCCCCTCCTCATCAAACCGTACGTGAGGTTTTCCCTCATACGGCTTTCCGATGTTCGTCATTCATGTGCATGCAGATTACAATAGCGTTTTAAGTCCATAT
>JAEZQY010000059.1 GCA_023441055.1 Bacillota bacterium | reverse complement strand
CTTTCGTCGATACGCTTCTACGCACAGATTTCGCCATGCGCAGGTATCCTAGCTACACAGGGGCTTGGCCCCTCCTGTGACCGGACTTCCACCGGCTAGAAGATGCGTGCTTAGCTGGGCACGCAAGATAGAGAAAAATCGCAGAGCAAGTACTCTGCGATGCTGTGAATGCTACTTATTCAGAAAAGATAGACAGAACAAGCAATCGCCCTCTGTACGTAAATGGCCGTAATACACATTACAGATATGAAAGCCCTCATGATACAGTCTCGCCAGATTATCGTAACCTTCGCCCACTCCCACTTGGTTGGCAGCGGCTTCTTGCTTCAATTCCTGCTGCGACAGATGCGTATCATTCTTGAGCAGCTTGCGAAGCTGCGCATTCTCGATGCTCAGACGCTTATTCTCTTCCAGCAGGACGACGATCTTGCTCTTCACAGCAGCCAGCTCTTCATGCATGCGGCTCGCCTGCTCTACCAGACCCCCGACCTGATCGAATACGTCAATCTTATCCACAATGCCACCTCAATACGTTCTACGATTCAGCTACAACGTCATCGAATGGGAAGGGTTGAACCTTGTTCGTATCATCCAGACGCACATCCGCTGTACGCTCCTTGACACGTAATCCGACAATCTTGCCACTGCCCATCGATGTGAGGACACGGCTGCCTATACTTGGCAGTTCATCCTTGGCGCTCTCATAATTGTCGTGCTCATACTTCAGGCAGCACATCAGCCGGCCGCATAACCCCGAGATCTTAGTCGGGTTCAGTGACAGATTCTGATCCTTGGCCATCTTAATCGATACCGGCGCGAAGTCCCCCAGCCAGGTCGAGCAGCACAGCGTGCGCCCACACGGGCCGATCCCGCCGAGAATCTTGGCCTCATCGCGAACCCCGATCTGCCTGAGCTCGATACGTGTGCGGAAGATACCCGCCAGATCCTTCACCAGCTCGCGGAAGTCAATCCGGCCCTCAGCTGTGAAGTAGAAAATAATTTTATTACGATCGAAGGTATACTCCACATCGACCAGCTTCATCCGCAGCTGATGCTCGGACACTTTCTTCGCGCATGTCGAGAGCGCATCCTTAGCCGCCTCCCGATTCTGCTCCACTGTTACAGAGTCATTGTGACTAGCGATACGAATAACCCGCTTCAGCGGCAGAACAACATCATTCTCCTTCACCGTCATCTGACCGATAACGACCTTGCCGTATTCAACCCCTCTAGCCGTCTCCACAATCACATGGCTGTCCTTCTCAACTGGGAGATCTACCGGGTCAAAATAATATACTTTACCGGCTCGCTTGAACCGGACACCTACAACATTATATTGCACTCCTCTTACCTCCCCCCGCTCGCAGTGCCGCTCATAGCGATCAGGAAGTGATCGATTGCGAGCTGCGCATTGACATGCGCTCTGAGCCGCTTGCGTGCTTCCATCGCGCGGCGCATGCAGCTCACCCATTCCCCGCTATTACGCCGCCACGCTTCAGTCGCTATGAAGTCGACTTGATCTATGAATACAATACGATCCTTACGATTCCATTGCATGTTCACCATATCCTTGAACCACAGGACGAATAAATCGAATAGGATGTCCGCATGCTCGGACAGCTCGGACTTCACCAGCTTCTGCTGCACGGTCAGCATCGCAGCAGGCGTTCCAGCCGAGCACTCCTTCGCTAATTGTATCATTACGCTTCGGATCTCTGCAAACCAATTTAATTGGGAGAGCGTTCGCGCCGCATCGAGACCAGCAGCCAGTCGAACTGCAGGACGCACCAGTGCCTCCGCAATTCCCTCCGACAGTAGAATAGGCGCCATCTCGAGCGGTGAGAGAGGTAAGAGCGGAATCATCTGCGCGCGCGAACGAATCGTAGGCAGGAGGGCTTGTCCATTCACAGCCAGGAGAATTGCCACAATCTGCGCCCCCGGCTCCTCTAGGAACTTAAGCAGACTATTAGCAGCCTGCACAGTCAGCTTGTCCGCAGCTTCTACAATGTAGACCTGGGGCCCGCTACCAGCCGATTGCCGATAAGCGAACTGCTTCTGCAGCTCACGGATCTGATCGATCTTCACCGATGCCCCGTCCGGCGCAATCAGATGAAGACTTGTATGATTGCCGCTCTCTACCTTGCGGCATGCCAGACATTCCCCGCAGCTGTCCGATCCGCGGCGCTCACAGAGCAGCGCCTTGGCGAAGGCCATCGCCATCGCCTTCTTCCCGGTTCCAGCTGGTCCATGGAAGATATATGCATGCGAAACCTTATTCCCTGTCAACCCATTTTGCAGAATACGCTTCGCTCGTTCTTGTCCAGGTATTTGTTGAAAGCTCATGCCTCTATTAGCCTTTCCAGATTACTTATATTGATCAATCTATTAGAAGTAAGCGTTAAGCAGCATACCTCGAATTTCGCCGATCTTGCTCAGCAGGTCGATTCTGCCCTCTTCATCCTGCAGCATCTCCTCTGCCATCGAGACGAGCAGCTCATCCACCTCTTCTAGCAGCTTGTAGCGCTTCGTTCGGCCACGCCGGTCCCAGCCCTTCGTCTCCTTCAGACTAATGCCCCGGCGAACCGTATCCTCCAGGAATCGCTTCACTAATTGTTTGTACGCGCGCAGCTCTCGCACAGTCATCGATTTCGATAGCCGCTGTCCCTGGAGGTCAATCTGCTCCAGCATTCGTTTCAATTGATCCTGATTCGCCTGCTGGTTCTTCTGATTCATCATCTCAGAGAACGACTTTGACTGGACAAGCTGATGAGAAGAAGACTCGCTTCGGGATACATTACTGCCGAACGTATTGATATTCGATTCAATCTTCACGTTCCCACCAGCCTTCCAGCATCACATTTAGAAGTGTTCGAAGCGCTCAACAGGCAGCACGAACACTGCCGCCCCGCCAACCTGTACTTCAACCGGGAATGGAATATACGAATCCGTAGTTCCACCCATTGGAGATACCGGTGTAACGAGCTGATCGCGAACCTTGCAGTTCGCCTTAATCACACCGATGACATCATTAATTCGCTCATCCTCGATCCCGATCATGAACGTCGTATTCCCCGACCGCAGGAATCCGCCGGTACTGGCCAGCTTCGTTGCGCGAATCCCTTCAGCTATCAATGCGCTTGACAATCGGTTGCTGTCCTTATCCTGTACTACAGCGATAATCAACTTCATGGGAATCACTCTCCAAATTTTGGTAATAGAATACTTGGCATCCTACTTCAATTTTACATGAAATTACACGTGATAGAAAGCGTTTGCATCGTCTATCTTACAGGGAATGTAAGGCATCGAGGTATCGGCCAAGCACAAGCCTTGCATCTGCGGCTACCCGATCCAGCTCCTGATTCGCGTCAATTCGCACAATGCGATCAGGGAAGCGTTCCAGCAAGGCCAGATACCCTTCTCGGACCTTATTATGGAAGGCCAGCGATTCGAGATCAAGGCGATTGATCTCTCGCTCTTCATTCGCGTAGATTCGCTTTAATCCGAGCTCGGGATCCACATCCAGGAACAGCGTTATATCTGGGAAAACCTGCTCAATGGCGTATGCGTTGATCAGCAGCACCTCGTCGATTCCTAAGCCCCTAGCGTGACCTTGGTACGCCAAGCTGCTATCGATGAACCGATCGCAGATCACAGACTTGCCTGCCTCCAGCGCCGGGGCAATCTTCTCGACATAGTGCTGTCTTCTTGCCGCAGCATACAGCAGCGCCTCCGTTCGACCATCCATCATCGTATGGCTGCGATCAAGAATCACTGCCCGTATTTGCTCTGCAATCGCAATACCGCCTGGCTCTCTGGACGTGATCGACTCCAGACCGCGCGAAGCGAGCATCTCCGCAACAACAGCCACAATCGTTGACTTCCCAGCACCTTCATTGCCTTCAATCGTAACAAAGCAACCTCTATTCCGCATTAACCTTCCAGCCTCGATCCTTGTTCGATGATTACTGCTCGTATAGGCATATTCACCATTATATCATTATTCTATTTCGACAACGAACATCCTGCCACAGATTGACGGAACTTGTTAGCTTTTTAATGTTTATCAGCCGCTCGAACTACAAGTGTGCCATCCCCGCGCAGCCCGTGAATCCGTGACCCTGCCTCCAGCCATGCCTGAAGTCGGATCACATGCGAATCGTAAATTCGTTCCCCTGGATACAACAATGGCACGCCCGGTGGATACGGCACAATGAGTTCAGCCGCTGTATATCCGACAGCATCGTCAAGGTGAACCGCTACCGATTCGCCCGATTCTCCATGATATTGGAAGGCAATCGGATCGGAATACCCACTAGTAGCATCCCCGTCAGCAGCACCCACTTTAGCTTCGCTCTCTCCCGCCGCCAACCAACTGCCACTATTGATCATTCTCTCATTTAACTGATATTTATCGGCCACAGACTCCAGCGCATTGCGCAGATCATGCATCTCTGCCTCACTCGTTGACATCCCTAATGCCAGCACGACATATTCCGGATCCGCCATCTCTGCCACGCAGCCGCATTGCGCCAGCTCATCCATCAGCTCAAAGCCGCTCAATGTGCCTGTCCGATCAGCAAACACCAGCTTAAGCGGATCCTGCGTACTATACGGTTCCCGTGTATGATGCAGCGCCAGCCACTTGAATGAACCCAACTGCTCGGCAGCTTGCATAGCAACCTGCACCGACTCTCCGAGCAGACGCGTCCCGCGAAGAGCAAGCTGCCTGCGGGCAAGATCCAGCGATGCCATAATCGGATACGATGGACTCGAGCTCTGAATCGTCCGCAGCGCTCGAGCGACAGCAGTCTGATTGATCAACCCGCCTTGCATATGCAGCATCGCCCCCATCGTCATCGCCGTCAACATCTTGTGCGTGGAGTGGACGACAGCGTCCGCTCCTGCTTGCAGCGCCCCGCCCGGCAGCGCGGGGTGAAACCCATAATGCGCGCCATGCGCCGCATCGACCACAACCGGCACCGCTCGAGCATGCGCGGCCTGCACAATCGGCCGCAAGTCCACGCCGCGCCCATAATAATTCGGATCGGTCAGCAGCAGGCCGACCGCCTCTGGATACAGTCGAAGCGCTTCTTCGACCGTATCCAGCGTTAAGCCGCCGGGCAGTCGGCTAACAGGATCTATGCGCGGCTGGAGGAACACCGCCCGCGCGCCAGCCAGCATAAGTCCATTGACGACCGACTTATGCGCGTCACGCTGTACAAGCAGCAGATCCCCCGGCTTGCACAGCGATAAGATAAGCGCGAGATTGCCCGACGTGCTCCCACCAATGAGGAAGTGCGTCCGCTGCGCGCCGTAGCACTCCGCAGCAAGCTGCTCAGCCTCCGCAATAACGCCTTCCGGCTGATGCAGATCATCCAAGCCTGGAATCTCAGTCAAATCTACACCGTACACACCCTGCAGGAGCTCCCGAACCTCTGCATCATCGTCCAAGCCCTCGCCGCCTTTATGACCGGGCACATGAAACCGATTCATCCGCCGCTTACGATACTCCAGCATCGCTTCCCAGATCGGCGCCCGCTCTTGATCGCTCATGACCACCTATCTCCTCTACACGAATATCCTCAATAAACTACACGAACCTTCATCAGAAAACTTGTCCTCTCTCATAATAGCATATCCCCTTAGTACACCTTGTACCACTATCCCCTTCAGTCAGCCGCCTCCCTTAACCTTTCCTTCCGCAACCCTCTACCACTATCCCCTTCAGTCAGCCGTCCTCCCCTTAACCTTGCCTTCCGCACCCCTCTACCACTATCCCCTTTAGTCAGCTGCCCCCCTTAACCTTGCCCTTCCGCGACCCTCTACCTCTATCCCCTCCGGTCAGCCACCCCTTTTCTCACACTCAATCCTGGTACCCCTCATCATTATCGCGCCTCCACCAAATCCCATCACATTTCTCATAAAATAACCCATACATTTTCTTGCTTTTCACCCTTGCTTTTGGTATACTAAAATAAGAACAAATGTTCCGATTGGAGTGAATGAAATGAACAAGCTTGAGCAAGAAGCGTATGACACGCTCTTTCATTTCAAGTGGCCTAACGGCTTTCGTTGCCCATCTTGCAACTATGCTGAATTTTATACGATACAGACGCGCCGGCATCCGCTCTATCAATGCAAGTCATGCCGACACCAGACCTCCCTGCAAGCCGGCACCATGATGGAGGGAAGTCGCACTCCGCTCCATAAGTGGGCCACTGCCATTCAACTCGTATCACGCGTGGAGACCGGGACCTCCGCAGTGCAACTGCAAGCAGCTATCCAGGTCACATACAAGACCGCTTGGCTGATCCTGCACCGTATCCGTCAAGCCATGAGCCAGGCCGAACAATCAGCCCCACTTGGCGGCACTGTGAAATCTATTATGAGACACTATACGAGGCCCTATTATTCTGTATACAACGATAAGCTGCTCAAGTCCCCGGTTATTATAGCCGCCCAGGTCGACGACACCAATACACCGCTGCACGTGAAATTCAAACAAATACCACAAGACCAGCTAGTTGGAACAACTCGCGTCCGTCAACACGGTGTCGACATCTTCATCAGACAGCACGTCCAGCGTGATGCAGATTTCCACCCCGTAGCCGTTCCATACAACCACAAGAAGACACCGCTAATCTGCGACGAATATCATGCTTCTAGACGTTGGATCATCCATACCTTTCACTACATAGGGCCCAAGTACATCCAAGCCTACCTCAACGAATACGCCTTCAAGCGAAATCTCACACTTCGTCAAGAGCCCATCCTTACTCGCCTGCTGGCTGCTTGCACCCATTATTCCCGACTCCCATTAGATTATTACGCACCTAGGAATGAGTATCGCAACAATACGATCCATCCCGGCCTTATCCAGAAGCTCAGAACCGCTTAACCGAACATTTTTGTTCCAACTCTCCTACATCTCCCCCGATATCGATGCCAATAGACATCCAGTTTCGGTCATCATTTTTCTGAGCGAAGGGGATACTTGTACAGGGTTGTGGAGGGGTATACTGGGGGCTGGGGAGGAGAGACTTCAGGTTACAAAATAAATAAACTCTGCTCAGTAACCATGAACAGAGTTGTACATACACCTGAACAGCTGGGCATCATTGCTCATGAACACAACTGAATCATACTAGCGCTATGAAGTGGTCACGCGTTCTTGCGCTGCCACAATTGTTTCATCCGGTGGATGAAGTAGGGGTATTTCGCATCACTAACGTCCGTTTGAACAATTTCTCTCTCACATGCTGCGCAGATAAACTCGCCGCCCAGATGCAAGCCGCCTAGATGCGATTCACCGCAAATCATACAGATTTCGCGTGGCGCAGCGGTACTAGCCTCGTCTTCAACAAGATCCCCCAAGTGAAAGTGGTCGTCCCCGTCCAATGGCAAGCCTGCGATCTGCCTAGCATCTTCTTGGTCACTCTCACTATCATGTCCGGCATATTGTCCTTGGGTATGTTGTCTCGACTCTGACTGATCCTGCTGGATGTTATCGCTCTGGTGTGAGTCTGGCCGTCTGTACATCCTGCTCTCTCGTGTGTGATCCGCAGCTTTTGTTGACTTGTTGATGAAATCACTAGACATTGTTTCACCTACTCTCTTACACTTCATACTTTATAGTATGCCTCATAATCTAGTGTAATAAACTAGTGCGTGCATAATTCTTATTCCTATATTGTATGTGTGTGCGTTCGAGTCGGTGTATGGCTAGCTATGCTTTCAGCAATCTTGCCAGTTCCGATTCGTCGTCTATGATTTGGATGCCTAGCTCCTGGGCCTTGGTCAGCTTGCTTCCCGCGTTCTCGCCGACGATGACCAGGTCAGTCTTCTTAGAGACGCTGCCAGTCACCTTGGCGCCCAGCGCTTCGAGCCGCTTGGTCGCTTCATCGCGCCCCATTATGCTGAATGTGCCGGTAATGACTACAGTCTTGCCACTGAAGTAGCTGTCAGTTGGGGTTTCAGCAGCCGCTGTTGCGAGTGGAGCTACACCCGCTTCCAGCATACGGGCTATGCTGTCTATCATTGCTGGATCGCGGAAGAAGGTGTAGATGCTCTCCGCTACGATCCCACCCACGTCTGGCAGCTCCATTAACTGCTCCTGCTCGGCGCTCATGATCGGCTCAAGCGAACCGTAATGATCCGCCAGTGTCTTCGTCGTGGTCTTCCCTGTATTCGGAATACCCAGGGCGAACAGGAATTGTGCGAGCTCACAGTTCTTGCTCTTCTCGAATGCGTCGATCAGCTTAGCGGCCTTCCGCTCGCCGAATCGTTCCAGTCCGAGCAGCTGCTCCTTGGTCAGGGTGTACAGATCAGCCGGATCGCGCACACCAAGCTCTTGGTAGAGCTGCTCTGCAGTCGCGATGCTGAATGTATCGATATCCATCGCGTCGCGCGAGGCGAAATGAGTGAGTCGTCCAACAAGCTGCGGCGGGCAGTCAAGGCGATTGACGCAGAATAGATGCGCGCCCCGGTATTCAACCTCGGACCCACAGGCTGGGCAGCGCTCCGGCGCGCGAATTTCTTCACCGTCCTGCGCTTCGGTCACCTTGCCCAGTATCTCAGGAATGACATCATTAGAACGACGAATATACACTTCGGTACCGAGCGCATGCTTCAAGCCCTTGCGTTCAATATCCCCCATATTGTTGAGCGTGCAATTCTGCACGGTTACACCAGCCAGCTCGACTGCTTCAACACGCGCGACAGGGGTCAGCTTCCCGGTTCGACCTACCTCCCATGTGACGGTTTCCAATATCGTCGCGGCCTCTTCAGCCTCGAATTTGAAGGCGACTGCCCAGCGCGGGAATTTCTCGGTATATCCGAATACCTCACGCGTACGCATATCAGCTATCTTCACAACGGCCCCGTCGATCAGATAGTCCAGTCCCTCTCTCTGATCCCCGATGGTCTGTAATTCAGCTATCACATCCTCAAACTGATCGAAGAAGCGGATATACGGATTCACCTTGAATCGATTCTCCTGTAAGAATTCTACCATTTCTTGGTGATTCTCGAACTGTACGTGATCCGAGTAGCCGATATTGAAGATGAACGCCTCCAGCTTGCGCTCGGCAGTGATCTTCGGATTCTGATTACGCAATGCCCCTGCCGCTGCATTACGGGCATTCTTAAGCGGCTCTACCGCTGTCTGATTATAGGCCTCCAGCGTGGATAGCTGCATAATGCCCTCGCCCTGAACCTCGATAATTCCCTGGGTATATGGAATTTGCAGCGGAATCGAGCGTATGGTCTTTACCTGAGCGAGGATACCTTCTCCGATGACACCAGTGCCGCGTGTTGCCGCTTGTACGAGCAATCCGTTCTCATAGGTAAGATTGAGCGTCAAGCCATCGAACTTCAGCTCCACTACATAAGAGAGCGGAGGCAGCTCCCGCTCTGGATTCTTCGCATTATAGTCCGCACGAAGCTTCTGCGCGCGCGCATGCCACGCTGTCAGGTGTTCCTCATTCTGCGCCTTATCCAGGCTCCACAATCTGGCTAGATGGCGATGCTCCTCGAAGCCCTTCAAGATGTCGCCGCCGACGCGCTGCGTAGGCGACTGCGGCAGCACAATACCCGTCTCCTGCTCCAACCGAACCAGCTCATCATACAGCTTGTCATAATCCGCATCATTCACGAGCGGGTTATCCAGCGTATAGTAATGGTAGTTATACTTGTTCAGCTCCTCGACCAGCTGTACCATCCGTTCATTCGCGTTCGCCAACCCCTATACACCCTTCCTCATTGGAGTTCTATCCTTACACCTTCGTTATCGGCGCGAATCGCGCTAACAGCTTCTTGATGCCGACTGGCGCCGGGAAGGCGATCTGTAGCTCCGTGTTCTCGTCGGTCCCCTTGACGCTGACCACTGTGCCGATGCCCCACTTATTATGCGATACCTTCTCGCCGGCACTGTAATCGGTTGGCCGATCACCTATCGGTAACGGCGCATTCGCCGATCTTGCTGAGCCGCTCGCGGTCACACCCGTCGGAGCACCAGCCCCTAAGCCAGACTCGCTGGTGCTTCTGCCTCCCCCGATGCCCCCTCTGTCGCCGTAGCTTGGACTGCCTTCGTATGCGCCGGATCGCGCCGCGCCTGCTCCTCCGCTCCAGCTGCTGCCCCATCCGCCGCCGATGCGCGAGCCACCGTTGCCCGTCACTTCCTTAAGCTCGGCAGGTATCTCCTCCAAGAATCGCGACGGCGCGTTCATCGCTGTGCGTCCGAACAGCGTGCGCGAGCGCGCTGAGGTTAGATACAACCGACGCTCCGCGCGGGTGATCCCCACATAGGCGAGGCGGCGTTCCTCCTCCATCTCCTCTGTATCTGCGAATGCGCGGCTATGCGGGAATACGCCTTCCTCCATCCCGATAATGAACACGGCCGGGAATTCCAATCCCTTCGCGCTGTGCATCGTCATCAGCACGACAGCATCCTTCTGTGCCTGATCGTCCTCATCGCTGCCCATCGAGTCGATGTCCGCGACCAAGGCCAGATCAGTCAAGAACGCAACGAGAGTCCGATCCTCGTTGTTCTTCTCGAATTCCTGGGTTACGGATAGGAATTCGTCTATATTTTCGAGCCGAGTCTTCGCTTCTACTGTCCCTTCCCGAATCAGCTCATCCCGATAGCCGCTCCGCGTCAGAACCTCCTCCGTGAGCTCCGTCACCGTCAGATAGTCCGCCATGCCGTGAAGCTGATCGATCAACTCGCGGAATTCATACAGCAGCTGGCTCGTCCGGCCAGAGATACCGACGCCCTGCAGGTTCCCGAGAATCGAGTAAATATTCGTGCCCTCAGCGCCCGCGGCATCGAACAGCTTCTCCATCGTAGCGCCGCCGATCCCGCGCTTGGGCACGTTAATGATCCTGTCCAGGCTAATATTGTCACTTGGATTGGAAATTAAACGCAGATAGGCGAGAATATCCTTGATTTCCTTACGGTCGTAGAATCGAATGCCGCCTACAATCTGATAGGGAATATCCGACTTAATCAGCGTCTCCTCTATGACCCGAGACTGCGCATTGGTTCTGTAGAGAATCGCATGGTCGCTGTAGCGCATTCCGCCGCCGCGCACATTCTTGGCGATCTCCCCGGTCACGAAGTAACCCTCTTCATGCTCCGTACTCCCTTGGAATAGCGCAATCTTCTCGCCATCGCCAGAGTCGGTCCACAGGTTCTTGGGCTTACGCCCGGTATTCTTGCTGATTACCTTGTTAGCCGCATTCAGGATGTTGCCGGTTGAACGATAATTGCGCTCGAGCAAGATCGTCACCGCATCTGGATAATCCCGCTCGAAGTTCAGAATGTTGCTAATATCCGCGCCGCGCCACTTGTAGATCGACTGATCGCTGTCGCCGACGACACAGATACGCTTATGCTTGGCCGCCAGCAGCTTGCAGAGCATGTACTGCGCACGGTTCGTATCCTGATACTCATCCACATGCAGGTATTGGAATTTATTCTGGTAGAACGCCAGCACCTCGGACTCTTGCTGGAAGAGCTCGATTGTCTTCATGATCAGATCATCGAAGTCCAGCGCATTATTGCTCTTCAGCTTCTTCTGATAGAGCGTATAGACGCGAGCGGCTACGCCCTGGAAGTAGTCCCCGATCTGTTGCTCATACTGCGCTGGAGTGACAAGCTCGTTCTTCGCCGCGCTGATGGCCGCCTGAATGGCCTTCGGCTCGAAGCGCTTAGCGTCAAGATTCAGCTCCTTCAAGCATAGCTTGATAACGGTTAGCTGGTCTGCCGAATCATAGATGTTATAGCTTGAAGTATAACCAAGTCGATGAATATCCTTACGCAGGATGCGCACACACATGGAGTGGAAGGTCGAGACCCAGATATCCCGAGCTGCGGAACCTGCCAGCTTCGCCACCCGCTCCTGCATCTCACGCGCCGCCTTGTTGGTGAAGGTGATGGCCAGAATGCTCCATGGCGGAGCCTTGCGTGTAGCGATCAGATAAGCGATGCGATGGGTAAGTACACGCGTCTTACCACTGCCTGCGCCAGCCATTATAAGCAGCGGCTGCTCGGTTGATTCAACCGCTCGCTTCTGCTCTGGATTCAAGTTATCGATTGCGCCGAACAGGTCAAAGCCTTGGAATTCATTCATAAATCGTTACCTTCCTTAATTGATCTCTAAACGGTCTGAAGCGCTGCATCCAGATCGCGATAGATGACGTTGCCGACAATGATTGTATCGGCGGCCTGACGCGCATCTTCCGCACGGACCCCGCTGTCAATGCCGCCGCCATATAGTAAGCGCGCCTGTGTCAAGCTGTCGCGAATGCGCTGCACAAGCGTTATGTCACCATAGCTGCCGCTGTATTCGATGTAGAGTATGGGCAGACGCAGCAATCGATCTGCCAGCTCTGCCAGCGCAAGCACATCAGCCTCCATCTCCGGCATATAGGCTTCGGTCACGCGCGCTGCGGTGGAATCTGGATTCAGAATGATGTAGCCCTCTACGATTATCTTATCCCATGGCAGCAGCTGGCTGTAACGCCTGAGCGCACGCAGATGCTGGCCGATAATCCATTCTGCATTGTTCGTATTGAGCACCATCGGGATCAGATAGGCATCGAAGCCCGGCACAATCGCCTCAATCGCCGAGGCCTCCAGCGCGATCGGTATCTCATAGCGTCTGACGCGCGCGAGCAAATCGGCGGTATTCTCATAAGTAACACCGCTGGAGCCGCCGACAATAATCCCATCCGAGCCGGATAAGCATAGGCGTTCCAGCGCCTCATCGCTTATCGCCCGATCCGGGTCCAGCTTGAAGGCATGCCTCCAAGCGAGCGCTGCTTCATTCACGCCTGATTCCTCCTGATCGCCATTGTGTCTATCACCCTTCTATTCTAGCAAGAAGGAACATATATTCGCAACCAGCATTACCGATTCTGACCGCCCAGCTTATGCAGCTGGTCATTCTCGTATACATGCGTGCCGGGCAGATACATCTGCGCCACGCGATGCATGACATGGGCAACCGTACGGGCATGAATCGGCCGCACCTTAAGCAAGGAGCCGCGCATCATGAACTCTAGCGGCTTGCTCAGCCAATAGGCGACCGCTTCGCCGAAGCGCAGCTCCTGACGCTTGCCCACGAGCAGCGAGGGGCGTATGATTGCCACGGCCGGCAGCTTCAATTCGCGAATCGCTTGCTCGGCTTCACCTTTAACACGGCTGTAGAAGATTCGCGAGCTTGCATTCGCGCCCATCGCGGTGACAATCAGGTAGCGATCGCAACCCGCTTCCTTAGCTAGCTGTGCCGCCAGCACCGGGTACTCGTAATCGACCTTGCGGAAGCGTTCCTGCGAGCCTGCGCGCTTGATGGTTGTGCCCAGGCAACAGAATACGTCATTCACATTGGTGAATAAGGATTGATCTGCGGCCATGGCATCCAGATCGTCTAGTACGACTTGCTTCAGCTTCGCTCGCTCCGGGATCGGTCTTCTTGTGATGACTACGACCTCCTCATACGACTCTGACTTGAGCAGTTCATCCAGCAGATGGCTGCCCACCAGCCCTGTTGCGCCAAGCAGTATCGCCCGCTTATGCCTTGTCTCCGTCATACGGTTACCGCCCCTCTCATAGAAGAGAGCCCGCTGCAAGGAGCGAGCTCTCTGTTGTGCGCTTCTATCTCTATTATTATGGCAGGAAGCCCAGCTTGTCCAGCAATCTGCGAATCATAACCGCAGCTTCCGCCCGGGTCGCGTTCTTCGCTGGCTGGAAGCTGCCATCGGAGAAGCCGCTGATGATCGAAGCCTCCACCGCTGCTGCCACTGCCCCGCGCGCCCATGGGCTGATCGCCGCGGCATCAGTGAAGGTTGTAAGAGGCACATCGGCATCTGCCTCAGTAACCGTCACTGAGCTCGCATCGGCGTCAATGTCTGACTGGCTCGCGACTGCTGCCCGCTGTGCGAATGTCAGCGCATTGGCTATCATCACGGCCATCTGCTCGCGCGTGATCGTCTCACCCGGCCGGAATGTGCCGTCAGAGAAGCCGCTCACCAGCTTAGCATTCGACGCTGCAGCCACTGCACCCTCATACCATGAGCCGCTGATCACATCACTGAACGGCGCGCTCGCTCCTGCTTCGGTCAGGGCTAATGCGCGGGTAAGTATGGCCGCGAATTCTGCCCTCGTAATCGTCCGGTTCGGCGCGAACGCCGTATCCGTATAGCCGCTGATGATTGTCTTCGATGCAAGGAACTCGATATCCGCCTTCGCCCAATGTGCACTGACGTCCGAGAATACGCGCGTAAACCTGGCGACCGTATAGATGCTGTTCCCGTTGCGCTTGAAGGTCACCTTGGTCTTGCCGCCCTCCGCTTGGAATCTCGCGGGCACAAAGCTGAAGTGGCCAGTAGCTGGCTCATAGCGGAGCACGGTTGCTTGGCTGACGGACAGCTCGCCAGGAACCGTAATCGAGCGCTCCACATACGTCCTGCCGAAGTCGCTCACCGCCATCTGCTTACCGCCGCCGGACACCTCGATTGCGAAATCAATCGCAGGACCGACCAGCTGCAGCTTGGAATTAGCTGCGCTCTCGGATAGCGCTTGGGCAGTGTCAGGGGATACCTGATTCAGCTTCACAGCTACCGTTAACTCCTCGACCTTCACACCGAGCGAGGCCGCTAACTGCTCAACATCCAGCAGAGTAACAGGCAGCTCATACGAGGCCGTACCTGTCGTAATCACCAGCTTCGCGTCCGAGGAGGCCGAAGCTCCCGCCAGAAGCGATGCCGCGGGCAGCTTCACCTCAAGCAGATCGCTGCTCTGCGTAACGGCGATCGTCACCGTCTGCGGTGTGCCTGTGGATGCATCAGCCAGCAGCTCGAAGCCCTTCTTCACATCCCCTTCGCTCAGCTCGATCGTCAAGGCCGTCTGCCCGTCCGGATTCGTCGTAACCGCCCCATCTGGCGGTGTCAGTTGAACGCCTGTCGCAGGATCTACCTTCAACTCTGTGGTCGGCGGGATGAAGATAAACCCGCCGCCGAAGCCGCCACCGCCGGTACTCGGTGGATCGTTGAAGTCGATCATCAATCGCATCGGATTATTCAGGATCTGCCAGGCTCTGAAGCCGAATAGACTGTCGTTATTCGTCAACGCTTGGTCCAGGAAGGTCACATCCAGGTTGGCGATGTCGTTCGCATTCGCATGCGCTGCTGCCTTGCCGCTAAGCGCAATACCCACTCGCGTCGCGCTGATCAGCTTCACGCTTGCCTGCAAGCCGTCCGGCAGATTGCTGACGTATGCCTTGCCACTGCTGATGAAGTCCTCGTTCACCAAGCCGTTAAAATTCGTATTCACCAAATCGACCATTATCTCGCCGGTAATCGTCCCATCATTCGCGTCCGACTCGGTAAAGGTCAAGGACGACGCCTGCAGAATCGGCTCCTCAACCGCAATGACGGCCCACTCTGAATAATAGTCGTCATCTGACACCATAATCAATACGCCGCGATCTTCGTTGTTGAAATTCAAGGGCCCCTTCGGTTCGTAATCTGTGCCTGCCGAAGTCGCAATGTCCGGCGTGACGGCGCTCACGTCCGTCCCATACGGTACGAAGAAGTACACCACTTGATTCAGATCGTCGATAATCGCAGGTCTGCCGCTCTCGACATCAGCTGCCTCGAATGATTTAATATGATACTGATTATATCGGCCTGCAGGAAGACCAACTGCCGCCCAGGCTTGCTCAACCGCACTTATAACAGAATCTGCCTCGAACGAATCATCCGCGCTGAGCGCCGCTTCCTCATAATCAGCAGCAGCGAGCAGGAACGCATCCCGCGCATCCTGGAAGTCAGATGTCGGATTCAGATAATTAGTCAACGCCTGATACGTGATCCAGCCCAGGATCGCCCGACCGTCCATCGACTTGCTATCAAGCCCGGTCGCGATCAAGTAGGCCGCATGGTTGGGAATGCCGCTGTTGATATGTACACCGCCGTTATCATCATCCTTATAATCAGGAGATAGCCAATTATAGTCGTCCATATGCGCCTTTTGGTCATAAGCAGTCGGATCGGCCATATCCCTCACAGGAGTGCCCGTCTCCTCACCGATCAGCCACTCGTCGCCATCATGGTCGGCCACAGCAGCCATGATGTCGGAGATCGACTCACTGAGCGCACCCGGCTGATTGCGATATTCCAGCCCGGCTGTGTATGCGGTCACCGCATGCGTATATTCATGCACGACGATATCCTGTGAGCAGGATATACAGTCCATGCCATCATTGGCGGTGCCGGAGCTGGTTCCGTAGACGAGCAGATCCACACCTTCCAGATACGCTGCATTATCTGCCATCTCCGGGAAGTAGACGACACTCGTGACTGTTGCCCCCCGGCCGTCGAAGCTGTCCCTACCGAATGTATGCAGATAGAAATCATAGGCTGCCCCAGTATTATAATGTGCGTCAACGGCATCCGGATTGTCGAACTCCGGTGTCTCGCTGATCACATCCGTGATCCACTCCTCATCCTCCACCTGCAGCGTCCAGATGACGCCTTCCATCACTGGGTCGGATACGTCAAGCGGATTGAACATGGCCTTGGTCGTATCAATTAAGTAATAATACGGCGTCTCATCCGCTTCGCCATCGGCATCATAGTACACCTTCAGATCCGTGTACCACTCCTGATAGCCACTTCCACTGCCAACTGCCGCATTCTCCGATCTGAGATGCTGCAGCTTGCTGTACTTGTCGATCACCTCGCCGGTCAACGCATCTACATACCCGACCCAGCTGCCAGCTTGCGGGAGCACATAGCTCAGCTTCACCTCATAGGTGAGATAGGTTTTGTACCCTAGCGGATAGATCATCAGCTCTGCATCGGACGTATAGGTCTCGACATCACCCCAATCGGCCGTCCGATTGATCACATAGCCCGTCTCGGCCTGAACACTTGCCAGCAATGCCGCAATCGCCTGATCGCCGCTAATCGATGGACTCGTAGCGGTCAGCGCTGCGTGGGGCTCCGGCAGAAATTCGTTCTTCACACTCCGAAGCCGCGAGCTTGCATCCACAGTCACATTCGCGTATCGCCCATAGACCGGAATCCCTTGATAGGTCTGTTGATAGATATAATGCGACCGTCCGGCTGCATCAACATTCTTCTTGAACAGGCGCGGCAGATCAAGCGCGCTGCTCTTGCCAAACCCGCCCTTGCCACTAATCCCGTTAATCCCATTGATCCCATCTATCCCATCGATCCCATCGCCCCCGCCTGCAAGATAGTACTGTACCTCCTGATCGGTACGCAAGGTCGGCACTTGGAGCGACCCCTTCGTCGCGAAGTCGGCGAACACAGCCGGTGGGAACAACGATACAACTAGCACAGCGGCCAATAATGCCAATAACCCTTTCTTCTTTAATAAGATTAGCCCTCTCCCAGTCCTCACATTCATTCTCCTCCATATCATTCTAGTAATCTAGCAAAATCTGCTCGAGTATAACATACGGATAACGCCGATACTGTCACAATTTGTCATAGCAAATAGCCACACTCCAATTAACGGAGAATAGCTATTTGTTTATGGCTATAGAGCGTTATCTCGCTCATATTTGCAGACCTGTTATTTCACCAACTGCCCTCGTGTTACGCCAAGCTGATTGGTCGCCTTCAGCGCCTTCCAAACCTGGGTACCGCTGATCTCCCCCGCCAGCGCCCGCTTGTATAAGCGCAGAACCTCATGCACCTTGTCTGCGGACTCTTCCAGGAACTCCACACGATAGGAACGAACGCCGAGCTCTCGGAAGTTCGCCAGGTATTCGGCGCCGGATTGCTCAATCGCGTTGTATACCGTATTACGGCAGCCATCATCTACACGCACGGGATGCGACATCCCGATGCGATCCTGCAGCGATACGCGGTGATCCTCGCAGGGGCGACCGCAATTCGTGTAATCCGTCCCTTCGCTGAGGAAGGTGCAGTAAACGCAGTGCTCGGTATGGAACATCGGCAGATGCTGATGAATGACTACCTCTAGCCTTGAGGTGTCCGACGCTTCGAGCAGATCGACCATCTGCTGAATGTTCAGATCATACGAAGGCGTCACCAGATCGAGCCCCGCATCCAAGAACAGCTCCACCGATTTATGGTTGGACACATTCAAGGAGAAGTCGCCGATGAGACGCGGATGGTACGCCGACGGCTCCTCCTGCCTGCGCTTCATATAATGATAGATCGCGCCGGTATTGCGCACGAGCACCGCATCCGGCTGCAGCTTGGCAATCATGTTGAAGTAGCCGGTCTCGCCTGGCATATGAATGCGCGGTGTCGCGAGCGCGATCTTCCGACCTTGAGCATGCGCTGTCTCTACAGCGGCCGGGTATTGCTTAATGAATTCGAAGTCCGCGTAGATCCATTCAACGCCAGGTTCCTGCGCTGCGGCTTCAACCTGCTCGACGCTGCGGCATAGCGCCTTCAGTTGCGGCGTGTTATCCAGCGTGTTGTCCATCACAGTGTTAATCATCGCATTGAGCCCCGCGCCCAGCACATCCGCATACGGATCAACGCTGCGAATCGTATAGACCGGCGGCGCCTTACGCGCTGCCTCCAGCCATTCCACCGCCTGGCGGCGCATCTGGTTCAGCTCGCGCATCGGCAGCAGCACCTCGCCCTCCAGCTTCACAGTCAGCCCAGCCAGCTCGAAGATCGTCCCGCCCAGCCGTCCGAACTGCTCCTCTAGCAGGCTGCGGTCCATCGGACGCTTCAGCGCAGCAACGAGCAGCAGCTCAGACGCCACCTGCACCGTATGGCCAGTAGATAGGTCTGTCCAGCGCGTAACGAGCGGCTCACCCTCACGTCCAGACACCTCGACCATCACCGGGAACACCCGATACGGCCGATCCGTCTCGAACGTCTGACGCAGCCGCTTATCCAGATGCGGATCATTCGTCTTCCAGATGCGATCGCCGATATGCACCCGCTTCAGGTCCACATCATTGCGGCCCGGCACAATCTCGATCATCCCGCCCGGCGCCTCGCCCTCGAGCTTCACACCCTTGCGGCGGATGTCATACACCCGGCCGCCTTCCTCCGGCTTCGTCGGATCGCCCGCGTCGAATACGATGCCGTCGCCCCGCTTCAGCGGCGCCTCCAGCTCGCAGATCACGCCATCGCGCAGCAGCTGCTTCACCCGGCCCAGATAGACACCCCGGCTCTTGGGGTACGTCCCCTCGACCAGCTGCTTATTATTCGTTCCCTTGAGGAAGCCATAGGTGAACCCGCGCGAGAAGCTCTGCTGCAGCTCACGAAGTTCGTCCTGGCCAGGACCCGAATCATCCCCATCAAAATAACGATCAATCGCAGCCCGATACTTACTGACGACATTGGCCACATACTCGGGACTCTTGAGTCTTCCCTCGATCTTGAACGAGGTCACGCCCGCCTCGATCAGCTCTGGCACCAGCTCCAGCGAAGCCAGGTCCTTAGGCGACAGCAGGTAGGTGATATCGCCCATCGGCTTCTGCACGCCGTCGACCATCAGGTCATACGGCAGACGACACGCCTGCGCGCATTCCCCGCGATTCGCCGAACGGCCGCCCCACATCTCGGAGGTCAGACATTGACCAGAATAGGAGACGCACAGCGCGCCATGGACGAACACCTCCATTGGCAGCTTCGCCTGGTCACCGATCGTCTTGATCTGCTTCAAATTATTCTCTCTGCCGAGTACGACGCGCTCGATATCGAACGGCTTCGTAAACTCGACCGCCTCTGGTGATGTAATCGTCATCTGCGTGGAGCCATGGATCGGGAAGTCCGGTGACATCTCTCGAATCATCTTCACCAGCCCTAGATCCTGTACGATCGCGGCATCTACGCCCGCCTCCATCGCAGCCTGCATCAGCTTGCGCGCTTCATTCAGCTCATCCTCGAAGATGAGAATATTCAAGGTGATAAAGCCCTTCACGCCATACGTATGCAAGAACGACATCAGATCCGGCAGCTCGTCCACGGTGAAGTTCTTACCGCGCGCTCTGGCGTTCATCTTATCGACGCCGAAGAAGATAGCGTCGGCCCCATTGGCAACAGCGGCTCGCGCGCAGTCCCAATTGCCTGCAGGGGCGAGCAACTCGATGTCTGTTTTGGTTATTTTGTTCCGGTAATGGTCATGCGCGTTCATCTTATTCATAGGCCTCCGATTACCCGCTGGCGGGATTAATTGATTCATTATATCATACTGGCTTCCGCCAGATAGCAAAATAGCAGAAGTAAAAAGCAGGAAGTGACATACATTTTACTGGCAAGGACTGTTATACTATAAGGGTAGCTTTGTGTCATTCTATGAATCGGAGGTGCTCGAGTTGAAACTTGGAGTATTCACAGTGTTATTCGCACAGAAGTCTTTCGAAGAGATGCTGGATCATGTGGCCGCTTCCGGCCTGCAAGCGATCGAGCTTGGAACAGGCGGCTATCCGGGCAATGCGCATTGCAATCCGGATGAATTGCTGGCTGATGCAGGCAAGCTCAAGGCATTCAAGCAAGCGATTGAGTCCCGCGGTCTTACGATCAGCGCGCTCAGCTGTCACGGGAACGCTCTGCATCCGCAGAAGGCGATCGCGAAGACATTCCATGATGATTTCATCAAGACGATTGAACTCGCTGAGCGACTGGAGGTCCCCGTTGTCGTTGGCTTCTCTGGCTGCCCGGGCGATCATGAGGATGCGAAGTACCCGAACTGGCCGGTTGCCCCATGGCCCAATGATTATCAGGAAATTCTGGACTGGCAGTGGTCCAATAAGGTCATTCCGTACTGGACAGAGACAGGCAAGTTCGCTTCTGACCGCGGCATTAAGCTGGCGCTCGAGCTGCATGGCGGCTTCTCCGTACATACACCGGCGAATCTGCTGCGCTTACGCGAGGCAGTCGGCGAAGTAATCGGAGCCAACCTGGATCCGAGCCACATGTGGTGGCAGGGCATTGACCCTGTACAAGCCGTGCAGATTCTGGGCCGTGAAGGCGCGATCCATCACTTCCACGCCAAGGATACATCGATTGATACGAACAATGTGAATAAGCATGGTGTGACAGATATGCAATCCTACTCGCTGATGCTCGACCGCGCATGGCAGTTCCGCTCTGTCGGCTTCGGCCACGACATCAAGGTATGGGCAGACATCATGAGCGCGCTGCGCCTCGTCGGCTACGACTATGTCGTCAGCATCGAGCATGAAGACGGGCTGATGTCCGTAGACGAAGGCTTCAGCAAGGCTGTCGCCAACCTGAAGCAAGTTCTCATCCAGGAGCCGCTTGGCGAGATGTGGTGGGTGTAAGACTGCAAGGCTAGGCGCAATTCGCGGCCTATCGCGTATATTGCGTATATCGGCAAGAACCAGAGGGCTATCAACAGGATATATATTATCCGTTGGTGGTCCTTGTTGTTGCTTAGTGGAACTGAAAATAAACCACGCTGTGCGGCAGGCTGAGTAACTGAAGCGTTCGGCGGTAACTTTTAGAGCGGCCAAATCGGCCTATTTGCGTGTTGCAGGTCAGTTTGGGTCATTTAACTTTTACCTCACATTCCGCATGCCCAGCGCAGACTAACGCAGACCAAAAACCGCTTCCCCTAGTCAATGTGACCAAGAGAAGCGGTTCAAATCCCATTTCGCGTCAGCTTCCGAAGATCGCGTTCTGGAAGTTCTGCAACTGTCCAACCCAGCTCAATACCATGGCGAAGTCCGCCGCCAGGAAGACGAGCAAGCTAACCGCTGCGAAGCCGATGGCGAACTTATTGCGTTCCTTGGCCTTGAGCAGCCGAACTACAGCAATCGCAATAATGACGGTGAACGCAACCATGAAGAGATCAAATGTCGAAAATGTACCGGCAGATGCTGCCGCTTCTTCCGCTAAATACATGCTGAAAACCCCCTATTCAATGTTACCTTGTCGCTCAATAGTAGTATCCCTATATATGTTAACCAAGCTGCGCCTAGGATGCAAGAGCAAATCTTGAACATTCTATTGCAGAAGTGCGACAATTCTCACTGCCCGGCATCCAGCACGCAAGCATCAGTTCGTATTATACGGTCTGCGTCACATGCCCAGATGCTAGGGTGCGCTGTCGATCCCGCTCCAGTATTGGCTTCAGGAACTGTCCGGTATAGGACTTGGACGACTTGACAACTTGTTCAGGCGTGCCGGTTGCGATGATTGTACCTCCGCCGCTGCCGCCCTCAGGACCAAGGTCAATCAGATAATCCGCTGTCTTGATGACATCGAGATTATGCTCGATTACTAGTACAGTCTCTCCAGAATCGACCAGACGATGCAGCACCTGCAGCAATCGGTCAATATCGTCGGAATGCAAGCCGGTTGTCGGCTCATCGAGAATGTAGATCGTCTTGCCTGTGCTGCGTCTGTACAACTCGGAAGCGAGCTTCACGCGCTGGGCTTCGCCGCCAGACAGCGTGGTAGCCGCCTGGCCAAGCTTCATATAGCCGAGGCCAACATCGAACAGCGTGTGCAGCTTACGATGAATGCGCGGCACATTCTTGAAGAATTCTACACTGTCCTCGATCGTCAGATCCAGCACATCCGCTATACTCAGTCCCTTATAGCGAACCTCCAGCGTCTCGCGATTGTATCTGCGTCCCTTGCATACCTCGCATGGCACATAGACATCAGGGAGGAAGTGCATCTCAATCTTGATAATCCCATCCCCGCGGCATGCCTCGCAGCGTCCGCCCTTGACATTGAAACTGAAGCGTCCCTTCTTGTAGCCGCGGATCTTGGCCTCGGGAATGACCGAGAATAGATCCCGTATATCATCGAATACACCGGTATACGTAGCCGGATTCGAACGAGGCGTCCGGCCGATTGGCGATTGGTCAATATCGATCACCTTATCGACATGCTCCAAGCCTTCGATGCGGTCATATTGACCGGGCCGCGTCTTCGCGCGGTTCAGGTCTCGTGCTAATGTCTTATAGAGAATCTCATTGACCAATGTACTCTTGCCGGAGCCTGAGACGCCCGTCACACAAGTGAATACCCCTAGCGGCAGCTTCACATTCACGTTGCGCAGATTATTCTCCCGCGCCCCTCTCACCTCGAGCCACTTGCCGTTAGGCTCGCGCCGCTTCAGCGGGATCGGAATGAACCGCTTGCCGCTTAGATATTGTCCCGTCAATGAATCCGGATTCGTCATAACCTCTTGAGGCGTGCCTTCGGCGACAACCCGTCCACCGTGAATGCCGGCGCCCGGTCCGATGTCAATTATATAATCTGCAGCAATCATCGTATCCTCGTCATGCTCTACGACGATAAGGGAGTTGCCCATATCACGCATCTGCAGCAGCGTCTCTATCAGCTTATTGTTATCGCGTTGATGGAGTCCGATACTCGGCTCGTCCAGAATATAGAGGACGCCCATCAAGCTGGATCCAATCTGAGTGGCCAGACGAATGCGCTGCGCCTCACCGCCCGAGAGACTGCCGGCAGCCCGGCTCATCGTCAGATAGTCCAGTCCGACATTCACTAGGAAGCCGAGTCGAGATTCGATCTCCTTCAGGATCAGGTTCGCAATACTCATCTCGCGCTCTGTAAGCTTCGTATTCTTGAACAGCTTCTGCGCCTCGCCGATCGACAGCTTAGTCACACTCGCAATATTGACACCGTCAATCGTGACCGCGAGCGTCTCGGGCCTAAGCCGCTGGCCCTTGCAAGATTCACAAGGCTTGGTCGTCATGAAGCCTTCAATGAACTCACGGATGCCCTCCGAGCCTGTATCCCGATAACGGCGCTCCAGGTTGTTCACGATCCCCTCGAAGGGAACCAGCGCTTCACGCGTATGACCGAAGTCATTCTCATATTTGAACTTGATCTTCTCGCCGTTCGTGCCGTACATCAGGAGCTTCATCTGCTCCTTGGTCAACTCTGACACAGGCACATCCGTCGGAATGCGGTAATGCGTGCAGACCGCCTGGAGAAATTGCGGATAATAATTAGACGTACTGCCCGCCCAGGCGGTGAACGCGCCATTATCAATGGTCAGCGAAGCATCCGATACGAGCAGCTCCGGATCGACGATCACCTTCACGCCCAGCCCATCACACGTAGGGCATGCCCCGAATGGGCTGTTGAAGGAGAACATGCGCGGCTCCAGCTCATTAATACTGAAGCCGCACTCTGGACAAGCCAGCTTGGCGTTGAACATCATCTCGCCGTGCTCAGCCGCATCCACCAGCACAATGCCATCGCTCAGCTTCAGCGCGGTCTCCAGCGAGTCCGCAATACGTGACTCCACATCCGGCTTCACGATGATCCGGTCGATCACAACCTCGATCGAATGCTTCTTATTCTTCTCGAGCTCAATCGTCTCGGATAAGTCACGAATCTCGCCGTCCACGCGTACGCGCACGTAGCCTTGCTTCTGAATGTCGGCCAGCAGCTTCACATGCTCGCCCTTGCGGCCGCTGACGAGCGGCGCTAGAATCTGCAGCTTCGTCCGTTCCGGAAGCACCATGATGCGGTCAACCATCTGTTCGACCGTCTGCGCAGTAATCTCGATTCCGTGTACGGGGCAGTGCGGCTTGCCGATCCGCGCGAACAGCAGACGCAGATAATCATAGATCTCCGTCACCGTGCCTACCGTCGAACGCGGATTCCGGCTCGTCGTCTTCTGGTCGATACTGATCGCCGGGGACAGCCCTTCGATCGAATCGACATCGGGCTTCTCCATCTGTCCGAGGAACTGGCGCGCATAAGCGGAGAGTGACTCCACATAGCGGCGCTGTCCCTCCGCGTACACCGTATCGAAGGCAAGCGACGACTTGCCGGAGCCGCTCAGCCCGGTCAGCACAACGAATTTATCACGCGGAATCGTGACATCGATATTTTTCAAATTATGGGCTCTAGCGCCCTTCACAATAATGTGGTCATTAGCCATCTGCCATTAATGCTCCTCACCGTCTATACTTGCGCCTTCAGCTCCAGCAGCGCATCGCGCAGCTGAGCCGCTCGCTCGAATTGCAACGCCCTGGCGGCTTCCTTCATCTCGGCCTCCAGACGCTCGATCACCTTCAGCTTATCCTTCTTCGACAGCTTCTCGATCTGACCGCCTGCGAAGTAGTCCGCCTTATCTTCGGCAACCTTAGTCGCCTCGATCACATCGTACACCTTCTTGCGAATCGTCTGCGGCACGATGCCGTGCTCATCATTGTATGCCGTCTGGATCTTGTACCGCCGCTCGGTCTCCTGCATCGCGCGTTCCATGGAATCTGTTATCTTGTCCGCATACATAATGACACGGCCATCCGCATTGCGCGCGGCACGTCCAATCGTCTGGATAAGCGACCGCTCGGACCGCAGGAAGCCTTCCTTATCCGCATCGAGAATCGTCACGAGCGACACCTCCGGCAGGTCCAGTCCCTCCCGGAGCAGGTTTATCCCGATCAACACATGGAATACGCCTAGCCGCAGATCCCGCAGAATCGCCATCCGCTCCAACGTCTTAATATCCGAGTGCAGATAGCGAACCTTAATCCCGATTTCCTTCAGATAATCCGTCAGGTCCTCCGACATCTTCTTCGTTAACGTAGTGACCAGCACGCGCTCATCCTTCGCGATGCGATCCCGAATCTCGGCGATCAAGTCATCGATCTGGCCCTTCGTCGGCCGCACCTCAATATGCGGATCCGTCAAGCCGGTCGGCCGAATAATCTGCTCCACCATCTTCGGACACTGCTCAAGCTCGTAGGGGCCAGGTGTTGCCGACACGAAGATGATCTGCTTGTACTTCTCCTCGAACTCCTCGAATCGCAGCGGCCGATTATCCAGCGCCGACGGCAGACGGAAGCCATGGTCCACGAGCACTTCCTTGCGCGCCCGGTCACCATTGTACATCGCTCGAACCTGCGGCAGCGTCACGTGCGATTCATCGACAACCACCAGCATATCCTCGGGAAAATAGTCCATCAACGTATAAGGCGTAGCCCCCCGTTCACGGAAGGTCAGCGGGCCCGAGTAATTCTCGATCCCGGAACAGAAGCCCATCTCGGCCATCATCTCGAGATCATAGCGTGTGCGCTGCTCCAGCCGCTGCGCCTCAAGCAGTTTCCCCTGCTCCCGGAATACGGCAAGCCGCTCCTCCAGCTCCTGCTCAATATGCTGGATCGCAATCTTCATCTTCTCCTCGCGGGTTACGAAGTGAGAGGCCGGGAAGATGGCCGCATGCTCGCGATCGCCGATGATCTCGCCGGTGAGCACATCAATCTCGACGATCCGCTCAATCTCATCGCCGAACAGCTCCACGCGCAGAGCGCGCTCGCCGCTTCCCGCGGGGAAGATCTCGACGGTGTCGCCGCGTACGCGGAAGGTACCGCGGGTAAAGTTAATATCATTGCGCTGGTATTGGATATCGACCAGCTTATGCAGAATCTCGTTGCGCGGACGCTCCATCCCCACACGCAGGGAGAGGACCAGATCCCGATATTCCTCTGGCGAACCCAGACCATATATACACGACACGCTCGCGACAATGATCACATCCCGGCGCTCGAACAGCGAGCTCGTCGCGGAGTGCCGAAGCTTATCAATCTCATCATTAATGCTAGAATCCTTCTCGATATACGTATCCGTAGACGGGATATACGCTTCTGGCTGGAAATAATCATAATAGCTCACGAAGTAGGACACCGCATTATTCGGGAAGAATTCCTTAAACTCCGCGCATAGCTGCGCGGCCAATGTCTTGTTATGGGCAATGATCAGCGTAGGCCGATTCACACGCGCGATCGTATGCGCGATCGTGAATGTCTTGCCCGTGCCAGTAGCGCCGAGCAAGGTCTGGTAACGCTCATTATTGTGCAGTCCCGCGACCAATCCCTCGATCGCCTTCGGCTGATCGCCTCGAGGCGTAAAGTCCGATATCAGCTCGAACTTCCGCTCTTCCTGATTCCAAGGTTCCATCTTGCAGGGATTCACCACCCTCACGAAACAGAATATGTGTTCTCATTCGTCATTATAGCGCAGTGCGACTCTGGATGCAAATGGGAAAATAAGAAATAACCGTCCGCTCCAATCGGAACTAGACGGTCATCCACCTGCCGCGCACAGCGGCTAATCCTCATCTGCGCCGCTATCCTGCCCGGCGGCAGCTTCCTGAGCGGCATCGCTAGCTGAGCGCGCATAGGTGCGGCTGGTCCTAACACGGAACAACCCGTACAGCGTAAGCGGCCGCCACCGTGTGTAATGAACGGTATGGTCATCCGGGCACAATACAATGCCCAGCTGATGATGCTCACCATCGAACAGCGCGCGCTGCTCGAAGCGATTATGCCCGGCATGATTCACAATCTCCAGCTTGCAGAACGCGGAGTTCGCGCCCAGCGCGGCGTGCAGCTCCTCTCTGGAGGAGACGGACACCCCGCCCACTTTCATAATCGTCTCACCGCGCAGAATGCCCATCGCTGCGGCAGGACTGCCGGGCAGCACATCCAGCACGAGTAATCCGCGCCGCTCATCGACGAAGGCCGGACTGCGTCCTCGCTCGCGACGATCCGAGAGAACAGCCATCCCTTCATGCACACCGATGGACAGCACCGCTGTCAGTGCGAGCAGCCATGGATACGGCCATATTTCGCATAGAATCGCTAATCCGCCTATCAGCACCGCGAACGCTAGCAGCTTACCGAATAATCGTCTGGCCTTGCGCTCAGGCAGCTCCGCGGACGCCATCTCGGCATAGCCGAGCAGGACAGGGAAGGCCAGCAGCGACCAGCCGCCGCTCCACTGCGCTCCGCCGAAGAACATCGACCAAGGGAGCTCGAACCATCCAGCTCCGGTTCCAAGTCCTGCGGGCACCATTAGGAACATGGGTACGGCCCACATGCCTCGCAGCTCGTAGGCACCGATAATCTTGCCGCGCTTGCCGTCCACGTAGAGCGGAGTGGCCAGCTTGCTTGCGCGGACGCGCATCAGCACCGCCTCAATCAGATGAACCGCTGCAGTTAATGCGAATAGGGATGGAAGATGGATGCCTTGCAACGATTGGATCAAGACACCTGACGCGTCTAGTTCCTGCCATACAAGGAGCCAATCCACGAGAAGCTGCAGCAGCGCGATGGCTCCCGCCGCATACGCCATGCTCGCATAGCGCACTCGGAGCAGCATGAGTACTGCAGTCATTGCCCATACCCAGATCAGCGTGTCTGCGGTGAGAATTAGCCCGAAGCTCAGCGAAGCAAGTGAAAGCACGAGTCCTGCGGCTATCCCCCAGAGCATCGCGCTTCCGAATTGTCTGAACGCCGAATGGACGCGCATATAGAGCAGCTTACGCTCCAGCGCGACCTGTCTGCGATATACACATGCGGTCAAGATCAGCCCGATGTAATAAAACGGGTTCAGCGCCATCGCGATGAGCGCTTCCCCCGTAAGTATTAGCCCGTCCATACAATTACTCCATTCATGAATGGCTCAGTTGAGCTAGTTCCTCAGCTGCAGCTTCGAACGCAGAACCTCCAGCGCTGTCTGCAGTTGAAGATCATTCTCCGGCTTCACCAGAAGCTCGATTACGCGGCGTTCCAGCTGTTCAATCGTCGCTTCGTTCAAATCTCCTGTACGTTCAATATTAACCTGTTCCTGGAACTGTTTCAATGCCTCTGCCGTCTGCTCGCTAAAATAACCATCTGTCCGATCCAGCTTGTAACCAAGTCCGTCCAGCATAACCTGCATGTTCCTGACATCGTTACTCATGTCGCCCTTCCGCAGCACCTGATCTCTGGCGATCAGCGTCACGTAGAAGTAATCTGGCTGCTTCACCTCGACATCAGGCGCGACGCCGGTCTCGTTAATCCACGAGCCATTCGGGGTCAGCCACTTCGCGATCGTCAGCTTCAGCAGACTGCCGTCTCCATACGCATCTGAGAACTGGCTCTGGATCGTTCCCTTACCGTAGGTAGACTCGCCGACCAGGGTGCCATTGCTGGATTGCTTGACCGCTGCTGCCAGTATCTCCGATGCGCTAGCGCTGCCACCGTTCATCAACACCGTAATGGGATAGTCACGCCCCGGCCCCTGCGATACAACACTCTCGCGATTGCCGCCGCGATCCTCGGTCATAAGCAGCAGCTTGCCCTCTGGAATCAGCGTATACAGAATCTGCGCGACGCCCTCCAGATAGCCGCCGGGATTATTTCGAACATCGATGATCAGTCCCCGCAATCCCTCACGCTCGAGCATCTCTAACTGGCTGTTGAAGCTGTCCACCGTATGGACGGAGAACTGTCGGATCTCGATCTTGCCGATACCCTCTTCGAGCATCTCCGAGAATACCGTCTCCAGATCAATCTCATCACGCACGACGATCAGCTCGATTGGATTATCGAAGCCTTCACGCTTCACCTGAAGCTTGGCCTGCGTCCCCTTCGGTCCGCGTATCTTGTTCACGGCATCCGTCAGCGACAGCCCGGCTAGCGATTCACCGTTCACACTGAGAATGAGATCGCGCGCGCGCAGTCCCACCTTCTCGGCAGGCGAGCCCTTGATTGGCGACACCACCACGACATTCCCGTTCTCGAGCGACACCTCGGCACCAATTCCTGTGAAGTACGCATCTACAGATTGGGTGAACTGTCCGGTCTCCTCTGGATCCATATAGGAGGTATACGGGTCCTCAAGCGCAGACAACATGCCCTGGATGGCACCGTCCACGAGCTTCTCCGTATCCACTTCCTCCATGAAACGCTTATCGATGAGCTCATACGTGACATTCAATTTATGCATGTCCTCGCTGCTCATGCCTCCAAGCCGAGTCTGAGTTCTGGAATCACCGAGCCTGGCAGGCTCAGCCCCAGCATCGAAGAGGTCGCGATAAATCCCGTTAGGACCTACGAGCGCTACGGTTAACAAGACACTTCCAATTATGGCAAGCAGAACGTAAACCGCTACCGTACGGCCACGGTACATCATATGCGTTACACCACCTTACGCCTTCACGCTGCTGCTTGTATAGAATACAATCATAGAAATCAATCAATGAAACGGCTTCGTATACTTCATCGCGTCAACAGGCTCAGAATTTATTCTCACTTCATAATGGAGATGAGGACCTGTCGAGCTGCCGGTTGAACCGACCTTCCCGATCACCTTGCCGGTCTTTACCTTATCATCTTCCTTAACTAGAATTTTACTCATATGCGCGTACAGTGTCCACTCCCCATTCAGATGGTCGATGACAACTGCATTACCGTAGCCACCCCAAAACTTCGCTGTGATGACTACACCTGAGCCTGCCGCTAGCACATCTGTACCGGTCGGAGCCCCGAAGTCCGTCCCTGCGTGCAGCTTCTTTTTCTTCGAGATCGGATGGATCCGATAGCCGAACTTGGAGGTAATCGGGTAGTTCTTAGGCAATGGGAAATAGTACTTCCCGGAATGCGCCTCCGCCTCCAGCTTGCTCTTCTCAGCCAGAATCTTGGACTTCAGCTTAAGCGCCTCGTTAAGCGCCTTCTCCTGCTCCTCCGTAATTTCCTCCAGATCCTCCTGGCGGGATTGCAGTTGGGCGATTCTGACTTCCTTATCCCGTTCCTTCTGCTGCAGGTTATGACGCTCGTCCTCCAGCGCCTCATAGGCCAGCTGCAGGTTCGCAATATCGATCTCAATCTGCTCCTTATGAGAGGCGATCAAATTCTTGTCGGCGATATCCGCCTCTAGAATGCCCTTATCCTGATCGACGATCAGCGACAGCGAACGAAAGCGGTCTAGGAAGTCCGCGAAGCTCGTCGAAGCGAACAGCACATCCAGATAAGACACGGAACCGCTCGTATACATCAGTCGAACTCTCGAACGCAGCAAGGCGTCTCGATCGGCTACACGCTTCTCTGCTTCCTCTAGCTCGACGGCCTTCTGGCGCAAGCTTTCCTTCGTATCTTCAATCTCCTGCTCCTTGGTCGCGATCTCTTGCTTCTTCTTGTCGATCTCCACGAGCAGGTCATTGATTTCCTTTTGAACATCCTTGGTTTCCTTCTTGATAAAGCTGATCTCGTTCTGCGCTTCCTTCTTCACGCGCTCAGCTTTCTTAGCGTCAGCCTCGACCTTCTTGAGCTGGTTGTTAAGTTCATCGAGTTTGGAAGCCTCCACATGCTTCGATGGCATGTATACACTGAATATCAAGGTTAGCGCCAATATTGGCAATAGGATCTTCTTCAATTCGATAGTCCCTCCCAAGTATCGTTAGATTGCATTTTGCATTAGTGGTATCCTTACACCTTCAGGAACTTGCGCACCGAGATCGTGCTTCCCCAAACACCGATCACCAGACCGATCGCGATTAACAGCAGCGCCACATCCGGCATGATCTCCCCGACCGGAACTAACCGCATCTGCAGGATGCCGAGGCTAAGCTCGCTGCGTGTCACCAGCTCCCAGTAGCCGTAATACAGCAACGCTACAGGAATCAGTGAGCCTGTAATTCCGAGTAGCGCGCCCTCTATGAAGAAGGGCCAGCGGATGAAGCTGTTGGTCGCGCCGACCAGCTTCATAATGCCAATCTCGCGGCGGCGAGCGACGATCGTAAGCTTGATCGTGTTCGATATGAGGAACATCGCCGTAATCGACAGGCCGATTACGAGTACGATAATGGCATTGCGGATAATATTCGTAACGCTGAACAGCATATCAACCGTGCCCTTGCCATACTCGACCTTGCTGATGCGCGGCGCGGACAATCCTGCATCTAGTTCGGCGATCTTATCAGCGGCTGTGCCAATCTCGCGCGGCTGCAGGACCTCGACTGTGAAGGAATGCGGCAGCGGATTGCCATCGCCCTCGAAGCCGTCCAGAATGACTACGCCGTCATCTCCCAGCTTGTCACGCATGATGACCAAGCCCTCTTCCTTGGAGACGAACTTCACCGAGCTGACCTCCGGTATGCTGCCGATCTCCTTCTGCAGCTGTGCGACCTGCGCATCCTCAATCGTCAGCTCGAGGAAGACGCGAATTTCAACTTGATCCTCAACTTCCTGCGTCCAGTGGTTGATGTTCATCGCCAGCAGGACGAATACACCGAGCACGAATAGGGATATCGAAATCGCCCCGGCAGACGCGAAGCTCATCCAGCCGTTGCGCGTAATGCTCCTTAATCCTTCGCGGGCGTGACGGCCAATTGTGCTAATCTTCATAGCCGTATTCACCCCTGACTTCATCGCGTGCAATGAGCCCCTTCTCCACAGCGATTACACGCTTGCGGATCGTGTTGACGATTTCCTTGTTATGAGTCGCCATCACAATGGTTGTGCCACGCAGATTAATCTCTTCCAACAGCTTCATAATCTCCCATGAGGTATCCGGATCCAGGTTGCCTGTAGGCTCGTCTGCAATGATGACAGACGGATTATTCACAATCGCGCGGGCAATCGCTACGCGCTGCTGCTCTCCGCCGGACATCTGAGTCGGGAAGGCATGCATGCGGTCCTGTAAGCCGACCAGCTCCAGCACCTCCGAGGTTCTCCTGCGGATCGTCTTCTTGGGCGATTCGATGACCTCCATCGCGAACGCGACATTCTCAGCCGCCGTCATGCGGGGCAATAGTCGATAATCCTGGAAGACAACGCCAATATTGCGGCGCAGATAAGGAATCTTGCGCTGCTTCAGCTTATCCAGATTAAAGCCATTCACATAGAGATGACCCTTGGTTGGTTTCTCTTCACGGTAGATTAGCTTCATGAACGTCGACTTGCCTGCGCCGGATGGACCGACAATATATACAAATTCGTTGCGATTAATCGTAATCGTAACGCCTCTTAGTGCATGAGTGCCGTCTGGGTATGTCTTCCAAACGTCCTGCATTTCAATCACAGTATCATCCCTTTAGCTTTATAGAGTTAGCCCTGATTATTTCGACATAAACATGCAAATTCCTTTATCAAATTTGTTCCAAGCGATAAATTGTACGCGAAGCCTCGCGAATAGTTGTGAAATTCACGCATCTTCTGCAGAATTTGACGATTGCGTGAACAAATCAGGCGGTAGTAGACACGACCATTTCCAGTCACCGTTATAATGAGAAATTTAAGTATATTCATCTCGATCGCCCGCAGCATCACAATTGTAATGAAAATTTTAAGCATATCCGCTACGCCTCACCCGCTTCTACGCCATTATAATGAAAATTTTCACTACATCCATCCCTGATCATCCACAGTAGCACCATTATGATGAAAATTTTCACCTTATCCATCCTAGTTCCCCCACAGCAGCACCAATGTACGCAAAAAATTCACTATATCCGTCTCCATCATCTACTCCAACAGCATTCTACCTCGCATCGCACCCTGTAGCTTCACTTTCTGATACTGCACGCACACATTTCCCCTCAGCCCGCCATCCAGCATCAGATTCCGGCACTCCAGCACCACTCTACCTCGTCTCGCGCCATGCAGCTTCACTTTCCGATACTGCACGCACACGATCCCCCTCATCGCACCATGCAGCATCAGATTCCGGCACTCCAACAGCACTCTACCTCGCATCGCACCCTGCAGCTTCACTTTCCGATACTGCACCCACACGTTCCCCCTCAACGCGCCATGCAGCATCAGATTCCGAAGTTACAGCAAAAAAACGCCCAGCCGCCGGCCCCATCGGACCATTAGCTAGACGTTATGTTGAAGCCCTCAGACTATACTCCACTTCTGTACTTCCCCATCTACACTCCCGCGCCTGCGGATCGACTAACGCGCCTCCACCCACTCGACTATCGTCGCGAGATGAACCTCCGCTCGTTCAATGGCCGCCGCAACCTGCGCGGACGCAGTGCCGCCGTACACATTACGCGCGTTCACCACTTGCTCCGGCTGCAGCACATCATAGATGTCCGACTCGAACAGACTCGAGAACGTCTTATACTCCTCGATCGGCAGATCCAACAGATAGATGCCCTTCTGAATGCAATGCAGCACCAGCTTGCCAATCACCTCATGCGCCTGTCGGAAAGGCAGTCCCTTGTTCACCAGGTAATCGGCGATATCCGTCGCATTCGAGAAGTCCTGGCGGACCGCTTCCTTCATGCGATCCTTATTCACCTGCATCGTCTCGATCATCGGCGCCATCAGCAGCAGCGCGCCGCGCAGCGTCGCGACCGTATCGAACATGCCTTCCTTATCTTCCTGCATGTCCTTATTGTAAGCCAAGGGCAGCGACTTCAGCACGGTCAACAGTCCGACCAAGTTGCCATAGACGCGACCAGTCTTCCCGCGGACCAATTCTGCCACGTCCGGATTCTTCTTCTGCGGCATAATGCTGCTGCCCGTGCAGAAGGCGTCATCCAGCTCGATGAAGTGGAACTCCGTGCTCGACCAGAGCACCAGTTCCTCGCACAACCTAGACAGATGCGTCATAATGAGCGAGGCCGAAGCCAGAAACTCCACGATGAAATCGCGATCACTCACCGCATCCAGACTGTTCTCATACACACGATCAAAACCAAGCTGCTCCGCCACATAATGACGGTCAATCGGGAAGGTCGTACCCGCTAGCGCCCCCGCGCCCAGCGGCAGCACATTAATGCGCTTATAGCTGTCCTGCAGACGCTCCGCATCGCGCTGGAACATCGACACATACGCCATCAGATGATGCGCCAGCAGAATCGGCTGCGCGCGCTGCAGATGCGTGTAGCCCGGGAGAATCGTCTCCAGATTCGCCTTGGCTTGTCCGATCAGCGCCTCCTGCAGCTTGCCCAGCAGCTCGACGAACTCCACCACCCGCTTACGCAGATACAGATGCATATCGGTCGCCACCTGATCATTGCGGCTGCGCCCCGTATGCAGCTTGCCGCCGACCGGCCCGATCAGATCGATCAGCTGCTTCTCGATATTCATATGAATATCCTCATCTGAGATCGAGAACTCAACCTCGCCGCGGCGCATGCGCTGCAGAATCGTATGCAGACCGTCAACAATCTTCTCCACATCATCCGCAGGCAGAATCCCGCACTTGCCCAGCATCGCGACATGCGCCAGACTGCCTTGGATATCCTCCTCGTACAGCTGCTTATCGAATAGAATCGACGCCGTATATTCCTCCACTAATTGGTCCGTTTGCTTCGTGAACCGTCCGCCCCACAATTTCGACACATGGATACTCCCTTTCATGGACATGGCTGCACCGTCTGAGCGAAGGGGATACTCGTACAGACCGCGCACACCCTCCTCCTCAGGAGATAACCATAATATTCCATATCAACCTTACTCATTCCCAAAATACACCCCGCACGCAAGCACAACCCTTGACGCGCCCATCCACAAGCAATTACGCCTTCGCGTTCTGCTCCACACCCGATGCAACCTTCAGGCGCAGCGCGTTCAAGCGGATAAAGCCAGTCGCGTCATTCTGGTTATAGGCCTGCGTAGGATCAGCCTCCATCGTCGCGATATCCGGATTGTACAAGCTGACCGGACTCTTCACACCGGCACCAATCACATTGCCCTTATACAGCTTCAGACGCACCGTGCCTGTTACATTCTTCTGGCTCTCCGTCACCAGCGCTTGCAGCGCAAGACGCTCAGGCGCGAACCAGAAGCCGTTATACACCAGTGAGGCATACTTGCTGATCAGCGAATCTCGCAGATGCATCACTTCGCGGTCCATCGTCAGCGACTCCATCTTGCGGTGAGCAGTGAATAGAATCGTGCCGCCAGGGGTTTCGTACACGCCGCGGCTCTTCATGCCGACGAAGCGGTCCTCCACCATGTCGACGCGGCCAATCCCATGCTTGCCGCCTAATTCATTCAGCAGCTCCATCACGCCCAGTGGATCGAGGCGCTTACCATTCACCGCTGCGCAATTGCCCTTCTCAAACTCCAGCTCGACATACTCAGGCTGATCCGGCGCATCCTCCGGCGCCACGCTCAGCACGAACATATCCTTGTTCTCATCCGCGCTCGGATCGAACCATGGATCCTCGAGCATACCGCTCTCGAAGCTGATATGCAGCAGGTTGCGGTCAGTCGAATAGGGCTTCGACGCGCTCGCTTGTACCGGAATGCCATGCTTCTGTGCATAAGCGATCATCTCAGCGCGCCCCGGGAACTGCTCGCGGAACTCGTCCAGACGCCATGGCGCGATCACATCGATCTCAGGGGCCAGCGCCGCCGCGTTCAGCTCGAAGCGCACCTGGTCATTACCCTTGCCCGTTGCGCCGTGCGCGATCGCCGTTGCGCCTTCCGCGCGGGCGATATCGACCATGCGCTTCGCGATCAGCGGACGGGCAATGCTCGTGCCGAGCAGATACTGCCCCTCATACATCGCCCCAGCCTGGAACATAGGATAGATAAAGTCCCGCGCGAACTCCTCGCGCAGGTCATCGATATACACCTTGGAGGCGCCGGTCTTCAGCGCCTTCTCCTCTAATCCGTCCAGCTCATCCTTCTGCCCGATATCCGCCGTGAACGCAATAATCTCCGCATCGTATGTCTCCTTGAGCCAAGCCAGAATCACCGAAGTGTCCAGCCCGCCGGAGTATGCCAATACAATTTTCTGTTTCGCCATCTACCACTACAGCCTCTCATATTGAATTTATCAGTCATCAAGCTACATAATCGCAGCCATAATCGCCTTCTGCGCATGCAGACGGTTCTCCGCCTGATCGAAGATAATCGAATGATCGCCGTCGATGATGCCTTCTGACACCTCTTCCCCGCGATGCGCCGGCAAGCAGTGCATGAACAGATAATCCTTCGCCGCATACTTCACCAGCTGCTCATTCACCTGGAAGCTCTTGAACGCGATCTCGCGCTCCTGCTGCTCCTGCTCCATCCCCATGCTCGCCCATACATCCGTATAGATAACATCCGCGCCATTGATCGCTTCCTTCGGATCATGCGTGAGCGTCAGTGAGCCGCCGCGCTTCTCGATATTCTCGGAGGACAGTCGGATGATCTCCTCATCCGGTTCATACCCTTCAGGCGTCGCAACCGAGATATGCACACCGAGCTTAGATGCCCCGATCATCAGCGAATGCACCATATTGTTGCCGTCGCCAATGTAGGCCAGCTTAATGCCCTGCAGACGTCCCTTATGCTCCAGAATCGTCTGATAATCGCACAGCGCTTGACACGGATGCGAGAAGTCTGTAAGCCCGTTAATTACCGGAACGGTCGCGCCGCGCGCCAGATCCACCACATTGCGGTGCGCGTACGTGCGTATCATAATCCCGTCAAGATACCGTGACAGTGTCTGCGCCGAATCCCAGATCGTCTCTCCGCGTCCGAGCTGAAGATCATTCTTGCTCAGGAACAGCGCATGCCCGCCCAGCTGATACATCCCCACCTCGAAGGATACACGTGTGCGCGTCGAGGACTTCTCGAAGATCATACCCAGCGTCTTGCCTTCCAGCAGACGATGCGGCACACCCGCTTTCTTCTTATGCTTCAACTCAATCGCCAGATCAATCAGATAACGCACCTCTTCGGGCGTATAATCAATAATGCCGAGGAAATCCCGCCCCTTCAGCGAAGCAGCCAATTCCTTATTCTCCAAAATAACACTCATCCCTTATCCTCCTCCAAGGCCTCTGTCTTACAACGCTATGACTGCGCAGCGAATGTTGTCTCACTCCGCTATAACTGCGCGGCAGCCGCTGTCTTCTTCGATAACACGCTGGCGAGCAGGGCTACACCGCGATCCAGCTCCTCTTCTGTTACGAGCAGATTCGGTAAGATCCGAATCACATTCGGACCGGCAGACAGCACGAGCAATCCGGCTTCCTGCAGCTCGACTATCACCTCAGCGACCGGTCCTGCGCATTCCACGCCAATCAACAGCCCGAGTCCGCGAATCCCCTTGACCCATGGGTTGCCGGAGAGCGCCGCCTCCAGCTTCTGTACCGCCAGCTCGCCCATTCGTCCCGCCCGCTCGGGCAGGTCCTGCGCCAGCATCGTCTCGATCGTAGCAATCCCAGCTGCCATCGCGATCGGTGTACCGCCAAAAGTTGTAGCGTGCGAGCCTGCGCCGAATGCCTCGATCAGCTTCGCCTTGCCGAGCATCGCGCCCATCGGGAAGCCGCTGCCGATGCCCTTGGCCAGCGTGATGATATCTGGCTTGATGCCGTATTGTTCATAGGCGAACAGCGTACCGGTCCGGCCTATTCCTGTCTGGATCTCATCGATGATGAGGAGCAGGTTGTATTTTGCACATAGACGCACGATCTCCTCCACGAACTCCGGATCCGCCGGATGCACACCGCCTTCGCCCTGCACCATCTCCAGCATGATTGCACAGGTCTTGTCGCTGATGATGCTCTCCAGTCCAGCCTTGTCATTATAAGCCGCATACACGAAGCCCTCCGGCAGCGGATGGAAGCCGTCCTTGACCTTATCCTGACCAGTCGCAGTCAACGTCGCCAACGTACGGCCGTGGAAGCTCTGATGGAAGGTGATAATCTCATAGCGCTCATTGCCCAGCACCTTGTTATTATAACGACGCGCCAGCTTAATCGCCGCCTCATTCGCCTCCGCCCCGCTATTGCAGAAGAACGCCGCATCCAAGCAGCTGTTCGACGTGAGCAGATCGGCCAGCTTCTCCTGACCCGGAATCTGATACAGATTCGACACATGCCAGAGCTGATCCAGCTGATCGATCAATGCTGCCTTCACCTGAGGCGGTACATGACCCAGATTGGTCACCGCGATCCCGCTGACGAAGTCCAGGTACTCCTTGCCCTGATCATCCCACAGCTTACTGCCCTCACCCTTCACGAACGTCAGCGGATATCTCGCATAGTTCTGGAACAACGCGCTCTTCTTCTCACTCATTCGATTCCCTCCTCCAATGGATCACCTATTGCCAACATCCGTCGCTTGCTATATCCTCATCCGCTTGCTATATCCTCGACAATTTACACTCACTTCAACGGCCTGCTTTACCTACATCCGTTTACTCTAATCCCGCTCGCGTATGCTGCTCTCCGACCACTCTTGTGCCAATCGTCGTGTCGCCCGACACAATGCGGCTGAGCACCTGAGGCGTCGTGCCGTCCGCGATCACAACTTCCTTCACTCGTCCTTGAATGCAATCCATCGCGGCGCGCACCTTCGGGATCATGCCGCCATAGATCTCGCCGCTGGCGATCATCGCTTCGATCTCATCGACCGTAACGCGCGGCAGCACGACCTTCTCGCCGTCCACAACGCGCATAATGCCCGGTACATCGGTCACCACGATCAACTGATCTACCCCGAGCGCCGAAGCCACTGCACCAGCTGCCGTATCGGCATTGATGTTGTAGCTCTGACCATCCTGACCTACGCCCAGCGGCGCGATAACGGGGATGTATCCGAGCTGTACAATACCTTCGATCAGCTTCGCGTTCACACCCGTCACTTGGCCGACATAGCCAATCTCATCCCGGTTAGCGACCGGCTCCGCCCGAATGAGTTGACCGTCGATGCCGGACAGCCCAATGGCCAGAGCGCCGCTGTTCTGTATCTTGCGCACGATCTCCTTGTTGATCTGACCGCCGAGCACCATCTCGACCACCTGCAGCACCTCAGGACTGGTCACGCGCAATCCGTTCACGAACAACGACGTAATACCGAGCCGCTGCAGCGTATCATTGATCGCCGGACCCCCGCCATGCACGATAATCGGGATCGTCCCCCGCTCCTGCAGCTGACGCATATCAGCGAAGAACGCCTCGGGCAGCGCCGCCAGTGTACTGCCGCCGCACTTCATAACGAATAAGGAATGGCTCATTCTCTAACTCCTGTCTATCCATACGGACATCATCTATTCCTAATCACACATTAGCCAACTGCACCTTACCTCAACACATTTACCTATACCCACTTCGCCAAAACACGCTATCTATACTCATCACAGCATCCAACACACCTCATCATTACCCGCTACAGCTGTCTTAAAAATATAACTACGTCCGATAGGCCGCGTTAATACGAACGTATTCATAAGTGAGGTCGCAGCCCCAACCGACTGCCTGACCATCACCCATATTCAAGTTGATGTAATATTGCAGGAACTCGCCCTTCAGATACTCTAGAGCAGCATCCTCATCGAAGCGCACCGGCCTCGACTGGAGCAGCGTCTGGATGTCCCCGAGCGCGATATCCACGCTCTCCGTGTTCACCGGAACACCGGAGCGGCCAATGGCGGCGATAATCCGCCCCCAATTCGCATCTGCGCCGAATGCCGCTGACTTCACCAGGCTCGAGCCGATGACCGTCTTCACGATCTGGCGCGCCTCGATATCCGACAATGCGCCGCGCACATGCACCTCGATCAGCTTGGTCGCGCCCTCGCCGTCTCGCGCGATCGCCTTGGCCAGCACCTGCGCGACATGCAGGAATGCCGCGGCATACGCGTCCCAATCCGGATGCTCCGGTGTGAGCGGCTGATTGCCCGCCAGCTCGCTGGCCATCGCCACGACCATATCATTCGTGCTCGTATCGCCATCCACCGTAATCATATTGAACGATTCGTCCGTCGCCTGATTCAGCAGCAGCTGCAGCTGATCATGCCCAATCACGGCATCTGTCGTAATGAAGCCGAGCATCGTCGCCATGTTGGGATGAATCATGCCGGAGCCCTTGGCCGCGCCTGCGATGCGCACCAGCTGCCCATCGACGTTCAGCTCGACGCAGATCGTCTTCTTCACCAGGTCAGTCGTCAGAATCGCCTGACAGAAATCATCGCCGCCATCCACGCTCACGCGTGCCGGCAGGCGCTCAATCCCCGATTGCACCTTGTGCATCGGGAGCGGCTCACCGATGACGCCAGTCGACGTCACGCCAACATAATGCTCCGGCACACGGAATACATCCGCCGCAGCCGATCGCATTGCATACGCATCCGCTTCGCCCTGCGCCCCTGTGCATGCATTCGCGTTGCCGCTATTGACCACCATCACTTGCAGCTTGCCTTCGGCCGCAATGCTCTCCCGGGTCACCTTCAGCGGAGCCGCCTGGAATGCATTCAGCGTATATACGCCTGCCGCAGTCGCAGGCACCTCACAATAGATTACGCCAAGATCGTGGCGCTCCGTCTTCTTCAGGCCGCAGTGCAGCCCGCCAGCCCGGAACCCTCGCGGCGTCGTAACCGTGCCGTCCTCCACAATCTTGTAGCTTTCATTCGTCGACATGATGCTCACCTGATCCTTCTTCTATCTAAAATATAACTCGCCTTTAAGGCCCAGCCCAATCTGCTTATGGATACACAGGTGACATGGTAAGCCCCAATGTCTCATCCCAGCCCATCATCAGGTTGAAATTCTGAATCGCCTGACCGGATGCGCCCTTCACCAGATTATCTGTAACCGATATAATTGTCACTCGGCCTGTACGTTCATCTACCGAAATCCCGATGTCGCAATAATTCGACCCCCAGACTTCCTTAGTCGCAGGCACATTGCCCTGCGGTCGTATTCGGACGAATGGACGCCCCTCATAATACTGTCTATAGAGATTGAGGAAGTCTTCTTCCGAATGACTGCCCTTCATCGTCGCATAGCTAGTCGTCAGAATGCCGCGCGTCATCGGAACCAGATGCGTGGTGAACGTAACCGCCACGTCCTCGCCGGACACGCGTGACAGCACCTGCTCGATCTCCGGCGTATGCTGGTGCTTATTCACCTTATACGCGAAGAAATTCTCATTCGTCTCCGAATAATGCGTGGTCATGCTCAGACCGCGCCCTGCGCCGGACACGCCGGACTTCGCATCGATAATAATCGTCCGATGGTCAATCCATCCCGCCGTTACAGCAGGGATGAGGCTCAGCAGACTCGTCGTCGTATAGCAGCCTGGATTGCTCACCCAGTCAGCACCGCGCACCTCATCACCGAACACCTCGCTGAGGCCATAGACCGCAGTCTCTAACAGCTCAGCAGGAGCCGGCTCCGTCTTGTACCACTTGCGGTATACCTCGCCGGACTTCAGTCGGAAATCGCCGGATAAGTCGACTACCTTCAGTCCTGCCTCTAGCAGCTGCGGTACGAGCGCCGTGCTCACTCCATGCGGTGTCGCGGTGAATACCACATCGGCCTTCGACTTGATCAGGGGAATATCCACCGCATCCAGCGAATCGACCACAATCTGATTCAGGTGCGGGAATCCATCGGCAATCGGCACCCCGGACTGCGAGGAAGAAATCACCGATGTTATGGTTATAAGGGGATGCTGAAGCAGCAAGCGGATCAGCTCGACCCCGCCGTAACCTGTTGATCCTACTATCGCTGCTCTAACCTTATCGCTCATTGTACACGCCTCTTCTCCATTACGAATATGATTGAATCATTATACATTCATATGCATAATAATTCAATCCATTCTTTTTGACACAAACCAAACTCATTATAACTTAAATTACCACAACTTCAAAACAAGTTTACGCAACAAGCACCGCATGATTATCCAACTAATTTACGACAATCGCCGCATGCTTAATCCATGATAACAGCACACACAACAAAGGAGAGAAGCCTAGTTCACTTCTCCCCTCACCTGTTCCAGCTCATTTGCGCACATAGAAGGCGTTTTAGTTGTACACGTTGATCACACTTCGACTCACGACCCTGCAAAAAGTACACTTATTCTAGTGTAATGATCGCAACTAATTGTTTCCCTGCATTTACTACATTTATTTTTCGGTGTACACATGTATCCGGTCAGTAAAGAGCAATTTAACTGCACGTTCTGCAGGGTAATATGCCAAACCAGCAAATCCCCCAAGAATAACTGTACAAATTGCAGGAAGGTTCCCCGACAGCACGAGCACCGACTGCACTTCGCATAGAGCTCCCAACAGCAACAGCACCGCCCCTTACCGACCGCACTTCGCATGTATCTCCCAACATCGCCAGCACCGACCACACTTCACACAGAGCTCCCAACACCCATCAGCACCGACCATACTTCGCATAGAGCTCCCAGCAGCATCAGCACCAACCATACTTCGCATGGAGCCCCCAGCAGCCATCAGCACCGACCATACTTCGCTCACATCAGCCGTTATCCCGCGCTAGCTCTCGCTAACACTCGTCTGAATCTGCGAGCGCAGGTACGCATCGATGAAGCCATCGAGGTCGCCGTCCATCACAGCTCCTACATTGCCCGTCTCGTACGAGGTGCGGTGATCCTTCACCATGCTGTACGGATGGAACACATACGAGCGAATCTGGCTGCCCCAGGCAATGTCCGAATGCTCGCCGCGAATCTCAGCCAGATGCTTCGCTTCCTCCTCGATCCGACGCTCATACAGCTTCGAGCGCAGCATCGTCATCGCGCGCTCGCGGTTGCCGATCTGAGAGCGCTCGATCTGACAGGCGACCACAATTCCGGTAGGCAGATGCGTGATCCGCACAGCCGACTCCGTCTTGTTGACGTGCTGACCGCCGGCACCGCTGGACCGATACGTATCAACACGCAGATCCTCTGGCCGAATCTCGATCTCGCTGACATCATGCGCAATCTCAGGCACGACATCACAGGAGACGAATGAGGTATGCCGGCGCCCCGACGAATCGAACGGCGAGATCCGCACCAGTCGATGCACACCCTTCTCCGCCTTCAGATAGCCGTAAGCGTTATGCCCCTTGATGCCCAGCGTCACGCTCTTCACGCCCGCCTCATCGCCGGGCAGATAGTCGAGCACCTCGACCTTGTACCCGCGCTTCTCCGCATACCGGCGGTACATCCGCAGCAGCATCTCCGCCCAATCCTGCGACTCCGTGCCGCCTGCTCCGGGATGCAGCTCCAGAATGGCATCGAACTTATCATACGGCTGATTCAGCAGCAGCTGCAGCTCGAACGCGCTCAGCTTCTCCAGCATGGCGCCCACACTCGCCTCCAGATCCGCCGCCATGCTCTCGTCCTGCTCTTCCTCGGCCAGCTCGATCATCACCGCTAGATCTTCATACTCCTGACTCAGCTCATTGAAGTCATCGACGACACTCTTCACCGCATTCATCTCAGCGATGAGCTTCTGCGCGCGATCATTATCATCCCAGAAGTCCGGCGCCGACATCTTATATTCATAATCCGAGACCAGCTCCAGCTTGACATCTAAGTCAAAGAGACCCCCTAAGAGTCTGGATTCGCTTCTCTGCGTCGCGGAACTCGCTTCTTACCTCAACATCAATCATGCCTTACCGCCACCTTATCCCAAATATATCCCAAGGGCTCGTTACAGAATTACATATAGCGGAAGTTATTCTGTAAGGATGCCCCAATCACCCCGGCCAAGCGGCTGCGCCTAATCGCGCGCTACGCCCCGTGACAGTGCTTATACTTCTTGCCGCTGCCGCATGGACAAGGATCATTGCGCCCGACCTTCTCCTCGACGCGCACCGGCTTCTTCGCCGGCTTCTCGCCGCTCGTGCTCGGATCGACCGCCTGACCCTCGGCTACCGCCTCGCGCTTCAGGTTGCTCTCCACCTGCGCCTTCATCATATACGTCGCGACCTCGTCCTTGATCGTCTCGATCATCGCGTTGAACATCTCGAAGCCCTCGAATTGGTACTCTCGCAGTGGATCTGTACCGCCGTACGCGCGCAGATGAATACCCTGACGCAGCTGATCCATCGCATCGATATGATCCATCCACTTGCTGTCCACGGCGCGCAGCGTCACGACCTTCTCGAACTCGCGCATCGTCTCCGGACCGAGCTGCTCCTCGCGCTCTGTGTACTTCTCGCGCACCGACTTCTTCAGCAGCTCTACGATCTCATCCTTATCCAGACCCTTGATTTGGTCCTGCGTGACCTGACCTTCATATAAGAAGCTGCCATTGGCCTGGGCAATAATCGACTCAAAATCCCATTCCTCCGGAATATCACTCTCGGTATGCGCGTCGACGACCTTCTCGATCACATCATCGATCATGCCCATGACGACGTCTTCCTTAATATTCTCGGACTCGAGCACTTCCTTGCGCTGCTTATAGATAATCATCCGCTGCTGATTCATCACATCATCATACTGCAGGACAACCTTACGCACGTCGAAGTTATTGCCTTCCACCCGCTTCTGCGCCGACTCAACCGCCTTGCTGATCATCTTGCTCTCGATCGGCTGATCGTCCTGGAAGCCCATGCGCTCCATCATGCCCATAATATTGTCCGCGCCGAACCGGCGCATCAGCTCATCCTCGAGCGACAGATAGAACTGGGTCGAGCCCGGGTCGCCCTGACGGCCCGCGCGTCCGCGCAGCTGATTATCGATCCGGCGGCTCTCGTGACGCTCCGTACCTATAATATGCAGACCGCCGAGCTCCGGCACACCCTCACCGAGCAGAATGTCCGTTCCGCGGCCGGCCATATTCGTCGCAATCGTCACCGAACCGGGCTGACCGGCCTCCGCTACAATTGCCGCTTCCTCTGCATGGTACTTGGCATTGAGCACCTTATGCTTGACACCGCGCTTCTTCAGCATGGCGGCAATATGCTCGGAATTCTCAATCGATGTGGTCCCGACCAGCACCGGTTGGTTCGTCTTATGGCGGGCTACGATCTCCTCGACCGCTGCGTTGTATTTGCCAGACTCCGACTTATAGACGACATCCGGCAGATCCTTCCGAATATTCGGCTTGTTCGTAGGGATCACGATGACATCGAGGCCGTAGATCTTCTTGAACTCTTCCTCTTCCGTCTTCGCCGTACCCGTCATGCCGCCCAGCTTCTGATACATGCGGAAATAGTTCTGGAACGTGATCGTCGCCAGCGTCATGCTCTCATTCTGAACCTTCAGCTGCTCCTTCGCCTCAATCGCCTGGTGCAGACCATCGCTATAGCGGCGCCCCGTCATCAACCGGCCAGTGAAGTCATCTACGATGACGACCTCGCCGTCCTGCACGACATAATCGACGTCCGCCTTCATAATCGCATGCGCCTTGAGCGCCTGCTGGATATGATGATTCAGCGTCACATTCGCGTGATCGAACAGATTCTCGATGCCGAACGCGCGCTCCGCCTTCTCCACACCCGCCTCCGTCAGCAGCGTAGAGCGCAGCTTGATATCGATCGTATAATCCTCGCCCTCCACCAACTTACTAACGAACCGATCCGCAAAATAGTACAGCTCCGTCGACTTCGCCGCCTGACCGGAGATAATGAGCGGTGTCCGCGCCTCATCCACCAGAATCGAGTCCACTTCGTCGACAATCGCGAAGTTCAGCGGACGCTGCACCATCTGTTCCTTATATAAGACCATATTATCGCGCAGGTAATCGAAGCCGAACTCATTGTTCGTCCCGTACGTAATATCGCATGCATACGCCTGCTGCTTCTCCTCGTGACTCATACCCGGAATGTTGATCCCGACGGTCATGCCCAGGAATTCATAGATCGGGCCCATGAGCTCAGCACCGACACGAGCCAGATAATCATTCACCGTCACGAGGTGAACGCCCTTGCCGCCCAGCGCGTTCAGATAGATCGGCAGCGTCGCGACGAGCGTCTTCCCTTCACCCGTCTTCATCTCGGCGATTCGGCCGCTGTGCAGCACCATGCCGCCGATCAGCTGTACGTCGAAGTGACGCATACCTACCGTGCGCTTCGATGCCTCGCGGACCGCCGCGAACGCATCATTCAGGATATCGTCCAGCGTCTCGCCCTTGGCCAGCCGCGCCCTGAATTCTGCCGTCTTCGCGCGGAGCTGCTCGTCCGACAATTGCGCATATGTCGTCTCTAGGCCGTTAATGTCTTCAACATTGCGCTGCAGCTTCTTAAGCTCCCGTTCATTGAAGTCCCCGAATATCTTTTTGACCAGTCCTAGCATGGGATTTCCCCTTTCCTACTTATGAGCGTGAGTCAATAGAGATTTATTTTACAATTCTAGCAGAACATCTAAGGTTACGCAAAGAAGTTCCCGATCCGCTCTCGGACCGGGAACCCTAATCATTACACGTTAATTGGCTGGCTCGATTAATCCGTAGCGCCCATCATCACGCTTGTACACCACATTGATCTTACCCGAGTCCATATTCGCGAAGACATAGAAGCTGTGCCCGACCAAATTCATCTGCAGGATCGCTTCCTCCACGTCCATCGGCTTCATAGCGAAGCTCTTGGTGCGGACTACGCGCAGCTCTTCCTCGTCCTCGTGATAGCTGACACCGGATGGCTCCTGATTATCCACGAATAGATTGCGCAGGCCGCCTTCCTTATTGAATTTGCGGTTAACCTTGGTCTTATGCTTGCGGATCTGACGTTCCAGCTTGTCGATGACCAGATCAATCGCCGCATACATATCATCATGGCGTTCTTCCGCGCGGAGCGTAATACTGCCTTTGAGCGGGATCGTGACTTCCACATTCTGCTTGTCCCGATTCACACTAAGCGTTACATTCACTGTCGTTGCCAGGGGAGCATCAAAGTATCGCTCTAATCTGCCTACCTTCTTGTCCACATACTCTCGTAATGCCGGGGTTACTTCGAGCTTCTCACCACGGATATTGATGTTCATGGGCAACTCCTCCAACAGTTATGATGTAATCCCATTCTCAACTCTATTTTAACACAACTTGAATGGATTTCATAATCGGACTTGCAGCTTAATTCTTGTATATAAGAAGAAAACACCCCGGAGCACCGGGGTGTAGAAGTTACACATGTTTAGGAATTTAACCATCTATGAATCGCCCAGATTGTGAGCAGGATGATTAGATTTTAGTGACGTTAGCGGCTTGTGGTCCGCGAGCGCCTTCTACGATATCAAACTCAACTGCTTGACCTTCTTCAAGACTCTTGAAGCCGTCTTCCTGGATAGCTGAGAAGTGTACGAATACGTCGCCGCCTTCTTCGCTCTCGATAAAACCATAGCCCTTCTCCGCGTTGAACCATTTAACTTTACCTTGCATGCAAAAACATTCCCTTCGTATTGAAAAGTGACTGTAAGCGTTTCGCTTACACATAACGAATATACCACCATCTGGTTCAAACTGTCAACGCGTTCGGAGGGGATTGGGCACTGCACATCTGTCGCTATTCTTCGACAAAGTCGAATTTTCAGAACATTCGGGTATGCACACTAGCGAGGACCTGTGTAAGCTTGTTTTCATTAGTTATTCACAAACTTATGCACATTATCCACAGGTCAAGACGTGACATAATGCTTTTCTGAAAACGACGCCAGCCCTGTAATGTGGATAAGTGGGCTAGTTATCCACAGGGTCGATAGCCCTACTCTAGTGTGATTTATCACCTAAATGAGTGGGAAATAGAGGATAATTATGGCGTATGTCGAATAAGGTTGCGTAAGTGAAGTATCTCAGGTGCAGCCTAGCACCGATCGATCCAAGGAGGAGACCATGTTAAATCAAGGTTTAACCGAGGAAGAACTAGAATTGCTATTAGCGCCGGTCTCAGAGACGGCATCGAACAGAGGATTTATCCACAAGCTCACTACGCAGCTGCGCAGATGCCCGATCGTCAAGATCATCACGCCGGATCACAGACACGACAAAGCCGCCTCCTCCCCAAGCTCGAATCAAGGGGAATAGACGGCTGTATAAGGATTATTTTAATAGTATCTGGTGTAGACCTTCTTGACCGCCCGAATCACATCCGCTATATCTTCATCGGTCATCTGCGGGAAGATCGGCAGAGATAACGCTGTCGCGTAATAGTGCTCAGCCTCTGGATAGTCCGCCGCTGAATAGCCGAGTCCCGCATAATAAGGCTGTCTATAGATTGGAATGTAATGCACATTCACCCCGATATTGTCCGCCCGCAGCGCTTCGAAGATCGCCCGGCGATCCCATTCCCTCTCTTTGCTGTCCCATCTTAGTACATACAAGTGCCAGCTCGATGCCGCCAGTGGATGCTGGTGGGGAATGACCAGGCCGTCCAGCTCACGGAACGCCTCATTGTAAGCCGCCGCAATCTCCCTGCGTCTAGCCACGAAAGCATCCAGCTTATCCATCTGCGACGCGCCGAGCGCCGCCTGCATATCCGTCATGCGGTAATTGTAGCCCAGATCCAGCATCTCATAATACCATGGACCGTCATGGCTCAGCATAAGCGATTGATCCCGCGTCATGCCATGATTACGGAACAACAGCAGCTTCTTGTAATACGTCTCGTTATCTGTAACCATCATGCCGCCCTCGCCGGTTGTAATATGCTTAACCGGATGGAAGCTGAACATCGTCATATCGGCCAGCGTACCTACCCGCTGGTCGTTGAACGAAGCCCCTAAGCTATGTGCCGCATCCTCGATGACGGTTAAGCCGCGCTCCCTCGCAATCTCCCTAATTCGATCCATCTCCGCAGGCTGTCCCGTCAGGTCGACTGGAATAACCGCCTTGGTCCTCGGTGTGATCGCCTTGCGAATCCGATCAGGGTCAATATTGTAGGTGTGCGGATCAATATCTGCGAATACCGGTGTCCCGCCCATATAGCGTACACAGTTGCTGCTGGCCAGGAAGGTGATCGGCGTCGTGATGACTTCATCACCAGCACCGATCCCAGCCGCGTAGCAGGCGCCATGCAGCGCTGCCGTGCCATTGCAGAAGGCAACCGCATACTTCGCTCCAACATAGTCGGCAACCTTCCGCTCGAATCGCTCGATGGCTGGACCTTGGGTAATCCAATCGCTGTTCAACACGTCCATGACGGCCTGCTTATCGGCGTCATCCAGCCATTGCTTGCCGTAGGGCAGCAAGGTGGGTCGTATGGGCGGCAATGAATGTTTCATTCTCCCAGTCTCCCTATATCAGATTACTCGAACGAATCCAATCCTCTGTTCTACGAATCCCTTCCTCCAAGGACACCTGTGGCCGCCATCCTAGTAATTGCTCGGCTTTCGTGTAGTTGCAGAGCAGCTTCTGAATCTCGCTCTGTGGATGAATATGTGTGACATGCTCAATCAGCGAGTCATCTCCAGCAATGAGTTTCGCCAGATCATTAATTGCGATGTCCCGCCCCAATCCTGCATTCACAATTTCGCCATTCACAGCATCCGAATAACCCGCCTCAGCTACGAATCGCGCACAATCCTCCACGTAGAGCAAATCACGCGTCTGTGTGCCGTCTCCATAGATCGACAGCTTCTTACCCGCTAGCTTATTCTTAATGAAGACAGCGACTACACCGCCTTCACCGCCAGTCTTCTGGAAGGGTCCGTATGTATTGAAAGGACGGATCACCACAACTGGCAACCCGTAAGCATGATAATAAGAGAGCACCATGTTCTCCGCAGCAATCTTCGCTCCTGCATAGGGCGAAGCAGGCTTGATCGGATCGCGTTCTGTGATGCCCTCGTCATGCAGACATCGATCATAGACCATGCAAGTGCTCATGAACACGACCTTCACACCATACTTACGACACTGCTCAAGGATATAGAAAGTGCCGACCGTGTCATTATTGAAGGTCGTGCGCGGATCATCAATAGAATCTTGCACATTAATCGATGCGCCTAGATGATAGCATAGATCGAATCGATGAGCAGCGAACAATTCGCCCAGAAGCGATTCGTCCAGGATTGACCCTTGGATAAAGGCTTTAAATCCCGCATAATCGTGCAGTTCTAACAGATTCTCCTCGCGTCCGTTGGACAGATCGTCCACGATCCAGACGGAATGTCCGTCATCTAGCAGCCGCTTCGCCACCCAACGACCGATGAAGCCCGCACCGCCAGTAAGTAGAATGTTCATTATCGTCTCTCCCTATGTCAAGATACACTCTGTTCTCCATTCCTTACCCTCACCTTCCCCATAATTGGGGGCTGATGATCAGCTCAGGAACATCCGACGTCAGCTTCAGGATCTCATAGCGAGTGCGCTCCGAAATCGGAGCAGCGCGCATCAAGTTGATATTCGCCGCGACCTGATCCGACGTCTCTGCACCAATTACGAGGCTATCCACACCGGGCATATCCCTGACGTAGGCGACAGCCAGCTCGGTTATTGTTACCCCTTCCCGATCAGCAATAAGTCTTAATTGGTTGATATATCGCTCTGCTGTCTGAAGATTGCTTGGGATATCATGGTGTTCCAGCAGCATTAATCCCTGTAAGAAGATGCTCCTAGCGAACACAATTTTGCCTGCCCTGCGCATTTCATCCAATAGTCCACTGTTCAGAAGTCGTTGATCAAGCAAATTGATCGGCACCTGCAGCGCCTCGAAAACAGGCTGTTTCATAAATGACCAGATCTCACGGCTATGCGCAGTAGGGTCTGCTCCGAACGAAGCACCCGCCTTCCTCGCGTAACCATCGCGCATCAGCCTCTCGAAGATCCGCACCAGCGGTTCGCGATAACGTAGAATATCACTGGCATGATGCAGCATCAGTATCGGAATCCGGCTGATCTTCAAGCGATCCAGCGAGATCTCTACCTGACCAATCACCGTACGTTCCAGTTCAAGTTCCGTTAATGATGCCTCCGCCTGAATGACAATCTTCGTTATAAGCGTCAGTTCCTGCTTCATCGGTAGGAAATTACCCAACACAGTCTCAGAGCCCCCATATCCTTGGGCCGTATCGTAAGACACGACTCCACCTCCCAAGGCGGTCTCGAGAATAAGTCTGCTGCGCGCTTCGTCAGGCATTCCGCTTCGGTTCGCAATACCATACGGTACACCCAGCTGCACCGTGCCAAGAGTTAAGCTAGTTAATGAAATCCCATTCTTGGTAATTAGCTTCATGAAGCTCACGACCTTATACTTCTATTTGGCGGTGTAGCCGCCGTCTACCGGGATATTCACACCGGTCACGTATTGGGATGCGTCAGAGGCAAGGTACAGAATTGTGCCCATGAAGTCGGTAGACTCAGCCATCCTGCCCAAGAAGGTACGATCGGAATAGCGCGCGATGAATTCGGGTGTGTTCCGCTCAGAGCGTAGCCCCCCCGGGCTGACACAGTTGCAGCGAACGTTGCTGGCCCCATAATAGCTTGCCGTAATTCGAGTAAAGTTGACCATCCCGCCCTTAATAAAATAATAATCCGGCGCATAGCCATTCAGCCCCAAGCCCTCATACAGCGAAGCATCTGTACCGATCATGCCATGAATGGAACCAATATTGATGATACTGCCCTTCTTGTTGGCAGCCATCGCATTGCCGAAGGCTCTCGTGATCAGATAAGTGCCATGCGCATAAATCTTCAGGCTGCGAGCGAAGTTATCCGCATCATCCCAGCTTGTCATTAGCAACCTGCCGGCATTATTCACAAGTACATCCACTTGACCTTGATTCTCGCCGAGAATCTGCTCATGGAAAGCCCGAACCGAGTGTTCATCTTCGAGATCCAACTGCAAGGCGTGCACCTCGCATCCCTCTTCCCGATAAGAAGCTTCAATATTGGCCAGCTTACCCGGATCTCTAGAGGAGACATAGGTCTTCGCTCCAGCTTGTGCCAATGCAAGCGCACACTGACGGCCGACTTTCTCCGCGCCCCCGGTCACAACAGCGACCTTCCCTTGCAGAGAGAAAAATTCCATTACATTCATTGGTTCAGCTCCTCCGCCCTTACCTTACTGGCTTCTGCTCAATATGGCTGTTCATCGCGGTAATCTCATCATGTTGGAGCAGAAATTGTACGACTTGGTCTGTCGGGACAGTTCTATGACCCGGGAAAGCCTTCGCAATCGCTCTGACCACCGCATAATCAGCCTCAGTATCTACGGTAATTCGAAGCTGTGGCTGCCGCACCGATTCCGGCTGCGCAATTCGCCTGATTCGCAATGTCTCGGGATACTCATAGGCATAGTAGGTCACATGCTCTCGGTGTCTCTTCTCACCCGACAGCGCATCTAGCCGCTGTAAGGCTTCCCATGTGATGAACTCAACTGCTGAGCCGACTGGATGCCCCGCATCGAATGCGAGCAGATCAACGTCACCGACGGAAGCGGCTGATACAAGCTCCGAGGCAAGGGCATAGTCGAAGAAGGGATTATCACCGGTTACCCGTACAATACCGTAAGGCTCATACGGAGCGGCGGCATCAACAAATCTGGACAACACATCCTCCTCCGAGCCTCGGGAAACCAATACGCCCTGCTCCATGCACCATTGTTCGATTCGATCATCCCGCTCTGCATTTGATGTGGCCACAATCACATCAGAGATAGCATTAATCGCATGGCATCTAGTTACGACATAATCGAGCATACAACTGACGCCCAACGGCATCAATGGTTTATCCGGTAACCTGGTTGCTCCCATGCGCGCTTGGATAATAGCAATCGTCTTCATAGGATATCGAAGGACAGCGGCGTACCCTTCTTAACGGGCTTAGATACCGCACGCCCCAAGAATAAATCGATATATTTGGGAGGCAGCCCCTTGCCAGGTCGAATCGCTCGAATATTCTCACTACTCAATCGATCACCCGGTGTTAAGTCCTGGGTAATGTAGAGCGACCGCCGATGCTCCATTGACGCTTGTTCCGAGGCGGAAGGTCCATACTGAATCTGCCCCAGACTCTTCCACGCTTGAGCGGTCTCCAGCACGAGCTGCTTCATCTCCTGCGGCTCCATGGAGAAGGCTGCATCGACACCACCTTCAGCGCGAGACAGCGTAAGATGCTTCTCAATCACGGTTCCACCAAGCGCAACACTTGCTACACCTACCCCAACGCCCATCGTATGATCGGAGAGTCCGACTTCACAGTTGAATAGCTGCCGCATATGCGGGATTGTCGCGACATTCGATTCGGAGGCCTCAGCCGGATACGTGCTCGTACACTTCAGCAGGATCAGCTGTTCACAGCCAGCTGCTCTTGCCTCATGGACGGTCTCATCCAGCTCCGCGATCGTTGCCATTCCGGTTGAAATGATGACCGGTTTACCGGTTGCCGCTACTTTGCGAATAAGCGGGATGTCTGTATTTTCGAAGGAAGCGATCTTATAACAAGGAACCTGCAAGGATTCCAGAAAATCTACTGCTGTCTCATCGAAGGGCGTGCTGAACCCGATAATCCCCCGCTCTGCGCATCTATTGAAGATAGCCTCATGCCACTCCCATGGCGTGTAAGCCTCCTGATAAAGCTTGTACAGCGACTTCCCCTTCCACAAGTTAGCCGGGTTATCAATCAGAAACTCGCCGGAGTCAATATCCAGCGTCATCGTGTCTGCTGTATACGTCTGAATCTTGAGTGCATGCACACCAGCCTCCGCCGCAGCATCTACAATTGCTAGCGCCTTATCCAGTGACTGATTGTGATTGCCCGACATCTCTGCGATGATGAATGGCGGTTGCTCCTTGCCGATCTGGTGCTTGCCTATCCGTATGCCCATTACGATTCACTCCCATTATAGGTTGAAGAAGGATAACGCATCGAACTCATCGAGCGAATTCAGCCTAAGCTCTGCCTCAAACTCATCTGATTTGTTAATATGAGCATGAGCGCCCCTCATGACTCGCACTGTCCGAAATCCTAGCGGCTTAATTCCGACGAAATCCTTGTGCGGATTATCGCCGAAGTACACAACTTGCTCAGGCATCGCACCCTCTAATCGACAGATGTGCTGAAAGCAATAAGGCGAAGGCTTCTCATTATGGATCCCGTATCTTCTGGTGATGTAACACTTCCTAATGCGTGGATTGTCATATAACCCCAACGCCTTCAGCTTAGCGGCCTGAACATGTTTATTACCGTCGGTTACGATATAGATTGGATATTCGGCCAGACGCTCAATCGCCCGCACCGCATCCTCATACAATGCAATATCCGGTTCATGAGCGCGGTAAACCTGTATGCAGGCTGCCACCATTCTCTTGCTGTGTATCTTGTAGCGCATCAGTACTTGATCGAACACCTTGCCTCTGCCATGAAGCGTGAGCTCTTCGAGCATGAATGCCAGAATATCCGCCTCCGGGACAGCTTGCGCTTCCTGCAGGAAGCGTGCAACTGCGCGGAACCCGCTCTGCACGAATGTCATCTCGTTATACAACGTATCATCCAAGTCGAATACAGGGACGATCATTGGATCACATCCTGTGCATAACGAATCAGTCGTTTCTCTTGCGCTGATCGGATGAACGGATATTCATTCAGATTCGTGCCTTGCGATTCAAGTAAGAACCAATAGATGCTATCAAGCCCGGATTCTAAGCTGAGCCTCGATGCGCCACCGAGTCGAGCATTGCACTCAATGATATGATACTTGCCCCGGTCATCAATGAAGAGCTGCATGACAGCATGTCCATAGATGCCTAGTCGCTCCGCGAATGAAGTACATAGACGCTCTATCTCGTCATTGCGGAAGGTTGCTGTAACCTGTGATTCTCCGTTCACGATCAATTCCCGTCTACGTAGAATCACCCCCTTACACTTGCCCTTGCGATCCACGTAGAGATCAGCGCTTACCTCTACACCCTCAATATAAGGCTGGTAGATGGGGTGTTCGAGCTGCCTCGCATGACGTTGAGCCACTTCTTCACTTACATCTATTGCGATATGTAAGGCACCTGCGCCAAATCGCTCCTTAACCACATAAGATTCAGTCCGCAATTGCCCAATGCTATCCGTAGTCGGGATGACCGGGAAGCCCGCCTGCTTGCCGAACTCGTAGAATGCTAACTTATCAATACAGCGCTGCACAACCTCAGGATTCGATACGAGCACGGATATACCCTGAGCAGCCAGCTCCGCTTGATGAGCTGAGAAGTACGACAACTCGCCATCCCTAGTTGGGATGATTGATCGAATCTGATTCACTTCGCAATAAAGCAACAGCTCGCTCAGACTCAGCTCGTCGAGACGTGGCATATACCAGAATTTATCGACAAAATACTGCCCGATACAGGCAGCGTTGCTGTCTGCACCGATGACGGAGCATGAGGATCCTAGCTTCTCTGCTGCTTGCCGCACACTATGAATCAGCGGAACCTTCTTGGACACGCTCGAAATGAGAATCGAGCGGTCGCTAACCTGTTTTTCCGCTAATTGAAGACTCGAATTGCGGTAATGTTCAATCAGCTCTGGAATCGTATCTTCCAGATTGCGCTCCGGTCGCCAGCCAGTCCACTGCTGAAATCGGCTCATATCGGCTTCAGATGCCTCATAAGGGATATCACTGAATCCCTGAACCACCTTCATATCAGGGAAGTGCTCGAGCAGCACCTGTAGTACTTCCTCAACCCTCCTGGCGCGTCCATTGCCAAGATTAACGATCCCCTGCTGATCTGACATGGCCAATCGGAACAATCCCTCCGCCACATCCCCAGCGTAGATATAATCGAACATGCCTTCCTTACGATACACTTGCAATGTCTCGCCCTTCAAAAGCGCTCGAATCCATCGCGATACGATATCTCTGGAATCCTTGCCGTATACTCTGTAAATCCGCGCACTTACCGTCGAATAGCCAGCTCTAGAATGCTCAGATAAGAACTGAAGCTCCATCTCATGAGACAGCTTCGCCATCCCGCATAGATTGCGCGGATAGATTGGATCACTCTCTAGCAGCGGCCTAGCGGTCACTGCTGGTTCGTCAAATTGATACAGCTCCGGGTTATAAATCAAATAGCTGGAGGCGAATACCACCCGCTCCAGCTGCTGGACATCCTTCAGCGCGTCCATTAGGTAATGGCTGAGGCGTGTATTATGCAGATCATTCTCTTGCCAGAAATCATAGGATTCCGTCGATCGTTCGAATGTAGCTGCTAAGTGAAAGAATACATTCGGAGCATATTGCTGCAATTCCTCCGGAGCGATTGTATTCAGATCGCCCTGCCGATATCGAATCGTGCTAGGCCAATCCGAAGGTCTCGGCTTCAAATCCCCGATGAATAATTCGGCTCCAGCCTTACTCAGCTTGTCGACCAGCTCTCGGCCAATTACACCGGCACCGCCACTAATGAATACACGTTTACCTCTGAACATGATCATACTCCTCATGTAGACACCCATGAATGAGTGAATCTATATATTGTCCGTGAATTTGCACATGCAGCCGCATCCGCCCTTCAAAACGAAAGCCGTTGTTCTCCAGTACCTCAATGTGTAGGGGTCTAATATCGAACGTCTCTGTGAACAGACGATTGAACGACAACTCTTCGAATGCGATCCGCTTCATTAGAGCTAGAAAGCTGGAGAAGTCGTCTGAATATTGCCTGCGGTTCGACTCCTTGCTCCTACCCGTCTCTAGTAGATAGGAAATCTCCGCTCGCTTATTCTCCCAATCGATATTCGTTAATCCGCCATAACCAATTAGCTGATGATCCAGCAGATAACTGAACAGCATGATGCGAGGCTGTTCTTGCTCGAAGGAGGCCCTTATCGGACCATTGTAATAGCGCAGCTGATCCTCATCCGATAATGGTCTGCTCTGACGCAGCACTTCCATCTGATCATTGCGCCATTGCTTGATCGCCATCATGTCCGCTTCGCGGATCGGAACGATGCTGTACGTATCCGTACTATATTGTATATCGGATAGTTGGCTATATTTCATGATAGAGATTCCTCTCCCAACCGTGTTTGGTCCTGGCTACTCCATTTTCCTTGCATAGATTTCGACCGACCGTCCCATGCCCATATGCGCCAGTGAATCATACCATTGATTCAACTGTGCCAACCTACCGGTCTGCTCCCAGGCATTCTGAAAGTGCTTAATGAATGCCCCGACCTTGCTGCTCTCTTCCTTGTTATTATAATAGTCAATCCCACCGAGTAATAATAATTCTACTGGGAAGGTCGTTGTCCGATACGACTCCAGGAGCCCACATCGCTCGAGCAATCGATTCATCGACTCGAACGTGAAGTAATTAATGTGGTCCGGTGTAGCCACCCATGGGATCTCATCATTGCCAACATATTCATGGTAAGCCAGTTGACCAACACTGAAGTCATTCGGTACACATACTCTGAAGACGCCGCCGGGCTTCAGTACCCGACAGATCTCCTGTATCATCTTGATCGGATTAACTATATGTTCTAGTACAAAACGTAAATTTATGAAGTCGAATGTATCATCAGCGAATTGCGTCATATCATATACGTATCGTTCAATCACATCTAGTCGATGCTTCCGTAGGAAATCTGCCGCTTCAGCATTAGGCTCGACGACTACACATCTCCAGCCCTCATGCTGATAGAGAACTGCAAGTATGCTATTGCCTGCGCCGATATCTAGTAAGACTCGATTAGTCGTTCCTTTTTCCCGAAGCAACTCCACTGTTTTCTCGTAGGTATTTCTATATTGTTGATTTTGCAAGGTCCGTGTGATGTTCCGCTGTAGATATTCAGTTGTTACAGCTCCATAGTTAAAGGGCTTTACTTGCTGATAGTAATGATCCCGATAATACGCTGTCAGCTGTTCGGCTGAAGGTAGCGGGTCAACATGCTTGAATCCACATTCCTGGCATTCAATCACTCGCGTGCCCTGTGTATCCCAATATTGTGTATAGGGATGCGCTTGTCTGCTCATCATAAACCTTCTCACTTCATTTTTTGTCGTGGACCGTTACTACCTTCTTCCGAATCCAGCTATATAGTGTTCTCCTTCACGAAATCCCATGCGCGTGAGCTGAGATGCAATCTCATCATAATATGTATAGCTAGCAATGAAGATTGCGACTTGATGCCGATCCTCAGACATCAATGCCTCGGGCGAATGGATGGGCCTGCCGTAGAAGCTGCCGTCCCACTTAGCAGAGTCACTATCAACATAATAAGTAATTTCAACCTGATGATCCCGCAGTTTAGCGTGAACCCGCTCTCCTCCGGAGCCTGTCCCATATACTATGATCTGAGGCTTGTTGAACAAATTGAGAGCATGCATCAGATCTGGGGGCACATAATCCCGCCAAGGCGTCAACTCGAGATAATCATAGTATTTATCCTTGTTCGGATGATCATTAAGATAGTACCATGGTTTCGTTGTAGAATAATGGATGATGGCCGGATTGTGAATGACCTCATTCCACAACACTTCCGTCCAGCCCAATTGCTCGTGATTCAATTGCAAGAAGAGCGAGATAAAATTCCACCTGGGATGAAGCTCAGTCCAGTGATCGTACAAGACCGCATTAAGAGCGTCTTGATCATGCAAGCTGATCTTGTGGGAATTCTCCGTCAAGAATTCCATACTACGCTCAAAGACATTCGACTTATGCCATGCTTGTATATTAATGACCATAATGCCAGAGTTAAAAAATGATGCATGCGAAGGCATAAGCAACTGCTCATGCCGATTAAACAAAGGCTCCTTGACCGCTGCAAGTGCATGATTAGACACATCGGTGTTCCATAAATCTGCAATATCTTCACTTACAATCAGATCGCAATCTAAGAATATCACCTTGTCGGCCACATCTTTGAACAATCCTGGGATAGCCAGCTTGTAATACGCCGCATGACTCATCCGATTACGGACGCCGAAGCTAGAGAAAATCGATGAGTCCACTTTCAAAAAGTCAATTGAGGATCCATAGGAGTTAGTGATCTGCTCCAACGCTTTAATATTGGCTGTAGACAGGGAATTGGTTAATGTGTACACACGAATACGTTCCTTATGCTGAGTGGTCTCATACAATGAAGTCAGCATTACGCCTAGATGTTGCGCATAGTTATCATCCGTAACTACAACGATAGGAATAGTATTATTCTTCATGATTGCTCCTCGGATTATTTGTAGCATACATACATATCCATTGGGCGTATGCCGTATCGTTCCATATCACTCTTATCCACTATATCCACTACAGGTAAGATCTTGACCTTGAAGCCTGCATCGGCTAATCGATCCGCATAATCAAGACCGTACCATCTTACATGGTCCTCCTGCCCAAAATGGATGAGTCTCTCTTCAGGTGTAGTTAGTTGCCAATTTTCATATGTCTCACTTCTAGACTTATCTATAGGAACAAGCAAAATTGCAAATCCACCTGGCTTTAGAACCTTATAAAGTTCTCTCATGGCTTTTCTATCGTCCGGTATATGCTCAAGAACATGACTACACAAAATTATATCGAATGAATTTTCTTCAAATGTGATGTTAGTTAAGTCCATAGCATACATAGCTCTATTAGGATTGATATCTATACTTACATATTCTATGTTTTCAAGTTGAGTCACTAGCCTACTAATCGCTGGTTCCGGAGCAACATGCAAAAACCGAACATGTGCATTAGGCTTAACTGTCCAATTCCTTTTTAAGTACAACCATATCACCCTATGTCTAACCATCACTTTACAGTTGGGACATTTCACATTATTCCTGCTCCGGTGTGGCATAAATGAGGAAAAGCTCTGTTCGCAGCAAACACAATAAACAGCATCTCCTCTATATTTAATGTTACCTAAAATTTGGGCTGCGCTTCCAAAGTCATCACCTTCTTTAAAACCTAACTCAATCAACTGATTACTAATTTCATCATAGAATCCACTGGCAATTAATATAAACACTCCATTGTTTTTTCGTACATTCATTAATAATTGAGAGTTAGATACCTCTAATCCAAAAAAATTGCTACCAACAGACGCTGGGTTATTATCAATAACTGCAACTATATTTAGATTATTATATATCTCCTCATATTCCTGCATTAGTTTTCGGCTTAATGAGCCCGTTCCAAATATTACATATTCACGATTTAATTGTCCAGTATGCATACCTAACCGTCCCTCCAAGATTTACAATGGCAAAATACCTAATAACTAACTCCCTTTATTGTGAAATTTGTGTTTCGATTTAATATACCACAATGTAATTCACTGACGAATCCAATCCGACCTCTACCAACTGTTGACCAATCTCATAGCTCCATACAGAGGCAATAAAGACAAAGTAGTTCCTTGTTAGTTCAGAGGGGGAAATGATTGGGATACCCTTCTTTTCTGTATTCCACAATGATTCGTTGTTATCCGAGAAGCAATCGATCCTCAAATCATTCAACTGTAAAATATCACAGAACAACTCTCCGAATGCTCCGGCTCCGAATATGCATATCTTTTGGGAACTATGCTGAACATCAATGAGATCATTTAGTCGGGGTAGATCGTACAAAGAGACTCGAATCTCTTCATACGCCTTAATTCTATAACTATTTCTTAGTGTGATCTGATCATATAATGTACGGAATTGCTCCTCCTCATTCGAGGACCATTCAGTCCTTATTTCAAGCAACCCTTCATTGCCCTGAAACACTTTCCAGTCAGCTGCGAAGCTATACCAATTGTCGTACTTATCGGCTAGGCGCTCAAATGATATCATTTGCTTGAGCTTTTTGGATTGCAAATGTTCTTCGCTCGAAGCATAGTCATGGTAAATTAAGCTTATTGGTGAATAAATTTGCTTATGATATTCTGGATATCGGTTATAGATTCTTAAAGATAATTCGCGCCCCCCGCCACCGAAGTTAATCTCATCATCCCAACCGCCAACCTCAAAGAATACACTAGCTAAATAAGAGGTATTCCCCTCAAGGTTTGAGCACTTTGGGAAAAACTTATTACCCGAATAGTAATGAGATTGTCGATAGTTTAACAAAGTGTTCGTTTTTTCTAAATAAACGCCTTGAACAGCATAAGCATCATACTTTCTGTGAACCATTAAGTAGGATTCGATTAATTGATCATCTGGAATTCCGTCATCCTCCAAGAAGAGAATATTAGTAGATTGACAGAATACTGCCCCTACATTACGCGCAAGGTACGCCCCTGTATTCTCGTTAAGTCGAACATAGGTATTGATATAGGGCAGTAACGAACTAAATTCATCAGCTTGACCCCCATTATCTACGAATATCAATTCAAAATTCTGAGATACTCTTTGTTTGTCCAAAATCATGAAGTTCGTAATTGTGTCAGGATGTAATCTCCATGAGATAACGACTACAGTTAACTTGGGTTGGGTTACTGGATTAAGATAATGAACATAATCAAAGTAAGCGGAGTATAATGACAGCCTGTCACTCCAACCTTTATTACGTAACTGTTGTTCAAGCTCCGTGCTGTGCATAGAACACCCTCCCGAAATTATCATGCATTATCTTAACAAAAGTAACTTGGCCAAAAACCTGTATATTAAATTGGGTTATCTTCATTCATGAATCCGTTCCAGATATACCTTCAAGGCCTTCGCTACTACCGCATCCATATCATAATAAGTATACTCAGCTAATCTGCCGAGCAGTGTTAGCTGCCTATACGATTTAGCCAGAGTCCGGTATTGCGCATATAAAGCATGATTGACATCATTGGGAAATGGATAATATGGAATATCCTTGCCAGGTACATGCCGATCGTACTCCTGAGGGTATTCCCTAACAATCGTAGTAGCAGCATGCTGCTGGCCGGTCAAATGCTTGAATTCTGTAATTCTGGTGAATGCATAGTCATTCGGATAATTCACAGTTCCTACTTGCTGATAGTTTGGTTGATTCAGTGTTGAGGATTCAAAATGCAGAGAACGATATGGCAGCTCACCCAGTGAATAATCAAACAACTCGTCAATCTTGCCTGTATAGATCAGCTGTCCATCGAATGGCTGACCAAATAACCGAATCCGTTTCGTAATTGGATCTAGCTCTACAACCTCTTGATACGATGTATTCAGCATGAGACGAATATTGGGGTTACTTAACATTCTCTCAAACATACGCGTATAACCATGCTTAGGTATGCCTTGGTAACGATCTTGAAAGTAGCGATTATCACGTGACAGCTTAACAGGAACTCTTCCTGTCACCTGAGGGTTCAGTTCCTCCGGCTGAACACCCCATTGTTTGATTGTATAATTCAAGAAAACTTTGTTGTAAATAAGCTCCGCAAGCCATTTTAATTGCTCGTCTTCCGTTTCACGAAGCCTCAATATAGGCACCTTAGATTCATAACCGAAGGTTTGGATCAGTTTCTGTTCAATCCCCTTGGCCACAGAATGAGGAAGTAATTGCGACAAAGAATTTAGATTGATCGCGATCGGAACTTGCATGCCATCGATATAGCCTAAGACTTCATGTTGATACGGATGCCATTCCGTAAATTGCGATAGATATTCCCATACTTCCTTCATGTTCGTATGGAATATATGAGGACCATAGCGATGGACCAGGATCCCATGAGAGTTGTACTGATCATAGGCATTGCCGGCAATGTGCTGACGCCGCTCAATGATTAGTACTTGCTCATTACGTTCATTCGCTATGCGTTCTGCCATGACCGCTCCCGCGAATCCAGCACCTACAACAATGTACTTAAACATGGAATCATGATCCTTTCTCCTCTTTGACCTTGATATTAATCAACAAAAGCGGAATCACAAGAATAGATACAATAAATAATAGACTGGTCGCGCAAAGCGATAGCACTTTGTACAATGTATTTCTTAGGCCAGTCAACAAGATATCTAATACGGAAATCAGGGTAAGTTCGGATCTCAAATTGCAAATCCAGCGCTGTCTCGCTTTAATCGATAAAGAAAATAGCATAACATTATAAAAGCCATAGCCCGATTCATTGCCAACTGGAATAATCACATCATCAAAACTGATACCTTTCAATCTCTCAGCTTGATGTACATAACTGAACCCCTCACGGTGCGTATAAGGAATCACCCTATCAATCCCACTGTACTTCTCAGCCAGCTTTACTCCATGCTCATGTGTTAATAGCGTAAATCTGGCCCCAGTAAAATGTTCTTGAATGACCGGCAAGTTGTGATCCAACTGTTGAAAGCTGACCGACCGTATAATCAGGACTTCCCGCATGCGATGACAACTCCTATCTATAAAATGTAAAGTTCAAGTCCAGTGGAACCCTGATGTTGCGAGCAATTTCTTTGCGGATAGGCCGTCTCCTGCCACGTAGCTTACGTGCATTTACGAATGCGGCCAGCATCGCTCGGAGATAAACTGTTGTATGTTGTTCTAGTGAATAATAGCAGCACTTGTATCCAAGTCTCACTGTATTCAAGAACGCTGAATAAGGAGGATAATACTTCCATATTATCCAGAATGCATTGCGGGTATAAAAGTATGGCGCCCGCTCTGAGGAACGATTCGTCAGCGAGTATTTATGATAGGCCACAACATCAGGGAAGAATTGAATCTCGAAACCAGCGTCCAGCACCTTCAAAGCTACATCGAGCTCATTCTGATACAAGAAATGCTCCTCAGGATAATAACCCACTTGTTCGAATAGATCGCTGCGAATTCCTGCGCCCGCACCATTAAATGACATTAGATAACGAGCGGATTGAGCAGAAGCTGTATCATTTGATTCCTGAGCGACATGATCATAGGCAGAGTAATTTCGCACATCAAATGCCACGATTCCCAATCGATCATTCTGCTCAAACTTCTCAACCATACGACTAAATGCCAACCTGGCTGGGAATGAGTCATCGTCTAATGTGACGATATACTTCCCCTTAGCCATTCGAAATCCTACGTTGTATGCAGCTATCCCAATATTACTTTCCATGCGAACCAGTACAACCGAAGGAAACTCAGCAGCAACTCGCTCGGCAGTACCATCAGTCGACGCATTGTCGACAACAATGATCTCAAGTGGAGCGTACGTCTGTTCATTCAATCGCGTCAAGCTTTCACTTACATCCTCTACCCGATTCCAGCACAGCATGACAACTGACACAAGTGGTTTCACCATTGACTACGTCCTCCATACCTCAAATTAACTCGAACATGAGCACATTGTTACAATCTCATCTATCACATCATTCTCAAATTATAATGGATATCAAATATAGATCTGTTTTCAATCCCCATCTTTAACAACTGTTCATCTATTTCCTTGAAGTACATACTCGCAATAATAATCTGGCATTCAGATGAGGAATATAGCCGCATTAATTCATCGGGAGAAATAATCGTCAACCCATTAATTGTTTTCCCCCATTTTGAAGGATCGTTATCACACAAGTGTAATATATTATACTTACCTTCCAATAAGAAGAGGGCTGTCTTTCCTAATCTCGATGTTCCAAATATCACAATATCCTTGTAATTTGTTCTATTTTTGTATTGTCGAATATCAGAAAGATGATCTTGGTATGCATTTCTAAAAGTTAGTTCTTCCCTGTTCTTACTCTTACTCACTAGTACCTTCAATTCTCCGCTGTCATCTAATTCTTTCTTCACGATTGCCCAGCCCGCATGAGTTAATAAATCCTCTAAATTATATTCGTGGAAATAGGAGAGATGAACGAGCCGATACCAATAATCCTCTAAAGGTTTATAGTCCTCCTTATTTTCCTTTTTTAAGTAAGCTTTAATACAAGGTACAGATATATAAACCCATACATGATCACTCGTCTCTTCGTACAACTTACTCAAGACAGATCTAGGTGAATAAAGATGTTCTAATACGTGAGAAAGTACTACTAAATCATAGTCCTTTAAATCAAAAGATTCTAAATCGTAAAACTCTCCAATTATCGGTATTTGACAAAGTTTTAGACTTTCATTGTTCCTTCCTCCAGGCTCAATTGCAGCTAGGTTAGTAGAGTCAATATCATAGTTCTCACTTAATCCTACAAGATTGCCTCCCCCCCCAGCTCCTATTTCTACACATGAAGCTACTCTATCCACATATCCCTTAACAAACTCGTAAATCTTGTAACCACGTTGAGTGTACCCCTTGTTATTATAACCAACAGGTTCTCCATAGTACGTAGCGTAGTCATTTTTGTAAAACTGATTCAACACTTCTCTAGAAGGTTGGGGGTTTAAATATATGAATCCACACTGTCTACATATCACTACAAAATAAGGCATATTAAACTGCACTCTCTCTGATAGCAGTTCATAATCATTGGCTTCACAAATACCGCACCGTGTATGATTCCCATCCTGCTGATTCATTTCATCATTCCTTTGAGTTTCGAATGAACTGGATTTCTTTTATATAAGCATCAGCTTTTCCGTGCGATCCATTGCTCAATCTCACACATTCACTAAACATCATCAAAGATTGGTCATAATTCTGTAGAAGAAATTGACACTCTCCTAAATGGAAATATGCTGACAGCAAGTAATCATTACTGCTAGTAATGCTTCCTTTCCAATCAGCCCCCCTGAAATTACCCGTATACTTATCTAGATAAAAAACCGACATTGGAATATTTCCAATATATTTGTATGACTTCCCGACATAAAATAACAAATCGTTACTAGACTGGTCCCTGTATATCTCACCTATACGAATAACCCAATCATGTAAGTTATTCTGATACAGATCTCTTAAAAGAAAGCCTATATGATCTTCTCGCCTTAAAACTTTTTCTAAAACAGCCATTAAATTTTCTTGCGAGCGAATATTAAGCAGAGGATATACTTCTATTATCTCTATAATTTTATCAATATCTAACAATATATTAATGTCCGGCTCTTGTGCTAGCTTCTCTATACAATATTGATATAACGAGATGGCTTGATCCTTCTTCTCCAGTTGATAATAACTTCTTGCCACAGTAAGCTGCAAAGTGATCTCCATACGTTCATAATACTGTTCGGTAATTTCACGATAGGATCCATTCATTTCAAGGAATTCTGTAAATGCTGCATTACTAATATCAATATCTTGAATTTTCTTTGGTGAATCATTCATTATCGAATATAACTTTGTATATATAGATTGGAGATTCCGTGGATGAAAATCACCATTATTTGGTCTTTTTTCAATACTACTTATCCTAATTTGAGTCTCGATAGATCTAATCAGATCATCTTGCTCAAATGCCGTAACCGCCCATCCACTTTTTATTTGTTCAGGATAATGATAAACGCCGTTTATATGAATAATTACAGAGGGTACTCCAAACTGTTCAGCTTCAATAACAGTTGTAGAGTGCCCAGTAATATGAATATCACAATGTCGTAACAGTGCATACAAGGGTAACTCGGTTGCCTTCTTGATTTCCACTTTTCCCAACAGGTTATGCTGTTTAATCGAGTTATAAGTATTTTGAGCTTCAAAGTCATACCGACCTTTGAACATTTGGGGATGCAAGCGAATCCACCACTTCCAATTAGAGGGGGAGTCTTTTATTGCATGAAGGAACCAATCCGGAAGATTGTTCTCCCAACCGGGCAGTCCATATAAGGGTTGAAGTGTAACAAGAATTCTCCGCTCTTCATGCTGATCATCATTCCGTATAAATTGTTTATCATACTTTTCTGTAAGAGGACTATGGCCTCTCCATTGCTCTAGCCACAGGTTACCTAATACAATCGGTTGATGAAAACTGCTACTCCACTTTTCTATGGACTTTCTTTCTTCTTCACTCCAACACCAAAAATATGTCGGGAGTAAGCGGTATCCCCCTACAGGCAATCTGCCCCAGTTTCCATAAGCAATGTGGTAATCTCCTTGAACCCCGTGTTGAATATCAATCGAAGGAATGCCAAATTCATAACAAGCCAAATTAAAGGATAGCCCATCCTCACCGTAATAATTGATAACAAACCCAACTTTAGGATTTGTTTTACCGAAAACCATTTTGAAAAAGTTCGCTTTATTTCTAATCCTCTGCAATCGGATAGATAAATGAATTAAGCTAATAGCTTGAACCTCAATTTTATAATTAACAGTCGTATACTCATGAAATTCCTTATATCTATATAACGAATGTACACCAGTATAAATGGAATATTTTGCTGAATAACTATCCAAGTACCTTTGTATGGGTACCACTGGTGTGTACCTCGGCTTTCGCTCTTGTTTATCAGATTCAGTCTCAAGAAGGAGCAACTTGTGTTGATTGGCTATAAATATATCTTTGATTGGGTCACAAAACCGATCATACCAAACTTGATCCACTTGTATTTTGTACATATTCGTAGACAGAAACACTGCATCTACTTGTTCATCCAGCCAACTGAGACTTTGCATCTCACTATCATTTATATAGCCATCCTTCAACATTCTGCCTTGCTTTCTAGTCTTAACTTGAGCAGATTGACTAATCATAATTCTTAATATAGGCCATATATGTATGCCATCAATGATCCAAGAGCTTGTTGGAAAGCGCATCTCTAGATCATTTAACATCTCTATGATTTGTTTGCGATCCAAGTCGAGCACCCCCATAATTGCTTTAAAAATAGCAGTATCCACTGACCTCGTAGACTGAAGGTTCTTCTAAAATTTGCACATACTAATCTTCAGTCTATGTTTGGTTCTCTAACCTTATCAAAAGTTCACAAATCTTAAAATCCAGTTCTGTATCGATATCATAGGATCTGTTTTTTTGCATAATATAACCGACCGTATTATCCGTTAGGAATGATTTTTTTTCAATTAGACTCTCTTTACTTGATACATACACAGCTCCATTCAATTCATATATCACCGGTGCATCCTGTCTCTTCAGAACGACTCTCTCACCTAATATAGGTAATAGCTTCTGATCCTCGTTCAACTCGTACATCCAATAAGGCGTCTTATCTACCTCCGACACAGATACACACGTATCATATTCGCCTTCCATATATGCCTCAATACATTCGTCTATATCCTGTGCTGTCCTTAACGGAGATGTGGGCTGAAGCATAACAACTAGGTCATAGTTAGGAAGCATGGAAATCGCATGCAAGATCGGTTCGATACCGGGCGTATCATCCAATGCAAGTTCGTGCGGTCGAATGAATGGGACGTCACATCCCAATTCGGCTGCTTTTTTCCTAATTTCATCGTCTTCAGAGCTCAATACTAAGGTATCGATATAAGCCGATTTCTTGGCTTCCTCAATCGTCCATGCAATTAGTGGTTTTCCACATAGCTCCTTCAGGTTTTTTCTCGGGACTCCCTTGGAAGCGCCGCGTGCAGGAATAATCCCCAATACCGACTTTTTACCAATCATCCTTCCTCCACTCCATTATTTAAGATTTCACCGTATTCATTGAAAACTTGAGAAATTGCGTTAAAACTTTCATCCGACATATTGATTAAAGTTGGGAGGTTTATTCCTTTAGCGGAAATGTTAGTGCTGTTTTTATTCGAAAACGTATATTTGCTATAAAGAGGCATATCTGACAACGAATAAAAAAACGGACGACTATCCACACTCCTTTGTTTAAGAAGATTCATTACTTCATCTCTGTTACCCTGCTCTACTAGGATACTAACTAGCCAGGTTACTTTTTTTCTATCATTAAGGTGGACCTCTTGGAATCTGATAAATGGATATATAGATAAGATATCCTTATATTTCTGTTCAATATTTCCTCGTAAAGATAGTAGAGATGTTATTTTTTCCGTTTGCGCTACCCCAATTGCAGCTTGCATATTAGTCATTCTATAATTATAACCTACGACTTCGTGCCAGTATTTATTGCCTTTACTCATACCATGATCTCGTAATAGTTTCATCTTCATAGCTAGAGCATCCGAATTGGTGACACACATTCCACCTTCACCAGTGGTAATGATCTTATTTGCAAAAAATGAAAAACACCCGACATCTCCGAAAGAACCTACTTTACTCCCGTTAAATGTCGCCCCGTGAGCCTCAGCGCAATCTTCAATCACGTATAAATTGTGTGCTCTGGCGATCTCCATTATCCGTCCCATGTCGCATGGCTGACCATAGAGATGAACTGGAATAATCGCTTTCGTTCTCTCCGTTATGGCTTTCTCGATTTCTTGGGGGTCGATACACCAACTATCTTCTTCAACATCTACAATGACAGGTGTTGCTCCCGCGTGTAGAACGATATTAATAGTCGCAGCGAAGGTCAAGTCTGGAACAATTACTTCGTCACCCGGTCCAATCCCTAGCGCAACCAAAGCTAAATGAAGAGCTACCGTCCCATTTGATACGGCGACTCCGTGCCTACAGTCAGAATAACTCGAAAACATCTCTTCAAATAGAGGAATATATTTTCCTGAACTGGAGATCCATGACGACAGTAGCGCTTCAGTCAAATACTTCAATTCGTTACCTTGAAATGTAGGTGTAGTAACTGGCACGGTAAGATCTGTTCTATACTCAAAATAGGAGACAACTTGATGGCTGCGATCCACCACAGGAATAAGTTTAATCTTTTCATTCATCTTGTTTAACATTGAATCTGTGGATTCATCATCCAATGCATAGATATATTCCTTATTCATTACCTCGTTTACGATTAAATGTAGTTCTCCTCCTTTGAGCAAAACTCGCCGTATATCACCATCAGTTACGATGCCTTTCAGTGTGTTCCCATCATCAACGATAAACGCGATTCCCTTCGCGTTCTCATTGATAATCTGCATGACTTGGAATAGCGTGTTATTCTCATTGCAAAGAAGTTTCTCCATCACTAAAATCTCCTCTATACCTGGTAGCAATTAGTTCCGCCCCATATAACGGTCGACCTGCATGATTGCCTCTAAAAGTTGATCCATATCATTATTCATAGATTCCAACGTTACCAAACAATCTTCATTCACTACACTTAACAGTTTCAATTCCTCTTCTGACGGACACAAGTGTTGGTCATCCGATCCGTCATTTCGATGAAGATGCATCTGAAAGATGTTATCCCTAAATTTCTCAATAAATTTATAAACATCCTCATTCTCGTACAATTGTTCGGAAATTTTAAAATGCCCTACATCTAGTAAGATCCCAAAATTATCGTCCTGGATATGATTCATCAGGATTTCAAATTCACTTTGTCTCGTCATTAATAGGTGCTTCATTTTTTCGGGATGCCCGCCAGAATTCTCTATTGCAAATCTTACGCCTCTCTGTCTTGCATAATTATTGATCTCTAAACAAGAGGCTATGAGGTTACTAAATGCGGTATCATAGTCAACAACTTCTTGATTATCGAATGTAAATCCTTCAAAAAAGGCGATCCTACTTGGATTCTTCAACATCCCAGCATGAATTGAATATATCGGACTGTCTATTGCTTTACATAAATCAATAGCGTTCTTGGCATGCTCTATAGACTGTTCTCTTATGTTGTTATTTTGAGAAGCTAAATTCAAGGCAAAAGCCTCTTTGTGTGGAGGGAAATAATTATGCACCAAAAACTCCATATCTTCTTTATATCTTTCTATTATCCCGTTTATATGTTCCGTGTAAACATGCGAGGAACCAAGTTCTACACATCTTATTCCGATCTTCTTATATTTATTTAAAACCTCATCCAAATGAAAAGGCTTTTCCAGAGCGGAAGTCGACACATACAATTTCAAACAGACCGCCTCTATTCTCTGCTTTTTATGATCCTGCCCGGGACTCCCACTACTGTGCAGTGATCAGGAACATGATCAATGACTACCGTGCCTGCACCGATCGTGACATGATTCCCGATTCTAACTCGATCCTTCACTACACTTCCAATTCCAATAAACGTCCCATCCCCAATCTGAACTCCACCAGCAATCTTAGTTCCAGGTGCTATGTGGCAATGTGAACCAACATTAGTATCATGATCAATGATTGCTCCAGTATTAATGATGGAATTCCCGCCGATTTTGACTGATAAACCAATGATGGCACCCATTGCAATCACACTACCTATCCCAATCTCTGCATAATAATTAATTTGGGCAGAACCATGAATGGCACTTGGTATTATGAAACCACAATCGAGTAATTGTTGAAATCGCTGCTTGCGCACTTCATTATCTCCAATCCCCACTATCCCGGCCTCAGCAATCCCATCGTCCTTTAGTCGAATGAGATCATTGAATTGCCAGATTGGCCTGTCAAATATCGTTTCATCTGGTGTCAACTTCACACTGTCAACAAAAGCAACTATATCTAAATCAGGATGGGAATGATCTAAGATTGAACACACTACCTTTGCATGTCCACCTGCACCAATAATGATCGTATTCAAAGCAATTCACCCATATCGACATCCTGAAAGGAAACAGCATCTCCATCCTGCAAGCCTCTCCGAGTAGTTTTTCCTATAAACATGGATGCGTACTTCACGGGAATTCCCTTATCTGATCTTCTGCCCGTTAATACACTTTCTCTAATTACTTCACCGCTCGCAATTGTTTCATTAACAAATAGTTTTTTTTGTAACTTTGCTCTTGTATCATGTTCACGATGCGTTAACTGTTTTTCAGTGGATCCCATCATTTGTTCAACCAGACGAATTTGACATATATATTCTTTTAGCTCATTCGGGTCTAAGGATGCTTTGTGATCTGGCCCCTCCAGCTTTTTATCTATTGTAAAGTGTTTTTCGATTATTTTTGCACCTAATGGTACTGTAAACGGTCCTGCACCTATATTTGCGGTATGGTCGGAGTAACCCACAATGACATCAAAACATGTAGCAAACGTCTGAATGACTTTTAGATTGCATTCATTCGGTGGAGTTGGATAACTTGAAGTACAGTGTAATAGACCAATTTGTTGGTTACCTTCCCGCCTTATAGTATGTACCGCTTCTTCAATTTCACTAAATGTGGACATCCCTGTCGACAAAACAATGGGTTTCTGAGTCTTTGCGATTTTTTTGATAAAAAGATAATTATTTGTATCTGTTGAACTTATTTTATAGGCAGGAAGATCTAGTGTTTGCAAAAACTCGAAACTCTTTTCGTCAAAAGGTGTTGAGAGAAAAATAATCCCCTTGTTATCACAGTATGCTTTAAGTTCTCTCTGTTGCTCAAAAGACAACTCCAATTTTGATAGCATTTCATACTGGTTCTCGTTGATTCCCGTAGTTTCAATTTGATATTGCGCCTTACTACTTTCACCGGTAACAAGTTGGTCTGTACAGAAGGTTTGGAACTTTACCGCATTCGCACCGGACATTACTGCTATATCGACTAATTGTTTAGCTTTTACGAAATCTCCATTATGGTTAACACCGGCTTCCGCTATAATAAAAACTGGTTGTTGGTCACCAATTAATTGATTGGCTATTTGAAACTGATTCATTATTTAGCCTCCCATGGGATTATCGCTATTTGAAGCAAGTGCTGCACTTTGCTCAAATCAAATTCTCGCTTAATAACCAATTCCTTAACGTTTCCTTGCTGATCACATCATTACCAACAGAAGGAAGTTCCACGCTGTGAACAGCATTAACATATTCACGTTGTCGCAATCCGCCATATAGCGGCATTAAAATATACATATCCGGTGACTCAAGCGCTATTCTGGCTTCATCTTCTGTCATCAACTCTTCAAATTTTTTTTCGCCAGGGCGAAGACCGATTTCATCCACTTGTATCCTGTGGGTTATTTGGTATTTATTGGTAGTTTCCTCGATGATTATATCTGTTAGATCGTTTAATCTTATAACGGGCATTTTTAAGACAAATACCTCTCCGCCATATGCCATTTCATTTGCCTTTAACATAAGAGAAATCGCTTGAGAGGGGGTCATCATATAACGTAACATCTTAGGATTTGTGATTGTAATGCGCTGGTTCTTGAGTATTTGTTTCTTGAACAATGGAATTACAGAACCTCTGGAGCCCATGACATTACCAAATCTGACAGAAGATATGATGGTCGATTTTGCGCCCTTTTGATATTCTGCAGCAGATATTAATCGTTCAGCCATTAGTTTCGTCGCCCCGTAAGTATTTGTTGGGGAGACCGCCTTATCCGAACTAGTAAACAATACCTTCTTCACACCTGTGTTTACTGCTGCCTGTATCACATTCTGCGTACCGAGTACATTCGTCTGGACGGCTTCGAACGGATTATATTCACAAGCAGGAACGTGCTTCATGGCAGCAAGATGGAATACATAATCAATCCCTTCCATAGCACGAGTTAAACGATCAACGTCCCTAACATCCCCTATCAAATAACGCAATATGCTATTATGTTCAATTAATTCTTGCTGCATCTCATACTGTTTATGTTCATCTCTGCTGAAGATACGGATTACAGTAGGTTTGTCTTGGAGTATCCGTCGCACAAGCTGTTTTCCAATCGTACCGGTACCACCAGTGATAAGTACCCTTTTGTCCGTATAGAATCCCATGTCTTGTCCCCTTTATGTTCTGCACGCTCATACATTGATCTCAGCTTTTATTTCATCGTTCAGTCTATTGAAGCAATCTACTAAGACTGGAGTGACTGCTTTTAATCCATCAATCAGTGGATTTGCATATGTGCGTAGCTTCATTACCTTATCCTTTAGATTCTGTTCTGTCTTAATCTCTTCCCAATGCCTCTCTGCATAAATTCGTTCTCGGGTTAGGAAGAAGGCGTATAGATTATGAAAGGTTGGATTTGCGACCACTGCATTCCATTTGTCATCGAACGTGCCTAGCCATGTGCTAATCTCACGAAGGGACATTGACACCGGATTTGTCATTTTGCTCATATGTGCATCAAGCGCTTCAAGCTTAGCTAGGTAGAGGCGCAGATCGGATACCGTTGATTTCACTCTAGCTGTGACTTGATCTTTCTTTACTTGGGGATAAAGCTTGGCTCGTGATTCGACTAATATTTTAAACCATTCATCGTTGTCATGACATCTCGGGTATTGAGCGATTGCTTCATCCAACAGCTTAGGAGTAGTATGCTTAATTTTAGCGCCAATCATCGATGCGTTATAGACACACAGCTGCGGCAATCGGCTTAAGATCTCTTCCGTATCGCTCTTCAAATTGAGCATCGATTGGCTTGTAATGTTGATGCCACCCGTGACATTCTCGACTGTATAATCGGCATTTACTATCATTCTCTCTAGGAAGGACTGGCTCACATGCTTAACGCCATCCGCATATACTCGATTATTCACGTATGAGAAATCCTGACCGACTAATATCACTTCACGACACCCTAAATAAGCAGCTGCCTGAAGTGCAGTACTTGTTACGGTTGCTGTCGATGAGAATACAACATCCTCATTCGTGATGCCCATGACATACCGAGACAGAGAGTCAATATCAAAATAGGCATGCATTAGATAAGGAGAATCTTCTGATTTTATAGAAGTATGCTTAATAGTAGGTATATATAGGAAGGGAATCTCCGATATATCTATCTTGGCGAATACACGACGATTTGCTTCTCCTGCATCCATTGAGACTACAAGATGCGGGATGAGTCCATGCGCAAGCAATATCTGAATACTAGAACCTGCTGCTATTATAATTACCCGATCCCTGAGCTGTTTAAGTTTCTCAATATCCATAGCCAAAGAAGGTCCAGATCCAACAACTACTGCTGGAATGCCTGCACAGCAATTTGCTAACCCATAGAAGGAACGTGACTTTAAGTTCCTAGCGACATTCAGAACCGTATTCTCTGCCCATTCAGTCCTGAAGTGAGAAACGGTATTCATCGTAGAGACATAACCTCTGGCAGTATTACGAATTGTCTCATCAAAGTCATTAAGAATCTCTCCAGCAAGTATACGGTATGGTGGTGTGATCGCATATGCGAATGTACCAAGCATCCGCCTGAACAAATTGGTCAACAGATCTGTTCTAACCTGGTGTTGCTCCCCAAGTGCCAGCATGACTATGTCTGGACTACCTAACACATCTCGAAGATCGGTGTGCGCAATAGCAGCTAACAGAATTGTAGAATCAGGTTCATAGATATAGTACCGCTTGTTAGGATAGGCTTGTATAAGCGCTCTCACATGGTAGCCCAACCCGAAACCGAGAATAAGAATATTATCAGCATCAGTGATACTGGCATCTAGTGACTCCACCCATATAGCCGCTTCGTGTCCCGGATTATACCGACTATACATGCGAATCTGCTTATCATCTTGATCTATTAGGAGATTCGCTTGACCATTTCGAGCTTCTTCTAGTTGTATTCGTTTTTTATCATATTCTTGATTACGCACAGCTCTGTATATCTCTGGATATCGCTCACGCAACAACAATAAATTATCGGCTGCATATCGTTTCATTAGTTTACCTCTCTATTTAAACTACTGGCTAATTGCTTGAACACCTCTGAAAGCTCATATTTAATAATATCTCCGGTTGCAGTGTAATTCTGATCCTGGAGCTCTTGCTCAAGTAAACGAATGTGACTATCGATCTGGTGAGTGAATCCATCTAATGCATTCTTTTCAATTGAGCTGTTATGCTGGCCGTAATGGACCTTGAGCACCTCCACGGATTGAACCACCCATTGTATCCCGTTCATTAACTGACTGAAATGATTCCAATCATCCTGTTTGAGCTCGCCATAGAATAATTCCGAGATCGAATCGCAGGCATTGATCAACTTGAGCAGATATTCATTGAGCTCGTTATGGATCTCTTCCGCCAACACATCTCTACTGACTGTTCGAACAGCAACCTCACGAATTGCAGGAAATCCATCCGTAAGACGCTCATCGTATCCTTCATGATAAGTTACGCCATCAATTATGACCTCTTGTATAATTTCATTATTCTTATATAAATCGTACAGAACCTCTTTCAACTCCTGTAAGGTTCCATTCTTGCGGAAATCGGAGTCGACCAATTGATCGTTGATTATTAGCCTCATTCTTATCAGCACCTCATTAAATAATCAGCTTCTATATTTATCGGTTAGATTGGACGAAAAATGAATATGAAAAACTCCCCAATCCTAGGATTGGGGAGTTCGGTTGTACGAAATGTAATTAGCCTAACAGACGAAGAACGTTCTGAGGCACTGCGTTCGCTTGTGCCAGCATCGCTGTACCAGCTTGAACCAGAATCTGATTACGAGTGAACTCAGTCATTTCCTTAGCCATATCTGCATTGCGGATACGCGACTCGGAAGCGGACAAGTTCTCAGAGTTAACGCCCAGATTATTGATCGTATGCTCCAGACGGTTCTGTGCAGCACCGAATGTTGCGCGTAGATCGGACACTTTCTTGATAGCAGCTTGAACCGAAGCCATCATAGAGCTAGCATTTGCTACACTCTTAACGTCGGAACCGCTAAGACTTAATGCCGTTGTAGAAATACCAGATCCGAGTGAGACATCAATTACAGTTGTGTTCTCAAAGCCAACTTGGAATGTCACTTGACCAGCTACGCCTCCAACGTTAGCACCTGCTGAACCCTTGAGCAACTCAATACCGTTGAACTTCATTGTGTCTGAGATGTTGTCAATTTCCTCAAGAAGTTGCTGTACTTCCTTGTCGATCTTATCGCGGTCCTCTTGCTCATTCGTTCCGTTCTTGGATTGTGTAGCTAGTGTGTTAATACGTTGAAGCATTGAATGCACTTCTGTCAGAGCGCCTTCTGCAGTTTGCAGCAAGGATACGCCGTCTTGCGCATTACGAATGGCTTGATTGTAGCCATTGATTTGGTAGCGCATCTTCTCAGAGATCGCCAGACCTGCAGCATCGTCAGCAGCGCGGTTGATGCGGAATCCGGAAGAGAGCCTCTCCATAGTCTTGCTCATCGAGCTATTGTTGATGCCTAGGTTACGATGAGCGTTGATTGCAGATACGTTCGTGTTAATGTACATTGAAAATCATCCTCCATGATTGAGTTGGTATTTGCCACATCCTTGCGGCATATTATTTATATCGGCAGTTCGAATATCTTAATTAATACTTTTTAAATAAATCCTATTTTTTTTCGTCAAAAAAATAGGATTCTACCACATCTTGATCTAGCTGAGAGTATGCATTAGCGAGCTTTCGCTGATTCTTCGCATTCTGAATCTCTGTTCCTGTCGTAATCATGGCCAGCTCAATCGTTCTAGCGGCTTCGAATGTCACCACGCGTGTAGACGACACAATCCCAGCAACTCGTTGTTCGAAGATCTGCTTAACCTTATGAACGCCCAAATCATCAATAAGCCTTTTCTGCAGCAAATCAATTTCGATTCGAATTTCCGTTCGCTCGAGTGCCCATTCCTGCATCTGTTGCCATTGATCGGGTTCCGATGGGACGATCTGCTTGAGCGCTTCAAGTTGTTGCATGCTTATATCGTATAGCCTCTCATAAGCTTGGCACCATTCCTCAACTACCCGCTCCATCTCAGGTCGCACTAAGGCCTACATCCTTCCCTATTTGTTCCCACGCCGAGCGTAAATCTCTTAGAACAACCTCCGCTTCGTATAGCGCTTCTTTTTTTCTATGGATATTAGCATCCACTAGCATTCGCATGACATAGAGATATAATTGCATCATCCTGGATGCTAGTTCACCACCCTGGTCCTCATTCAGACATGATAACAGTTCACTTACAATATCTTGTGCTTTTAGAATGGATTGCTTCGCTTCATTGTTCATACCGCGTTCGTACGATTGCTGAGCTCTGGCTATATTTAATAGCGCTCCATCGTACAGTAGAAGAATTAATTTGTGAGGAGAGGCAGTTTCATATTTATTCCGTTGGTATACTTGATAGCCTGACCGTGACACCATATTCACTGGTTCCAGCTCCTTTTGTTATTAAACAGCTTTTTTTAGTAATTAGAGAACGATGCCAGCTGAGCGGTTAACCAAGTTTGTTCACTCTTAAAGCTAGAGAGCGCATTCTCCATTGCTGCAAATTGCTTGAGCAATTGTTGCTCCTTGTTCGAAATTCGCATACTCATGCGTTCCATCTGTTCAGCAATTATCGACAGTTCGCTGTCATATCCATTAATCTTGAATGATAGAAGTCCTGTTCCAAATCTTGTCCACTTACTAATATTATCATTGAATAGCGTGCCGATGCCATCCTTGTTAGATGAGGCATCATCATACCCGAATAACTTAGCAACCTCATCAGCGTTATCATTGAATGCTTCCTTGAACTTATCGCGATCAAAGCTGATCTTGCCAGTCATCAAAGCGCCGCTCGTTATTCCTTTATCAACCTCTAATCCAATCGTGAATAGATAGTTATATTTGGAATTCTCCGAAACATTCGCATGCAACATATTGCTTAGTTCATCCTGCAAAGATCTCAACGTAGAGTCCCCTTGCATGAGAGCGCCCTTGTTCGTATTTGTCCGGATCGTATCGATGATATCATTGTAAGCATCAACGAATTTCTTCACCTTGTCAGCGACCAAATCAGCGTCCTTGGATACGGTCAACGTGGATGTCTCATTTTCCTTATGCAGTTCGAACTTAATGCCTTGCACGATATTGTTTAGTGTGTTGCTCGTATTTATGATTTGCAGACCATTAATGGTTACTATCGAGTTTTTGGCACCCTGTACCGTATTCAATTGGAGAGGATTGCTAGATTCGCTATTACTGAACTCTATAATCGCTGATTCTCCGGATTGCTCAGATGTAAGGGATAATGTCTTAAAACCAGGCTCAGTTTCAATAACACTGGCCTTTATGCCAATCCCTGCATTATTGATGTCTTTCATCAAGTTATTAAGGACTTCCTCATTTGTATTACCACTGAGCTTTATATTGTCTACTGATTTCCCAGCAACGGAAAATGTAAAATCGGGTCCAGTTAGACCTTTCAATTCTGTACCGTTAGTAGCGAACTTCCCCGAAGCAACGATATGATGTTTAGCTAGTTGAGTAACATTGACCGCGTAAGTACCAACCTCAGCGGATTCAGAAGTCTTCGCAGTTAGCACGGTGGAATCTGAGACCTTACCTGATGTTAGTTTGAATGCTGTCGAGTACATTAATTCGGATGCCGCTGTTCGAAGACTGCTCATCTTGGTGTTAATACTCCGAATGACACTCTGCTTATCGGCGATTGCTGATTTCTTAGTTTCTAACGCTTCATAAGGTTGACGTTCCAGCTTCATTAATTGCTCGATCATCGCATTCGTGTCCAGACCTGAAGCCAAACCACTTAAGCTAATACCACTCATCTACATCATCCTCCTCTACAACTTCTTATCAATGAACATACCGATTATTTCTTTCATCTTAATAGAGAGATCAATTAAGAACTCTGGAGGCAGACTAGCCACCACCTTCTGTGAAGCGATATCGACAACTTCGACATAAGACTTCTCAGCCTTCTCATCATACTTGAACTTTAATAGCTTTCCTGATGAAGCAATTGAACTATTCAGTTTTTCCAGCTCTGCCTCAAGCTTTTCCTTTTCCTCTTCGTTTAACTTACTAACATCGAAGAACGAGGTCTGTTTCTCTACTGCAAGAGTAGGCACCGCATTTGTAAGTTCGCTCTTAACACTCGAACTAGCCACCGAACTGTTACCTTCTTTACCAGGTTGCTGAACTTTCTGTATGGAAGAATAATCGATAGTGCGTGCTGTTCCACCTTGAACGATACTCATCATCATACACCCTCTTCACGATTGAATTGTTTTAGGATATTGAGAAGTTGATCTCGATTAACCGATTGCTTTCCGGCATTCATATTCTCTTGGAGAATACTATCCACTAATTCTTTTCGCAGGATCTGGATGTTTGCTGGCGCCGTAAATCCAAGCTTGACCGACTCACCTTCGATACTTAATACCTGAACTTGTATTTGATCTCCCAACATGACTGATTCACCTAGCTTGCGTTTGAGTACTAGCATGATTCGCCCCCCCGACGTGTTAGGGGGTACCGTAATGGATAAGCAGCAGCATCAATAATGAACTGGCACCCTCGCTGATTATCAATAGCTAACAACAATGGTGCCTTCAAATTTACGTATAATTGATCACCATCAATATTAACAATTAGAAATGTCGTAACATCCTCAGGTTTCTCTATTCCTAACAAATCTATCGTTGACTGATCAATTCGAAATCCATAATCCTCAATGGCCAGTTGTGCGGGTAATAGAATGAAGCTAACGTCATCCTCCAGCGAGTGGAGCAAGTAATACGGTGTATCTTCAATCCGCACCAACGCATAGTCATGATAGTCTGACAAACCAATTATACTTCGTGGAAAATGTATAATTTGCGCCGATTCTACCTCGATTGTACCGTATGCCTCACTATGGATTATTCTGATTGTTTGTTCATTCACAGTGTGCTGCTCACCCCCTTGCCATGAGTCTCCACTCGGATTTCGAGCGGGTAAATTTTGACATCAATATGCACACCATGCTTCGGAAGAGCGACTAATTCAACGGCTCGTTTTTTACTCTCCATATACTTGTTATAGGCTATACTCCCGAATACGTTTCCTCGATCATTATGTATATTTCTTAAACGCAATCCTTCTCCAACCTGTGATTGTATCGCTTCGACGGCACCTTTTTGGCCCATAGAAGTAATCTCTCTAATTTGCGAATACAGCTTTAAGTATCCGAGCTCCTCGCGTACCTTATCCCAATCAGCGTCCATCTCTGGATTGCGCGATTTAATCTCAATGGTAGCGGCTTTATGCGAAGCATCAATTTGAACATCTACCTTCTTCAATGGGGGCAGTTGATTGATATCCATGGAAAGTGTCGGCGTTCTAGATGATCCTGTGATTGAATTAATCATGTCATTCACCACCTTGCGATAACAAATAAAATCATCTTAAATAATCAATTAAGGATACCTGCATAACCCGAGCACCGACAGCAAGCGAGGCTTGAAGAACGTTCTCCTTCTGTTGCAATTCGATAATCGCTTCAGCCATATCCACGTCGCTTACCTTGGAGCGGAGATCCTTCAACGAGATGATATTGTCAAGAATTCGACTCTCCACCAATTCAAAACGATTCGTTCGCGCTCCAATTTCGGCCCATGTACTATTTATGCGATCGCCCAACATATCGATCTTGGCCATGTCATCTAATAGACCGTCTACGTCGTCATCCAATAAGTGATCGGCAATGTCATCGAAGATCTTGAATACATTGTCATCCGCGCCTGCTGCTCCGAATATAAGTTCTCCTGTAATACTTACCGGCACTGAGACACTCGCGCTCACGTTTAAGTAATAGATGCCTTTATCTGTGGTTTCATTGGCCGCATTGGCATTGGTGTATGGCGGCACATCCGTCTTCTGTCCATTGAACAAGAACCTGCCTGCGAAGCTGCTGTTACCGATCATTACGAGCTGTTCCTTCAACTGCTTGATCTCTGCTGCGATATGCTCTCTGGCATCTGATGGCGTAGTACCGGTTGATGCTTGCTGCACAAGTACTCTTGCTCTCTTTAGGACGTCGCTGGATTGCAGCATCATCTCATCCATGGTCTTCAGATAGCCTAGACCCGTTCTCGCATTCTCCAAGAATTCAGCGCTGCGATCAATCTCGCTGTTATACCGCATTAGATAGCCGATCCCCACCGGATCGTCGCCTGGGCGATGAATACGTTGACCTGTAGCCAGCTTATTCTCCCAGCTATGGATCTGACTATTGTTATTTCTCAGATTCTTAAGCAGCTGCAGGCTCTGCATCGAATTGGTTACGCGCACGTCTTATCCCTCCCTTAGGCTATCTGCCCACGATTCCCATCTGGTTTATGACACGATCGAGCATCTCATCTACGGCTGTCAGGTTCCGCGCAGCCGCATTGTAGGCATGCTGGAACCGGATCAGATCCGCCATCTCTTCATCGAGAGACACACCGCTCACAGATTGTCTTCTGATATTGATCTGGTCGGTTAAGTTCTCGAGATTCTCCATATTCCGATTGGCGTTGTTCGACCGAATCCCCAGATCCCCGGTTAACGCCCGGAAGTAATCATCCGTCGTACCGCTTGACAGCGAAGTCAGATTGCCTGGATAAGTGAAGGCATGATCACGCAAGCTCGCTAACGCATGCGCAATGTCGCTGTTCCCCTTGATCGTCACACGATTCGTGCCATCGAGCTCATATTGACCAGACGCGGCAATCTTATTCGTATCATTCTGTACAACTGGATTGACACGGATATTATCAATATTGAACGTTGTACTTCCATCTGCTGTTGTGAAGAAGGGCACGCCTGTTGTTCCATCCGGCAGGCCGTAGCCCAGCTCATGCAGGCCATTGAAGCCCTGAACCTCGAACTCTACCGCGCTAATGATCTTGGAGCCTGCTGGAATCGTAACACCAGCTAGGATGACCGCTCCGCCTTCTAACGTTACGTTATTCTGAGCTGTCATCGGACCGCTCGTCATGTAGCCATTCTCCAGACGCACTGTAAAGGAGCCCTGAACCAGCGTGTTCACCATCGCATTCAGCTGATTTCGGATTAGTTCGACTTCTCCTAGCGCCTTCTGGTAGCCAGCCAATTCTCCCGCAGTAGCAACAGTTGCATTAGCAGCAGTCAGCAGCACAGTCGCTTCATTATTGACCACATTGACACCGGCTGCGGTAATCGAGAAGTCCCCTGCAGGCGTCTCAGCTACCTGCACGTCCACGATTGTCGACAGCTTGTCGATCATCAGATCCCGCTGATCCCGATAGTCATTCGCATTATCGCCGAAGGCCTCTGTTCTACGGATCAGTACATTCAGCTCGGCTATGCCCTCAATTAATATGTTGGCCTGGCTGACCTTCTTGTCGATATTGTTGGCCACATCAAACTCTATGCTGTCCAGCCCTGTGCCGATCCCCTTCATGGTATCCACCATATTCACTGCGGAGCCGACCACATCAATTCTGGCGCTCAATAATCCTGGGTCTCGATTGAGTACCTCCAAGGAGTTCCAGAACTTGTCCATCACCGAGCTTAATCCATTGCCAGAAGGCTCGTTAATCAGTGCCTCAATGGAGTGAATGGCCGATTCATGAGTGGTCCACATCGCTAATGACTGATTCTCGCGACGATATTGGAGATCCAGATAGCTGTCTCTCACCCGCTCGATATGACTGTACTCTACACCGGTACCCAGCTGACCAGGCGTATTGCTGCGTTGCAAGCCCAGCGCCTCCATCGGGATGGATGACGTCATATTGACACGTTGACGCGAATATCCTTCGGTAGATGCATTCGATATATTATGACCCAATGTATTAAGCGCAACACGCTGCGTTAGAATCCCGCGCTTGCTCGTCTCGAGACCGAGGAATGTGGATTGCATGTTAACCCCTCCAGAACATGATTGATCACGTTAGTCTATTGCTACCTTGCCCGATCATTATTACATTCTATAATCAAACCCGCCTGTGCGCCTCGGTGTCTTCTGACTTGCGCTCGGATCCCCGTACGACACTTCGAGCTCCGCCGGTCCTACTGTCTGATCCAATAGATCGCCTATCATGCCGATCGATTGCTGGAGCAGCTGTTGATTGCGTTCATTCAGCTCGCGCAGCGCTTGCGCAGCTATATTCAGCTGTTCCAACGCTTGCCTATAGGCAGCCGCGACTTGCGGCTCCTCTATCCATTCCCCAACTTGCGCATGGGATAATGGTTCACTCGCCGGTACACCAGCGCCCTCCTGGAGCTGCTTGACTGCTGTATGCCAGCGTTGCATGATAGCGGCATATTGATTCAGCAGCTCTGATTCCCTGATCGCTATACCGGGTAACTCGTCAGTGCGCGCTTGGATGATTAGATCCTTCTTGGTCATTCCCGCTTCATACAGGGCAGCGTACACCTCATGAAGCTCACTTACGATTGTTAGCAATTGCTTGGCTGCCATGTTCCATCCTCCGCTTATCCTCGCGCATCGAAGCGCGTCCACCCTGGGCTGCCCTGAGCTGTCTTCCCCGACTGTGCAGGATTGCGATAAACCGTCTCCTGCTCGAAGCCGCCGCCCATTAGATCTAGCGAGTAGTCGAAGAAGTCCAGTGACTGATTAATCAAGCGCCCATTCACGACATTGATCTGCTTAATCCTCACGATGACTTCCAAAAGCTCGGATTGCAGCTTCTTCAGCTCTTCCCGCTCGGATGGACGATCTACCAATCCCATGATCTCTGTCACGGTATACGACTTGTTCGTCTTCAATCCTCGCGTTGCGACAAATTGCTGAACGGCCGCCTTCCACTGACTATCCTGCTCGATAATCTGCTTCATTAGTCGCGATTCCTGATTCACATAGCCAGCCATTGTGTCTAACTGATTCGCTACTAGCGCCTGACGCTTATGCTCTACGACTTCATGCAGCGCCTGATGCGACGCTAACAGTTCTGCCAATCGAGCAATCATCGCGCTACTCATTCAAGTAAGGAAGCAGCTTCTCGGCGACCTTATTGGCATCGATATGATACGTGCCGGTCGATACTGCTTGCTTCAGATCTGCAACCTTGCCTATACGGATCGCGTCGCCCTCCTGAGAGCCGAGCAGCTGCTTCGCCTCCTCGGAGATATGCACCTGATCTCTAGCTGCGCCCTTATTATGTGGAACTATTCCATTGCCTCTGCTCTGATTGCGATACGATTGAATGGAACCCGCGCGATTAATATCATTGATTTTCATTCCGATCACTCCTATTGCCATCCGATTCACTACGATAATATAAAAAGAAACCGATCTATATATCCTATCGGCTTCTTCATGTCAATATTTTATAGTTAGTTATCTTTTTCATCGATTTTGTACGTGTGCGCTGCTCTGCGCTGCTGCTGCTGTTCCAAGCGCCTGGCATCATCCTCCTGAACCTGCCGCACGCCCGAAGTAATTCTGGCCCGACAGACATCACATAGATTGCCTTCTCGGATCAAGGCACCGCAAGACTCGCAGGGGTAGGACAGGTTAGGCGCATTATAGAGCGAGATCCGTCCTTCCTTAATAAAGCGTGTAATCTGCCTGATCGAGACCCCGGTCTCATCGCTCAGCTCAGAGATTGTCGCGCCCTTATTGTCACGCAGGAATTCCGTACACAGCCCATACTCCGCTTCAATCTCATCAAAGCATGCATGGCATACTTCCCGTACGCCCTTGGCGAACACTCTGCCGCAGCGGGGACAATTCGCTATATTCAAAGCCATGATTACCCCTCCGAACGTTATGATAGACTTGTACCTATATTTTACATGAGCCGCGAGAGTACGACAAGATCCTTTGTTCCTAATGTCTGTCGCCTACCTCGCCCAGGTCAATCCATACACCCGCACATCCGCCGCCTGACGCAGGGTGCGCGCGCATTCCTCCAACGTGCTGCCCGTCGTATACACATCGTCGATCATAATGATAGAAGCAGATTCCCCCATCTGTCCGGATAGTTCCTCCCTCGCAGCGAACGCGCCGCGCAGATCGCGCAGTCGCTCTGCACGCGATTTATGGCTCTGCTTGTCCGTATGTCGCACACGGTCGAGCGTAGGCAACGCCTGAATCCCTGTGAGCCGGCTCAGTTCACGAGCCACAAGCTCAGTCTGATTGAAGCCACGCTCAGCCAGACGTGTCTCACTCAGCGGGACATAGCTCAGGTAGACGGACTGCCGCCTCTTACCCAGCCCCTGGTCGACTAATAATCGATCCAGCGTTCCCCTCACCATCCCCGCCATCAGCACATGCAAGCGTTCATCGCCACGGTACTTAAATCGCCCCAGCCATTCCTTCATCGTATGGGTGTAGCGTATGGCGCTGCGATTCATGACGAAGCTGGCATCCGTACGCCGCGAGCAATCCGGGCAGTACTCGCAGCGTCCGCATATCGCACACTGCACATCACGCGGCGCAATCCACGGGATATCCGCATAACAGCCCATGCACACCGGCAGACTGCCACCTGCGTCCCCTGCGCGTCCACCGCATATCATACACGACTCCACATGCGAGGCGAGCAATCCCTGCACACCCTGAATGAGCCGCCGTCCCACTCGACCCAGCGCGCCGCGCCACGCCGCCACCTGCTCTCCCTGATCCCATCCATTAGTCAAGTACCTGCACCCCCTCTATTCCTCCAAAATACACCCCAACGACTCCTCCCCTCATCCGCCACCAAGTACCCGCGCCGCCGCGCTAGCCGATTCATCGCCCGAATCTGGCGAAGTGCCGAGGCGGTAGCGCGCGTGCGCTGAGTGGTCAGGAATCGCACCTGACCATGCGGATCGGCGGCCGAGCGTCCAGCGCGGCCAGCCATCTGCACGAGCGCGGCGGCATCGAACAGGCGGGAGTCGGCGCCCAGCACGTACACATCCGCCTTGGCGATGGTCACACCGCGCTCGAGGATCGTCGTCGTGAGCAGGACGCGGATATCTCCGCTGCGCAGCCGCAGCACCTTGTCCGCGCGATCCGGATCCTGCGACGACGTCGCATCAATGCGGCTGGCCTCGAGGCAGGCCGACAGCTTGTCCCGCAGGTGCCGTAGTTCGGGACCGAGCCGCGCAATCTGCGGCACGAACACGAACACCTGCGCACCGCGCGCCAGCGATTGCCGCACCAGCTCAGCCAGCCTGGCTGGCGGCGCATATCGCGGCACCGGCAGCGGATGCCGATGGTAGCGCACCGGCACCTTCACATGCGGCAGCTGTCCGCGCGCAACCGCTCGCTGCATCGCCTCAGGCGGTGTAGCAGACAACATGACGAATGCGCCGCCGGGCTTGCAGGCCTTGCGCGCGGCATACTCCAGCATCGGATCGCCATGGTAGGGAAACGCATCAACCTCATCAAGCACGACTAGGTCGAAGCCTGCCGAATAGCGCAGTAATTGATGCGTGGTCGCGATCACGATGTCGGCCTCGTCCCAGCGCTGACGACTGCCGCCATACAGCGCCGCGATACGCTCGCCGCTGAATGCTCGCTCTATCCGGGGCAGCAGCTCCAGCACGACATCCTTGCGCGGCGTAGCGATCAGCACCTTGCCGCCGCGCATACGCGCTGCCGCTACCAGCGGGTACATCATCTCGGTCTTACCGGCTCCAGTAACTGCCCAGATCAGGAACGGCCTGATTGGTAGCACCCTATCGCCGCCGAGCTCAGCCAGCCTCCACCCCTCCCGCACGAATGCCACACCTGCCTCAGCTGCAGCTGCTTGCGCGGGGCTAAGCTGCAGGTCCGGCAGTCTCGCGCAGATCTCTGCGAACCAGCCTGTGCCGACCCGCTCCAGATCAGCCGCGGCAGGCAGCCCAGACTTAGCCGCAACTTCCTGCATACTGCTCGCCGCCGCTCCCACATACAGCGGCGCGCATAGCTTGGTCCTGCCCATCGTCAGGCACACCTCGCAATACGCGCAGCGCTGCCCGCAGGAGGCGCAGCTCGTCCACGCGATCGAATCACCGCCAGCCCCGCAGCGACAGCAGGTCAGCTCATCCGTGCGCCTCAGCCCCCACCAACTTGTCCGTTTCGTGTGCGCGATGCTGGGCTCCATGCGGATCGCGCCAGTCACATACGCCAACTCCGCCACTTGCTCCCACGCCGCCGCGGCTTCCTCACCGCCTATCGACGACAGCAGCGAAACCAGCTCATCACGCAGCAAGGAGCGGCCCGGCATCACCGCGGCTAGCTGCTCCGCCCACAGCGCAAGCTGTTGATCACAATTAACGTTCATCAATTCCCTCCATTCATACCTCTGATTGATATCCATTCCTTTGCCACGAACATGCAGTAACACTTTCCGGCGCCGCAGAACCACATTACCTCGTTTCGTACTATGCGGCTTCACTTTCTAATGTGTCGAGTCAGACTATTGGCATATGGCAGGTGAGTGTGAGCAATTAAGACGGCGGAACCGTTCTATTGACTCGTAGCAGGCTGGTTTAGTGCAATTAAGACGGCGGAACCGTTCTATTGACCTGCAGCAGGCTGGTTTGGGGCAATTAAGACGGCGGGGCCGGTCTATGGCGAGCGGCAGGTGAGTTTCGAATAAGTAAGGCGGGGAATTAGTCTCACTGTCCGGCGCTGTACGCACGCTAGATCAGATACGGCAGCTTGCCCCAATCCTCCGGGGATCCTAGGTGAATATGAACAGGAGACGCGGAATGCCCTGACTCACGGCCGGAGAACTTAGTAGGATAAGTTGAGCTGGTTAGGTTAGTCGGATTTATTGAACTAGGCGGGTTAGTTGGACCAGTACGCGAAGTCGAATCTGAGCTAATCGAGAGAATGGCGCTTGCGTGTTCTGGGGTCTTATTTTGGGACGTGAATAGGGGGGGTGAGGTCTGAATGTGAAGTCGGTGATCGCGCCTGGCGAATAGTCGCAGCATCTGGCGCGTGTCGTCCGTAGAATCCGTATCACGAATCGTAATGGTGAGCGGCTGGCCGCGAAGCCAGGAATAGAGTGTCAGCGAGCGTAGCGCCCACTCGAGATGATGACTGTCGTTATGGGTATGCAGGACGAGATGGGTACCGCTTGCCGACATGCGCGACCGCTCCGTCAAGCGAAGGGCCGCGTGCACGGCTGCAGCCCCCAGCACATATGCGCTTACTGCAAGCAGCAGATGTAGAATCATATGCCTCTACCTCCTCTATACATCACTATATGTCGAGGGCAGAGTGGGGGTTACGGACGGAATGCGCCGGTGGACCGATTATTAGAGGGTGACCCAGCCGTTCTTGATCGCATTGATGACCGCTTGGGTCCGATCGTCGACCTCCATCTTCTGGAGGATGCTGCTGACATGGTTCTTAACGGTCTTCTCGCTTATGTAGAGGTGTTCGCCTATGCCCTTGTTGCTCTTGCCTTCGGCCATCAGACGCAGCACTTCCGCCTCGCGCTTAGTCAGCGGACTGCTGTCGCCAGCCACGTACTTCACATCCGCTTCTCGGGTAGTTGCCGCCTGGTGCTCACCGGATTCCTCCAGATAGGTCATGCGGCGGAGCTGATTAATGAGCTTGCCGGTCACCTTGGGGTGGATAAAGGCATTGCCTGCCATCACGGCGCGAATCGCCTGCAGCAGCACCTCCGCCTCCAGATCCTTCAGCAGATAGCCGGACGCGCCCTTGCGCAGCGTCTCGAACACATAGCTCTCATCATCATGAATGGATAGAATAATGACCTTAATCGCCGGGAACAGCTCGCGCATACGCTGCGTAGCCATCACGCCGTTCTCATTGGGCATATTGATATCCATCAACACAATATCCGGATGGTGGACATTACACAGCTCCAGCACCTGGATGCCGTCGCCACACTCTGCGATGACCTCCATATCGTCTTCCATGTTGATGATTCGCTTAATGCCTTCGCGTGTGAGCTGATGATCATCTGCCGAGATGATCCTGATCTTGCGCTCTGCCATGTGAAGTGTGCTCCTTTCCTGATTCCATCTTAATAGGGATAATGATCTTAATAGTTGTGCCTTCGCCAGGGGCGGATTCGATCTCGAAGCGGCCCTCGAGCAGCTCCACGCGCTCACGCATCCCCATGATGCCATAATGCATGGTGTTATTCATCTGCTTCTGCAGGGCATCGGGCGAGAACCCCTTGCCATTATCCGCGATCGTGATCTTCGTCATTTGTGATTGATAAGTGATATCCAGCGCCACGAAGCTTGCTTCCGCGTGCTTAGCCACATTGGTGAATGCCTCCTGCACGAGCCGATAGATCGCAGCCTCCATCTCAGAGGGCAGCCGCGTCTCCTTGCCATACAAATCGAAGGTAGTGTGGATCTTCTCCCGCTCCTCGAAGTCCTGCGCCAGCTTCCTCAGGATCGGGACCAGACCCAGATCGTCAAGCGCCATCGGCCTAAGATTGAAGATAATCTTGCGAATCTCCTCGAGCGTCAATCGCGCCTGTCCCTTCAATCCGTCCAGCTCAGCAAGCGCTTCCTGAGTGTTCTGTCTGGCCAGCATGCGCTCAGCAATCTCCGTTCGCAGCACCACATTGGCAATCGATTGCGCGGCGCCGTCATGAATCTCGCGAGCGATCCGCTTGCGTTCTTCCTCTTGAGCCATTATGATCTTAAGCCCAATTAACTGCCGGTTCTTAGCCGATTCGAGCAGCCGCGTCACCTGGGTCATATCGCCCGACATATAGTCGAGCACGACATTCATCTGTGACCCGATTGCCTCGGCGCGCTCAATGGTCCGCTGAATATTGCGAATACGCAGCAGCAATTCATCCCGGCGCTGCTTGAGCGAGGACTCCTTCTCACGAGAGAGCGTCAGCTCCATCTGCAGCTGAGTCGCCGTCTCATACGCCCGGCGGATATCCCCCTCCGTGAACCGCTGGAAGTCTCGGCTTACCTCAGTAAGCCGAATACGCGCCAGCTTATAATTCATCTCCAGCTTATCTACCTTCGTGATAGTTGCTTCCAATTCCTGCTTGACGCTCTCCAGTTCATTACGCAGCGCGTCACGTTCACTGAAGGCATTCTCACAGATTTCGAAGATCTGATACTTGCTGCCCTCGATGACTTCTATGGTCTTCTTGATCACTCTATCAATGACATCCACTTGAATATCCAACGGGGCCCAAGCTCCTTCGTCCTAACAAACTCTAGTAAGAAATGATCTCCTATATAGTATCACAAAACAGGGTCCACACAGAAATATTATCTACACTAGACTCAATTTAATAATTACGCAGAACCACATAGCTGAGACTATATGCGACAACCGAGCTATGCGATTAGCTAACGGTTGCGCTGTATTGACGGAGTGAACCGTTCCGATCAATATATAGTTCTGATTAAAGCTGCAAGTGCCATTATGAAATTAATTCGCTATTGCAACGTAATGGACCGCGTCTGCTGTTCATAGCCGACCTCCCAGCCGAGCGCCTCGCTGATCAGACGAAGCGGCAGCAGCGTACGGCCCCCGCTGAGCCTAGGCGTGACAGGCGATTCCACGAGCTTGCCATCAACGACGACCATCTTGTCGCCGATCCACAGCTCGATCAGATGCTCATCACGGATGACCGACACACGCTGCGTCTCCGCATCCCACAGCACCTCGCCGCCCATCGCGTCCACGAAGAATCGGATCGGAATCAGCGTCGAGCCGTTCTCCGTGAACGGAGCCTGCTCCAGCTCCCGCTTCTCACCGTTCACCGTAATCGACTTGCGTCCAACCGCCATCTCGACCACCGACTTGGTCGATGCCGGAAGATCGCCCTTATACGTGAAGGTGATATTGTCCACCGCGATCGTACCCGTGGCCTCGCGCTCATCCTGTCCCTGCAGCGGACTCGCCACATAGACTCGCTTCAGCTGCACCGGATAAGTCATCTTATACGGACTCAGATCTGCGCTTACGGTCTTCCAGCCATACCAATCGATGGGATTCGCGATATCCACCAGATGCGACTTGCCTGCCGCGTCCACGAGCTCCGCGCGCAGCCAGTTCAGCGATCCGTCACCCATTACAGTCATCTTCACGCGATCCGGCTCGCCAGCGATCGGCAGCCCGCTGCCGTCCTCGCCGAATGAGGCGTAGAGCGCCTTCGTCCCTGTCCCTTCCTTGAAGTTGTACTCGAAGAACAACGCCTTATTCGTTGGATCACCTACAACTAGACCGCTCACCTGACTCACTCTGCCGGAGATCTCGGCTGGCGTCATGCTTGTAGTGGTCGCCATTGCAATTGTATCGAAATCCGTGAATAACTGATCTACGCCAAGCGACTTAGTCAACATTGCGCTAACCTTGTCGTAACGGGCGATAATCCGCGCAGCGCCGGTATCCGTCACCTTAGTGACCGTAACCGCGTTGTCGCCAGCCCTGATCTCACCCTCGAAGCCGATGAACTCCCAATCGAGCAGATCCGCTGGAATCGTACGCTTCACACCCTTAACCGTCACAATCACAACAGGCAGCGCATAGCTGTCACCCGCGGACACGATGAAGTCCTGCGTCTCGAACCGCATGCTGTGAATATCCTGACGACCGATAATATCGATCTCTTTGGAGTGCGTAATACCGTCGCCCCCCACAGCGGTCACTTGGATCGTGCCCGGCTGCAGCGCAGTGAACTCGGCGCCGTCGAACTTGCCGATGCTCGAGGAGGCCGACCACTTCACCGCCGCAGAATCGATCGTCATCGGATTATAATAGTGATCATACGCCTTCAGTCGCAGCGTCTTCTTCTCGCCGAGGAACATCGCCTCCTCGCTCTGAATGATCAGACCGAGCAGATCGCCCTGCGGCGCAATCGAATAGACACCCAGTCCATTCACAACCTGTCTGGCCGTGCTGTTCTCCGTCTGGTTCGCCAGCACCGCAGCGGTATCACCGAGTGGACGAGCAACGAGCTGTGTAGAGCCGCCGCCATCCAGATTCAAACCCTTCCACACCCCAATGCTCACCATGAACCGCTGGAACTCAGACAGGCTCATCCCCTTGCTGTCGCCACGGTTATCCACCGTGATCATATACACATACCGGCCGTCCTGCGAATAGCCCAGCCCCGTACGCGACCGGTACCCGTTCAGACTCGAGGTGTCACGCGAATATGTCGCAGGCGCGCCATTATCCACCAAAATCGTATGGCCGCCGATCATCATCTGGAAGCTTCTCGTATCATACGTGCGTGACGCATCGGTCGGAACAAGCTGATAATCCGCATAGATCGGATCGCCCGCCTTGAAGTTGTCCTTCATAAACGTGGCAGCCTTGCCAGATGCCCGTAGAATGTAGCCATTCTCCGGTGCCAGCATATCCAATGTCGTGTCCGCCGCGATCTGCACGACCTTGCGATCCTGCACCAGCACCTCCGTCGGCTTAGTAGCGCCATCATTCGCGCGCGACTTGCTGCCCCACTCACTCGTGTAGATATACAGTGCGTCCTGATGGCTGTGAATCTTATTCGGATCCGTCCAATACGTCGTCTTATTCACACCCGCCAGCGGATATTGATAGAATCCCCCATCCGAGGAGATCGTCCCGCTGAAGCTGAACGTATCAATGATCGGCTGATTATCCTTCGTCAGCGCGAATGCGTACATCCCATTCAGATAAGAGGGAGACGAGAGAAGCTCGCCCTCGGATACCACACCGCCGATCGGCACACCCTCACCCGACACATTATAATAGTCGCCATTCACAGCGGCCACTGCTCCGGTCTCACTTGCCATACTCCTCACCGTCTGCCGCGTCGTGAATTGGCCGTTCTTGCCAGTCATCACATCGAGCTGCACATGCGGATTCTGCAGGTCGATCACGATCACATTCGCATTCGCCTGCACCGCCTGCTTATTGCGCGTTCCGCTCCATACATACTTGCGCAGCACAGCGCCTGCCGTCACTGGCGTCTCGCTGACCATCTTCACTGCCGGGTCCGTAACCGTCGCAGCCTCAGCAACCGATTGCCCAACCTGGCCGAAGATCACCGCATAGCCCGGTATAATTGGTGACGCAGCCAGTGTCGCGGCTAATGCCGATATGGCTAACTTATGCTTGAATCGTATGGAACGCTTCCCCGTATGCTTCATTGATTGCTCTCTCCCATTCTCTCCTATGATCTCTCACTAACTGGCTGCCGATCTCTGTTCGTCTATTAACCTAGCAGCACACTCTCTATGCCAAATACACCCACAGGGCCAGTACGCCCCATACAGTTAGACGAGACCATCTATCGAAAAGTTCCGATACAATTTGGTGTAGATTCATAGGGGGAGGGTATAAATGACGAAGAAACCGCCCAATCCCTGATGGGACGAGCGGCATGTGCTTCACCAATTAATTCAACGGTGTCGATGTAAATTTAGTATGCGTCCAAGTTCCATCACTGCGCTGTTCCAGTGTCATTGTATATTTGTAATAGGCCAGTCCTGTCGTAGTATAACCTTCTTGAGCGAGAATCTCATATTCGTTATTGCCGATTGCATCGATCGCATACACGTAAGGGGCTGGAAAATAAGCATATTGTCCCGCTTCGCTAACCATTCGCCTATACTCCGGTAAGAACTCCATGAAGTCAGTAACTACTTTGATCTTCACGCTATTACTCTCTCCGGTTACTACTGGATCATACATCGCTGTAAACGTCATTCGTTCGGTAACGACAGTTGCAATCTCTGCCTGTGTTAGATATAACGCCTTCGTAAGCGGATCTCGCACCTTACGCAATCCTCTCGTATCGACACCCATGCGCTGAATATCTGTATCTCGATAGTATAGTGTGCCATCGGCCATCGAGGAATTCCCCAACACCGCATACGTGCCCTTGGACGTGGACAGCGTGTACCCCATCGGCATGGCCATTGGCACATCCACCACTTCTATAGATTCATTAGTGCTCGGTACACCCGGTTGCCCAACAAACCGACTATTCACATAGATCCCTTTATTCGACTCCTGCCACTTCACATCCACATTCAGCAGCTCAGCCGTCTTGGATAGTGGTAGATAACTGCGACCACCATATACCAACACAGGGCCGACATCCGCCTTCTTGCCATCCAAGAACACCTGGAAATCATGACGCAGGAACGCCTCGATCTTCTCTACATTTGATGCAGCATATGCACCGGCGGTGAAGCTACTGACTATCAATAGCACTATCAACGCTACTCTTCTCCATGACATGCCACGCACCTCCTCTCCAGATTGTACCATCCCCTAATGTCGAAAAGAAGAGAAAAAAGCACCAACCCATCTTCAGGTCGGTGCTCCTATAAACGCCTATTCACTTAATGATCAGCCTTGGGCTCCTGCTTTTAATACATCGGCCTTATCCGTACGTTCCCACGGCACATCCAGATCTGTACGGCCGAAGTGACCGTATGCCGCAGTCTGCCGATAGATCGGCCGACGTAAGTCCAGCATCTTAATAATCCCAGCAGGACGCAAATCGAAATTCTCGCGGATCAGATCCACTAGCTTCTCCTCGCTCACATTGCCTGTCCCATACGTATCCACATTAATCGATACCGGCTGCGCGACACCAATCGCGTAAGCTAGCTGAACCTCGCACTTGTCCGCCAGACCTGCCGCTACAATATTCTTCGCCACATAACGAGCTGCGTAGGCCGCTGAGCGATCCACCTTCGTCGGATCCTTGCCCGAGAACGCGCCGCCGCCATGACGAGCGTATCCGCCGTATGTATCGACTATAATCTTGCGACCAGTTAGACCTGCGTCACCTTGTGGACCGCCAATAACGAATCGGCCAGTTGGGTTGATGTAATACTTCGTCTCACCATCGAGCCACTTCTCTGGAACAACAGGCAAAATAACATGCTCCTTGATATCGCGCGTAATCTGCTCCAACGTAGTCCCTTCACTATGCTGGGTCGATACGACAATCGTATCCACACGCACAGCCTGCTCACCGTCATATTCAATCGTGACTTGCGTCTTGCCGTCAGGGCGCAGATAGTCCAGTGTGCCATTCTTACGCACCTCAGCCAGACGGCGCGACAGACGATGCGCCAGCGCGATCGGTAACGGCATAAGCTCAGGTGTCTCGTTCGTCGCAAAGCCGAACATCATCCCCTGGTCTCCTGCACCGATATTGGCCGACTCCTGTGATAGGTCGCCACCATCCCGCGTCTCGATCCCTACGTTGACTCCCTGAGCAATATCAGGGGATTGCTCGTTAAGCGATGTGAGCACTGCACAGGTGCTGGCATCGAAGCCGTACTTGGCCCTAGTGTATCCAATCTCTCTGATCGTATTCCGTACAATAGCTGGAATATCCACATAATCTGACTTCGTGCTGATCTCGCCGATCACCAGAACTAGCCCCGTCGCTACCGACACCTCACATGCTACACGCGCATACGGATCACTAGCCAGGAATGCATCAAGTACAGCATCTGAGATCTGATCGCATATCTTATCCGGATGACCCTCAGTTACGGACTCCGAAGTGAACAACCGCTTCGCCATTTTAGTGAACCTCCCACTATCCCATAGTATCGACATAAAAATGGCCTTCCCCTAGTGGAAAAGGCTGTTATGACCTTTTATGTCATAATGGTACTGGATTTGACCCTCGCTGTCAACGCAAGTAGCTGGGCCTATCTAAAATGATATCTCACTTATCTTATGAGTTCCTGAGCACTTGCTCCGCCTGCTGAATCAATCGTCGGGTGATCCCGCCTCCAATCGTACCTGCGTCACGACTAGTTATATCGCCCAAGTACTGCCTTCCGCTTGAACCCGCACTCAATGTACCAAGCTCTGAACCGAACTCCGTGTCCATGCCCGCATTCATTGGATGTCCAACTGGAATACCCAGCTCTGCTGCAATTTCGTACTTCCATTGATCAATTGCCTTGCTTGCACCTGGAACCAACAATCTGCCCTTACTCCTCGAACGTCCTGCCATCTTCACATACCTCCTTGAGTGAGTGTACGCTTAATATGGCTGACATCCATCATGGCAACACGGTCAAACTAATGTCATCACATACAGGATCTAACTATTTCAATTCTTCACATTGCCATCCGCGTCGAAGTGCGAATATGCACCGCGCACCATCACATAGATCGTACCCTTGAAATCTGCATGCGGACGAATACCTCTACCTTCGCGTGGGAATAGTAATAAATGATCCTTCGGGATCTTCATACCTGGCTTCAAATCCTTACCATCCGTAAGATCCGATATCCCATCTACTGTACTGCTATAAGCAACCGCTGCATTTTCGTTACGTACGATGAATTCTGTTCCCGCACCCGCAGCCAGCGTCTCTCCTGCATTTAACTCCACAACAACCAAGCGTGCACTTGGTGTAGGAGTTGTGTCACCCGTGGAAGGAGTTGCTTCGTTTCCTGTTTTCGGAGTTACCCCAGTCAACGATTTAATTGCCTCATCAACGTAACTCTTAGTCACAATTGGATCATTAGCCGTACCTGGTATATTCTGATTGACCAGTCCTTCTGCATTCGACTGCAGCATACTACCAACCCCTAGCCCTCCACCGAACAGCACAGCAGCTAGAACAATCTTCCCCACTCTTCTCAATGTAAACCTCTCCTCTACCTATCTGCTATATTCCATTATACATGGACAAGCAGGAGAAGTTGCGGAATTATGTCGATTTGAGTAATCCTATTGCAACTAATCAATAGGCATTCTTATTCATAATCCCGTTCGTTATTGTTTTGAAAATTATCTTAATATCAAAAAACAATGTCCAATTCTCCAAATAGAAAATATCATATTTGATTCGATCAGAGATTGAGGTGTCCCCACGAAGACCGTTACTTTGCGCCCATCCTGTAATACCAGGTCGGACGTGGTGCTTAACCATGTACTTCGGTATTTCTTCTTTAAACTGCTCGACGAAATGCGGCCGTTCCGGACGAGGGCCTACAACACTCATATCTCCTTTGAGAACATTGAAAAATTGCGGAAGTTCATCAATACTCGTCTTTCTTAATACCCGCCCTAGGAAGAATGTTCTAGGATCATCTCTAGTAGTCCATTCAGTGTCGGAAATCTGAGCAGGCATATTTCGCATCGTTCTAAATTTATACATGACGAAAGTCCGCCTATTCATGCCCACACGCTCTTGCCTAAATATGATTGGTCCAGGTGATGTAGTTTTGATGCCTATGATGACAGCCAACATAAGCGGTGTTGTAATAACAATCGCTACTATTGCGACAACAATATCGAAAATTCGCTTTAACACGCGGTTTTTAAATTCATCCAACGGAACATCGCGGACATTGATCATTGGAATATCACCGAACATATCAAAGCTCGGCTTCGCTGGCAACAAATTATGGAATGGCGGTATGATAAGCGCCCTCACGCCAGCTTTTTCACATATAGCAATAATTTCACTATATCTCTCATAGGCTGATAAAGGCAGAGCAATTACTACTTCATCGATTAGAGTGCGCTGCAGAACATCCTCTAAATCATTCACTTTGCCAATAATGTACTGATTATCTTGATGCTCTAGCTGATCATCTAAGTATCCAATAACTTCATATCCCATCTCTGGAAAATGAACAAGGTTCTCGTGGAAGCTACGTCCAAGTTCGCCCGCGCCGATAATAAGAATAAATCTTTTGTTATACCCTTTCCTGCGCGCAACATGAAGGAAGCTCTTAACTATAAATCGATAAATCACTATTGTAATCACGTTAAAACTAAAAAACATAAATAGGAATAGTCTAGATATGTCCATCTCTTTGGTTATATAGAGATATGCTGCTAACATTAAGATGGTTATGAGATGGACTTGAAGCAACTTACCTGTTTCATATAACTTTCTCTTCCTACGCCTACTTGAATATACCGAGAACATATAGCCAATTAATACAGCAACTACACCATAGCTTAAACTCCAATTAGAGTAATCAGAGAATGATAAATTACCCAGTACTCCAGACATATAATGAAACCGGAGCCACCAAGATAATAGGAATACTGCTTGAATGGTTATAAAATCAAATATCATATACAACTGTGTGTAGAACAACTGATTCTTCCGTGTCATCTCATATCAGCACCTATTCTATCAATCACACTTCATTATAACAGAATCGAGTTCTTATGCACTGGCTATTTTCACCGTTCGATGAAATCCCCACTATCAATACTTTTATTCTGTTTTTCAACAAATTCACTGATTTCACGCCTAAATCTTTCAGCAGAGAATTTCGAGGCATGCTCATGACAGTGCTCCGGCTTTATCTTATCACTTTCAGCTTCAAATGTATTGGTGGCTTCAATAATAGCATCTACAGATTGTTCATAGAAGAAGACACCCGTTGGCGACTCTGATTCCAACCCTTTAATTGTCTCGAGCGCACCGCCCTTCCCATATGCAATAACAGGTGTCCCACAAGCTTGAGCCTCTACAGGTGTTATACCGAAGTCTTCCTCTGCTGCGAATACAAAGGCCCGTGCTTTCTGCATGTATTGCTTTACAGTTTCGTCAGGTTGGAAGCCTAGAACCTCAATATTCCTAGTAGCCTTTCTTTGAACTGCGCTCATCAGAGGCCCGTCACCAATTACCACCAACTTCTTATCGGGCATCTTCGAGAACGCCTCTACAATCAAATCAACCTTCTTGTAAGGGACCATTCTAGAAACCGTCAGATAGTAATTCTCTTTATGTTCATTTAAAGTGAATTTGTCCAATTCTACTGGTGGGTATATGACCGTCGAGTGCCGGCGGTACACCTTCCATATTCTCTTCGCTATAAACTGAGAATTTGCAATGAACTCACCCACCCCATTCGCTGTCCGAATATCCCAGATACGCATATAATGCAGAGTCCACCTGGACAGCAGACCCTTCAACCCTGAACTTTTCTCCAGATATTGATGTTGAAGATCCCAAGCATATCTTATTGGGGAGTGAACATAACAGATATGCAACTGATCTGGACCTGTAATCACACCCTTAGCTACAGCATGCGAACTAGAGATGATTAGATCATAAGCTGACAGATCGAATTGTTCGATTGCTAGTGGCATGAGGGGTAGATAGTTACGGAATCTCTTCCTCGCGAACGGAAGTTTCTGAATGAATGAGGTCTTTACTTTTTTATTCAAAAATAATGATCGTTCATTATCGGATAAGAAATCAACGATACAGAACAAATCTGCTTCCGGATAGATCGCGAGAATCTCAGATACAACACGCTCGGACCCCGCGTACTGAGTAAGCCACTCATGTACTATCGCAACCTTCATTATAATCACCTCACTATAGTAACGGGAATAGACGGGATTAAGTCCCGCCGGCAAAAATTATCGATTAACAATAATTATTAATCAGATTTATTATCAGAATAAGAATGCGGTTTAAAATTCACTCTGTATTTCTCGACAACGTGTGGTCTCTTTTGGATTTGGGTATGGATAGAGCCAATATATTCACCAATTATACCTATAAAGAATAGTTGAACTGAGCTAAAGAGAAATAATGCAATGATCAACGGTGCTATACCTATCGTAAAATAATCCCAAAATATTAATTTTGCAACGAAGTATACTATTGCACCAAAAAAGCTAAGTGCAGACATTGTAAATCCAACCCAAATCGCTAGACGTAATGGGACTTTTGAATGGTTAGTTATACCCAACATCGCCATATCATAAAGAGTATAGAAGTTATTTTTTGTTATGCCTCTCTTACGAGTTGGCTGAACATATTCAATTTTATAACTCTCAAAACCAATATCTGAAATTAATCCACGAAAATAGGGGTAAGGATCATCAATTTCTCTTAAAACCTCTATGACCCGCTTATCATATAGCCCAAAACCTGTATTATTCTTTGTTAATTCAATTTCAGAGACTTTGTTAATAAAATTATAATACAATTTCCGAATTGCAAACATGGTAGCTGATTCTTCACTTTGAGTTTTAACTCCCAGAACAACTTTATACCCTTCTTCCCACTTTGCAACAAAATCCTTTATCATACTGGGGGGATCTTGAAGATCTGCAACGATTAAAATAACCGCATCGCCTGTTGCTTGAAGAAGCGCATGATAAGGGGAGCGTATATGCCCAAAATTTCTAGCATTCACAATGATCTTAACATTACTATCATCTTGTGCTAACCTCGCCAATATTTCCACTGTTCTGTCTTTGGAGGCATTATCAATAAAGATATGTTCATACGTATAATCAACAAGTTCTCCAATACATTCTTTTACTTGCTTATACAATTCTTCAACATTATCTTCTTCGTTATAACACGGTGTGACGATACTGATATACTTCATTTTTCTGAACCTCATCCTCTATAATGAATTCCAATAGATCTGTACTCTTCTATTATCGTCTCCAGTGAATCGTATTTCGGCAAATACCCCATACAACTGGTAGCTCGATCGTTCGTAGAAAAATAATTAAATTTACTTCCGGTTGTTGATGAAATGCTGGGTTTATCTAGTATCTCGTATTGTAATCCGAAATTTGTACTAAAGTATTCCAGGATCGCAAACTTGGTTGTAGGTTCAGAAGAAAATACATCGAATACATCATTAATATTATGCCTATTGATAATCAAATCAACTAATGAGAGAAGGTCTAACGGATTTACATAATCACGAACGATGTTCAAAGAATTTGTAATTAGTTTCTTATCTGCTTCTAAACATCTTATTATCTCAGATAAAAAGAAATTTGAATGCAGATCAATGTACCGGCTAAAAAAGCCAAAAATCCTTAAATCAACAATATTAAAATCTGCAAAACTCCTATGTTTAGCCTCCGCATTCAACTTGCAAATCCCATAATAATCTGCGGTTGTTATCTGGTTTATATTGATTTTTGTTCGCATGGACTCTGATGCATGTTCTTCAAAATCATTCAAATAGGCAGCTCCACTACTAAAATTAATGTATAAAGATTTAGGATGCTTGTCTAAATACCCCAATATGAGATTATCATATGATTCAGTTAACTTGAAAATGGAACTAAGATCCTCACTTAATTTTCCGGGATCTCCAATTCCAACACAATTTACTATTACATCAAAATCTAGATTGCAAAATTGATCGAAAGACTCGATAGTCACATGATTTTGTATATTATTATCCAGAAGAAAAGATGCTAATTTGTCTAATGATCGCGCAAATAGTGTAAGTTGGAAACGAAGTTCATTACACATTCCCATAATTAAATTCTTAGCGACATGCCCTGTCGCACCCAATACTGCAATCCTTTTAATACTCTTCTCACTCATGTTGGAACATCCATCTCTTCGACTAGATCTATTAGCATTATCTCCTTAAGCTCTTCCCTATTAAGATGTGGGTACATGTCTTCTATCGGTCGATTTACTACCAACTTAGGATTAACTGCCGAGCTCTGCTCAACTAATACTTCAATGAATACCGGACCAGCAATCTTAAGCGTTTGATTGATAACATCATCGGCCTCTTCCATTCTCTTAATTATAAATGAAGGGATCCCATAAGCTTTCGAGATACTCACGAAATTTGGATTGTTAAGAACAGTAGATTGTTGTCTTCCATCAAAATATATATCTTGAAATTGTCGTACCATACCTAGACTATTATTATTAATTACAAATATTTTAATTGGCAGATTTAATCTTACGATTGTATCAAACTCTTGTATGTTGATCTGTATTCCACCATCACCAGCAATCACAATCGTATCTAATCCGGTGGCAAGAGTTGCACCTATCGCAGCTGGTAAAGCAAATCCCATAGATCCCATACCGCCAGAATTTATCAACCTCTGATTCCTTTTTAGATTGAAGGATTGTGATGCCCACATTTGGTGTTGTCCTACGTCAAGGCAAATAATATCCCCCTCTTTGCTCTTCGAGGAAAGATACTCAAGGAATCGATTCGGCTCAACCACATCAACTTTCTCTTCGGCAGAGTATGTTGGGTATTTATCTTTATAGCTATTGATTATCTTATACCAGTCTTTGAGATCTGGCTTATTGTAATTAATGGAGCTTAGCTTATTGTTTAATTGTACAAGAAACTTCCTTACATCACTCTTGATTGCAATATCCACTTGAACTTTTGCATTCAGCTCATTTGCATCAATATCCACATGAATTTTGGCTGCAGCTCGAGCAAAGGTATCCGTACGAGTACCTGTTTGCCTACTGTCCAATCTTGATCCAAGTATTAATAAAAAGTCACAATTGGCTAAAGTTAAATTGCTAAATCGATTTCCATACGAACCAATCAACCCGAAATTTGATGGGTGATCATGTGGAATGACATCTAGCCCCATTAGAGAAGTGATAAGCGGGATTCCTAAACTATTAACTAATCTTTCAAGTTCTTCGCATGCTTTACTTAGTCTTACTCCTCCACCAGCAAGAATTACCGGCCGCTTTGCTTTTGAGAGCATATTAACTACAAGATCAAGATTTTCATTATCTATTGCATTAACATCATGTTCATCTGATAATTGCTGATACTCTGCGCTGTCGAAGAAACTTTCAAGCTCATCCGGATTAATATGTGCTCTCTGCACATTCATCGGAATGTCTAACAAGACCGGACCAGGTCTACCTGTTTGTGCCAGATATATCGCTTTCTCGATACTATATCTAATTCTACTTGGATCGGTAATCAATTCGGCATATTTGGTCAGAGAACTGGCAACACTGATAATATCTGTTTCTTGAAAGCCAATTTGACGGACAGGCTTATCGAACTTATATTCATACGTATTTACTTGCCCTGTAATAAATAAACAAGGCACAGAGTCAAAATAGCAGCTCCCGATCCCTGTCAATAAGTTCAATGCACCAGGTCCACTAGTAGCCATTGCAACACCTAATTTGCCATTCATCCGGGCGTATGCTTCCGCAGCAAATGCAGCTGCCTGTTCGTGCCTTACTGAAACACAATGAATATCTTCTCGATTGGAAATTGAGTCCACAAGATGTACAATTGCTCCACCAATCAGTTCGAACACATGTGAAACACCTTCTCTTGCAATGACGTCAACGACATAATCAGATAGTTTCATTGTATTCCCCCCCCAGATTCATGAAATATTCATCAATTTGTTTATAACAAATCTCTCTGATCTCATTTTTCTCTTTATATGCGTAAGTCCATTCAAGAATTTTCTCTAATGCTTGGTGTAAATCCCACCTAGGATGCCAACCTAGTTCAGAAAATGCTTTAGAACAATCTAGTTTCAAGTACTGCGCTTCATGAGGTTTAGGGCTATGATCAACAACATACGCGGCACCTTGTCCCCACAACTTACAAATATTATCTACAATCCAACTAACCGGTTTCGCATCACTGTCATTAGGCCCGAAATTCCACGCACTTGCAAACTTTTCACCATGATTGTAGAGATTCTCAGCTAATAGTAAATAACCATTTAACGGTTCTAGCACATGTTGCCAGGGCCTAATGGAATCAGGGTTTCTTATTAATATCTTCTCACCATGCAACAGAGATCTAACACAATCTGGAATTAGTCGGTCTTCTGCCCAATCCCCTCCGCCAATTACATTGCCAGCCCTTGCTGAAGCCACAAACACCTGTCTGTCAGTGGATTGAAAGAATGAATTGCGATAAGCACTAGTTACAAGCTCTGAACAAGCTTTACTGCTCGAATAGGGATCATACCCGCCCATGGGTTCATTCTCTCGATAACCCCATACCCATTCTCTATTCTCATAGCATTTATCTGTGGTCACATTTACCACCGCGCGAACTGAGTGGCATTTCCTAATAGCCTCAAACAAGTTTACTGTTCCCATCACATTGATTGCATATGTCTCCATTGGTTGCTTATAAGACTCTCTTACCAAAGGTTGAGCAGCCATATGAATAACAATGTCCGGCTGTGATTCTATAATGGCTTGTTCAAGAGACTTCCCGTCAGTTATATCCTTAATATAAGATCTTGCGATAATTGTATCGATTTTACACAAATCATATAAGCTCGGTTCAGTCGGTGGATTAAGCGCATAGCCTGTGACTTGCGCACCCAATTTATTTAAAACCAAGCATAGCCAAGAACCTTTAAAACCAGTATGTCCTGTAATGAACACTTTCTTGTTACCCCAAAAACTACTCATAAGCTATTTACCCCGACTCTATTCCATATCGCCCAGGGAGCATGCCCAGATTCCCATATCTCTTCGAGATTCTTCTTATCTCTAACCGTATCCATTGGTTGCCAAAATCCATTATGTTTGTACGCCATTAGCTCACCATCTTTGGCAAGTTTCTCTAATGGTTCTTTCTCAAGCACTGTAGAATCTCCTCGAATGTAATTGAAGACTTCTGGTTGTAAAACGAAGAAGCCTGCATTAATCCAGGAACCATCTCCTTTGGGTTTCTCTCGAAACCCTCTAACTTCTTCACTATCATTCAGCTCCAATGCGCCGAATCTCCCACTAGGCTGTACTGTTGAGACTGTCGCTAGTCTCCCATGTAGTTTGTGGTTGTTTACTAGTTCATTGATATTGATATCTGATACACCATCACCATAAGTCAGCATAAATGGCTCATTATTGACATATGACTGAATTCTCTTCACTCTACCACCAGTCATTGTATCCAAGCCTGTATTAACAAGTGTAACTCTCCATGGCTCCGCAGAATGCTGGTGTGTGATAATTTGATTATCAGACCTAAAATCAAATGTCACATCAGCCTCGTGTAAGAAATAATGCGCGAAATATTCTTTGATAAAAAAACCCTTATACCCTAAACATATTACAAAATCATTATAACCATAGGAAGAGTATAGCTTCATAATATGCCATAATATTGGCCTCCCACCAATCTCAATCATTGGTTTCGGTCTGAGATGTGATTCTTCACTAATTCTTGTTCCATATCCACCTGCTAAAATAACAACCTTCATATTTTAATACCTCCCAAGTTTGTTCAATCTAGCAGCTTATCCGCGTTTTATTACAAACTCTCTAATTTTAGAAACGACATAATCAATCATCTCATCTGAAAGACCCGGATACACACCAACCAAGAAAGTGTCATGTAGAATTTTATCTGTGTTTGTTAAATCTCCGTGGACTCTATAATTCACATTCTGGTAAGCAGGTTGTCTTATTAGATTACCTGCGAATAGCATTCTAGTTTGAATGCGATTGGCTTCTAGATAATCAACAATCTCTTTTCTATTGAATTTCACATGGTCTTGCAGTGTTATAATAAAACCGAACCAACTTGGATCAGAATTAGTAGTAGGCCTAGGCAGGATAAAGTAATCGCTCAAATCCTGTAATCCATTTAATAATCGGTTGAAGTTATTTCTTCTTGCCTGTGTGAATTGAGGAACTTTCTTGAGTTGTTCAATACCAATCGCAGCTTGCATGTCAGTGACCCTTAAATTGTAGCCAACATGGGAATACGTATATTTGTGATCATATCCAAGTGGCAAAGAACCAAGCTCCCACCCAAATCTCTTCTTACAAGTATTATCGCATCCTGATGGACACCAACAATCCCTCCCCCAATCTCTAAAGGATTCTATTATCATCTTCAATTGGGGATCATTAGTATACACTGCCCCGCCTTCACCCATCGTCATGTGATGAGGAGGATAGAAACTTGATGTTCCGATATGACCATGAGTGCCAGTCAACTTATCATTATAGGTAGATCCTAATGCATCACAATTATCCTCAATTACCCAGAGACCGTGTTTATTTGCTATATCCATTACTTTATCTAGCTCAAAGGGATTACCCATTGTATGAGCGATCATTATTGCTTTAGTCTTCGGTGTGATTGCTGCTTCTATTCGATCCACAATAATGTTATATGTTCCTAGCTCCACATCAATAAACACTGGTACTGCACCATTTTGGACAATTGGTGCAACAGTTGTAGGAAATCCAGCTGCGACAGTAATTACTTCATCTCCTGGTTTTACTCTACGATTACCTAACTTTGGTGATGTTAAGGTTGAGAATGCAAGAAGATTAGCAGAAGATCCCGAGTTAGTTAATAGCGCATACCGTACACCCAAAAATTCTGCATATTCACTCTCAAACTGTTTATTAAACCGCCCTGCAGTAAGCCAGAAATCTAAAGAAGATTCAACCAGATTCTTCATTTCTCTCTCATCATAAACCCGTCCACCATAAGCTAAAGAGGATGTATCCGGGTTAAACTCCGCTTTCGGCTCATGAAAGAGATGGTAGAATGAGTCGACTTTCGACAAAATATCTAATCTCATGATTTTCTCGAAAACTGATTTTGATAATTCACCTATCAACTCAAGCTCACTATCGTTAACGATCGCCTTACTTCTAATATCTAGTACATACTGGTCATCTCTTGATAGATCTATGTTGATTTGAAATGCTGGATCTCCAGATGTGCATTTTGAGAGCTTAACAATTTGCACATTGTCTCCATGCCTTTCCAGCACAACCGCCAAATCTCGTCCATTCTTTAATGATACTACTTGTCCGATTGCTGTCATTCCAATATATCCCCTTCCAAATATCTTCACGTTTTCGAAAAGCTCCAATATTTATGTCCAACAAAACTAATCAGTGTGGTAAAGAACAAGGCAAACAACTGAGAAATCAATGCATTGTATCCTCCAATTTGAACTAGGACACTTAGCAATAGCAAATTCATGAGAAATGTCAAAACGTATACAGCTGAGAATTTTATTATGCTTTCAAAATCAATCTTCTTCGCTTGAAATGTCCATTTATTATTCCAGATATAACTATGAATAACACCTATAACATGAGCAATGGTTAATGAAATCACATAATGAATATCAAACAATCGTAAACAAACAAAGTATACCGAGTACCCTACTAATGTGTTCAGGATTCCTACAATAATGAACTTTACAGATTGAACTCGCATTATCCCCCTGCCCATCGTTGTATTTAGATAACACGTTTACTCCGCATCAATAACTTCCAACGTGAAATTTACCACTTTAAAATTTAACTCTCTTGGATCAGTTGGTGCATCCACGTTCTCGGCATCGCTACTAAAACGGATGATACTCCCACCTTTTGGAACTGTTATAATCGCACTATAAAACTGTTCTGTAGCATTTATCATGAGTTCATCAGAAAAGGTCTCACTTTCAATTTCAAGCTTAGTAAACTCATTATGCCCTGTAGCCAGGCTCATATTAATTTCAACCATTTTATTATTTTCTGAGGTGTTATTAATTTTCAAAACGGCTTCATCTTTCATCCATCTCCAATTATATTCAGCATTACTTTCAATTGTGGTATTTGCCCAATCGAATAATATCGGATGCAGATTAAGCTCAACCGCAGACTTCCAAGCTTCTTCCGTGTATTGATTTTTATGCTTGGCATTAAAATCCACCAAATTATAAAATAAATGTCTTTTGTTCTTACTTTCTAGTGGTTCTTGATTCAAGAGAGCAATTAATTGCGATTCTAACTCAACTCCATGATCTGCATACCCATATCTATCTATATATATCCCACTGAACCCAGCGAACGAAATTGAATTCAATAATTCATTCACCGGCTTTGAGCTAGTATACTTAACCCATGCATCGCCTTCGCGTCCTTTCATTGTTGGATAACTCCACTGCAATGTAGTCGAATTTAGATAACCTCTAAGCAACTCATAATCTCGCATATTATGAACGGGAGGGTTTTCCGGGAATGGGACATATGGCAATTGGAATATGTATGAATCCTCTGGCAGAACAGCTTCTATTTGGCCCACAAATGAGGTGTCCGACAAATATTCTGACTTATTCCACTCGTAAAGTGGACGGAAGCTACTATTCGTTTGGTCGAGCACTCCAATAATCAGGATAAACGACATTGCAGCGAAGTATAGTATATTGGCAGATTTTCTATTTTCATACTTCTCTCTAACTAACTCGAACAAGTAAAAGAAGCAGAGTATTGAGAAGAAGGCGATAAACACACTTATTCTATTGTATGCACGAATATCAGGGGTAATAATGAAAGCGAATAGAGAGCCGACCCCTCCGATTGTCGATAATAAAACTGCTGATAAATTTAAAATACCTAATTGATAGAGTAATTCATATCTATCCCAACAGTTTTTTAGGAATAACATGACAACTAACAATGATAAAAATCCAATTGCACCCACTGCACCTAGGGACATATTATTTTCATTATTTAATATTGTACCTCTTGTGTAGACATCCTTCAGTTCTGCAATTTTGTCGATTCGATAACCGTCTACAGGCAATAATAACTGTGATATCTTGAACCCGTATACCTCGGACTCAGACGGATGCCGCTTTGCAACTTCAGTATTTTCTCCATGAACTTGATGATACACCGTGCTCGGCAATATATTTGCTAGCAGACCAACCGAAATTATACAAATGAACAAAAACGGTAAAAATAATCTCTTTATCGTCTTTTTATGTATACTCGATGCTATGCCTACTACTATTAGGAAAAAACATGAGAAAAATGCATAGTACACACCACTTGAAGAAACGATTAAACAAATGAATAGACTTACCAAGAACTTCTTATCTCGAAATAGTTTCTTTAATCTATTTTTGTACAAATGCTCAATATTCCACTCATTAAACACCCATATAAAAACCAAAGTTATTAAAGGAATCGTGTAGTAAGCGGAAAGAAAAAGGTGAGGCTCTCCTCGTAGAAAGTGATACGGTATAAAACTAAATAGTAAACTACCAACAATGGAGCTGCTATACGAAAAGTGCAATTGTCTCATTGCTAGCATTGAAGTTAATGTAATAATGGGGAACATGAGAAGATAGAATACATTCATCACAACAAAAGAATTAGAACTAAATAAAGCGATAAACTTGATCAAGAGAAAGTTGATACTCTCACTAAGCGGAAAATCATACATGCTAAACCCGTGTGGTGCACCTAAATATGAATTATTATAGGCCCATCCATGATCAATTGTTGACCTAATAAACAGATTCGTCAGAAAGGCGTCTCCTCCATATACGAAAGGAACTTTCAAATCTGCACTTTTCAAATCAAGAACCCAATACAATATAATAACGTTAATAACAATCGCAATTATGTAATATTTGATATTCCTAAGCTTTAAGTCCTTATCAAGCATATTTGGAATCATACGCAAAATTAATTACACTCTCTTCCTATTGTATAGAACTGCTGGAAGTCCTATACAACTTCTATTATTTTTAAGTATAAATATAAGTTAACAATCCATTCAATCCTTGCAGGGTTGGTAAACAAGTATAAGCCTATGTTATATAGCGTATGGGATTCTCTATAAGAATAGCAGATGACGCATAAATAAGGCAATTAAAGAGCAGAAATTACGACATATCTTAACCAATGAATCGACAAATGTTGAATCGGCTGCTAACATGAAAATAGCCCGCTTCATAGGGCTATAATTGTCTAAGTATATTATAACTTCTATGAAGCGATATTCGTAACCAATAAATTATCCACGCAAACATAACTCACTAATCTCATAATCTGACTTGAGTCAACTCATTCCAGTAGCGAAACGCATTACTGCCAAGAGCTTGTCTAACCGTGTCATTCGTGCACAGATACTGAATACACAATTCAGCTTCATGCTCATTATCGTAATATAATCCACAGTTAGCCTTTATACAGAGCGCCTTCAACTCATCATTACCGCTATTGACCACCAATGGAATTCCCTTGCTAATTGCAAGCATCACCGATTCAAGCCAATTCGTTTGATCGACTACTACCATCATGGCGAGTTGGTCTTGATCCTCGGAATCCAACCACTCTATCATCGAAACCACATAATCTGTCTTCTCAATGCCAGGAAGTGACAACTCTAGTGCCTTGGACATAGGATTACTAATCCGCTCACCAACAATACCTATAATCTTTTTTGTCTTACGCGTAGGCTTCAATGCTGGCAACTCATAAATCTCCACTATTTTCTTGGCTTGATTAGCGAATGTATTCTCAATAATTCGACTACGACCATGCTGACCGAATAGCTCGATAGTTGATCTGTTTTCTAGCACCCAACCTATCTTCTTCGCTAGATCATTTTCATTACCCATCTCGAAAATCAAACCATTCTTACCGTCATCTACTAACTCCGGTATACCACCCACATTAGAAGCAATGACTGGGATCCCTGCCGCCATCGCTTCTGTGATGGATACAGGTTGGTTCTCCGGCCAGATCGAAGGTAGTATGATCACGTCTGTTTCGCTATACACAGAGCTAATCTTAGCATTATCGATTTTCCCCCAGAATCTAACGAAATCTTGAAGGCGATTAGCTTTCACAAATTCCTTGTACTCATGCTCCTTCTCTCCCCCGCCGACAATATTAATGAATAGGGCATTCTTATTTCTCACTAGCAGTAGCGCCTTTAGCAGAACGGAAATCCCCTTGTGCTCCCCGAGATGGCCAATAAAGGTGAATCTTACCCTATCACTGTTTTTTTTCTCGATTTGAAGAAACCGACTCACATCTAAGCCATTCCAAACCACATGCATTTTATCCTTCTCAAAGCCTGCTTTCACATAAGTGTCCGCTAAGTACTGGCTCGGTGAGATATAGTTATCAAGCTTACGCATCTGGATGTTGAAGAAATCCTGTCTGAATCGAATTGGGATATTCCGATGTAATCCGTCATCAATAGTTGCCATGCAAGTTGAGCAATTCGTAAAGTTATCACAAATCGCATTAGCAGAATTTATTAATGTGTTGCGGTAACAGAAGCCCCAATGATCATGCAAGGTGATGACCGTTTTGCAACCCATACTATTGGCAATCGCAATTAATCCGAGTGATAGTCCTATGATATTGTGAAAGTGCACCACATCAGGTTTAAACTCAGTTATCACCTTATTGAATGATGCTTCAACCGTCGTATGCTTGAAATTCACATAATCGCTTCGATAATCCTCTGATACCAACCTTGTTCGATACACTGTGAGACCATCGTACATTTCTTTTCTCATTGCATGTCGATTTCCAACCTGAGCAATGTCCCCAGTGAATATAAGGACCTCATGACCCATGTCATGTAGAGCCTTAGCTTGGTAATGAGCGATTAATTCAGCCCCCCCAATAAAATTGGGAGGGTACACATTCGAACAGATCAAAATCTTTTTCATAAGTTCAATTCCTTTAATAATTAAAGTTGTTGGACTGCCTTTATTTTGTCGAACATCATTTGAGCTGAAGCATTTACTTTCAAATCACCGACTCGCTTCTCTGGCGATAAGTAGGCGCATCCTAACCCGCCCCACATTTCGCCATGTCCGCCGCCGCCATGCTCAATTAATCTTCCTGGAACAAAATCCAGATCTACCCACTGAACATATGGTGAATTAGACCATCCTCCTTCTAACATTCCCCTTCTGCACTCCGGGTTAAATCCGTCATGCAATACAACAAACATAGGTTTCTTAGGGACGTAGGATACCAATGACCGAATATCCGCCTTGATCCCTTCAGCAGAATGATCACCATCAATTAACATAAAGTCTACTGCAATACCAGCAGCATCAAGTTCATCAAATAATAGAGGTAATATCGATCTAGAAGGACCTGTGAAGAAACTTACATTTGCAAAGGATTTATATTTATCTGGTATGCTTGGATCAATATCTATGGAGAATACCATCTTCGAATACTGTGATATTAAAGACAAACTGCCGCCTTGATATGTGCCTATCTCTATTGAGCAGGTTGGATTAATGCGAGCTAACAGAGCAGTTAATCCCAGTCGCTCTGAATGATTCATCTGCCAATTCTCACATAAACAATTCGGATATAATATTTTCTTCCAATCAGATCCTGATATTCCTGTTTTCTCCACACTTTTCCCCCTGGTTGTATCAGTGTGCATAGACATCTCCGCTAGAAAGTGCAACGTATATTCTGACCAAGTCTTAATTTCTCTTTGCGTCGCTTCTTGTACCTTCTGATTATAGAACTCATCATTCGTCGACAATCTGTATATGGCATGGGAGAGTTCCTGCTTGTTTAGAATATCAACGGGCAGACAACCGCCTTCACTTGCCAACTCAGCCATTACACCTGTATTGCTACAAATGCAAGGCTTACCATACCAAACACTTTCCATTATAGGCATCCCATACCCTTCTACAATGGATGGATATACCGTAAAGGTAGCATCTTGATACAATTGATTCAATGTCTGATCATCCACAATACCTAGCCATTGAATTTTAGGATAGTTACGTGATATAGATTGGACATAGGCTGGAATTTCATCATTACCAGCATATCGATTTCCCACTAACGTAAGTGTCCAATCCAGTTCGGGATGATTTTCGGACAGCAACAAGCAAGCTTCAATGAGTGATTTATGATTCTTTCTTGGCTCTAATGTCGATACACACAGGATCTTGACATCACGTTGATTTTTCTTATTCGCACTCGTCCCTCGTTCGACACCACCAAACTCCCCTGGCAATAGATTCGCAAAGGTCCGAGTAGGTTGGATTCCACGCTCATTCCAGAAATCGATCAAGCAGGTTTCTGAATATTGTGATATAGGGATCACTAGGTCACACTCAGCTAATCCAATCATGTATTTGTAGTGATTGTCTACAACCGCATCATTGCAATATTGCGGATACAGGATAGGTATTGCGTCATAGAATATTGCAACCGTTTGAAATCCTTTCTTACGTGCATAAGCGCGAATCGTTCCAGCACGCTGTTCACTGATCGTCTCTGCGAATAGAATCCAAGTTGGTTGATTAGGTTTGCTGGATAGGTACTCTTCCAGTGGACGACTATAGAAATTCCCCTTTCTTATGAGTGGCCCATTAAATTGACTCAATTGATGATAATCCGTTTCCGATGGCATATAGTATTGATTAGACTCATCATTCCAGACAACGAAAACAGGCTCCACAGACTCCTGGATGTTCCGGCTTAACCTACGAGTCACTCTAATTACACCTGAATTTGCAGGATCTTTGGTTGCATTGGTCACGTCGATAATGATCCGTAATTGCTTAATCAATAGCTTCTCGAAATATTGGGTATATCGATTGATCGCATTCTTCCAAGTGAATGTACTCCTGAATCGCTCATTCGCTTCGTTATAGCTGTCAGCATCCAATACGTCTACGTTACTCAGAATACGTTTAGCCTTGTCGATCATCTCTTCTTCATTCTTCACAAGGAACCATGAGTGTACTGCCACTTCAGGATGCGCGGCAACTTCAAATACGATGACAGGTTTCTGAAGCAGCTGCATCTCAGCGAGTGGCAAATTAAATCCTTCCCATAACGAAAAAGACAAACCAAGATCCACATTCACCATTATTTCGGTTAGCTCTTCGTCATTCGGATAACCAAGCGGCACGATGTGTTCTCTTAGTTCATCAGGAACTGTAAATCCAGAAGGTGGAGCGAGTACGAACAAGACAGTTTTCTCATTATCTTCTATAAGTGCGGGTATTACAGCGTATGCAGCATCTGAATTCTTATAGCAATTGGTCTCCCATCTACCTAGCGAGAGTATGGTCCGATAACCATTCTGCCTGTACCTCTTCACCAATTCTAATCCGTCGGACTTCGCCGATCTTCGTGAATCCTTATTCATCCATATGTTCAAGTTCATGTGATCTGAGCCTAGATAAATCGTTTCTACGTCTACATTGCTGCTGTCTAGCGCACTTTGTGAGTTTGCAATAAATTGACTAATAGCAATAATCCCTGAGCAACTGCTCAAATGATCCCTTCTAAGCTTTCTAAGCTTTTCTTGAATGACCAGCGCACCGCCTTCGAAGCCATCCAATGGCACTGCCCCACAATCATTAAAAACAGTGCGAATCCCAATCTGTTCAAAATATGAAATGGAAGAGAAGAATGGCCATCCTCCTAGGAGAGCAATATCAGGAAACTCCTCTTCACTGAATAAATCACTTAAGTTTTCCTGCACCCACTGGAGAGTGAACTCTTCAATATGATAGTAGTCTGTACACTCCGGGATTTGAATCACCTTGTCCGCGAATGTTCCAATGATTTCCGAATCAAAATTATTTCCCATGTAATAAACATTGTGACCTAATTGTTTTAAGGCCTGTCCCACAACAATCAGCACTCTATCCAATCCAAATCGGAATAAAAAACGTTCATTACAAATTAATACGTTCATTTTCAGCCCTCCTAAGCCTTAAATGCAATTACGGAATAATCGAGTTCATTGGTGAACAACCTTGCAATTCGATTTTCGATTTCATTTGTCGAGGCTTGAGATGCGAAAAACTCCATTGGATGAACTCGAAGAATCTCTGTACCTACAAATCCTCTTTCATTTGCAAGGAACTGTAATAGTACAGGCGGCAATGGATTTCTATGTGTAGGATCAATATAAAAATTACAGCTTCCTACTACAATATTCTCAGGATTAGGCGTTTCAAATATGATCATCCCCCCCGGCTTCAGCACACGCAGCGCCTCATCGAATAGTTTGATCAACTTCACAAATGGCAAATGTTCAGCGATATGGAAACCCGTAATTGCGCCGAACGTGCATGATTCTTGTGACTCCAAAAAGCTAATCACATCTGAGTGTTCAACATCTAAGTTATATGTTTCACAGAGATCAATCATAGATGCATTAATATCAATTCCTTTGGCCTTGAATCCGTGCTCCCTTAGAAGTTCCAGCCACTCGCCTCTGCCACATGCAACATCCAATATCGGAGTATCTGCCGTTCCAGCGCCATTCCCACGAATATAGTCGATGTAAATCGCTTGTCTTCCCTTTATCTCTTCACGATTTCCTCGGAACACATTCTCAAAATTCACATAGAAAGAATTATAGACCCCTTCCTCCTCATCCTTAATGGCCTGACGTTCATTCTGAATCTCTGTGATGAAGGTATTCAGTTGTTGCTCAGTCCGCACTTGCTGATCAGCAAGCTGATTACCAGCATGATGATTGTGTTGTAATCGCACATTCATATCAGCTAAATCTGCACAAAGCATATGAACCTCGTTTGTGAGAACCTCTATCCGCTCCATGTAGCTTGTATTAACGTGAGATTGTTCTGTAAATAATGCAAAATAGTGCTTTTCTAATCTATCTAAATAGGCTCTTTCCTTAGGGTACCTAATCCATCCGTAAATAATCTTAAAGATATATCTAATACCAGGAATCTTATCGATGAATATCGACTTGATCTGTTCCCGTTTGAGCATCTTTTGTAATCCAGCTATTTCGCTTGAACGATTAACTCCTTCTCCACTCTCCATGAGTTCGTGTATAATCTGCAGCTTACTCATCGTCCCATTCCGTAGTTTGCTCAGATAATAGAGCATGCCCTCTGAATCGGGTTGACGCAATAATAGAGCTTGAAATGCATGTGTAATGAATGACTCATCGTGGTAACTGAGCAGGTCATGAATATGCAGACTTGAAGGAGGAGATGAAGTGGGAGCAGGATTCTTAGCAACAGATGGAGAGCTATCATGTACCTGGTATTGGATACGTTTCTTATGAACGAGCACCTTTTCTTTAATTTCTTCTCTTAATTCAGATTCATCTGTTGACTTCATGATTCGATTAACCCCCCGTACAATCTCTCAAAACCTACTGACCTTTCAGGTTTCTAAGCTCTGCCTTCAAAATATTGATCTCATGTACCAAATCTTGCATTGCAGCACTTTGTCTATTATTGATCCGATTCTGCTTCTCTAGTATTGGATCAATCATCCATCTAAGTGCCTTTCTGATTGTCCGTTTGACATTCACGATCAATGGACCCAGCAGCTTTCTATGCGAGGTAATCGGATAGTTAAGCGTATGAATCTCATTCTTATCGAAGTTGTAATTGATTCGCTCTACTTGGGCTCTTTGGATCTCATGTTGTAGGGGAGTATGTTGACTCGTGGAATTCTTTAGTCTTGTGTTAACTTTATTGCGGATTTCCATCATAATTTGCTCTACATTTACCACATCTTGCTTCACAACAAACACGCCCTCTCAAATTATTCCACTCCCTATTTCACCACAAGCTTCCCCTGAGCGACTGGATTACCAGTATCGCTTAACCACTTGATATCCTCTTCCACGAGATCTACTTCTAATATATACTCTCCTACTTCATTAGGCGTCGTAATTTTCATAACAACATCTATCACTTGCTTAGGTTTAATCTCTGGAAGTTCTGTTCTTATATTATCGAACACTAATATCGCACCACTAGCCGACAGTAAATGATAGGATAAGTAATAATTTTGATCTGAACTAATGTTCTCGTCTGTATTGTTTTTGATCCGAACAACTGTCGTTTCCTGCGGAGTACCCCTTTTTATAATCGTGCTTGAAGTCACCTGAAGAGAGATGCCGTCTTTAGACCCATCGACAGATATTGATAGTAACCAGCAAACAGCAATCGCCAATACAGATGCCACCATTAACATGACCTTACGCTTCATTCTTCACGACCTCATTTGCATTCACTTCGCTGATTGAACATTGAACAGGCATGTAACTTGAACCTATAAAATAATTTTCTGTTCCTGGAAGTACTTCCAGGATCACAGAATGATCCCACCAATCATAATTCCCCTGGATATGATTCGAGCCATTATGAATGGCTGTCGTCAAGCTATAATGTCCAGGCCCCAAATTAACAGTCACGATGAATGAGACCTTGTATATGGAATTCTCTATACAAACCCCAGCATCCAGCTGTTGGAAGAAAGTGTTTGTGCCAAATATGTCATTCCCCAGGCGATCCTTGATCAGAATTCCGATAGTTGGGTTATTTACCGTTTCGCTGAAACGAATGCTCACATCAATCTGAATCACTTGGCCCACTTGAACAGCATTCGTTAGCTCACCATTCGCAATCACTTGAACATCTATAATTTCTGCACTGCCATTCCCAGAACGTGTTGTGATTCGCTCACCTAATCCCTGACTTTGCTTGATTAGATAATTAGCTTCCTGTTGGGCGATGACCGCATTGTAATAATCCAAAATCTCTTCTGGTCTACCTTCCTTAACGAGGGTACCCTTATCTAACAATATCGCTTTATCACATAAATTCTTTACTGCTGAAGCATCGTGAGATACGAACAGTAGAGAAGTACCCTGCTCCTTAAAGTTTCTAATGCGATGGAAGCACTTGTGTTGGAAGTAGGCATCACCCACCGATAGGGCCTCATCAACAATCAAAATATCGGGTCTAACCGCTGTCGCTGCCGCAAAAGCCACTCTGACAGCCATTCCACTAGAGTATATCTTTAACGGGCGGTCGATATAATCCCCTACCTCCGCAAAGTCTTCAATCTCAGGCATTAATCTGCTGATTTCCTCATTACTTAAGCCTAGTAGCTGTCCAGTAATATAGATGTTTTGTCGCCCAGTAAACTCAGGATGAAATCCCATTCCTAATTCAAGTAAAGCCGCGAATCGACCTGAAATTCCGATTGTCCCCTCACTAGGTTTCGTAACACCTGTTAACAATTTCAACAATGTACTCTTGCCCGCACCATTACTACCTACAAGCCCAAGGGATTCCCCTTTATTTAAAGTAAATGAGACATCCCTCAGCACCCATTTTTCATCATGTTTTTTTCGATTAGTCAACCACTCAGAAATTCGCTTACGTTTACTGCTGTATACCTTATACTTTTTCCCTAAGCCTTCAGCGGTGATAATGGGATTCATTATAATTCATCCACCAGTTCATTAACAAATTTTTTGAAAGTGATATAACCCAAAGCCAAGGAACCAAGCGCAATTAGGCTTGCATAAATCAGATCGCTCCAAATTGGCCAAAATCCAAATAAAAAGATATCCTGATAACTTTGAATTAAGCTCATCATCGGATTCAACTGAAGAATCCAATTAAATTTCTCAGGAATAATCTCTGAGGGATACACAATTGGCGTAAACCAAAACCAAAACTGCAATACAATACTCATACCATGCCCAATATCTCTAAAGAATACATTAATTGTACCTAAGAATATGCCAATCCCAATCGCAAAAGCTTGCTGGATCAGCAATAAGGGAATCAGCGAAGTGATTGACAAGTCCGGCGCCCTACCAGTTATGACAAGAAACACAATAAATAGGACGATTAGAATCAAGAAGTTAATAGCAGTTGTTAGTACGATATAGATAGGAAGTGTTAACTTGGGGAAATTCACCTTCTTCAAAAGTGAAGCTTGCTCCAAGAATACATTCTGTGTTCTCGTTAACACTTCTGAGAATAGCTGCCAAGTGATAATGCCAGAACATAGATAGATACTATAGGCAATCGGATCCCCAATACCTGACAATTTAGCTTGCATCACTTGAGAGAATATCAATGTATATACAAGGATTGTTGTTAACGGATGAAGAATAGCCCATACAAAACCTAATACAGAATTTAAATACTTATCTTTAAAGTCACGCTTAACTAAACCAACAATAAAGTTTCTGTAATGCCATATGCCTCTAAACACTCATATTCCCCCGTCTAGAACCCAATGCTCTCCAATAATCAAGTATGTCACTCAAGCTCGCTGCGAGCGGTATTCGGGGCTGCCAGCCCGTATGTGCATAGATCTTATGGTTCGTTCCATACGAAATCGGAAAATCTATTGGCCTTAGCAGTGAACTGTCGGTAATCACCTCTATGTCCAGCCTAGCCAATTGTGTAAACCCAGAGAGTATATCTGATATGGCAACTGGTTGAGAGGAACAAATGTTATATACTTCACCGGAAAGACCTCGATCTAATAAATAATAATACGCAGTTACCACATCCCGAACATCAAGAAAGTCCCTTTGAGACGATAAATTTCCAACTTTGAAGACTGGATTACTATTTCCAAGCTCTATATCGACTATTCGCTTCGCGAAGTCAGAAGTAACAAACCCTAGATTTTGACCTGGGCCGATATGATTGAAGGGTCTTGCGTGAATAATCTTTAGACCATAAGCATGATAGTACTGTTTGACGAGATACGAAATCGCTGCCTTCGATATTCCGTATGGATTCGCGGGATTCAGAGAACAATCTTCATTAATTGGCAGCTGCTCTACTTCTACTTTTCCATATTCCTCAGCTGAACCCACTGTAAGTATTCTCACCGATTCAGCAACTGCACTCTTACGAATCGCTTCGAGTAAATTAATCGTCGTATTCACATTCACACTAATTGTTTGAACTTTATTGTCCCAAGACTCTTTCACATTGCTTAACCCTGCAAGATGAAAAATCTGATCAGGTTGAATTTCGTCAAGCAACGTAATAATTGAAGATTCGCTATTCAGGTCATTATATGTCAATCCGGGTCTTCCCTTAGATACTTGACTAGTTGTACCTACGACTTCAACACCTTGCGAGACAAGAAAGTCAGCCAAATATTGTCCAACAAAACCCGTAACGCCAGTGATCAGAGCTTTCAGAAGAATCACACCTTATCGAATTTCTCGTTGAACCTTTTTCAAATCACTATCCACCATCATCGTTACTAATTGCTGAAAATCGACATCAAGCTTCCAACCCAGACTCGCTTTTGCCTTACTCGGATCACCCAAGAGCAAATCTACTTCAGCCGGTCGTACAAACTCTTGATCAATTACTACATAGTCGCGCCAGCTGAGATCAACGTGACTGAATGCGATCTCCACTAACTCTTCAACTGTATGCGTCTCCCCTGTTGCTATCACATAGTCATCTGCCTGATCCTGCTGCAGCATGAGCCACATGGCCTTGACGTAATCGCCAGCAAATCCCCAATCACGCTTAGCATCTAAATTACCAAGACGTAACTCCTTCTGCAAACCAAGCTTTATGCGCGCTGCTGCATCTGTAACCTTTCTCGTTACGAACTCAATACCCCTGCGCGGAGATTCATGGTTGAAAAGTATGCCCGAACAAGCGAACATATCATAACTTTCACGATAGTTTACCGTAATCCAATGACCATATACTTTAGCTACGCCATATGGACTTCGAGGATAGAATGGTGTGGTCTCCATCTGCGGAACCTCTACTACCTTCCCGAACATCTCACTGCTTGAAGCTTGATAGAACTTAGCCTCAGGCTTTACAATCCTCACCGCTTCTAACATATTCGTTACACCAACTGCTGTTACCTGACCAGTCGTTATAGCTTGTCCCCATGATGTCCCCACGAATGATTGAGCAGCTAGATTATACACTTCATCTGGGTTTGCTATTTGTACCGCGCGAATCAATGAACTTAGATCCAACAGATCTCCATCAATAAATTCGATTTCACTTGCAATATGTTCGATGTTCTCTAAGATCGGAATACTAGTCCTTCGACGAAGTCCATAAACCTTATAGCCTTTACTTAACAATAATTCTGCAAGATATGATCCATCTTGTCCGGTAATCCCTGTAATTAATGCGGTCTTCAACATCTTCTCAATCTCCTTAATATGCAATATAACATTGCTTGCTGTAATATTAATTATAGATATTGCTCTAGCTTCTGAACCTTTAATTCCTTAATTAATGACTTTAATTCTTGTGCTTTATCCTTGGAACAGATTAACGTCACATCATCGGTCTCTACGATAATTAAATCCGATATACCAAGCGTAGCTATCAATTTGCCGTTGCTCTCAATTATACACCCTTTAGTATCAAGATTCAGTATATTCCCTCGTATTACATTCCCATCCTCGTCTAATTCCTCAATCCGCTCGAGGGCTGTCCAGCTTCCTACATCATCCCATCCGAAAAGACATGGAATAACGTGAATACTCCTTACCTTCTCCATTATGCCATAATCTATGGATTGGTCAGGCATCTTATGAAACTCTCTCTTAATTGTTAAGTTCTTATCTTCATATGCGAATCCTGCTCTAATCGTCTCAAGCACATCATGCATTTCTGGCATCAGTTCTTTGATGTGCATCCTGATTACACTCGTTTTCCACACGAAGATGCCACTATTCCACAGATAGTTACCAGCCTTAAGGTACTGTTCTGCAGTTGCTAGATCGGGCTTCTCTACAAATTTATTTACGGTATGAATAGATAGTTCATCCATCTCCTGAAACTCTTCACTATATTCAATATAACCGTAGCCAGTCTCAGCATAGGTTGGTGGAATACCTAGTGTGACAATATGATCATGCTCATCTGCAAATTGAGCTGCGGTCTTAATAATCTTTATAAATCCTTGTTCATTTTGAATAATATGATCCGAAGGCAAAACCACCATAGTACTGTCTGGATATCTCTCTTCTATAATTAGAGACGCCACTCCTATACATGGCGCTGTATTCCTGCCAATAGGTTCAATAATGATATTCTCTAGTGGCAGGTGTGGAATTTGAGCCTTAATCAGCTCTGCATATAACTCATTTGTAACCACAAAAATTTGTGTAATAGGTATTAACTTCTCTAATCTAGCTATCGTCTGTTGCATCATAGATTTATTGCCTGATATGTTCAGGAATTGCTTGGGGAGACTAGTACGGCTCTTAGGCCAGAATCTCTCACCTTTACCTCCTGCCATAATCAAACTTGTGATTGTCATCTTATCCTCCAAGGTGTTGTTTGATGTATTGTAGTCTCTTCATTGCTATTTTACCGGTTGCTAGAGGGGAGAAGTCTTTCTTGATTGTATCTATGCCACTCCCAGCGACACGCTTATAATATGATGTGTCATTCACTAAACTTTTCATATAGCTGCTAGCATGCTCTAAATCCGGATCAGCCCAATACTGACCTGCTTTATACGGGCCATGGTCCCTCTCAATCTGTATCAACCTATAATTTACTAAACATGAGTTCTGATTGTTCATGAAATCAGTATTCGATGACCAGTTTGTTCCGATTGCGGGTTTGCCAAGATACATAGCTTCCGCCAGACCAAGACCAAATCCCTCACTGCGATGGAGGGATATGTAGCTATCGGTGCAATTAATAAGTGCGTTCGTATCATCTCTATCCAGTATGTCTAAGATGAGGTGTATATTCGAATATCCCTCAATGACTTGATTCAAGAGTGCCAACTCACTTTCTCCATACTTTGCATTATTAACCTTAATAACGAGTCCTACAGTCTTATCTTCAGGGCTAAAGGCCATTTTAAAAGCTTCTACGGCTGCTCTTGGGTTTTTTCGTTCCTGATAACTCTTGACATCGTACATGGTCAAGAAGAGGAATGCATTCTCCGGAATGTTGTAATAGTTGCGGTTTCGAGTAATTGCATATTTAACTTCAATACCATGCGGAATTCGCACAACCGGAACCGGGCTATTCATCGCGATGGAGTCAGCTACAAAGGTAGATGGAACCCATACTTCATTGACAAATTGGAAGCTCTCTTGCCACGCATCCGGAAATTGTGGTAGTTCCCAATGCCAGTAGCCAATATTATAATGATCTTTGAATATACGGTCTCCATACTGCGCATAAACCTCCATCATCTGCTCAGCATTTACATGAAAGATGTTGACATCATAAATGGGCTGTTTAATCTCTTTATGAACCCAGCTTTCATCAGACATTCTTGCCATATTCATACCTTTAAAATTAACAATACCGAATGGAATATCTACAGCAGTAAGACTTCTTGCTGCAATTCTACATGATTCGCCCAGTCCCATCTCAGCCCTAGCATACCCAATTAAATTCACACCTTGCGTTCCATCATACACCTTTTTTTCTTCCTTACTTACACTCAATTGATTGGGTGGGAAGGCGACTTTTAGCATCCTTCGTTTGATAGTTTGTCTAGCGTTGACTGGTACAATCGGAAGGATGTACTTCTTTAGTGCCATCGCGCTCCTAAAAAATAATCTGAATATTGCTCTCTTTATGTTAAACACCTACAATTCATAAGTCAGTAATAAATTAAACTAACTGCTTTCCACCTCCAATCATTCTATCAAAGTTAGAATACGATTACTACCTGATACCAACCATTTACATAGTACTTATTACTTATTTCACCATTTATCGAGTTAGAGTATTCTTTCATTCTAAGCTATACTATTGTATGGATAGTATATTAAAAGTGAGGAGTTCTATAAATGCTAAGAAAGTTGAATATCTCAACCTTTAACATTGTTCTTTTAGTATGTTTCATTATCTATTCCTTCTATTCTCTCTTTAATAGAGCATTATTCAATGGCGGTCATATTAGTTACGAAAAACCATTATATACAATGCTGGTGTTTATCTCTATCATAGGCATTTTACTTTCTGCTCATCTCTTCAATAAGAAGAGTGTATTTGAATGGCCTGTGATGTTAATCGTTTGGCTATTACCACTATGCTTTCTTATCGCATATTTCTTTTCCACTTCACACTCTCAAGCACTTAATTCAGTACTGATTCATATTACTTATGCAATTTTATTCACTTTAGGATTGGTGCTTTCCAGAGAACGAAGTACTGCCATTGCCACGCAATACATTCTGCTATTTATAAGCTATGTCGTTGTTATTTTTGGCTTAATGAATTGGCTGGGTGATGCTACATTAGGAGGCCTTTTTCATTATCAAGACAATGCTAGAGTGTATAGGGATGCTGTCCTGCCTGACGTGAATGGTGGGCGATTAACCTCCGTCTTCCAATATGCGAATAGCTATGCTGGTTATCTTATTGCTGTACTTATTGCGACTTTATTCGTAGCATCACATTCAACTAAGGGCTATCTTCGGTATATTGCTGCCTTCATGCTGGTACCCATCATGATTTCCTTCTTGTTAACATTGTCCCGAGGTGGGCTTGTAGTACTACCAATCGTCTTTATTCTTGTACTTTTACTCTTTAAGCCAGTCCAACAAATAATGATCTCCATGAACGCATTAATTGGACTTATCACTACTGTATTCATTCTGGATCCCATCAGTGATCTAGGCGATGAGCTACAAAGAAACTTTAATACCACTGGCTATATCAAAGGAATTGTATTAATTGTTACTCTATCCTTTATGGTTTGCGCATTTTCATGGCTACTATTCAAATACTTGCGTCCTTTTTTAACTAAGTATCTGAATAAGATAAACGACTTGAGATTCTCTTCGGCTTATCTACCATCCTTAGTCATTCTGGTTGGCATTATTGTCGCTTACCTGCTGCTAGCCACAAACCTTGTTAAATTATTACCCGATCAGATTGAACACAGAATAAGCGCTATAAACTTCGAACAACACAGCGTCCTCGAGCGTGGTTACTTCTATAAAGATGCATTCAATATTTTTAAAGATTACCCCATCTTTGGTGCCGGAGGCGGGGGATGGGCGAACTTATATCCAGAGTACCAAAGCTACTCATACACAAGTCGTGAAGCACACAATTTCTTCATGCAGTATCTTGTTGAGATCGGCTTACTTGGGACCACTTGTTTGACTGTATTAATATTGTCAGCCTTGTGGTTCTATATAAGGTACCATCGTTCACAACAGTCTGACCATGATCGTTACCCTCATATTATCTTCTTCATCTTTGTGGCTGCTATCGTGAGTCATAGCTTTATTGACTTTAATTTAAGTTTTGTTTATCTCGGATCATTGTTATTCTTCTGTATTGGCGCAATATCCAGTGTAGCATCCTTTAATCGTATATCTGATCTCTCGCGCTACAAGTTATACTTTGGAATCTCATTCGTTATAATTTGTATAATTGCCCTGATTTGGTCGATGGTTCTTCTACACTCTCATAACCGATATAGTTTGGCTATTAGTAGACTGAACAGTCAGCAAAGCACATTTGATCAAATTATTCTGCCAATTGAGCAAGCCAGTCAATCTACTAAGAATCCTATATATTTAGCCACTCAATTGAGCTTATATCAACAAGCGTATACAGCATTAAATGATGAGCAGTATTTAACTCGAGCAATCGATACGATTAAATCACTTGAGAGGTTTGATCCTTTGAATCGTCAAGGTATCTTCACTACAACACGTTTTTATTCAGACACCGGCCAGTATATAAGTGGTATTGAGTATATCGAGAATAAACTGGATTCGTTTCAATGGGATATACACATGTATGAACAGGCGATCCATCTAAACACCCAAGCATACTTGAGTACGAATAGTAAATCCTATCGAGATAGAGTCTTCCAAATTAATGATGAGATCCAACAACGTATGCTACTATTAGATAAGTTGCCCAATGCTATTGAGTACAATAAACCGTTCTTTATAACTCCTAACATTGCGATTAGCATCTCACAAATTTATTATAAAGATTCCGAGTATAATAAATCTCTAGATTATTTAAGCCCTTTTGTTTCATCAGATTTTACAACTAAAGAGTCTGTAATTTTATATCGACTGTACTTAGCCTCTCAGATCATGTTAGGACAATTGGATAGCGAAGAATATAACAATTTCGTCGTTCGTTTTCCAGATGAAGCTAATTTTATTGAGCAAATGACTACTCAGAATCAATAATTATTCTTAAAGAAACAGAGAAGCTGCCATTCAATAGTTGGCTGCTTCTCTGTTTTTATTCGGCACACGATTTTCTTAAAGTTACCTTCTTATCACCTAACGAATATTGAATATATATTCCTACTAGCTATCAACTTCTTATGCCCTTGGAATTGATCGTAGACGTTGATCTTGAAGCCATCAATATTTTGAAGTTTCAGGTTCGGATTCTCTATACTCATCTGAGCTATTAAAGTTCCCCAATTCGTACCCAATTTCAAGTCTTGTTCAAATGAGTACTCTTGCGTGTAACTCACATCTCCATCAATAAGTTCTACAACTATTGTATGACCATCCGGTGTGAATTCATAGTCGTTTGACTTGTTCAGGGTGTATTGGAACCTCAATTCCGCATCACTCGTTAGGTTTACACTAATTGAATTTATACTGAAGTTATATGGGTATATTTCCTTATCTTTCAGCACACCTAAATCTGACACTACGGATGCTAACGGCAATCTGAATTCTGCCGCACTATAATATACCTGGTTAGCTGAATCAAGTTCCCCCAACACTAGCCTCAGATCATTTGTATTGGCATTAGTAGGTATCTTTGCTGATACCGATAATAGTACTCGTGCCGATGGGTTAATCTTATTCTTCACTTCAGTTATTGTCGCAGGATACAGTGTTCCATTCGCACTCTTGAAATAACCAATAACTTCGGACAACGTTGTAGATCTTAGTTCATTATTCTGTACCTCGACTAAGGCATCATATACCATTGTATTATTACCATCGTAAGTATTGAGGCTCTTAATTGAATATCCTGCCGCCTTACCAGTCGTAGTGGTCTTATACTCTCTCCCAGCTAGAACTGCGGTATTGCCCCTAAACGCTGTCTTAGGTACACTATAGCTCAGGAGTTCTTGCTCATAAGAGTCACCACCATCACTCGAAGTAGATAGAAGTTCAATTCCTACTTTGTTGAAATTGTAGGTGTATGGTATTTTAACATAAACCGAGTAACTTACTTTCCCATTAACCGGAATTCCGATACCCCCGTCTAATTTTACGATCTTCGTATCCTCCGCGGTCATCTCAACTCCATCTAAAGAGAAAATCGCCTTCAAAGCTGGAAGCGGTAAAGCTTCTTTCGTTTTATTCGAAACCGATACTATTGCTGATAAGATATTCTCGTCTTCCCAAGGAAGTTGTTGTACGGAGTCTAGTCGTATCGTATAATTTCGATCATCGATATTAATTTCTTTTTCGGTAGCAACACTCAACGATGTATCACTACTTACAGTTGGAGTTAAATCTATAAACATGGAAGTACTCGGGACCTCTACCCTTGTTTGTTCCTCAAATTGAGTGATAATAAATTTCGCATCACTGAGCTCTACACCTTCTGGAATTTCTCCCTTTAGTCTAATATTCGCATTTGACTTAGGTTGAGCCTGTAAGTTCGATTTAGCTGTGTCAACAGCTAGTTCGTACATTAAACTGTCCTTGGTTAGAATGTAATACTTATATGAAGGTATTGTAATTGTTCGAAGGCCATTATTATTGAAAATCGATTCAAATTCAATTCTAACTTTTCCGTCAAAATTGCTTTGCTTTACATTTTTGAAATTGATACTTAGTTTTATATTGTCGACTGTTACTGATTGATCAGACGCAGCAGGCTCATACGTAGTGGGAACTTGAACAGTACCAAGAACCCTTGTGAAATCGGGTTGACTGAAATCCCATTGCAGGATTTGAACACTGATATCTGAATACTTTGTTGATTTATTGACAACACTATAGAATGTAAAACTCTGCGTTGTCTGCGGAGCTATATCATCATCAGCATTAGAACTAAACGGTTTAACAGGTATTGTGGCTCCGTTCTTCAATTTTACCTTAATCCAATAGTCATAAAAATCAATTGAGGTCGTTTCATTATTCACAACTGTAATTGTAAAAGCTAATGTTTGTTGATTATTACTTGGAATCATCTGTACATTACTAAGTTCAATTTTACTCTTTCCTTTAATGTTAACTTGACCTATAACGGAATTCGCTGATGAGCCATCTGCTAAGGAAATGGAGACTGAACTTAATATGAGAATTACAGCAGTTACTAAAGCCAAAATACGTTTCGATCTAACTAAAGCCATGATTATACCTCCTGTGATTATGTATATATAGTTAGACGTTGATCATAGTGTAAAAGTTCCTTAATTCATCGAGTAGGAGGCTGATTATTATTAATCAGCCGACCTCTCACACCACCGTACGTACCGTTCGGTATACGGCGGTTCCTAAGTTTACCCCTGTACAGTTTTGAAGTAATCCATGAAGAAAGTGTAGCCAGCTTGCCTAAGGCGAGCATCGGTTACAGTTGTGCTGAGGATAGGGCTTTTGGCGATACGCCAATAGCCTTTTCTTGTGCACGCAAACATGAAAGCAGTGTTATGGCTATGTCCAAATTTACGAAGCATTGCATATCTGGTACGAATTCGTTTCCAGCGCTTCCAGATATACATTCGTATCCTTCGTCTCAGCCACTCATCCATTCCCTTGAGCCGACTCTTCATATCTGCGAGTTTGAAGTAGTTGGTCCAACCCACGATGAATTGTTTCAGCTTTAATTTCAACAGTTCGTATCCGAGCCCATTGCTTCTTGTGGTGAGCTCTTTTACTCTTGCCTTCATTTTGCTGATGCTCTTTGCGTGGACACGTAGTTTGATTCCATCTTTGGTTGGATAGAATCCGTATCCTAGGAACTTAATCTTACCGATGTAGGCAACCACTGTTTTCTCTCTGTTCACCTTTAGCCGAAGTTTCCCTTCAATGAAAGGTAGAATGTGCTTTAGCATCCGCTCTGCCGATCGTTTTGTCTTTGCAAATAGAAGCATGTCGTCAGCGTACCTGACAAACCTGATTCCTCTGCGTTCCAGCTCTTGATCGAGTTCATTTAGCATGATATTGCTGCACAGGGGGCTGATATTTCCGCCCTGAACAAGACCGAGCTCTGTTTCTTCGAACTTCCCCTTGTTCATTGCTCCTGCAACTAGGTACTTATGTATGAGGGATACAACTCTACCGTCTTTGATCGTTCTAGACAGCAGTTCGATCATCTTCGATTGGTTAACCGTATCGAAGAATTTCTCCAAGTCCATGTCTACGACATAGGTATATCCTTGGTTTGCATATTCCTTACACTTTCTCAGTGCATTGTGAGCGCTTCTCTTGGGTCTGAAGCCGTAGCTTGTTTCAGAAAATTGCGATTCGAAGATGGGTGATAGCACTTGCGTGATCGCTTGTTGCAACATTCTATCCACTGCTGTTGGGATTCCTAGCGTACGCATCTTCCCATTGTCCTTGGGTATTTCCACCCTACGGACTGGATTTGGACGGTATTTTCCATCCAGAACAAGCTTTACGAGTTCATCCCCGTTATCTTTGAGATATTGTAGAAGATGCTCCACCTCCATCCCATCGACTCCGTGTGCGCCTTTGTTCCTCTTAACCTGCTTGTACGCATGGTTAAGATTTTCTCGGCTCAAGATTCTCTCTAAAAGCTTGCCCTCTCGACTGTTGGCGTTGGTGTTGTTGTTTTCAGTTATCCGCTTGTCGGTAAGCGCTCCCGCATACCCTTCATGTTCCGCACTATCTCTTTGCGGGTAGCCCTTGCCACAGCAAGGTATTCTGCTTTCTTTTGTCCCGACTTTGGTAACGTTCATTGACTGAACACCTCCTTAGGTTCAACCCTTCATAACGCCGCCCTCGGCGTTACTACTATGGTATCTGCTGACTTCTCACAATAAATCTTGTTTCAACCGCATGTTGCAAATGCGCTTCATGCGTCCGTGAGACCTCCCACGGTAAGACACGTAACTTTCATCCCATGTACCCGCCGCATTTACATCCTTGTGTCCGTGCAGTTTATTGGATTTTGTCTTGTATTGCAGACTCATCCCACTTTAGATGCCTGATGCGATTCGTGTTCCTCGGGTCGAGACTTTGCCTCCAGCTTCCTTAAGATTCCACCTCACGATGGACACCCTTGCTCTTGGCTAATGGTTGGCAACTGCCAGCCCCCATAGCGGACTTTCACCGCCTAGTTACGCGCCATGCGTGGCGCACAATAAAAAGGAGCCGACCATTTTATTGGTCGGCCCCTTGCTTGAATTTTTAATTACTCAACGATTACCTTGAATGAAATATCCTTACCGTTACCTGTGATTAGAGTAACAGTGAAAGTATCTTCTTCAACAAGTGCGTTTACTGCATGACCGTTAGAAATATTAGTCACGATGATATTTGCATCAGGAGTCAGGCTAGCATCATGAGTCAGCTCTTGACCATATTGGTCAACAACCTTCACAATCCCTCTAGCAAGTGTTCTCACATCTGCAATTCCAGTAACGTTAGTATCATCAATCTTGACAAAGCCATCCGAAACCTTAGTTCCGTTACCACCACTATCCTTCAGAGACAGTGTAGTAGCAGCTGGAGCTGACTTCGACACGCTAACCTTAACTGGGATAGTTTCAGTGCTAGTACCTTCTACGATCGCAAGAACAGTGATTTCCTTAGTACTTTCATCACCAAATCCTGCATAGGTAGCAGCGTTAATCTTAGTCGCATCACCATCGATAACTAGTGATACACCAGCAGTAGTAATTGTTACGCTGTAGTTGCCACCACTGTTGTATGGTACTGTTACTGTTGAACCGTCAGCAAGATTACCCTTAACTACGAGTTCCTTGTTGTAGGCAGCAGTTGCAGTCGTGTATACAGTGCCGGACACTGTTGCGCTATAGGATTCAATTTCATCCTTAGCTACAACCTTGGAATTGAAGCTGTAAGAGCTGTTCGATACATCCTTCCAAGTTCCTGCATCATTCTTTTGCAGCGTCAGAGTGATCGTAGAAGACCCCTTAGCAACTGCATTCAATGTTACTGTATCATCGTTATCAACGTAATTATCATCTACGTGCGTCTTGGTTAAGCTAACCTTACTTGTGTCAGAGCTTTCAACCTTAACGCGATACTCGCCTGGGGCTGATCCCCATGTTAAGGATGCATCGTTGCCATACTGATCCTTAACAACGATTCTATCCTTGTTAATTACTGACTTACCGCCATCCTTAAGAAGAGAAGTATCAAAATTCTTCGTTGCTGTGATGACAGTAGGAACTTTACCATCAGTTACATTGATAGTTAATTGCGCAACTTTGTTAGTTTTTGTAATAATAGTTACAATTGCAGTACCTTTCGCGCCAAGTGTCGCCTTCAGGTTAGTCACATTCTTAGCAATGTCCTTTTCGAACTTAACCGTACCACCAGTGCTGATGCTCAATGAAGTTACTTGACCATCCGTAGGATGAACAATTACGTCCCCAAATTGGTCAACAGCAGTAAACGGAATGTTCACTGTGGAATTTGCTGGCGCACTCGATGGTGCTGATAGTGTTAATGAATCTACATGTACGGATGCCTTTACTACTACATCGAAGCTGTCCTTTGCTCCAGTAGTCTTGGATAGGATCGTAATTGTAGATGTACCTGCACGGAACTTAGTGTCTGTTCCATTGTTGAACTGTGCAAGTTCAAGAACTACTGTCTTAGTTCCATCAATAGTTGGTGTATCGAAGTTAGCGTGGCTATTAGCCGCATCGTAAGCCTTAACTGATGCTGCAGATTGATTGGATACGGATACGATCAGATCAGAAGATGCACCATCCAAATAAGTGTCATCTGTCACTGAGTTTCCATATTGATCCTTCAGGTCTAATACTAATTGGAAAGTTTCAGTACTTCCTTCTACAAGCTCTTTGTTATCAGCTTGACGTAGCTTTACGATGTCTACCGTCGCTACTTGTGCAACTGATCCAACTTCCAGAACAGCGGTAGCGAATGTACCACTTGCGTGCACCAAACTAACTGTTACCTTTTCACCTAATACAAAGTTCGAGTCAGCGTCAACTGTCAGCGTACCACTTGCTGCAGATGCTGTACCCTTACCTGCTGTAGGAGATAATGCTGTATCGTTGATCGTATCACCATATTGATTCAATACTGTATAACCAGTAGTGATCTTAGTGTCGTCGCCACGAACCAGCGCCGCCTTGTCAGAGTTGAACTTAATGCTTGCTACTTTTTCCGCTTCAACCTTAACAGTTTGAGTTTGAGCTTCTTCAGAGAGGCCTTCAACCTTTACTGTGTATTCAGCTTCAGGCAGATTGTTAGCAAATTCAAGAACAACAGACTTCTTGTCTTCAGCAAAAGTCGTGGACTTAGTATTTACTTGGTTAGTTCCGTTCCACAGAGTAACCTTCACCTTAGAGTCATCAACTGCACCATTGAAAGTAACAGTGATCTTCTTAGCGCTAGTAGCAGCAGCTGTGAAAGCAGTACCTACAGGTGCGTTATTACCAGCTACAGTGTAAGTTACTTCAACCAGTTGACCGCGAGTAGCGTTGTCAGCGTAGTTAGTTGGGAATGCGATTCCAGCATTAATGATTGCTTGGACGGATCCAGCAGCCCAGTCAGCAGCGCCTTCAACTTCAGCGTCTTCTACTTCAGTCAGACCCAACAGCTTAGCAACAACTACTGCCAATTGTTGAACAGTAACGTTACCTTGTGGATCGTACTTGTCATCGCCCTTACCAACCAGTAGACCAGCTGCTACTGCAGCTTCAATTTCTTCTACTGCCCAGTGAGTAACAGGTACGTCTACGAATGAGCTAGCTGTTACTGTTGCGTCAACATCCAGACCAGCAACCAGACCAGCAACGCGTGCGAATTGTGCACGAGTCATTTCCTTGTCAAGACCGGCAGTACCATCTTCATAACCTGCGAAGATACCTGCTTCCTTCAATGCGTCAAACTTTTGTTGTGCTGTAAGATCTGCGTCAGCTGCAAGTGCCGCGGATGCGAACATCGAGAACACCATTGCAACAGCCAGAAGTAAAGATAAACTTTTCTTCATAACCTTTTTGTCTCCTCCTTGATATTTCGGTTGTTGAGAGTTTTGTTTAGAAAGATATAAGCTCGTTTCCCTCATAGCCGATTCACCCCCTTCCCAGAGTTGAGCAAAATTCTTATTGTGATTCTCTGTATCGCGAGTTGCGAAACAGAAACTAGTAAACGAAGACAAAGAAAAATAGAGACATGACTACCACTTAACATTATACAATGGGCTTCCGGTACCGTAAAGACAAATTTTTGTGAATATGTTCCATTCTGGCCGCTAATCGTGCGGTTTCTTGCCCAATTGTTGATTCACATCATATTAAACGCTGGGATTCAGAAAAAGTTGCGCATTCATCGAAGAAACTTTTTCTCTTATTCTCGTATTGCTTGTTCGTATAGCACTTCGTCTATCAGGTTGGCTACGAAGATTAGTATACATGATCGTCCACCAGAATGTCATTGGTGAAACATTACCATGACACAGGATGTATTCGGGGCAATCGACGAAGGTCGATTACCCCGAGTATAAGCTTAGACAGTCCTTATTACAATGATGGAATGGTCTTCTTCTGGAGCAGCATCTTCATGATGATCACTGAAGCTTCTGCACGTGTCATATTCGCCTTCGGATCGAAGTAATAGGTTGGCTTGTTCCCTACGTCTGTGACGTTCTGCTTGCCCTCCATCAGCTTCGCTCTTACAACTGCCTCGACGGAAGCAGCTGCATAATTCTCAATTCTGCTAGCATCCGTGAATGACTTATTCAATGAAGCCATCACTCTCGACTCAGCACCTGTGGTATTGAGCTCCATCGCTCTTGCCAGCAGGGCGGCCGCATCTTCCCGAGATATTGTATTGCTCGGCAGGAATCTGCGCTGCAGTGTTCCTCTTGCGATCCCCGCTCTGGCAGCTGTCTCGATGTACTTGTACTCGTATAAACCGAAGGACAGCGGATTCGCTCTCGTAACATCTGAGAATGTGCCTGTTCCTTCATAATTAAGCGGCATATCCAGCGCCTTCACAAGCAAGGATAAGAATTCTCCTCGTGTAATCGGTTCATTCGTCTCGAATCGAACGGAATCCTTGTTATTCATAATACCTTTGGCGAACAGCGTGTCCAGGTAATTACGCGCCCAAGGGTGACCAATTATATCATCATAAGATTGATCCATGTACATGACTACGTAGTAGCCGAACTCCTGCATCGGTACGGTGATCGTGTTATTCTTCGGATTCACCTTACCGCCGAGGTTCTTCCATTCGAATTGCTTGAAACCCATGTAGTTCTCATTGTATCCGTAATGGAATACCGTGACATAGCGCCAGCTTGAGGTTACCATGTTCGGATCGTACGACAGCGTAAGCTCACCCGCTTGTGACGGGATAAATTGATCATTCACATTCAATGAATTACGCAGATAGTATTCCTTGTTCATCTCGTACGGATAGATCCCGCTACCATATAATACGTCCTGTTGCGATGGATCACCTGATAACGGGATGTACCCGCCGTCAATCCAGAATAGCGGACTGACCTTGCGGAATCTCGGATTGATATTCTGAATTCGTACGAAGTTCGATTCCCATTGCGGGTTGCGCGGGAAGATCGACTGCTCCATGCCTGCCGGGTGCAGATACTTGTTCACGCGTCCGCTAACCGGGTCGGCGATAGCCATCAGCAGATCTCTGGACGGTGACAGATACTGATCCGCCGCGCTCGTATTATTACGCATCAAGACGGTACCCTTAGGGAATTTCAAATTCAGTTGATTATTAAATGCCTTGATGGAGGACTTGGAGATGTTCTCCTTGAATTCTGCGCCTGGTACTGCTGTGTCCGCATTCACCAATGTAACTTGGATCTTGTCGCTTCTCGTACCGCGAACAACAGTGAATTCTACCTTATTGTTGCCCTTCTTAAGGCCTGTAACCTCGAAGACGTAGACATCCTTATTCATGTTGCTAAGTGGAAGCGTAGTCGTCTTGGATACTTCAAGATTCTTACCATAGATGATCTTATCCGCGCCTTCGGCTTCCACAAATACCCGTGTGTAGTTACCGTTCACGCGCCCTACCCATTCCTTGGTTACTGGATTCTGGTCAATTCTAGGGTAGTGCATGATGAAGGTTGCAGGCTCACGCACAATCTCCAGAACACGTGTAGAGAAGTTACCCGCCTTGTTCGTGGCTATAATCTCCACTGTGTTCGTCCCAGAGCCATAGAGATTTATTGCTACTGATCCTAGGGTACCGTTCCCGTTATCCAAGGGCACCTTGCCACCCGACATGCCGGATACGGTACTGATCACATCAAGATCATAATTGCCATCCTCGACGAAAGCCCCGCTCTGCCAATTCAGTCTGCCAATCTTCTGGATTGGGGTGCCATTCACATCCAGCGTATTCACTCTTACTTCAAGAGAATTTGTCTCGACAAATGAAGCAGTAAATAACATGCTGGATTGCTGCGTATAATAACGATAGCTCGCGCCGTCAATCGTTGTAAAATCATTCGAGCTCTTCAGCTCAGGAGTGAGGTCGAGTACAGTCACATTCGGCAATGCGTCTGTGAAATGGAACAATTCATACTTCATTGTTGTGATCGGTGTCGCATTGTTGACTGGGGTTCCATCATCATTCAAGGAGCCCTTCTCATACACTTCGATTTGCAGTGTATTCAGACCCTCAGACCACTCCCAATCCTTCCTTCGTTCATGCGTGTTATCACCGAATTGGAAGCGGAACTCAACGAAGTTATTGCTACTATCAGTAACAACATCACCATTGATCGTGTAACCTTCACTTCCGTAAGTAGGGCGCCCTGGTAAGTAATCCGCACCATCAACTGATCTAATACGGTCATACTGATCATTCCAGCGTATACGAATATCGTCAAACTGGGAGGATGGGATATTCACCGGCTTGATCTGCAGGACCGGTCCATTTACTGCTACGCCGTCCTTATTTATCAATTTGGGCTCAATTGCATTCTCGCTATACGAATTACCATTCACAATATTGGTGATGTAGACGTATGGCGATGGGTTATAGTTAATCAAGAATTCCCTGGCACCCAACAGATTCTCTACACCGCTCGTAGATGGCACAAAGCGCAGGATGCTCTGCCCCTCTGGCAACAAGTCTTTATTCAGCGACAGTGTGAAGTCACCATCAGTATTCAGATTAGTTGTTGTAGCAACAGGTGCTCCTGTTCCGTCACTAGGTAGGTACACATTGACCCGATCAACGGAATTAACCGTATCAATAACTAGATCGAACGCAGAGGTTAGAATCGAAATTTCAATACCACTGTATAATTCCTGGCCATTCGCCATTTTAACAGAATTTACATAAGGCTGATGGGCATTAGAGAAGTAGAAAATAAATTCTTGTGTCTGGACACTATGACTCCCAACTGGTGCGAATGTGACGTTCATCGTCTGCGTCGAACTATTCGGATTGAATAGAAGGCCCTCGATCCTCACATTCTTAATTAAATAGTAATCGCCCGGTGTAACATCAAGTACATATGTACTAGTAGGTGTTGCATTCGAAGGAATTGTCAGCTCGACCGTATTGCCAACGATAGCGCCAATCGTACCTTGAATTGGCGTGCTTCCATCAATCTGGATTTCAAAACCATTATGGGTGAAACCAAGCAGATCGCGATTGATCTTAATGTCAGTAGTCATATTAACCCCGAAAGGTCCGGTTGACTGAGATCCTACGAAAGTAGGCTGTTTATATAATGGAGTGGGAATTACAACTGAAGTATCATCTGGATCTACTGGTAATGTGACATTGCTGTATACTGCATCCACAACAGTATTATATAAGAACGCACCGCCGTTATTGTATACAAACTGACGATCTGCTCTATAGGTCTTAAATGGATTCGAAGCAACAATGGTCATATCATTATCGCCTGGACGAAGCTTAAGCTCAGCCATGTTATCGTGGCCGGCGCTGAATGAGAATTGACCTGTCAGTGGCAGCAAGAAGTCACTGCGGTCACCTGCCGGCGTCTTCGTGGAATACCCCATAACCTCCGAGGCATTCGGCGCGAAGCCCTCTACGAAGACCATGCCAAAGCCGCTGGACATCGTATTCGTATTCGGCACGATCATCCCGCTGCTGAAGGCGCGTCCATCAATCTTGAGGTTCGAGATGGATGTAACAGCTGTGTAATTGATCCACACCGGAAGCGATTCTGGCTTGGAGCCGGTGTCGAGGAGAACCACAATGCGGTTGACCCCTTCGATCAGCTCCATTCCCTGAAACACACCCTGGCCTGTCCCAATCTTCTGTGCAGGGTTATCAGCCACTGTCTGTGACGCGCCTGTTGTCATATTCTGAATCTTATAAGCAAGATTCGACATCTGGGCGTCTGAGATATCAGTGAACTGGAACTCTATGTCTACCTGCTTGGACGTTACGTTCATTGGATTCGACTGACTCGTCGCCGAGGCTGTCGGCTTCGTGATCACGATTGAGATCGCCGCATGGGCGTCCTGCGCCAGAGGCGGGAACAGTGCAACCAGCAACGCGGCTGCCATGATCACGCTGAATAGGCGTTTCCCCAAATTTCTCAAGGTAAATCTCTCCTTTTTATGTATGGTATTCTAATAGACGCAATTCCGCCCGTAAAGTTGTCCTGATTCACGATTCTTGTCGGAACAGGATGAAGACACTCTTCTCATATATCGGTGCCTTCCGTTCAAAAAATTAGACCAATCGCATAGGCGAATGGTCTCAATTATCGATTTGTTCGGGTGTGTAAGATTCACAATTCAACTTGAGGAAATCCTGATCCCAAGTCAGTACAGCTGTGCTCGTGCTGGTTGCGTACGTGGACAATAACAGGTCGACAATGTCTGCATTCACGGTCTCTAATAGCCAATCGCCGTCCGGATCTCTCTGCTCGACTCTATACCGTCAGAACCCAAGAAGCGCCCTACTGCACGCGCAATTGACGCCCGAGGTAACTTATAATAGGATTTCAAAACCCACACTGCTTCGATGACAACTTCATTGCGTACTACCAGAATGATCTCACCGCTCGACACTCTGGTGAGTATGCTTAGTATGGCTTGACGCTGCGGATCGTTATCATCAACAAGGGTCCTAATCAACATATTCGTATCAACAATGAATCTATTCATGCTCGGTGTCCATCTTCTCGCGTACCATATCCGCCATTACGGTCTCCCTAATCTGGCTAATGGGCTGATATGGCTTATCCGTCTTAAGCATGCCGAACGCATCGAGTACAGATTTCTTCTTCACCACTCGGAAGGTGGCAACTCCATCATCCACTGAAATTTCCAGCTTATCTCCTTCCTCAATATGAAGCTGTCTTCGAATTTCAATTGGGATAACGACCATTCCTTTGTTCGTTATTCGCTCTGTCTGACACTTCACCATTTGCCTCACCCCTCTGTACAACATATTATCAAGTCCAACTTAATTACAAATCATACTTATTCCGAAGTAAAACCTATTATCGCCACCAGCGATTCGCTGCATAGCGGCTTAGCTTGTCCGCGCCGGACGCGTTCACATGGTTGGCGTCACGGAAATCCTCGACCGTCAGACCTGCCGCATCCATCTCGATTACGGCAACTTCCACGCCCTCCGCCTGATCCGCCGCCGTCCGAATGCGCTGCTGATACTCCTCCAGCTGTGCCGAATAGTCGCCTTCCACAATCGATTCGAACCAAGCCGTTCGAGGCAGCTGCACGATCACGACATCCAGCCCCCGCTCCTGCTTCATATCCGCGATCAGCCAGCTGAATTGCTGGGTATGCACGCCATCCGGCTCCCAGTTCTCGAACCAGCGATCCGCCACCTCGCGCGCATACGTCTCACTGCGATTCTCCGGTGGCGACCACGTTGTCGGCTGAATGCCGCCGGGATACAGATGCGGCTCTGCAGGCCACCAGCCCACCCGGTAGCGCTCGACCAGCTTCGTCCACTCCCCGCGCAAGCCATAGGAGCGCAGCGCCCAGCCTGTGAGCAGCTCGCCGTAATTGTCTGTATCAACTGCCCGCAACCGTTCGCCCAGACGCGCATGGAATTTGAATTTCACATCAGCCCCAACATCCGCATTATTGAATTGATGCTCATTGACCACATAGATCACCCTGCGCAGATTCGGCATGCGATCGATGTAGGTGCGATAGGTGTACACGTTATCGGAGGGCTTGCCGCCGGTGACACTGAAGTTGAAGATCGCCTCGGCCTGAACGCCCAACTCCTCGGCCATCACCGCAGGCAGCAGCCCGTCAATGCTCTGCGAATCGCCGAAGATCGCATACTCGATCTTGGCAGGATCTACCGCCTCGAAGGCGCGATCGATATGCGCCCACTGGCCAATCGAGCCGCCACGCGCTCCGCTCGCGCCACCAATATCGTAGGTGTATGCGCTTCGGAAGATCCGGACATCCGCCGCGCTGACCAGCACGGCCGCGATCAGCAGGCCCCAGCCGAGATAGCGGAAGCGATGCCAGCGGGAGACGTCGCGCGCGTCAGAATTGGAAGTAGATGAAGTCATACGTCTCCCCCTTCATGAAGTAGAACAGCATGAGGATGATCCCCGCATAGACGACTCCGCGCAGCGGCGCCGGCACCCAGTGCCACACCCGGCTCACCTGCCGCTCACGATCCCGCAGCCCCCATTCGAGAATATGCAGCACGTAGAGCGCGCCGACCAGCAGGAACAGCTGGCTGAGCGAGGGGGATAGGCCCCATGCCGCGAAGATCGGAACCTCGCTGAGCGAAGGGGATACGCCTGCAGCGCCTGCAGCGCCTGCAGCGCCTGCAGCGCTAGCGCCGACGCCAACCATCTTCAGCGTCAGCGTCCACGCCTCCCGCAGCGACTCCGCGCGGAAGAACACCCAGGTCCACGTCACGACATGGTAGAACAGGAAGATTGCCAGCAGGCGGTAGAGCCAGTTGGTGCGTATTATTTTGTCCCGATCGATCTGGTTCATCAGCTTCGTCCACCACCGATACAGCACGAGCAGCAGGCCATGCACGCCGCCCCATATTACGAAGTGCCAGGCCGCCCCGTGCCACAGCCCGGAGATCAGCATCGCCGCCAGCAGGTTCACATAGGTGCGAGTCGCTCCCTTGCGATTGCCGCCGAGTCCAATGTAGATATAGTCCCTGATCCAGCGGGATAGGGAGATGTGCCAGCGATTCCAGAATTCGCTCGGATTGGAGCTGAGGAACGGAGTCCGGAAGTTAATAATCAGCTGGAAGCCCAGCAGATAGCCGAGTCCGAGCGCCATATCGCTGTAAGCCGAGAAGTCAAAGTAGATCTGAAACCCGAACAGATACGTGGCAATCCACGCCTGCGCGCCCGAGAGCACACCGACGTCCTCATACAGCACATTCACAATCGGCGCAATCTGATCGGCGAGCGCGACCTTCTTGATCAGCCCCACCAGGATCATATAGAGCCCGAACCGGATCTCGTGCCAGCGAATCGACGATTCGTTCAGCTTGTCCAGCTGCGGGATCAGCTCACCGCCTCGCATGATCGGCCCTGCCATCAGATGAGGGAACACGGCCACATACATCCAGAGGCGCAGCGGGTTGCGCGTCCCCTCAACGGTCCCCCGCCGCACATCGATCAGGTAGGAGATGAATTGGAACGTATAGAACGAGATCCCGACCGGCAGCAGCAGATCCCCTTGCCCTTCCGTCAGCCAGCTGCGCGCCAGCTCGGTGAGCAGCAACTCCCGCCCTAGTGTGAGCTCGATGGTGCTGAGGAACATGAGACTATATTTAAAATAAACCAAATTCCCCACATTCGCCGCAATACCGACCCAGAACATCCAGCGCAGGCGCGGACGCTGCATGAGCCGCATCGCCAGGAACGTCACGATGGTCATCGCAATGAACAGGAGCAGCAGTCCCAGCCCGGACGCCGCGTAGAAGATGCAGCTCGCTACGATGAGCATCGATATGCGTCCCCTCTGCCACAGGTAGTAGGGGATGAGCAGTAGGATCATGAAGATTAGGAAGTTGGATGAGTGGAATACCATGGCGACACCTCGTGGATGGTTGCGTATCGTGCATGCATAATCGAAGGCTATTATACCATGATTCACGGGGGAGTATCAGGGGGGGGGTGGGAGAAGCCTTACACATTCAACACATTCACTTATTCACGAAGAAATCGCTGGAAATTGGATACAGATGTGCTATACTGGCTGTAAATCCAAATGCCGATCACGGAAGCACCGTGCCTGTAGAGATTATCTCTGCGCGCATGGTGCTTTTTTGATATTAATGCGTACTCAACGCGGCGAGACAGGAGGAGTTTAGTTGGCGATTGATCATGACCGATTATTCAAGGAGTTGTTGCGTACGTTCTTTCGTGAGTTTATCCAGTTATTCTATCCCGACTTGGATGCCATGATCGACTACGAGCATGTGAAGTTTCTGTCTGAGGAAGTGTACACCGATATAACGGGAGGCAAGAAGGGGAGAGTCGATCTGCTAGTAGAGGTGCGCCTGAAGGGGGAAGCCGCACTGATTATCATCCATATCGAGCCGCAGTCCTATGTGGAAGCAGAATTCCCTGAGCGGATGTTCCTGTATGCCAGCCGACTCTACGAGAAGTACCGGCGACGAATCATGCCCATTGCCGTGTTTAGTCATGGCGCTGCTCGAGACGAACCAGATACGTTCGGCTGGGGGTTTCCATTCCTCCAGGTGATGACTTTCCGCTATTCCACGATCGAATTACATAAGCATAATTGGCGCGAATATATGCAATCGAATAATCCGGTAGCCGCTGCCTTACTTAGCAAAATGGGGTATAATAAGAGCGAGAAGGTCAGGGTGAAGCTGGAGTTTCTGCGCATGCTGGTACGACTTCAACTTGATCCCGCTCGAACAGAGCTGCTAGCTGTATTCTTCGATACGTATCTCAAATTAAACGCACAGGAAGAGTTCGTGCTATATAACGAAGTCCAACAAATGCCAAAGGAGGCGCAAGTGATGGAACTGATGACATCCTGGGAGAAGAAAGGTCGGAAAGAGGGATTAAAGGAAGGGAAGAAAGAAGGGAAGAAGGAAGGGAAGAAGGAAGGAAAAGTTGAGGTCGCCAGGAACCTGCTTGCGATGGGGGCGGATCTAGAATTCATCAAGAAAGCTACTGGACTGGGTGAGGCTGAGATTGCACAGACTAATCAAGATCAATCCATAAACACCTGATAATCATGAACGCAGCAGCCATATGGCTGCTGTTGTTGCTCCGTACATCCATAAACTGAATTAGATTTGAAAGTGCAATGTTAGTTGGCGAAGGCGATTCTGTATAGTCAATAATTCATGAACTGACAGCATCGCGTAACTTCTCCTTGAACAAAGAATCGACCCTGATATAATCAAGGTCGATCATGATGATAATTTAGCGGCAGCGACAAGGACAATCTCCTTGTGGGACGAACAGGGTATTATTTTCCACGTAAATCCGTGCCCCCAAGCGGGTACGCGCGAGTGCCACTTCCGCGTAATTGAAGCAGAGTATCTGCCTAGTACCACTATATATCGAAATTGTCTGAACGTATACAGTCAAATCTCACTTACTTCAACTGAATCAGCCAGCGCACGAAGTTCAGCACGGGCTTCTTCTTGCTGTTCATCACGCCGATCAGCTCCGCGCCGATCTCGATCAGCAGCAGCACGACAACGACTGCGATGACCGTGACCCACTGCGCCGCGTTGGAGAGCAGGATCGCCAGCAGGCCGAACACACCGGACAGCCCATAGATGAGCAACACCGTGTTGCGATGACTGAGTCCCAGCTCCAGCAAGCAGTGATGCAGATGGTTCTTGTCAGCCGCGTTCCACGGCTTGTTGTTCAGCTTGCGCCGGATGATCGCGAAGATCGTATCCGAGAACGGAATCGCGATGATCAGCAGCGGGACAACGAACGACACGAGGGTCGCTTGCTTGAAGCCGAGAATGGACAAGGTGGCGATGCTGAAGCCGAGGAACAAGGCCCCGGAGTCGCCCATGAATATCTTAGCAGGATGGAAGTTGAAAAATAGGAACCCGAGTATGCTGCCGAGCAGCACCGCGCACAGGATGATGACCGTGACATTGCCCATCATGACCGCCAGCACGAGTATCGTGCCGATGGAGATCGCGGATACACCTGCGGCAAGGCCGTCGAGGCCGTCGATCAGGTTGATCGCGTTGGTCACGCCGACGATCCAGAAGATCGTGATCGGAATGCTGAGCCATTCGCCGAAGCTGTGGCCCGCGCCGAGGAACGGAATATTGATGAATTCCACCTTCATGTCGAAGGATACCACGACGATCGCCGCAGCGAGAATGCCGAGCAGCTTGAACTTCGGTGACAGCTCGAAGCGGTCATCGAGCACGCCGGTGAGCACGATAATGGTGCCGCCGATGAGGATCCCCCAGGCCGCATTCGCCTTCAGGCCGGTATCGATCAGGCCGAAGGCCGGGCTGAGCGCCAGGAATCCGCCGACGAAGGCGAGATAGATGGCTAGTCCACCCAGACGAGGCATGATGCGGGTGTGCACCTTGCGCGCATTCGGCGCATCGACCGCGCCCACGAGGTGGGCCAGCCGGATGACGAACGGCGTCAGGATGACAGACAGCAGCAGGGCTGCGATAAATCCAATTATATATAATAAGAACATAGGGTATTCTTCACTCCTTAGCTCAGCTAGATCAGCTGTCAAAGCACCATTATACTCAAATTTCTATTATATCTGCTACCACTCGTCTGGTACAGCACCATTATGCTAAAAAAATTCACCATATCCGCTAACGTTCACCTGGTACAGCACCATTATGCTAAACAATTTCACTATATCCGCCGACGTTCGTCTGGTACAGCACCAAGCTGCTCAGCTAAACGCTTCACCAGATGTCCTGCGTCACTCGCTCACGCTCACGCATGACCTTGATCGCGAATTGCGGCAAGGCCAGCATGCGACGCCAGCGTGTCGGCTGCATCAGCAGCCGGTACAGCCATTCCGCGCGCAGCTGCCGGAACAGCTTGGGCGCTCGCTTCACGTTGCCAGCGACGACATCGAAGCTGCCGCCGACACCCATCATGACCGGCACGCCGAGCTCCTCCTTATATCGTCCGATCCAAGGCTCCTGATTATTCACCGCGCGCGCGACGAATAATAAATCCGGCTTGGCCGCCTGAATCTCCGCGATCACCTCAGCATCCTGATCATCCGTGAAGAAGCCGTCGCGATACCCGGCGAATGTCAGACGCGGATAATCCATCGTCAGCCGCTCATGCGCGGTCTTGATCGTCTCCGGTGATGCGCCCAGCAAGTACACGCGCCAGCCGCGCTGCTCACCCGCAGCCAGTAGATGATGCATGAGCTCGATCCCGGGCACACGCTCCGCGACCGGCTGTCCGACATACCCAGCGGCCCACACCGCGCCAGTGCCGTCCGGCACGATGAACTCGGCCTGCTTCATCATCGCCATATAGGCGGGATCACCCAGCGCAGTCATCAGCATGATCGGATTTGCGGTGATGACCTGGTGCGGCTCACGCCGCTCGACCGCTCCGATCAGATAGTCGATCGATGCTTGCATGTCCAGCTTCGACACATGCACGCCGAATAGGGAGACGGTTGGTATCGGTTGTTGCCTCGCTTGCATCAGCTGTATCGCTCCTTAAGGCTCCTTATGGCTCATAACGAAAGTTATTCCGTAACGATGCCTTCGTTGCATTGTACCTATATACGCAAGAAGCGCACAATTTGTTGCGCTGGCAGTCGAGATTGACTGCGCATGGCGTCAATTCGCGGCTTCTGGCGGTCACGCCATGCGTCGACGCCGTCCAGCAGCTGATCGGCCTCGCTCGCCAGCCGCTCCGGATCCAGCGAGTCGGTCGTGCCGACCGGCTGTTCGCCGAGCCGATGCAGGAAGTGATCGATCTTCGGATCATACGAGATGCCGAGCATCGGCACCAGCTGCGTCGCGGCGTAGATGAGCGCATGCAGCCGCATGGCGATCATCAGGTCGCAGCCCGCGACCTGCTCGAGCATCGCGAGCGGCGTCAGCGCGCCGCGCACCAGCTCCGCGCCGGCCCGCGCCGGAGCGCTCAGCTGCGCCAGCACCTGCGATGATGCATCATCATCGTAGGGCGGGTGCAGTGGCAGCAGCCGGATGCGCACGCGGCGGCGCTCTGCGAGCAGCGATAGGCCGGCGGCCAGCTGCTCGAGCTCGCGGCGGTCCTTCCGCCAATGGCGGACCGCCACGCCCACGACCGGGATGCGGTCGCCTCCCGGCATATCCAGCTTCCCCTCGTCGAGCCAGGGGAAGCCCATCACCGGGTCCGGCACGACCAGCACCTCTTGCCGGACCCCCATCCGCAGCAGCAGCTCTGCTGACTGCTCATCCCGCACGGAGACCAGCTTACTCTGATTCATCGCACCGCGAATCATCCCATTGAACAGTCTCCCGCGCTGAACCGGGCCGACGCCCTGCGAATAGATGAACGTCGGCTTGCGCATCCACTGGGCGAGCTTCAGCACGCCCACATAATAAGGGATCGTGGTCAGACCCGTCACGTCCTGCAGCAAGCTCCCGCCGCCGCTGATCAGCGCGTCGCAGGAGGCGATCGCTTCGCGCAGCTCGGAGGGCCGCATCCGATGCGCCGACTCCACGCCGTATAGGCGCGACGTCTTCACCGGATCGGCCGAGAGCACGACGGGCGACACATAAATGCCGGCCCGCTCTCCCTCTTCCTTCAGCGCCATGATGATCGACTGCAGCACAGCCTCGTCCCCGCTGTTATTGAAACCGTAATAACCCGATATGGCTACTCTTGCGGTAACAGATAAGTCCGCCATCGCTTCCATCCCCTAACGAGCAGCTCCCAGGCTGCGAGATACACCAAGGCAATCCCGATACTGATCACAGCGCCGAGCAGCACGCGAACCGCAGAGATCCACAGCGGCGTATGCAGATGCGCGAATGTATCGACAATCGACAGCTGCGCCATCGAGCCGGCCACTACGAGCGCCAGCGCGGCCTTCTTGCCATGTCGGAGCAGCAGATAAATCCCCATAATGAACAATGGATGAGTCAGCAATTCCTTCGTCCGCGGACGGACGCCTAGCGTATTCTCCAATAAGGCGCGGAACTCGCGGTCGAACGGCAGCACCACCGCATTATTCCCTGTCCGCGTCATGTAATACATCAAGATCACCCCGAGCACGCCCGCGAGCGCGACCCAGACAATCTGAATATTCAATGTTAAGAACTTCTTGAACCGCCCGAGCACCTCGAGCAGACTGCCCGCTCCGCTGAAGAAGAATGCATACAACGCTGCGAGCATGATCGGCAGCGCATGAAGCACGCTCACCCCGCGGAACTGATTGAGCACGAGCAGATACGAGATATGATTCAGCAGAGCCACTGTGAATACCGCGCCGATCAGCGACAGCAGCAAGGTGCGCGCGAATAGGCCTAGACTCCAGCCGAAATCCCGCCACACACCGACACCGCTGACACCGCCAGTACCACCAGCAGCGCCTAACCCGCGGTTATGGCCCACCTCATCAAGATAGACGCCGGACACATCCTGCAGCACCGCGCCCCTGCGGGCATGCATCCGTCCGCGCGTGAGGCGAATCGCCACAATAATCGCCGCAGTAGGCGCGCAGACCGCAGATAGCAGCGCCAGCGCCTGGACGCAGATCGTCGAGCTGAGCACATACAGTCCGGCCGTGCCCACCAAGCCGATTAAGAAGATCAGCAGCGTCAACCGGCCCAGATAATAGCCTGCCGTACGCGCGATCAGCGCAACCGCTCCGAGGAACACCAGCGCCTTGAAGATCCGCTCCCAATCCGGATTAATTGGCGTGAACGGCTCAGCCGGTCCGATCTCATAGCCGAGCGCCTTGATTCGCTCAATGGCGCCAAATTCCGGATCCGCCAGACTGTTGTACAAGTTCTGCAGAGGCGCCGTTACCGTAGCTGTTTCCCGATCTACCTTGATCCTCGCATTGAGATAAATCATCCGGAAGTTGCGGTCCTTCACCGCGAGCACATAGCGATCCGCCAGCACCCGCGCGTCATTAGCCGCCTCCTCCTCGAGAATGGAGTGCAGCCTGACCACCTGATAATCGGTTAGGTTCGCTAACTTGCCAATTCCCTTCTGCTGCTTGGCCATCGGCTGATCGATCACGGCGAATTGAATCGCATGCTTCTCGAGCAGCTCCGCCATACTCGTCAGCGACAGCTGCGCCGCATCCGTCCCGAAGCCGGTCACCTGCTTGCCTGCGAAGATGATCGAATCGACACCATGTGCCTTCAGATTGCCGAGCAGCGCATCCATCCGATCATGCTCATATGGACGCAGATCGGACAGCCGCACGGATACGCGGAAGCCCTGCTCCTGCAGCAGACTGATCTGAATCAGATCAGGATCGAGCGGAATCATCGTCGCATGGCTCTTGCCGGCACCGATGATTAGCCCTATCCTACCCTCATAAGACCATGCCTCCACTGGAATATCGAACAGATCGAAGCCCTCACGAATGACAGGGATCAGCAGCTCCGCGTCCGCTTCGCGATTGAAGATCACATACGTCTGATACCGCTGCTTCAGCGTCTGGTCCCCGGTCATCAGCGACATCTCATCCGCGCCGTACACCGTCAGACCGCCACTCATCTCCAGTTCATCCAGCGTGCTCTCATACACCGCCAGCGTCTGCACACCGGCAGCCCGAAGCTTCTCCAGATGCGCCGCGATGAACGCCTGCGGATCCGGCTGATACTCCGAGATATCCAGCAGATCCCGATAATCGAACACGAACTCCATCCGCTTAGACGTACTGTCCATCTCCGCCCGATTCACCAGCAGCGGGATCGACGCGAGCAGCCCAACCGCCACTAGGATCCATAGCCCCTTCAGGCTGATTCGATTCCACTTCTCATAGATGTCTATTAGTACCTTCATTGGATTCTCCTATTCCACTCTAGATAGCACAGCCTCTGTCAGCTTCGCCAGACGCTGCTTTGAATCCTCTACAGACGTCCCCCTAACGGCAAAATACAGCTTCATCTTCGGCTCCGTCCCCGACGGGCGAAGACAGAACCAGGAACCGTCGGCGAGGCGGTACTTGAGTACATTTTCGGCCGGCAGGCCGCTGAGCCCCTGCGCATAATCCAGCGTCTCCGTTACCGCAGCGCCAGCCGCCTCTGTCGGTCCATTGCTCCGCCAGCTGTCCATAATCACAGCCATCTTCTCCATGCCGTCCTTGCCCTTCAGCGTAATCGACTCCAGCTGCTCGAGGTAATAGCCATACTCCGCGTACAGCTCCAGCAGCACATCGTAGAGCGACTTGCCCTGCTGCTTATAATACGCCGCCGCCTCGCACAGCAGCGCGGAGGCCAGCACCGCATCCTTATCGCGCGCGTACGTGCCGGCTAGATAACCGTAGCTCTCCTCATAGCCGAACACATACTGCGGCGTGCCGCCTGCGCGCTCGAACTGCGTCATCTTCTCGCCAATATACTTAAAGCCGGTCAGCGTATTCATCACCTGCAGGCCATGCGCCCGCGCGATATCCGCGCCCAGCTCGCTTGTCACAATCGTCTTAATCACTACACCGTCAGCAGGCAGTCTGCCCTGCGCCTTCAGTTGTGTAAGCAGATAATGCACCATGATCGCGCCGGACTGGTTTCCGCTCAGCACCGTATATGTGCCTTCGCTACCCCGTACAACCGCGCCCACCCGATCGCAATCCGGATCCGTGCCGATAATGATGTCCGCGCCGCTCTGCTCCGCCAGCTTGATCGCCAGCTCGAACGCGGCCCGCTCCTCCGGATTCGGCGACTTCACCGTCGTGAAATTCGCGTCCGGCTTCTCTTGCTCGGGCACCACCGTCACCTGCGTGAAGCCGGCAGCCGCCAGCGCCGCGCGCACCGGCACATTGCCTGCGCCATGCAGCGGCGTGTAGACGACCTTCAGCTCGCTCGCTGCGGCCCGCAGGGCATCTCCGCCAGGCAGCGTCGCTGTGACGGCTGCGATGAACGCGCGATCCTGCGCCTCATCGAGCATAACCAGGCGGCCTTGCGCAATCGCATCCGCCCGCGACAGCTGCTTCACCTGCGCCAGCTCGGTGATCGCCTTGATATAGCCGATGACCAGCTCGGCTTGATCGGGTACAAGCTGTCCGCCGTCCGGGCCGTACACCTTGTACCCGTTATATTCCGGCGGATTGTGGCTCGCCGTAATGACAATCCCCCCGGTCGCGCCCAGATGGCGCACCGCAAAGCTCAGCTCCGGCGTCGACCGCAGCCCGTCGAACATATACGCCTTCACGCCGTTAGCCGCTAGGACCAGCGCCGCCACCTCCGCGAACTCCGGTGACTGATGGCGCGAGTCATAGGCGATCGCCACCGCTGGCTGCTGACCCAGCTGCTCCGCCTTCTCCCGTATGTACCGCGACAGTCCCTGTGTCGCCTTGCCTACCGTATAGGCGTTAATCCGGTTCGTCCCCGCGCCGATCACGCCGCGCAGACCGCCGGTGCCGAATTCCAGCTCGCGATAGAAGCGATCCTCAATCTCAGCCGGCTGATCACTGATCGCCTGCAGCTCCGCCTTCGTCGCGGCGTCAATCAGCGCATCGCCGAGCCATCGCTCATAACGTAACCTTGCCTCTCTTGCTTCACTCATCCCAACAGCCTCCTATCCGAATTCTGGCTCGATGCCCTGGTCATGCCGAGCAGACCTTGGTGTGCTCTATATCTCCTGTATACACTATAGGCAGCAAGCCTCCACAGTATGATTCACTTCTTGCATGACTTTATTGCAGGGCGAACATGAGCTCACCCTCGACAACCGTCTTGCCATCCACCGAGGCGACGGCTCTGCCCTTGCCAATCTTGCCCTTCATCCGGGTAATCTCCAGCTCCAGACGCAGCGTATCCCCCGGTGTTACCTGACCGCGAATCCGCAGATTATCGATGCCCGCGAACAGCGCGATCCGTCCCTTGTTCTCCGGCACGCTTAAGATCGCAACCGCGCCAACCTGCGCCAGCGCCTCCACAATCAGCACGCCCGGCATCACTGGATACTCGGGGAAGTGACCCGCGAAGAAGTGCTCATTCATCGTCACATTCTTCATCCCCACCGCGCGCACGCCGCTCTCCAGCTCCAGTATGCGATCGATCAGCAGGAAGGGATAGCGGTGCGGGATAATCTCTTGAATTTGCTTAATATCTAACATCATTTTGTGCCCCCTAAGTATAATTTTCAACATCTTAACCTAAGCTAAGATTGTCCCTTCAAGTCTGCAGACCTGAAGGTTGATATAAGGGTATCTCCTCAGGCTCCGTCCGCCTGGAGAGATGCCCTTTGGTTTATCGGTTCAGCTTCTGAAACTTGAAGATGTAGATGCCCGACGTCAGGAAGGCGAACGCCACCACGAACCAGAGGTAATGAATGGCGTACTCGAACCGAATCACAATGAGCAGCACCGCTATGTAAAATAAAACCGTTGTCAGCTTCCCCATCGCATTGGCAGGCACTGTGCGCTTGCCGCGGAAGTGGAAGATCGCTGACCCGATAATCATCCCGACATCCCGGATGAAGATCGGCACAGCCGCATACCAGGGGATGAGCCCCTTCACCACCAGTGATACGATCACCACGATCATCATGCTCTTATCGGCCAGCGGATCCAGCATCTCGCCCAGCCTCGTCACCTGACCGCGCGATCTAGCAATATACCCGTCCAGAATATCCGTTGCACCCGCTACCAGCACCACGAAGAATGCCCACAGCAAATGTCCGGACGCGAAGACGATAAGATAGACAGGAATGAGCAGGAACCTGCATATCGTCAGGATGTTCGGCACATTCACAGGATTGGCTTCCCCCTCTCGCCATTTACAACACTATATCTGTTCCATTATACCTATTCAGCGAAGAAAATTAAACTCCTGCGCACACCACCGAATTGGGTGATATGCGCAGGAGTCGTCTAACTAAGTATAGATCAATCTGGATTGTTAATAATCTCGAAATGATAACGCCATGATCCTGCAACAAGTACATAACGACCCTCATTCAAGCCTGCCAGCGAAATTGCAGTTTCTACTCCCTCGCTTAATTCCACTTTCCTTGCTCGGCCTGCTTTGGTGCTCTGTCAAGAAAGTGGACACTCAAGCTAAGTTATGCAACTTTAAATTGCGCGGCAAACTGAACCGGTGAGAGATAACCGATTGAACCATGAATTCGTTTGCGGTTATAAAAGAATTCGATGTATCGATAGATCTCTTCATGTGCTTGTTGCTTGGTTTTAAACTTCGTGCAATAGATGAGTTCCTTTTTCAAGATACTGTGAAAGGACTCTATGCAGGCATTATCGTAACAGTTTCCTTTACGGCTCATACTAATTTGCATCTTGTATGCTGCTACTCGTTCCTGGTATTCATGCGAGGCATATTGTGATCCGCGATCGGAGTGATGAATGAGGCCTTTGCCTGGCTTCTTAGCCCCATACGCTCGCTCTAATGCGCCAATAACTAAATCCACGGTCATACGATCACCTAGTCGCCATCCAACAATCTCTTTGGTACACAGATCGAGTATACTGGCCAGGTACAATCGTCCTGCACGACAAGGAATATATGTAATGTCAGCCGCCCAGATCTTATTGGGCTGGTTAACGTTAAAGTTTTGGTTCACAACATTTGGTGCAATGGGATGGCTATGATTCGAATCTGTTGTCTGGACTTTGTATTTACGTGACACACAGGATCTGAGGTTCAGAGCTTGCATATACGTGGTAACCGTACGTTCAGACGTGGTATACCCTTCCTTGTGTAGCAACTCAGTGATCTTCGGACTCCCATATCGCTCTTGATTGTCATAGAAGTAATAGTGGATTCGCTCTTGAACTTCAATCCGTTTCAATTCTGAGGGGCTGGGCCCGGCAGACAACCACTTGTAATAACCGCTCCGAGATACTTGCATGACTTTGCACATCTTCTCCACCGAGTGTTCAGAGCTATGCTTCTCGATGAATTGGAACCTTAGTTCCTTGGTTTGCTGAAGATGTGCACCGCTTTTTTTACTATGGCAAGTTCATCCTTGACGTTCTCTAACTCGCGATCCTTCTCTGCGAGCAGACGTTCCTTGTCCTTAAGCTGTTGCTCTAATTGTCGAACACGTTCGGCGCTTGGCTCGCCATCAAACTGCCGATACTTCGCCATCCACTGTCGAAGCGTTCCCGCAGGGATATTAAGCTCCTCCGCAAGTTCCGGAAGAGACTTGGATTGTTCCTGAACATACTTTACAGCTTCCTTTTTGAATTCTTCATTGTAGTGCTGACGTGTTTCACCCATAGTGAACCCCTCCTAAAATCTATTATCAGTGATGCTCTTAGGAAGTGTCCACTTTTTATTCTAGGCGCATTTCCGGCGCTGCAGCGCACAATTACCGCATCATGCACCTTGTAGCATCACTTTCCGGCGCTCCAAGCACCACTTACCTCTCATCGCACCATGCAGTATCAGATTCCGACGCTGCAGCGCACAATTACCGCATCATGCACCTTGTAGCATCACTTTCCGGCGCTGCACGCACCACTTACCTCTCATCGCACCATGCAGTATCAGATTCCGACGCTGCAGCACACAGGTGTCTAGAGGAACAACTCTGCGCAAAAAAACCTGAGCAGTCACGCCGCTCAGGTTCCTTCGAATACGAGATCATATAGATGCTTCCAGGTGTCAATCTTGAACACGTCTCCAGCACTCTCACCGCCGATGGTGGAGTAGCCAATGGTCAGTCCGATGAAGAGGGCTGCCAGGCATAGGGCTGGAACTAGGAAGAATCGCAGCACTCGGAGTATTATGATGAGCCAGCGAGGAAACTTGCCACTCGGCTTCTTCTGTCCAGCTGCTGGCTTCGCCTGCGGCGCGGCCGTTGCTGCGGCTGCGGCTGCAGGGGCCTGCTGGCCCGGTGGACGCTGCTGGCCTAGGGCCGGCGGTCTTGCAGGCTGGCCTTGCTGCGGTCTAGCTTGCTGTGGCGGAGCCTGCTGGCTCCCCTGTTGCACTGGCTGGTCCGGCTGTGCCGGCTTACGCTGGCCTTGCTGCGGATTGCCCGCCGGCCTAGGCGCTTGCTTGGGCTCGTTATCGTTAGGTCCAATCATCGTTATTTTATCCTCTCAGATTGTTCGTCAGATTCATCATCATCTCCGCGGAGGTGATCGCTCTGGCATTGAATTGGAACGCGCGCTGCATCTGGATGAGCTCGGTCATCTCGGTGGTCAGGTCTACATTGGAGCCTTCGAGTGCGCCCTGCCTAATCTGAACCGGTGCGTTGTCGACTGTATAGGCCGCGAGATCCAATTGCTGCATGAGCGCATCGCGCTGCTCAGGTGCTGCATATTGCTCCGGCAGGATGAACATATTCTCGCCATGGCTGATCAACAGCTGAGGACGCACGGCCTGTACGAGCCGCAGCTGAGCGACCTGCTCTGGCGGTGCTGACGGATTATCGGCCAGGCTGGCGAGGATTCGGCCTTGCGCGTCAATCGTAATGGCTCGGCCATTCGGGATGATGATCGGTTCGCCGTTAACGCCATATACTGGCGCCCCCTCTGCGGTAACCAGTCTGCTGTTCTCCGGGTCTCCCGGCAGGAGTGACAGACCGAATGCGCCGCTACGCGTCCAAGCCGGCGTGTAGGTGACATTGCCATTGCCGTCCACCTGACTCCGTCCGACCTCGAAGAAGGCATCACCTTCTATCGCGAGATCGAAGGTGTTATTGGTCATAAGCACAGAGCCCTGCGCGAAGTCTGATTGAAGCTGGCTCAGACGCGCGCCAGAGCCGATTACATGACCTCCGGGAGTTAAGCGGCCCGGTAATTCACCCGCTGCGTATTGCTGCTTCGTAATGGTCAGCAGATCCTCGAAACTGGCTTGCTGCTTCTTATATCCGATGGTGTCCATATTCGCGATATTGTTGGAGATGACGTCGATCTTCCGCTGCAGGTTGTTCATCGTCACGCTGGCGTTGATCATGGAATGATTCATACTCTACCTACCTCGTTTACGGCTTTCTGCAAGCTCTGGTCGTAGTATTGCACAATCTTCTGATTGGATTCATACGCGCGCTGCGCGGTCATCATCTCTACTAGCGTCGCTGTCGGATCTACATTGGAGCGTTCCTCGTAGCCCTGCATGATCTGCACAGCATCCTCGTCCAATTGGAGTCGAGCCGGTGCCGCGCCATCATCCAGTACGAAGTTGCCATTGCCCTCGCGGATTAATGCATAGGGATTATCAATGATCGAGATGCGGATTTGCAGGGGGTTGCCGTCCTCATCCGCTAGCTGCAGGCCCGTAAAGCGGTCAATCAATTGACCATTCGGCGTAATCTGTATATCCTCTACCCGGCTATTAATCGCAAGCGGCTGACCATCTATACCCAGCAGTCGCTGGCCGGATGCGGTCACCCATTCGCCCGCCGCGTTGACGGAGAACTTGCCATTCCTCGTATACCGCTCATCGCCGGTGCCATCACCTACCGTGAAGAAGGCCTGAGGCTGGTACACGGCGTCGCCATTGGCATCTACCGCCATGCCCGCATCGTTAAACTGCAAGCCGGGCACTTGAATATTCGACACCAGCGCCAGGTCGGTCGCATAATTCGTCTGGAATAGATCCCCCTGGAGGAACAGCGGCATCACTTCCTCGGCGAAGACGCCCAGGTTCAGACTGCCCACAGATGGACTGCCCGGCTTATCCTGATCACGGATCGTCTTAATCAGCACCTCAGGGAATGATCGGGTTGCAACATTGCCGGCCTTGAAGCCTGGCGTATTCATATTCGCTATGTTGTTCGTCGCATTATCATGCCTGCGCTGCTGGGTGATCATCCCGGCAGTCGCGGTATATAGTCCTCTTAGCATGCATGCACCGCCCTTATCTTAAGAATTAGTCACGCTTGTCCAGTTCGGAGACTCGAGCTGGAGACTACTTCGTCAACGCTCCTCATCAGACGCTTACCATCTATATATCGGCCAATGGGCCGCGATTGTTTATCTCTGGTTCACACGGGCGACCTTATCCAGGTTATCCAGCATGATGCCCGTCCCCTTAACGACGCAGTGCATCGGATCCTCGGCGATCAGCACAGGCACCTTAAGCTCCTCGGCCATCAACGCATCCAGTCCATGCAGCATTGCTCCGCCGCCTGTCAGGATGACGCCGCGATCGATGATGTCTGCGGACAGCTCTGGCGGCGTACGCTCCAGCACCGACTTGGCAGCTGCCACGATTGCGCCGACCGAATCCCACAGCGCCTCACGCGCCTCGCCGGAATGAATAGTAACGGTTAACGGCAATCCGGATACCATATCCCGTCCACGAATGTCGATCTCCTCGCGCCGTCCGTTGTACACCGTTCCAATCTTCATCTTAATATCTTCAGCGGTGCGCTCTCCGATCAGGAGTTTATACTTGTCCTTGATATACTTCATAATTGAGGAATCGAACTTGTCCCCCGCGACCTTAACGGATTGTGCAGTGACAATGTCACCCATCGACAGTACCGCGATATCTGTCGTCCCGCCGCCGATATCGACGACCATATTCCCGCTCGGCTGAAAGATGTCCATGCCTGCTCCGATCGCTGCTGCCTTGGGTTCCTCCTCGAGGAACACTTCCTTGGCGCCGCTGCGTTCCGCCGCTTCGCGGATCGCCTTCTGCTCGACAGAGGTAATATTCGTAGGCGCGCAAATCAGGATGCGCGGGTGGCTGTACCACTTTCGACCACCCACCTTATCTATGAAGTGCTTTAGCATCACTTCGGTAATCTCGAAGTCAGCGATTACGCCGTCGCGCAGCGGTCTGATCGCCACAATGTTGCCTGGCGTCCGTCCAACCATGCGCCGTGCTTCTTCGCCGACCTCAAGTACCCGCTTCGAATCGCTGAGTATCGCGACTACCGAAGGTTCATTCAGCACGACGCCGCGGCCCTTCACATGAATGAGAACATTAGCCGTGCCCAGGTCGATGCCGATATCTTTGCTAAACATAAATGACTGCCTCCCGAATTTACCGCCCAATCTATTCAGAGATCTTAGGGGAATATTAGTGTATACGTCACCAAGTATATTCTAAGCGATAAGGGAGGAAATTAGCAACTACTGTCTGACTGTGACGAGTGGTTCCGACTTTTTGGAGCGCGTCTTCTTGTACTTAATCTTGGTTGCCTCTCCTCCCCGAAGATGGCGAATTGACTTATGATACTCGAGAATCGTCTTCACCTGACCGGCCAGATCCGGATTAATCTCCGGCAATCGCTCGGTCAAGTCCTTATGCACCGTGCTCTTCGAGACGCCAAATTCCTTCGCTATCATACGGACCGTATTCCGGGTTTCCACCACACATCGTCCAATCCGGATCGTCCGCTCCTTGATGTAGTCGTGCACGCCCCTCGCCTCCTCAGCTAGAGATAGATTGGTACATTATATGAGGAGGTCAGGCGGATATGACAAAAAGGATTGATCGCGCAGCACGCGCAGTCAATCCTGTGAAGTGTCATTGTTGCTGGTATGTTGCGATTATCTTGCCGCTTGGTAGACGGATTGCCCGGCCACAACCGTCTCCCTGACAAGGATGTCGCCGCTTCTCTCGTCATGATCGAACAAGGTCAGATTAGCCGGACAACCTGTCGCAATTCGTCCCGCTTGCTCATCATTCATCGCGAGCGCAGGTCTGAGGGATGCCGCTTCGACTGCCTCTGCCAGATTCATATCCGTGTAGCGAACAGCGTTGGCGATGCCCGTATCGAGTGACGCCGCAGAGCCTGCAAGAATATCCGGATTGGCCGCTGTATGCAGCAGACCATCCGCCCGCAGCACAACCTGCCCGCCAATTAAGCTGTCATACTGACCGGGGGCCATTCCGCCGAACTGTGTCGTATCGCTGACGAGAATGCTCTTATCCCGCTTGGCGCGAATCATCGCCTTCAGCACTGGAGGCGCCAGATGATGGCCGTCTGGAACGAAGGTCGCCCATAAGCGGTCGTCCGCCAATTGATGCCAGATATAATTGGGATGGCGAGGTAGCATCGGCTGCGAGCCGTTACCCAGATGGGTAGACACCGTCGCCCCAGCTTGTACCGCCTCATCGAGCTGCTGCGCACTGGCCATCGTATGTCCAATTGCGACTACGATGCCCTCCTGCACGAGCCTAGCGATGAACGGAGCGGCACCCTCCCGCTCAGGCGCCAGCGTGACCATCCGGATTCGTCCCTCGGCCGCATCCTGCAGCCGCTTGAACTCCTCCCAGTCCGGATTGCGTGTATGCTCGCGGGGATGGGCCCCTCTGCTCCCATCCTCGCTGGACAGATAGGGCCCTTCCATGTGAATGCCCATGATCGATTCACTCCCGAACTGCCCTGTCCGGCAATAGGCGGCAATGCCCGACATTGCCTGATGCATGCGCTCGAAGCTGCCTGTGATGACCGTAGGCAGATAAGTCGTAACCCCTCTGGCATGCAGCGCGCGGGTGACCCCTTCCAGATCAGCCGGTTCGGTGCGCTCCCTGTTCAGATCGTAACCGCCGAAGCCATTGACCTGCAGATCAATCCATCCAGCTGATAGCCAGGGCAGCCCCTCTCTGTCACCATTGATAGGCGCAACACTAGTGATCACACCTCGATCACTCTCGATCCGGACAGCCTCTCCCGTCGTCGTAAGCCTGCCTATCCAGTTCAACTCTATCACCTCCGCCTATCGCTGATCGGCCGCAATGACCGGTCCTAATATTAGCACCATGTATACATTTGCGAGGAAGACAGCTTATCCAAGTATAAGCTCCAGCTCGGATGCGTCTTGAGCATCGTTGCAGGCACCATATTGTCTACGCCGCCCTTTATCGTATCGTTGATCGCCTTGGCCTTCGATTCGCGAGGTACAACGGATATCACATGATTGCTCTTCATAATTTGCTGTACCGACATCGTGATCGCTTGCTTAGGCACGTCATCGATGGTGGGGAACCAGCCTTCACCAACCTGCTGCATCTTGCACGTATCTGTCAGGTTGACGATCTTGAACGGACGATCATCTTCGAAGTCCGCCGGCGGGTCGTTGAAGGCGATATGCGCGTTCTCCCCGATGCCGATGAGCGCCACGTCAATAGGAGCCCGCGAGATCTCTTCGTTCAACTGTGCCAACACCTCGTCCAGATTGCCCTCGCCGTCGACCAGCCAAGCCTTCTTCACATTCACCGCGCTCAGGAACCGCTCCTTCAGATACTTGCGGAAGCTGGCCGGGTGCTGCTCGGACAGCCCGATATATTCGTCCAGATGGAACATCTCTACCTTATCCCATTCGATATTCATCTTCACGAAGTGCTGCAGGAACTCGAATTGCGAGGCGCCGGTTGATAGTACGATTCTCGCTGTACCCTTCTCGGCGATCGCTTCTCCAATCAGCCGCTCGCTCTCGCGCGCTGCCTCTAAACCTATCTGATCTGCGTGCTCTAGTATATGAATTTGCATCTTAAATATTCCTCCTTGTTGTTAGAATCCTATCGAGTAGTCCCCCCGCTCCATCGGCAAGTCTATTAATAGAATTCATCTAGCTGTACCATGCGCTTCTCTACTCTGGAACGCTCTGATGCGAACGCCATCAGATGGCTCTGCACAGAGGCCTTGGCGGAGGTTGTACTGTTGTAGCTGTCGTCCCCATGATTGCGTACAGTCTTGGCGAAGTCCTGGACGAGCCGAGAATCGCCGCCGCCGTGACCGACATGTCCCTCGGCATCGCCGAGCTTGATTACATCTGAGCGACCGCTGCCGAATGTGCGAATCTCGATCTCGTTGGTCTCCATCGTCGCGCGAATCTCCCCAGTCGTTCCCATCAGCTTCAGGGTACGATTGCACTTCTCGGTGAAGGCGCTCATCGTGAACACCGCGGTCACTTCATTATCGAACTCCATAGCGACAACCTGGTGATCGACGACATCATTATCACTCTGGTAGACGCATCGGCCGAATGGCCCTTCCTTCATGGCCTTATACCGCGCTTCGTAGCTCTGATCACGACTGGCCGCCTCTGCCTTCCAGCCGCCATTCTCAATCATGTACGTATCCGGGGCATAGTACACGCATGTATCCTGAACCGGGCAGCCGTCGATGCAATACTTAGGCGCGCCCTCAGGCGCATTCTCCTTGCGAAAATAAGACAAGTGCCCATAAGAGGCCACACTCGTACAAGCTCCGCCCGCGAACCATTGGATTAAATCCATGTCGTGACAGGACTTCGCCAGAATCATCGGACTGGAGTCCTCGACTCGATTGAAGTAGCCGCGCACATAGCTATGCGCCTGATGCCAGTAGCCGACATTCTCATTATGCTGGATCGACATCAGCCGTCCGATACGTCCCTCGTCCAGCAATTCCTTGATCGTCTGGAAGAACGGCGCATATCGCAGCACGTGACAGATCGTGAGCACGCGATTGTATCGCTCAGCCGCCCGCTCCATCTCGATGCATTCCTGCCAGTCTGGGGACATCGGCTTCTCGAGCATGACATGATAGCCTGCCTCAAGCGCCTTCATCGTCGGCACATAGTGATCCTGATCGCGCGTACAGATGAAGACGGCGTCTGATTGCTGACCGGCCTCGAACAGCTCATCCCAGCTCTCGAAGCACTTCTCCTCCGGAATGCCGAAGGTGTCGCGCGCGCGATTGCGCTTGAACGAATCGGGCTCGGCCACCGCGACAATCTGCATCTCCTGCGGGCGCTTGTTCGCGTACTTGCTATAGATCATTCCCCTGAGCCCTGCACCGATTAAGGTAATCGTAATTGGCTTCATACGTGATCCATCCTTTCCATCTCCAGCTCATAGCGGAAGTTATTCCGCAACATAGATGTCGTAGTCGTGTAGTAGTCCTGGCCATATCACGCTCATCACATCGCGGTCATCTGCCAGCCCTTGCGCGAGCCAGGCAGATAGTCGGACGCGCGTTGTCTGTGTGTCGTCGATTGTGTCGTCTATCTGATCATCACTACGGGCAATGCGGCTGTCCACGATGGATGCCAGCTCCGTGTAGAGGCGGTACAATCTGGTGCCGCGCACCTCAATATCCAGCTGCGGCGTATGTCCCTCCGCTCCAAACCAGTCATAGATGAAGTCCACACTGCGGATCACATCATAGGTCCGGAGCGCGGCCAGGCTGTCGCCCAGCCAGATGAGCTCATCCGACAGCTTGTGCAGCATGCCGAAGAATGAATGCTGCGGCTTGCCATGGAGGGAATGCGGCTCATGCGGCCCCACACCCGAGGCATTCAGCACTAGCACAGTCCGCCCAGCCGCACAGGCGGATTGAATCCAGGACCAATGCGTAGCGAGGTCTGTCGTCCCGCCGGGCCAGAGCGCGATCGTGACCGCTGCGGGCCGTGTGGTATCAGGCGCAGCGGACTGGAACAGATAACCGCTGTTTAACACACCCTGCTGCGACCACCACATCGCGTACTGAACCGACAGTCCATCGCAATCCGGCATATCCACGATGCGCGGATTCAGCGCGCAGCGCTGCCGCTCATGGAACACCTGACGCGCTAGCCGCTGCGCTGCCTGCTCCTTCGCGCCGAGCGAGTCCGCCCCCATGCGAGCCTCGCGAACCGCCGCGAGCTGATCGGCCTGACGCTTGAACATGTCGACCAAGCTCTCTGCGTCCGCGAACTCCTGGCGCACCTGGCCGCTGGTCGTGCAATGCAGCTGCTCAGGCGCGAGCGGTGTCAGACGGGTCCGAGCAGCTCGCTCGCGATAATCCGCACGCACTGACTCACTCTGCCCAGCCAGATACTGGGCGAAGAAGTCCGCAGCCGCGATCGCTAGCTTATCGGTGTAGCGATGGGTGGATCGATCCTCTACTAATCTATGCTGCTCAGCGCGGCCGTGCATCTCCCAGAATCGGCGCGTACGGGACACCGTGCGCCGTGTCGCCTCGATGGGGAAGAAGTCATACGTCACTGCGCAGACGAGCAGCGGCTTCGGCGCGAATGCCAGCAGCAGATCCTCATGATCATAGCCAAGCCCTGTCAGACCCGGCCAGATCTGCTCCGCATCCTGCACCCCGCCTGCATGCATGTATTGCTGTCTATTCATAATGAATGTCGCTGGTGCCGCAGCGGCAATCCGCTCATCACAGACCATCATCATCGCCGTCTGTGTGCCGCCGCCAGAATTGCCGGTGACGCCGATTCGGCGCGGATCTACCTCAGGGCGCGTCTCCAGGTAATCGATCGCGCGCATCGCATCATGGATGAAGTATCGCGCCACGCTCTGTCCGACGGAATAGCTCAGCACGCCGAGCCGCTCGTGCTCTGCTGTACCCCAGAGCTGACTCCCGTCTGATCCACTGAGCATCGCGAGCCGTTCACCCTGACCGATCGGATCGATTGCCAGCACGATCAGTCCTGCCTGTACGAAGCGCAGGCATACCTCGTGATAGTAGGGGCTGTGCTTGCCCTCTAATTCATGCCCGCACAGGAATAACACAGCGGGCGACGGCTCAGCAGCATCCGCAGGCACGTACAAGTTGCTCGTCACATAGTGCCTTGGCTTAGATTCGAAGATAATCTTCTCCACCCGATAGCCATCGCCCCGGGCAATGCCCGTGACCTGCGCCTGCAGCGGCGTATCGCTGGCCGGCAGACCGCCCACCGCCTCCAGCAGCGCGTGCTTCATCCCCTGCTGCCGCTGGGCCAGCTGCTCCTGATTCACAATGCGGTCGCGCGCATCATCGCCCGCTCGGAAAGCCTCGTCCGCGCGGTCGTAGATATGCCGCTTCAGTTGATCACGCGTCTCATATAACGTGCATCGATACTGCTCCAGCTCCTGCACACCTGGTATCATCTGCTTGTACTCCAATCCGGATGAACATCCGTATGAACTCTATCGCATGAACTCTATCCCCTGAGCTCCCGCAGATCCGGCACGGTCAACAGCTTGTCCTCCGCAATCGAGCGATTCGCGGTCGCGCCAATCAGACAAGAATCCGCGCCAGCCAGGCTGTCCGCCTGCTGCCCGAGCGGGTCCTCGACGCCGCCCACGAAGACCGCCTTACGCAGCTTCACATCGCCGCCGCCATGCCCGCCAATCTGGGAGGACACCTCGATAATCTCGGAGCTGCCGTCCGCCTTATAGTACTTGATCTGGCTAACCTCAACCTCACTCATATCGGCGCTGCGATAGATGTTGCCCAGCTCCAGCCGGCCCTCGCTGCCATTAATCGTGGCCCGCCAGCCCTCATAAGGCGCGTAGGCTACGAGCGAATAGTTGAGAATAACACCATTGTCGTACGTCAGATTAACACCCATCGTATCGTAGATATCGACACGCTCATCGAACAAGCAGCGGTCTCTCCAATAGCCGTCCTCATGCTCGCCGCCCACATAGTAATCCATCATGAATGGATCCTTCGTAATATCCTTGTAGAATCCGCAGGATGACTTATAGTCGCAGGTCATGCAGCGCTCGCCATGCGGATGGCCCTGTTCGCCATACACTCTCCGAGATCCGAACGCCTGCAATTGCCGCGGCCTGCCGTCCACCCACCAATTCACGATATCGAAGTGATGCGTCGACTTATGCACGAGCAGTCCGCCGCTGTTCTTCATCTCGGCATGCCATCTTCTGAAGTAGTCGGCCCCATGATCCCGATCGAGGAACCATTCCAGCTGGACATGGTACACCTCGCCGATCGCGCCTTCCATAATCAATTCCTTCACTTTAGCAAAATAGGGCGCAAACCGTAGATTAAACGTAACGGTTACTCGCTTACCGCTGATTCGCTCCGCCTCCAGAATCGCGCGCGTCTTCTCCTCATCAATGGTCATCGGCTTCTCAGAGACCACATCGCAGCCAGCCATAAGCGAGTCGATAATATACTGATGATGCGAATAATCCGTACTGGCTACGACTACCGCATCCGGCTTGACCGTCTCCATCATGCCACTGTAATTCTCGTACACCGGGATGCCCCCGCATTCCTCGCTAAGCAGCTTCGCGCGGGTCTGGTTCGTATCGAACACACCGCATAGCTCGACATGCTCCGCAAGCTCTGTCACCATCGGCTTCGCGAACATATATAACGCCCTAGAGCCGGCACCCACGAGCACATATCTCTTCTTCATAGTCTCTCTCATCTCCTGATCCTACCCCTTCATCCCTGTAGAGGCGATTCCTTGCACGAATTGCTTCTGCGCGAATAGATACACCATCACGACCGGCAGTGTAGTAATAACCGCGCCCGCCATAAGCAGCGCCTGATTAACGTTCTCTGACTTCAGATACAACAGTCCCAGCGGGAGTGTGTACAATTCCTTCGTCTGCAGATAAATGAGCGGACCGAGTGTATTGTTCCAGGCACCCATGAAGGTGAATACCCCAAGCGCGGCCAAGGCCGGCTTACACAGCGGCAAGTAAATTCTCACGAAGATGCCCGGCGGGCTGCAGCCGTCGATCACGGCGGATTCATACAGCTCCTTCGGCAGCGACTTGATGTATTGATGCATCAGGAAGATCCCGAAGGCGCCAGCCAAGAAGCTGGGAATAATAAGTGGATAATACGTATCCAGCGCGCGGAACTGCTTCCAGATGAAGTAGGTCGGGATCATCGTAACCTGACCTGGAATCATCATCGTGGCCAGCATTATCATGAAGATCAAGCTGCGGCCCTTGAAGTTGAACATCGCCAGACCGAATGCCACCAACGCGCAGGATAATAACGCGCCTACCATGTCGAATGCAACGATGAAGAAGCTGTTCAGCGTATAGCGCCCGAAATTAACCTTGTTCCACGCTGTCGCGTAGTTGCTGAAATCAATCGGGTCGGGAATGAGCTGCGGCGGCATCGCCGAGATCGATCCTACCGTCTTGAGCGAGGTGGAGATCATCCAGATGAACGGGAAGATCATGACGATCGAACCGCCAATCAGCAGGATATAGATCGGTATCTTAAGCGCCAGCGGCGTGTTCTTAGTCATAGTGCACCCACCTCTTCTCGAAGTATCGTTGGAACAACGTGATCGCCAGGATGACGAAGAACAGTGCCCAAGCTAGTGAAGACGCAGGTCCCATCTTGAAGAGCAGGAAGGAATCGCGATACACAAGCAGATTCGGCATCATATTCTGCACGGGTATCCCGGTCTGGATACTGCCGAACAGACCAAGGAAGACGTCGAACGCCTGGAAGGCGGCGATTGTCGAGAGGATCATGACCAGATAGATCATCGGGGTCACAATCGGGAATACGATATGCGTCAGCTGCTTCCAACCGGACGCGCCATCGATCTGCCCAGCCTCCAGCACTTCCTTGGGCACATTCTGCATGCCGGCCAGGATGATAATCATGGACTGCCCCATGCCCTTCCATACATTCACCAGTGCGATACTGGTGATGACCAGTACCCAGGATCTGCTGTCGAGCCAGCGAACCGGATCTATTTGGACCACACTAAGCAGCCAATTGATCACCCCGTACTGATAGTTGAACATCCAGGACCACACAACCCCGCCCGCGAGCCAAGGCGTGACAACCGGCAGGAAGTAGAATAAGCGGAACATCGCCTTACCGCGAATAGCCTGATTCAATAAGAAGGCGACCAGGAACGCCGTAGCCGTCTGCATCGGCACGAATATGAGCGCGAAGTAGAACACGTTGCGCATCGAGATCCAGAATTCTTCCTTCTTGAACATATTCACCCAGTTGTCCAAGCCAACCCATCTGGGCGCATTGAACAGGTCATACTGCGTGAACGAGATATACGCCGAGAACACAATCGGGAACAGCAGGAATACAAGTACATTGATGATGAACGGTAGTGTGAAAATATAGCCCCAGTACCCTTGCTTTTGCATACGCTACCTGCCTTTCTAGAGATTGAAAGGTGTAGTCCGCATCACGAGACATACACCCTTCAATCGAGACTACTGACAATTATTGATTCGCGTCTAACACTTCTTGAACCTTCTTGTGGGCGTCAGCCGCAGCTTCTTCTACGGTCTTGTTGCCATGCACAATCGCTTCGTTCACATCTTGTTGAATCAGAATTCTCCACTCTGACCATGTAGCGTTCTCGTCTAGTGTCGTACCGCCTTCCGCAATACCTTCGGTGTAAGCCTTCTTATTCAGCGGCTTAGTCGAGCTGTTCTCAATCACATCATATGCGGAGATCTTAACAGGCAGTGTAGAACCGCTCTCTGCTACGATGCCTTGGGACTCATCGCCCAGATAGAACTTCAGGAATTGCCATGCCGCTTCCTTGGCATCGTCCTTCGCTCTGGAGGAGATCAACCAAGAGTTGGCTACCATCGGTACATAACGATTGCCGTCTACTGCCTTCGGAATCTTCACCGTATCCCAATCTGCATCAGGGAAGTTCGTGTTCATATTCACTTGCAAGCTGTATTGCAAGAAGTACATGGCCGCCTTGCCGCTGGCGAACACTTCGAGTTCCCCGCCGTTAGCCTTCACATAGTCATTGTTCGTGAAGTAGCCTTCTTCAATGCCCGTGCGCAGCTGCTTCAAGCCTTCGATCGTCTTCGGATCATTCATCATCGACTTCGTCTTGGATTCATCCAGCGCGGAACCGCCGGCTTGCTTGATCCACGGGAACCAACCATTGGTGATCGAGTAGGAGCCGATAAACCCGAATTGCTTCGTATCATTGCCTTCCTTGATGGTCAGCTTCTTGGAAGCTTCGATCAAGTCGTTGAATGTCCAATCATCCGTTGGCAGGTCAACGCCAGCCGCTTCGAATGCTGTCTTGTTATAGGCTAGTCCTACTGGATTGATGCCGTGCGGCACGCCCCATACTTGACCTTCTGGTGTCTTAGCCGAGAACAGACCTTCAATGTAGTCCGCCTCATTCAGATCACGCTCAATATATGGCGCCAGATCCTCTGCTACACCGCGCTTACCGTAACCAAGAATCGTCGCATTCTCTTGGAACCAGACGTCCGGCATCGTGTTGCCCGCGATTTGTGTAGCAATCTTGGAGGTGAAGTCACCCCAAGGCGCTTCTTGAATCTCAACTGTAATATGCGGATGTGTCTCAATGAATCTGTCGATAATTTCCTTGCTTGTGACTTCGTAGCTGCCAGGCAGACCGATAGTCAGAGACAATTGCTTCTGTGGTTCTTCCTTAGGCGCTTCCTTGTCTCCCCCGTTAGTAGAATTCGATGGAGTATTCGATGGTGCATTCGTACCCGCATTCGAATTGTTGTTGCCTGACGAGCATGCTGTGAACACCAACACCAGGGCTAACAACAGAATCAATACGCTGGACTTTCTTTTCATGTCAACAACTCCCTCTTTCGATGAAATAATAGTAATCGATTTCTATACAGCAGTATAACATGCAACCCCTTACAGAGCAAGCTACATATCACAAATTATTTTTCTAAATTGTCGGAACACTTGATATACATGCTTTAATCTAGTAATCGAATACTTTTTTACTGATCGAAATACACTTACTAAACTACTGGTTTCTGCGATCGACGCTAATCCGTCACTCGGATGGCGCGGTTATGGTCGATCTGCGACGGAATTACGTTCGATCAATCGGGGCTGCAGCATCATATCGAATTGCGGGCCAGCATCGCCATTCATCATCTCTAGCAGCATCTTGCAAGCCAGCTTGCCCATCTCATAATCAGGCTGCTTGATCGTTGTTAGCTGCGGATTGCTCATCTGACCGAAATCAATACCGTCAAACCCGATAACCGATATGTCCTCCGGCATACGAATTCCACGCGAAGTCAGCTCATTCATAACACCGAATGCCATCATGTCGTTACAAGCGAAGATCGCGGTTGGCGGATCGGGCGAATCGAGCAGCTTGCGGGCCAGTATCCTGCCCGTATCGAACTCATACAGCGAATTGTACGTGTCTTCCGTGCGCGACTCCTCGACGATTGGCTCTAGCCCCCCGTCCTTCATTGCCTCCAGATACCCCTGATAGATGCTTCTGCGGCTTGGCCGGTCCACCTTGGAGGTCACATAACCAATTCGTTGATGTCCCTTCTGCTGTAGATGCTTCGTCGCCAGAAACCCGCCCTTGTGATAGTCGAACTCGATCTGACAGATGTTATCTTCCTCAATCTTCTGATCGATCGCAATGACATGAACGCCATTCTGCATAAGTCCCTTGAGCTGCGACTTGTCCTTGGAGATCGACGAGATGATCAGGCCCTTTATTTGTTTCTCCATAACCGTCTTAATATATTCATCCTCCAGCATCGGGTCATGCAGCGAATTGCAGGCCATCACGGTGAAATGATGCTTCCTGGCAATTTCTTCAATGCCGAAGATGACAGACGCGTAGAACGGATTGACGATCGTCGGAATAATAACGCCGATCGTCATACTCTTGTTCTCCTTCAGCTGCTTTCCGAGAAGATTGGGCACATAATTAAGTTCCTTGGCGATGCGTTGAATCTTCTCGCGTTTAGCCTTGCTAACCGGATACCCGCTGTTGCTGAGCACTCTGGAGACCGTGGCGGACGAGACGTCAGCGGCTCGGGCTATATCGTGAATTGTAATCGGCTTATGCATGCATATCCCCCGTTGCATCTATATTCTTCGTCTAGCAGAATCAATTTCATAACTATGCAAAACGCTGTTATGAAATTAATTCAGCATTATACATAATTCAACCCTACTGTATAGGGAAAAGGCACCGGCAGCGTGGCAGATTCGCCAATCCGGCTATGCGGCGGATCGAACAACAGCGCGATCCGTTCCTCCTCGGTCAATGACTCCAGCCTAGCAGCGAGCTGATTGCCCGATTCCCCTCTAGCTTGCAGATAAGGCTCCAGCTGTGCACACAGATGAGCGCTGTTCACGAGATGGATGAGGCCCGAATTCCGCGTGTCTTCATACGGCTTGTCGCCAAGCGCTGCAAGCAGCTCAGATTCATGCCAATTCACCTGCACCTGTAGTTGATCCAGCTTATAGCGCGCAATTGCATAAGCGAAGATCGCGGATACAGCCCCAGCGTCCCCCGCCCATTCTACGGCGAATGGCGTTCGCGTGATTGCCGGATCGTCAGACATGGCGAGCACAGCGAACGCCGCAGCCTCGCCATTCCGCTCCGCAACCAGCACCTGATGCCTCAGCTTCACATTGCTCGCGTATGCTGCGCTTTTAATTAATGTCGACAAGTCTATTAGACTCTGCTCATAGCCGCAGCTTCTCCCTCTTGCGAGCTCTGTCAGTCGGAATATATCTGTTGGCTGCCATCCTCTCACCGACACCCCGGACGCCTCCGCGCTGGTACGAATCGCGCTCGTATTCTGATCGTCTAGCTTATAGCGTCTCATGCTGCCGAACGGGTAGCAGGCTCTGCGGGTATACAGCGTGCGATCGCCGGATATCACGATGAGCGATGCGCCCGCGGCATCCGCATGCGCCAATAGCGTGGACATGAGCTGGCTGGCATACCCCCGGCCTCTAGCGTCCGGATGCGTGCATACCGCGCCAATCGCGTAAATATGAAGCCTCGCCTCACCCACCCGTACGACAGCCGGCACGAACCCCATTAGGGACACCAATTGATCGTCTTCGAACAAGCCATAGGTGTGCCCAATGCCGGGCGCGAACAGATAGGGGAATGCCAATCCCATAGAGGTGTGTCCCTCGCCTCGGAACGTCTGATCGGCCAAGCGAATTGCCGCATCCCTGTCTCCGTCTTGCAGTAATCGAATTACTGTCATCACGTTCTCCCCTGAATAAATGTACTATATCCTGCATTGTCATACATTATAGCAATAGGCAAGCAGTCATAGCAATCGATTTCTATTTGGTTTCTATAAAAAAGCCTCTAACCCCACAATTCTGTGGTTTTAGAGACTTTTTCAGGTGTTTCTTAAGTCAGACGGGTTATTCCATTGGTTCGGCGCTGCTGGCAATCAGCGATTCCGGATTGACCGGCTCCCCGCTCTTATGAACCTCGAAGTGAAGATGCACACCGAGCTCCTTCTCCATCTCGTTGCGTCCAGCTTTAGCGATAATATCGCCGGCCTTCACTTCATCACCCTTGACAACCGCCACATCCGCGAGGCTGTAATAGATCGTCACCAGACCGTCATCATGCTCAATCTCAACTAGATTCCCGACGGAGGGGATACTCTCCGAGCGCGTCACTGTACCGCTCAATGCGGCTAGTACGTCGAATGGCTTATCGTCCTCCCGCGCTAGGGATACGCCCATATTCGGCATGAACTTATTGCCCTGTACGACGATTGCAGCCTGCTTGTCTTCGTTGGAGGCCGATGCGTCATAGAACGGCCGATTCACCTTAACCTCTGCGCGATTGACAGGCCATTGCAGCTGTTCAACCACCGCTCCGACCGGCAATGCATCTGGCAGCGCATTATCCGTCAGCTCATTCTGCTCCAGCTGTACAACCGATTGCTGATCCTGCACGTCATTCTTGCCGGCATCCTGGATCACCCACATCAATGCTAGAATGATAGCCGCTGCTGCCATATAGGTGGCCGGGAATACCCACTTCTTGCCCATCCATCTCTTCCAACCCGATTGTTGTGTCTGACTAACTCGCTGACTCGCTGACTTGCTCGTTGACTCGGCTGGCGCCGCTCCTTCGATAGTTTTAGGAGCTTCCTGCCTAGTAGTCTTTTCTTTCATATCACTCATAGTCGATCACCTCGTTACCCATTGTTTCCAGTTCTTACTCTTTTATACGTGGCAGGTGATCGATAATTTAGAAGACTAGATTTTCCGAATTTCTGTACCGGAATAATAATGCCTAATGATCTCTTCCGCTGTAGATCCAGCCAGCGCCATGCCTTGGGCGCCCCACTGACTCATGCCTACGCCATGACCATTCCCCTTGGATGTGACGATAATCTGCTTGCCGTCTGTCTCCAGCTCGAATTGCGTAGAGGCTAGCCCTAGCAGATCCCGCACCTCGCGGCCTGTGAAGGTAACGCCGGCGATGCGAATCTTCTTGATCCGCTGACCAGCGGATTTTTCTAGTATTTTATAGGTGAGCTTGGTGGTGCCTGTTGGAAGATTCAGCTTGTTGATAAATTCCCGAGCGGGGAAGGCGACGGTCGTCTCGAATTTCGGTGACAGCTTCTCCTCCCACGGACTAGACACGCTCCGCAGATAGGGCAGCTCCTCGATCCAGTACTCCTCTGAATTCTCGGTATACCCATTGCTCGTCGAGAAGAAGGCTGCCAGAATCGGCTGATTCCCGTAGGTGATAATCTGACCGCGCGTCTGTTCCACTGCTTCGGTCAGCTTTGCGATATTTACCTCGGCCGCGCTGGAGCCTCGGCCCCACTTGCTCAGGATCGCTTCATTCGTCAAGTACGCCTGATGCTGGACTGTGTCTGTGACCCAGGCCTCACGAACAGGGACATTGCTGAAGTCCTGATCGATGACGCGCTTCACGATATACGTCCGGGCGGCGATCGCCTGCGCCTTGAGCGCTTCAAGCTCGAAATCAATCGGCATCTCAGCAGCCAACACACCCCGCACATATTGCTCCAGCGACACCGAGATCACCCGCTTCTCCTGGGAGAGGTAGATCGGAATCATCAACGGCTCGTCCGATGCCTCTGCTGGGGTATCCGTTATGATCGGCGGTAACTCTATCGCCTGCAGACTAGCATCTCTGCTCCTGATAGGATCTACAAGCACGCCTGGAATTAACACGACAGCACCCATCAACACAATCGCCCAGCCTGCGAACAGCAGCGCGTAATAATACCGCTGCGCGCCTCGAATGATTCTACCTCTATGCACCCTATCCTCTCTCCCTCATCATCATGATGTTATTAGTCTATGAGAGGAATCGGAATGATAGAACAGCTAGTCTGCTAAGCCCATGTTGGTTGAATGCTTAAGTGCTTCTTGCGGCTTGCGCTTTCTTGCGGCTCGATCGCGCTGGCAGCCTCTGCCGAGGCTTGCTCCAAGGGCAAGCCTTCGCGCTTAATATCAGCGCCAAGCTCGGCCAGTCGCAGCGCAATATCCACATAGCCGCGATCGATATGATGGAGCCCGGTGATCACACTCTCTCCCTCGGCAGCCAGCGCAGCCAGGATCATCGCAGCTCCCGCGCGCAGGTCTGTGGCGCACATCGGCGCGCCCTTGAGCTTCCCGCCGCCCGTAATGACCGCCGTGTGACCCTCGACCTTAATCTCGGCATTGAGCTTCCGCAGTTCATCCACATGCATGAATCGGTTCTCGAATACCGTCTCAGTCATCATCGCGGTCCCCTGCGCGACGAGCTGCAGCGCCATCATCTGAGCCTGCATATCCGTCGGGAACCCCGGATAAGGGAGCGTCTTCACATCAACAGCATACAGCTGCTTACTGGACTGAACGTGAATGCCTGTTTCCTCCTCCTTGATGGCTACTCCCATCTCCTGCAGCTTCGAGATAATCGGGCGCAGATGATCCGCTATCGCATTCTCTATGTAGACATCGCCGCCTGTTACAGCGGCTGCGATCATGTACGTGCCCGCCTCGATGCGATCCGGGATCACGGTATGTACAGCAGCATGCAAGCGCTCAACACCTGTAATACGAATAATGCTAGTGCCCGCTCCGCGCACCTGTGCGCCCATTGCGTTCAAGAAGCTGGCTACATCTACAATCTCCGGCTCCATTGCGGCATTCTCAATAATGGTCTGCCCCTCAGCCAGTACCGCAGCCATCATAATGTTCTCTGTTGCCCCCACACTAGGGACATCCAGATAGATCTTGGCTCCGCGCAGCCGCCCATTCACCTTCGCCTCAATGCAGCCATGCCCGAAGCTGATCGAAGCACCCATCGCCTCGAAGCCCTTCAGATGCTGGTCGATCGGTCTGGTGCCGATCGCGCACCCGCCGGGCAGAGCGATCCGCGCTTCACCGACACGCGCCAGAAGCGGCCCCATTACTAAGAACGATGCGCGCATACGACGAACATAGTCATAGGCTGCCTCGCAGCAATCCAGTTTTTCTGCGTTTATGCGAATCGAGTCTTGATCGATCGTTACCTTGGCACCCAGCGAGGTTAATACCTGACTGATCGTGACCACGTCATCAAGTGGCGGCGCATCCATAATGCGACATTCGCCTTCTGATGCTAATATGGCTGCCGCAAGAACCGGTAGCACCGCATTCTTCGCGCCGTTAATCTTCACAGTTCCGGTAAGAGGTCGCCCACCGCGGACGATTATTCTGCTCATCTTGGATACCTCCGCGTTCTCAAATCATTATAATGTTCGTAGAGGAGTGCAAATTTGTAGGTGTAGGCCGAAGATTATATGGTTCATTGTTCTCCAAGCCCCCTCGGGTTATACGAGCAACAATGACCAATTCAAGAATCAGGCCCTCCTACAGCAAGGATTTGATCATCATCGACCAGGATAAGTAATCGATGATGAATTTCGCCGCCAGATAACCAATTACCGTCGACAACAAGATCATAAGCAGCTTGGCCTGCGGCCCCTTCGGGTCACGCAGGAACACATCGAAGCGGAAGCTCTGCAGCGCCCGCCAAGCGAGCCAGATACAGATAATGCTGATTATGATATTGACTACTCCGCTTATTCCCTGTGACCGCTGAGCAGCGTTAACGCCGTCCATCCAGGTCGATATCTCAGCATCGCTCATCACTTACCACCTCTTCGTCTCTCACTATTCATGTGAGCCTACTTGACCACCTTGGACGCCAACACCGTCATCTCAGCGCGGCTGGCTGGGTCAGCAGGCTTGTAGGAGCCATTGCTATACCCGCTCACTATGCGCAGCTTGCTTAATTGATCCAACCAACCGGCGGCCCAATGTCCGCGATCCACATCCGTGAATGGCGCCGCACTCGGCAGTGAAGGCTTAAGCCCCATACCGCGAGCAATCATAACTGCCAGCTCACTTCTGCGAATCGGCTGGTTCGGCCGGAACGTGCCATCATCATAACCGCTGATCATGCCCTCGCTCACTGCGATCTGTATGGCCTCCGCCGCCCAATAGCCATCTGGTATGTCTTGGAACGACTCCCGTCCGCTAAGCCCCACATTCGTGAATTTGAATGCCTTCACTAGCATGGCCACAGCCTCTGCACGCGTTACGTCGCGGTCAGGACGGAACGTGTAGTCGCCATAGCCGCTGACCATGCCGGACCTGGACATATTGGCGATCGTCGTCTGTGCCCAGTGTCCATTAATGTCTCTAAATCCGGAGACGAGCATATCCGCCTGGACCGTAAACCGGTACAGCTTGTCTAGGAATGCCTTGTTGGAGGCCAGCTTCACATAGTACGAGCCTGCCTTCAGCACCTGATTCATGACAAGCGAGGTTGCACTCTGCGAATTGATATTCAGCGCAAGCTGTGTCTGATTCTCGTTATAGAGCGTCATCAGCATCAGCTTGTCACTCGGGATATCGTCAACCTTAATGCTGACATAGCTCTCGACCGCAATGTTAAAGGTGAACCAATCGCTGTCTGTTGCCTGGTGAATCAATCCCATATATTCCGTATTCATCACGACTTCCGTAGCCTGGAACGCTCGATCATTCGGTTCATTCGGATCGATCAGCTTCGGGGAGATGCGCAGCCTAAGCTCATATTCCCCGCGAACCGAATAAGCATCATCATTGATCACATTGCTGACCAGAATATAATAACGGCCAGGCATCAGATCATAGGCTGAGATGGTCTCACTGCCGCCTTCTTCGTTCTGATCCATAATATAGGCCTTCTCACCCGTCTTCTGAATCATCACTGCTACATCCATTCGGCCATTATCCGGCGTTACAGACAGCTCGAGTGAGCCGCTGTTCTCCACCTGAATATAATACCAGTCCTGATCATTCAGCTGATGGAACGTCCCCGTCAGACTGACAGGCTGCTTATTAATCGGAATCTTATACGCCTTGAATTGCCGATCATTGTCCTCGAATGGATCCTTGTAGATTTGGAATTCGCTCTTCAGCTTGTAGCGCAGCGCCGTGCTCGTCGATGCGCTCTCATACTCCAAGACCATATAACTCCGACCTGACTTCACTTGCAGCAGCGGAGGATTATTCATAATATCCATAAATTCTTGCTTCACCCCGGAATCACCGGAATAGAACGTTAACTTCACCTTGGGATTCGTACCCGTCGCTCCACTCGCATTCGTCAAGTGCAGTCTGACGTCACCGTTATACATCGGATTGATGAAGAACCAGTCCTTATCCGAACCACTGCTCAGCTCGCCATAGATCATCGTGTCCAGCGGTAAGCGCTTAGCCAATAATCTAGAGTCATTCGGCTCATACATATCGTTACGATAACGTTCCGTCACGGCTCGATCTACGCGAAGCAATCCGTACCCGGAGAACTCATCCCAGCCATGCGTCTCAATATCCTCCGCGGTCTGCTGCAGGAGATTACGAACCTCGAATGGCTTCATATTCGGATTCTTGGACAAGATAAGAGCAGCTGCTCCGGCAACTTGAGGAGCGGCCATCGATGTGCCGTAATTGTATTGATACTGACCATCCATCGCTGTCGTATAGACGGTCCAGGGTGCAACTAGATCAATCTCTGGCCCATAATTGGATTCGGTCATGACATTATTGCGGGGGTCCACACCTCCAACTGCCAATACCGTAGGGAAGGCGGCAGGATACCTTACCTCGCGCCCCTCATTCCCTGAAGCGGAGATAAGCAGAACACCCTTCTCTTCTGCATAATCCGCAACCTCTTGAAGGAAAGGCGAATAGCGGACTAAGCCAACCGACAATACGATTATCTTAGCGTCATGATCGACCGCGTAGCGAATCCCTTCACCGAGCTTGATCTCGTCGCCCTGTCCGCTGGCCTCCAGCGCCTTGACCGGCATAATCTTGGATTTCCACGATAGGCCGGTGATCCCTGTTCCATTATTCCCTGTTGCAGCGACAACCCCTGCCACATTCGTCCCGTGTCCATGATCATCCTCAGGCAGCTGGCCAGGTGTGATGAGATTGACCCCATCGATTACACTGTCCTTCAGATCAGGATGGTCGAGATCAACGCCGGTATCGATGAGCGCAATAATGATCGACGTGTTCTCGCGCACAACGTCCCAGGCTTCAGGCGCGCGGATCTGGGTTAGGTAATTCTGTCTCGCGTAATACGTATCGTCCGGCGCAGCGAGCAGCTGCACCTTCTGGTTCGGCTGTATATAGGCAATAGCTGTGTGAGCGGACCACTTGGCTCGCCACGCGTCCACGTCAATATGCGTCTTGGGCTGTACAAGCCAGACGGACATTGTCTCATAATAGTCCATACGTTCAGTCTCTGCCCAGAACTGCTCAGGCGGCTCTGCGTTCCACTTCACAATCCAAGTCGAAGACGCCTCACTAACCGCTTCCGCTGCAGGAACCATATTGTCGATAGCTGATGCTTCAGCATTGCCGCTGGCCGCTGTAGCTACAGGGAGTTGGATAGAAGCAAATATAATACAGACTATTAGTACCACTATTGTTGGAATGGCGATAACCGCGCGCTTAGCTGCGTACAATACTCTCGTCATGGCAAGTCATCCTTATACTGATTCTATGTATATTCTACGTATCTATTAATCATACACTTTATTATAACTTCTATAAAGCTTAACCTGTTCCTCCAACTATATTAAAATTATCACATATTGCCACTAATTGGGTGTTAAGTGATGAAAGTACTACCCTTCAACTAGTTTTGTATGAATAATCAACCATTATTCCGAAACGGCGGCGTGGATTCAGGAGTTTTGTATGTTTTTTCATACAACTCAAGCGTCTCGCATCGCTTCATCAGCTGTATTGTATGATTTTTCGTACAAGTCCAGTCGTTCGTGCCGCTTTCATGGCCACTTTGTATGCTATTTCATACAAATCCAGTGCAAGGTCCATTCTACAGCGTGCCTGAGCAGTAACAATTTTTCATACATGCTGATGGCCAACGAACGTTGTATGAATAATTGTACAAATTGTTGTCATCTTGGAGGAGTTGGAGCGACAGCGTTTAGAGGCGAAAAGTAAGCGCAATAGGTAAGAGCCCTCCTAGAGGAGGACTCTTATCTGATCATACGGGTGTACCTATGAAACACTACTCACTGGTCTTGTTTAGAAGAAGAAGCCTGTAATTAGCGAAAAATTGTCATGAACCCAGCCAAGCAGTAATTGCGGGAACAGACCCATCAGGATGCTGAGTCCAGCGGTCAGCCAGATGGTGATCGCCTGCGAAACGGTCAGCTTAACCGGCTTATCGAGCTCCGAAGCGCGCATGAACATCTGCTTCACGATGGCGAAGTAGTAGAAGTACGATGCAATACTCGTCACGATCATAATAATCGCCAGCCAATACAGTCCGTTATGCACAGCGCCGAGTAGGATGAAGAACTTCCCGAAGAAGCCGCCGGTAATCGGCAGGCCTGCCAGGGACAATACGAGCACCAGCATGGCGACTGCCGTCCATGGCGCGCGATGATACAGTCCCTCGAAGCTACTCATCTCCTCGTGACCCGAAGCCGATGTGACAACCGTGATCACAGCGAACGCTCCGATGTTCATGAGGAAGTAGGCAACCAGGTAGTAGTATAGCTCAGGCATGTTATTCACATGGAAATTGGTCAGCTGCTCTGCGATTGGAACGAGCAGATAGCCCGCATTCGCTATACCGGAGTAAGCGAACAGCCGCTTCAGATTGCGCTGACGCAGCGCCAGGAAGTTACCCATGATCATCGCCGCAGCCGCGAGTACACTAATGACTAGGAACATATCATCGGTGAACGGCAGCTCTTCTGTACCGAGACTGTAGTAGATCATATACAGGATTCTAAAGAGCATCGCAATTGCGGCACCCTTGGACACGACGGCCAAGAATGTGGTAACCGGCATTGGCGCGCCCTGATACACATCTGGCGCCCACTGATGGAAGGGTGCAGCAGCAATCTTGAATGCTAACCCCGCCAGCATCAGGAAAAAGCTGAGGTATATCAACGTGCTGTAAGAATCAAAGTTCTGGTAGAGCACTTCGGTCATGCCGGACAAATTCGTAGTCCCTGTCATACCATACACGAAGGACATCCCGTATAGGATGAAGGCTGATGCGATGCTGCCGAGCACCACATACTTGAATGCGCCCTCTGCCGACTTCATGTTCTTCTTACGCATGGCGACTAGAACATAGGTCGTAATACTGAGAAGCTCCAATCCGATGAACATCGTAATCAGATCGCCTGACGATACCATGACCATCGAGCCCAGCAGGGCAGGCAGCAATAAGTAGTAGAGCTCGCCTACATGCGGGACCTCCTCTTCCTTAACGGTACCTAGACTCATGAATATGATCAGTCCCGTGCCGCCTAAGAACAGCAGCTTGAACAGATTGCCGAAGTCATCTACGCGATAGCTGTTCGCGAGCAGACTGACGGGTTCATCGCTCAGCTTCGTAACGACGAAGACGATCGCGATGATGACGCCGACAAGACCGAGAACGCCGATAAGCGTGCGGCTAAAGCGTTTAGGCAGGAGCAGATCAATAACCGTCAACAAGAACATCGTGATGATGATCGTGAGCTCGGGAGTCAGGTGCTGCAGGTCGGCGAAATGTAAACGTAAGAATTCCATCTCCTTAACCTCCGATCTTTCCAGCGATGTTCTGTACGAGCTGATCTACGGTGAACTTGAGCGGTTCACTCAGTACAGACGGATACACACCAATCAAGACGATGAACGCAACCAATGCAATCATCGGGATCGCCTCGATCAGACGCGCATCATGGATCGTCTCAAACCTGGCGATTGACGGGCCGTATGTCATACGCAGCACAGCGCGCAGCACGTAGACGGAGGTCAAGATGATCCCCAAGGTGCCTATTGCTGTGATGATCGGCATCGAATCGAACAGACCGATGAAGGACATGAACTCACTGATGAAGCCCGACAAGCCTGGCAAGCCCAGAGAAGCCAGTCCGGCGACGAGGAACATGCCGCTCATGAACGGAATATTCTTAGCGAGCCCGCTCATATCCGACAATTCCATCGTTCCTGTCCGTTCATAGATACTTCCTACAATTAGGAACATCAGCGCAGAGATGAGTCCGTGCGAGATCATCTGGAATAATGCGCCCTCCAGGCCAACATGGTTCAGCGCGGCCAGTCCGAACAGCACAATACCCATATGACTAATACTGGAGTAAGCCAGCACCAGTCGGATATCCGTCTGACGGAACGCAATAATGGCCCCATAGATAATGTTAATGACACCTAGCAGCGCTAATACGAACGCGAAGTCCTGCGCTTGCTCAGGGAACAGCCCCATCCCGAAGCGAATGAGCCCGTATGCACCCATCTTCAGCAGGATGCCGGAGTGAATCATAACGATAGATGGCGGCGCCTCCGCGTGGACCTTCAGCATCCACGTATGGAATGGGAAGATCGGGAGCTTGATGGCGAACGCCACGAACAGCAGAATGAAGGCCAGCCAAGCCACTCCACCGGTTAGTCCGAACGGGTTGCCTTCCGGACCGAATTGCTCATTCGGAATATTCACGACCGATTCGGCAGAAACAAGATTCTCCTGGATCACATCCAGATCGGATGTGTAATAGAAGCTGGCTGAAGTCTCGCTCAAGGCCAGGTTGAAGCCGGCAGTCGCAATGACAATGATGAATCCAATCAGCATGAGCGCCGATCCAATTCCGTTATAGATCAGGAACTTGGTCGCGGCCTTCTCACGGCCGTTGAAGCCCCAGATGCCAATCAGGAAGAATGTCGAGACCAGCGTTACCTCGAAGAACACGAAGAATAAGAATAAGTCTCTGGCGCAGAAGACGCCCAGCATCCCCGTTAATAATAACAGGAACAGGATATAGAACAGCTTCCAACGCTTCTTGATATGCCAGGAAGCGAGCACAGCAGCTGCGGCAACAAGCGCAGTTAGCAACAACAAGGCAACAGACAAGCCGTCAGCGCTGAGCTTGTAGTTCAGCTCGAGCGTGAAGTCGCTCACCGATGTCAATGGCTGCGTGCCTTCCTTCTGCAGCGGAGCTACGATCCATTCGACTTCCTCCGTATATTGCGCAGTATCAGCTGTCGAGTGATCATAATCCACATACAGCCATCCGGTCAGCACGAGCGTACCAATCGTGACAACTGTCGCGATGATCTTAATGAGACGTCCCCGATGCTTCGGGATGAATAGCAGAATGAGCGCGCCGAGCAGCGGCAGGAAGGTAATCAGCGATAGTATCGGAATATTATCCAACATTGAAGAACCTCCTCCCCACGAGCAACACCATTAGCAGCAGCAATCCAACCAGGGATACCAGACCATAGGATTGGAGCTGACCATTCTGCATGCGTGTCCCTACGCGTCCAATATAAACCGCAGAGCCTGCAACCAGCTTAACTACTCCGTCTACGATATAGCGATCGAATAGCGTAAGCAGGGAGCCGAGCCCCTTGAGCGGGATGACAATTATGACTTGGTAGATCTCGTCCAGATAGTATTTGTTCTGCACAAGCTTATGCAGCCATGGCATCTTGGACGATACTGCATCGCGCGCGATACTTCCCTTGCTGTAGATCAGCCAGCCCAGCCCGATTCCGAGCAGACCGACGACATTAGACAGGATGATGACGGTCCAGTTCACATGCTCAGCTGCTTCCCCGCCAGTCAACCACTCTTCCAGCCAAGGATTGAACGGAGTCAGGACGAAGCCGGCAATCACCGCCATAACCGCCAGAATAATGAGCGGGATGGTCATAACCGCAGGCGATTCATGGGTCGCATGCTCTCTATCCTGATCGCCGCGCCACTTGCCAGCGAACACCAGGAAGAACACACGCGCCATGTAGAGAGCTGTGAAGAAGGCCGCGACTAGTCCGACGATAAAGTACAGAATATGTGCATCATAAGCCTCAGTTAGAATCATATCCTTGGACCAGAAGCCCGACAGCGGGAAGATGCCGCTCAGCGCGAGCGCCCCGATCCCGAATGTCCAGGCGGTGATCTTCATCTTCTTGCCCACTCCGCCCATCTCGTTAATGTCCTGAGTATGCACAGCATGAATGACACTGCCTGCCGCCAGGAATAACAACGCCTTGAAGAAGGCATGGGTGAATAGATGGAAGATACCAGCTACTTGGGCACCGATCCCCATGGCCAGCATCATATAACCCAGCTGACTCACTGTGGAATAGGCGAGCACGCGCTTGATATCATTCTGCGCGATACCGATCGTTGCAGCGAAGATCGCTGTGAACGCGCCCACGCAAGCAACCACCGTCAGCGCGGTAGCTGATGCTTCGAACACTGGGAACGTACGAGCAACCAGGTACACCCCTGCAGCAACCATCGTCGCGGCGTGGATGAGCGCACTGATTGGCGTCGGTCCCTCCATCGCGTCAGGCAGCCAGGTGTGCAGCGGGAATTGACCGGACTTCCCGATTGCGCCCACGAAGAGCAGGATCGCGATTAGCGTCACAATACCCGGATCGATCGCGCCTGCCTCCATCGCGCTATGTATGGCAGTGAAGGACAGCTGATGATCCGGCATATGCCAGAACAGCAGCAGGATCGCAATGAATAAACCAATATCGCCAATACGCGTGACGATGAACGCCTTCTTGGCAGCGGCCTTCGCCTCCGGCTTGAAGAACCAGAAGCCGATCAGCAGGAAGGAGCAGACGCCTACAAGCTCCCAGAAGATAAACAGTTCCACTATGTTCTCGGAGATGACGACCCCGAGCATGGAGAATGTGAATAGCGCAATATAACTGAAGTATACATGAATGCGCTCATCGCCCTTCATGTATCCAGCAGAGTATAGGTTGACGAGCAAGCTTACCCCCGTCACGATCACTAACATTAGCGCGTTAAGATTGGTGATCTCAAAGCCCATCTTGAGTGATAAGGCGCCGACTGAGATCCAGTCCCAATCCTTCCACGTATAATCGGTCTTCGCTCCAAGCCGTTCTATGAGAATCAGCACGGAGAAGATGAAGGCGACCAGCGTCGCGATGAAACCGACATGCGCGCTGTACCGACTCAATTGCTTCCCCACCGCGAGCAGGAGGAGGAAAGCGACTAAAGGCGCAAGCGGAACAATCCAGGCCAGCTGTGCGTAAGTGGATTCCATTAGGTATCGATCTTCCTTTCCCTAGCTAGTGTTTCATCGCGTCCATGTCTATGACGTCACTGGTACCCTTGCCGCGGAATAATACGATCAAGATCGCAATACCCACCGCCACTTCTACCGCCGCCACTGCAATAATGAAGAGCGCGAAAATCTGTCCGTCGAGCGACGGAAACGGTCCGTACTTGGCGAAAGCGACGAAGTTCAGGATACAGGCGCTGAGCATTAACTCGATCGAGAGAAGAACAACGATCGCACTCTTCTTGGAGAGCGCGCCGTAAATCCCGATACAGAACAGAATCGCCCCCAGAATCAAGTAAGAAGGAAGTATATTCTCCATCGCTATTCCTCCTCCTCTCTCTTCGCTAATACTACTGCGCCGATGAATGCCACAGTGAGCAGCACCGAGACAAGCTCGAATGGAATCACGTAGCTGGTGTACAATTGTTCGCCGATGGCCTTCGTATTTGACATAGATGGATCCAGCATGCCGCTAGACGGCGGGAATGTCGTGTCCTGAATCGCATAGAAGAGGATGCCGAACAGTGCTATCGCACCTACGAAGAGCAGCACATTATGAGCCGGATTCTTATTGCTCTCATCCTCTTCATGCAAGTGCCGCGTCATCATAATGCCGAAGATCATCAGGATCGAGATGGATCCTGCATAGACGAGCACCTGGACGAATGCTACAAACTCCGCATGCAGCAGAATGAACATCGCACCCATACTTAGGAAGACTAGCGCCATGGAGATGACCATATGCGCGATGCGGGTAAAGCTGATCATGAAGACCGCACTGCTGATCATGATGACGGCCAGGATGGAGAAGGCGATATTCTGTCCGTGCGACATGAACTCGAGCATATTGCTCCATAAGTTATCGAACATGTCTTACGCGCCTCCCTTAGCCTTAGGCATTGCGGAATTATTCTCCTGGCGGACGTGCGTGTTGTTATTATCCAGCCAGTTCATATCCTTGAACAGCTCGTCACGGCTGTACGTGGCCAACTCGAAGTTATTCGTCATGACGATCGCCTCTGTCGGGCACACCTCTGTGCATAGATCGCACAGAATACAGATCTCGAAGTTAATGTCATACGTATCAATGACGAGCTTCTGCTTGCTCTCTGGGTCCGGATTGCGCTTGCCCGTCAGTGTAATGCACTCTGTCGGACAGATGCGCGCACATTGGTTGCACACGATACACTTCTCCGGATCGAAGTGCTGAATGCCACGGAACCGATCCGGCAATTCGAGCGGTACATCCGGATATCCGTAAGTTACTTTCTTGCTTACTAAGGTCTTAAGCGAAACGCCCAGCCCTGTTAACAGACCCTTCACTTGGCTATCCCCTTTCCTCGAACAATTCTACTGCTTAGCGAACAATCTCCATATAAATTGCTGTGATGAAGATGTTCAGAAGCGATATTGGCAGCAGCCACTTCCAGCCCATACTCATCAATTGGTCTACGCGAATTCGCGGGAATGTGGAGCGCAGCCAGAATAAGAAGAACACACAGCCCGCCCACTTGATCACAAACCAGATGATTCCCGGAATAAAGTCCAGGAACGGAGCCGGCGAATGCCAGCCGCCCAAGAATAAGGAGGTTGCCAAGCCTGCCATCGCGATCATATACGTGTACTCCGCCAGCATGAAGAAGGCGAAGCGGAAGCCGGTATATTCAACATGATAACCAGCAATTAGCTCATTCTCAGCCTCGGCCAAGTCGAACGGTGTACGATTCAACTCAGCTACAGCAGCCACAACGAATACAAGGAAGCCCAGGATCTGTGGAATGAAGTTCCAATGCCAGAACCAGCCTTCCTGCTGCATGGTGATCTCGCGAATGTTGAGCGTACCACTAATCAGAATAACGCCCGCCATCGACAATACAAGCGGAACCGCGTAGCTGATCAACTGTGCTGCAGCACGCATACCGCCGAGCAGCGAGAACTTGTTGTTGGATGCCCAGCCTGCCAATATAAATCCGATTACCGAAATTGTAGAGACGGCTACATAGAATAGAACGCCGACATCGAGATCGGTGAAGTATATATTTTCCGTATAGGGGATCAACGCCAGCACAACAAACGAAGGAACATACACAATGCCTGGTGCCAGGATAAACAGCACACGATCTGCCTTATTCGGTATAATATCTTCCTTAATCAACAGCTTCAAGACGTCAGCCATCGATTGGAACAAGCCGAATGGGCCTGTGCGATTCGGGCCCTGACGGAATTGCATCCATCCGATGAATTTGCGCTCAAAGTAAATGAGATAACACACAACGAGCAGGCAGACCAGAAGCATAGCAACAGCTGCAGCCAGGAAGATGCCGAAATTCCCCCAGCTCAATGTTTGCTCGAGATACTTCCCCATTAAGCGTCTACCTCCCCAAGAATGATATCCGTTGCACCTAGAATGGCTACTAGATTCGACATTGATTCACCGACGAGCAGCTTCGGCAGAATCTGCAGGTTCACGAAGGACGGCCTGCGGAACTTCAAGCGATACGGCTCGGCCTTGCCCTTGGACACCAGATGGCAACCGATCTCACCGCGCGGTGACTCGATGCGTACGTACACTTCTCCCTCTGGCGGACGGATCACGCGAGGCACCTTGCCCATCGTCTCTCCGCCTTCCGGGAATTGCTCGAGCGCCTGCTCCAGAATGCGCAGGCTCTGGCGAATCTCCGCCACGCGCACCACATAGCGATCATAGCAATCGCCATTCTTGCCGACCGGCACATCAAATTCGAAGCGATCATACAAGCTGTATGGCTGATCCTTGCGCAGGTCCCACTTGAAGCCTGTGCTGCGCAGACTCGGCCCGGTGATGCCATAATCGATCGCGGTCTTCGTATCGAATGCGCCGATTCCCTTCACGCGATTCAGGAAGATCTCATTGCCGGACACGAGCCGCTCATATTCATCCAGACGGCCCTTCATATAAGTAACGAATTCCCGCACGCGATCAATCCAGCCTGCAGGCGCGTCCCACTTCACTCCGCCGACACGCATGTAGTTATAAGTCAGCCGCGCGCCGCACAGCTCATTGAAGAAGTCGATAATCTTCTCGCGATCGGAGAAGGCGTATAGGAATGGTGACAATGCGCCCAGATCGAGCAGATACGTGCCCCACCATACGAGATGGCTCGCGACACGCTGCATCTCCATCACAATAAGGCGCAAGAATTCTGCCCGCTCCGGCACCTCAAGCCCCATCGCCGTCTCAACAGCATGAACCAGCACATAGTTGCTGGTCATGGCCGACACATAATCCATGCGGTCTGTATAAGGGATAATCTGCGTATAATTCAAGCTCTCCGCCAGCTTCTCTGTGCCACGGTGCAGATAGCCGATTACGGGAATCGCCTCCGTAATCACTTCCCCGTCCACCTTGGCAATAAGACGGAACACACCGTGGGTGCTCGGATGCTGCGGGCCTACGTTAAGCAGCAGTTCCTCCGTTCTGATCGTCACGTCCGTTACACCTCCGGGTCAATGGGTTCATAGTCTTTGCGAAGCGGATGACCGACCCAATCGTCTGGCATCATGATCCGCGTCATATTCGGGTGACCGGTGAAATTGACGCCCAGCAGATCGAAGATTTCCCGCTCATTCCAGTCGGATGTCGCCCATACGGATGCTACCGACGGAATCTCGCTGTTCTCGCGGTCAGTGCGCACCTTGACTGCGTAATCCTGCTTCTCAGAAGTATTGATGAAGTAATACATCACTTCCAGATAGGTCTCATAATCTATACCGCTCACATTGCGCAAGTAGTTCAGCTTCAGCTCCGCATGATCGCGCAGCAGCTCTGCAGTTGCCAGCCAATGGGCGGGATCGACAACAATAATCGGCAGATGCCGATCGCGTTCATTGATATAGGCTTCGGTAATCGCCGATTCGTGGACATGCTCCTTCACAATCTCCACCAAGCGGTCCAGCTTTGGCTGATTCGGTGAAGGCTCCTGCGGCGTAGCGGCCTCTTCCGCTGCCTGCGCTGCCGCTCTCGCCGCAGCGCGTTCTGCGCGCGCTGCATCTCTGGCGGCGCGTTCTGCATCGTCGCCCGCCGCAGCTGGCGCCGCCGCCACAGCTGGTGCTTCGCCACCTCCGGCTTCCGCCTCCTTCGCAGCCGCTCGTGCAGCTGCGCGTTCCGCGCGCGCTGCGTCCCTCGCCGCGCGATCAGGATCAACCGGCTTCGCCGCGGGTTGATCTGCCCCTGCCGCCGCTGCCTCTGTCGGCTTCACCGCAGGCGCTTCTGCGGCTTCCACTGCCGCCGGCTCCGCATCTGCCGCTTCACTCGGCGCAGCGCTGGCTGCTTCAGCGGCTTCCTTGGCTGCCTGAGCAGCCTTCCTCGCCGCCATACGCGCCGCGCGCTCCGCGTCTCTCTTCGCGCGCTCCGGATCAACCGGCTTCACGTTATCTTCGCTCATAGATTAGTCACCTGCTTACCTGTTTTCGCCTCGATGCGAATCTTCTCCTGCAGCTTGTTGATGCCATAGATCAGCGCAGCCGGATTAGGCGGGCAGCCCGGGATATACACATCGACAGGCACGATCTGGTCGACACCCTTCACAACGTGATAGGACTTCACATAAGGACCGCCTGCTGTCGCGCATGAACCCATCGCGATCACCCACTTGGGCTCAGGCATCTGCTCATACAACCGATGGAGCAACGGCGCCATCTTCTTAGTCACTGTACCCGATACAATCATGACGTCGGATTGACGCGGAGAGGCGCGGAAGATCACGCCGAAGCGGTCCAGATCGTAGTGCGCCGCGCCGGTGCCCATCATCTCGATTGCACAGCAAGCCAGACCGAAGGTCATCGGCCACAGCGAATTGCTGCGCGCCCAAGCCTTGATCTGTTCGAGTGTCGTGAAGAATACGTTGCGGTCCAGCTCCTGTTGTTGCTCAGGTGAAACCGTTCTTAGATCGAGTTCCATTGTAGCACCTTCTTCTTCCAGGCATAGATGAGACCGATAAGCAACATAGTCACGAATATCAGCATCTCAACCAGCGCGAATAATCCCAGCTTGTCATACGCGACCGCCCACGGATACAGGAATATCGTCTCGATATCGAAGATGACGAACATGAGCGCGAACATATAGTAGCGAACGTTGAATCGCACACGAGACTCCATGAACGATACGTTACCGCTTTCATATGTCTCTTCCTTCCCATTCCCTGGCTTGTTCGGCCGTAAGAATCTGCCCAGCGTCAAGGCTGCCACAGGCAGAATGATTCCGAGCACGAGAAAAATGGTCACTACTACGTAATTATTAATATACGTTTCCATTGTTCCCTCCTAAGTAGTTGTAATCATACACGCATACAAGTCAAGATGATAGCGCTACCCTTCAAATACCCCCACAATTATAACAAATGCTTCTATGGTCGTCTATGATAGATGAACGTTCTCAACTCATTCTCAATAAGCGCCCGCTCCGATCCATAATCCCCCACGCAAAATACACCGAGCCAACGCTTATAGCGTCAGCCCGGTGTACCCTATTACTTCCTTATTTCGCGGATAGGAAGTCATCCAATTGACTTTGCTTCTCTGCGATCGCCTTATCCAGACCTGCTGCCTTCATAGCATCCAGATATTGCGGAATCGTCTTGCCCGGATCTACGGAGCCCGTCTCCAGCGCCGCGTCGTACTGCTTCTTGACGTTCAGGAGCGCGGCTGCTTCCGACTTGATTGGATCTGCGTCGAAGGTGAAGCCCAGTGCAGGGGAGTTCACGCCAGTGCCGTTGAACTTAATGAACTCTTCCCACTTGTTCGGATCTTCGCTGTCCCACACATAGTTAATCATTTGGTTACCGAATTCCCATGCCGCATTCGGTGTATAGTCGCCTGTCTTATCGGTAGCGGAGATAATATCGCCTTCACGTGTGAAGTGCGTGCCCTCGATACCGAAGTTAAGCAGGTTCACAAGATACTTGTCAGTGTGAAGCAGGTTGATGAACATCATCGCGCGCTCCGGATCCTCCGAGGTGGTGGAGATCGCCAGCATCGCGCCGGCAGTAACACCAGTGGATACCGTCGCTGTGTTCAGCGAGATTTGCGCAAGCTTCCCTACCAGACCTGCTGCAGGTTCAGTTTCCTTATCCTTACCAGGCTTCAGTGAAGCGGTGATCGCGAAGTATTGACCGGACTTCAGCGCATCTGTGCCTGATGTTTGCGTTGTAGCTGCATCGGCATTGATATAACCCTTATTGAAGTAGTCGCGGCTTAGATCGAGCAGTTCCAGATAACGCGCATTCTCCAGCTTAGTCGTTACCTTCGTATCCGTACCGTCCTTCAGAATAACGCCGTCTACATCTGTATTACCCAGGTAGTCTAGGTTAGAGAAGTAGTGAGTTGCGAAGTTCTCGCCATCCTTGAAGAATAGTGGTGTCATGTCTGTCGATTCCTTAACCTTCTTCAGGATCGGCTCGAGGTCAGCCGCTGTCTTAACAGCGGACATATCCAAACCGAGCTCATCTGCGATGTCCTTGCGGTATACGAGACCGCCTTGCTCTGCTAATTCCTTATTAGTAGGAACAGAATAGTTCTTGCCAGCGATCATGGAGCCTTCCAGGAATGCTGTAGGCAGGGTCTCCAGAATACCTTGGCCATGGGATTGAATCAGGTCGCCCAGATCCAGGAACGCGCCCTTGGCAACGTTAACCGCATGGTTCGTCCATTGTGCTGTGAAGTAGATATCGACCTTCTCCTTGGAGCCGATCATCAGGTTGCGCTGATCATTCCACGGACCCCAGTCGATCGGACGAAGATCAATCGTAGCGTTAATCTTCTCCGTTAGATACTTGTTCAGCTCAGCCTCAACCGCTTTCTCGTCGGCTTGCGGCGCGCTCGGGAATACGACAACCAGCTCATAAGGAGCCAGCTTTGCTGGATCTGAACCGCTTGATCCTGACGATTTGCTATCGCCGCTGTTGTTGTTGCCACACGCAGCCATGATGACAGACAGAGCAAGTACAAGCGCGAGAAGCACAGTTACATTCTTCTTCATTGTTCTCATCACTTACATAAACCTCCCTAATTGAATCTTAAGTTATATACTAAACCAACCCTGTCGAGCTGGACTTAGCCGAAGCTCATTAACCCTTGACCGCGCCGATCGTCAATCCCTTCACGAAGTAACGCTGGAAGAACGGATAGGCAAGCACGATCGGTCCAATCCCCATAACCCCCATCGCCATCCGGACGGTCTCGCTCGGCAGCTTGAGCACACCGCCGCTGCGCGTAATCTCCGCCGCAATCTGCGGGTTCTGCGCGATAAACTGAATGTTCTGCAGCGCCTTATACATCAGATATTGCACGGTGTACTTCTCCGGCGTCACAATCAGCACCATCGCCAGGAAGAAGTCATTCCAGTAGAGCAGGGTCTGGAACAAGGCCACACTCGCCAGCACCGGCACAGACAGCGGGAACACAATCTTGAAGAAGGTCGTGAACTCACCTGCTCCGTCGATACGGGCCGACTCGATAATCGCCGGATGTATGGAATTCTGGAAGAAGGTGCGCATCACCAGAATCCAGAATGCCGAGATCATAAGCGGCATGATCAGTCCCCAGAGCGTATCCTTCAGGTGCAGCACATTCACGATCACGATGTACCACGGGATCAGCCCGCCGTTGAACAGCATGGTGAAGATCGCGAAGAAGGAGAAGAATCCCCTATGCGGGAAGTCGGTGCGCGAGATTGGATAGGCGAAGAACGCCATGCTCAGCACACCCAGTACGACACCGACTACGATGACGAAGAATTGCACGCCATAGGCTCGAATGATCGACATATAATCGATGAATAGAAATTCGAATGCTTCTGTGCTGAAGTTCATCGGGATGAACTTATAGCCGTATTTTAGAATATCCTGCTCGGTTGAGAAGGCAATTGCGAAGATAAGAATAACCGGCAAGATGCACGCGATGGAATAGATGGTGAAGAATATATTCAGAAGGACCTGCGGCAAGCCCGTGACGGCGCCTTCTCGGTTCCCCTTAGCTTGTAAGTCTTCCAATGGTACTGTTGCTGTAGCTTCTGACACGATAGGCCACTCCTTCTCATGTATTCAGTTCTTGAACCGTTGCCTAGAACAAGGCATTCTCCTTATTGATTCTGCGCACGATCCAGTTGGAGCCGAACACCAGGACGAATCCGACGACCGCTTGATAGAAGGAAGCCGCTGATGACAGTCCCACATCGCCGAAGACGAGGAAGGTTCGATACACATAGGTGTCAATGACGTTAGTCGCATTGAAGATCATGCCCGATTCCCTAGGGACCTGATAGAAGAGTCCGAAGTCGGCGAACATCACGCGTCCTACCTGCAGCAAGGTCATAATGACCATAATCGGTACGATGAGCGGAATCGTAATGCTCCACATCTGACGAAGCTTAGACGCTCCGTCAATCTTGGCCGCTTCATAGAACTCATCATCGATGCTGAGCATCGCTGCCATATAGATGACGATATAGTAGGGAAGGTTCTTCCACGTGTTGACCCCTATCAGAATGTACGGCCACCACTTGGTCTCGAAGTAGAATTGGATTCTCTCCTGATCGAAGTATGGCAGGATCGTCGAGTTTACGAATCCGAATTCGCCGAGGAACGCGTAGACCACATAACTGAGCACGATCGGTGATAGGAAGTAAGGCAGGAAGATGAACGTCTGATGCACCTTGGATAGGAAGCGGCTGCGCAATTCATTGAGCAGCAGCGCGAATAGGATCGGGAATACTAGGTTGAAAATAATAAAGGACAGGTTGTACAGGATCGTATTCCGGGTAATGACCCATGCGTCCCTAGTCTTGAATAGATATTCGAAGTTCTGGAGCCCATTCCAAGGGCTGCCCCAGAAGCCGTCTGTCAAATTGTAATTCTTGAAAGCAACAATGACCCCGAACATCGGCAAGTAATTGTTGAGCAGTAGTACAATGAATGTCGGCAGAATCATGATGTAGAACACCCAATATTTCCTGACTGTGCTGAGTATCCCCGGCTTCTTGATATTCTGCGGGATGGCTGTCTCCATGTCTAAGTCCTCCTATTTACTGTCCTCTCTCTCGTTGTAATCAAATTATAAGAGAGCGGATGTATCCCGCTCTCTTCTCTCCGTGACCTGATCGGTGCTTTAATGACTTTCTTCATATCCGTATTCAGTCACCAATATTTTGATATTTCCTTCTATATTCGAATGGCGTCAGCCCGGTTGCCTTCTTGAACATCTTGGTGAAGTGCGAGAAATTATCATACCCGACTGTCTGCGCGATGTCACTGATCTTGAGATTCGTCCGCTCCAGCAGCGGCTTCACCTTCGCGATCCGCAGCTCAAGAATATAATCTGTCAGCGATTGCCCGGTCTCCTTCTTGAATAGACGCGACAGGTAGGCAGAGTTCAGGTATACATGATTCGCGATATCCTCCCGGCTGAGCTCTTCGCCCAGATGCTGCTCGATATAACGAACCGCCTTCTGCACGAATGAGGACAGCTCTCTGCTGTTGTTCTCTAGATAATCGACGGCTGTCTCCACATAGCGCCTTGCCCATTCCTTAAGCCGCTGCAGCGACTTCGTGATCGCAGCTGCGTCCCGCCAGTCCTCATCTCGATACACATCACTCATCGCGACAGACTTGCGCTGCATGACCGCATACACCGTATAGACTAGTCCATGATAATAGCCCTCCAGAACGAAGGGATCCACCGCGTTCTTGGAGAGTCTGGCAATGCTGTCTTCTATCCGTGTCATCAGTTCGCCTCGCTTGCCCAACTCCAGCAGAATTGCCCAATCCTCGAAGCTTGGCTGATAGGCGACGACAGCCGCCTCTTCCTTATAGGCATGCTGCCAGATGACCGCGCCGCCCTGCAGCAGATAGCTGCGCTCAATCGCGATCAGCCGATGCATTGCGTCATGCAGCTCACCCGCCTCGACCTGATCGCCAATATAGCAGCTGATCTCGCAGCGCAGGAATTGCCGGCACTGGGCGATGAATTGCTCGCAATTGTTCGCGATCCGCTCTGCGGTCGCCTCTTCCTTGGCATAGACCACAGCCAGCAGCACACCGCCGCCCTGGCGCAGCACCTGTCCCTGCAAGCCGCGAAGCACAATCTCCTGACCTGCGTTCTGCACCGCATAGGTCATGATCTCCTCATCGCGATCGCTGAGCGTCTCATTCCATTGCTCCACGCTGATCAGAATTAAGCGCATCTGATCCTGCAGCGTCAGCGGCAGCTCATACAGCGAGTATGCATGGATCAGGTTAGCCGGTGTTGCTGGTATGCGCAGATCGATCACATCCTGCCAGAATCGCTCCGTGAGAACGGAGAGCTGCTTATTCCATTGCTGATAGTAGAATTCATAGGTCTTGTGGAATTGTTGCAACTCATCCTGCGTGCGAATCTTCTCCATCGCCCTGGTCACGGTCAGCTTGAGACAGGCATGATCGATCGGCTTGAGCAGATAATCGAAGCTGTCGAGCTGCAGCGCCTGCTGCGCATAGGTGAAATCCGCATGACCGGTCAGGAAGATCGTCTCTGTCTGCGGCGAATGCTCCCTCACCCATTGGAGCAGCTCGATTCCGTTATTGTCCGGCATATCGATATCCGAGAGCAGCACATGCACCTTATGCGACGCGAATAGCTGCTTAGCCTCTGCCACGTCATACGCGGTCAGCATCTGGTCAATCGGCAGGTCTGTCCAGTCAATGCCTTGGACAATGCCCCTTACCGCGATCTCTTCATCATCTACTACAAGTATGTTATACATCCGCAGGCACTCCTTCTTCTATAGGCAGGTAAATGGCGATAATGGCCCCGCCTTCGGCGGCATTGTTGAATACGATCCGAATCTCCCCCTCAAAATGAAGCCTAAGCCTGTGAATCACATTCTTAATTCCGAGTCCGCTGCTTTCATTCCTGCTCAGCGGGCTGTCAGACGCGATGCCGCTGATGACATCCTCTGGGAATCCGACCCCATTATCCTGAATAACCAGCCTGATATGGCGGTTATCCGGCGCCGGCTCGGCATAAATCTCGATATGGAATAGCTGCTTGCGATTCTTAAACCCATGTATAATCGCATTCTCGACGAATGGCTGAATCGTGAGTGCCGGGATCTGCATACTTAGAATACTCGGGTCCAATTGAATGTCGAACTTTAATTTCCCAGGAAATCTTAGCTTCTGTATTTCGATATAATTGTTGATATGCTTCAGTTCTTCCTCGATCGTGATCGTGCTGCGGTTCGTCTTCATGATGAATCGGAAGTAATCCGCCAGATGCAAGGACATCTTCTTCACCGCGTCATTGTCGCCGAGCGCAGCGAAGTTATAGATAATATTCAGACTATTCATATAGAAGTGTGGAGAGATCTGGGCCTGCAGATGCTTGAACTCTGCCTGCTGCACCCGCAGCTTCTCCTCATACATCCCAATCTTAAGCCCCTTCACTTCCTCCGCCATATTATTGAATGAGTAGGCCAAGAAGTTAAATTCCGTCGTCTTATTCTCCTGCAGGCGCGTCTCCAGATCCCCCATTGAGATCTTCTTCATCCCGCGCATCAGCTCATAGAGCGGCTTGAACATCACTTCATTGAGGAATAAGAGGAAACCGATGAGAATTATGATAAGCAGCACCGGGATGAAGTAAGTCGCCTTCTGCATGAAGGGGATATTCGCTAGCATCGCAGATTCCGGAATGATAATGTTGTAGACGATCTGCACCATATCCGAGGATTGACTCATGACGAGATAGCGTTCGCCCGTATCTGAATCGACTGCGGTTTCCACCTGGATGTCTGGACTCACCTTGAGATGAGAGAGCGAGACATTGTGGATCGTTGGAGTAAGCGGCGTGGTCAGCAACTGACCGGTGTGCGAATAGATCACGGTCTCTCCGATACCGCCCTTATTCCACAAGAAATCGAGCGGCTCAGCAATATCAATAATGCGCACGATGACGCCGCCGTACAAGCCCGGGTTAATCTCATAGATTCGCGCCAGCAGATAGTTCCCCTCTATCGATTCATGATAGAGCAGATGCCAGGCGTCCTTACTCTGCGTGCCCGAAACATCAATCAGCCAGGGGATATTGTCACGGATGACGGACAGCGCGGTTATCTCATTCATCGTGGCCGCAGAGGCGTGAATGAGATCCTCGCCTGTATAGAGGAAGATCGTATTAATATAGGTATAGAAGCCCACATCTCGAATCATCTTCTGCGTCAATCTAAGCTTGGTCAGCATATAGGTATCGCTAAGATAAGGATAGGCTTGAATGACGCCGATGTCCGAGTCCTGCGTCTCCATCTTGTACAAGTAATTATTAATCTGCAACAGCGTCTGATCCACCTGCTCGGTGAAGATCTGGAGTGTGTTGCTGTACGTCTCGGTGACCTTCTCCTCTACGACTTCCATAGCGTTGAGATTATTATAGAAGGTGAAGCCTACCAGTGGCAGCATCACAGCAATAATGCCAAGCGCGAGCTTGAGTCTTAATGAGTTTGCGATCTGCAGGCTGCTCACCTCCGGCTGTGAATGGGAATGATGGATAGATTTGTCGGACGAGATGAATTTGATGAAGCTTGTCGAATGGAATAATCTAACTGTTTAGTTATTCTACATGGAATTCCTAATTCCTCTGAACATTCCATTGCTGTTTGTTCTTCTTTTATCTGGAACTGAGTTGAAATCGGACGTAGGGCAGGATTAGTGGGGTGTGGCCGGACTATTGAAGCTGGAATCTAACGTGCGGAGTGGTTAGTGGGGTTTGGCCGGACTATTGGAGCTGGAATGTATCGTGCCGAGTGATTAGTGGGGTTTGGTCGGACTATTGGAGCTGGAATGTAACGTGCCGAGTGGCTAGTGGGGTTTGGTCGGACTAAAGCTGATGCTTCGTTAAAATTGAAGAAGAGAGCCCTATGGCTCTCTTCTCCAGTACTCGTATTATCAAATTAATGACGCTTCACGTCAAGTCGTGTGATCGCCCGTTGTAGAGCAATCTCTGCGCGGTGGAAATCAATGTTCTCCTTCTGTGCAAGGCGTTGCTCGGCGCGCAATCTGGCGCGTTCCGCGCGCTCCGCATCAATCTCCTCAGGCAGCTCAGCGCCCTCGGCGAGAATAACAACCTTCTCACCGCGCACTTCGAGGAATCCACCGTGAACTGCGATGTGATCTTCACCGCCGCCGATTAGCTTCACCCTTACAGGTGCAATCTTAAGCGGGGATACGATCGGAATATGCTGCGGCAGTATGCCCAGCTCGCCATCGATTCCCTTGACGTTCACCATCTCGACATCCTTGGCGTAAACCTTACGCTCGGGAGTCACAATCTCTAGCAATAAGGTGCTCATATGGATACCTCCTGATTCGCCGTATTAAAGCGTCTTCGCCTTTGCCACGGCTTCTTCGATCGTTCCGACGTTATGGAACGCCGGTTCCGGAAGGTCGTCATATTTGCCCTCGAGAATTTCCTTGAAGCTGCGAATGGTCTCCTTGATTGGCACGTAAACCCCAGGCAGGCCGGAGAACGGCTCAGCCACGTGAAGCGGCTGGGACAGGAACAATTGAATGCGTCTAGCACGAGTAACGGTTTGCTTGTCCTCATCGGACAGCTCATCCATACCTAGAATCGCGATGATATCCTGCAATTCCTTATAGCGCTGCAGAATCTTCTTCACGCCTTGCGCAACCTCATAATGCTCATCGCCCAGAATTTCCGGAGCGAGGATTCGAGAGGACGATGCGAGCGGATCAACCGCTGGGAAGATCCCCATTGCTGCAATGTTACGGTCCAGGTTAGTCGTCGCGTCCAAGTGAGCGAACGCTGTAGCTGGAGCAGGGTCAGTATAGTCGTCCGCTGGAACGTAGATCGCCTGGATCGAGGTGATCGATCCCTTCTTAGTGGACGTAATACGCTCTTGCAATTGCCCCATCTCAGTTGCGAGAGTTGGCTGATAGCCTACCGCGGACGGCATACGGCCGAGCAAGGCGGATACTTCAGAACCGGCTTGCGTGAAGCGGAAGATGTTGTCTACGAACAGCAGCACGTCCCGACCTTCTTGATCACGGAAGTATTCCGCCATCGTCAGACCAGTCAATGCAACACGCAGACGAGCGCCCGGAGGCTCATTCATCTGGCCGAATACCATCGCCAGCTTAGAGATAACACCGGATTCGGACATCTCGTGGTACAGGTCATTCCCCTCACGAGTACGCTCCCCTACACCTGCGAATACAGAGATCCCGCCGTGCTCGGAAGCGATATTGTGAATCAATTCCTGCATAAGAACCGTCTTGCCGACACCCGCGCCGCCGAACAAGCCGATCTTACCGCCCTTGGTGTAAGGCGCGATCAGGTCGACTACCTTAATCCCGGTTTCCAGAATCTCCGTTTGTGTCGACAGCTCTTCGAAAGGCGGAGCTTCACGGTGAATCGGATATGCTATAGAACGATCGGCTTCGCCAGCCGCATCAATCGGATCGCCTAGAACGTTAAATACACGTCCCAGCGTGCCCGGACCAACCGGTACGGTGATTGGTCCGCCCTGGTCGACCGCTTCCATCCCGCGAACAAGACCATCCGTGGACGACATCGCTACGCAGCGCACCGTGTTGTCGCCCAGATGAGTGGCGGTTTCAACGGTGAGGTTGATGTCGCGTTCACCAGGGTTTTGCGCTTTTCTCTCAATCTTGATCGCATTCAGGATTTCGGGCAGCTGGCCGGATTCGAACTCGATGTCTACGACCGGGCCTTGAACCTGAATGACGCGTCCTTTACCCATCTTTATACCTCCTACAACTTTTGTGAAATACAACTTTTGCGAATAATCGGATGAATAACCTTCATCTGAGAGAGCAAAAGTACTTCGTAAGCATACGATACAATCGAGTGAGCTAAAGTACTTCGTAAGCATATGCTCAACTTTTGTGTAAATTCAATTCATTAGGCCTGCGCGTTCGCGCCGCCGATAATTTCGGTGATCTCTTGCGTGATCGCCGCTTGACGCGCGCGGTTGTAACTCAGCGTCAATTCTTCAACCATCTTCTTCGCGTTCTTGGTCGCGCTGCCCATTGCGGTCATCCGCGCGCCGAATTCACTTGCCTTCGATTCCAGCAAGGCACTGTACACCAGTGTCTCCGCGTACTTCGGCAACAGCACACCAAGCACAACCTCTGGGGATGGCTCGTATTCGTAGCTCGCCTTGCCGCCTGAAGTCAACTCATCCTGCGCAAGAGGGAGCAATCGCTTGACCACTGGTACCTGCGATATCGCATTGCGAAACTCATTATAGACGAGATTCAATTCATCAAATTCGCCGGACTCGTAACCCTTCACCGCCGCAGCGGCAATCGGCTTAACATCTGCGAAGGTTGGCGAATCTGGTATTCCCGTTACTTCCTCAATAATCGGAAGATTCCGCTTCTTGAAGAAATCACGTCCCTTGCGTCCGATCACGAATATGGCATATTCATCCGTTGATTGGTGATTCTCCCGAATCTGCTGCACCGTCTTCCGGCACACATTGACGTTGTATCCGCCCGCAAGTCCCTTATCCGAGGTCATGACCAGATAGGCCGTCCGCTTAATCGGACGTTGGACCAGCATGGCATGCTCAACGGTGTCGGAACCCGATGCGATGCTGGAGATCACTTCTCGGATCTTGTCGACGTATGGTCTGCTGGCCACTGCAGCGTCCTGCGAACGCTTCAGCTTGGCAGCGGCTACCATCTCCATCGCCTTGGTGATCTGCATCATATTCTGTTTACTCTTAATCGAACGCTTAATCTCACGCATTCCCTTAGCCAAAAGTTGTCACCACCTTCATTGCCGAGCTTGCTCCCCGCAAGCTCGATTCATGGCCATGCTCTATCCTTAGGGCTCGTTACGGGATTACTTCTCGCTTTGGTCGACAACATATCAACGCTTTACTGATTGTTGTCGGCCATTTAGCGAAAGTTATTCCGTAACGATGCCTTACGCCGATACGGCGAAGCTCTTCTTGAATGTTTGGATCGCATTGATCAACGCTTGTTCGTTCTCTTCTGTCAGATCCTTGGTATCCCGAATGGACGCGAAGATCTCTGATGCATTGGCATCTACGTAGGACAGGAATTCCGCTTCGAAACGGCGTACATCCTGTACCGGCAGATCATCCAGATGTCCTCTAGTTACCGTATAGATAGAGACCACCTGACGCTCAACGGACATCGGCTGATTAACGCCTTGCTTCAGCAGCTCAAGTGTACGAACACCGCGGTTGAGGCGATTCTGCGTCGCTCTGTCCAGGTCGGAGCCGAACTGGGCGAATGCCGCAAGCTCCCGATACTGAGCCAGGTCCAGCTTCATCGTTCCGGAAACCTTCTTCATCGCCTTGATCTGAGCGGAGCCCCCTACACGGGATACCGAGATCCCGACGTTAACCGCCGGACGCTGGCCCGAGTAGAATAGATCAGCTTCCAGGAAGATCTGACCGTCTGTAATCGAGATTACGTTGGTAGGAATGTATGCAGATACGTCGCCTGCTTGCGTCTCAATGAACGGCAACGCGGTTAATGAACCGCCGCCGAGTTCGTCGCTCAGCTTCGCTGCGCGCTCGAGTAGACGGGAGTGCAAGTAGAAGACGTCCCCTGGATAGGCTTCGCGGCCCGGAGGACGGCGGAGCAAGAGGGATAGCTCACGGTATGCTGCCGCTTGCTTGGTCAAGTCATCATAGATAACAAGCACGTGCTCGCCCTTGTACATGAAGTATTCGCCCATCGCGCAGCCTGTATAAGGTGCGATATAGAGGAGCGGAGCCGGCTCGGAAGCCGAGGCGGTAACGATGATTGTGTATTCCAGCGCGCCATGCTTACGCAAGGTCTCAACAACACCGCGAACGGTGGATTGCTTCTGCCCGATGGCCACATAGATACACTTCACGCCATTGCCCTTCTGATTCACAATCGTATCGATCGCGATTGTCGTCTTCCCTGTCTGACGGTCACCGATGATCAGCTCACGCTGACCGCGGCCGATCGGAATCATCGCGTCAATCGCCTTAATCCCAGTCTGCATCGGCTCATGAACGGACTTACGAGCCATTACGCCCGGCGCAGGGGACTCGATCGGACGGAATTCCGTCGTAGCAATCGGACCGCCGCCGTCAACGGGTTGACCGAGCGCGTTCACTACGCGGCCCAGCATCGCCTCGCCAACTGGCACTTCCATGATGCGGCCTGTGCGCTTGACTTGGTCTCCTTCACGAATATCGGTATAAGGACCCATGATAACGATACCGACGTTATTCTCCTCGAGGTTAAGGGCCATACCCATTACGCCGTTAGAGAATTCCAGCAGCTCTCCGGCCATGACATTATCCAGACCATGCGCGCGGGCAATCCCGTCACCAACCTGGATTACGGTACCTACGTCGGCCACTTGAATGCCGGCATTATATTGTTCAATCTGTTGTTTGATCAATGAACTGATTTCTTCCGGTTTGATACTCAAGGAATTTCACCCCTGTCGCTTAAGCTAATATTTTGGATAACTCGGACAGCTTGCCCGCCAGACTCGCGTCATAGAGACGATCGCCGATGCGGACCTGCATACCGCCTAATAGTTCCTTCTTAATCACATTCTGAATCCGAATTTCCTTGCCGGTCACCTTGCCGTAATGCGCGGACAGCTTCACGCTCTCCTCATCACTCAGCGGCATCGGCGTATATACGATCGCTTCCGCTCTGCCCCGGAATTCGTCGAGCAGTCTGGAATAGTAGCTCGAGACCGCTGGGAGTGCGGATTCTCTCCGACGCTCCACAATGAGCTTCAGCGCATCCAACGTGATCTCAGATACCTTGCCAGTCAGCGCCTTGCTGAGTACGTCGAGCTTCTGCTCCATGCCAATTGAAGGGTGTTGGAAGAAGGCATCTGTATCGGAATCCGCGAACATAGCGGCAATCCCTTGTAGCTCTTGGTCGATGAGCTCCAATTGATCCTTCTCCCTGGCCAGTTCGAACAGAGCCTTGGCATATCGTTTACCGACAGTCAGTTCTCCGCTCATTACTTCACGCCTCCCGATTTCGTCAGGTACTCTTCGATCAGCTCTTGTTGCGACTTCTCATCGACTTGCTTCTCAATAATCTTCGATGCGATCATAACGGACATTGCGCTGACTTGCGAGCGCAGTGACGCAATCGCCTTGTTCTTCTCTTCCTCAATCTCGCGAAGGGCATCCTGCTTCACGCGATCCGCCTCGGACTTCGCTTGGGAGATGGTCTCATCCGCCTGCTTGCCGCTTGTTACGCGGGCTTGCTCGAGGATATCATAAGCTTCCTTGCGCGCGTTCTCGAAGGCTTGCTTCTGCTGTTCCAGCAGGGCTGCGGCTTCGCTGCGGCTGGCATTCGCCTGCTCGATCTCATCCTTCACCATCTGACGACGCTTCTCCATAATGCCGAATAGCGGACCGAACGCATACTTGTTAAGTCCCCAGTATAGAATACCGAAAGCGATGATCGCGAATACCGTTGTTTCCCATTGCCATGCCATGACTGTCACTCCTTCCTTCACACAGAGTACGAATCTGCCTCATCATAATAAAGGCGTGGATGGCACAGGCCCTCCCCGCCAATTGGTCGTTAGTATTAAGCAGCGAAGAAAATCAAGAATGCGATAACGACACCGAGAATCGGAACAACTTCTACGATACCTACCCCGATGAACATGGTCGTTTGCAGATGGGAACGAGCCTCTGGTTGACGAGCGATACCTTCAACTGTCTTGCTCACGATCATACCATTACCAAAACCTGCGCCGATCGCACCTAAGCCGACCGCAATTGCTGCTGCTAAAAATTCCATTTGTAAATCCTCCTCAATCATGTATGTTTTTTTGGTTATTCATTTATTGTAACATCCCATATTGCTTGAATGTGGGCTGTTTACAAAAATCAATGCTCCTCATGGGCGGTCGCCTGACCAATATACACCATTGTGAGGATCGTAAATAGGAAGGCCTGAATGGCGCCAATGAAGATACTAAAGCCTTGCCATACGGCGAGTAATGGTATACCGACCCAACCCATCATCAATATAACAGAGATCAGAAGCTCACCCGCGAATATATTCGCGTATAGACGAACGGCAAGCGTCATCGGCTTAACCAGATTCTCCAGGATATTAAGCGGGAAGAAGAACGGATATGGTTGAAAATAATGCTTCAGATAATGCTTTCTATTCATCTTAAGTCCTAGCACGTGGATCAGGAAGAATACCACCAGCGCCAACCCAGCCGTCACCGAGATATCCGCCGTCGGCGACTTCCACCAGGCTAGATGCGCAGCACCGCCATGGGCATCAATATCAGCCTGCGACAGAATATCCGCGCCGAACCATGTGAGTGGTACCGTGTGGTCCGTCACAATCCCGAACGGCAAGCCGAGCAGGTTCCCGACGAAGATAAACATAATAAGCGTAAGTCCCAGCGATATAAATATTCTAGCTTGCTTAAGCGGCATACCACTGGCTACGATATTATGGACGAACTCCGCTGCCCATTCCAGGAAATTCTGCAGCTTGGACGGCTTATCCACCGATAGATTACGAACAGCCAAGCGAGCTAGTATAAAGACGATCAACGCCGAGATGATAATTGCGATGAACGCAGCGATATCAATCTCTAATCCGCCTGCTTTTAGTATGGGGAACTCATGCATGTTCTAATTTTCACCCCTTTCGTCTGCCTTCTTGAAATAATTGCCACATGGCTGCCGCCGGAGCCATAAGTGGAACGATAAAACAAGCGGCGAGCGCTGCCGGCAGATTGATGTGATCAGGGAATCGATACCCGATCATCGCGACTACCAGCACCATGGCTACTCGACTTCCCAAACCAATTCCCTTCATTCTTGGAGCGCTTTCATCGAGGACAGTTTGTGTCAATCGTTCAATCTTGCGTTGCAGGATGATTCCATTCACCAAACTAGCTACTAAGCCCACTATCAGCCCAGCCGCAATAGCGCGCCCTTCGGGGTAGAATGCCCAGATGAGCAGGAGCAGCGATATCACCATCATAATGATGCGCAATGCAGTCTTCATAATCTCAGTCATGGGATTCCTCCAACATACGCTTGATCAGATAGATGACAGAGATGATCCCGACAGCTAGGCCGAGCACAAGTCCGCCGAGCAACCAGACAATCGAGCCGCCGAAGCGATCTCTCGTCCAATCGCCAATCCAATAACCGATGAAGAGGCACACTGCCATGTCGACACCCATCACGCCCACCATACCGGCTGCTCGCCATGGACTGTCCGCATTATTCTTCCGATTCATTATGACATACTCCTAGCAACCCTCATTTATTTTATCGGAGGCATCTGTCTATTGTCAATTAATCGACACAGATGAAATCAAACAAATTGTGAACTATATCACAGTAATTCGCCTAACCCCCCGAAATTATCCCAAGAATGCCTCCGGCCGCGCTTCTCTCTTACCATAATAATGCAGAATCGCCTGTGTAATTCGTTCTGCTGCTCGGCCATCGCCATAAGGGTTACCCGCCTTGCTCATTCGCTCATAGTAATCGGTGTCCGTCAAGAGCGCCGCAGCCTTCTCATAGATCAACGCCTCATCGGTGCCGACCAGCTCCAGCACACCCGCGGCGATGCCCTCTGGCCGCTCTGTCGTATCCCGCATGACCAGTGTCGGCACACCGAAGCTCGGCGCCTCCTCCTGGATCCCGCCAGAATCAGTGAGGATCATATACGTATGCGGGTAGAAGTTATGCATCTCGATCACATCCATTGGATCGATCAGCCGAATGCGCGGGTGATCACCGAGCAGCTCATGCGCGGGCCCCCGCACGGCCGGACTGAGATGGACCGGATACACCACTGCGATATCCCCGAATTCATCGACCAGCCTGCGCACCGCTCGGAAGATTCGGCGATGCGGCTCGCCCTGCGACTCTCGGCGATGCGCGGTCATGAGCACCAATCGCTTGCCCTCGGCCCAGTCGAGAATCGGATGCGTGAAGCTATCCCGTACCGTATAGGGGAATATATCGATTGTCGTATTCCCCGTGACGTAGATGGCATCCTCCGGCTTATTCTCCTTACGAAGATTATCCGCCGACATGCTGGTTGGCGAGAAGTGCAGGTCGGACAGTACGCCGGTCAGCTGCCGATTCATCTCCTCGGGATACGGGGACAGCTTGTCCCAAGTACGCAGCCCGGCCTCCACATGGCCCACCTTGATCTGCTTGAGGAAGGCGGCGTAGCTGGCGAGGAACGTGGTCGATGTATCGCCATGCACCAGAATGAGATCCGGACGCTCCTTCTCGAAGATCGGCTCCAGCCCTTGAATGACGCGGGCAGACAATTCGATCAATGTCTGATTCGGCTTCATGATGTTCAGATCATAATCCGGCACGAGACCGAATATCTCCAGCACCTGATCCAGCATCTCCCGATGCTGGGCGGTGACGCAGAGCAAGGATTCAATATGCTCCGGATGCCGCTGAAGCTCCAATACCAATGGAGCCATCTTGGTTGCCTCCGGCCGAGTGCCGAAGATGGTCATGATTTTTATTTTGCCCACTGTATGTGATTCACCCTTCTCTATCTTCACTTCGTACCGAACAGTCGATCTCCGGCGTCGCCTAGTCCTGGCACAATATAGCCGTGCTCATTCAGTTTCTCATCAATGGCTGCTACGTAGATGTCTACATCCGGATGATCCTGCTTCATCACCTCGATGCCCTCCGGCGCTGCCACGAGACACATCAGCTTGATGTTGCGGCAATTCCGCTCCTTCAGCAGACTGATCGCGGCGCTCGCCGAACCGCCTGTCGCCAGCATCGGGTCGATCACAATGAGCAGGCGCTCCGTTACATCCGTTGGGAGCTTGATATAGTATTCCACTGGCTTCAGCGTCTCGGGATCGCGATACAGTCCAACGTGGCCAACCTTGGCCGCAGGGATCAGCTTGCGCACACCCTCCACCATGCCCAGCCCTGCGCGCAGGATCGGGATCAGCCCCAGCATGCGCCCTGAGATGACCTGGCACTGCGCCTTAGCTACCGGCGTCGTCACTTCAATCGGTTCAAGCGGGATATCTCTCGTAATCTCATAAGCCATCAGTGTGGCTACTTCATCGACAAGCGCCTGGAAATCCTTAGTATTCGTCTGGCTGTCACGTATGTACGTTAATTTGTGTTGAATCAGCGGATGGTCGCAAACGACGACTTTGCCCATGTAAATCCTCCCGGAATGACTAGTTATGTGAGGTATGTCCGACTGCTTAGACATACGAGAGAATTATAACATATAATGGACCGATATTCGAAGGAATGATGGAGATGTTGCGAATTACATATAATTACCTGCTGGAGGCGGGACGATCGGAGCGAGAGGGATGGATGTGCAGTGCCGGATTCTGATGCTGCAGGAGGCGGAATGGGGGAACGGATGCATGTGAGCGCTGAGTATAATGGCGACTGAGTGAAGGGGATAGCCATACAGGGTCTGCGAGACTACATAAACAGCCGCCCCCAGGATCTATGAGATCGAGGAGACGGCCTTGGTGTGGGTGGCGCTGTGGTGCGCCTCTCGGTGCGCCAAGCGTACCTATCCTATGAAACTATGCGTATTGCAGTCCTTCGTAGAGCGGATACTTGTCGGTCAGTTCCTTCACCAGCGCGCGCGCCTTGTCATGAACCGTTGTGTCAGTCGGATTCTTGAGCGTCATGGCGATGATGCGGGCGATCTGACGCATAGCGTCTTCGTCCATGCCGCGAGCAGTCGTTGCCGGCGTTCCGATGCGGATGCCGCTGGTCACGAATGGCTTGGCAGGATCATACGGGATTGAATTCTTGTTCACGGTAATGCGAACCTGATCGAGCAGATGCTCGGCATCCTTACCGGTAATGTTCAGGTTGCGCAGGTCAATCAACATCAGGTGGTTGTCCGTACCGCCAGATACTAGATTCAGCCCTTCTGACACGAGCGTCTCCGCCAGCACTTGCGCATTCTTGACCACATTGCTTGCATATTGCTTGAATTCTGGCTGGAGCGCTTCGCCGAGCGCAACCGCCTTAGCAGCGATCACATGCATGAGCGGACCGCCCTGCGTGCCCGGGAACACCGCCTTGTCAATTGCAGCTGCCCAGCCCTGGCGGCACAGAATCATCCCACCGCGCGGTCCGCGCAGCGTCTTATGGTTCGTAGTCGTCACAAAATGGGCATGCGGCACTGGATTCGGGTGCAGCCCCGCAGCGACCAGACCGGCGATATGCGCCATATCGACCATGAACAGCGCGCCCACTTCAACCGCAATCTCACCGATCGTCTTGAAGTCAATGGTGCGCGTATAGGCGCTGGCACCGGCTACGATCAGACGCGGTCTATGCTTGTAAGCGAGCTTACGCACTTCCTCGTAATCGATGCGCGCATCTTCCTCGCGCACGCCATAGGGCACGAAGTTATACAGTATGCCGGATGCATTCACCGGGCTGCCATGTGTCAAGTGACCGCCATGCGCCAGGTTCATGCCTAGAACGGTATCACCAGGCTTCAGCACAGCCAGATAGACGGCCAGGTTCGCCTGCGCGCCAGAGTGCGGCTGCACATTCGCGTGCTCAGCGCCGAACAGCTCCTTCGCGCGGTCACGAGCCAGATTCTCGACGATGTCGACATGCTCGCAGCCGCCATAGTAACGCTTGCCCGGATAGCCTTCCGCATACTTATTCGTTAATACGGAGCCCATCGCTTCCATGACTGGACGGCTAACCAAATTCTCGGATGCAATCAGCTCGATATTGTCCTGCTGGCGATCCAGTTCCAGCTGCATGGCTTGAATAACCTCTTGATCCTGCTTGCGTAAGTTTTCCATTCTCCATTAACTCCTCTGCGATAATGTCTTATAGCTTGCTTCATCTATACGTTCAAGTGCAGCTTCCCTCACCAGCAGAATCCGCAGCTTGCTCAACACGCTCATAGACGGCACGCGGTCCGCCGATATACTTAGGCCGGGTGAACGCTGCTGTGACATGCGCCTCTCCAATACTCCGAATCGATGGACGCATCGGAACCGCCACCCGCTTCAGATGCATGCCGATCAGCGTGTCGCCGATATCCAGCCCGGCATGCGCAGTGACGGTCTCAACCAGACAGGGCTGGCGCAGCTGTCGGTAGGCATAGGAGGCCATTGATCCACCGGCTGTCCGTGTCGGTACAGCACTGACTTCCTCCAGCAGCTCCCTGCTGGTCTCGAGCCATTCTCGATCGATGACGAGCGCCCGATTGAGATGCTCGCAGCATTGGAACGCTACATGGAAGCCTCGTTCTCTGCGAACCGCCTCAATCCCGCGATAGATCTGAGCGGCAATGTCCTCGGCGCCGGCGGTGCCGATCCGCTCGCCGATCACCTCGCTCGTACTTGTCCCAATCACAACAAGCTTGCCTGCGGCAAGGCCGCCACGATCAGCCAGCTCCCGCAGAATGATCGCTACTTGCTCCGCGATGGATGATCCGCTCATACGCGCTCCTCCTCGAACTGTGAACTAGACTGTGTTAGGTACGGGAAGTATTTTGCTCAATGGCAGAGACTTTACTAATTCGATTCTTATGACGCTCTTCACCGGAGAACTCGGTTTCCAGCCAGATCTTCACGATCTCCAGCGCCAGGCCCGGACCGATCACACGCTCACCCATGGCCATGACCGTGGTGTCGTTATGCTCGCGAGTCGCCTTCGCTGAGAACGTATCATGCAGCAAGGCGCAGCGAATGCCGGGGTACTTATTGGCCGCGATGCTCATGCCGATGCCTGTGCCGCAGATGAGAATGCCGCGATCGGCTTCACCTGCCGCCACCTTCTCACACACCGGGAGCGAATAGTCGGGGTAATCGACGGAATCCGCGCAATCGCAGCCTACATCCATGACCTCATGTCCGAGGGATTGTACGAATTTCACTACCTCTGCTTTCAGGTTGAAGCCGCCGTGATCTGCGCCGATTGCGATTCTCATTGTGCATCTCCTCCTACAAGTTTTATGAAGCTATCCTTCTCTGATTATACTGCGCAATAAAACTACTTCGGAAGCTTGTGCTCAATTTTTATTAGCATGCCCGATTTCGCCCGCAAAACAGAAAAAGAGCATTCCACGTCCCGTGACGTAGCTGCTCTATTGCCCAGGCGACCGGCTATTGCACATTCGATGCTCCGTTGTGGTCAATTCCACGAGTCGCCAGTTACATCGAACGGTTCGGTTGTGTATAACCTAATTACGCATAGCATAGCTTATTCAGGCCAACTTGTAAAGATGGAACAGCCCTATTTTACCGATAACATGTTAGGACTGCGCCATCCGATTCAAGATCCGCGCGATGGCTTCTTCAATCTCCTCTGCAGCCTGCTGATAGACATGGGCCGGCCCGCCGAATGGATCCGATATATCCAGATTACGGGAGGTGCGATCGAATGCGATGAGCTTCCTGCGCTCCTCATCTGTGATCGGCTCGCCGAGCGCCTGCTTGATCTGCAGCTCTGAGGTCAGCCGCTCCTGATCCGCTATCGCCTGCTGCAGCTTGGCATCCCCCTGATCCGCGTACTCCTTAAGCGTATAAGTCTTATCGATCGCCTCCGGATATTGCTGGATGACGTATCGCTTATGGTTCATCGTCATGGTCAGAATGAGGTCTGCCCACTGCACCAGCTCAGCGGTCAACTCCGAAGAACCCTCGCTGCTAAGCGACGCTCCCTTATCCCGCAGAATATCCGCGGAATGTCCGGACACCGGCAAACCATCGATCGCGGTCGTACCCGCCGAAAGCGCCCGCGCATCAATCCCCCGCCTGCTCGCCTCGATACGGAATATGCCTTCAGCCAAAGGGCTTCTGCAGGTATTGCCCGTACATATGAATAATACGTTCGTCACGTATGTTCGCCCCCTCTGTCGACAAGGAATGAGTCTCACTACTCTATAGTATACCAGTTGGAGCGAAGTGTTGAAAACCTCGCGCGCCGTTGAGGGCTCCTTACGGAATTACTTCTCGCTTTGGTCGACAACATATCCACGCTTCACTGATTGTCGTCGACCATTTAGCGGAAGTTATTCCGTAACGCGATACCTAAGCCAGGAATTTCAATCCGAAGAGGAGCAGAATCACACCGCCGACCGCCTCTCCATAATCGCCTACCCAGCTTCCTACTCGGCGTCCGACGAGCAGACCTGCGACCGACATCGCCCCGCCGAATAATCCGAACAACAGCACGGTCGCAATCACATCTGTCGCGAACAGTCCGAGCGATATCCCCACTGAGAACGAATCTACACTGACGGTCAGCGCGAAGACGAGCAAGCCCCATACCGTCATAATATTGAAGAGCGGCGCATGGTGCTGGCGGAAGGCGCAATAGATCATATGGCTGCCCAGCAGAACGAGCAAGCCCCCGCCTGCCGCAACGGCCACCTCACCGAGAATGGCGCTCACATAATGTCCAGTCGCCATTCCAATCAGCGGCATGAGTATATGGAAGATGGCGATCACCACGCTGATCTGCAGCACATGCAGCAGCCGAATCCCCTTCATACCAATGCCAATACCCAGCGAGAACGCGTCCATCCCCAGCGCCACAGCCATCAGCACAATTGTCGTGAATTCTCCCCATTGTGTGATGAAGATATGCATCGCCATCTCAGCCCCCTGTTGATCCAAGCTCTACACCTTAGATCAACATATGCGGACAACCTGACACGTATACCCATTAGAGTTGAACGAGCCATCCTGATTGGCTGAGTCACATTCATGCCGACTATCAGTTAGAGTCGTGAGATCAGTTCAAGACGCGAGATAAGTTCAAGGCGTGTAGTCAGTTCAAGGCGTGTAGTCAGTTCAAGACGTGTTATTGTTGCGAAAATCCAACATTATGCCATAAATCAATGGCGTATTCCGGGAGTTGTTGCAAGAATCCAACATTCCAGCCCATTCCGTACCCTGCAGCGCTCATACGACCAAGAATTAATGGATATTCGCAACATTCGGTCACTATTGGCTTATTCCACACTGGAATTGTGGGATATTCGCAACATTTACTCACGCCCTGCCCAAAATAACCCCTGAACGCTCGCATATGCGTGCGGATGAGGAAGCGTGCGACTCATACGTCGATGATATGACCGGCGGCCGCCTTGCGCAGGCGGTTCATGACGGCTTGGCCGAGCCCCTCCTCGGGGACGGATTCGGCCAGAATAAACGTAACGCCTGCTTCATCGAAGCGGCGCAATGCCGCGTAGAGCTGGCGCGCCGCCTCCTCTGGCTGTCCGTCAGCGCCGCATTGCATCACGAGGTCGGCGCTGTACGGCTGCCTGCTGAACGACAGCACGCCTGTCGTCTCGCCCGCTGCGCGAAGCTGCTCCAGCTCTTCGCGAATATAACGCGCAACGCGCTCAGCTCCAGGGGCTGGGTCAGGGCTAGCGCTAGGGCCAGGCTCACGGCCATGGCTCGGGCTGAGCTCATCTGGGTTCGCCGGGCGAACCAGGATGAGCCGCCCCTGCGGCGCGTAGTGCGCGTACTTCATCCCGGGTGAGCGCGGGATGCTCTCATCTGCCGCGGCCCCGCCAGCGGCAGTCAGGATCACCGCCTCAGGCGCAGCTGCTTGCAGCTGTGCGGCGGTGATCCCTCCAGGGCGCAGCACATGGATGCGCCCTGTGGCGGAATCGACGCGGATGACCGTCGATTCCACGCCGATGCCGGCCGGGCCGCCATCGAGCACACCCGCGATCCGCCCGCCGAGATCCTCCAGCACATGCTGTGCTGTTGTCGGACTCGGGCGGCTCGAGCGATTCGCGCTCGGAGCAGCGAGCGGCGCGCCTGCGGCGGCGATCAGCCGGAGCGCGAGCGCATGGTCGGGCATGCGTATCCCGACCGTATCCAGGCCCGCTGTGACGCGCGGCGACACGGCTCCGCTGCGCACAGGCAGCACGAGCGTCAGCGGGCCTGGCCAGAAGCGCGCCATCAGACGGCGCTCCAGCTCGCTCGCTGCAAGCGCCAGCTCCTCCACCTGCTCCATCCGGGCAATATGGACAATCAGCGGATTATCCGACGGCCGTCCCTTCGCAGCGAAGATTCGCTCCACCGCTTCCGTAGATCGCGCGTCCGCGCCAAGTCCATACACGGTCTCTGTTGGGAACGCAACAATGCCGCCCTGCCTCAGCACGGCTGCGGCTTCTGTCACAACGCGGGACTGTTCACCCGCTTCTAACGCTATATAAGACCATAGCTTCGTATCCACGGTCATGAATCATTCACACTCCCTGTTGGCTGAATCACGCATCCATTATAGCACACGCGCCACATTCACCAACCTGAGACGCTCAGACCCAAATGTAGAGCACCAAGTCACCAAAAACAGGACGCCTAAGCGCCCTGCCATCCACATATGATCCATTGTCTATCGCTTGCTAATCCGCTAGAACAACCCCTTGATGAACTCTCCCAGCTTCTTACCGATATCCGCCAGGAAGAATCGCACCTCAATCTCCTCCGTGCCAATCGAGCCAATCACACCTTCACGTTCAGGTAGTTGTGCACCCCGCTCCTGCTGTCCCACCTTATCGCTGCTTGTCACCGCTCCCTGCTCCGACTTGCCGCCAACGTTGATTGCGATTCCCTCAGTGCTTGATGCATCTCCACCAGCGCCATGAGCTACTCCATCCGTACTCCTCGCTTCTTCATCCGTCTCTTCTGCATCTCCACCTGCGCCCTTCGCATCTCCGCCAGCACTCTCCGTTTCAACAGGCTTGGCCGCGGCAGCAGGCTTCGCCTTCACGACTTCGGCACCTAGGCAGAGCGGCGGGAACAGCACGCACCACCAATTCTCGCCCTGGCCCGCGCCCAATGTGATGAGCAGCGCTTCATACTCTCCTGCGGGGTACACGTCCTTGTTATATACCTTGGCCGGGAATTGCACCTGTCCCAGCTCTACTTGGCTTCTATATGTATAATAGTAGTGCTCTAGCAACTCATTCACACGCCGCTCCAGCTCTGGCAGTCGATCCGCGATGCGCACCCGCGCCGCCTCGAGACTATCCACGGCCAGCCCCCACCCTCTGATCTCATCAGCTACCGCGCGCTGCACTTGCCGCTTCACCCATTGATCCTCCACCGAATCGGAGTGCGCCAGGATGCGAATGCGAATCGACTCCTCCGGGATTGCGGGACTTGTCATTATCGTGCCCGCAGCAGACGACTCCCAGCTCATCACCAATAGAATCATCGCGAATATCAGATACCCATATGCCCGCCCCTTACGCATCAACCAGCAGCTCCTTCCCTCTATACCCCCATTGTGGCCAGGAACAGGAACGCTTAAACCTATCAATCTATTAAAATAGTCCCACAACCCGATACAGGATTCCGCGTCTCTCTATCGAAATTAAATCTATCGATGTTTAACTAGGGGCTATTGTCATGTCGAAGTTTAGAGTATTCATCATCTGCCTGCTCTTCCTTATCGTACTCGGCGCGATTCGTGTGCTATGGGTTCAACAGCTGACCACACCGGACATGCTTGAGGCGAAGCAGGGTGTGCTGGATTTGCGTAAATCCGGCATTCCTTCGGATCACAGCGCAGTGCTGAGCGGCGAATGGGAGTTATATACGGAGAAGCTCTTGATCAGCAATAACGACGAGCGTGATTCCTCACTTATACAGGGGCTGCAGCCGAAGTATGTCATGCTGCCAGACGACTGGCTCGCATTCGCAGCGGTTGACGGCCAGCCCGTCGACGCCTATCGCTATGCCGCTTATCGGCTGCGCGTTCTGCTCCCTGACGACAAGGGCAAGGCATACGCTATGCGATTCTCCAGCCTGGGCATAGCCACCGAGCTGTTCGTGAATGGGAGATCGGTCGCTCGATCCGGTCAGCCAGCGGCCGAACCCGCCTCCTACACTTATGGGAATACACCCTATACGGCCACATTCTTCGCGGATCAATCCGAGCTTGAGATCATCATTCAAGTGGCTGCCGATCATCCCATCAATATTGAAGGGATCGATCTGCTAGTCTATATAGGCACGCCCCACACCATCCAAGAGCAGGTCCGCTTCAATATAGGCTCACAGATTGCCGTCGTGATCATCCTGCTGTCTCATCTGGCCTATTCAGCCATCTTGTATTATCTCGGCATTCGTCAATCGTCGATTATCTACTTCGGCGTGATGATGGTATTCGCTAGCTTATCTGTGCTGACCACGGACGACCGCCTGCTGTACGCCTGGATACCGATGAATTATGAATGGACGATGAAGTCGCTGGAATTCGCATACCTGGGAAGCTCCCTGCTACTATTGGATTTTATCAGACGGCTGCTGGCTAGGCATCTCAATCCCAGCAGCCTGATAAGACTCCTTAGAGTCGGCTATGCCTATATGCTCTTCAACCTGCTCGTCCCCGTGCAATGGCTGCCAGCCCTGTCTCTGATCAATCTGTTCGTTGTTCTGCTTCCCTTCCTTATCGTGCCGGCGCTCATTGTGCGTGTCGTGCTCAAATCGAATCGGGATGCCATCTTCCTCCTGCTCGGCACCCTCGCCATCGCCAACAATACAGTATGGGGTGCCTTGAAGTATACGGGCATCTACTGGTCGACCTACTATCCCGTCGACATGATTGTGGGCATTATCATCTTCGCCAGCTTCTGGTTTCGGCATTATCTGCGTACCGCGCGCGAGGCGCAGGAGCTGGCCGCTCAGCTGCAAGCAGCGGATAAGAAGAAGGATGACTTCCTGGTGAACACCTCGCACGAGCTACGCAATCCACTCCACGGGATTATGAATCTCGCGCAATCCGCGCTGGAACGCAGCGGTGATAAGCTGGATCAGGCGAATCGCCATAATCTCGAGCTGCTCATGGCGATTGGTCGCCGGATGTCATTCATGCTCAATGATCTGATCGATCTCACGAGGCTGAAGGAGAACAGAATCCGGCTGCATGTCAGGCCGCTGCCCTTGCGGGGAATTGTCAGCGGCGTGATTGAGATGCTGGGCTTCCTCGCCCAAGGCAAGCCGATCCGATTTCATAACGAGATCCCCGCCGAATTCCCGCTGGTTGCCGCAGATGAGGACCGACTGATTCAAATTTTATTCAATCTGCTGCATAACGCGGTGAAGTACACCGACGAAGGCACGATCACCGTACGCGCTGAGGCTTATCCTGATAGAGCCATTATCGCTGTAGCGGACACCGGGATCGGGATAGCTGCGGACAAGCTCCAGCTCATCTTCAAGCCCTATGAACAGGTCGATGCTGCCAGCGCAAGTATCGGCGGCGGAATCGGGCTAGGCTTGGGCATCTGCAAGCAGCTCGTGGAGCTGCATGGCGGGGCGATCATGGTGCATTCTGTGGAGGGGGCCGGGACGACATTCAGCTTCTCGCTGCCACTATGTGAGTCTGAACCCGTTAGCGGCGATGCCAGCTGCGAGCTGCAGACCGGGCATGAACAGCCCATCATTTCTCCACGCACAACCCGTGTGCCTGTGCTGACCACTTCATCTGACGATAAGCCAGCAGAGCGCAAGGTTCACTCCGGCACGAGCATTCCTTCACCTCGCCCTCATATCATCATCGTGGATGACGATCCAATGAATCTGGTCGTGCTCCAGCATATCCTGCCTGTGGAGGATTATGAGCTTACTACAGTCACTAATGGGAAGGACGCGCTAGAGCTGCTCCGCGCCGGCGAATATGATCTGTTGATCTGTGATATCATGATGCCGCATATGAGCGGCTATGAGCTTACCGAGCATGTCAGAGCGCAGTTTTCCCTCTCTGAGCTGCCGATACTGCTGCTCACCGCGCGCAACCGACAGAGCGATATTCAGCGCGGCTTCCAAGTGGGGGCCAATGATTATATCATCAAACCAGTGGACGAGATTGAGCTTCGAACACGCGTGCAGGCGCTGACCGAGCTGAGGCGATCCATTCGCAATCAGCTGCATCTGGAGGCCGCTTGGCTGCAGGCACAGATCCAGCCGCACTTTCTATTCAACACGCTGAATAGCATCTCCGCGCTCAGCAGTATCAACATCGAGCAGATGCGCGAGCTGCTGGACCAGTTCGGCACCTACTTAAGAACAAGCTTCAACTTCCTCAATGTCGCACGCCTGGTTCCGCTTGAACACGAGCTGGAGCTCGTACGATCGTATCTCTTCATCGAGAAGACTCGGTTCGAAGACCGCTTGCAGGTTGTCTGGGAGCTTGAATCATATTCGGGTCTGCTGATTCCCCCGCTGACGATTCAGCCGTTAGTCGAGAACGCGGTGAGGCATGGCATTATGAAGCGCGCCAGAGGCGGAGAGATCCGTATACGTATCGAATTACATGGCAATCAAGCGATCGTTACGGTAATGGATAATGGGGTTGGAATGAGCGAGGAGAAGCTGCAGACCTTGCTAACTAAGAGATCCAACCAAGGAACCGGTGTTGGGCTGTACAATACAGACCGGCGTCTGAAGCAGCTGTACGGCAGCGGTCTTCAGGTCGTCAGCGCAGCCGGCATAGGTACGACCATCAGTTTCAGTCTTGCTAGTCTGAGCCAAATCAATGAGCATAGGAGACCATGATGTCCAAGCGCAGAATCTTCATCACATGCCTGCTATTCCTAGCCGTCTTATCCGCTGTTCGTATCGCGTGGTATAGCGCCTTAACACCGCCAGCTGAGATGCAGGCGACGCAAGGTGTATTAGATCTTCGGCAATCCGGCATGCCCGAGGACAGGGCCGTCATGCTCGGGGGAGATTGGGCCTTCTATCCCGGCATGCTCATTACCGAGGCTGATCCCCATTCTGCCCAATATCTCAAGGTCCCTGGCAGCTGGTGGTCCAGCATGGACCGATCAGATCGTGATGAAGATAGCTATTGGTATGGCACCTACCGATTGCGCATCCTCTTGCCAGAGGACGAACCGCGGCTATTCAGCTTACGCGTATCCCGCATCACTGGGGCTGCCAAACTGTATATGAATGGCGAGCTTCTGCATCAGGTTGGCCGGCCGGCTTCGACTCCTGATGCTTTCGAGTTCGGGGATGTTCCGTACATGGTCACCTTCCCCAGCGATCAGCAAGAGATCGAGCTGCTGGTGCAGGTCGCATCCAATGAGCGGGGCAGCGGCGGCATCACGAGAGCCATCTACCTGGGGACGCCGAGCGCGATCGACCGCTTCGATTGGTTCAGTATCACCATGCAATATATGAATATCGTCATCTTCGCGATCCACTTCATCTATGCATGCATCTTGTATGCGCTCGGAGTGCGTCAGAGCTCGCTTGTTTATTTTGCCATATTCATCTTGTTCGCAGCGCTGACTATCATGATTGATGATGATCGACTGCTGTTCACCTGGATTAGCTTCGACTACAAGTGGACGCGCTATCTGCAAGTGGTCGCCTATCTGGGCACAGCTATTCTCATGTTAGAATTCGTTAAACGGCTGCTGCCGGATTCCAAACACAGCCGACTCCTGCACTTAACCAGAGCAGCCGGTATTCTCTATGCCATCTTCCTGCTGTTCGTGCCCGCCGATCAGATTAGAGCATATACGATTATCACCATTAGCCTCACCCTTATTCCATTCCTGACGCTGCCCTCGCTCGCGCTGCGTTATGTTCGTCAGGGTAATCGGGACGGGATGTTCCTCCTATTGGGGGTCCTCGCCATAGACAGCAATGTGATCTGGGGCTCGCTCAAGAGCAGAGTCCTGTTCATCACAGGCTATTATCCGATCGATACCTTGATCGCGACTCTGCTGTTCGCTGTCTTCTGGTTCCGTCACTACATCTTGATCTCCAATGAAGCGCAGCAGCTTTCTACTGAGCTGCAGGCCGCAGATCGCGCGAAGGATGAATTTCTTGCTAACACCTCCCATGAGCTGCGCAATCCGCTGCACGGCATTCTGAGCATTGCGCAATCCGTGCTGAATCGCGGCGGCGAGTCGCTGGACGAGACGAATCGGAAGAATATCAGTCTGCTGATTGCCGTGGGCCGCCGAATGTCTCTTATGCTGAATGATCTCATTGAACTCACTCGGCTGAAGGATAATGCCGTCCGCTTGAACACCCGTTCGCTGCAGCTGTCGACTGTCACCCGGGGTGTGATTGACATGCTCATCTATATGACACAGAACAAGCCGATCACATTCAGGAATGAGATCTCGGAGGACTTCCCTAAAGTAACCGCGGATGAGAACCGGCTGATTCAGATTCTATTCAATCTCTTGCACAATGCCGTGAAATACACGAATGAGGGGACGATCTCGATTAGAGCCCATGCGCGGCAGAACCGCGTATGGATCTCGGTGACCGATACCGGTATTGGTATCGAGAATCAGGTGCTGCAGCAGATCTTCAAGCCCTATGAGCAGATCGATGCGGCCAGCACGAATGCAGGCGGTGGGAACGGGCTGGGACTTAGCATCTGCAAGCAGCTCGTCGAGCTGCATGGCGGGGAGATTACAGTCGCGTCCAAGGTCGGGGAGGGCTCGACCTTCCGCTTCTCGCTGCCACTGGCACCGGTGGAGCAACAGGATGAGCCGGCTTATGCGGGCGAAGCCGCTTCGGCGCAAGGAGAGGCTTCCTTCGCTGAACCTAGCGCCGCCATGTCCGAGGAAGCCGCTGCAACAGCTGAAGATGCCGCCACTATGGAAGCCGCGCCCTCGGCCCTGACAGCTACAGCATTATCTCCATCAGCCGCGGGTACGGATGCCGCTTCCGAGCAGACTGGCCCAACAAGGCCGAGAATACTCGCGGTAGACGACGACAGCCTGAATCTGATCGTGCTACAGAATATCCTGCCGGCTAAGTCGTATGAGATCGTCACTGCGCCCAGCGGTAAGGAAGCCCTGTCCCTGCTGGCGGCAGGCGAATATGACCTGGTCATCAGTGATGTCATGATGCCTTATATGTCCGGATATGAGCTAACGCGCATTATCCGTGAGCAATATTCACTCTCTGAGCTGCCGATATTGTTACTGACTGCGCGCAATCGTCCTGAGGACATCGAGAGCGGCTTCCGCGCTGGCGCCAATGATTATGTGACCAAGCCTGTAGATGGGATAGAATTACAGATGCGTGTGCAGGCGCTCACGGAGTTGAACCGCTCTGTCCGCGAACAGCTCAATCTGGAGGCCGCTTGGCTTCAGGCTCAGATTCAGCCGCACTTCCTGTTCAATACGCTCAATGCGATCTCGGCGCTGAGCAGTATCGATATCCAGCAGATGCGTGAGCTGCTGGAGCAATTCAGCACGTACCTGAGAACGAGCTTCAACTTCCTCAATCTGGAGCGGCTAGTTCCGCTAAGCCATGAATTGGAGCTGGTGCAGGCGTATGTGTTCATCGAACAAGCCCGATTCGAGGATCGCTTACAGGTGATCTTGGAGGTCGGCGACTCGCACGCGCAGCTGATGATTCCTCCTCTGACGATTCAGCCGCTCGTGGAGAATGCGATCCGTCATGGCGTCCTGAAGCGGACGGCAGGCGGAGTGATTCGTATTCGCATCGAGGTGCAGGATGAGCGTGCCATCATTACTGTGGCTGATAATGGGGATGGTATGGACGAGCAGCTGCAACGCAAGCTGTTCACCAAGCACTCCGATAATGGATCAGGTGTTGGGCTGTACAATACCGACCGCCGATTGAGGCAAATTTACGGCAGCGGGCTGCAAGTGGACAGTAAGTCTGAGTTAGGTACAACGATCTCATTCGTTGTACCCTGTCCGCCTGCTGAATGAAGATGGAATGGTTGCGGTGGATAACCATGACACGCAGCGCCGGCAAGAGGCAGCTGCCGGCTATCACGCTTCTAATGTGTTGACATGCTTGACATACCACCGCTTCAGGTCGGGGGCGGGCTCCACGCCAAAGTGCTGCGCGAGCATCTGACAGAGCAGCTTGTATTGCTCGCTTGCAGATGTGTAATCGCCAGTCGCCGCATAGATACGCATCAATAGCTCGTAGCTCTGGGCATCGTTCGGATGCCGCTGCTGCAGCTCGCGGCACCAGTCCGCCGCATCGCGGTATGCCTGCTCCCCGCACAGGTAACGGATCACCTTGCACACATGGTGAATCCACAACGCGTCCAATTGGCTGCGTCTATCTATCATCCAAGCACTCTCCAGTCCTTGCAAATAAGCTCCCCGGTTCAAGGCCAATAAGCTTAGATGATGGGCGGCTGTCAGCCCGTTGATTTCCGGTGCGCTGCGTACGCCTTCCTCCCATTCCTGCGCGTCGATCCGAATCGCTCCGATCTCTAGCGAGTACCCGTCCTCCGCGCTAATCAAGCGGATATCCAGCTCATATTGCTTAAGCGTCTTCCGCAGCTGATAGGCGGTCGTGTACAGATTTGTATAAGCCTTCTCCGGGTTTAGAAGCGGCCACAAGTGGTCAATAATCGTATCCTTCCTGATCAGCTGCCCCGCTTGCTGCAGCAAGAGCAGGAACATCTCCTGCGACTTCTGCGTCCGCCAAGCCAGCCTGAGCGGCACCTGACCCGGACGCTCCAGCTCGACAGGCCCCATAATCCGAAGCAGCGTGTGCGCCGCCTCTCCGCTGGCAGGGGATGCCTGAGTCTGAACATTCGCCATACTCTCCTGCACCCGATTAAGCGCCCATCTGACGCGCTCCGACTTGACCGGCTTGAGCAGATAATCCAGCGCATTCAGCTCGAATGCCTCAAGCGCGTAATGGCTGTATGCGGTGACGAACACCACGCGAATCGTCGGATCAATCTGTAGCATCTTCTCAGCAGCCTCTAAACCGCTCATCACCGGCAACTCAATGTCCATGAAGACAAGCTGCGGCTTCTCATCCCTCGCAATCGCGATCGCGGACTCCGGATCGGTATAGGCGCCGATAATTTCAATCTTGTCATCGTTGCTCAGAATGGCCGACATATGGCGCAGCGCTAGCGGTTCATCATCTACCAGCATAACCTTCATTTCGCACCCCCCTATTCCCATCTTCCATCATCATGCATACTTACTTCATCTATACGGTTCACATATTTAGTGGTAATTCCACGAATTTGCCATATTTTCGATCCCGAATTCTACCATTCTCGTGATCGCAATTGTATAATGGTAGCAAGTTGACACCTTGTCTTGTCTATATCGTAGATTACTACCAATATCGAAATGGAGGGGATATCATGCTGAAAGCGATGCTCATTGACGATGAGCCTCTAGCGCTGCGACAGATGGAGCAGCTGCTGACCGCAGAGGGCCATATTCAAGTTGTAGCCAAGCTGACTGACACCTGTGAAGCGATTCGACTGATGAAAGAGCTGCAGCCAGATGTCGTCTTCCTCGACATTCATATGTCCGAAATAGATGGCCTGGAGATGGCGGAGCGAATCATGGACGAATATGGACTGGTCGATATCGTATTCGTGACGGCCTATGATCAATACGCTGTACAAGCGTTCGAGCTGCACGCGATCGATTATCTGCTGAAGCCTGTCCAGATTGACCGGCTCCGCAAGACGCTGTCCAGACTGACCGCCCGCGACAATCAAACCCAGGAGACAGAGTCCGCTCCCAGCAAGGTGATGGTCCGCTGCTTCCGGCAGCTGACCATGGAGCAGGATAAGCCGATCCCGCTTGCGTGGCGGACAGCCAAGGCTCAGGAGCTATTCGCCTTCCTGCTGCACCAGCGGCCTCACTCGGTCAATAAGGAGCAGCTGATGGATATTCTGTGGCCCGATATGGATGAGAAGAAAGCGCTATCCATTCTATATGCGACTGTCTACCATGTCCGCAAGCTATTGACCGATTGGCATATTCCAATCACGATCGAATCCAAACTCGGCTCCTATCAACTGCACTTCAACAAGGATGAGCTGGATATTGATGTCGAGCAGTGGCTGAGCAATCTTCGGGCACTGAAGCCGTTATCAGTCTCTACGGTTGCGGATCACCTGCAATGCACTCATCAGTATACTGGCGATTACCTCTCCGAGCATGATTATCTGTGGGCGACTGCTGAGCGTGAGCATCTGCAGCGATTATGGCTGGAGCATGCGCATATGCTATGCGACTTCCTACAGCAGCTCGGCAGGCTCGAGGAGGCTCTAGTCGTCAGCATCCGCATCCAATCGTTGGACCCACTAGACGAGTATGCGCATTGGCAGCTTATGAAGCTCTATCGACAGATGAACAATCGGCAGGCGCTGGACAGGCAATATGTGCTCCTTACGGAGCTATGCCAGGATGAACTGGGAACGGAGATTCCCACTGAGATTCAGGTCTGGTATGAGGAAGCCGTCGGTTGATTCGGCCCTACACAATGACACGCTCTATCGTCAGGTCAGGCGCCTTCGTTAGGTCCAGATGATCATCCCCGCCAAAATAAACAACCGGCCGCAGCGCGTCACGTGGATTCACCATCACGATACGCGCTGTCCGCCCGTCAGACAACAGTACCTCATGCCCAATTATGGATTGCATCATGTGACTGAGGAAGACATGCACGATATGCGGATCCAGCTTCCCGAAGGCGTATTCCTGCAGCTCCTTCATCGTCTCGTAGAACGGAGACGCCTCCTGATACACCCGCTTGGAGGTCATTGCATGGAAGATGTCCGCTACGGCGACAATACGGCTCATGGAATCGATCTGATCCCCCTTCAGACCGAGCGGATACCCGCTGCCATCCATCCGTTCATGGTGCTGCAGCGCGACCAGCGCCTGGCGCTGGTTCATGCCCACCGTCTCGCGGATCATCTCATAGCCATACGTCGTGTGTTCCTTCACCTGTTTGTACTCTTCATCCGTTAAGCGTCCAGGCTTCGTCAGCAGCTCAGCTGGAATCTTGGTCTTGCCCACATCATGCAGCGCGGCAGCGACTGAGAGCTGCGCCAGCTCCGTCTCCTCGAGTCCCAGCCAGCGGCCGATCATCGTAGCCACGATGCCGACTGCCACATTATGTCGGTACGTATAGTCATCTCTGGTTTGCAAGGTGGAGAGCATGCTGAACAGATTAATCTCCTCCGCGGCATGTTCAATGACCGGCAGGACGTGATTGCGTACATCCATAAGCGGAATCCGCTTCAAGTATCGCATGTCATCGAATATCCGCGTAACCTGCCGCACCGACTCCTCTACTCGTCCCCGATGCGGGTACACCTGATTCGTGACGAATGCGCCTACCCATTCCACATCCTCGTCTGTCAGCTCGATGTGATGCAGCTGCAGCTTACGCAGATGAATCCGGTTCAGCTCGGTATTCTCCGCAATGATCACTACACCGGACTTGTTGAACTTGTCTACCTTCAACCGGGTTCCCAGAAATCGTTCATTCCACTGCAATTCCTGTTCATGCTTCACGCAGGCACGCCACCTCGAATTCTATCCTTCTGTATGATCTTGTAACCGTTATACTATATATTCCTTAACAAATATTGAACATGAGCAGCATTCGGTATTCGATGGGCGATGTGAACAGGCAACGTGTGATGAGGATTCGTCCGGTGATGTGGGGGCAGTGAGTTTGAGGTACGGATTGGTTCATGGATGCAATCGGAGTGCTAGGACGAGGGGGAGAGTGCGATGCAGGAGAGATTTAGTTAGTGTAGATTAGTGTTGGTAGTAGCCTTGAACGGCGTACAGCTCACTCTGGTATAATTATCATTATTTATAGCTACTTGTATCTAATTATAACTAAGTGGAGCCGAATATGATCAAACCCAACCGACTTGACGTGCTGATTACTGCTTGTATACTCCTACTAATCAGCACTGCCTGCAGTCAATCACAACCGCATGAGACATCGGAATCGCCTGTTGAACTGACCGTCTCGGCTGCCGCCAGCTTGACGGATGCCTTGAGTAAGCTTAAGCCCCTATTCGAAGCGAAGTATGCGCACATCACGCTCCGCCTCAACATCGGCGGATCCGGCGCACTGCAGCGGCAGATCGAGCAAGGCGCTCCGAGCGACTTATTCCTATCCGCGTCCGTCCAGAATATGCAGGATCTCGTGGATCAAGGCTTAATCGCCGCGACGGATCGAGTGTATCTGCTCGACAATGCTCTAGTAGCGATCACACCGATTAACAGACAATCGACCATCAATGAGCTGTCCGACTTGTCGGACAACGAGGACGCGCTGATCGCGATCGGTACGCCGGAGAGCGTGCCTGCCGGTCACTATGCGCGAGAAGCATTCATTCAAGCGGGCATCTGGGACGACGTACAGGGGAGGACCGTGCAGGCCAAGGACGTTCGGACCGTCCTGCGGTATGTGGAGACCGAGAATACGGATATCGGGATTGTCTACTTAACGGACGCGCTAGCTTCCGATCAAGTCAAGATCGCATTCACGATCGATTCAGCCCTGCATGCGCCAATTCGATATCCAATCGGTATCATCCAATCGACTGCACACCGCGCCCAAGCAGAGGCCTTCTATACCTTTCTCCAGTCTGAGGAGGCGGGGCGTATTTTCACTCACTATGGATTTCATCATCTGATCGGGGCTGAGTCACCATGAACTGGGCAGACTACTGGTCACCCATTCGCTTATCGTTGCAGGTCGCATCGCTAGCTAGTGTTATTGTTGCTGTCATCGGGGTCCTCGTGGCTTGGTATATGGCGCGAAGAACATTCAGGGGCAAGCTGCTGCTGGAGAATGTATTCATGCTGCCGCTCGTGCTCCCGCCTACCGTCGTGGGCTTCCTGCTCCTGGTGATGCTGGGGCGCAAGAACGGACTAGGCTGGCTTAGCGAATGGCTATTCGGATCACCGATCCTCTTCACTTGGTGGGCAGCTGTGATCGCCGCGACGGTGGTCGCCTTCCCGCTCGTCTATCAGACAATGAAGAATGGCTTCGCCTCCGTCGACCAAGGACTGGAGGATGCTGCGCGCTCTGTTGGGGCCAGCGAATGGCAGGTATTCCGTTACATCACCATGCCGCTGGCCGGCCGTTCCTTCATCACCGCCTATATCCTAGGCTTCGCCCGCGCGCTCGGTGAGTTCGGCGCCACGATCATGATCGCTGGCAACATCCCGGGCAGCACCCAGACCATCCCCACTGCGATCTATGTCGCTGTGGATTCCGGCAAGACCGGGCTCGCCTGGGCATGGACGGCATCGATTATTGTGATTTCGTTCATCATGCTGCTGCTGACCAAGCGCGGCCGATGAGGCTGGCCGATCCCCGCACCATCCAGCCGCAATCGCGAGTCTACTCCCGCCAGGCTAGCACATGCCGCTCGATCCCGGCGTAATCCTCGACGATCTCGTAATGCTGCCATAGACCAGTCTGTTCCAGCATACTAGCCACGTCTCGCGCCTGTCCCATACCGACTTCGAAGCCGACTAGTCTCGGTGCAGCTGGAAGCTCACCGATCTGCTGCACGAGCTTGCGGTACAAATCCAAGCCGTCTTCGCCGCCATCGAGCGCCAGCACTGGCTCGTAGTCGCGCACCTCTCGCTGCAGCCCTGGCATGTCGCCGGACGCGATGTAGGGCGGATTGGACACCAGCACATCTATCGTGACTCCGCTCGCCAGCAGAGGTGCTAACAGATCGCCCTGACAGAACGCCATCCGATCCTTCACCTCGTTGCGCATCGCATTCCGCTCCGCTACCGCCAGCGCGTCGGCCGACAGATCACAGGCCGTCACGCGCCACAGCGGCAGCTGTGAAGCTGCCGTGACAGCAATCGCGCCGCTCCCCGTTCCAATATCGACTAACAAGCGTCCACCACCGCTATCTCCACCTACAGCAGTTGACTCTCCACCTGTGCCAACTGCTGTTCCGCTAGTGCCCCCGCGATCAGTACCTGTGCCATCCGCCTTACCTGCTGTATCTGCGACCGCTTCGCCGTCAGCACGCCACAGCTGACGCGCATGCTTCACAATCGCCTCAACGAGCAGCTCGGTCTCAGGACGCGGAATGAGTACGGCCGGATTCACCTCGAAGGGCAGCCCATAGAACTCCTGCTCGCCGATAATATACTGTACCGGTTCTCCCGCGCAGCGCCGCCGCAATCGCTCGCGCCATGCCGCGTCCAGATCAGCCGGGAACGCCTTATCTCGCCCATCGAGCAGCAGACGCGTCCGATCCCAGCCGAGCAGATCGAGCAGCAGCAGCTCCGCCTCATGGCGTCCGTCCGCTGCACCGGCCTCTTGTAATAAAGAAGAAGCCTCTATCAAGGCTTCTTGAATGGTCATCATGCGTGAACTTCCGCTCCCTGCTGATCCATCATCTCGGTCTGAGAAGCGATGGTCAGTGTATTGATAATTTCCTCGATATCGCCATTCATCACGCTGTCGAGCTTATGCAGCGTCAACCCCACACGATGATCCGTCACGCGGCTCTGCGGGAAGTTATACGTGCGAATACGCTCACTGCGATCACCCGTGCCCACCTTGGTCTTGCGCTCGCCGGCATACTTGGCTTCCTCTTCCTGCTGCGCCTTCTCGAAGATTCTGGCGCGCAGCACGCGAAGCGCCATCTCCTTGTTGGAGTTCTGCGACTTGCCGTCCTGACAGGTCGCCACAATCCCAGTCGGCACATGCGTCACACGTACAGCAGACTTCGTCGTATTAACCGACTGCCCGCCAGCGCCGCTGGAGCAGAACGTATCGACACGAATATCGTTGTCCTTGATCTCGATGTCGAACTCCTCCATCTCCGGCATGACCACGACCGTAGAGGTCGAGGTATGGATTCGGCCGCCGGATTCGGTAGTCGGAATGCGCTGCACGCGATGCGCGCCGCTCTCGAACTTCAGCTTGCTGAATGCGCCCTTGCCCTTGACCATGAACACAATTTCCTTATAGCCGCCGAGATCGCTCTCGCTTACATCCATCACTTCAACCTTCCAACCATGCGCATCTGCGAATCTGGCATACATGCGATACAGATCCGCTGCGAACAGGGCCGCTTCATCGCCGCCTGCAGCGCCGCGAATTTCGACGATGACGTTCTTGTCATCATTCGGGTCCTTAGGCATCATGAGCACATTGATCCGCGCCTCTAAATCGTCCTTACGTTCAGAGAGCTCATCCACTTCCATCTTAACTAGCTCGCGCATCTCATCGTCGAGTTTCTCGCCAAGCATAGCTTTCGCATCGTTCAATTGCTCGACGGTCTGCTTATATTCACCATAAACCTCATAGGTCTCTTGGAGATCGGATTGCTCCTTGGAGTATTCCCTGAGCTTCGTCGTATCACTAGCCACGTCTGGATCGCAGAGCAGCTCGCTGAGCTTCTCATACCGATCGGCAATCGCTTGTAACCGGTCTATCATGGCCATTCACCTCCATCCTAGCTTCCCTCTAATTATACATTAAATCGGAAGTGCATGACATCCCCATCCTGCACCACATAGTCCTTACCCTCTAGACGGAGCCAGCCCCGCTCCTTGGCCCCGTTCATCGATCCAGCCTCCACGAGCTGGTCATAGCCCACAACCTCCGCGCGGATGAAGCCGCGTTCGAAGTCGGTATGAATCACTCCAGCCGCTTGCGGGGCCTTCGTCCCCTTGCGGATCGTCCAAGCCCGAACTTCCTGCACCCCAGCGGTAAAATACGTATACAGCCCCAGCAGCTTATAGGCTGAATGAATGAGACGATCCAGACCGGACTGGCTGAGCCCTAGCTCCTCCAGGAACATCGCCTTATCCTCACCCTCGAGCTCAGCGATCTCTGACTCCACCTTGGCGCTGATCGGCACAACCTCCGAGCCTTCTGCTTCAGCGAACTTGCGAACCTCTGCCACATACGGATTGTTACTCGTATCCGCCGCCTCGCCCTCGCTTACATTCGCCGCATAGAGCACAGGCTTCATCGTGATCAGGTGCAGATCTCTGATGATCAGACGCTCCTCGTCGGACAGCTCTACCTTGCGCGCAGGCAGATCCGCATACAGCGCTTCCTTGACGCGCTCCAGCACCTCTACCTCTTGCGCATACTTCTTGTCCCCGCCCTTCATATTCTTGCGGGAGCGGTCGATTTTCTTCTCCACCGATTCAATATCTGCCAGAATCAGCTCCAGATTAATCGTCTCAATATCGCTCAGCGGGTCCACCTTGCCTGATACATGCGTCACATTCTCATCCTGGAAGCAGCGCACCACATGCACAATCGCATCCACCTCGCGAATATGCGCCAGGAACTTATTGCCAAGCCCCTCACCCTTGCTCGCGCCCTTCACCAGACCTGCGATGTCTACGAACTCGAATGCCGTCGGTACCGTCTTCTTCGGCACAACCAGCTCGGTCAGCTTATCCAGACGCGGGTCAGGTACCTCGACAATCCCTACATTCGGATCTATCGTGCAGAACGGATAATTCGCCGACTCTGCCCCTGCCTGTGTAATTGCATTAAAAAGTGTCGATTTCCCCACATTCGGAAGACCGACTATTCCTGCCTTCAAAGCCATATATCTTCACAACTCCATTCCCAGTAATCAATTTCACTATTATAACTGAAAATGACTGAAAATAGAACCACCCTGCTCTCATAATCCCTGCGCAGCGCCACATCCATGTTTATCCTTGCCGCATTGAGGACATAGTAACGTTAATCTTCTATAGCAAGGGAGGACGATGGCTATGCGAAGGGCCGGAGCTGACACCAATAAACTTACATTAGCGCATACACTCTCCGAGTTCACCGACTGCGCGGACCTAACGCATCGCAGGTACCCGGACATAGAAGTCGATCTGGTGTTCTTCAACCACCAGGTTGATCAGTCGAAGCTGCATGAGGAAGTCATGAACCCGATCATGCGAATGGAGAAGAATGAGCTTCCAAGCCTGTTCGCGCAGAATCAATTTACCGCTGTGGATGACGCTAAGGCATTAATACTCGGCATTCTAACGGGCAATGTCGCAATCTTCCACAAGCAAGACGTGTACCTCATCGATATATTCGGACTGAAATCCCGTTCCGTCGCGCAATCGGAGACCGAAACGGTCATTATCGGCGCCCATGACGCCTTCACCGAGCAATCCGGGATCAACCTGTCGCTTATCCGCCAGCGTGTCAGAAGCTCGCACCTGAAGGTGATCAAGCTGGAGGTGGGCGAAGTCACCAAGACCGATGTGTATCTGCTGTACATCAAGGATATCGTCAATATGGACAATGTGAAGGAGTTGATGAAGCGGATCTCGATGGTTGAGATCGACGCTGTCTTCGATACCAATATGCTGCTGCAATTCATAGATGACCAACCGAATTCCGTCTTCCCGCAATTCCTGACCTCGGAACGACCGGAGGCCATGGCTTCGAAGTTAGTATCCGGCAAGCTTGTCGCGATTGTGGACGGCAGTCCGTCGGCGCTCAGCACGCCCACTTCATTCTTCGAGTTCTTCTCATCATCGGATGATATCAATCAACGTTGGATGCTCGGCAGCGCCAGCCGGATCCTGCGATTTATTGCGCTTGCCATTACCTTGTTCTTCACGGCCTTCTACGTATCCGTTACAACCTTCCATTACGAGATGATTCCCGATAACCTGCTCATAACCTTGACTGAATCACGCTATAAGGTTCCCTTCCCCCCGCTCGTAGAGGCCTTGATCATGGAGACGACGATCGAGCTGCTTCGAGAGGCCGGAGCGCGCCTGCCGACCAAGATCGGCCAGACGATCGGCATTGTTGGCGGTATTGTCATCGGGCAAGCCGCTGTCCAAGCTGGGCTAACCAGCAATATTCTGATCATCGCGGTCGCCTTATCCGCAATCGCATCATTCGTCACCCCCTCTTATATTATGAGCGCGTCCATTCGTTTTCTTCGATTCGGACTGATACTGCTCGCAGGCATATGGGGAAACTTCGGTCTGGCGCTCGGGGTCACCGCGATTGTGATTCATCTGAGCAGTCTGACGAGTCTGGGCTCCTCCTATTTGACACCCATAGCGCCATTCCAGCCTAAGGATTGGACAGACACCTTCATCATCGCGCCCTTCCGTTACCTGAGGGAGCGCCCCACACAGAATAGAGCAGTCAACAGGGTGCGAAATCGAATGAGAAAATGAGGACTGATCATGCAAGAGAAATTATCACAATTCCATCTCATGATTCTAGTGTTCATGACGCAGTCAGGCATGATCATCTTCTCCCTGCCGCAGCTTCTGGCGCAACATTTCGGCACGAATGGCTGGCTGGCCATTGCCTTACTTTCCTTAATCGTACTTGCGAACATCGGCCTGCTCGCAGCTGTCTACCACCTCGGGAAGGGCAGACCCGTCTTCGACATCCTAGCGCAGTCCATCCCGAAATGGATACTCTCGCCATTCTATCTAGGGATGATCGCAGTGTGGTCATTCCTTGGTTGTCTAGTGGCTAAGCAGTATATCTTCCTCTTCCAGATGATTGCCTTTCCAACCGCATCCCCGCTCCTATTCAAGATCGGATTCGACTTGATTCTATTCTTATTTATTACGAAGGGCATCTACAATATCTCGAAAGCCGCGACCGTCTTCTTCTGGCTTACCGCATGGATTGTTCTCCTGTTGTTTTATTTTTTTGAGGATTTTCAATGGGAGCGTCTGACACCATTCCTATTTCAAGACAATCAATTCACAATAGAAGGCGCCGTCAACATTTACTCCGCCTTTCTCGGTTATGAACTGTTCATTCTGCTGTTCCCCTATATCACTAAGAAGACGCGATTTACGAAAGCTTTAGTGCTTGGTCATCTATTCACTACCTTCAATTACTTGTACCTTGGTTTAATCGCATTCGGGGCCTATGGCTATACCTACCTGACCACCTTAAAGTTTCCACTGCTCAGCATCTTCGCCTATATCCAGTTCCCGTTCATTCAGGGGGCCGAGATCCTGTTCTACACCTTCTTCATGTTCTCCATCGTCACAACTGCCGGGATGTACTATTGGGCTGCCGGCGAGGTTGGCAGACAGCTGCTGCCAATGAATGAGAAGCTGCTGGTGTTCATCGTCCTGCTGGTCTCCGTCCTTGCCTCATACCCCTTGGATACACTAGATGAGATTTCAACCATGCTGTCCAAATTAAGCTATATCCAGATCCCAGCCGCATTCCTATTCCCAATTGGATTGATTCTACTGCTGGCTGTACAACGAATGCGAGGTGAGTAAAATGCGGACCAACCGACTCGGGCTATCGCTGCTCGGCATACTGATTCTCTTAACCGGATGCTCGGACATGCGTATCCTGGAGGAGACCGGATTCATTCAATCGGTCAGCTATGACTCCGCACCGGACGGCAACATTCATTATGCAATCAGTGTGCCAATCTCAAATCCAGACATCCAGGCCACGTCTCTGCGCATCTTCTTGGAGACGGATGCGATCAGCAGCAAGGCAGCGCGCATTAATCTGTCTAGAGAAACGAATCTGCAATTAGCCAGTGGTCAGCTCCGCGCGGTACTGATTGGCCTGCCATTAGCTAAGTCAGGTCCATGGCCGCATATGGATACGTTATTTCGGGATCCAACCATTAGCGAGAAGACGAAGATCATCGTCGTCAATGGCCGAGCAGCTTCGTTGCTAAGTAAAAACTATGCGAGTCACCCAAGAACGGGGAAGTACATCGATCATCTAATCGAGAAAGAAACGAAGTCACAGACCATACCCGAATCCACCATCTACTCATTCGTCAGAGATTATTACGATGACGGCATCGAGCCAGTTGCTCCAATCATCAAGGATAAGGGCGATACCATATCGATCGATGGGCTCGCGCTGTTCAAAAAGGATAAATACATAGGGAAAATCATACCTGATAATATGTTATACTTCTCCTTCCTGTTGGGGGATCTCAGGGAGGGCGAGATCGCTATCGATCTGACGAACCAAACTGAGGAGAGTAAGACTGTCATGATTAATTCACTGGTCAGTAAACGCGAGGTGGAAGTCGACCGGAATAGTCGCGATGATTTCTCCGTGACGATTCGCGTGAAGGTATTGGCGACAGTATCCGAGTATATTGGCGACCTGAATTTGATCGATCCGTCCGATGCTAGCAAGTTGGAGGAAGATTTAACAGCTATCTTCAATCAACGTTGCCATCAGATTATCGACATGCTCCAGGAGAAGAACACGGATAGTCTAGGCATTGGGAAATTCGTCCGCAACTCTATGCCTTATAGGGATTGGAAGAACATGGATTGGTATGGCGTTTATCCAACTATGAATATAAAGTGCGTTATGAAGGTGGAGATTAAGGACCATGGCTTTCGTTAACAGTGGGAATAACACAGGCGGATATGGTAAAATAAACACAAATTATCCACAGCCTTATCCACAACATGTTAACAACGAATGCACGTTCTGTGGGTAAGTGGCTGCTTTTGCGGAGGGTTATCCACAGTGGGGGAGCAGATTGAGCATACTTATACACATAACGACTGGATGCGCCTGGCAATAGAGGAAGCGAACAAGGCGGAGGCTATCGCAGAAGTGCCAATCGGCGCGGTGGTCGTCTGCGACAATGAAGTGATCGGACGCGGACATAATCTACGTGAGACGAGCTTCGATCCGACCTCGCATGCCGAGATGATCGCCATCCGCGCCGCCAGCGCGCATAAGCAGGCGTGGCGGCTGACCGGCTGCACGCTCTATGTGACGCTGGAGCCCTGCCCGATGTGCGCGGGCGCTATCCTGCAGTCGCGGATCGATCGCGTCGTATTCGGCACATCTGATCCCAAGGCCGGCTGCTGCGGCACGCTGATGAATCTGCTGCAGGATGACCGCTTCAATCACCGCACAGAGATCGTGCAGGATGTGCTGCAGAGCGAATGCGCAGCGCTGCTCACCAGCTTCTTCCGTAGACTGCGGGGGAAGTAGTGGGCTAAAGATGCATGGTTACCCGCGAGGACAAAGCGCCGGCTCCATCAGGAGACCGGCGCTTTCCCATTTACAATCGTAACAACTCAAGCAGTCATTCCTTCATTCGCTCTCGGATACGCACAATAATTGCGGCCGCCTCGGCACGGCTGAGCGCTCGCTTCGGCTGGAAGCTGCCGTCTGGATAACCTTGCAGCAAGCCTAGCTCGGCCGCCGCACGCACCGCGTCTCTTGCCCATGGGGCAATGGATTGACCGTCTTGGAACGGCCCTGTCGACCCGCTACCCGCTCCCGTGTCAAGCTTGAGCGCCCGGGCCAGAATAACAGCCATCGCTTCGCGCGTTACTTCCCTGTCCGGACCAAATGTAGACGCATCATAGCCATACACTAGACCGAGACTGGTTGCGATTGCAATAGAGCTTCTGGCCCAGTGGTCTTCTGTATCACCGAATGTCGATGTGCTTCCTTCATCTGACAGCGCCAGCGCGCGCACAAGCATATCGATAAACTCTGCTCTGCTCGCCTTGGCATTCGGTTTGAAGCTACCGTCTTGCTCCAGCACAAGCGCCCCCAGCTCCGCCAACTGCCTCACTGCGTCACTGGCCCAATGCCGCTCTGCATCCTTCGGCATCGGTTGCGGCTCATAGGTCGGTGCTGGCTCCGGGTCGACCGGAGTACTTGGCTGTGTCGGCGTTACCGGATTGCCCGGTACAGGCGTTTGCGGCTCCGGTTGTGGTTGTGGTTGTGGTTGCGGTTGCGGTTGCGGTTGCGGTTGTGGTTGTGGTGTTACGTACAACTCATATGCGCCCGCATCATACCCACTGCCGGACGGCCGCGAACTGCCCCCGAGATCGCGATCAGCTGCGGCTGCCCATGCGAAGCCTTTCAAGTCCATCCCATAGTCAACTGCTCCCGAGCTAGACAGCAGTTTATAATTGCCGCTGGCAGAGTCGACAAAGCCCGCGTCGCTCAGGTCAGCAGTTAAGTAATTGCCACCCAACAGCAGCTCTGATAGCTCGGTCGAGTCTATTCGAATCAGATCTTCAATCACTGGTGCGCCGTTCTTAACGATCAAGTTGTTGTATGCCACGCTGCCGCGATGGTTAGCCGTCGTATTCCAGAAGTAAATGCCTTCGGTCCCGGGGTTAACGATCGTATTGTGGATGAAGTAGATTGGATTCTTCCCACCAAGCCATTCCTCCATAGATTCCGTGATGCGCTCCAGACTAATAATGCCGGAACCCCCTGTGTCCACAATCAGATTGTTGTAAAATAGTTGGTCACCGCGCCCCTGATTGTTGATGCCGGAACCATTTCCCTTGCCGGATACAATCGTGTTGTTGTAATAGGCACCCGTCGCGCCGGGACCAATCTGCAAGCCATTGTCCTGCCAAGTTTCCTTGCGCGTGCCATAATCTCGGATGACATTGTTATACACCGCAACATCCTTCGTGGCGGATGCTACCTGTATGCCGTCCCATCCCGTCCTCTCCACAATATTGTCATGCACGTATAGTCCCTCAATGGCATGCGGCCATACGAGCTCGCCATTCGATTGAACGCCATCATGATAGGAGGTATTGCCGATATACATGCCCTCTCCGCCCACATCATGAATATAATTATTACGAACAACAAGTCCAGTCATCGTAAAGTTCTCGCGCCATGGGGCGGGATCGGTTGATACTGGGTCCGTCTTCATCATAATACCCGCGAAGCCCGCTCCGAACACCTCCACATGATCAATCTCAACCTCTGTGCTTAATGAATCGACGGCGACCCCCATCATGCCGCCTCCCACGCCTTTGAACCGGAAGCCGTACTCGGCATTATTGTCACCGGTTCCGGTCAAGCGTACGTGTGAGGACCCCGATATCTTTAACGCCGCACCATAGGCCAACGTATCCGTCACAATGGTAACCACATTATCTTTATTAATAAATGTAATAGGCTGATCCTCAGTGCCGTGGAAGTTGAACAGACGCAGCGCTTCCGGGCGTAGACCACCCTCTATGCAGACTGTATCACCGGGCTTGGCCCCCATAGTCGCACCGTTCCACCCACGCGTCGAATTGGTCGGGATCGTCAGATCGCAACTAAGTGGCACAGGATCGGGTGAATAATTCCCATAATCAAATTCGGGATCCAAGGTAGGCTGCTCGGGCTCATTACCACCCTCATTCTCATACACCCAGCCGCTAATTTCGCTGTACGATGTGTCCGCAGGCATAGCGCTTCCCGGCAAGAATCCGGAGCCAGCAGCAGGCGAGCCATTCTGCAGCGCATAATTGGCTGTTGTCATAGCATCGGCTTCGTGATTTACGAACATCACGTCATCGATGTGATTTGTCGTATAGTTGTCCGCAATCGTCACCGGAAAATTAGGTAAGTCTTGCTGAATGTAGACCGCCTCCGAGACGCTTCTGTGCACAATCAGATTGTGATCAACTATATTGCCCGCCGCGGTATTGGCTGAACCACGCAGCCTGATGCCGCTCCCTTCAGCTGCGGGATGAACGATTGTGTTGTAGCGGATAGCAGTTGGCAGATCATCCGTGAACAACGGATGTTCCGGGAAGATTGCCGACTCATTAGCCGGACCGACAATGCCATACGCGCCGGGCTCCACAACGAGATTGTTGGCGATGATTACATCGCCGCGCCCCTGATTATGGATACCGATGGCGATCGTGGCATCTTCCTCGCCGATCACGATATTATCGTAATAGTATCCTTCCGAACCTGCGCCGATCAGTATGCCATTACTGTTGGCAGGATCGCCCGCCAAGGCATAATTCGTTACAGCATTACCGTACACACGAACATCATCCACACCGCCGAACACCCGTATGCCGTCGCGTGCCACATCGGACACGATATTGCCGTGTATGCGGATTCCACTTGTTCGGTGCACCTTCAGATTGGCACCGAAGTTAGCTTGCCCGATGAAGAGACCGAAGCCGTTCCCATCGCTTTGCACATTCGATATCTTATTATGTCTAACCGTCACATTGCGCTGAACAAACGTTGCCTCTGCTCCATCGGGGCCGGCTTCACTGCCCAGATGGCTCGGCTCGGTACGAAGCATCATGCCAGCAAAGCCAGCCTGTGCCACCTCCACGCCTTGAATCATGTAGTCTGTACTCAACCGACCAACTTGTATGCCATGTCCATGCTGTCCCGTATTCGTAATCCTGAAGCCATATTCCGTGTCCGGATCGGCAAGGCCGTCAATAACGAAATGCTTGGAGTTGCGAATATCGATCGCCGCATTCCAATCGATCTCGACATTCAGCTCGACTGCGCCATTGTACGTGATAATACGCACCGGATTATCCGGCGAACCGTTCATATTGACGAATAACAATTGTGTCTCTCTCGGCCCGCCTTCCACACAGACAAGCGAACCGGCAGCGGCGCCCCACAGTTGACCGCTATGCGGAATTGGATCACCCTGATCATTCATAATTGTGCGAGGAATGATAACCGTACAACCTACAGGCACCCCTGAAGGATCGGGCTCTTCTCCCGCTTCTCCTTCATAAGTTACGATGAGCTGCGGCAGTGCCCGACCGTCCGAATTATCAATCTCGGCCGGCGGCGTCCGGTATCTAGACAGATATTCCGTATATTCCCCTTCTTCACCCGCTACTCCACGCAGCATCATGCTGTATGTTCCAGGTCCGTTCACGAAGGTATTGAGATCAATCTCGATCGCCTGGCCCGTCTCTACCTGGCCACGATATTCTCCGAGCAGCGTATTGGGCCCGCTCGGACAGTTGTAATCCGAACGCTCCGCCAGGTCAGGCATATCGGCCACCGTCTTCATATCCGCATTCGTAGTCGGCCACTCAGCCGAAGGCGGTCCGGCGTATACACCGAGCTTGGTATTCGATTTGACCGCTAGCGGAGTCAGCTTCAGCTTTACCGAAACAATATTACCTAGTGCGGTCTCCTCCGGCACCACGAAGCTGAGATAAGAACGATGCGCATAATGGTTGGAACCATTCTTGAGCTGTCCTGCCTTGCCCGGCGATCCATCATTTTCAACCGTTGCATTATGGCAGCCAATCACCGCATTCTTGTCTACGACATAGCTCTTAGCAACGGTCTCCAACTCATCCTCCGCATGGACAATCAGCAACAATGATGGCAAACCGGACCAAACAAGGGCAGTAGCAAGCAGCATAACTAGAAAGCGCTTGCATTTGGATCTGAGTGTTCGTGCGCCTATAATCACCAGTATCATCTCCTTGATCATATGCTTTATTTATGCCGATGGTTTATGCCAACGTACACATGATTCAAGTATAGGAATGACAGACGGGATGAAACAATGAGGGGATATTTCGACTTATATCTGTATATCACTTTTGTTCCATGTCCATTACAGAAGATCCGCGTAGCACATAGACAGCGCCCATGCTGGTCCCACCATAGAGAAGAAGCAGGCAATCTCATCGGATGCCTGCTTCTTTTCTTGTTCACATGCTAAACGGATACGCCCTTGCTTACGAAGTAGTTTGCTACGCAAACTTGGAGGACGGCAAAGCCGTTTATCTGGCTATTTTGCTATAGCTTAGGTTTGTTGATTAGCACTCTTCTTCTGTAGACACTTACGGTCCAGATGACCGTCGAAGCGAGCATCAGGAGCAGTCCGATCCAAGTCATGACCGGCGCGGATTCACCTGTCTTAGGCAATACCTCGATACCCGCCGACTTGTCGACCGACGGCTGATCAGGCTCGATATCCGGAATGCCGGATGGAATCCCAAACTCATCGACCATCTCGAACTCTTCTTCATCAGCATCCGTCACCGACTCCGCATCGATCGGCTTCTCCTCTGGAATGATTGGGAGTTCAACCAATCCCGCATCGATTGTCAGAACTTTCTGTGATGCATACAGATACACACTTGCTGCCCAGCCATCGGCACTCGCATCCGAATCAAGAGCTGTATCCGAACCGACCAGACCTTCTGTAAATCGGTAGCCCTCTGGTAATACGAACTTCACCTGATAGGTGTTCAGCGCGATCAGATTGTCGTAGAGGTAGTAACCCGCCTTGCCGTTCGCGTCTCCGGTTACAGTCTCGCCAATCATAATCCCCTTATCGTCATACAATTGAACGGTTACGCCGTTAACGCCTGGCTCGTCTGCATCCTGCAGCCCGTTCTCATTGACGTCCAACCACACATAGTCACCTAACGACCCGAAGCTGATCATCATCGGCGGCACGTAGACAAGACCCGCATCGATATCGCGATTGTTCTCGCCTGGCAGGAGCGTGATCGCTTCTGTCTCACCGCTGAGCAGCACATCTGAATCGAGCGCAGCGTCGCTGCCTTGCCCCTTGCGAGCGAACGCATAGCCGGAAGGGAGATTGAACTTCACCTTATACGTGCCTGGAATCAGGTTGTCGAATCCATAATAGCCCGGATTGCCTAAGCCGTCATCCACAGTGTCCATGGTGTCGAGCAAGATGCCGTCTTCATCATAGAGCTCTACGGTTACCTCATTCATACCCTTCTCACCTGGGTCCTGAATGCCGTTGTTGTTCTCATCAATCCACACATAATCTCCAATCGAGGCTGGGTTGACAATCCCCGCGTCGATCGTCAGATCATCTTGACCGGCGATTAGCGTAATCGTATCGGTCACGCCGATGGCATTCACATTGGAATCCGTATCCGCCGTCACACCGCCCACGCCAACAACTTGCTTCTTGGTGAACAGGTAGCCCGCATTCGGATGCATCGCCGGGATTTCGAATCTCACCTGGTAGCTTCCCGGCAGCAGATTCTCGAATAGATAATAGCCATCTCTGCCCGCATGTGTATAAGTTACGATTGGCGTCACACCGATTACAGGATTCCCGGCAGCGTCCAGCAGCGTCGCTACGATGCCGTTCACGCCCGCCTCGCCTGCTTCCTGCACACCGATCACACCGGTATCCTCCCATACATAGTCGCCGAGATGCACCAGTTCAATGATGCCAGCATCGATCGTCAGGTTATCACCCTCCGGAGGAAGTGTGAATGCTCCAGTCATGCCAGTGATCGCAGCATTCGGATCCACATTGGAATCCTCCTCCAGCGTGCCGCCGCCCAGTCTCGTGAATACATATTGTCTAGGTAGACCGGACAGATCGAATCTCACGCGGTAATCATCCACACCCGGCTCGAGCTCCGTGAACAGATAGTAGCCTGGATTACCGCTGCCATCATCCGCCGTTGTCTCCGTTCTCGGATTACCTCCTGGGCCATCGAGAATTGGATCACCGTTCACATCGAGCAGGTGAACGACCACACCATTGACGCCGTCTTCATCGGCATCCTGCTTGCCATCCCTATTACGATCCATCCAGACATAGTTACCGATCGCGCGCAACTGCACTAATCCCGCATCCAGATCCGCATAATGCTGACCGTAAGTCAGTGTGACCAGGTCCGTTCTGCCTAATGCATTCGCGTCAGAATCATTGGCTTCCGTAGCGCCAGGGATAGTAGCATTCTGTTCTGCGAAGATGTACCCTGCCGGCAAGCTGAAGCCTACTGAATACTGCCCCGGCGTGAGCCGATCGAATCGGTAGTAGCCGGTAGCGTCTGTTGACTTCGTGCGCAGCCCCGTGTTCGTGGCGTCATACAACGTAACGGTGATCGGAGGGCCTGTCCAATAGCTGTCCGGGCCGTCGAAGATGCCGTTATCATTCGCATCGATCCAGACGCGATCGCCGAGAGACGCCAATTCGATGAATCCAGCGTCAATCGTCAGATCGGACTGCCCGTAAGGCAGTGTAATCGTATCCGTCAGACCGGTGGTCAGATCCGCATTGGAATCATTGTCGCTGAGCGGATCCGATCCCTTCACCGTATAGCGGAAGTACCTGCTGCTCGTGTCTGCCGGCTTCGAGAACTGCACCTTGTACAGGCCAGCTTCCAGATTCCCGAATAGGTAGCGGCCATTCTCACCTGACTCCGTATCCGTGGTATCGGTTGCGATCGTATGATAACCCCAGCCGTCTACCGGATCATTGAACCACTTCAGCAGGCTGACCGTCAGACCATTCTGGCCGGATTCCCCCGCATCTTGATCACCATCGCCATTCGCGTCATTCCAGACGTAATTGCCAATACTGCCGAGGATCGGTGTCAGACCTGCGTCTACTGTCAAATTCGGCAGGTCGCCTGCAGTCAGCACGATGACGCCCGTTAAACCGCTAGTTGGATCAACGTCGGAATCCAGCAGATCATTCATGCCCTGATCCACGGCTGTCCAAGACGTATAACCGGCTGGCAATGTGAATTTCACACGATAGCTGCCTGGCATGATATCTTCGAACAGATAGTAGCCTGGATTGCCAGTTGGTCCGTCCACAGTCGTCTGAGCCGGAACTCCGGTGACCGGTGTAACGCCATCCGCTTGCACTAGTTCGACTGTGACTCCATTCAAGCCCATCGCTTCACCGGGATCCAGCATGCCATTGGCATTCCAATCGACCCAATCATCCTGAAGACCATTGCGATTCAGATCTATCCAGACATAATCACCTAGTGATACTAGCTCAATCAAGCCGGCATCGATCGTCAGATTGTCCTCCTCCGGCGCCAATGTGAACGAATTGGTCCAGCCTAATATAGCAGGTCCAGGTGTTGTGTCCGCATTGGAGTCATTCCTGTAGGTTGCTCCGGTTACTGTCGATTCCTGCTGTGTGAAGACGTAGCTCTTCATTAGACCCGAATAATCGAATTTAATCTTGTAATCGCCCGGCTCCACATCCGTGAATAAGTAGTAGCCTGGATTCCCCGAACCATCATTCGCCGTCGTCTCCGTTCTCGGATTGCCAAGACCGTCAAGCACGGCTGCCCCAGATGGCGTATGCAAGGTGACCACGACACCATTCACACCGTCCTCGCCGGCATCCTGCACACCATTGCTGTTCCGGTCCATCCATACATAGTTCCCGATATTGCGCAGCTTGACCAATCCGGCATCCAGATGCAGATAATGGTCGCCGTAATCCAGCTCTACGAGGCCAGTGACTCCTGCCGTGTCCGCATCGGAATCATTCGTCTCATCACCCGGAGGATCCGTCACATTCTGCAGAGCGAAGATATAGCCGCTGGGCAGATTGAACTCGACATAATACTTGCCTGGAGCCAGCTCATGGAATCGGTAGAGGCCAGTTGGGCCGGTAGTAGTCGTACCGATCTCAGCACCGAACTCGTTGTAGAGCTTCACCTCGATTGGAGCTCCGGTCCAGCCGGTTTCAATTGCATCGAAGATGCCATTGTTATTGGCATCGATCCAGACGAGATCTCCCAGCGACGCCAGCTCTACGAAGCCTGCATCGATCGTCATATTGGAGCCGCCAACTGGCAAGACGATCGTATCTGTCAGTCCAGTGGTCTTGTTCGCATTCGAGTCGGCGTCACTGGCTGGATCCGTTCCTGGTTCGGTGAACAGATAGTACTTATCGTTGACAATATTCGCTCTCTTGGAGAACTGTACCTTGTACAGGCCCGGTATTAGATTATTGAATTGGTAATGTCCATCATTCGTACCATTATTGGCTGTTGTTGTCGTCGCAACCTCATGATAATCCCAGCCGTCAACCGGGTCATCGAACCAGCGGAGCAGCCTCACGACCAGGCCGTTCTCGCCGCTCTCGGCGGCATCCTGCACTCCGTCGCCATTCGCATCGAACCAGACATAATTCCCAATACTGCCGAGCGGCGAACGCAGCCCTGCGTCAACATGCAGATACGGGTCATCGCCCGCCATCATCGTCACAGCATCCGACAGGCCATAGCTCGCTCCCACTGTCGGATCGGCGTCGGAGTCATTCGCTTCTGTGCTGGCAACCGCATTCTTGATCGTCCAGCTGCCATAAGACGCGCCAGGATGCGTGAACTTGACATAGTACGTGCCCGGATCCAGGTTCTGGAACAGGTAGTAGCCCGGCTTGCCATCAGGACCATCCGCCGTTACTTGATCAACTACGCCCGGCACAGGCGTCACACCGTCAGATCCAATGAGCTGTACCGTGACGCCATTGACGCCCACCGACTCGTTCGGGTCCTCAGCGCCGTTCTCATTCCAGTCCACCCAATCATCCTGAATGCCATTATTGTTCAGGTCGAGCCACACATAATTCCCGATCGATACCAGCTTGATCAGACCTGCATCCACTGTGGTAATATCTTCATCCGGCTCCGGCCTGATGATCCCTGTGCGTCCAGTGGTTTCGTCAGCATCTGAATCCAAGTTGCTGTCGGTTGGTGCGACTGCAGACTTCTGCGTAAATTTATAACCAGCTGGCAGCACGAACTCTACAAAATAGTCCTCATTCGGCTCCAGATCGCTGAACTTGTAATAGCCCGTACTTGATGTAGTCGTGGTCTTGTCAGTCATTAATACGTTATTCATGTATAGTCTGACCGTTACATTCGGCACACCATAGCTTGCAGCTTCGTCTTGATCGCCTTCTTCATCTCGATCCATCCACACATAATCGCCGATGGAGGCAAGCGGCACCAGTCCCGCATCGATATCCAGATTAACGTCTCCGGCAAGAAGCGTGATGTTGTCGGTATAGCCGCTGCTGTTCACATCCGAGTCCTCAGCAAGATCTGAGCCCTGTCGCTTATCCGAGAATATATACCCCGATGGAAGGGTGAATCTGACCTGGTACGTGCCAGGCTGCAGGTTCTCGAAGATATAGTAGCCGGATGCATTCGTACGCGTCTCCGCGATAGCTGTGCTGTTGCCTTGCTCATAGAGCCGCACCCTCACATTATTCATCGGGAGCTCACCAGCATCTTGGATGCCGTTATCATTGATATCTATCCATACATAATCGCCCAGCGAAGCTGTATTCGTCAGCGGTACAACCCCCGCGTCGATTGTCAGATCATCACTGCCGAGCGGCAGGTAGAATCGATCCGTCTTCTTGCTGCCTCTGGCATCCGCCTGATTCGTTCCGATTGGCGTCCCTACGTTGGAGTCCAAGGCGGGGTTACTGCCCTGCTCCTTCTGCGTGAAGATATGGGTTGCGCCTGGTGTAAACTCAGCTTCATACCAGCCCGGCTTGAGACCAGTGAACAGGTATTGTCCTGTGCCGTCCGTAGTCTGTGATGGCAGCACCTCGCCGTCCGGTCCAGTCAGCTTAACCTCCACACCAGCTATGCCCGAATGCCCGCCATCCTGGATCCCGTTCCAATCACTGTCCAGCCAGACATAGTTGCCGATCGTCCCCAACGGCGGGATTAATCCCGCATCAATCGTATGGTTCTTCTCTGCATGCAATAACACAATTGGCGTGGTGGTTACTGTTGCATGATTGCCTGCATCCACGTTGGAATCCAGCGCGTCGTCTGCTCCTTGTGTCTGCAGCGTCCAGTTCGTGACGAACGGAAGCTCGGTAATATCCGTGTGCGGTGCATGGAAGCGCACCTTATACGTACCTGCCGGAAGGTTCGTGAATAGATAGTAGCCTGGATTGCCCTGCGCATCATTGGCCGTCACCGTATGCTGCATCACAGCATCCGTTAACCCGTTCAACAATTCAACCCGGATCCCATTAATCCCGGGCATCTCATTGGGACCGTACAGATCGGTTGGAGCGCCGTCTCCAATTGTTTTGCTGTCATTAAAGTCAATGGCATCGGCATTATTTTGAATCCCGTCACCATTGAGATCTGCCCATACATAATTCCCAATCTCGCCTAACATGTTGTCTTGTACACGCACGCCTACCTTAGGCGGCTCTGCCGCTTTGATCGGTGTGCCGTCCAGATGCTCCGCCTTGTAACCGAAGGAATTCCAGGCAATCTGACCAACTGGCGCATTAATCGGCGCGCGCATCGGCCATTCTAAATCAACGGATTGCCCCTTAAGCAGTTCAAAGTCCGAATCGAATACGAATTTCACTGCTGTCACCGTTGTCAGATCCAATGGCGGTGTCGTTGACCATGAGCCCGTCTCCATCTTCACATTCGCATCGGTCGAGTACGAGATTTCAATTTCTGTCGCCAGCGCTGCATTCACAACCTGCACTTCATCTGTCAGGATCGTGCTCCATTGACTGCCGCGAGGCGTGTTGACACGTACGCCCTGGTCGCCTACACGCGGCAGCACATCAACAACGACGATGTTCTTCACATCCACATTGCTTTCATTCGATATGGTCAGCTTATAATCAACCCGACCGCCCGGCGTTGTTACGCCAATATTGGTCCAACCAGTATCCAACTCGCCCCGTACAAGCTTGACCGAGTCGAGCTGGACGACCCGATTTACATATACACTCGCTTCAGCGGAGATGACCCGCTTGGTGCCGGTAGCATCGATATGCCCATGAATGTCCAGCAGCGGATTGACGCCGCCATCGAAGTGATAATCGTTCAGGTACGCATTCGCGGCGCTAAGCTTGGCGATATTCTTGAGACTGCCAACTTCCGTATATTTAGCGATTCTTGCATTATACTTCAAGCGGAATGAAGCTCCAACCGGTAAACTTACCGGGCCGCTGAAGGTGGATTTAATCAAGGTATATGTAGCGGTAGGACCGCCCGCATCTGTCCGCAGCTCAGTTGTAATGGGATTAAGAGCAGGCAGACCGAGATTCTGGTAGTCGTCTAGCTCCCAAGTGCCAGGCTCTAGTGTCATATGATTAGGCAGCAAGTCGACAATAATCGGATCTTCTAAGGGCGCGCTGCTCAGATCGGTGTTGGTCACGGTAATGGTGTATTCCACAACATCGTTCGGGATGAATGGCTTGGGATTATCCACCGTCTTGCGCAGCTCCATCAGCGGTCTGCCGGCATGGAAATAGACATCCGCCGAATCCTGCATACTAACCGGAACTTCGACATCGAACTCATTCGTATACGCATACTGCAATCTTGCGGTATTCGTCCTGAAGTCAGGCGGCGGTGTCGGTGTATAGGCGCTGTCCAGTTGATAGGTCAACGCAATGCTGCTTGTTTGCGAGAAGAGTACAGGCAGCTCGCCGTCGAACAGGAATCGGATTCCCTTAATATGGTCGCCAGGGCCGAGCATGAGGTCAGCGGCCAGCAGCGTATGTGTATTCGTACTAATGCCATACACAGCTCCACCTACGGTCGCCGCTCCCCCAACCCAATCGACCCAGGTTGCTGTAACAGGATCAGTAGAATCCAATGTATATTGCACACGCATATAATCGCCCGGAACATTGTTGAATGAGCCAGTCTGTACCTGCGTCAGCGACAGCGCCTCCGGAGCAGCCCCATTATTCGGCGTCATATCTGTAATCGAAGCACCGTGAATCGGCACGTTGGCATTATTGGTAAAGCCGCCTACGTAGAAGGTCACATCTTGACCCGGGGAGATCTCGCGTTGATTCGGATGCACGCGCTTATCCCAGCCAGAACCGCCATCCTGCGGAACCGTAATAAATGTATGCGTTATAGAATCGGATAAGGACTGCAGTGTACCGCCCAGCGGTGTGTACGTCGCGCCCGCATGATTGATAACGGGAGTCCCTGCAGGGAATACCGCCTCCGGATAATAAACAACAATCCGAATATCCATATCATTGCGATGCGGACCGCCCAGCTCCCATGTCACATCATTCCCCGATACGGATGTCGGCGCAGGCAGCGCACTCACGAATTGAGAGCCGGCAGGAATTGTATCCGTTATGACCAGATCGGTGATGTCCAAATTCCCGATATCGCTGTTCTTCAGATTATCGAGCAGAATCGAATACTCTACAACAGAGCCTTCCAGCGGCTCTGGAACCGGCTTGATCTTCGTCTTGGTCAGCTGCCACAAACTGCTTGCTCTAGAGATGACCTCCACTGACTCAGAGACGCTTACCTCCGGATCGACATCGAGCGGTGTCGTAGGATCGTCTGGCAATGTGATGGTGGCGACCGCATACAGCCCAGCACCATACCCATCCGGCGTTATATGCGAATGGAACTTCACATTCACCTGCATGCTGAAGGTAGAACCTGACGGTGGAGAGCTGGCAAAGCCGAACCTTAACAAAGTCCCTTCTGGCACAGTCGTGACAACGGGATCCGACATAATCGGCATCTTCACTACATCGAGGTATTCAATCCCTGTCGGGATAAGTAGATCTAGCGTCACCTCATCGAAGTCGATCGCATCGACCGAGGAGAAGCTATAATTGAGCGTGTAGGTAAATTGTTCGCCCGATTCCACCTCGGACTCATTCGCCTCTAAGCTGATATCCACGCCTCTAGGACTTATTGCCGCTTCAACCTGATTGGCGGGTATAAGCATCACTTGCAGCATCAGCAGCATTGATAATATAACAGCGACATATGACTTGAACCTTTTCATAACTACCATTCTCCTATCCATAACTATAAGATTATTTCAATTCCGCTTGCACGATTAATCGATGCGTCGGATTCTTCATCGGGTGACACGTGATGAGTGTCAGAAGCGATCGGTCCTCCGATTGCTCCAACACCTCTACACCATCCGGTTCAACTAAGAACATATCTGTTACCACATAGGTGAAATTGCCATCTTGCGTCTGCAGCTCAATCTCATCATCTCGGTCAAGCTCATTGAGCCTGCTGAACTGCTTGCCATATGTCCAGCTGCGGTGACCGGCGAGTACCAGATTGCCAATATCTCCTGCATTGCGCCCTGCTACCACATTGCCCACTCCGATCTTCAGCGATTTCGCCGAGCTATCTTCTAGAATAGGCTCATAGGCCTCAATCGTTGGAATCGCAATCGTACCGAACACGCGGCGGCCCTTGAGTTCCTGCGCTGACTTGTTACGGACTGCTCTATGTGTCTCTGCTTCCGACTCCTCATCGGCAGCAACATCTTCGAATGCTACCTGTGCTTGGATGTCGCTCACTTCCTGCACGTTCTCAGCTGTCGACAATCTACCTCCGTGTTCGCCCTGACCTTCTCCATAATCGATGTCGACCGGTTCGACCTCCCACGCAATCTCCCATTGTGTCAGCAGCTTGTTCTGTTGATGCTCCGCGATGGAACGACTGACCCATGGATACAGTGTCATGACTAGCCCTATCAAGAAAACAGCGGGCAGTATCCATTGTTTGAACATACGATACACTCCTGAAAAACGACATATTTTGCTATTCTAGCAAGTGGGTCTCAACAAAATCTGAACAAAACAAAAAATACCCCCTAATTCATGGTTGGATACCATGAATTAGGGGGCTGGTATTGTTAAACTATTGCGAATACATCAATTATGTACATATTAATTAGTCCTTAGACCAAATTCTCGTGTTCAAATCAAACTCCTCGATCCATCCGAAGAAGAACTTCATATCCTCATAGATCGTTTCCAAGTGCTTGCCTGTTACAGGCTGACTAAGCTTGGATTCGAAGTAGTTTTTATTTGACCACATGGAGATACACATGAAGGAGTCGACGAAGGAGACACTGATCGATCCTTTATGTCTCTTCTTAAAGGCCAGCAGCCGCTCCATCATGCTCGAGCTCAATATGTATCTTGCCTTAATCTCGTCAGTCGTACGCGTCTGGAATTGTTGATTAAACGCTTCACTCTCCAGCTTAATCTTAACAGGAGCCTTATAACTAGTGCTAATAAGTCGTCCCATTAATCTGCCTAAGAAGCCGCCCCGTCCTACGTTCGAGTTCAATATCGTGATCCCTTCAAAGTCCTTATGGAAGTCTGCGATGAAGAGGATTCCCTTGAACATCGTGACGCGAGACTTGCTTGAGCCGCCATCTGAATCCGTTACGTCCTGCTCTTGCACCAGCTTGAGCTCTGAGAACATGAAGTCTGTCAATCCGAATGTACCCTTGAACAGATCTTCTCCCGTAATTTCATCAATTTTGATATCATAGAGCTTTGTTTTCTTAATCCACTCATTATCAATACGTCGATCAGGGTAGAATTTCGCTGAATAGGTATACTTATCTGTTTCATTCGGCAGACTGCATAATTTAAGCATGCTCTTCATCATTGGAGCAACGACACCATGCTTAAACGCTTCTCTATACTGCCTAACGCGCTTATAACGGCTTCTATACCAGAGTATCACCATAATGACAAATCCCACTACACTTATTAAGAATAAGTCCGATTCATAAAAGAAGAGAATGATCATTGTCAGGAAGACCAGACATAGCAGCCAATTATAAACCGTCAGTTTGGATTTGAGAGACTTTCTCTGCGCTTCGAGCTTGTCGATATCCTTAGCGGAATCATGCATGACCTCAGCATATGTCGGCAGCATTCCTTTATCTCCTCAGCAGTTCTTTCATGTTGACATCTGCCTTCTTAGACTCCTCAATCTCCAGAAGCGTTTCAGCTTTAAATCCGAACATTCCTGCGAATACAACCGTCGGGAATGTAGCAATCGTGGTATTATAGCTGGTCACATTACCATTGTAGGTACGTCTGCTAGCGGATAGCTTCTCCTCGAGATCATTGATCGTGCGCTGCAGCTGCATGTAATTGTCACTCGCCTTCAGCTCCGGATACGCTTCTACTTGAATGTTGATGCCATCGAGTTTCTTCTCAATCTCCGCATAGGTGTTCAGACGTTCAGCATTCGATTGTTGATTGGACAGCCCTTGTCGCATACTCGTAATCTGTGACAATGTGTCCTTCTCGTGTGTGGCATAAGAAACCACCGTTTCGGCAATCTTAGTCAATGCGTCGAATCGATTCTGCATGTAAACCTCAATCGCTGCGAAGGCCTCCTTGATCCGATTCCGCATCCCTACCAATCGATTGTAGAGCACAATCAAATAAATCCCTATAATAACTCCAATTGCAATTAATACTCCAGTGATAGCAAACGCCTCCTTTTGGGTAAATTATACCAAGGACTATACAATTTTAGCTACATAAAATTATTAATTTTGCTATCTAACGACATCAGTCGACATACGGTCATACTAGAGCGATCTTTACTGCACATCTAATCACGGCATAAAAAAAGAAGTACTCCCCATTCACAAAGGAAGTACTCCATCGTTCGCAATCACATAGCCATATCGACCTCATAGTCATAAGCTGCCTTGGTCCAGCTCTTAGACTTCTTCGCCTGGTCGAACGCGTAATCAACCGTAACATCAACCAGCTGCCACTCGCCGTCCAGATAAACCTCATTCCAGGCATGCTTGCCCTTAATACCGGAGGAATCGCCCACCACCAGCTTCGCGGGAATCCCCAGGCTACGCAGCATCCCTCCGTAGAGCGCGGAATACCCATAACACGTAGCTTCACCGGCTTCTAGAATTTCACCCAGACTGGGGATGTACGAAGCCGTCGCTGTCTTCGCGAGCTCATAATCGTACCCTATTGTCTTCACGATATATTCATGAATCGCTTTAGCCTTCTGCTTGTCCGACTTCAGGCCCTCCGTTAGTTGCTCAGCCAGCTTAATAACCTCATCCTCATGCTCCCAATCCATGGTGAAGATCGCGTTCAGATATACACGGTTCTCGTCCTCCAGCTTCAATTGAACCGTCTTCGACTCCACAACTCGATACTTATTGCCGCTTACTTGCGACAATATGCTAATCTTGTAGCTGCCGTCACCGAGCAGCAAGGGGTAGTATTGCATCTTGGTAGATTCGGCAAGACGATAATACAGCTTCTCCGCGCCATAGGTGATCATTATTCTGCCGTTGGTTCCTGCAGGCAGATCATAACGAACGCCAATAACGCCAGTCGCCAATCTCGAGGTATCGAACAAGCTGCTGCTTGCCCCAGCCGCGCGTTCAGGCAGGAGGGTAAAGACCATCACTGCTGTTAGGAAAACCATTGCCACCTTACGCATAGTCTGCACTTCCTTTCGGTAGCTGGCTGCCATTCCAGTGGAGTAGGCCCTGTAGCTTTGCGTCCCTGTCTTTCGACAGGTTTGCCGTTTATCGATGTCAAGTTAGATCTGCCGATATGCGCATAATCGGAATTATGAAGACAAAAAAAAGCACATATCTTCGATAGCTGGCTGCCAATCCATTAGAGTAGGCCCTGTAGCTTTGCGTCCCTGCCTTTCGACAGGTTTGCCGTTTATCGGTTATTGCTCAGTACTTGAAGTATACCAATATTAGCCATCGGTGGCAAGCTATTCATGTAACCGCCGCTCACATTCGTAGATACCGCCCTTCGGGTACACTCAGACGAGTCGATATTAGCCATGTCCCTGACAGACGTGGAATGCTCAACTGCATTTCTGCATTAAAAACCATGGTTTGACGCCAGTTAGAAGCATTTAGATGTATTTCTGCAGGTAAAACGGAAAATTATGGGGATATCTTCATTGGATTGATATCTTAGATGCAGATTTACAGGTAAACTCGATCGCATATGCCGATTTGCCCCGAAGAGATGCAGATATGCAGGTCAGCCGGCAGCGGCGAGTTCCCTTGTGCATATCCGGTGTATTTCAGACGCCTCACTAACAATAAGGAAAGGAGCGAGAGCAACGCCCCCACTCCGATCTCTCGACTCACCCGAACTTGTAGGTAATCCCGAATCCGCCCTTCGGATACACCCAGCCGATGTTGTCCGATGGACACGCGATCCGACACGTGCCGCATTCAATACAGTTCTCATAAGCAACGGACGTGGTCATCTGCTTCATATCCCAATCATACACATCCGCCGGGCAGAAATAATTACAATCCTTGGTCTCACACTTGATACAAGGGTCCGGTTCCTTAATAACCAGATGCGACACATCATCGCACTTATACCGAATCATGAACAGCTTATCCGCGACACTCGTCGCTCCGCCTCCGCCATTTGCAGCTCCAATCTCTTTCCCGCTCATCCGTTCATCGCCCTCCATCCCTTATAGCCTAATTTCATCAGATTCAGATTGCCTCCAGCGGCTTCCTTCAGCAGCTTCACCGCCAGCTTCTGCTTCTCTGCCTTCGTCACACCGTCAATCAGGAACATATTGTACAGCGCCTCATTCGCCGCCTTGGGCAGACGGTTGAACAGCAGATCCGGATCAACCTCCTTCAGCATCTGATGCATACCGCGATACTTCTTCAGGTCCTTAATGACGAATGACTCACGAATGAGCTCATCATAGCGCTTCAGCGATGCAGCCGAGAAATCATTGTTCCCCTTAGCCTCGATAATCGCCTCGGCTGCCAGACGGCCGCTCGTCATCGCCAGATTCGTTCCCTCTCGATGCACGAAATTGACCAGCTGCGCGGCATCGCCTGCCACCATCCAGCCTGCGCCCGACAGCGGAGGAATCGAGTAGTAGCCTCCCTCCGGAATCAGGTGACCGGAGTACTCCTTAGTCTCGCCACCGGCGATCAGCTTGCGGATCATCGGATGCTGCTTGACCGACTCGAGAATCGCATATGGCTTCACCCGCTGATCGCGCAGATGACTCACCATTACCCCGACCCCAAGTGAGATCGTCTCCTTATTCGTATATAGGAAGCCCATGCCCGCCATACCGAGCGATGTCTCACCCATAAACTCGATTGTGCAGCCCTCATCCCCCTCGAGATTGAATCGGTCCTCAATCTTCTCGCGCGGGAGCTGAATCACTTCCTTAACCGCCAGCGACACTTCATCCGGCGACCACTCCTTATGAATGCCCATCGCCTTGCCGAGCAGCGAGTTCACGCCGTCCGCAATGACGACTACATCCGCGTACAAATCGCCATCATCGCGGTCGGTCTTCACCCCGACCACTCGATCGCCCTCGCGAATCACATCGAGCGCCACCGTCTGATACACGGGAATCGCGCCTGCCTGTACCGCCTTATCCGCGAACCACTGGTCGAACTTGACGCGCAGCCCAGTGAAGCAGTTGTACGGCTCCTTGTAGGCCTCATTGCGGTGACCGAGCGTCGTCATGGACTCCTTGCCCATCAGCCAGATCCGCTGCTCCACAATATGCCGCTCAATCGGCGCATTCCGCTCCAGCCAGAACTCCGGCACCAGCTCCTCGATCTGCTTACGATACAGAATACCGCCGAACAGATTCTTCGCGCCCGGGAATTCCCCGCGCTCCAGCAGCACCACGCTCAGCCCCGCCCGTGCCATCGTCAGCGCAGCAGCTGCCCCCGCCGGTCCGCCGCCTACAACGACCGCATCGAATTTCTCGCTCATCCTGTCATCTCCTCTCCGCCGGCGGCCGTCTCCCTGGCGCCCACACCGAACAATCCCCGCTTCTGCCTGGCCGCCTCAGTCAGCGCAGGCACAATCTTGAATAGGTCACCGACAATGCCGTAATGCGCGAATTGGAAGATCGGCGCCTCCGGATCGCGATTGATCGCAACAATCACATCCGACCCGCTCATACCCACCGTATGCTGCACCGCCCCAGAAATCCCGATTGCAAAATAAAGCTTCGCCCGCACCGTCTGCCCGGTCTGCCCCACCTGATGCTCGTGACCGATCCAGCCCGCATCCACAGCAGCGCGCGACGCGCCGACCTCGCCGCCGAGCGCATCGGCCAGCTCCTTCAGCATCGCGAATGCTTCCGGTCCGCCGAGCCCTCGTCCGCCTGCGACGATCACCTCCATCTCCTCGAGGTTGACTGTGCCAGTCTCGCGGATGAAGTCCAGCACCTGCGCGGCAATATCCGACTCCTGCATCTCATTCTCGATCCGAATAATCGGCGCTGAGCGCGACACATCCCGCTCCAGTGCCTGGAACACACCTGCCCGCGCCGTCGCCATCTGAGGACGATATTGCTTGCATAGGATGGTTGCCATCATCTTCTCCGAGAATGCCGGACGGCTCGCCAGCAGCAGCCTCGACGGCGGCGGCTCCACATCGAGCTCCGTCGTGTCCGCGGTGAGCCCCGTCGGCAGATGCGTCGCGATCGCGCCCGCCAGATCGCGTCCGGTGCCTGTCGCGCCGAACAACACGATCTCCGGCTTAATCTGATCGATCAGCTTCAGACAAGCCCGGCTGTACGGTCTCGTCCGATAATCCCTCAGCTCAGGCGCTTCACACAAGTACACCTCATCGGCTCCGTAATAACCTGCCTCGCGCGCTAGATGCTCGACCTCGTGGCCAATAACGAAGGCGATCAGCCGCGTCTCCAGCTTATCCGCCAGCTTGCGCCCTTCACCGAGCAGCTGCCAGGACACCGGTTTCGCCGCGCCCTCACGCTGCTCTACTACAATCATGACACCGCGATAGGCTGACCAATCGGGCATCTGATCCTCTGCTTGCTGCGTCTCTGCTCCAGACATCTTCGATCTCCTCCCGTCAACCGGACCAGCCCAGCCGCTTCGGCAGCTCGCTATCCCATAATTTATTCATTAGCTTGCCTGCGATATCATCCGGTGAATCGCCCTCGATGCGCTCACCGCTGACCGTACGGATCTCCGGCACCCAAGTCTTGGCGACGATCGTCGGAGAGCCCTTCAGCCCGATCTGCGAACGGTCCAGATCCGGGAAGTCCGCGGTCGTCCAGACGATCGGCTGATAGCGAGCAGCCCGCAGCATGCCCGGCAGCGAAGCGCGGCGCACCTGGTTAAGCTCCTTCAGCGCCGTGATCAGCACCGGCATGTCCGTCTCCACCACCTCGATGCCATCCTCCAGATGACGATGCACGGTCACGCGCCGCTTCTCCTCGTCAACTCGAGTCACCTTGCTCACATAGGTCAGCTGCTCCGTGTCCAGACGGCAGGCCACACCTGGGCCAACCTGACCCGTATCACCATCCAGTGTCTGCTTTCCGCAGAATACGATATCCGCCGGTCCCCACTGCTCCTCGACCTTACGAATAGTACTTGCCACCACATAGGACGTAGCCAGCGTATCCGCTCCTGCGAACCCGCGGTCCGTCACCAGCACCGCCTCATCAGCGCCCAGCGAGATACATTCCTTCAGACTCTTCTCAGCAGGCGGCGGTCCCATCGTGACCACCGTCACTCGGGCACCCTGCTCATCCTTGATCCGCAGCGCCTCCTCCAGGCCATGCAGATCATAGAAGTTCACAATACTCGGCACGCCTTGACGAATCAGCGTGTTCGTCTTCGGATCGATGCGGATCTCCCGACTGTCAGGCACCTGCTTGATACACACCACAATATGCAGCACTCGCTCACCCTCCAGGCCTCATTAAGGTTTGGTTCACTTAGTTTGTGATTTAAATCACTTTAAACTGTAAACGCTGCCAATAGCTCGTTTGCGATATCTGGTTGACTGCATCACGCTCCCATCTTCGATGTGCGTACGCTAGTTTCGCCAAGATGTCTGACAATTTCGTATATTCACTCTTCTATTTTCGCTATTCATCCTAATAATCCTCTTTTTCACAAGGAAAACAATCCCTTATCCCTATATATATGCGCGAAACGCTTATTATGTGCAGCATTCCACGCATTGCATGATCGTGAAGTGCTGGTGCGACAACAGCGAAGGGTCCGTCACGCAGATGGTCAGTCGCGTAACGGACCTCGCGGCCGCTATTTATCTCTTTATTGCATATATAAAAACCTGTCGGACCCCAGGGACCTTATTCAATGAGTATTCAACTGAAATGAACTGCTTTTGAACGAATAAGGTCTCCTAGGTCCGTAGCATTTCTAAAGTGCTGTTCTTTATGCAAATAAGGTCATCTGAGTCTGTTAAACCAAGCTCATGGCGAAGACTATCAACCGATCCTGCTCATGCATATAGCTGAACAATTCATTGCGCATGCTCACCCATGAGCCGCATGTATTCGAAGTACGCTGCAGAAGCGGCACCACATCCCCAGTCGAATATGGTAAACTCGCCGAGGCCCTGCGATGAAGTGCCGTCATGATGGTTGAAGTTCTCCATATGGAATCCATAGTCACGTTCGTCCAGATGGGGATGGACGACATTATACAGCTGCATGACACGCGGATTCTCCGGACAGTACATCATATAGAAGGAAGCCTTCATCGCCCAGATACTGCGCAGCAGATATGTCTCTCTACCCGTCATCATGTAGTAACGGCAGTAGGTCAATGCGAACAAACTCTGTCTGGCGTCATTCCACTCATCGTCGCTGGTCATCACACCAAAGCCGCCAAGCGTCGGCACGGGCAGGAATGCAGGCTCCCAGATCTGTTGATACAACGACAGCTCCGCAAGCACTCGCTCGCCAGCTGTTAGCCAGCGCTGCTCACCAGTCACCTGGCTGAGCATAAGCAGTGCCTCAGCGGTCCAGTAGATGCCGAAGTTGCACTGATTATAAAGACCGCTTCTCGCATCCGGCACACCGTACTGCTTACCCGACCATTGTCTGGAGCATGACCAGTATGTCTCGAAATCCTCCCAGCGCCCTTGCGGTACGATACGGTCGAGCACGTATTGACAGGCGCGCTCCGCATGCCCCACATAACGATGATCATGCGACACCTGAGCCCACATACAGAACAACATGGCATGCATGGCGGTCTCCGGACTCTCGGTCAGATAGGGGGAGCTGGCTGATGTTCCCGGGTTCACCCATGCCGGGAACCCGCCGTCCTCCCTCTGAAGACCGGCCAGACGCGCCACGTAGGCTTCAACATAAGCCATTATGCGCTCATCCTGGCGCAGATCCATGTACCACTTCAGCAGCCAGTAGCAGGTCCAGGACGCATCCAGCAGATGCACATACGACTCATGGTCAACCGGTCTTCTTGGCCCGCTCATCTGCCACCCGCCCGATTCCCAGCTCCCGTCTTCTCCCGCCTGATAGTAGCTGGGGAATAATCCGTCGATCTGCGGGGCGCTGAGGGCGAGCTCAAGCGCCATCTCCGCCTTCTCTATCCAATCGGTCCTGCTGTATTGCTGTCCCGCCTGCGAGTAGCCATACGCTGTTCTCAGGCCGCAGAACCACGCCTGGTTCCAGAGGCTCTTAGGCTCCCGCCACGCTTCCTCCTGCCCCATGCCCGGCTTCTGCCTAGCGGTGACGATGAACACGACCCCGCCGACCTTGCGACCGTCTATCTCAAACTGCTGCCAGCAGACGTCCTCCCAGCGATCGAGCGCCCACTCATAGGCGTATCGCGGGTACACCTCGAGCGAATCGAGCAGCTCCCTAGATGTACCGGGCAGGGCCATCTCCGCTCCGGCGAATCGCTCCCACAGGAAGGCCTCGACAGCCCGGAAGTCGCGCGGCTCCTCATCGGCAGTCTTCCCCCAGCTGACTAGATAGAACGTCAATACAAGCTCCTCGCTGATCGCATGCGGCTGTGGTACCAGCTCGTAATACACATGTCCAGTCTCTACCGTATCACATACGCCATAGTAAAATTCATGATCGTCTAATACATAATCCATTATATGAGGAATCACTTGCTGTTCCTGCATCGCCAGCAAATCCGGAATAAGCGCGATACGCCGCCCGCCGTCCTCCGCGATGATCGCCGGTGAGCGGAACGCCTTCTGGCTAATTGTCATCGTTGACTCAGGCGCCAGATGCGGCTTCCAGCTGCAGCGAAGCGAACTGTCTAACGGCATATGCAGCTTGAATCCAGCTAAGCGCCCGTCGCGGTCAGCACCAATCCGCACAGTGATTCGGTATACCGAGCGGCAGCGCCTCGGGTCAGCTTCTGTCTCCTGAATGAACTCCATCCGGACATGCGCGCCGGAACCAGTATGCGCCTCATAGGCATCCGCCGAACCGCCAATTCCCATCACGAATGGCTGTCTGATCCACTCGCCCCTCTCGAACAGCGATATTGCCCAATTGGTCTGTAAGCCCAGCGGCAGTTGCGTTTTATTTTCCACAGCACACCTATCCCTTCACGCCGGACATCGTAATGCCCTGTACATAATACTTCTGTAAGAATAAGAACACGATGAGAATCGGTATGGAGCTGATCGATGTAGCGGCCATGATCTTCCCCCAGGAGATGTCCCTCAGAGATTGGAAGGAGGAGATCGCCACCTGGATCAGTTGCTTGGAATCATCGTTAATGACAATGAGCGGCCATAGGAAGGCATCCCATTGCGTCAGGAAGGTCATGAGTCCCAGCGTGATCAGCGCAGGCACCGCCGTAGGCAGGACGATGCGCAGGTACACCTTGTACCAGGTCGCGCCGTCGATTCTCCCGGCGTCCAGTATATCCCTCGGCACGTCTGCGAAGAACTGTACCAGCAGGAAGATGCCGAATACCCAGACTACCTGAGGGATGATGAGTGCTCGGAACGTATTGATCCAGTCCAGGTCGCGAATGAGCAGGTACTGCGGGATCATGATGACCTCATAGGGAATCACGAGCGAAGACATGAATATAACCAGCAGCAGTCGCTTCATCGGGAAGCGAAGCTTGGCGAAGGCGAAGGCCGCCATTGAATTAATTAATAGGCCTAACGCGGTTACCACGGAGGCGGTGAAAACTGTATTGAGCATGTACCGTCCGAAAGGCTTGGTCTTATCCATGAAGATACTTGTGTAGTTGTGAATCGTCCAGTCCACGGGAATGAATAGATGCCATTCCAGGCGCGAATAGCGGAAAATCTCTTCATGCATCCGAAAGGAGCTGAGCACCATCCATAGAATAGGGAGAAGTACAAGAACGGCGATTACCACCATGATCAAATACTTGCCCCAACGTAATAGTCCGGCGATCATCCGAAGTCCCCCCTTTCATTTAATATTCAACATCCGATCGGAACAGTCTCAGCTGTACGATCGATATGAGCAGCACCGCAGCAAAGAAGAGGAAAGCAGCAGCCGTAGCCAGCCCCATATTCATTTGTTTGAACGCCGTTAAGTAGATATAATAGACGATCGTTGAAGTGGAGCCTGCCGGTCCACCGCTCGTTGTGATATAGATGGGAACGAATATCTTAAGCGCGTCCATCGTCGTAATGATAACCACGAATGCAAGTGTTCGCTTCAGTAGCGGCATCGTGATACTTACGAAGCGCTGCATCGGTCCCGCTCCATCCATATGTGCAGCTTCATACAAGGAATCAGGAATATTGTTAAGTCCGGCCAGGAACACAATCATGAAGAAGCCCATAGCCTTCCAGATACACAAGATAATAATGCCGATCATCGAGATCGCCGGATTGGACAGGAAGTCCAGCACGGGAATGCCTAGTCCCTTCAAGATCACGTTCAGCATGCCGTAGTCCTTGTTGTAGATCAGTCGGAATATCGTCGCGGCGATAGCGAAGGATACGACGACTGGCAGGAAGTAGATGGTGCGGAATACGCCAACACCGCGGAAGGGCTTCTTGACCAGCAGCGCAAGTCCAAGCGCAATTGCAGTTTGTAAGGGAATGACGACTCCGGCAAAATACAATGCATGCTTCACACTGGTTATAAAATCGGAATTCTTCAGCAGCATGACATAATTGTCTAAGCCGACGAAGTGCGATTGCGGATTGATCAGATTGAATTTCTTGAAGCTTATGATAAACGCTTGCACCATCGGATAAAAAATAAACACACCCAGCATAATCGCAGCTGGCAAGACGAACCATAGCGCAGCGACTCTCTCTTCCTTCTCATATGCGCCTATCCGAATCATTCTCATCCCATTCATTCCCTTCTTGCAGCCAAGGAAAAAGGGAACAGAGTTCACCCTCTATTCCCTTTTGCCAGCATCTTGCATGTATCCAGCTCTCGATCAGTCCAATGGGCGGTTATTTGGTTTGGGCGATGCCATCCTCAATTTTCTGTACCGCCTTCTCTACCGCGGTATCTACGTCTACGTTGCCCAGACCGACATCCTCGAATAACAGGCGTACGGCCTCGCTGACAGCCGGATAAGCTGCTGTGGATGGACGCGGCTTCGCATACTTGGCGGACTGCTCGACGAAGATGTTCATCGGGTATTCCTTCAGCTCAGGGAATGCATCAGCCGTCGACAGCCGCGCAGGCAGGTTCTTCGTATCCTCATACCACGTCTTAGAGCCTTCGATCCCCGTCGCCCAGTTGATGAACAGCCAGGCTTCGTCAGGGTGCTTGGACTGTGACGTAATCGCCAGATTCCAGCTGCCATTCGGCGTTACTTGATGCGCATCCTTCCATAATGGAGCGACCTCATAATCCTCTCCCAGCTTGAAGTTTGGATAGTTCGCTTCCCAAGCGCTGAACGCCCACATGCCGTCTACATGAATCGCTACCTTCCCGTTCGGGAATGCGTCCTGCGGCAGCTCCTTCGGCGCGACCTGCTCCTCGTTGTACAGCGATTTGAAGAACGTCAGCGCCTTCTTCGATGCATCGGAGTCGAGATACCCCTTGGCTGTGCTGCCGTCTGGGCTTAAGATGTCCGCGCCTGCTTGCCAGAGGAAGGTCATATCCATAAACGGCACGCCTTCATGTCCGGCGAAGCCCCACGGATTCGGATTCCAGCCGTATACGCCATTCGCAGGGTCATTCAGCTTCTTCGCGGCATCTAGCACTTGCTCCCAGGTCCACGCCTCATCTGTGTTCTTGGAAGGCGGCGTAATGCCCTTGGCCTCGAACATCTTCTTGTTGTAGAACATAGCCAGGCTTGCATCATTGTTCGGAGCGGCGTAGATCTTGCCGTCATAAGTCAGCGCCTCGAGCACCGGCTTCGCGATGTCGCTCTTATCTCCGTCCTTGTTCAGGTAATCATCGAGCGCAATGACTGCACCGTTATACGCATAGGACGCTAGAGTCGGCCCGTCGATTGCCATGATATCTGGTGCACCATTGCCAGCGAGCGCTGTTCGGATCTTCGTCTCGTACTGGTCATTAGGGAATAACTCCAGCTTTACTTTGATATTCGGGTACTCCTGCTCGAACGAAGCAATCATCTTCTTGAATGACTCCGCCTCCGTCTCATAATCATGACGCCAGAACGTAATTTCCACTTGCTTTACGTCGTTTGAACTACCCTTATCAGAGTCGCCCGAATTGGAGCATGCCGCTAGCGTTCCCAGTAGTAGGACAGCCGCTATCAAATAAAGAATAGACTTTCTCATGTAACCCCCTGCTTTCCCTATGTGATGATGAAGCTATCCTTAAGTTATCATGCGGCCGCCCTGTGATGAATCCAATCCTATTGGAAGATCGCATGTAATATGATCTGATCGAAGGCACTATGATCTGTCTGCAGGCATGGATGCACGATACTCGTTAGGACTCTTCCCATAATGCTTCTTGAACACGCTGCTGAGGTAGCTCGCTGTGGAGAAGCCTACAAGCTCGGCGATGTCGGCTAATCTCAGCATCGGATCATGCAGGTACTGCTCAGCCTTGGCTATGCGCACCGAGATGACATAATCGCTGAACGTCTGGCCGACATACCGCTTGAACAGCTCGGACAAGTATGTTGGATTAATGAAGAATTGCTCTGCCAGCTGGGCTAGTCCAAGGTCGGAGGCGTAATTGCGGTCGATGTACTCCCGTACCGACAATGCAACGTTCTCCCCTCCTGCCGACTTCGCCTGGCTGAGTATGCGCTGGAGCTCAGTCGCAATGCCGCTCAGGCGGTCAATCGCTTCAGTAACGGAGGTGAATCCTCGAACTAGCTCCGGCACCGCCATGAATAACTGTTGGACATGGGCGCTTCTAATCCCGTTCTTCTGGGCTACGCCGTCGAAGGTAAGCAGTATTTTGCCCGTTAGTATGGCTATTGACTGCATGGTGTATGGTCTCATTCGCAGCAATGTGCTGAGTAGCACGCTGATCGCTTGATGGTCGCGGCCCTCTAACAGAAGCTCAAGCTTCTTCTGAATTTCAGGCGTATAGTCAATTTGTTCATCCGCAATGCGAGAGGCCCAGATCACTTCTGAGCAGCCGCCATCGCCAGCCTGGCTCCAGACGAGCAGACTCGAATCATACGACTCCTTCAGCCCAGCGATTCCTCTTGACGCATAGCCTACCACCATGACCGTCTCCAGCCTGAGGAGTCCGCGAATCTGACGCTGCACATGATGCGCGAACCGCTCGAGCTGAGCGAGGCTCTGCTCATCGTCCCCATAATTCACCACGAAGTGCATGAAGCCAGGCCTGCTCCAATCATGGAAGGCGAATACGTGGTCAGGCTCGGCCTGCGCCAGCTCTCTACACATCATCTGGAATGCAGTACGCATCAATTCCGCCTGATCTAGCCTCGATCCGAGTCGTTCCGGTGTCAGTATCGCTCGCGTGCTGATGAATCGAATCGGCTCCTGGCCGCAGAACAGATGGTCCAGCTGTCGCTCATGAATGCGCTCGGTTAACTCGGCATCCTCCGTATGATCGCCGCTGATCAGCTCCAGCACTAGATGTTCTTGCAGCAGCGCGCTGGTCTGTCGATACTTCCAGCTCATCTGATCGCGCTGGCTTAGCGCCTGCCGCTGCACATCCAACTCTTCACGCAGCGCAGCCAGCATAGCTGACAGCTCCTTGCGCGCCACCGGCTTCAACAGATAGTCCCGCGCCCCATGCTGCATAGCAGCTTTCGCATAGGCGAAATCGTCATAACCGGACAGAATGATCGTGCAAACATCCGGATAACAGGCCCTCTGCTCGCTCAGCAGTGCCATCCCGTCCATCACCGGCATGCGAATATCCGTGATCATCAGGTGAACGGGATGACTCCCGAGCAGCTCCAGCGCTTCCAAGCCGTCGGCCGCCTCTCCGACGATGTCGAATCCGAGGGTATGCCAGTCAATCTTGTGCCTCAGGCCTCTTCGGATCTCTGCTTCATCGTCAACAATGATGACATGGTACATCATCTCTCACACTCCATTCCGAAACGGAATTGCGATCTCAATGAGCGTTCCCTGGTCAGGTGCAGTATGGATAACCACCTCGAACTGCTCGCCGTAGATCAGACGACATCGAGCGAGTACATTGCGGACTCCGATCTTCTGACCCGCTGTATGCAGAACCGGCTCATCCTCGTTCCGATCTGCTGGTCGGAGAATGTCCTGAACAAGCACTTCGCTCATCCCTCTTCCGTTATCCGCGATCTGAACATACAGCCGATCACCACGCTTCTCTGCTGAGATGTCAATTCTGGCTGTCTGTGCGAACTCAATCGAGTACTTGATCGCATTTTCGACCAGCGGCTGCAGCATAAACTTGATCATCACCGCATGCTTGACTTCATCATCCTCATGGATATTCACTTGCAGACGATCACCGAACCGCAGCGTCATAATGGCGATATATTCGCGCAAGTACTGAAATTCATCCTTCAGGACGACGAAGTCACTGTCCAGTCGGAGCGAGAATCGGAGCATCTTGCCCAGAGACTCGCTCACATCGATCACTTCCTCCGTTCGCTTCTGCGCGGCCAAGCCGCCGATAATCTCTAGCGTGTTGTACAGGAAGTGCGGATTGATCTGCATGAGCAGCGCCTTGAACTCAGCATCCTTGCGCTTTATATTAGAGCGGTATTCCGTCTCAATGAGAAACCGAACCCGGCTTACCATCGCGAGGAATACGGTCGTTACATAGCCGATCTCATTGCGCTTCCTAACATAAGGCTTCAGACCAAGCTCTGCCCGCTTGAAGTCTTCCCGCTCGACATATCGCATCGCGAACGCCAGCTTCGACAGCGGCTTGGCAATGCCAGACGATATCCAGTACGCAGCAATTATCGTTAGGAACAACAGGATACCGCTGATGATTAACATCGTATTGCGCGTATTCGTCAGTGTGTGATACAGCTCTTTCTCGGGGACTTCCCCAACCAGCAGCCAATCCGCCTTCAGCTTCTGGAAGAACAGAATATGCGTCGTTCGACCAAGCTTCAGATGAACCTCGCCCTGATTGCGAGTATCCTCCCATAGGCTGGCCAGATCCTCCGCCTGCAGGATGCTGTTCATGTAGTCCCCGTGATTAAACACCGGCTCACCTGCGCGATCGACAATATAAAGCCTACCGCTCTGACCGAACTTAATCTGGTTTAGCGGCTCTTGGATAAGCGTACTTAAGAAATTAATCTTCATCACACCGACATTGTTGAAATTCTTAAGCAGCAACACCGGGAACAGCAAGCTGTTTACCATCTCCTGCTGCAGGTAGAACGGCTGATAAGGATCCAGGTGCGTTGACACCCAGCGGCGGTCGTCCTCAACGAACTGGCGGTACCACTGGCTGTCTAGGTATGCCGGATCCCTGAACACCTGGTCACGTATCCCAACAGCCTGTCCCTCATGATCGAATATGGCAATCGAAGAGATCACTGTATTGTTCAGCGCAATGGACGATAAGTACTTGCGCAGCTCGGCATCCAGTGTGATCTTCCTGCTCATCGGTATATTACTGTCGAGCTGAGCGGCAATCCATTCTTGCGTCAGATCGCTGCTGAGCACTTGGTTCGCTACATCATCTACTTGCATCGTTAATGTGTCCACGAAGCCGGTATATTGGTTCATTGTGTTCGCGGTAGACTCACTAATCGATTCGCCAATAACGGCGTTAGACAGCTGACTTAAGACGAGCACCATCGTGACGAATGGCAGCACCAGCAGCAGGATAAAGGCGACAACAAGTCTAGACCGCAACGTATACAGCAAGTCGCTTCCCCCTAATCTAAGTTGGAATCGTACAGCTACTCGTATATTCGCAGTCTAGACTGTCATTCCCTCTTTCTAATTTAGCATTTGTCCCCATCTGTTTTCTTCGGAGAATGGGATTCAATTTCATCGGGATTGGCATTATACCGTGGGGATTTATCACGTGAGAGAGGAAGATTGCGCTACAAGCACGCTGGGCAATCGCTCAGCCCTGCGTGCCGGTAGCGGCAAGCCCGTTCTGTATAAACCGCTGCATGAACATAAACATAAGCATTATGGGCAATGAAGAAAGTACCGCCGCGGCAGCGAATAATGTCCAGTTCGCAGCAAATTGATTGGTGATAAAGGTTTGCAGACCAAGCGCCAGCGTATGATTGCCGGGGGTATTCAGGAAGATAGAGGTAATCACATACTCGCTGTAAGCGGCAATAAAGGAGAAGACAAAAATCACCGCTAGCTGCGGACCTGCCAGTGGCAGAATGATTCTGGTAAAAACGACTCGGTGACTGGCTCCAGCCACAAAGGCCGCCTCGTCAAGCTCTTTGGGGATCGTATCCATATAAGCTTTCATCAGCCATATATTAAAGGCGCTACCGCCTGCGAGAACCAATATCAAGGCCAGTAGATTATCCGAAAGCCCGAACCGATAGATGAGAATATAGAAACCCGACACCGCCATACTGCTCGGAAACACTTGAAGAACCAGCAAAATCAACAGACCATTCCTCCTGCCTGGAAAGCGCATGCGCGAGAAGGCATAGGCAGACGTACTTGTCAGAAACAGCTGGATCACGGACACACACAGACAGATCTTGAGCGAATTCCCTACCCATGTCATGAAGTCGGTCTCCACAAGTAAACGGGAATAATTATGTATGGTCAGAGCCTTTGGGAAAAGCGTGGTACTGAAAAAGCTTTGGCCAGCGGAGAAGGAGGCCATCAGAATCCAGCTTGCCGGAAACAGGCTGCAGAGGATCGCAAACCAAATGATGACTCGGCTAATCCAGACGCCTGCGAGTTGATTTCTTCTCATTGAGCTGTCCCCCGTTTCAAAGTCTGACTTATCCCTGTCATGATCGTTCCTTAAATGCCCCGGATAACCTGAGGTTAATCAAGGTCAGAGTTCCGACAATGATAAATATAAAAATGCTGAGTGTAGCCGATAGCTCATAGCGGTTGGACCAGGTGGTCATCTTATAGACCATGCTGGCCAGGATGTCCGTGCTGCCGGCAAATTGGGAGTTTACCTTAGCCGGACCGCCTTGGGTGATCATATAGATATTCCCGAAATTATTGAAGTTGGCGGCGAATGATGCCACCACAAGTGGTATGCTCACCTTGAGTGTAAGAGGCAGCGTAATTTTGCGGAAGGCGTGCCATCTGGACGCGCCTTCCACGTTGGCTACTTCATAATAGGTCGGGTTTATAGACTGTAAAGCACCCAAGCACACATTCATCATAAACGGATAAGCTAGCCAAATATTGACGATGATGATTCCTGTTCTTGCCCAGAAAGCATCTGTCATCCAAGGGATGCCATCTGCGATGCCAAGAAGAGTGAGCAAATGGTTGATGCCGCCATACTGTTCATTGAGCAGACCCTGCCAGGACAGGATGGCAATCGTCGCCGGCAGTGCCCAAGGAATGATAAGAATGGAGCGGTAAATGCCTGACTCCGTCATGAGCGGATTGTTCAGCAGCACCGCCAGTCCCATCCCAACCAAATAGGACAGTATGGTACTTAGAGCTGCAAAGCCTATCGTCCAGCCCAACACGGAAAGGAATACATTCTTGATTGATCCCTGTAGTATGGTCTGGTAGTTCTTCCAGCCAACGAAATCATAGTTGTCCAAATGATACATGTTGTAATTGGTAAACGAAATATAGATCGTGTAGATAACAGGCAGCAAGGTTAGCAAAAAAATAGATAGAAGCGCTGGTGATAAAAAGCCATAGGCAGTAAAATGATGTCTCATTCTCTTCATAACGCTGTCTCCTGACTTGACTGGCTTCAAGAACCGGAATGCATTAGCGCAATGGCTTCCCTGAATTGTGATTCGATATATGCTGCAGCTTCCTCCGACGTCAGTGTCCCCCCGAATAGCAGTCGCATGTTATCGGCATATAACCCCCATAGTTGCCCCAGCTCAGGTACGGACGGAAGCGGTTCGCCGCTTGCAATCTGTTTCATGAAGTTTTCTGTCGTTTCATCCATTTCAATTTGCTGCTGCGCGCTTAAATTGGCGGGAATTCTGCCTCCTACTTCATACAACTCTACGGATGCCTCATCAATCAGGTACTTGTAAAAGTCCCAAACCGTGTCCTGCTTTGCCGACTTGGAGCTAACAAATCCAACCTGTGTTCCTACTGGTGTCACAAAGGGCCGATCGTTCAATGTCGGCATTGGAATAACCGCGAAATTCATCCCTGCGGAGTTAAAAGCGTCCACATCCCAAGGCCCGCCGATATAGAAGGCCGTTTCGCCGTTTTCAAAAGCGCTTCTTGCGATATCAAAAGTGATATCGGCCGATATGAAGCCTTCGTCCACCATTCTTTTGATATAGCTGTATGCTTGAATCGCGCCGGCGTTGCCCAAACCAATATCGTCAACGTCATAACTGTTGTTCGCCCAATTGAAGATATAGCTATCGAATGCTCGGACAAAACCCAAATCGTAATAAATACTTGTCGCGTCAAACTTGATACCGCCGCTCGACTTCGCTGTCAGCAGCAATTCGTCCCAGGTCGCAGGCGGTGTAGAGACCTTATCCGTATTATAGAATAACGTAATGGTTTCTACTGCAATGGGTACACCATAGCGCTTACCGTCAACATAGCTGGCTTGAACAGCTGCGCTAGCATAATCACTATCATTATAAAAATCAGCTGGCACTTCTGCCGCTAGATTAGCGGTAACAAAACTGGCAAGCTGGTCATTGGCGAAGCCGAATATCCCATCAGGCCCATTGGCGCTATTCGCTGCTTGAGCAAATTGCTGGAGCTCGATGCTAGTCTGTGTGACCGTTGCTTGGTTGCCGGTCTTCTCCGACCACCTGTCCGCATGCGCTTGAAGCAATTCCGCCTCAACCTGGAAATTGGTCCATAGTGTAATCGATACGCCATCATTTGCACTACGAGTTGCATCCGTAGTCTTGGACGGCGTTGTCGTGTTCGAATTGCCGCACCCGGATATTATTGCAAGAAGCATCACAGAAGCAAGTAATAGTACTACTAATCGTTTCATGGTCATTCCCCCTCATATTCAAAGTCTCTTATCGCCTGTAAAGCAGGTAGAGTATTGCCTTCAAAGTCGAACAAAGTTAGATTGGCCCACACGTTCCCTGAAACACTGTCCTTACCTAGGTACTTCTTCCCCTCCTCAGTCGCCCATCGGGCCTGCATAATATTGATCCAGGTAGGTTCCCAGTAGAAGAAGCCAATGCCTCTATGATGATCAACGGACTGGATCGCATTCATCAAATCTAGCATGAATTCACGTTGACCCGAAGGGTCGATGGTGTAGGGCACGCTGTTTGCATGCTCGTCAGTGAAGATCATAACCTCGCTGTTTATCTGCTCAGTTGTAAAGGGAAATGCAGTTTCCGCAATGAGGACATCCTTGTTATAGCGGGAAGAAATATCATTCATATTAAAGACAAGCTGATCTAGGGTACCATGCCAGAATGGATAATAAGACATACCAATGATATCGAAGTCCAAAGCCGCCTCTGCTATGCCATCAAACCATCTTCGATATAGGGCGTTGTCTCCGCCCCAGTCCAGATGAATCATGGTTCGAATGTCGGGGTTAACGTCTTTCACTGCTCGGATACCCGCCGCCAGCAGGTTTACCATAGTCTTGGTATTATCATAATGACCGTCCGGCCACAGTAAACCGTTGGTGGTTTCATTACCGATTTGAACCATATCTGGCAACACTCCGTTGCTGTCTAACTCCGTAAGTGTCTCAAGGGTATATCGGTATACCGCCTCTTCCAAGGCTTCTCCGGTTAAGCTCTGCCAGACCTTAGGCTTGACTTGGGTCGTTGGGTCGGCCCAGAAATCGCTGTAGTGCAAATCCAGCAGCAGCCCCATCCCCCTCTGCGCTGCTCTCCTAGCGATTTGGATCGTGGCAGAGAGATCGTTGGTGCCGCCGCCGTAAGGCTTGTTATCCGCATCATAGGGATTGTTCCAAAGCCTCAGACGAACTTTATTCACGTTATAATCACTGAGAATCTGAATGACGTCGCCTTCCTTGCCGTCGTCGAAGTATTTAGCGCCTAATTGTTCAATTTCTTGCTGAACAGAAATATCCATGCCTTTAATAAACATTATGCACCCTCACAAATCATAATAAATTATTTATTATATAAATAGTAAACTATTTACTTGGAAAGTATTTTACCGCACACCTTAAGGTCTGTCAACACAAAATTGTAATCGCTTACTCAAACGGAAAAATCATAGATATCCAAAAAAAAAGCGACCGAATCTCGGTCGCATGACATATGGGCAATATAGTTGGTTGCTTTGCTGGTCAGCAGCTTTTTCGAAAGATAGGCGTTCCGTTTATATAAACGGACTTCGTGGTGGTCCTATTCCTAAGCACACGTTCTAGCAGCAGGTCCAGGGCAGAGCTGCATATAATCGAAATATCAATGTGAAAGGTGGTTAGTGGAGGCGAGACATATTGGGCTATACCGATGTCGTTAATGCTGAAGAAGGAAACCCGTCCTGGAATCTCCCATTGCTGCTCATTAAATGTCTGAAGGGCCCCTATGGCCAAGGCATCGTTGGCAACACAGAATGCGGTTGGCATTGCGTCCTTCAGCTTGTCAATAGCTTCGGCACCTATGCGGCGGCCCTCCTTAACGGTGAAGCCATCGGCAATAAAGACGTACTCTTCTCTAAGCAGGCGATAGTAGGTCATCGTCTGTCGGAAGGACCATTCCCGAACATCCACCAGCGGCTGACGAGTTGTCATGTCGTAATCAGGCCCTCCAATGAAACCGATACGCGTGTGTCCCTTCTTGACGAAATAATCGACGATCTGTCTCACCATGGACTCCTGATTTTCCTGGACGCTGTCAAACAGGCTTTCATCGGGACGGGTATTTATAAAAACCCCCTTAGAAGTGATCCCCTGGAGGTGTTTAACTTCCTCCATGTCGAACCAGCCAATTGCTATGAAAGCAGTACTATTCTTTTTAACAGCTGCAATTCCGTCACTCTTTTCGTATATAGAGAAGTTCATATTTCTGCTTTTGGCCTGCATGATAAGTTCATTTAAGATCGATTCGTTATAAATATTGTCAAGCTCTTCCCCTTTTTCAACCCAGTAGAGTAAAGCAATATTATCAACCTTTGGATTTACTTTCTTCTTCTTATATCCAATTTCATCCGCTGTCTTAAAAATAGCGGCTCTTGTTTGTTCACTGACCGAAAGCTTGGGGTCATGATTCAGCACCCGCGATACAGTGGCATTGGAAATGTTCAGCAGCTCTGCTATTTGCTTGATCGTAGCCATTCTAATCCTCCCAATGTCCTAATTAAGTAAATACTTTACTTCCAATAGTGTTGGATGTCAACTTGTTTGATACTGCTAGGAATACATCATCAACTAGTCTAAGATTGCGTCCAACTAGTTTTCTGTGTTATTTTATTAATACTGCGTCTCTATAGCTCAACAGGATAGAGCAGTCCTCTCCTAAAGGACCGATGGGGGTTCGAGTCCCTCTAGGGACGCCATATATTCACGTAGAATCAGCCATCCCATGCGGATGGCTTTTTGCGTGGCCGCGGTGTGGATTTCTAATGGTCATTTTCAGCACTTAGTTGAAATCATTTAAACTAAAATCGTAATTTAGCCTGAAATTGCATAATAAAACCGCCAGGGCGAGCATTCCACTTCACATGGAGGTGTGAATCGCTCTACCCTGACGGTTTACACTTACGCTGCATCTATTCTGTCAGACTACCTCGCGCAATTACCGTATGCCAACGTTCTTACGCTATCACTTATACCTTCTACCTTACTTCAATTGACTTCAACCAGCCACTTTACTTAGATTGACTTCTACTTCCTATCTTCAGCCAACTAGCTTACGCCAACAGCCGCTTCACGGCTTGGTCGGTCTGGCGCAGCTTATCGGTGATCTCGCTGTTCTTCTGCACGAGGGTGTCCACCGTTGCGGAAAGCTCTTCCAGCGTGGCAGATGATTGCTCGCTCACGGCAGCGAAGGATTGCGACTCGCGTTCTATGTTCGATGAAGAGGAACGTATCGTCAAAGCCACCTGCTCGAAGTCGGACACCATCTCCGTCAACTGGCCAACCGAGGAGCTGATACTCGTGAAGGCATCTCTAGTATCGCCTGTTAGCTGTGTGCTCTCTTCCATCTGCGAGGCTACCTGATTCATCTGTTCACCGGTAGCTCCAGCCTGCAGCTCCATCTCATGGAGATTCTGGGAGATCTGCTCGGCCGCGCTGGCAGCTGAATCGGACAGCTTGCGGATCTCGGTAGCGACGATGGCGAAACCTCTGCCGCTCTCTCCGGCGCGCGCTGCCTCGATGCTGGCATTGAGCGACAGCAGATTCGTCTGAGCGGCAATCTCTTGAATCGAGGTGCTGAAGCCTGCCGCCTTCTCGATCATCTCATTGAGCGTCTCGATATTCGCCCCCATCTGCTCGATGCTTCTCTGGAAGGTCGTGATCACGTTATAGAGCTGACTCACCTTATCCGCGCCGAGCGTGGATTGCGTATTCGCGCTCTCCGTCTTGTCGACAAGCATTTCAAGTGAAGAGATCATCCGCTCAACCATTTCATTGGAAGCATGCACGGCTTCGGTGATCCGAACTGTCGAGTCCGCTTGATCACCGGCACCCGATGCGATCTCGCGGAAGGCGAGATTCATCTGCTCGAATGAGCGCTCGTTATCCTCCCCGGCCCTGCTGAGCAGTGTCATATTATCCGACATCAGTGTTACTTCCTCGAGCAGCTTAGCCTGACTGGCCTGCTGCTGCTGCGAAAGCTTCATGGACTCTTCTGTCGCAGATACCGCCTTGCTCATCAAGAAATTAGAGCTTCTAATGATAAAGAACAGAACGACTGCAATGATGACGAAGTAGATAAGCGCGGTCGCATAGGAATCCTCCGTCAGAATGAACTGATCACTGAATTCGATATGCATATACACGAGCTCGACCGCCGCAAGCACCAAGCCCAGCACGAACGGCTTGACCCGCATATAGATAACCGCAAGAACAATGAGGTAGTAAGCACTTAGAAGCTTGGTGAAGTCCGGCGTTCCGATGATCGTAAACCAAGAGGTAATATAAGGAATTACGATCGCTATGTATGGCAGTGCCTGCGTCCAGATGCGTCGATAATGCAAGAAGCCAATAATGGCAAGTCCGATAATCGGGGCTATGATCATGGTTAGGCCGCTCGCATCGAAACCCTTGGAGAAGCCTATGCCAATTACGGATACTACGGCTAGCAATGAGATGGCCAGATTCGCTTTGAACACCAATCCATTCTTACGGTGCAGATCCTCAAGCATTAATTCTTGCATTGCACTCATACCATCAGCTCCCAGAATTTTATGTACTGCTCCTCTGGTCATCCAGTCAACGCCCTGCAGTCATTTCTATTATAGCATGTTCAGACCTTGCAGCTATGTATAACACTTCCAACCTATGACTATTGCTGGTAAGGAATATCCTGCGTGTGCAGCACCTTGAACGTCTCATCCAATACCTTCACAATGAGCTTCCCACTCTGCGGAAGCTGACTGAAATCAATACTCATGTCGAATGGAGCCGCGTATGCCCGCTTGAGCAGCTTGCCGTCCCCGTCATACAAGTGAACCGCATAAGGCTGCTGACCGAGCGGCAGCTTCACATAGGTGAACAGCTGGACCTGCCCCTTGGTACCCGAATGCTCGGACAGCGGGATGTATTGCACGGAGCGCCTGTTCGTCGCGCCGTCCTTCACTTCCTTGACATAGTAAGGCTTAGCAATCAGCTTCTTATACTTGCTGAGCATCTCCTCCCGCGCATACAGGTCGTAATTATTATTCTGGTTATCATAATTGGTGGTCATTTTGTCCAGATTGAAGTAAGTAATGGCCTTCACCTGCGAGAAGATCCGCGGCATATAGGCATACATATTGTCCAGCTGCCCTAGCGCCCATTCCGTGTAATCTCGCTGGAGCTCGTAGCTCATGAATGAGACCGCGCCCTCAGAGATCATAATCGGCTTATGCGCATATTGCTGGTACAGCGGATACAGATAGTCGATCGGATTGCCTCCGAGCTTCTCCTCCCCCTGGGAGTAAGGGATCGTATAGAGCGAGAACCCGACCCAGTCCACATAGTCATCCCCAGGATAGTATGGTGCAATATTATGGCGCGGCAGGAAGTTAGGCGACCAGACCATCGCTACATTTGGCGCTTCTTCTTCCATGATGTCGTGAATCAGACGGAATTTCTCAATATACGTTTCTGGGTCATCGTACCAGGGCACCCATTCCCCATTCATCTCTCCGGCAAACCGCAGGAAGATCGGAACGCCCAGTGCATTAGCCTCACGCGCGAATTGTCGCACATAGGCATCGTCTTTCACGTCACTCAGGCCATTAGATGGTTCCCAGGCCACCTGCAGCGCGCCGCCCGCCTCAATCGCCCGTTCAGCATAGGGAATCGGGAAGACCGACTCGGTCTCCGGATAGCCTCTACGCCAGTGGGCATAAGTGAGATAGAGCGCATGCTTCTGTCCCATGGCTTCAAGTGAGCTCCGTGGATCCCCGCGATCCTCGCTGCCTGCCGGATACAAGCCTGCATATACGCCTGCGAGCGGCTCGAACTTCTCAAGCTCGCGGTCCTGGTCAGCTCGAACCTCGATGTAGGTATCAACAACAGTGCGGACATGATCCGCTCGTATCGTATTCACAATGCCCCAGTTCGGCTGGCCGTATGCCTCCCAATAACGCGCCGTTAAATCATAATAGTGTGCGGCATCGTAATACTTCCTAGCTTGATCATAGTAAACCGCGATCTGCTTGGCGTAGGTTGCCGCCATATTCCACTTCTTCGATTGTGCAGCTTGCTCCATTCTGGTGGTGAGTTGCTTAATATTGACGCTTGCATTCGCCGCTGCCTCTTGCGATGAGAGGAGCGGAGTTAGGATGATAAGGAGTGACAGAGCGACGACGACGACAGTTCGTAATGGCTTATAAGTATGCATAATACCTACATAGTACGACAATTTTTGCATTTTGAAAATATAACAAATCAGATTCCCTCATGGCGCATATCCTGCGCTTTCGGTTATACTGATAAGGAGGACCGGACAACCTGGAGTTTATGCTTCCGAAGTAGTTTTATTGCGTAGTGGAATCGATGTAGCCAAGCTTCATAAAACTTAAGTGTATGCTTCCGAAGTAGTTTTATTGCGTAGTGGAATCGATGTAGCCAAGCTTCATAAAACTTGTAGGAGGTCATTACCTATGATGAGTCAACATCTGCTTGAGGAATTGAATGACCAGATGAACGTTGAGTTTTTCACCTCTCACGCCTACATGGCGATGGCGGCCTATTATGCTCATGAGAGTCTCGACGGGTTCGCCAATTTCTTCACCGTTCAGGCCGAGGAAGAACGATTTCATGCCATGAAGATCTTCAAGTTCATTAACGATATGGGCGAACGCGCAACCATGAAGGCGCTGGAAGCGCCCAAGAACAGCTTCAGCTCGCTGCGCGAGCCCTTCGAGGACGCATTGGCGCAGGAGAAGAAGGTGAGCCGCCGCTTCTATGAGCTGTCGGATATCGCGCTTGAAGAGCGTGAGCATGCCACGATCAATTTCCTTAAGTGGTTCGTAGAGGAACAAGTGGAGGAGGAGTCGACCTTCGACTCGCTCATTCATCGGATTAAACGGATCGAGAATGACAGCAACGCGATCTACACGCTCGATCTGGAATTCGCATCCCGCAGCTTCTCACCCGAAGCCGAATAATGTACAGATTATCGAATTTAATATTTTGTGAAGCCGGGTACTTTCATCCGGCTTCTGTTTGTGCTATACTAGCTCTTGCTTGCCTCTGATCGGGTGGGCATCAGCCACGCTAAATTGCGTGAGTCAGTCAGCAACGGGACGTAGCTCAGCTTGGTAGAGCACCTGGTTTGGGACCAGGGGGTCGCATGTTCAAATCGTGTCGTCCCGACCACTATCTTTAACATGAATGAAGACGAGAAGCCCTGAGATTCAGGGCTTTTTTTGATTTGTAATGGAGTCCCACCTCGCAGTTGCGGATATCTGGAGATGGCCGATGGGGCGCTGACAGAAATGTGAGGTAAAAGGTACCTACATTTGATGCGGATGTGGCACGTCGGCGGAATGTGAGGTAAATGTTGCCTATATTAGCTGCCTATCGCACCAGTTCTCTCCTCTCGCAGCATATGAACGCCAATGCCGAACTTCGTTGTATTTTCCACATTATGGGGTCACGCGGACGTTCACAAAATTGTTGAGAATGATTCTTATTAATATAGAAATCAAAGTGGCGCGAATGGTATCCTAACAGGAGTTGTGATTTTTTATACAAGTTAATTAACGCACACCACAGACAACGAGCCAACGGGCGTGTAAGGGAGATGATGGACGATTGCCTAGCCATAGAATCGCCGTATGGCGATTGCTGACTATGCTGATTATAGCTTCGCTAGTTCTCCTCGGAACAGGCGAGGCGGTGTCTGCCAAGCTGGCGGATGGCACCTATGAGGTCGATTATCTGGTGAAGAAGCCAGACGACGAATCAGTTTCGATCGCGAATGATTATTTTGGAAAGCCTGCCCGGGTTGACGTGCAGAACGGTGAAGCGACCGTGTACTTCCAAACGAATCATAATAAGTGGATCAAATCGCTCAAGTATGCAACAGGAGGCGAGGAGCTCGAGGTTGTGGACGCTAATGAAGCGGAAGACACCAAGATTATTCGGTTGCCTCATACGAATGTATTCGAACCGGCATTTATCCTGGTGCATGTCATTATTGACGAATTGGACTATGATCAGGCGTATTCGGTGCGACTGGTGTTCAACACAGATCAGCTTCCGCTTGCAAGCGAGTCAGTAGCGCCTGCAGAGGGGACCTCTTCTGGCGATTCAACTGGCAGCGATGACAGCGGCAGCAAGCCGAGCGGAGCGAGTATGCCTGACGCGAAGGATGAGCCCGGCATAACCGAGCCTGCACAGCAAGAGCAGGCGGAGGCTGAGTCTAAGAAACAGCATCAAGCAGCGTCCGATACGGATGTCAATCATGAGTCGGCTAATGACTCTGGAGGCGCTGGTGACGCATCAGACGCGGCATCAGATGCGATATTGGACACGGATGCTGGTGCTAGTACAGTAAGCGACCAAGGCGCAGCCTCGGATGCGGCAGTCACAGACGGCGAGCAATTAACCGCTGAACAACCGCTTGTTGGCAGTGCGGCGGAAGATGACACTGGGCGTAGCGCTTGGCTCATTATCGTACTGATCGTCTCGGCGGGAATTGCCCTGGCGGCGATCTTCCTCTCGTATCGACGCAACAGAAGCAAGCGTTAAGTTCATTATTTTAATTCAATATTCTAAAAAAGGGAGCTCATTACATTGCGAATTAAATTAGCGAAATACCTATCATTGTTAACTGTACTTATGTTGATCTTCTCGGTTGTTCCAGTATGGGCCGCAGATCAAACCGGTCAACCGGAGCGAGCGTATCAGGTCGATTTCAAGGTACTCAAGGATGGCACGGATCAAGTGTCGGAGGCTGATAAATACACGCAGAAACCCGCGAAGATTACCGTCGAGGATGGCGTTGGGTATGCTCAGGTGACATTGCTGAACAGCAGCTGGATCGTTGACTTCGAGGTGGAACAATCCGGCGCATTGCAAGCTGCAACGGTCATTGAGGAAGATGCGGAGTCGGACACGCGGACAATTAAGTTCCCGCTGGACAATATCCGTGAGAAGATCGATGCGAAATTCGTAGTAGAGGTCGCTGCGTATAATTATAAGAGCGAGCACCTGGTACAACTGCTGTTCGATACGACTGGCATGCCTGGCGGTTCACAGCCTCAGCCAGCCGATGAGGGCGAGGCTCTAGAAGAGACTGAAGAAGCTGGAGCAACCAATGACTCCGAACAAGCGGCTCCTACTGACCCATCTAATGAGGTACAGCTGGCTGTTCATAAGGATGGCACGGATGAGCCCTCCAGTCTCGGCAACTATATGAGCAAGACCGGACAGCTGCATGAGCGCGACGGAGCCTATCTCCTCAGCTTCACTCTGACAAGCAGCAGCCTCGTCACAGCGTTCCAGTATGAGAGCGGCGAGAGCTATGCCGATGCGATCGTGCTGAGCGAGGACAAGGAAGCCGACACACGTTCATTGGGTATTGTTGTTACAGATCCGTCCAAGAAGCAGAATGTAGCGTTAGAGGTCCAAGCAGGACCACGCGGTGTTATGAAGCATGCGGCACAAATTGTAATTGGAGCTCCAGGAAGTAACGGGACTCCACAAGTTTCCCTCAGCGATATCGACAAGCACTGGGCCAAGTCGTCCATTGAAGCTGCTGTCGCACGCGGGATTGTATCCGGTTATGACGACCAGACCTTCAGACCGGATAACTCGATTAATCGCGCACAATTGGCGGTTATTCTCGCGAATGCGCTCAAGCTGAACAAGTCTGCGGATAACTCGACGCTAGCAGATGAGGCTAGTGTTCCAGCTTATGCTGCTGCATCTGTAGCGCAAGTTCATGCAGCTGGGCTAATGAGCGGCTACGAAGACGGCACATTCCGTCCGAACGCTAGTCTGAATCGCGCACAGCTGGCGGTTATCATCGCGAATGTGAAGGGCTTAGCGCTTACAGAAGGCGCAGCGCCGACATTCAGCGACGCGGATAGCATTCCAGTCTGGGCACAGCCTGCTGTAGCCGCCGCAACGGATGCTGGTCTGATCTCCGGCCGCAGCAATGGCAGCTTCGCTCCAGCGGATGCCGCCACGCGCGCAGAGGTTGTAACGGTCATCATGAAATTGATCGCTGAAGCAGCGGCGCAGTAAGACGAATATGCAAATTCAATAGTCTTGCGCCCAATGAGGATGTCAGTATGCTGGCATCCTCATTGGACTGAGGAGGATAATTTATGATACAGGGTAATTTACGTTTATTAACGCGCACCGGGCTATGGGCTGCTGTGATCCTCTTGTGCGTAATCCTGACCGCTTGTGCGGCTGAGCCGAACGTCACATCGAGCACGTCAGTCTCATCGAATTTAGCAGACTCAGCTGATACAATCGCGTCCACTGGCGACACCGAAGCAGCAGTTGGCGAGGAGCCTGCTCCCCCTCGCATTGTGTCAACAACGGTAGCGATAACCGAGATATTAGACATGCTTGAGGTGGATCTAGTCGGCGTTCCGACCAGCATCAAGCAGCTTCCCGGCCGCTATGACGGAGTGGACAAGGTCGGAAGTCCGATGAGTCCGGACATGGAACTAATACGTATGCTCAAGCCGGACGAGGTGCTGGCTGTTTCCACACTGGAATATGATTTGAAGCCCAAGTATGAGAGCGCAGGAATTCAAGCAGAATTCCTCGATCTAACTAGTCTTGAGAATATGAATGCGACGATTCTGATGCTTGGCCAGCGGTATGGCCGCCAGGAGCAAGCCGAGCGTGTAGCGCGAAAGTATCGCGAGAAGATGGCGGAAGTACAGGCAGCAGCAGCCGGCAAGTCAGCTCCAAGCGTACTGATCCTCATGGGCATTCCCGGCAGCTACCTGGTTGCTACCGAATATTCCTATATCGGCGATCTGGTGAAGAGCCTGGGCGGTGTCAATATCGTACAGGGTGAGCAGGTCGAGTATGTCGCTTCGAACACGGAGCATCTGCAGCAGGCCAATCCGGATGTGATTCTACGAGCTGCCCACGGTCTCCCGGATGAAGTTGTGAAGATGTTCGATAAGGAATTCCGCACGAATGATATCTGGAAGCACTTTAATGCTGTAAAGACCGGTCGCGTGTATGACCTGGAGGAATCGCGATTCGGAATGATCGGAAATGCAGCAGTAAGTGATGCCCTCGATGACTTGATCGGGATGCTGTACGAATGAACAGATCGACTAAGCTAATCTTGATGTTCACTGGACTGATAGCGGCACTGCTGGCTCTGTTCCTATATGCAGCGATTACCGGCAGCATTCAGATTACTGCAGTAGAGCTGATCGCCGGCTTATTCAGCGGTAAGGATGAGCGTGTGGATGTGATTCTCGATCTACGCTTCCCGAGAATCATTATGGCAATGCTCGTCGGTGCCGCGCTCGCCGTATCCGGCGCGCTGCTGCAGGCTGTCATGCGCAATCCGCTGGCGGACGCAGGGATCATCGGCATCTCCGCCGGTGCCGGTGTATTCACCATGGTGCTGGCCGGCCTGTTCCCGTTGCTGTTCTTCATGACGCCGCTGTTCGCCTTCATCGGTGGAGCAGTCGCCTGTCTGCTCGTATATACCTTCGCCTGGCAGGGCGGGCTAAGCCCGCTGCGCATGGTGCTGGTCGGCATCGCCGTCCATATGATCTTCACAGGCATCGGACAGCTGGTTCCAGCATTCGTGCGCTCCTCAATCGGTGGGACTAATCTGATCAGCTCCTCGACGTTCTCTTTTACAACGTGGGGGGATGTCCGCTTGCTGCTAATCTATGGCGTGATCGGACTTATTCTGGCGTATATCCTCTATCCGTGGTGCGATATGCTAATGCTTCAAGATAAGACTGCGCATAACCTCGGTCTGAATGTCGTTCGTGCGCGCGTGATTCTGTCCGCAGTCGCCGTGCTGCTGGCCAGCTCAGCGGCGGCGGTAGGCGGGTTTCTATTCTTCGTCGGCCTATTAGTGCCTGCAATCTCGCGAATCTGCGTCGGCTCTGAGCATCGCATATCGCTGCCCTTCTCTGCGCTCGCCGGCGCACTGCTGGTGCTAGCAGCGGATACGCTCGGTAGAACTCTTGCTCATCCGATCGAGATCCCCGCTTCGGTCATCATGATGATCATCGGCGGCCCATTCTTGCTCATCTTGCTGAAGCGGGGAGGGAAGATGTATGGAAATTAATCAGGTCTCCTACTCACATGATAAGCAGCGCGAGCTGCTGAAGGGCATTCAAGCAACGATTGCCGACGGCAAGATTACGACGATTATCGGGCCGAATGGCTGCGGCAAATCTACCTTGCTCGGCGTCATGTCCGGCCTGTATCATCCGCAATCCGGACAGGCGGAGATCGACGGCAAGGCCGTTCACCGCTATTCCGCCAGGGAGCTTGCACACAAGCTCGCAGTCGTCCATCAACAGAATAGCGCGCCGCCAGATATTACGGTGGAGCGTCTCGTCGGGTACGGGCGCATTCCTCATCGAAGCTGGTTCGGCGGCGATGCAGAGCAGGATCGTGAAGCCATTGAATGGGCGCTGGCCTGCACGAATCTGACGGATAAGCGAGGCGATATCGTCGAGAAGCTATCGGGCGGAGAGCGCCAGCGGGTATGGATCGCCATGGCGCTCGCGCAGCGCACTCCGATGCTGCTGCTCGATGAACCGACCACCTTCTTGGATATGTATTATCAATTGGAGATCCTGGAGCTAGTTAGACGTCTCAACCGCGAATTCAGGCTGACCATCGTCATGGTCCTGCATGACATTAACCAAGCGATGCGCTACAGCGATTCGATCATTGCGATGAAGGACGGGAGAATACTCGCGCACGGCTCACCGCAGGATGTCATCCATCCCGAGCGTGTCAGAGCGATCTACGGTGTCCATGCCATTATGGGAGACGACGAGCACACAGGCACATACATCGTCCCGGTGGGCATCCCTGAGCCATCCCAGCCTAATCAACCCTGACTCGGAAAATAAACAACCACAGCGTTCATGCTGTGGTTGTTGTTCATTAAATCCGTATGGACTCCTTATTTAGGCATCTTAGGTTCATCCAATTTAGTGTATACTAGATGGAAGAAGAAACCGTTTATGAAGGAGATGCTTGCGTACCATGACTGCCATTCCGACAAGAACGATCGCCCAACTGTCATCAATCGAGTTAGCCTATCAAGAAGTCGGTCTAGGGATACCCTTGTTACTCATACATGGCTTCTGCGGAAGCTCGTCCTACTGGGACCGTGTAGTCCCTGCTCTCTCGCAAGCGCACCGGGTCATTGTCCCTGACCTGCGTGGACATGGTCAATCCAGCGCCGGTGCTGCACCATGCACAATCGATGAGCTAGCAGAGGATCTCGTTCAATTGCTCGACCACTTGAACATCCCGCAAGCTGCAGTATTCGGACATTCGCTTGGCGGCTACATCGCACTGGCCATGGCGGAGCGCCACCCACAGCGGCTGCTGGGCTTGTCGCTCATTCACTCGACAGCGTATCCGGACTCTGCGGAGGCTAAGGCGAATCGAGACAAGGGAATCGCCGCGATCTCGAGCCATGGTGTAGATCCCTTCGTGGATACGCTCGTACCGAAGCTGTTCGCGCAGATGAATCTGACGGTCATGCCCGAACAGGTGGACCTTGCGAAGGAAATTGGTTACGGGACCAGTGCTAGCGGCGCCATCCATGCGCTGCACGCGATGCGTGACCGTCCGGACCGCAATCATGTGCTGGAGACGTTCGAATCCCCGATGCTGCTGCTCGCCGGTGAGCATGATCAGATCATACCGATCGACCGTGCCTTCTCGGTATCGCGCAGCTCGATCGATACCGTAGTCCTGGAGCAAGCCGGCCATATGAGTATGCTGGAGCTGCCCGAGGCGTTGATCGATTCGATTGCAGCGTTCATGAAGTATTTTCACAAAACCGAAACTTTCCCCGACTCTTCGTCGTCTAATTGAGGAGGAAGTTTCTTCATGACTGAAAATGAGGTGCCTAAGTTGTCGAATGATCCCCCATTGTCCAGATCGCAATCCCGATCCAAACGTAATCTATTCGCTATGAAGCGAACTTACATATGGGCAGCAGCAGGTCTCTGTGTCCTATTGATCACCATTCTGATCATTATGATTAACAATTCATTAGATGATATGACGCTCGACACGGACAGCGCGATTATGAAGACTCAGCCCGATATCGAAACTTCTGTGGATGGTTCCGAAGATGCGGCCATCGCAGATATTGAGCCTGTAGTGAAGAAGTCAGAGGACTTCTACGCGCTGATCATCGGATTGGATCTGAGGAAGGATCTGTTCCTGCTCAATACCGATTCCCTGATTGTGGCTCATGTTATTCCGCAGAATCAGACTGTGCGCCTGCTGGCTGTTCCCCGCGATCAGCATGTCATCGATCTCGAGGGCAAGGACACGAAGGTGAACGGCGTATTCGCCGAGGGGTATAACCATGCTGTTCAAGCGGGTCGCGCAGATCCGTCCCTGCTCTCAGGCAAGCGCGTTACGATGGGCGGTATGAAGATCCGTGAGGAATACTTAAGCTCCGGTGTTGTCGCGATTCGCGAGACGATGGAGAAGTTCCTCGGCGTTGAGATCGAGTACTCGTTCCTTGTGAATTTCCAGACTGTCGTCGAGCTGATTGATGAAGTCGGCGGCATTGAGGTTTATGTGGACCGCAATATGATTTATACCACATTGAATGAAGGTACGATCGATCTGAAGAAAGGACTGCAGATTCTCGACGGGAAGAATGCGCTCGACTTCTCACGCCATCGCCAAGATGACCGCGGTGAGGCTTACTGGTCCAGCGACTTCGACAGAGGACGGAGACAGCAAGAGGTCATCACGGCACTGGTCGATAAGATCGCCAGCTGGGGCAATGTAACGAAGGCGCTGAAGTTTCTGGACATTGTCACCTCCAATGTGAAGACCGATATGTCGCAGACGCGAATGATCTCGCTGCTCACGAATTTCTATGGGAAGATCAATGGTGAATCCGTCATCTCCATCCCTTATCCAGGTCAATGGAAGACTCCTTATGTGGTGCTCACCGACGACGAGAAGGCAGCTATGCTGGAGCAATTCACGATGATCGGCGAAGTGGCCGACTCGGCGGCGCTAGGCAACGAGGATACCGGCAGCTCAGGCGGCAGCAGTCCGAGCGTGAGCGGGAACGTTGGCGACGGTGATAGTACCGGCCAAGCTGGAAGCGTGAGCAGTGGTAGTGGTAGTGGCAGTGGCAATAGTGCTATTGGCAGTAATACCAGTGGAAGCAGTTCGTAGCAGGGGTAGGAGTAGTTGCAGGATTAGTCTGTAGCGCACAAGATGCATAAATGCATGTAAAAGATCAATTTGATGGTTGATGGATGAATGTTACTGTATATCTGCAGGTAAATAGGAGAATACAAGGGACTTCTTCGGGTAATTGGTCATTTTAATGCAGATATGCAGGTGAATTTCGTTTTCGATCGAATTTTGACCAGATTAAATGCAGATATGCAGGTCACTGCCGTTATTGATTCGATTCCATCTTCTCCAACCAACTATATCCAACAAAAGAGGGTGCCCTCAGTCACTTATGATGACTTCTGGGGCACCCTCTTCCTGCGGTGATTATTATTGAGCTATTCGATGATCTCTTCATTCCGGCTACTTCTCTAGAGATATTCGTCAATCACTTCTGGTCCACGACTTTCATCGCGATACCTTAAGTGGGTTGAGCACTTCCCTCCAGCTTCTATAGCGAAGTGGTTCGATCTTCTCCCGGTACATCGCTGAAACGGTTCAACGCAACCATCACCCTTCATGATCACCGCAAACTTATAATGTCCACGGTCAATACTTATTATTCGTCCTAATCGACTAATGACCTAATCTAATGACCCTCACCATGATTATTCCTTGAATGATTGCGGTTCTTGACCTTCTTCGAGCCTGGCATCGGCTCATTCACTTGATGGTCCTGCTTCTGCTCCGGGAATCGCGGCACGCCATTGGACACCGAATACACTCTAGGCTTTGACATCCGGGCCATCTCCTCCCGCATTCTTATGCACATCATGGTGATTCTTATCCTCATGCCTGCGGTCATTCACATCTTGCTGCAGCTGCTGCGCGTGATGCGAATTAACGGGCGCCTCGTCCAAATCCTTCACGACATTCTTAAGATTCTTGTCGACTGCCATCGCTGCTCACCATCCTTAGGAGTTCGTAAGTTGCGCTAACGCCTGGGCGCATTCATGAATACTGCGAATGTACGTCTTGACGATCGATTGGATCGTCTCCGTACGTTCATCCACACTATCGCCCGCCTGCTCAACATCGATCAGTGTCACGTTCACCTCGCGCTCATCCACATACCTGCACTTGAAGTCGAGCGAATAGCCGGAATGTCCGGCCACTTCAATGGTAATCCGCAGAGCATGCGCATCTGCAGCATCCTCATATACACGTGAGCTGTCTCCGTCACCAATGATGCTGGGCAGCTGGCGCTGCCACGCCTCAATCAATCGAGCATCCACCTGAATCGGTTCCTCTGAACTCATCGCCACTCACCTCCATTATTAAGGTGCTTGATGACGAGCCGGATTATACAGAGCGACTAATATACGGGACGCAACTAATGCGTATAGTACAGCTTAATAATAATGTCTTGATTATAATTGCCGAAGCCCGATCCAAATAAGGTCAGACCTCCCACATTCTTGGACTCCTCCAGCACGGCAATTCGCAGGGTCAGCAGACCATTCTTCACCTGGACATCATCCAACGTAACATCTGATATACGAATTCCATCCATGAAGGTGCCATCATGATTGATTGACAGCCGCTTGAGCAGGCCGAACTGGTTAAGCGAACTAAGCCACCAGCCGGGATTCAGCTTGCCGCGCTTATCGCCGAAATCGCCCGGACTCGTCCAAGAACCTACATTCACCCCGTTCAGGAAGAAGGTGATGTCCGACGGCCAATCATTATTCGTATGCGGCGCCTCGGAGGACAGTTCCATGGTAATATCCAGCTCCATCGGCAGCTCGCCCCGCTCCAAGAAGATCGGGACCTTATATTCGACGTGTCCGTGACCGAACCAGAAGATCTTAGCTTGCAACCGGTCCGGATCGAGAAAATAACGCGGGTCATCGAATACACCGATAATCTTGTCCTTGGTGCATATACCGCATGTCGGATACGCCTGAATATCTGTATAATGCCCGATCGACACATCGAATCGATAATTATCTAATGGAATCGCTTGCTTCTCCGGGAACAAGATCTCTATGTGGTCCACATCGAGCGAACATACCTTCTGAGGCGCGCCTCCCTTGCCCGGCGTCATCTCGGAGACGACGATGCCCGCCTTCTCCAGCTTCCGGATATGCATGGTCATTATCGCGCTGCTGAGTCCCAGCGCTTCCGCGAGCTCCTTAATATTCATTGACTTCTCTGACAACAGATGAATAATCTGTATGCGAACATTGCTCGCCAATGCTTCATATACGGGCAAGTACTTCTCGCTAAGTTCAATATTCATGCGAAATCTACGCTCCTTTATCTTAATCCCATATTACTTGAACATATAAGCGCATTCAACCAAATCTAGTAATGTTTACAACCAGTCGGTAATACATTTAATAATCAGTTAATCAAAATACGAATAAAAGATGTTGACAGTTTTGAAAAATATGGGTTATATTATTAATAGGTTAATTGATAACTTAATGTTAATGTTAAGTATTGAGTAAGCTTTTTTTTGAATGTCGATTGTAAGCGCATACACTACTGCTGAGCATGTGAAGGAGGTAGATGCACCTACAGCCGTGAGGCAAGCTCTCACTAGCACTTCCACTGTCAACTTAGAATTAACCTCATGGAAAGACATTCCTATTCATTCCTATTGGGAGGGGTTATAAGTGACAAAGAAAGGGTTACATGTCGTCTTCGTTATTCTGTTATCCTGCATACTCATGCTTACCGCATGCTCCGGCAACAACGGCACCTCGAACACCACAGGCGATACCGCCGCCAACAACACGTCCTCAGACACCAAAACCAACACTGACAACGCAACTGAAGATGTTACCGCTGAATCCGGCATGGCTTGGATGAATGATGTATCCGGTGATGTCACCATCTGGGGCTTCAATGAGAACGTCTTCCAGGAAATTGCCGAAGCGTTCATGCAAGAATATCCGAATATTCATGTGAATGCTGTCTTCGTCCCGTTCGGCGAGCTGCATGACAACCTGCAGACCGCGCTAGCCTCTGGCACAGGAGCGCCAGACATTGCTGAAGTCGAGGTGAACCAATTTACACGCTATGTCACAGGCGGCGTGCTCGAGGATCTACTCCAAGAGCCCTATAATGTGGCGCAATATCGCGATTATATCTCCGATTATAACTGGGAGCGCTGGCGCTCCCCGGACGGCAAGCAAGTATTGGGCATGACCTGGGACTCCACGCCAGGTGTCTATTATTACCGCGCTGACATCTTCGAAGAGCTCGGCCTGCCCAGCGAACCGGCAGAGCTCGGCGAGTATATCCGTGACGGCGAGAACTTCCTGAATCTCGTGCAAATTCTAGCTGCTAATGGTAAGTACGCGATGGAATGGCGCGATGGACCGATTCATTGGGCCGGTGATTCGATCGGTTACTTCGATGACAATTTAGAATGGGTACGCAATCAGCCGGATCTCGTTCAAATTCTGGACTATACGAAGCGTGGCAATCAGTTGGGCTGGGCTCCGCATATGGGCTTCGGTTCCGATGAAGGCAAGCAGCTGGTCAAGGGCGGACAGCTCGTCGGTATCGCGCTCGGCTCCTGGGGCGGCCGCGAGATCGCGATTAACTTCCCTGAGCTGAGCGGCAAGTGGCGTGTTACGAATCTGCCGATGGGCATCAATACCGCGATCGGTGGATCCAGCTTCGTCATTCCATCTCAGAGCAAGAATAAGGAAGCGGCCTGGGCATTCATGACCTGGTGTATGCGCTCCGAGAATGCCTGGAAGATCTGGACCAAGTATCAGATTCAACCTGGCTATACCGACATCGCCTCCGCTGACTGGTATGCGAATACAGCGAATGAATTCCTAGGTGGACAATTGGAGTATCAAGTATATGAAGAGCTTGCCAAGCATATTCCCGCGAAGCGTCTGAACCCGCTGGACGGACTCGGCTGGGGCGTATGGCTGAATCGCGTGCTGGAGGCGCTGGATAAGAATATCGATTCCAAGACGACCCTTCAGCTGGCTGAAGATGACGCCTATGCGCAATTACAAGCGGATATCGATAATCTGAAGGCCGAATTAAACCAGTAGTGTAGGCATGCGTTACCAAGAGAGGAATCCGAATCATCCCCGCGCGGGATGGTTCGGATTATACTTCCTGTGCATGTTGTTCAGCATGTACAGGCACGTCTTGCTTAGACAGGGGGATCGGTCTACGTGTTGCGTTTTATTATGAAATATAAAGTAACGCTCTTCGTCATTCTCGCACTGGCTGCGGGTCTATATCTCTGGAATGATTCCCGCCACTTCAACGACCAAGCGATGGCCGGCATTCCTGACTATACGGGCATGGACGCGACCTCCGTGCTGGCAGGCGAAGATATCAAGTCGCTGCTCGAGCCTTCTTACTTCAAGTATGTCGATCGGATGGACAGGGAGCATGCCGCCAAGAACGCTGCGGAATTTGAGCTCGTAATACCAGCCGCTCAATATGCCGCCGTCAGCCTGTCCGGTTATGAGCTGCTGGGCGGTCTCGGGGAAGCCGAACATGATGCGCTGGCATTAACTGAGACGGACAGCTGGGTGGAATACCGATTCGTGGTTCCGCAGGACGGTTATTATCAGATGGGCATGACGTATTACGCCTTGCCAGGCAAACGATCCTCCATTGTTCGCAGCGTACAGGTGGATGGCGTCTACCCCTTCTTCCAAGCTAAGAAGCTGGAATTCCAGCGCATGTGGCAGGAAGCCGGCCCCAGTTGGTACGACAACCAGGACAATGAATTCAATCCGCGCCGGGAAGAGGTGCTTGGTTGGCAATATCGCGCGTTCCAGGATGCGGAGAACAAGGTGTCAGAACCGCTGCGCATTTACTTAAGCAAGGGTGAGCATACGATCCGCATCACGAACGTGCGTGAGCCCGCCGCGATAGGCGAGCTGCGCATCCATGCGCCGACTGCAAGACCAACCTATGCGCAGATTCGTCAGCGCTATGCGAATGCCGGCTACGAAGAGACGAATGGACAGTATATCAAGGTTCAGGCTGAGGCCTCTACATTGCGGTCGGATCCCACCCTCAAGCGGATCGAGGACCGAGAGCCGGACACCGACCCGCTCAACAGCAGATCGGTCACCTTGAATAGCTTCGGAGGCTTGGGCTGGCGCAACGGCGGGCAATGGGCGCAGTGGGAATTCGAGGTGCCAGAGAGCGGCCTGTATCACATCGGGGCACGCTTCGGACAATGGTTTCTTAATGGCATTCCGGTTCAGCGCAAGCTGACGATTGACGGGGAGGTGCCGTTCCAGGAGGCCGATGCGATAACCTTCCCTTATAAGCCGGAATGGCAGATTAATCGGTTCGGAGACGAAGCCGGTGAGTTCCTGTTCTATCTCGAGCAGGGCAAGCATACGCTTCGGCTCGAGACACAGGTCAGCGGTCTGGGCGGGATTATGGAGCAGATTACGGATACTACGCACAATATGTCGCTTCTGACGAGAGAGGTTGTGCGCGTCACCGGAACGAATCCCGATCCCAATGGCGATTGGAAGCTGGAACGGAATATCCCGAACCTAGTGGCTAGACTGCATCTCATGGCTAAGGAGCTGGATGACGCAGTGAACGCGATGTACGTATTCGGCGTTGAACAGGGCAGTTCCGAGGTGAGCACCTTACTCGAAGCGCGGGATGTGCTCCTGAGTATGGCTGACGAGACCAGATCCATCCCCAGCCGGCTCGTCAAGTTCACAGAGCTTCAATCTGCGCTGGGGCTATGGGTCAGCAATCTGCAGAAGCAGAGTCTGGTGCTCGATTACTTCATCGTGAAGTCGCCTGACAGGAGTTGGCCGCGGCCGGCCGCGCCGTGGTATGTGCGTGCCGGTACGAGCGCGCGCGACTTCTTCTACTCCTTCCTGAAGGATTATAGCGGCGTCGGCAATGTGTATGCGGACGGCGAGGAGCAGGTGCTGGAGGTATGGATTGCCCGCGGCAGAGACTGGGTGGAGATTATCAAGCAGATGATCGACGAAGACTTCACCCCAGAGACAGGCATCAAGGTGAATGTCAATGTGATTCCAGCCAATCAATCCCAGGTGTTGCTGCTCTCCACCACCTCCGGTCTATCTCCGGATGTCGCCCTGGGCGTGGATGGCGAGGTGCCGATTGACTTCGCTGTACGGGGCGGGCTGCTCAATCTGAATCAATTCCCGGATTACGCGCAAGTCGCTGACCGATTCAAGTCCGGCGCGCTCATCCCGTTCAAGTACAACGGGGGCGATTACGCGCTGCCGGAAAATCAGAACTTCTATATGCTGTTCTATCGTAAGGACATCCTCCAGCAGCTCGGGCTTACGGACGAGGATATCCCGAACACGTGGGAGGAGGTTATGGATCTCATCCCGCTGTTGCAGCAGAATGGGCTGGACTTCTATTACCCGCATGCCCATCTGAATCCTTCTCTCGCGATTAATGAATTCTCACCCTTCCTGTTCCAGATGGGTGGCGAGCTGTATCGCGACAATGGCCGACTATCCGATCTGGATTCGCCAGAAGCGATAGAAGCGATGAAGATGTGGACCGGCTTGTTCACGAATTATCGCATCCAGCGTCAAGCCGATTTCTACAATCGATTCCGCGCTGGAGAGATGCCAATTGGTATAGCGGATTACTCCACTTACATTCTGCTATCTACCGCCGCTCCCGAGCTGGCTGGCTGGTGGGGAATGAAGCCGCTGCCCGGCATCCTGCAGGAGGACGGTCGTATAAACCGCTCTACAGGCGGCCTGGCGCAGACAGGCGTCATCTTCCACGATACAGATATGCCGGAGGAGAGCTGGGCGTTCCTGAAGTGGTGGACCAGCGCCGATGCGCAGGAGCGCTTCGGCTCAGAGCTCGAGGCATTGCTTGGGGTAGAAGCCCGCTGGAATACCGCGAATGTCGAGGCGCTGGAGCGCCTGCCCTGGCATGAGGAAGACATTGCCGCGATTCTGGAGCAATGGAATTGGTTCAAGGAGCGCGAGGTCGTGCTGGGCGGATATTATACGACACGCCATCTGTTCAATATGTGGAATGAGATCGTCCTCAGCGGCAAGCTACCGCGTGAAGCGGTGGAGACTGGTGTCAAGGAAATCAACAAGGAGCTGCGCAAGAAGCGAGAAGAATTCGGTCTGGATGACACCGCTAAGGCTGGTAGACAGGGAGGTGGACAGGAATGAATACGAAGACCGTGCCATCATCGGACACCACTGGGCTGGGAGCCGCAAGGCGCTCAGCCGCCAAGGGCAAGCTCGCCCGCTACTGGTCCGAGCTCAAGCGACATCGCGCGTCATTCGTGCTGGTGTCCCCCTTCTTCCTGTTCTTCACCGTGTTCACCATCGTGCCGATCATCATCGCGATCGCCCTCAGCTTCTCTTACTACAACGTGCTGGAGTCGCCGAGATTCATCGGCTTCTCCAATTACAGGCTGCTGTTCGTCGATGACGATATATTCTTAAAGGCGATCGGCATTACCTTGAAGTTCGCTGTGATCACTGGTCCTGTCGGCTATGTGCTATCCTTCATGCTAGCCTGGCTGATCAGTCAAATTCCAATCAAGTACCGCTTCTTCTATACGCTGTGCTTCTACACGCCATCGATCACAAGCGCGGTCGCGATGTCGGTTGTGTGGCTGTATGTGTTCGCCGGCGACCGCAAGGGGCTGCTGAACAATTGGCTGATCCAGCTCGGCATTCTGTATGAGCCGTTCCTATGGCTCCAGGATGTGCGGTCTATGATCTATGTCGTCATCTTCGTCTCGCTGTGGATGAGTATGGGCGTAAGCTTTCTGGCGTTCCTAGCCGGATTGCAGAATGTGCCCAAGGACCTGTATGAGGCAGGTGCCATCGATGGGGTTAAGCACCGCTGGCAGGAGCTCATCTACATTACCCTGCCTACGGTGAAGCCGCAGCTGCTGTTCGGCGCGGTCATGCAGGTCGTATTCTCCTTGCAGGTATTCGAGGTCAGCTATCAGCTGCTCGGAATGCCGAGCGTCCTGTACGCCGGACACACGATTCTCGCGCATCTGTTCGATTACGCATTCATCCGGTTCGAGATGGGCTACGCTTCGGCGATCGCCGTCGTCTTGTTCTGCATGATGCTGGGGCTCAACCGCGTCATATTCAAGCTGCTGGGGAGGGATTAAGGCATGATTGGTGTAAAAGGCAAGCGAATCGATATTGGCACCTGGCTGCTCTATCTGTTCCTGACTGTATTCGGGCTCATCATGCTGGCTCCGCTCGTCTATATGGCATCCACAGCGCTCAAGCCGATCAGCGAGCTGTTCCTGTTCCCGCCGCGATTCTTCGTCGTCAATCCAACGCTGCTGAACTTTAGAGATCTGCTGCTGATCACCGGCACTTCCTATGTGCCATTCTCCCGCTTCATCTTCAACAGCATGATTGTTACCGGCGGGATTGTCATCGGCGGCGTGCTGATTGCAGCGATGGCGGCCTATCCGCTGGCCAAGCATTATTCGATGCCGATGCGCAGTTGGCTATTCAGTCTGGTCGTCGCGGCGCTGATGTTCTCTCCAATGGTCTTGCAGATTCCGCAATACCTGCTGGTCAGCCGCTCAGGGCTCATGAACACCTACTTCGCGATGATCTTCCCGTACCTGGCTGCGCCGATTGGCATGTTCCTAATGACACAGTTCCTGCGCCAGATTCCTGATGCCCTGCTCGAAGCGGCACGCATTGACGGCGCATCGGAATATCGGACATTCTGGGTCATCATCCTGCCGATGCTGAAGCCAGCTATTGCAACCTTCGCGCTGTTCAGCTTCATCACCGCCTGGAATGATCCTTATCCGGCCATGGTCTATACCACCGTGGAGGATATGAAGTCGCTGCCAATCGCGATCCAGACCATCAGCGGCGGTGTCGGGGTCGTCGCCCGCGTAGGCACGTATGCAGCAGCCAGCTTCCTGATGATCGTCCCGACGATCATCGTGTTCGTGATCACACAGCGCATGGTATTGCAGACTATGGCCCATTCCGGGCTCAAGGAGTAGGGGGTTGCCTATGAATACCAATCGCCAACCCATACGACTGCTGCTGACCGCCTTGATCACACTGGCCTTGCTGCTGCCTGAGCAGGCGTTCGCCGAAGTGCCGTACAACGGCTACACCTGGGATCGCACCGGCTCCGATATCCATTCCATTAACGGTTATATCTATAAGAGCTCTATCGATGGGGTCGACCTGCCGACTGGCGTGTTCAAGAACCCTGAATCGATCTTCGTCGCCGAGGATGATTCCATCTATATTGTAGACTCTGGGAACAGTCGGATTGTGCACCTGGACCGTGATCATCAATTGGTACGCGTCTATGCAGACACCGACGGTCCGGGAGCGCTCAGTGAACCCAAGGGCGTCTTCGTCAAGAGCGACGGCACCCTATACGTGGCGGACACGAAGAACCAACGCATCGCGGTCTTCGATCCGGATGGCTCTTTCCAGAAGGAATTTCCTGCGCCTTCGAACGAGCTGCTAGGCTCCACCTTCTCCTACTCGCCATCTAAGCTGGTGCTGGATAAGCGGGACTATATGTATATCGCGAGCGACGGCAATAATCAGGGATTAATCCAGATTGATCCCACCGGCGCATTCAGAGGGTTCTATGGAGCCAACCATGTCGGGTTCAGCTGGTATCGCCTATTCATCCGGCTAGTCGCGTCAGATGAGCAGCGAGCGAAGCTGCGCGCTGTCCAACCGGCTGAATTCTCCAATCTGGATATCGATGAGAGCGGGTTTATCTATACAACCACGCTCGGGGTAACCGCCAATCATCTGAAGCGGCTGTCTCCGGTGGGTGTGGATACACTCAATGTAGGCATTGATCGCATCTATGGCGATCGCTTCACCTTCGGACCCTTCATGACGTCTACATTCATGGGGATTACTGTCGATCGCGACGGGCTCATCTCTGCACTCGATCTGCAGACTGGCAAGGTGTTCCAATACGACAAGCTGGGCAACTTCCTGTTCGCCTTCGGTGGAATCGGGGAACAGAACGGTCTATTCGTCACACCGTCTGATCTGAATCAGAACAGCAAGGGCGATATCTATGTCGTAGACAAGGGGCGCGGACGTGTCGATATCTTCGAGACCACCCCATTCGCGGATCTCGTGCATGGGGCCTCCAAGCTGTACGTGGATGGCCGTTATACGGAATCGGAAGTGATGTGGCGCAAGGTGCTGACCTATAGCGCGAACTTCGATCTGGCCTATCTGGCAATCGGCAAGTCGCTCTATAAGGCAGAGCGTTATCAGGAAGCGATGCACTATTACAAGCTGGCGAACAATCGAGATGAGTATTCGACTGCATTCCGCGAGTATCGTAAGACCTTCATGCGTGAGCACTTCGCCATTATCTTCATCGGGGTTATCTTGCTTCTGGTGGTGGTCCGCTGGGGTGTTCCGTATCTATATCGCTCAGCGGCTCGCTTCTTCTCCGAATCAAGCTCTGGGCGGCGGCATCAGAGCAGTCCCAGGAAGGAGGAGGCATTATGAATACAATCCGCATGATGGGGCAGGTTCTGGCACATCCCTACACCTTCTACCGCGATATTCAGGAGCCTGGCATGATTCGCTGGTTCCAGTCCATCGCGATGCTGGGGCTGGCCTATCTCGCGAAGATGCTGGCGATCTATGCGACCAGCTTCGCCTTCCAGCAGCGTGAGACTTATCAGATATCGGCCTCTATCGAATTCGTATGGCTGGCCGTCCCCTTGCTCTCCTGGTGCATCACCAACTGGGGAGTCAGCACCATTCTGGATGGCGAGGGTAAATTCAAGGAGATCGTGCACGGCAGCGCGTTCGCACTGGTGCCTTATATCGTGTTCATCGTGCCCGTCACGCTCATCACGCATCTGCTATCCCTGCAGGAATCCGGCACGTATATGATGCTGATCTATCTGCTCAACGGCTGGACGATCTGGCTGATGCTGCTGAAGGTTAAGATTCTCCATGACTTCGAGCTCGGCAAGATGGTTCTCATCGTGATCCTAAGCTTGATCGGCATATTCATCATCTGGTTCATCGGCATTCTCATGTTCGGGCTGATGAACCAATTCGTGAACTTTATCTTCGAGCTCATTAAGGAAGTCCGATTACGAGTCTAAGGAGGTGTCGTCTATCTATGAAGCAGAAGCGTAAGCTGTCCATCTTCGCTATAGGCCTATTGGCGATGCTGACTCTGGGCTCCAGCACATTCAATGGCGTAACGGCTCAGACAAACGCTACAGTAGAGCCTGCAGCCGAAGCCTCCGCCGAGCCTACAGCAGAATCCGCAGTAGATCTCACGGCAGAACCAGCTACCGAACCAACCGAAACGCCTACAGCGGAACAAGCCGCATCCGTTCCCGCCGAGCCGGAAGCGCTCTACCCGATCAGCGCGACGACGAAGGTGCTGGAGAATGACCAATATGAGCTCTATCTCGATGAAGCTACCGCCAATGTCCGAGTGGTCAGCAAGGCTACGGGGACACAGTGGCTCGGAGCGCCGCAGCTCAGCCGCACGGCGATGCCCAATGAGAAGAAATTCGTAGATTCGGCGGTCCATATTCGCTACACCGAGGGTGCCGACATTACCCAGACCTATTCGCTGAAGGACAAGGAGACGACCTTCGAGGTTCAATCGATCGAGGACGCACTTCGAATTGCATTCAACTTCGGGCTATTACGCATCTCATTCGCGATCGAATATCGATTGACTGCGCAGGGACTGGACGTGACGATCCCTGATGATTCAATCAGCGAGCAGGGCATCGCCCGCCTTATCAGCATTGAAGCGTTGCCCTTCATGAACGCGGCTAAGGAGACCGATGAGGGCGCGATGCTCCTGCCGGACGGATCCGGTGCATTGCTGCACTTCAGAGAGAATCACCCCGCATACTTGAAGGGCTATTCCGAAGTGATCTACGGGGCCGATCCCGTGTTCATCAAGCATAGCCATGATTATATAGACAGTGCTTGGCAGCGGATGCTCAATCCCAAGGAATCGATCGCGCTGCCTGTATTCGGCATCTACCGCAATGGCGTCGGCGTACTCGGCATTGTTAAGGAAGGCGATTACGACGCCAGAATTAATGGCACGCCTGCCGGCGTACGCGCAATCAAGCTATATCGAGCTTCTGCCGAATTCCTCTACCGCAAGGACGATTCGATCATCATCGGGAACTCCGGATTGATCCCCTACTATCAAGGCTTTCGAATCCCTGGGAATCGGACAGTCGGATTCGTGCTGCTCGAGGGGAGCGATGCGAACTACGTAGGGATGGCTAAGCGCTATCGCGACTACCTGATGCATGATCGGAGCATTACACCAGTCATACAGGATCAGCCCGTCGTCTCCGTGAAGCTGTTCGGCGGCATCCAGCGAGAAGAAATTCTTGGACACACCTTCATCCCCATGACAACGTTCGAGCAGGCCAGGACGCTGACGGAGGCGCTTCGTCAAGCAGGCGTCACTGCCCTCGAGCTCACCGTCAGCGGCTGGAGCAAGAACGGCGCCTACGGCAATCAGCCCGAGCACTTCCCTGTCGAGCGCAAGCTGGGCGGTCTGGCAGGCTTACAGCAGCTAGCCGACTATGCAAGGAACCAGGACATTGTCCTGTACCTGAGCGCGAATTATGTGCGACCATACCATGACAGTAACGGGATGAGCAAGCGCAAGGATACAGTTCGCGGCATGGACCGCGAGATCTTCGAGAGCTACAACTATTATCCCTCCGATCGCTGGAATGTTCGAAGTGAAGCGTTCTATCTGCTCAAGCCGGATCGCGTGTATGAGCGCCATATCGAAGCGGAAGCGGACCAGTACAAGGAGCTTGGTATCGCTGGCATTCATCTGGATTATATGGGCAATCTGCTCTATTCCGATCAGACGCGCGGCGAATATCTGGAGCGGTCCGATACAGCCGCCGTATGGCGGAAGACGCTGGATCTGCTGCGTGCGAAGACAGGCAGAACCTCCGTCGACTATGGTTACGCATATACGCTTGGCCATATAGACCGAATCGAGCAGGCGCCGGTCGACTCCAGCCACTTCATCTATACGGATGAGACGGTTCCATTTTACCAAATTGCTCTGCACGGACTTGTCCCTTATTACGCCGCTCCGATTAACCTGCTCGATCATGAGGTGAATCAGAAGCTGCGCATGGTCGAATATGGCGCATTGCCGAGCTTCGAGCTCACCTACGCCGAGACGAATCAGCTGCAGCGGACGATGGAGGACCGTCTGTTCAGCTCGTATTACGAGGATTGGATGGATACGGTGATCGATGAGCAGCAGAAGCTACAGGAGCTGTACGGACGGATTGCAGGCCGATTCATCGAACATCATGAGAAGGCGGGGCAGGATGTGTACAAGACGACTTACGATAACGACGTAGAGGTATGGGTCAATTACAGCGATGCCGCAGCGACGATATCCGGCGTCACAATCGAGGCGAAGAGCTATACGGTGAGAGGAGGGTCCGAGCGATGAAGCCGCATAAGTTGTCCATGCGTATCCGGCATATTCTGGAGGGCTATATGTTCGCCTCCCCGTGGGTGATCGGCTTCCTGCTGTTCATCGCCATACCGCTCGGCAGATCGATGTACTTCTCCTTCCAGACGCTGAAGCCTAGCAAGGACGGACTGATCGCCACTTATGTGGGCATGACCCATTATCGGGCCGCCTTCGTGTCGGATGTGAACTTCCTGCCGCTCCTGCAGCAGACCATCCTGACAATGCTCAGCCATGTGCCGCTCATTCTGATCTTCTCCATGTTCGGCGCGCTGCTGCTCAACCGTCATGCGGTCGGACGCACATTCTTCCGCGGTGTATTCTTCCTGCCGGTCATCATCGCTTCAGGCATCGTGCTCAAGAAGCTGCTGGAGCAGGGTGCCGCGAATCTGCCGATCTTCTACCAATATGATCTCTACGATAAGCTGAGGACCTTCATTCCGGGGGTTGTGCTGGAGCCGCTCCTGCAGTACGCCGATTCGCTGACGCTGGTCATGTGGGATTCCGGGGTCCAGACGCTGATCTTCCTGGCGGGGCTGCAGACGATCTCCACTCATCTCTATGAAGCGGCCAGATGCGATGGCGCAACGCCGTGGGAGATCTACTGGAAGATCACCTTCCCGATGATGCTGCCGATGCTGTTCGTGAACACGCTCTATACGATCGTCAACTCATTCACCAAGACGGACAATCAGATGATGAACCATATTATGAACGTCGTATTCCGCAACAATGATTATGGGTATGGCTCAGCGATGGGGTGGCTGTACTTCATTCTAATCGCGATTATTCTAGCTATCGTGTTCCTCGTGTTCAATAAGAGCATGAAGACCATCGAGGGAAGGAGCTGATGACGTTGAACCATTCACTCAAGTATGTGCTGATCAAGCGAGGAAACCGATTCGTCAGCGGGGCCTTCTACTATATGACCTTGCTCAGTCTCTCCTTCGTATTCTTGTATCCCTTGCTCTATATGGTATCCCGCTCCATGATGCAGACCTGGGATGTGGCCGATGCCACCGTCCGATGGCTGCCGAAGCTGCTCAGCTTCAATAATTACATCATCGCGCTGGATAAGATTGACTATTGGCCAGGGCTTACGAATAGCGTGGTGATCTCCTTCGGCAGCGCCATCCTGCAGATCATCAGCTGCTCCTTCGTCGGATATGGGCTGGCGCGCTATCGCTTCCCGGGCTACGGCCTGCTGCTCGCGTTAGTGGTATTCACCTTCCTCGTGCCGCCACAGACGATGGTCGTTCCCTTATTCCTATTCTTCAGCGACCTCGGCTGGATCGATACGCATCTGCCGTTCATCGTGCCTTCGCTATTCGCGCACGGCCTCAAGGGCTCACTGTTCGTGCTGATCTTCATCCAGTTCTACCGAACGCTGCCCAGCGTGCTGGAAGAGGCCGCGAGAATCGACGGAGCAGGCCCGCTGATGACCTATTGGCGAATCATGTTCCCGCTAGCCAGGCCCTCGATGATCGTCGTCTTCCTATTCTCAACGGTCTGGCATTGGAATGATATCTTCGAGCCGAGCACCTATCTTCGAGTGCCGACGTTCTATAATTTAACTCAGCGCATGTCGGCGTTCTTCGGTTCAGCGAATATCAGCCAGCAGCAGATGTCGCAGATGGTGTCGTCGGATACGATCGGGCTTGCGCCTACCGCGATGAACCAGATGATGGCGGCTCTGGTGCTAACCGTGCTGCCGATGCTAATCTTGTACCTATTCATTCAGAAATATTTCGTAGAGAGCATCGAGCGCTCTGGTATTGCAGGCGAATAGCGGTCTGATCACCCGCTATTGCGGCAGGCGGACCGCCTATTCCGGCTTCGCCTTGGCGCTCTCCGCCTTGCTATAGTACAGATTGAACAGAATGTCCTGATTATAATTACCGAATCCGGAGCCGAACAGAGTGACGCCTCCGACATGACGCGCGTCTGAATGTACGGCGATTCGGAAGGTCCATTGCTTGCGCTGAATATCGAGACGATCGAGCGTCACATCCGACAGCTTATTGCCATCCATGAACGCTCCCTCCGGGGTCACCCGAAGCGTCTTCAGCAAGCCGTATTGGTTAATGGTCGGCGGCCACCAGGCAGGGGTGAATTTACCAGGTCGATCGCCATAGTCGCCTGGGCTGGTCCATACGCCCAGCTGAACGCCGTTCATATAGAAGGCAATATCCGATGGCCAATTCTCATTGGTGAAGGGAGCTTCTGAGGAAATTTCCAGCTGAATTTCGAGCTCATCGGGCAGCTGACTGCGCAGCAGGTAATTGGGCACACGGTATTCGATATAGCCTTGATAGAACCAGAGTATCTTCGCGTTCACCCGCTCCGGATCGAGGAAGAATCGCGGATCGTCGAATTCGCCGATGATCTTATCCGATGTCGCCAGTCCGCAGGTCGGCTCGATGTCGAAGTCGGTATAATGACCAACCGACACCGCGATCTGGTGGTATTCCCGCTGTTGCAGCTCCTTCTTAGGGAATGCAATCTCGATATGATCGACGATAAGCGAGCATAGCTTCTGGACACCGCCCTTGCTCGGTGCCATCTCGGTGCGTATAATGCCCGCTTGGTGCAGCTTTCTCACATGCATGGTCATAATCGCTGTACTGAGCCCGACAGCTTGTGCCAGCTCGCTGATATTCATCTCCTTCTCCGTGAGCAGATTGATAATCTGCAGCCTGACATGGCTGGCGAGCGCCTCGTAGATATGCAGTGATTTATCTGTCGTATCGGTTAGCATGTGATTCCTCCATATGCATTTATATTTATTAAATATCTAATATATTTGTTAATATATTCCTATCATAACGTGCAATAGAAACCAAAGTCAACGGTTTCAATGGTCGATCGTAAATTAATTCATAAATTAATTTATACTAATGTTTAGTAATGGAGAGTGACGATGAGCAGACGTTGGGCAGGTTTATTGTATCTATTCATGTGCGGTTGTCTGTTGGTTGTTCCGGCATGCACGGATGAGCCGCAGATCGTAGAGGAGGCTGTGCCGATTGTGAAGAATGATCGACCCGCGCCGCAGTTCGGGAATGTATCTGTGCATGATCCGTCCGTAATCAAGGTCGACGACACCTATTATATATTCGGCTCTCATCTGGCCGCGGCCAAGAGTCAAGATCTGCTCGGCTGGACACAGGTGGCCTCGGGGGTATACACTGGCAATCCGCTGATTCCGAATGCGCTGGAGGAGATGCGGGAGACGTTCGATTGGGCGGAGTCCGACACCTTCTGGGCGGCGGATGTCATCCAGCTTCATGATGGCCGATTCTATATGTACTACAACGCATGCAAGGGCGATTCTCCGCGTTCAGCGCTGGGCGTAGCGGTAGCGGATCATATTGAGGGGCCCTATCGCGATCTGGGCATTATGCTGAAGTCGGGCATGTGGGGCGAGGCGAGCGAGGACGGCGCGATCTATGATGCGACCAGACATCCGAATGTGGTGGATCCTCATGTGTTCTTCGATAAGCAGCATGATCTGTGGATGGTGTACGGCTCTTATTCCGGCGGGATCTTCATTCTCGAGCTGGACCCGGAGACCGGATTCCCTTATCCGGATCAAGGATATGGCAAGAAGCTGCTGGGCGGCAATCACAGCCGGATCGAGGGCCCTTATATCCTGTACAGCCCGGAGACCGATTACTATTACTTATTCTTATCCTATGGCGGGCTCGATGCGACTGGCGGCTACAATATCCGAGTGGCGCGCTCCGAACAGCCTGATGGCCCGTATCTGGATACGGAGGGGCAAGACCTCATACGCGCGCATGGCCGAGTCGGCTCCTTCTTCGATGACTTCTCCATCGCGCCTTATGGTGCGAAGCTGATCGGCAACTTCCGCTTCACCCATGTGGAGGGCGAGGCGCCTGGCTCGAACAGCGGCTATGTATCGCCTGGTCACAACTCCACGTATTATGAGCCGGAGACCGGTCAATACTTCACCTTCTTCCACACCCGATTCGTGAGTCGCGGCGAGGCGCATGAGGTGCGCGTCCATCCCATGTTCATGAACGCGGACGGATGGCCTGTCATCGCTCCGCATCGCTATGATGGTGAGGCGATTGCGTCGTACCCGCTCGAAGAAATAATAGGCGCGTACAAATTCATCGCGCATGGTAAGCAGATCACCGCGGATGTGAAGCAGTCGATGCTGATAGAGCTGGAGGCTGACGGGACGATCTCCGGTAGCATCAGCGGCACCTGGAGCCGCATTGGCGACTATGATGTGGAGCTGAACATTGACGGATCTGTGTATCGCGGCGTATTCCTGCGGCAATGGGATGCAGGCGTGTTGCGGCATGTCATGACATTCACCGCGCTATCCGGTGCGGGAGAGGCTGTCTGGGGCAGCCAGGTCGCGATTCGGGAGTAATACAAAAAAACACCCGCCATTGGCGGGTGCCTGATTATCCTATTATGGCGGAGAGGGTGGGATTCGAACCCACGGAGGCTCGCACCTCGACGGTTTTCAAGACCGCTGCCTTAAACCACTCGACCACCTCTCCGTAATGATCGGCAGGAACGCTAGGCGTATCCCTGCCGATTACAGACATAGATGCATTGTATCATGTCGGCAATCCTGATCGCAACCGTTAATTTCTGCGAATTGCCTCGATATTTCCCATATAGGGACGGAGCACCTCGGGAATGAGTACCGAGCCGTCCTCTTGCTGATAATTCTCTAGGATAGCCGCCACCGTGCGACCGACTGCCAGCCCAGAGCCATTGAGCGTATGCACGAACTCCGGCTTGGCACCTGCGGCTCTACGGAAGCGTATGCCCGCTCTGCGCGCCTGGAAGTCCTCTACATTGCTGCACGAGGAGATTTCCCGGTACATCCCGCTCTCCGGCAGCCAAACCTCCAGATCATACGTCTTGGCCGCTGTGAAGCCCATATCACCTGTGCATAGTGCCAGCACGCGATAGGGCAGCCCCAGGAGGCTCAGGACCGTCTCTGCGTTCGCCGTCATCGATTCCAGCTCATCATACGAGGTTTCCGGCGTACAGAACTTAATCATCTCTACCTTATTGAATTGATGCTGTCGAATAATCCCCCGCGTATCGCGGCCAGCTGAGCCTGCCTCTGATCGGAAGCATGCGCTGAACGCCACATAATGCTTGGGGAGATCCTCCAGCGACAGAATTTCATCGCGGTGATAATTCGTGACCGGAACTTCAGCTGTTGGAATCAGGTAGTAATCCGAATCCGCCAGCTTGAATACATCCTCCTCGAACTTCGGCAGCTGACCTGTGCCAGTCAAGCTGTCGCGATTGACAATCTGCGGCGGCAGCATCTCCGTATACCCATGCTGATCACTATGCAGATCCATCATGAAATTATACAGCGCGCGTTCCAGTCGAGCGCCTAATCCCTTATAGAATACGAATCGCGAGCCTGTTACCTTAGCCGCAGATTCGAAATCCAGAATATCGAGTGCCTGCGCAATATCCCAATGCGCCTTCGGCTCGAAGCTGAAGCTGCGCGGTTCGCCCACACGTCGAACCTCGACATTATCCTCCTCGGAAGCGCCAATCGGCACCGAATCGTTCGGCAGATTAGGGAGGGACAGCAGCAGCGTATTCAGCTCGGCATCAACTCCGCGCAGCTCCTCATCGATCTCACTGATCCGATCACCGACGGCCCTCATCTCCAGAATGAGGGACTCCGCATCTTCTCCTGCCTTCTTCTTGCGCGCAACGTCCTGAGACACCGCATTACGCTTGCTCTTGAGCGTCTCTGTCTCGAGCAACATCGCCCGACGACGCTCATCCAATGGACGGAAGCGTTCCAGAACCTCGAGCGACATCTGTCTGTTCAGCAAGGCTGCTTCCACTCGTTCATAGTCATTGCGGATTAACTTCGCATCCAGCATCGAGCTTCCTACTCCTTCTTGCTATATTCGATTCGCCATTCCTACCAGATAGGCATGCATACTGTAATCCTCCGTAAGCTCCGGATGGAAGGAGCATGCCAGCAGGTTGCCCTGCTTGGCGGCGACAATCTGTCCGTTATAGGTGGACAACACCTCGACCTGCTCGCCCACCTCAGCGATGAGCGGGGCGCGAATGAAGACAGCGCGCACCGTATCCTTAATCCCCTTAACGGATAAATCCACCTCGAAGCTCTCGCGCTGACGACCGAATGCATTCCGGGTCACCTTCATATTCATCAGACCTAGATGCGCATCCTGGCCTTCGATCTGATCCGCGATCAGAATCATGCCAGCGCACGTTCCGAAGATCGGCTTACCCTTAGCAGAGAAAGAACGGATCCCATCGATAAAGCCGTATTCCCTCATCAGCTTGCCGATTGTTGTGCTCTCCCCCCCAGGGAGGATCAAGCCGTCCAGCTCAGCTAATTGTTCTACTCGTTTAACAGCTATGCCCTCAGCGCCTGCCTTACCGATCATACGGATATGCTCTGCGACAGCGCCTTGAAGGGCGAGTACCCCTATCTTGGCCATTGCCCTGTTCCTTCTTTCTCGAATGCGGACCTCTTACCAGCCTCTATCCTGCATGCGCTCTCCGGCGCTCAGCTTACTAATTTCAATTCCCTTCATCGGAGCGCCCAGGTTCTTGGACACCTCCGCGATCAACTTGTAATCCTCATAATGCGTAGTCGCTTGGACAATTGCTTTGGCGAACTTCTCCGGGCTGTCGGATTTGAAGATCCCCGAGCCTACGAATACGCCGTCAGCGCCCAGATGCATCATCAATGCCGCATCCGCTGGCGTCGCTACACCGCCCGCCGCGAAGTTCACGACCGGCAGCTTGCCTAGCTCATGCACTTCCAGCACCAGGTGATAAGGCGCGCCCAGATTCTTCGCTTCGGTCATCAGCTCTTCCTTGGACATCCCTTGGATCTTGCGGATTTGCGATTGGATCAGACGCATATGACGCACTGCTTCAACAATATTCCCGGTTCCCGGTTCACCCTTCGTGCGCATCATTGCAGCACCTTCACCGATACGGCGCAGCGCCTCGCCGATATCCTTAGCGCCGCATACGAACGGTACTGTGAAGTCATTCTTATCGAGATGGAACACTTCATCCGCCGGCGTCAGCACTTCGGACTCATCAATATAATCAACGCCGAGCGCTTCGAGCACCTTCGCTTCCACATAATGCCCGATACGAGCCTTAGCCATGACTGGAATCGTCACAACCTTCATTACTTCTTCGACCACAGTCGGGTCCGCCATACGCGCCACACCGCCGGCAGCGCGAATATCCGAAGGCACACGCTCCAAAGCCATTACGGCCGTTGCGCCGGCCGCTTCTGCAATCTTGGCCTGCTCCGCATTCATGACGTCCATAATGACGCCGCCTTTTTGCATCTCGGCCATACCTCTTTTAACTGTCGATGTTCCTGTTTCCATGTGTTCCGTGCCTCCCCGAATGATCGATCAAATTAGCCTACCTATCTGACTTCCCGATATGGTTTCCTGAATGAATATTTTACAGCATGGTCCAAAATAATACAACCTGCGCACTAGGAATTAATCGCAGCCTAGAACATATCTGTAATCCCCTTGAACAGATTCTTGAAGAAGTTGCCGATGCCTCGGAAGAACAGCACGAACCAGTTCGCCTTCTCTGCATCATCTGCAGATACCAGATTCACCGTCTTCGATAGTACCTCGCCTGATGGCGATGTGTAGGACACTGTCGCGCTTCCCAGCACCTGCCCTCGAACAATCGGCGCGACCAGCTGGTCCTTCTCTGCTTGCGTCACTTCAATGATGAAGTCATCCGCCGTAGTCCCCTTCGACACGAGGAACTCTGCGCCAGCATCAGTCACAACTGATACTTCCTTCACCTTGCCCTTCGTAATCGGCACAATATTCAGCTCTTCCAGTGCCGCCTTCGGCTGCAATGCGATCATCTTCTCGAAATTATTGAAGCCATAATCCATAATCTTCTTCGTCTCATGGAACCGCTTGTGCATTGTCCCGGCATTCATCACAACGCTGATCAGCCGCATGCCGTTACGCTCGGCTGTTCCTGTGAAGCAATAACCCGCCCTGGACGTGTGACCCGTCTTCAGACCATCCATCCCCTCATAGGCGAACAATCTGTCGAAGTCATTGCCGGTTCCGATCCAATTACCCAGCATCCAGTTCCAATTCTCCATCCGGTAGCGATCGTCACCAGGCTTCAGATAGGATACTGTCGTACTGGTCGTCTCGAGCGTCTCTGGGAAGTCCAGCACGATGCGCTGCGCGATCTTAGCCGCGTCATACGCCGTAATTTCCGTCTCGCCTGGCAGGGAGGCAGGCGCCATATCACGCTTCTCCATATCCACTCGATCGAGGCCGGTCGCATTGATGAAGTACGCGCCGTCAGACAGCCCAATCGCTCTTGCCGTATCGTTCATCAGATGGGAGAACTTCTCCTCGGAGCCCGATATGAATTCTGCTAGTGCAATAGAAGCATCATTACCCGAGAAGATCGATACATTGCGGAACAGCTCCTCAACGGTATACGTCTCTCCAGCGGCGAGTAATCCACCGGAACCCCCAATCTTGGATGCATATTCACTGATGGTTACGCGGTTCGTCCAATCGATCTTCCCAGACTTAATCTGACTAAGGATCACATATTCCGTCATCATCTTCGACATGCTGGCCGGAGGCAGCAGCTTATCCTTGTTATATTCATATAAGATTTGACCTGTCTCCGCCTCGATTAGAATAGCTGCGTCAGCCTCTATGGCTAATGCTGGTTCAGCTGCGTAAGCAGCATTGGGCTGAAGGAACAGGCTCAAAGCTTGTACTAACAGTGTTATACAGAGTGTGACTGCGAGATAAGCGAATTTCGAATGAGTGCGGTTAAATAGCGCGAACAAGCGCTCACTTCCTTTCCTGCAATGATGAATGTCATCCATCTATTGTATCATACACCAGACGCTCTGAAAAATAGCGGATCGCTTAAAGTTGGCCATGAAAATAAAGGCAGAGGGATTCCCCTCTGCCCATTTGCTAATAAGCCGGAACAGCAAATCAATTTCATAAACTGTTATGAAATTGATTCAAGAACTATTTTATAATGAATAATTTGGGGACTCCTTCGTGATCTGTACATCATGAGGATGACTCTCACGCAGACCCGCGCCAGTGATCCGAATGAACTGTGTATCCGATTGAAGCTCAAGAATCGTCCTTGCGCCGCAATAGCCCATCCCTGAACGCAATCCGCCGATCATTTGATAGATAATGTCGGACAGCGGCCCCTTATAGGCCACACGCCCTTCAATCCCCTCAGGAACAAGCTTGCTCTCATTCTCCTGGAAGTAACGGTCCTTGCTGCCATCCTTCATCGCGCCGAGCGACCCCATACCGCGATATACCTTGTACTTACGACCTTGGAAGATCTCCGATTCGCCCGGGCTCTCATCTGTCCCTGCGAATAGGGAGCCAATCATCACACCGCTCGCACCGGCCGCAATGGCCTTCACTACATCGCCGGAATACTTAATGCCGCCATCAGCGATAATCGGCACCCCATGTTGACGTCCGACCGTCGCGCAATCATAGATTGCAGTAACTTGCGGTACACCGATCCCTGCAATTACACGTGTCGTACAGATCGAGCCTGGTCCGATACCAACCTTGACCATATTCGCGCCCGCCTCAATTAATGCCTTCGTGCCATCTCCCGTAGCCACGTTACCCGCACAGATCAATAGATCCGGATATGTCCGGCGAAGCTCACTTACGGTATTCGCAATATTAATATGGTGGCCGTGCGCAGAGTCTACAACAATCAGGTCTACCCCATGTTCTACCAACGCTGCTGCTCGCTCCATTGCATCCTTGGACACACCAATTGCTGCGGCAACAACGAGACGCCCTTGGTTATCCTTGGCTGCGTTAGGGAACTGAATGGCCTTCTCAATATCCTTGATCGTAATTAGACCCTTCAATACATTATGCTCATCAACGAGGGGAAGCTTCTCGATCTTATGCTTCTGTAGAATACCCTCAGCCTGCTGCAAGGTCGTACCGACTGGTGCCGTCACCAGATTGTCCTTAGTCATAACCTCTTCAATCTTAATGGAATAGTCATGTACGAATCGTAAATCACGGTTCGTCAGAATTCCCGTGAGCTTATTGTCGCCATCCACAATTGGAACGCCGGATATGCGATACTTGGCCATTAATTCCTCAGCATGATATACATGATGGTCGGATGTCAGCGAGAATGGGTTCGTAATTACACCGCTTTCGGAACGCTTAACCCGATCCACCTCTTCTGCTTGCGCAGCAATCGATAAATTCTTATGAATAACGCCAATGCCGCCTTCTCTCGCAATCGCAATGGCAAGCGCAGATTCCGTTACGGTATCCATGGCAGAGCTAAGCAAAGGGATGTTGAGCTTCAGTCCTTTACCAAGTTCGGTGGCTACATCAATCTCCCGTCCGAAGACCTCCGACTTCCTTGGCACCAGCAGCACGTCGTCGAATGTTAATCCTTCTTTGCCAAACTTAGACTCCCACACTAATTGTTCCTCCTCTTATTTGAATGATTTCTCTTACAGGCTTGTACGTATATTATTGACATAATACAGAAGCGTTTTTTCAATGTCAAGAAGAGAAAATCGCGTAAACGCTGTCATTATCGGGTTTGCCGGGTTTATTGTTGCCGTCTGGCATAATGTTGGCATTTCAGCTAAATTAGTACGACAGAACCTTACTACTCGCGCGTCAAGCACCAATCCAGTTCATTTACACCGATAGAACCTCACTATTCGCGCGTCAAGTATCGTTCCAGTTCATTTAGTCCGGTAGAACCTGACTATTCGCGCACCACGAACCATTCCAGTTCATTTAGTCCGGTAGAACCTGACTATTCGCGCACTACGAACCATTCCAGCTCATTTAGTACGGCAGTACCTGACTAATCACGCATCACGAACCATTCCAACTCTTTTAGTAAGGCAGAACCTGACTAATTGCTCCATATTCATTTAAAATTAATCACCCTACTAACCTCTACATAATGCAAATAAAAAACACCCCTGACTTCTTAATGAAGTCAGAGGCGTTAGTTCGCTTGGCGACGTCCTACTCTCCCAGGACCCTGCGGTCCAAGTACCATCGGCGCTGAAGGGCGTAACGGGCGTGTTCGGGATGGGTACGCGTGGTTCCCCTTCGCCATTGCCACCAAACGAATTTCTTTTACCTTGAAGATGCGCATTTGCGATGACAACTGAGCCAACAAAGCGGCTAAGTTGCATTTGCACCCTCAAAACTGCAACCGAGTGAGTAAACCTTGTTGTGCTCAAGGCACAGATTTGAATGTCTTCATTGC
>JAEZQY010000047.1 GCA_023441055.1 Bacillota bacterium | reverse complement strand
TTTCGTTATGGCCAACTCCAGACGCGGAGCGTGGGAAATGTCTCGAAACACAAATAACGCCCTCCCGACTTCCTTTTGGGAAGCGAAAGGGCTGAAAAGTTTGCTTACTCGTTATTTGGAGCTTTGTAAACCTTTTGGAACCGCCGTATGCGGACCCGCATGTACGGTGGTGTGAGAGGACGGAGGCTAGGCGCCTCCTCCTACTCGATTTATAGAGAGAGGGATGGGCATGGCATACATTAAGAGCCGAATTCGCCGCAAGTTGTTCCTGCATATCCTCATTCTGGTCTTATTGTTGGCCTGCATACCGACTACCTTCATCGGTGCCGGCATCCATGTATTCGGAACACGTTCTGTTGAGCAAGTCACGAATGCGCAATACGAGCAGCGCTATCGTCAGATGACCTCCAGCATCAATGAGGCACTCTCGCAAATTGAGATGAACACCAGCACTTGGGCGAGATATGCCGCGTTCGACAACCGGCTTCGCACAGTCGAAGTGGAATATGATCCCTTCTATATTCGTGAGCTGTTCAGCATGTTATCAGGCATGAAGGAGTCCAGTCCGTATATTCTGGATACTTTCTTATATCTGAGCAAGCCAGGCTGGGCACTCTCGGATACGTATGGGATTGTGAAGCTGCAGGATGAAGCCATTATCGAAGCTTACAGTGAGCTGGCGAATGTCGCGCGCCATACCTATTGGCAGGGGCACGTGCCCCATTATGAGGAAGCTGGCTCACATATGACCTTCATCCATAAGCTACCCATCGGCAGCACGGAGCCCGTCGGTTATATCGCCGTCATGGTCAATACCGCCAAGATTGAACAGCTTGTCAGCCAGATGACTGGTGATTCAGAGCAATCACTAGCACTCTTGCTGAGTGGTCATGGAGAGTTGATTGCACAGTTCGGCGGTCTAGCTGATAAGGTAGACGATCTGCGTGAGCTTACGCTCGCTGCCTTGCAGGAGCATGAATCCGATACATTCCTGAATCGAAGCCAAGGAACCTCGTATTCGGTGTCGTACGGAACGATGAACCGCATCGGGGGCAGGTGGATTTTGGCTTCTGCGGTGTCATTGGAGGAGCTTACAGCGCCTGTGCAGCGTATCTCCCAATTAATTATATGGTTCAGTGCTATCGGCATTATGTTGGCTGTGGGTCTGTCTATCTTGATCTCATATCGCGTGTATGAGCCCATTCGCAAGCTGCTGAAGCTGTTCATCCGCATGGATGATCATCACGACACTCTGGACATTAAGAATGAGATCGAGTTCATCGCGGATAAATGGGAGAGTCTGACGCTGGAGAGCGAGCAACTGAAGGCGCGATTCACACATCAGCTGCCGACGATGCGGGAAGGCTTCATGGCCCAACTCGTGCAGGGGCACTTCTATTATCTGACAGAGGCGGAGCTGAGAAGTCGGATGGAGCAGCTCGGCTGGCAGCTGCGCGGCAAGGTGTTCGCATTCGCGGCAGTCAGGCTGCTAGGGTTCTCTAGAGCTTCGGACCGCTATCATGAGGGGGATGAGCCGCTTGTCACCTTCGCGGCTTCTAATATTGCCAGGGAGCTGGCAAGTCGTCAATTCGGCCAGGCAGAGGTAGTTAATCTGCAGGATCTTACATTCGGTATACTTGTCATTCATGATGAGGCTGACCAGGACGAGCCGAGTCTTCAAGACCAGCTCAATCTCTATGCGGAACAGCTGATTGAGGCGTTGAATCATATGCTGAAGCTGAAGGCGATGATCTGCTTGGACGAATCGGCTGAGCGTATCGAGGAGCTGCCAGGACGCCTGAGTATGGCGCTCGATATGACGCAGTATGGCGATTTAAGGGAAGATAATCAAATTATCGCGATGAGCGAATTTACACAGCCTAGTTCGGATCGTTCCTGGAGCTACCCGTTCCATCTCGAGAATGAATTGATTGAGGCGCTGAAGAGCAAGGACCGCTCCGAGGCGGTCAACGTGTTATCCGCATTCATTCAGATGATCCGGGAGCAGGGTGGCAATGTGTTCCATGTAAAGCAGATGCTCCTGCAGTTACTGGGTAATCTGCAGTACACACTGATTAAGCGGGGCTGCGGACCGATAGGCCACACAGAGGGGGTCAATCCATTCGAGCATCTCTCCGCGTTGCGCGAGGTGGATGAACTGCTGAGCGGCTTCAAAACTCATGTGATCGAGCCTTATCTGGATCAGCTTGTCCAGCATGAATCCCAACAGCAGGGGCGCATGTCGCAATTGATACAAGATGTGATCGACCTGATCCATCGCGAATTTAACAAGGAGCTCTCGCTGGAGAGCTGCGCGGACTATTTTCAAATTAATCACTTTACGTTAAGTAAGTCGTTCCGGCTCCAAACCGGTATCACGTTCATCGAATACTTGACGCAGGTGAGGATGGACAAGGCCAAGGAGCTCCTGCGGAATACGGAGCACCGAATTAATGAGATCGCCGAGATGGTCGGCTATCAAGGCACGTATTTCAACCGTATATTCAAGAAGTTAGAGGGTCTCACACCAAGTCAATATCGAGAATTGCATCAAAACTAAGAGAGGATGCCTGCGCATGAAACCGAATATCTTATTCCTGATGAGTGACGAGCATCGTTATGACACTGCCGGCTATGCGGGCAATACCGTTGTACGCACGCCGATACTGGACTGGCTGGCACGGGATGGTGTTGTCTTCGACAATGCGTATACCCCGTCGCCGATCTGTATCCCAGCCAGACAATGTATTGCATCGGGTCAGCTTCCACGTCATTGTGGATGTGAGCATTATGGGGACGATCTTCCGCCAGGACATATGACGTTCCCCAGGAGATTAGTGGAGCATGGCTATGAAGCGGCAGTCAGCGGCAAGCTGCATCATATGGGCACGGATCAGATGCAGGGCTGGTCCGCGCGGATCAGCGGGGATATGCAGATTGCCCCCCGCTATCTGGGAGCGGCGGCGCAGCAGTCTCGCAGGTCGATGGCCGATCAGAAGTGGTCGGATGCGAAGGAAATTCAGCGGGCAGGGGTCGGCAGAGGGCAATGTGTGTCCCATGATGACTATGCGGTAGCTGGCGCGCTGCAGTATATTGAGGATTACTTCTGCAATCCGTATTATGATCGCGAGCAGCAGCATCCGCTGCTGCTCAAGGTGAGCCTGCTGCAGCCGCATTATCCGTATCTGACGAGCGAGCAGCTGTTCACCTATTATCTTAACCGCGTGGAGCCGTTTCTCGATGAAGAGACGTTCGATCATCCCTTCCTGAAGCAGAGAGCGGTGAAGCGGGGTGTTGATGTATCCGAGCGGGAGATCAGACGGGCGACAGCCGCCTATTACGGCATGGTGGAGACGATCGACTCCCAATATGGTCAGGTGATCGACGCCTTGACCGCAGCTGGACAGAATTTGGATGACTGGATCATCATCTATACGAGTGATCATGGTGAGATGCTCGGACAGCATGGCATCTGGGAGAAGCAGAAATTCTTCGAGGGCAGCGCGCGGGTGCCGCTCATTATCCGCTATCCGAGGCGGCTGACAGGCGGACAGCGCATCACGGCGAATGTGAACTTATGTGATCTGTTCGCCACCTTATGTGATCTGACCGGAGCAGAGATACCCGAAGGCTTGGATTCCCGAAGTCTGGTTCCTCTGATGGAGGGGCGGCATGAGGACTGGGATAATGAGAGTGTGTCGCAATTTGGCGGCACGAATCTGATGATCAAGCGGGATCACTTGAAGTACCAATATTACGGGGAAGACATGCCGGAGGTGCTGTTCGATCTGGAGCGCGATCCCGGAGAGACTGTGAACTGGCTGCACGACGAAGCCTATCAGGAAGTGCTCGCGCAATTCCGCTTGCGGAGAAGTCAGTTAAGCTTCTGAGCCTCCGCATCGAGTAGCTGACAGGGGCGGAGCTTAAATGGTATGAATGTAGGAAAATGAGGCCCTTCGGGGCCTTATTCTCATTATGCGGCCACAAGAGTCGAACGCTTCGACACACAGCTTCTTTTTACTACTTTGTGCCATTTAGCAGGGAATCCGTTTGACTAGTCAAACCCCTTGCATTATTCTAGTACAGAGAATGAATCATGTCAGTTCATGTCGAAAAAAAGATTGACAGTCCAGAAAGATCGATATAGAATAAATCTAAATTCATAGTATTCCAATGGGGTATTAAGGTTATTGTATATTTTTGGTTGGATTACATGAATAATAGGATATCAGAGAGATCTAGGAGGCAACATCATGAAGGGTAGAAAAATAATCACACAACTAGTTGTTATGTTCGCAGTTCTCGCGCTGCTAGCGGCATGTGCGAACAATGGGAATACGTCAACGAATAATGCCGGCAATGCTGGTAATGCTGGCGATTCAGGGAACACAGCGAATAACGCGCCTGCCGCTGAAGCGCTGGATTGGCCGAAGCAGAATATCGAGCTGATCGTTCCATATAATGCAGGCGGTGTATCGGATATTCTCGCGCGTTCCTTTATTGAAGCTTCTGCGGGTATTATCGATGCTTCCATTACGGTTAAGAATGTCGGCGGCGGTTCAGGAACGGTCGGCAACTACGAGCTCGTCAAGGCTAAGCCGGATGGCTACACTTGGCTATGGGCTGCGACAGGTCACATCTCGTCGTCTCTGCATATTACAGAAGCGGCTTATGACATGGATGACTTCACCATTGTCAATAAGGTAGGGGATATGCTTACAGCTGTAGTCGTTCCGAAGAATTCCCCATTGCAAACACTGCAGGATCTGGTTGATCAAGCGAGGCAGGATCCAGGTTCAGTAACTGCGGGCAATCCGGGTGAAGGCACGGTCGTGGCGCTGCTGGCGAATATGCTGCAGCAATCAGCAGACATTGAACTGCAGCATGTGCCGTTCCAAGGCAGCGGACCGCTGTTGCCAGCGATTCTGGGTGGCCATGTGGATGTAGCATTCATGAACGTTCCGGAGGTTCGTGGTCAGATCGACGCTGGAGAACTGCGGGCACTAGCTATTCTGGGCGAAGAGCGAATGAGCTTACTGCCGGATGTACCAACTGCAGCTGAACAAGGAGTTGCCGGTGTAGCGGGCGGCGCGGCTCACTTCATTATCATACCTAACGGTGTACCGGATGAGGTTGTGGCACGCATCAATGAATTGACCAAGGCGGTTTATGAGACAGATCGATTCAAGGAATTGATGGAGCAAGCCGCTTACCAAATTGGCTTTAAGAATGCAGAAGATTCTCGACAAGAGGTTCAAGAATGGTATGATGTAACTGGTGAAATCTACAGAAGCTTAGGATTGATTCAATGATGAACCAGACAGTATTCAGAGCGCGGCTCATCACCGCGCTCCTCTTCTTATTCCTAGGGTTGATCACGCTCTGGCAATCCGCAAACCTGACATTCGGATCACTGTCGCATATTCGCACGGGCTTCTTCCCGATTGTATTCGGCAGTCTGCTGACCGGACTCAGTGTGGTGTTCCTGACGACTCTGATCTGGTTGCGCTATAAGGGAAAGGTCTCGCAGGAGAAGGCTGATGGCGAGGATGGCGTGCATCTCAGCGGATTTCTGGCGTTCGTTGGGATATTCCTGGTTTTCCTGCTCTTGACGAAATTCGTCGGATTCGTGATCGCATCCTTCGCAGCGGTGCTTGCTTCCAGCTATCTGCTTGGGCTCAAGGGGTGGCGGCTCCTGGCGCTATCCGTGCTTACAACATTATTCATCTGGCTATTATTCGATATATGGTTGAAGATCTCTCTGCCGGTTGGGATCTGGTTCGAATAGCGGGCAATGAGTGAGATCTTAGGGGGTAACAATTCGTGACAGATATAAGCAATATTATGGCGGGAATCTCTGAGGCCCTAACTATAACTAACTTATTAATATGCTTATTAGGTGTTGCGCTGGGCACATTAGTCGGTGTCCTGCCAGGACTGGGGCCGGTTGGCGCGATATCGATGCTGCTACCGATCACCTTCTCTATGGAGCCTATCTCAGCTCTGATTCTGATAGCAGGCATCTACTTCGGTGGTATGTATGGCGGCTCCACCACTTCCATCCTTGTGAATGTGCCAGGTGAAGCAGCCTCTGTTGTCACAACGATTGATGGCTACAAAATGACCCAAAAGGGCAGAGCTGGCGCTGCACTAGCAATTGCGGCGATCGGTTCATTCATAGCAGGTACGATCGGGATGATTCTGCTGACCTTCCTAGCGCCGCCGATTGCGCAGATGGCACTTAAGTTTGGTCCGCCTGAATATTTTGCAATTGTACTTGTAGGCTTGATGGTCTTGTCTAGGTTAACGGATACGTCACTGATTAGAAGTTATATGCTGATTGCGCTCGGCATCGTAATCGCGGTGATCGGTATCGACCCTACGAGTGGTGGTATGCGATTGACCTTCGGCTCTGTCTGGCTGATCGATGGGATAGACTTCATCCCGATTATCATGGGTCTATATGGATTATCCGAGGTGCTCGGCGCGATGGAGCAGAAGTATCAGAAGCCGATCAAGGCGGACCTGTCGCTGCGTAAGCTTATGCCGAATCGCTCAGAGATGAAGAGAAGCGCAGGCCCTATGGTGCGAGGTGGGATTCTCGGCTTCCTGATGGGTCTCATTCCAGGACCGGCTAATATTCTCAGCACCTATGCATCCTATGGCCTGGAGAAGAAATTGTCGAAGCATCCAGAGGAATTCGGCAAGGGCGCGATTGAAGGAGTAGCGGGACCGGAATCCGCGAACAATGGTGCAAGCACGGGTGCGTTAGTGCCGCTATTGTCGCTTGGCGTGCCGTTCTCTCCATTGCCTGCAATTCTGCTCAGCGCCTTCATGATTCAGGGGGTAACGCCAGGTCCGCTGATGATGAGTCAGCATCCCGTATTATTCTGGGCGCTCATCGCCAGTATGTATATTGGGAATGTGATGCTGCTGGTTCTCAATCTGCCGATGGTTGGGCTATTCGCCAAGGTCGCGCATATTCAACCCAAGGTGCTTATGCCGATCGTAATGATGTTCTGCTTCATCGGTGCTTACTCCGTAAGGAGCAGTATGTTCGATGTGATTGTGATGATGGTATTCGGGGTGCTGGGGTACTTGCTGCGCAAGGCGAAAATGGAGCCCACTCCGCTCGTATTAGGCGTCATTCTAGGACCAACTCTGGAGAATTCGCTTAACCAGTCGGCACTTATCTTCAGAGGGGATCTGCTGCAGTTCTTCAATCGCCCAATCTCTGGCACGCTGTTAGTGATTGGGATCGTGGTTACCGTCTGGCCGCTTGTCAGACGACTGGTGAATCGGCTGCGTTCGCGGCGCGCTGATGCTTAGGCCTCGTCACGATACTTATGTAGTGATGGGTCCTTAATCGGGAGCAGCAGAGGAGGAACAGCTATGAGAATCTCGCGAGAGCAATATGATGTAGCGATTATTGGGAGCGGCGGCGCCGGACTCCGCGCGGCGCTTGCTGCAGCGGAGCAAGGTGCGCGCCCTGTCATTATAACCAAAGGTGAGGCACAGCGGTCGGGGGGAACTCTCTCGGCCCATTATTCGTTCTGTGCGGTGTTACCAACTGCGACACCTGGTGACAGCAAGGAGACGTTCGCAGCGGATATTATCCAATCCAGCGAGGGGATCAGCGATCCGAGATTGGCTCACGTGCTGGCTGATCGGGCAGCCGAAGCGGTGGCCTATGCACAGCAGCTCGGCGTTAGGTTCGATCCGGTAGAGCCGGGCAGTGGAGAGCTGCACTTGGGCTGGCTGGCCGGCCATTCCTATGCTCGAGCCGTGCATGTCGGCAATGCAGTCGGCCGTGAGATGGTGCGCGTCTTGCTTAGAGAGGTGAAGCGTGCGGGCATTCCGATCCATTCCTTTACACATGCGACCGACCTGGTGGTCGATGATGGCGTGCTGCGCGGGGTTACTGCTTTTCATATGCCAACTGGGGAGTATCGGATGTATGACGCGCCTGCTGTTATAGTCGCCACTGGAGGCGGCAGTCAGATCTATGAGCTGAATACGAATCCATTCGAGGCGACCGGTGATGGATACGGATTGGCCCTGCGCGCTGGTATTGCGCTGGCAGATATGGAATTCGTACAGCACTATCCATCTGTTCTAGTAGCACCATCCGGAGCCAGGGGATTGATGTTTAATTCGGGTATATTGATCCCGAAGGGCGCGCGGCTGATGAATCGGCACGGAGAAGACTTCTGGGATCGCTACGGAGTGGGCCCGCTTAAGGATGCTACGCGCGATGTGATGTCCCGTGTGATGGCGCAAGAGATCGCTGCTGGGAATGGGACCGAGGCAGGGGGACTGTATATCAGCACGCGCGGTATGAATCCGGACGAGTTCCCGCAGATGCAGCAGAAGCTGCTGGCGGATATGGGAATCGCCCAGGATGCGGTCGACCGTGAGGTTGCACCAGGCGCGCATTACTTCATGGGCGGCCTGCGGATTGAACCGGATGCGGCGACCAGCTTGCCCGGTGTGTTCGCGGCTGGCGAATGCGCTGGCGGTATCCATGGCGCGAACCGGCTGGCCGGCAATGCGTTGTCGGAGAACCAGGTGTTCGGCGCGATCGCGGGCCGCAGCGCTGCGGCTTATGCAAGGAAGCATCCGCTGAGCGGTGCCGCATGCGCAGCTGATCAGGCGATCGAGGATGTGCTGGCACCCGTTCGTCAGATGCTGGAGCGCTCGGGCAGCGCGGCCTGGATGAAGCCGCAAGCCGGCTGGCTGGAGCTTCAGGGGCTAATGCAGCGGCAAGTCGGCGCGACGCGTACGGCAGAGGGGCTGACGCAGGCGGCTCAGCGATTGACGCAGCTAAGGGCTGAGATCCCGGAGCGGGTTGGGTTGCGCGATGCGAGTCTATTATATAATCGGGATGCTGGTAAGGCGTTGGAGCTTCGCAATATGGTCGATACGGGCTGGAGTGTGGCGGTGTCAGCGCTGGAGCGGCGGGAGAGCCGCGGCGCCCACGTGCGGCTGGACGCGCCCGAGCGAAGCGAGGCGTGGACATGCAGTCTATCGGTGCAGATTGACGGTGAGCAAGCGAAGTTCGTAAGAGCGGCCAGGAGCGAGGTGAACCTGCGATGATAGAAGAGTCGGTGATTTCTTGTGAGGTTGCGCGCAAGGCTGCTGCTGGGTGTGAGGTAAGCTTCATGCATTACGAGGTGCCGTTGCGCGGGAGTATGACGATTATGGATGTGCTGCGCGTTATCGCGGATGAGCTGGACGGAAGCTTCGCATTCTACGAGCATGCGTGCAAGCGTGGCTTCTGCGGCAGCTGTCTAGTCAAGGTAAACGGGAAGAATGTGCTGTCGTGCAGGACACTGGTGTCCGGTGAGACGATGCGCATTGAACCGGCGATGGAGACGGGCCGGGATTTCTGGCCGGTGGAGTAGCGCGAACTAGAGCTGAGGAGGGATACACGATGACGACAAATAGAGCGGTGTTCAAGGATGAGGCGCTAGTGCTGGAGCCGAAGCTTGTGGCGATGCGCCGGGAGCTGCATCAGTATCCGGAGCTGTCCAATGAGGAGTTCGAGACAACGAGGCGTATCCAAGCATGGCTGTCGGAGCTAGGCGTTCCGATGATCGATCTGAAGCTGCCGACGGGTGTGCTTGCAGAGGTGCAAGGGGAGCGTCCGGGCCCTGTCATTATGCTGCGCGCAGATATTGACGCATTGCCTGTGCAGGAGGAGACGGGATTGCCGTTCGCCTCGACAATAGCCGGGAAGATGCATGCGTGCGGTCATGACTTCCACACGACCTCGATGATCGGCGCGGCCAAGCTGCTGCAGGATCGTCGAAGCGAGATGCATGGCACGGTGCGCATCCTGTTCCAGCCCGCCGAGGAGCAGGCGGTTGGTGCTCGTGCAGTGATTGAAGCGGGTGCGCTGGAGGGCGTGCGTGCGGTATTCGGGATGCATAACAAGCCGGAGCTGCCTGTCGGCACTGTAGGTATTCGCACGGGACCGCTCATGGCCTCTGTGGATCGGTTCGAGATTGAAGTGATCGGCAAGGGAGGACATGCTGGAATCCCTGAGGCTGTTGTCGATCCGGTTGTGGTGAGCAGCGCGATTGTGGGTGCCTTGCAGACGCTGGTCAGTCGGAATGTGAGCCCGCATCATAACGCTGTTGTCAGTGTGTGCAAGCTGCAGGCAGGCTCCTCCTGGAATGTGATCCCGGACAGCGGTGAGCTGGAAGGGACGGTGCGCACGTTCCAAGCGGAGGCGAGAGCGCAGATCCCTGAGCGGATGAAGCGGCTGGTCGAGCATGTGGCAGAGGGCTATGGGGCTGAGGCGAGGTTCAAGTGGCTGCCGATGCTGCCAGCGGTGAATAATGATCCAGCGATGGCCGCGATTATGCAGGCTGCGGCGCAGGCGCAGGGGTTGGAGGTCGTCGAGGCTGTGTCCACGATGGGCGGCGAGGACTTTGCGCTGTATCAGGAGCAAGTGCCGGGCTGCTTTATCTGGATGGGCACCGGCGGAACCGAGCAATGGCATCATCCGCGGTTCACGCTCAGCGAGGATGCGATCGCGATCAGCGCGGCGCTGTTCGCGGAGGCCGCGGTTCTTGCGCTCAAGCAAGTGTGATGAGCAGCGGAGAGCGGAGTAATGGGGCGGAGAGCCTGTTGCTGACTAGTGGGTTGGCTGAGCGCATCGTTTCGGCCGATCCGCTCTGTGATTCTCGGGCGGTTGAGGCTGCTCGTGCGGGTGTGCTGGACTGGCTGGCATCGGCGTTGGCGGCAAGGGAAGATGCAAGCGTGGAGCGGATTATGTCTGCGCTAGGGATCAATGCGCCAGCAAACACGTTAGTGCGGGATGATCGCCAGGTGGCGCGAGGTGCGCGGGGTGGCGGTGGGGACTTGGGATCGCTTGCAGGTGCTGAGCTGACTGGCGGATCATCCACTGTGTTAGGACACTCTTATCGGTTGTCCTCGCTGGATGCAGCGTTGGTGAATGGCTATATGAGTCATGCGCTGGATGTCGACGATGTGCATGAGAGCATGCGCGGTCATCCGAGTGCAGTCCTGCTGCCTGCACTGTTGGCTGAGGCGGAAGCGCGTCATTCGTCTGGCGTGGATTTCTTAGCCGCTTATATCATCGGTGTGGAAACAATGTGCAGAGTAGGATTAGCGCTTGGTCCTACACATTATGAGGCAGGCTGGCATAGCACGGCCACTCTAGGCGTGATGGGGGCAGCAGCAGCTTGTGCTCGACTTATGCGATTGAGTGCGGAGAAGACGGTGAATGCGCTGGGTTTAGCCGCGACGCAAGCTGGTGGACTGCGCGTGCACTTCGGCAGTGAGGTGAAGCCGCTACATGCGGGATTGGCTGCCCGGAATGGCCTGATGGCCGCTCGATTGGCGGAGTCTGGGATTATGGGCGAGCAGGAGCCTCTGACTGGTGCGCTAGGCTTCCTCTCGATCTTCAGCAGCGGGTTGGCGCGTCCGGAGCTTGTGCTCGATGGATGGGGTTCGCCCTGGCAGATTCATAGGCCTGGACTCTGGTTCAAGCAGTATCCCTTCTGTTCAGCTGCGCAGCATGCCGCTGATGCTGCCCTATCTATTAGGGAGGCGCATCAGCCCATAGCAGCAGATATCAGGAAGGTGCTGGTCACCTATCCACCTGGTGGAGATGCCGCACTTGTCGTGCGCGAACCGAAGACCGGTGTTGAAGGTCGATTCAGCGTCGAATATGTGATCGCGATTGCACTTCTCAGCGGTGAGCTTGGGGTGGAGACGTTCTCTGACAAGCCGATTCCAGCTAATGTGCAGGCATTGGCAGCTAAGGTTGAGCGTCACTATGATTCGCGGATCGCGCCAGCTGATAACGCGATGCCGAAAGGGCGATTTACCATTGTGAACGTTGAGCTGCATGACGGCACATCCTACTCAGCGCGAGTAGATTGTCCGCGAGGTGCTCCGGGTCGCCCGCTGCTAAGAGAAGAGCGGCTAGCTAAGTATGCTGACGCGATTCGTGGACTGCCTGATGCATGGGCGAAGCTGCCTAGGCGAATAGATGAGTTGGAGCTAGTAACGGATATGGATTTATTTTTACCCGAATGAGAAGGGAACGCGTACACGTGACAAGCTGTCAGGTGCATGCAGCGCCGGAAAGTGAAGCTGCAAGGTGCGTAATAAGGGAACTGGTGCATACAGAGCAGGAAATTAACGAGGAGGGATCTTATGCCATCTCATGTGATAGACATGATTATGCTTCAAAATAACTTTGGAACGGCAGAGATGCGTCAAGTATGGTCGGATGAGAATCGACTGCAGAAGCATCTGGATGTTGAGGCGGCGCTGGCGCTGGCTGAAGCTGAGTTGGGACTAGTCCCGGCGGAGGCCGCAGAGACGATAGCTGCACATGCCAAGGTCGAGCTTATGAATATTCCCGAGATCGCTCAAGAGGTGCTGAAGGTGAAGCATTCACTGATGCCTACGCTGAAGGCGCTGCAGAAGCTGTGCGGCCCTGAGCATGGCGAGTGGGTGCATTATGGCGCGACAACGCAGGATATCGTTGATACGGGGATGATGCTGCAGCTGCAAGAGGCTCACCGTATCATCAAGCGTGATCTGCGTGGTGTGGCACGGGAGCTCGCTAGACTGGCGCGGGAGCATCGGGAGACTCCGATCGCGGGACGCTCGCATGGTATGCAGGGCCTGCCGACCACTTTCGGTTTCAAGGTTGCCGTTATGCTGGATGAAGTCATCCGGCATCTGGATCGCCTGCGCGAGGCTGAGCAACGCGTATTCACCGGTGTGCTAGGCGGAGGCGTCGGCACATATGCTTCCTTCGGCCCGGAGGGGCCAGAGGTGGAGCGCCGCACAATGGAGAAGCTCGGCCTGCAGACGCCGCATATATGCTGGCATTCGTCTAGGGATCGATCAGCGGAATATGCAAGCTTGATGGGACTGATCAGCGGCACGCTCGGTAAGCTTGGCAATGAGTTCTACAATTTGATGCGAACAGAAATTGATGAGCTGGAGGAGCCGTTCACTTCAGGCAAGATTGGATCGACAACGATGCCGCATAAGCGCAACCCTGCCGCGCTTGAGGGGCTGGCGAGCCTGACCAAGCCGGTAAGGTACAATGTGGCGCTTGTTCAGGAGTCCATGATCGTCGAGCATGAGCGCGATGCGATGTCGTGGCGCGGCGAGTGGATCGCCATGCCGGAGAGCTGTATCTATCTGGCGGCTCAGCTGGCATCTGCCAAGGCGATTCTGGCTGGGTTAATCGTGAAGCCTGCCAATATGCTGCGCAACCTTAACCAGCTCGGTGGCCTGCTATTGTCTGAACGGGTCATGTTCGTGCTGGCGAAGCCGCTGGGCAAGCAGACGGCTCATGAGATTGTATATGAGCTATGCATGCGGAGTGTGGAGGAGAATGTGTCGTTCCGTGACATCCTCATGGCGGATGAACGTGTTCGTTCCGCGATCAGCCGAGAAGAGCTGGAGGAGCTGATGGATCCATCCACCTATCTTGGCTCCGCGCCTCAGACTGTAGATCGTGTGATAGCCGCTGCTGAAGCATCAGGCTGGCTGGAGGAGGGGAATGAGTGATGAGTGATGTTCGTACAATCGAGTGGGGCGAGCTTAAGGTCGAACCCGGTCAATTTGTAGGTGGTATGGTAAAGGTAGGCGAGCTGTCCCATCGCGGTGTTATTGAGATGCCTGTTCTGATCGTCAATGGCGCGAAGCCAGGGCCGCGTCTGTGGCTGAACGGCGCGATCCATGGCGATGAACTAAACGGGCCAATGGCAATGCGCAGCCTGCTGCCTACACTGGATCCGCAGAAGCTGTCGGGTGCGATCATTGCCACACCGATCTCGAATCCGCTGGCCTTTCAGGCCAGACAGAAGAACACACCGCAGGACAGTCTCGATATGGACATGCAGTTTCCGGGCGATGCAAGCGGAACCTTATCACAGCGGCTTGCTGCTATTCTCTTCGAGGGAATTCGGGCGCACGCAACGCACCTGATTGATTTTCATACGCTTGCTACACCCTTCGATGCGCAGCCATACACGGTGTTCAAGAGGCTGCCAGCGGCGGACGATGCCGTATGCGATATGGCGGAGCGCATGGCGAGGACATTCGGCGGCACCGCCCATTGCCGTGTCGATCTGGGCGGCAGCCTGAATGAATTGCCGGGCAATGTCGCGGGCTTCCTGGACGTCCAGTGCCTGAAGCACGGCATTCCTGCCTTCATGGCGGAGCTTGGCTCGGGCGGCATCATTCAGCAGGAGCTGGTGGACTTCGCCGAACGCGGCATTCTGGCTGTGCTGCATGATCTAGGCATGTGGGCAGATCAGCCTAAGGCAGCAACCCTGCCGGATGCGCTGGGATCCTCGTTGCTGTCCGCACCAGTCACCATGACGCGCAGACGCTTCGTCTATACCGACCATGGCGGTCTAGTGACAGATAGTGCCCCCAGCGGCAAGTTTCTGCAGCCGGGCGAGCTCATCTGCCGGATCGTCGATATGTTCGGTACCGTTCAGGAGATTCGTGCCGATCAGGCGATGTACATCATTGCCAGCCGTAAGAATCCGCCTGTGGATACAGGAGACCGCGTAGCATTCGTAGGTCTCGAATGGCAAGAGTAGGAGGTGGCTCGGATGACGAAATTCAGAATAGCAACTGTGGAGGATGCTCCTGCAGTGCAGGATCTCTCGCTGCGCGCGTATAAGCCGATTCGCGAGCTGGGCATTAACTTCGCAGCCGCTACAGCGGATCTGCCGCTGGTAGAGAAGAATATTCGCAACAATATGTGTCTAGTCATGGAAGAGGACGGACAGATTATCTCGACCATCTCCGTTCGCATGCCATGGGGACCATCGCCGGGTCCATACGGGGTTCCGCACTTATGGTGGTTCGCCAGTGAGCCGGACTATGGACGTAAGGGCATCGGCCGGGAGATGATCACCTGGTGCGAGGAGACGATGATCCGTGACACCTTGAAGTCGCCTGCCGTCTCACTGGGCACGGCCGATAAGCATCCATGGCTGATCGACATGTACAAGCGCCGCGGCTATGAGATTCAAGGGACGAAGGATCTGGGCCGGGGACATATCACGATATTCATGAGGAAAATACTTATACCAGATATGCTGGATCAAGGAGGCCACTAATGGATCGGTTCACTGTTGACCAAGCGCCGTTATTCGAAGCCCTTCGCAATCCGGTCATCGATCAGCTGACGCGTCATGCCTCGGTACGCAGCTTCGACTCTAGTCGAGCCTTGCCGGAGGGCACCGTGGAGATGATGATGGCCTCTGCGCAGAGCGCGCCGACTTCCTCTAACTTCCAATCCTGGAGCGTTGTCGTGATTCGTGATCCTGAGCGCATCGCGAAGATGCAGGAGCTATGCGACAATCAGGCCTTCATCGGACAGGCGCCGCTCTTCCTGGCATTCTGCGCTGATTCTAACCGCCATCGCTATGTCACAGCCAAGCAGGGCTATGACTTCGGATCCGATTATCTCGAGCTGCTGCTCGTATCCGTGATTGACAGCGCGCTAGCCGCCCAGAATGCCGCGACAGCTGCGGAGAGTATGGGACTAGGCTGCTGCATGGTCGGCGCGATCCGCAATCGCGCACGCGAGGTGGCGGAATTCCTGGAGCTGCCCAAGGGAGTATTCGCAACCGCGGGACTTGCAGTGGGATATCCCACGCGTGAGGTAAGCGTGAAGCCGCGGCTGCCACAGTCTGTGGTTGTGCATCAGGAGAAGTACGCTACGGAAGCCATGGAAGCCGGCATCGCTGAATACGATGCGCGCATGGCACAGACGAGCATCTACCAGGGCCGACGCATTAATATTCCGGGCGTAACGCCTGAGCCGGAGCAGGATACCGGCCACTATGGATGGGTGGAGCATACCGCACGCCGAATGACGCGAGGGAATGATTTCAGGCGAGATCTTGCACCGTTCCTGAAGGAGCATGGCTTCACGTTAAAATAAACAGCTAAGTTCCGCCTTGTTGTCCTCAGACAGGGATCAAATGTTGCAAGTATCCATCAATTCCATTAGGGAACGTGTGATTGGGGGATGAATGTTGCATAAATCCATCACATTTTCAACATGTGAGCACAATGGGGTGCAGAACGGGCTAGAATGTTGGATTCTTGCAACAATGCGTGAAGATACACCATTAAATCTGGAAGAATGTTGGAAACTCGCAACATTCATGGATTCAACCATACACATTAGTGCGATAAGGAGACTACGCGATGAGCGCTACGCTAGGCAGAGACTTGCTGTTTCAGCTGCTAAGACATTATAAAGTACCTTATATATTCGGCAATCCAGGCACGACGGAGCTGCCGTTCATTGACGGCGTACCCAAGCACCCGGATTTCGACTACATCACCGCGCTTCATGAGGCCAATGCGGTCGGGATGGCGATGGGCTATGCGCGTCAATCGGGCAAGCCAGGCGTTGTCATCCTCCACGTCGCGCCAGGTCTGGCTAACGGCATGGGTAATTTGTATAACGCTTATCGCGCCGGCATCCCGCTGGTTGTCATCGCTGGACAGCATCACAGCCGTGTATTAATTGAAGAGCCGATTCTAGCGGGCGATCACGTTGGACAGGTTCGCAGTATGACCAAGTGGGCCCATGAAGTCAGACATGCCGAAGAGCTGCCGACTGTCCTGCACCGCGCCTTCAAGACCGCGATGACTCCGCCGCATGGACCGGTGTTCCTGTCGATTCCGTATGATATCTCGATGTCCCCGGCTGTAATCGATCAGATCGCGCCGCCTACACGAATCGCCTCACAGGTGTGTGCGGAGCGCGCTGCACTCGAGGAGATCGCTGGTTCGCTAATTAACGCCGAACGTCCACTCATTGTCGCAGGTGATGGAGTAGGCGATGCATTCGCGCATCAGGAGCTGCTGCAGCTGGCGGAGACGATCGGTGCCGGCGTGGTCATGGAGCCGATGCCGACGCGGGCGAACACAGATAATCACCACCCACTGTTCCTTGGTAATATGTCGATGAATGGACGGCAGATCCGCCAGACATACGGCGAACATGATGTGGTGTTCTTCGTAGGCGTGAGTTCACAGGCGCCCGTGGCTGTGTATGACAATGCAGGAAGCTTCGTGCCGGCAGGCACACGCGTGCTGTATCTCAGCGATGATCCATGGGAGATCGCCAAGAACGAGACAGGCGGAACAGGGGCATGGGGCAATCTTCAAATCAGCCTGTCCACGCTGTCCGCAATTGCGCGTGAGCGAGCAGAAGCGGTCATGCCGCGCATTGAACAGCGCAAGCAGGAAGTAGCCGCCGCTGCACAACAACGGCGCGCTCAATTAGATGCTGCCTTGCAGGCGGACTATCAGAAGAATGTGATTAGCGCCAGATTGCTAGCATCAGAGCTAGGGAAGCTGCTGCCTGAGGATGGGAAGTTCGCCATTGTGAATGAAGCGGTATCCAATGCCTTGCCATTCGCAGACCACATCCACCTCTGGGAGCCTAAGCAGTACAATGCAGGCAAGGGCGGTGGACTCGGCCACGGCGTATCGCAGGCAGTCGGCTCGGCGCTGGCGGATCGCGATCGGACCGTGATCGGCTTGATCGGCGACGGGACCTTCCTGTACTACCCGCAAATTCTCTACAGTGCAGTGAAGGAGAAGGCCCGGGTATTATTCATTATTGTGAATAATCGCGCTTATCATATTCTAAAGACGGGTCTGCAAGCATTAGGCGAGCCGCTAGGAGATGAGAAGCTAGAATGGCTTGATCTGGACGGACCGGCTGATATCTCGTTAATCGCGCAGGCATTCGGTGTTCCTTCGGAGCGCGTAACCGATCTCGACGATCTGTCAGCAGCCTTACAGCGCGGCTTACAGGCGGACGGGCCTTATCTGCTCGATGTTGCAGTAACAACCTAAAAGGGGGTTGACACAATGAACGCAAAGATGTACCTGAACGGGGAATGGACCGACACGGCGAAGCGGATCGATGTCGAGAATCCAGCGACACTGGAAGTGGTGGGAACAGCGCCTTATGCCGGCGCGGAGGAGGCGCAACAGGCTGTAGCAGCGGCAGAGGCCGCACTCCCCGCCTGGCGCGCCAAGACTGCGAATGAGCGCGCCGCATTGCTGATGAAGTGGCATCAGCTGATCGATGCCAACAAGGCGGAGATCGGCCGCATCATGACACTAGAGCAAGGGAAGCCGCTGCAGGAGGCGATCGGCGAGGTCATGTACGCGAACAGCTTCGTCTCCTGGTTCGCCGAGGAGGGTAAGCGCGCGTACGGGCAGACGATCCCGGCGTCGGCTCCGAACAAGCGCATTCTGGTGCTGAAGCAGCCAGTCGGCGTAGTCGCAGCGATCACGCCATGGAACTTCCCCGCTGCGATGATTACCCGCAAGGTAGCTCCTGCACTAGCAGCGGGCTGTACCGTTGTCGTGAAGCCATCGGAATTCACGCCGCTGACTGCTTACAAGCTGGCCGAGCTGGCGCAGGAAGCAGGCTTCCCAGCAGGTGTGCTCAACGTTATTACAGGCAATGACCGCGAGATTGGCGAGACCTGGATGGCCGATGAGCGTGTGCGCAAGGTCTCCTTCACCGGCTCTACGCGCGTAGGCAAGCTGCTTATGCGGCAGGCTGCCGACACGGTGAAGAATCTCTCGCTTGAGCTTGGCGGACACGCGCCGTTCATCGTAACCGCTAGCGCCAATCTGGACTTGGCCGTACGCGAATTCATGGCACCGAAGTTCCGCAATGCGGGACAGACCTGTATGTGCCCGAACCGCATCTATGTGCATGAATCGATTCAAGATGCATTCCTAGAGCGTCTAAGCGAAGAAGTTCGCAAGCTTAAGGTAGGCAATGGACTGGAAGAGGGTGTCTCCATTGGTCCATTAATCAACCAAGCCGCGGTGGAGAAGGTGCAGCTGCATCTGCAGGATGCACGTGATAAGGGGGCCTCGGTGGTGGCGTCCGTGGAGCTTGAACACGATAAGGGGTATTTTGTCCAGCCAACGATCTTAAGCCAGGTTACGGATGATATGCTATGTATGCAAGAGGAGACCTTCGGACCAGTGGCACCGATTGCGACCTACGCGACCACTGAGGAAGTGATTGAGCGAGCGAATCGTACACGCTACGGCCTCGCCGCCTACGTGTTCACACAGGATCTGCAGGAAGCATTCGCGATCTCCGAGGGGCTGGACTACGGCATTGTCGGACTGAACGACGGCGTGCCAGCAACCGCGCAGGCACCGTTCGGCGGGATGAAGGAGAGCGGGATCGGCCGGGAGGGCGGTCACTGGGGCGTGGAAGAGTTCATGGAAGTGAAGTATGTATCGCTGAATTTAGGCTGAAGTAAAGAAGCTTCCTATCCGATCATGATCGGCGGAAGCTTCTGTGTTGTATAGGGGTTATTGCGATTTGGTCTTACTGTACTGTCGTCTGGTCTTCATATAGAAGTAGTAGGAAGCTATTAGCGCCAGGGCGATCAAATGCCAGAAGAATCCGCGCATCAGTGCGAATGGTGTCTCGATCAGGAAGGATCTCCAGAAGCTTAAGCCGGATTTCTCCCACAGTCCCGGTGTGTAGTACAGTGACTTGGGCTCCAGGAAGGCGAATATATCTACGTAACCATTCTTGAACAATATGAAGCAGAGAGGCAGGAAGCCTAAGGCGACTGTGAGCCACATCTCAGCCAGCCGCTTATATCGTCCAGCCCTCGAGTCGATATCCGAGAAGATATCCATGGAGGGATCAGCAGAATAAGTGATAAAATACTGATACCCGGAGCTCTTCGTTCCGGACAGATGCGTCCATCCGCTATCCTCGAAGAGCGCGCGGTAATCCTCGAAATCCTCTGCGTTACTGAATGTGCGATAATCGACGCGGATAACAGCTTTCCCATATGCGGAATGCTGGGTGTCGATTTGCTCGAATTCATATCGCCAGACCGTCTTGCGTCTCAACAGATGACCTTGCAGCGCCTGCCCATTTAACCACTTTTCCTCTTTATCTACATCAATGAAAACTCTATATGATTTCATCTTCACCCACCTCCGTTATGCGCAATTTGTCTTCAGTTACCTTCACCATATGGATCATCCGCTGGCAATCCAGCCTCAGAATGTTCAATCCCATATCTGTTATTACATATACCTTGCGGCGCGCGTCTTCGCTCTTCACAGGCGCAATCCACTTCAGCTTGAGCAGATTGTCGATAGCGCCATAGAGTGTTCCGGCCGCCATCCTTACCTGGCCTTCGCTTAATTCCTCTACCTTCTGCATAATCACATACCCATGAGCGGGCTCCAGCAGGGCGAGGAGTATGTAATACACCGTCTCTGTCAGCGGCAGGTCCTTATCACGGCTCAACTGGCAGCCTCCTTTTCCAATAGAAAGTCACACTGTATACAGCTATGATGTTCAGTTAGACTGTATAGTTAGAGTATATACAGTTCAACTGAATATTGCAAGTGGATTTTGCGAGGGAGGAAGTCATTTAGGTACACAACCAATATTGACAGCAAAATTGGTCACTTATAAGCCGGAATATGCTATATAATTGTTCGATTGGACTGTTATGATGATAGAAGAAGAGTTCTGTGAGAGGGGAGCAGTGACATGAAATACAGAAAACTTGGCCATACCGGGATGGATGTCTCGATTCTGAGCTACGGGGCATCATCATTGGGTTCGGTCTTCCGTGATACAGACGAGGCAGAGAGCATCCGCGCAGTGCATGCGGCGCTGGATGCCGGCATCAATTATATCGATGTATCTCCGTACTACGGCTTGACGAAGGCGGAGACCGTGCTTGGCAAGGCGATTCGCGAGATTCCGCGCGACCGGTACTATCTGTCCTCCAAGGCTGGACGATATGGGGCAGATGCGTTTGACTTCTCGGCTGTGAGAATCGTTTCAAGTGTCGAAGAAAGCTTGCAACGGCTGCATACCGAATATCTGGATATCCTCTTCCTGCACGATATCGAATTTGTGGAACCAGAAATTATATATGAAGAGGCCCTGCCTGCTCTTGAGCGGTTAAAGCAAGAAGGAAAGATCCGCTATAGCGGTATCTGCGGTCTGCCGCTCCAGCTCTTCGAACAGTTCCTGCCTCGTATTCAGGTGGACGCTATCATTTCCTATTGCCACTACGCTCTGAATGATACCACGCTTGAACGACTGCTGCCGCTTATCGAGGAGAAGGGCGTTGGTCTAGTGAACGCATCGCCGCTTTCTATGGGACTGCTGAGTGTGCGCGGAGCGCCAGATTGGCATCCTGCCGCAGGCGATATTAAGGCGGTCTGCCGTCAGGCTGCTGCCTATTGTGCGAAGCATGGGCAGGACATCGTCAAGCTTGCCGTACAATTCTCTACGATGAATGAACGAATACCAACTACGCTGGTGAGTACAGCCAATCCGGCTAACATCGTCAAGAATGCGGGCTGGGTGGACGAACCGATAGACCAAGCTTTATTACAGGAAGTGCTGGCGATACTGGAGCCTATCCGGAATCAGACATGGGCTAGCGGTATACCTGCCTACAACACCGATCGTAGCAATAATTAATAAGAAGGGGATGAGAGACGTGATGAATACGATTGTCTGCGAGGAAGTCGGTCGGTTTGCATGGACCCAGATGCCGAAGCCGTCTCCTACTCCAGGGGAAGCGATCATTCGTGTGAGACGAATCGGAATATGCGGGACAGATCTGCATGCATATAGAGGCAATCAACCGTACTTCACATACCCGCGAATACTCGGACATGAGCTATCCGGGACAATACATTGGATTGGCGACCATGATGCTGGCTTCACCATTGGGGATGAAGTAAGCATTATCCCCTACCTGCATTGCGGCAGCTGCATTGCCTGCAGGAATAACAAGACGAACTGCTGTACATCTATGCGTGTGCTTGGTGTCCATGTCGACGGGGGAATGACGGAGTTCATCTCTGTGCCAGTCACGCATCTTGTCCGTACGAATGGCATTTCATTAGATGATGCGGCATTGATCGAGCCGTTAAGTGTTGGTGCACATGCGGTGCGTCGAGCAGGGCATATGCAGGGGGAGTCGGTGCTTGTGATCGGGGGAGGGCCAATCGGTCTCGGCGTTATGGCGATTGCCAAGCTTCAAGGTGCTAAGGTAATTGCAATGGACATTGATGAGGATCGACTCGAATTTTGCAGGACGTGGGCTGGGGTAGATGCGACGGTGAATGCCCGTGAGAACCCGGCTGCCAGCATTGCGGAATTGACGGGCGGGGATTATCCGACTGTTGTATTCGACGCGACCGGCAATGCCAGCTCCATGTCAAATGCCATCCAATATGTTGCACACGGTGGACGACTCGTCTATGTCGGGCTGGTGAAGGGTGAGATTACGCTGAATGATCCGGAGCTTCATAAGCGGGAGCTGACGATATTATGCAGTAGGAACGCGGTTAAGGATGACTTCGAGTACGTGCTGAATCTCATCCGTGATGGCCATCTTCATGTAGATGAATACGTGACGAGCCGCGCATCATTCGAGCATCTGATCGATCAGTTTGAGGTTTGGTTGAAGCCGTCCTCGAAGGTCATTAAGGCACTGGTTGAGGTTTAGTCGCTTCCAGCAATGTAGTGAAGGGCACTGCGTTTATAGGCTTTTGGCGTAATGCCAGTAATCTGCTTGAATTTCCGATAAAAATAAGACTCGCTCTCCATGCCGCAACGTTCGCAAATCTCGCTTATGCTATCATCGGTTCGCACAAGTAACTCCTTAGCCAGCATAATCCGCTTGACGACGACATAATCTGTCACATTCATGCCGGTTGACTGCTTGAACACTCTCGAGAAGTGAGAGGGGGTGATCGCTGCGCGCTTGGACAGGGCGGACAGCGTTAAATCGGTCTCAGCGATTGCAGAATCGATGTAATGCAAGGCCGCCCGCATCCAGGCTGGTTCGGTCAAGGAATCGCCCATAGTGGAAGTCTCCGGCATATAGATGCGATCTAATGTCAGCAGAAGCTCGCATACCCGGACCCGAACAGCGGTCTGATAATGATTCATCTGAGTAGTCATTTCTAGTTGTATGGAGGCCAGAATTGCAGCAATATCCTTCCGATTAGATTCTGGCACTTCAAATTTGTATTGCTTTCTTCTCCTAGCGGATTCGAAACTACGGAGAAGGGAGCCCTGCTCCCCCCACTCCATCGGCTGGATTAATGCAGAGCTGAAGAACAGCGCCGTAGAGGTAACTGGCAGATGTTCATCGGGAAAGGCGCGATGAACCGTGTTGCCGGGAATGAGGAATAAGTCCCCCGCATTCATCTCGTAGAAGGAATGATTCACCAGCAGCTTGCCATTCCCCCCGTATACGTAAATGATCTCATGCCAGTCATGTAGATGATGCGGCAGCTCCATCTGAGGCGATTTAGTATCCATGTACACGAATTGGACAGGAAACCGCCCTCCGTCATTCAGTTTTTTATGGATGGCCTTCATCTGTTAAACCTCCAACCGAATATGCTTACTTTGCTTTCGATGATAGCAAATTCGGTCAGTATTACGCAATGATAATCTATATACTGCACTATTCGGGTAGATTCCTACCCATTCACAATATCCCCGCCGTTGATGTGCAGCACTTGTCCACTCATATAGGACGAGTCGTCGCTGGCCAGGAACACATAGCTCGGGGCTAATTCCTCCGGTTGTCCGGCACGCTGCATGGGGGTGTCCGAGCCGAAGGTCGATACCTGCTCAGCTTGGAAGGTTGAAGGGATGAGCGGTGTCCAGATTGGACCAGGCGCAACGGCATTAACGCGAATACCCTCTGTCGCGAGCGACAAGGATAGGGAGCGAGTTAGAGAGACGAGCGCACCCTTCGTAGCGGAGTAATCGATTAAGTTCTTGCTGCCCTTATAGGCGGTAATGGATGTTGTGATGATAATGGACGCGCCCATCGTCATCTGCGGCAATGCGGCCTTGATCAGGTAGAAGCAAGAGAAGACATTTGTCTGGAATGTGCGCTGAAGCTGCTCCGCCGTAATATCCTTGATGCTGTTCTGCGGATGCTGCTCAGCTGCATTGTTGATCAGAATATCGATCTTGCCGAATTGCTGGATCGTATCGGAGATGACCTGCTGACAGAATGACTCATTCGTGATATCTCCTGCGAGGAGATGGCACGTTCTTCCGTGCTGTTCAACGAGTCGCTTCGTCTCGTTCGCGTCCTCATGCTCATTCAGATAGACGATGGCAACATCGGCGCCTTCCTGCGCATAGGCGATGGCGATCGCTTTGCCGATTCCGCTGTCTCCGCCAGTGATGACGGCCGTCTTGCCTGTAAGCTTGCCTGCGGGCTTGTACTTGGAATCCGCAGATTGCGGTCTCGGAGACATCTTGCTCTCGACGCCAGGCTGCTGGCTCTGATGCTGCGGCGGGAAGGTCTGTGGTGGTGTTGCTGTAGTTGTCAAGGTGATGGAACACTCCTTTGTTCATAATGTGCTTAGCTTTCCCAGATCGGATATTTATTATTGTCTGAGCATGTGGTAACATGGAGGCAAATCAAGCGATGCGTAACTGGCGGAGCATGGGGAACCATGGTGGAGCGCATCGATAGCAAGAGCCGAACGCCTGGGCAGAGGTAGGGGAGCAATCCCTTGCCTCTTTTTGTTTTTACATTGCTAAAGGAGATGATGTTGGTATGATGGAGAACGTCATATTGGATGGCACAATAGTGGCGGACAGCTTGAAGGAGCAGTTGAAGGGAAGGGTGGAGCGGCTAGCATTTAGCGGACACCAGCCTTGTCTTGTCACGATACTTGTTGGCGACAATCCAGCTTCGGAGACGTATGTGCGGATGAAAGGTAATGCATGCAGGCGAATCGGTATCGCTTCGCGGAGAATTGATCTGCCGAACGAGACGACGACAGAGCAATTGATCGAGGTTATTCAGTCGCTGAATGAAGATGGCGATGTTCATGGCATCCTGCTGCAGCATCCGGTGCCTGATCATGTGGATGAGCGTGCAGCGTTCGAAGCGATTGATATCGCTAAGGATGTAGACGGCGTTACAACGCTCGGGTTCGCCCAGAACGCATTCGGCTTCGCGAAGTTTCCGTCATGCACCCCTGCAGCGATTATTGCCATCATGGATCATTACAGGATTCCGATTGAGGGCAGGCATGCTGTTGTCATCGGACGCAGCCCGATTCTGGGCAAGCCGGTTGCCGCCATGCTGCTTAACCGTAATGCCACCGTCACAGTCTGCCATTCGAGAACGAGCAATCTAGCCGATATTGTTCGTCTAGGAGACATCGTAGTCGCTGCGGTGGGTAAGCCTTATTTTGTCCAGGGAGATTGGATTAAGCCAGGGGCAGTGGTGTTGGATGCCGGTTATAATGAAGGGAATATCGGTGATGTCGATTATGAAGCATGCCGTGTAAGGGCAGGAGCGATAACGCCGGTGCCAGGTGGGATCGGACCTATCACGATTGCCATGCTGCTTAAGCACACGGTCGATGCGGCTGAGATTTCAGCTGCAGGCCGGAAGCGGGAGGAATTGCTATGAAAATCGCCTTCATTCTGTTCAATCAGATGACGACTCTGGATTTCGTCGGGTTCTATGATGCGGTAACACGTCTGAAAATATTGAATCTCATGGAGGATGTCTCGTGGGAGCTGTGTGCGCTGACGGAGCGGGTGACCGATGAGCTGGGCGTAACGATGGAGATTCAGCATGTCGCGCCTGATCTGGCTGATTACGATATGGTCTTCGTTCCGGGTGGAAGAGGGACGCGCACACTGCGTCATGATTCGAAGATGATCGATTGGCTGCGGACCGCAACGGGTGTACAATACAAGATAAGTGTATGCACCGGCTCACTCTTGCTGGGAGCGGCAGGCTTACTGGAGGGTCGCAGAGCGACAACCAATCCGCCGGCCTATGCGTTGCTTGAACCCTATTGTGCTGAAGTAGTCAGAGCCAGAATTGTGCAGGATGGTCATGTGATAACCGGCGGGGGTGTCGCGACCTCGATTGATCTGGGGCTGTATGTACTGGAGCTGTTGACGAATGCAGAGACGGTTGAACAGATCGCGGCGGCGATGGATTATCCGTATTATCGAACGGGGCAAATTGGGTTGGATTATCGAGTAGAGTGAATGCCAAGCTTGTCCAGCGTTTGCCCAACTTGGTATAGTGGTTAGGCAAGTAATTTCAACTAAACCAAATAGAGCATGACAAACCAGTCTATCGATCTAGTAGAGGAGTCACTAACGATGAAATTCAGACCTTGTATAGATTTGCATGGTGGGAGAGTAAAGCAGATTGTCGGAGAATCACTGCAGGACGACAGCGCCAAGGTGAAGGAGAACTTCGTGTCCGAGCATGGGGCCGCATATTATGCGGAGTTGTTCAAGCGAGACGGCTTGACCGGCGGGCATGTGATTATGCTGGGTCCGGGCAATGAGCAGGAGGCCATCCATGCGCTGCGCGCCTACCCGGGCGGTCTGCAGATAGGCGGTGGAATTACCGCGGAGAATGCGGCAAGCTACTTGGAGCATGGCGCTACACATGTAATCGTAACCTCCTACATCTTCCGAGACGGGAAGCTAAATATGGAGCATCTAGAGCGGATCGTGTCGGAGGTGGGCAAGGATCGACTCGTTATTGACTTGAGCTGTAAGGCACGGGATGATGAGTGGCTCGTTGTAACGAATCAATGGCGGGTGTTCAGCGACTTCGCGCTTAATCCGGCTAACATTACTTTCCTGGAGAGCTATTGTGATGAATTCCTCGTGCATGCGGTAGATGTGGAAGGCAAGCAGAGCGGTATCCAGCAGGAGCTTGTGCGATCACTGGCGGAATGGGTCAGCATTCCAACTACGTATGCGGGCGGTGCTAGATCGTTCGAGGATCTGGATGTGTTCCACGCGCTGACTGATGGTAAGCTGGACATCACGATCGGCAGCGCACTGGATATCTTCGGAGGCAAGCTGAGCTACGAGGATGTCATTGGATATGTGAGTGGTAAGTGAGGTAAGTGTTTAGAAAGTTAGCGGGAGATGAGTGGTAGGTAAGAAAGTAGTAAGTGGGTGTTAGAAGTGTGGTAGGTAAGTATATAGTAAGTGGGCGGTAAATGTGTGGTAAGTGAGTATATAGTAAGTGGGCGGTAAATGTGTGGTAAGTGAGTATGTAGTAATTGGGCTGGAGTTAAGCGGTGGGTAAGTGAGCTAAGGGAAGAGCAGGGTTGGGTGCTAGAGTATGGCTGATCGGAGAGACATGCCCAGTAATGTGAGCCGAATCGGTGATTAAGCTTTGCTGCGGCTGGCGGAGCTGCAATTCTGCATCTCCTTGGCGCAAATCTGCATAAAAGATTGTGTTCACCTGCATATCTGCATTTAAATGGTTGATTTTGTGGCTAAATAGCTGCGATTCGCCAATTTACATGCAGAAATGCAGGCAGATGCCTCAAATCGAGGGAAAAGCCTACATCTTAATGCAGATATGCAGGTGAAGGTCAACGAACGCGTCGAACACACCAAATGCATCATCTGCCTCAACCGCCTCAACCGCACCAACCGCAACAACCTGACGCTGCTCTTAACTACGCTATCTCCCGCTATCCAATCCCCAGCAGCTCGCGCAGATCGTCCTCTGTTAGCGAGGACAGCAATCCCTGGCCTGATTCGATGACTTCGTCGATCAGGTCTATCTTGCGTTGCTGGAGCTCTATCATCTTCTCCTCGATCGTTCCTTGGGCGATGAGGCGGATGACCTGCACAACCTTCTTCTGCCCGATCCGGTGAGCGCGGTCCGCCGCTTGCTGTTCGACAGCTGGATTCCACCAGAGATCGTAGAGAATGACGGTATCTGCTCCAGTCAGATTCAACCCGGTGCCGCCAGCCTTCAGCGAGATCAAGAACAGCTCGCGCTCGCCGTCATTGAATCGATCACACAGCTGTACGCGTTCCGCAGCAGGCGTCTGTCCGTCAAGGTAGAAGAACGGTACACCGAGCACGCCCAGCTCACGTCTAATCATCCCCAGCATCTGCGTGAACTGGGAGAAGATCAGCACCCGCCTGCCGGCGCTCCTGCACTCCTCGATGATCTCGAGCAGCTGCTGGAGCTTGGCGGAGCTGCCCGTGTAGCCCTCTGAGAATAGCGCCGGATGGCAACAGATCTGACGCAGTCGAGTGAGTCCAGCCAGCATCTTGATGCGATGCTGGTCGCGCGTGTCCTTGTCGAGGTGCTTCAGCGTCTCCTGCTGGAGCTTGGCGAGATAGGCCACGTACAGCTTCTTCTGCTCCGGCAGCAGCTCTGAGGCTTGTACCGTCTCGATCTTCTCGGGCAGCTCGCTGAGCACATCGGACTTCAAGCGCCGCAGCAGGAACGGTCGTATTCTCGCGCTAACCTGCTCGCGCGAGAGGTCAAGGAATGCCTGTCTGCCGTCCGGGAATAGCTCCGGGAATACGACGCTATAGATGGACCATAGCTCCTCGAGCCGATTCTCGATCGGCGTACCAGACAGTGCGAAGCGATAACGGGCCTCTACGAGCCTGACAGCTCGCGCGGTCTGGGTCGTGTAATTTTTGAAGTACTGCGCCTCATCGAGTATCAAGGTGTGGAATTCCCGCTCTACCACCAGCGCGCTATCCATCCGCAGGAGCGGATAGGAGGTGATGATCACATCGGCTTGGGCCGACTGCTTCCAAGCCTCGCGGCGCTGGGCAGGTGTCCCGTCTGTGAGGACCACCCGGATGTCTGGTGTAAACTTGCGAAATTCATTGCACCAATTGTACATCAGCGAGGATGGAGCGACGATCAGCGCGGGCATGCCGGTCGCCCTGATCTCCGGCAGCTTCGCAGCTAGGAAGCTGATCGCTTGCAGCGTCTTGCCCAGACCCATATCATCCGCTAGAATCCCGCCGAAGCGGTACTGGGCCAGAGTGCGCAGCCATTGATAGCCGTATCGCTGGTAATCGCGCAGCACGTTATCCAGCTGTTCAGGCACGGGGAAGCTCAGCGAATCAGGATGACGGATATCATCCAATAGCCGCCGCAGCGTCTTGCCCAACTTCACCGTCTGATCAGAATCCGATAGATCAAGCCCCATTCCGCGCGCAAGCGGGAGTTGCAGCCGTCCACCTGATCCGCGTTCGATTCCGAGATCCGCCTTGCGGATGCCCACCTCGTTCATGAACCGGATAATGTCCTGGAAGGCCTCAGTCTCGAGCGGCAGGAACGCGCCGGACGGCATGCGATAATACTTCCGCTTCTCCTCGAGTGCCTGCAGGATCTTGCGAATGTCCGCTTCCGGTATGCCCTCCATCTGGAACTTGACCTCCAGCCAGTCGGTGCGTTCATCGACCTCGACAATTACCTTCGGCGGCTGAAGTCCGCCCCCCGCCAACCGCAGCTTGACGGCGGATGTGGCATACACCCGTAGAAGCTTCTCCAATTGCGGGAGAACCTGATAGAGGAACACATATTCTTCGTCCTCGTCCTCCATGAAGTAGCCGCCCTCTGTCTTAACGAATGGGGATTGCTCGATCAGCTCAAGAATGAGCGCTTCCCGCTCGCCGTCTCGAATGAGAATGCGCTGCTCGCCCCGCCGATGATCCTCGGGCTCCAATGGATTAATGACAATATCCCCGTATTGGAAATCCAATCCTACCAGCAGCCGATTGCGTACACGATCCAGATACATGCTGGCTTGCAGCTCCACACGCAGAATGCGCTGTGAGATCGTCTCCGTCATCTGCACATCGCCAAGCTTCATTAGTCCCGGCAGCACCTGGTCCATGAAGGGCGACATCTGCTGCTCCGGAATTTGAATCTCATCGGAATCCGACCGGCTCAGGATGGCTTGCAGCTCCGCTAACTGCCTGCTCTTCGAGGCGGACAGCTGCAGAATCTTACCGCCCGAGATGATCTGTTGATACGCATCCATCACAATCAGCTGATCAAGCCCGTAGACACGCAATCGATAACCGTTCTTGCTGTTGCCGTCCGCTTGCTCAGCTTCTCCGAACTCATAATGAACCGGGATTGGCTCGTCGGATAGCTGTATGCCCGTATAGACGATACCATCAACGTCCAGCTTGACTGCGCCTGCCGCAGAAGCCCGGATTAGAAGCTGCAGCAGCCCCTCCCAAGCCAGCGGTGGAATAAGCAGCGACTTATCTCCGCTCACCCGATTCGTGACATAGCCGCTGTAGAGCGCAGACGTCTCACGGTACATCCGCTCATTGCGATAGATCTCGATCAGACAGCGAACCACCGCATCAATCGCAGGCGCGAAGCTATGCAGCTCCGGATCATAGGTGAAATTCCGAGTCAGCTCATAAGGCTCATCGCGTTCAATCGCGTCGAGCAGCGCTCTAATCCGCTGTACGACATACAGCCGGTTCTGCCCTAGCCTCAGATCAATACCGTACATGTATTTGTGGGTACTATTTTGGAAGGAATATGGAATGGGCTTGCATGTAATCTCTACCTGCAGCTGCTCACGGCTGTCGATGACGTATCGCCTACGCCCCGCGCCCGGACTATGATCCTGGAATAAGCGCCAGATCTGCCCCGCCTCTGAATCTCTCGTATGCATCAGTATGAACGCTCCAATCCACTAACCTGACTTATTCGAAAATAACGCTAATCTTCCGTTCCCTCCATCATACCAGATAAACAATTCTTCATCCTAATGTGATAGATTTACGGTATCTTCTGCGTATTAACTTGTAGGCGCCAATTTATGCGACAAGGAGGGGAAGACCTTGATCATTAGTGAAGACAATGTTGTCGAACAGATTAAGCACAAGAATGAGAAGGCGATCGCCTATCTGATCCGCCAATATGGCGGTCTGCTGACTGTGATCATTAAGCGGCAGCTAAGTGATCGGAATCGAGACTATGAAGAGTGTCTGGACGATGTGCTGCTCGCAGTTTGGACCCATATTCATGCGTTCGATCCAGAGCGGAATTCGTTCAAGCAGTGGGTAGCCGCGATCGCCAAATATAAAGCCATTGATTACCGGAGGAAACAACTAGCCTTGAATAGCAAGCAGTTCACAGTTGCTGAGATCGATGACTGTATGCTTGTCGATAATCAGGAAGCTGAGACGCAAGATGTGGCGGAGCTACTAGATCAATTGAGCGATCAGGAACGAACGATCTTCAAGCGCTACTATCTGGAAGGACATCCGCTCGATGAAATTGCGCAGCAATTCAATCGGAAGGAATCGTGGGTGTATAACAAGCTGTCCAGGGGGCGCAAGAAGCTTCGGCAGTACGGGATTCGAAATCATGAAGGATGAGGTGCGGAAGATGTCGATCTATCAGGACTTGAACGATATGAAGATGGATGTAGAACGAATCGAAGCGGAGACGCTTGCGGATTCTCAGATGAAGCGCTGGGAGAGACGTGTGCTGAGGAAAATAGGCAAGCATCGGTCGAGCTATATGGCCAAGTATCTAGGTTTCGCTGCGGCAGTAGTTGCGGCAATCGGAATTACGGCTGGCACAGGCGTGGTGACACTTGCCAGCATTCCATTCGTAGGGGGTATCATTGAAGACTTCATTGGTAGGGAGGAACCGGTCGATTATGCTGCTTATAAAACTGAAATTGGAGCTGTTGCTGAGAATGAATACGGAAAATTGACGTTGAATGAAGTGTTGATTGACGGCGGGCGTATGATGATGAGCGCCACTTATGAGCCGGCTGACGGCGTGAGATTTCATTATCGGATGCATCCCCTGCCTAAGGTGAAGCTGAATGGGCAGCAGTTGACTTCGCAATCGGGTGGTCAAACCGTAGAAGTGCATGATCGATTGTTCACGATTTACAATTATGTGAATATCGTCGATCTGCCGCTTGGTGAACAGGCGCGATTCCATATCGAATATGATCACTTGGATTTCGAGCGGCCGATGAAGCAGCCGTGGGTGTTCGATATTGAGGTGCCAACCGAGCAGATTGCTTCGAATAGCGAAACGATTGTGTTCGATGAAGTAATCGATCTAGGGAAGGGGCAGACGATTCGGGTTGACCGGTTGATTGTGACGCCGATCTCAGCGGTTCTCTATTATGACTGGTCGGAAGCGTCGAATCATATTGCATTTAAGATTATGAGCAGCTCTGGCGAGGAGATCATGTGGAGTTCGGCTGATGTGAGTGATGCGGGCTCCAGCAACCGATATGAAGCAACCCTGGATCTGACGGGCGAGTCCTATTACTTGGTGCCTTATGAGCTGTCGGCTAACCGAAACGCCGTCGATCCCGGTACAGTTCCAGATGTTGCGATACCGATTCGACACTAGCGATTCGCCCAGGAAGCGGAATAATCACCTATAATGAAAAAACCTATTGACGGTCTCAGGAGGCTGGGATAAAGTACGTCTTACCGCAATATGGATTTCCTGAGGTGATGAGATGCGCATTCCGCTTAAGCAATACATTCAGCTATTATCCCGATACCTGCAGCAGCAGAGGAGAACGGTGCTATGGCTCGCCTTGCTGCTCGTCTCCGGTATCGCGCTGCAGCTGGTCAGTCCGCAGGTCATCCGCTTCTTCATCGATACTGCACAGGCCGGCGGAGAGCTGCGCCTACTCTGGTACGCGGGCGGCATGTTCATCGGTGCGGCGCTGATCGCACAGCTGCTGAAGATCTTCGCCAGCTATATTGGGCAGAGCATCGGATGGACCGCGACGAACCAGATGCGGGGAGATCTAGCCGTCCACTGCCTGTCGCTCGATCTGGCGTATCACAAGGAACAGACACCTGGCGCGATTATTGAGCGGGTGGATGGCGATGTGAATGTGCTTGCGAACTTCTTCTCAAATCTGATGATTCTGCTCGTCAGCAATCTGCTCTTAATCATCGGCATCCTCGTGATGCTGTACTTGGAGGGGTGGCAGATTGGACTGAGCATGACCTTCTTCGTCTTGTTCGCCCTGTGGGCCGTTCAATATGTGCGACGATTCGCAGCGCCACATTGGGAGCGGATGCGGATGATGAGCGCGGAGTATTACGGCTTTCTTGGCGAGCATCTGGAGGGCACCGAAGATACGAGAGCCAGCGGTGCTACCGGATATGTGATGCATCGCTTCTATGATATTATTCGGCGCTGGACGCCGATTCGCATGAAGGCGTTCTTCGGCTGGGGATTGATGTGGATTACGACGATCTTCGTATTCGCGCTCGGTACAGCCTGCGCATTCGCTGTATGTGCATGGATGTGGAGCAAGGGCCTGATGACGCTGGGCACGGTCTACATGGTATTCGCGTATACAGAGCTGATGTCGGGACCAATCGAGCAGATTCGTACACAGCTCGAGGATCTGCAGAAGGCAGATATCAGCATCAAGCGAATTCGCGAGCTGTTCGATAGGAAGCCGGCGATTACGGATGGTCCGGGTGTTACATATGCGGGCGGTCCGCTGGCAGTGGAGCTCAATCAAGTTCGCTTCGGCTATGATCCGGACACGGTCACGCTGGACGGCATTAGCTTCAAGCTCGAGCCGGGGCGTGTTCTCGGACTGCTCGGACGGACCGGCAGCGGCAAGTCCACCCTGGCGCGTCTGCTGCTGCGCTTCTATGATGTGCAGCAGGGCGCGGTGCGGGTGGATGGGCATGATGTTCGGGAGGCGCGTCTGCATGAGCTGCGCAGCAGAGTAGGGCTGGTCACCCAGAATATCGAGATTTTCCAGGGGACGATCCGCGATAATCTGACCTTCTTCGATCCGAGCATATCGGATGCGCGTGTGCTGGATGTGTTAGAGGAGCTGGGGCTTGTCGACTGGCTGGCGGGCCAACCGGGCGGGCTGGATAGTGAACTGGATTCTGGCGGAGGGGGCCTGTCGGCAGGGGAGGCGCAGCTGCTTGCATTCGCTCGCGTGTTCCTGAGGGATCCCGGCCTAATCATTCTTGATGAAGCCTCATCTAGGTTGGACCCCGCCACAGAGAGCAGAATGGAGCGGGCGATTACGAAGCTGCTCGGCGGCCGAACCTGTATTATCATCGCGCATCGTCTACGGACGATTGAACGGGCGGATGAGATTCTGATCCTCGAAGACGGTGCCATGCTGGAGTATGGGGAGCGAATCGCACTGGCAGCCGATCCAAGCTCGCGCTTCAGCCATCTGATGCGGGCTGGCATAGAGGAGGTGCTGGCATGAGTACCTTGCGCTTCCTCTGGCGACTGATTGCTTATGCCCCATGGTTCTATCTGGCGAATGCGATCATGTGGACAGCGATTCATCTGGTGCCCATTCTGCCAGGCTGGATTATCAGAGAATTTTTCGACGCACTCGAATCCAGCGAATCGGCAACTGAGCTTGGATTATGGTCGCTAATTGCCTTATTCGTAGGCGTGGCGGTCGCCAGAATGGCAATTATTATGGTCGGATTCTACACGGATGTTCAATTCCGCGTCCGAATTACCGGGCTGCTGCGGCGTAATATGCTGGAGCATATTCTGAAGGAGCCTGGCGCGCGGGCAATTCCTTGCTCGCCCGGCGAAGCGATTAGCAGCTTCCGCGAGGACGTTGAACAGATCGAGGAAGCTGGCAGCTGGTCGGTCGACTTGTTCGGCATGATTGTGTTCGCTGTCGTCTCGATGAACATCCTGTTCCGCATCAACGTTGAATTGACACTGTATGTGTTCCTGCCGCTCATTCTGGTGGTGATTGCGGCACAGCTGGCTACTGCCAGGCTGCGGCAGGTACGGGCGGTCAGTCGGGCGGCGACGAGTCGAGTTACTGGAGCGATCAGCGAGATGTTCGGCGCTGTGCAAGCGATTCAAGTTGCGACAGCAGAAGAGCGTGTGATCAATCGCTTCAAAGGGCTGAATGAGCAGCGCAGGCAATCTATGCTGAAGGATAATCTGCTGTCACAGCTGCTGGACTCGGTGTTCGCCCAGGCGGTCAATCTGGGGACGGGGATTATCCTGCTGCTGGCTGCTCAGAGCATGCGCGCAGAGACGTTCTCGATAGGCGACTTCGCTTTATTCGTCTACTATCTGGGGTTTGTTACGGGACAGATTCAGAATTTCGGCAAGTTCATGACATACTTCAAGCAGTCGAAGGTGTCGCAAACGCGGTTGGTCGGCCTGCTGCAAGGCGGCGACGAGGAGATCTTAACGGCCCGCCATCCGCTGTATCTAAGTGGTAAGCCGCATCAATTGGATGCGCCGCCAACGCTGAAGCTGGAGGAGCAGCTTGATGAGCTCGTCGTGGAGGGCTTATCGTACCATTATCCTGATAGCAATCGGGGTGTCTCAGATATTCATCTGAGGCTGCAACGCGGCTCAGTTACGGTTATTACCGGGAGAATTGGCGCAGGGAAATCGACGCTGGTGCGCGCGCTGCTGGGGCTGCTGCCGATGCAGGCCGGGACGATCAGCTGGAACGGTCAAATTGTGAGCGATCCATCGACCTTCTTCGTGCCCCCGCGCAGTGCGTATACGTCGCAGATACCGAAGCTGTACAGCGCGCCGCTCAGCGAGAATATTCAGCTGGGGCTGCCGTCGGATCAGCAGCGGCTCGGACGGGCGATTCATACAGCGGTGCTGGAGGACGATCTGCGGCGCATGGCTAGCGGGCTCGATACAGTCATCGGCCCGCGTGGCGTGAAGCTATCCGGCGGTCAGCTGCAACGTACAGCTGCTGCCCGGATGTTCGTCCGCGAGGCTGAGCTGCTCGTATTCGATGATCTGTCTAGCGCGCTGGATGTGGACACCGAGCGACAGCTGTGGGATCGGCTGTGGCAGAGCTCCGGTGGGAATCAGCAGACCACCTGCCTCGTTGTCACACATCGTAAGCATGTGCTGCAGCAGGCAGACCACATCATTGTGCTGAAGGATGGGCGGATCGAGGCGGAGGGCTCGCTCTCGCAGCTGCTGGCAGAGAGCGCGGAGATGCGAAAGCTGTGGGACAGCGAGCTGGAGTAGCGGGCAGCTATACCATTGATAATGAACCTAGTTTACCGATGTTATCACGGTTGAACTAGGTTTTTATGTTATGTAAGCAATCTGGAAAATTCACACTGTACTCACACGATGTTCAATATAATGTGGGTAATTCATCTAGTAATAAGGGGGCAAGAACTGATATGGAGATTACTTTAATCAGACATGGGCAATCGATGCACAATGTCAATTTGTCGGAGTCATACGACAGTCCGCTCACAGCATTGGGTGAACAACAAGTATTGAGAGCTGCCCAAGCACTGCAAGATGAGCAGATTGATATTATCTATTGCAGTCTAATGCAACGGGCCCTTCATTCTGCTTCTATAATTGGGAAGAAGCTTGGAGTTTCAATCAAAGCAAGACTAGATCTTGCGGAGAATCGAATCTGCTTGGGTGAGAAGGGGCTGCCTCGTTCTGTCATGGAAACTAGATTCCCTGAGATAGAGCTTCCAGATAGCGCTGATGAAGAGGGGTGGGCTAGACATTGGGACAATGAGACACGTGAGGAGATGTCAGCCAGGATGAGCAAGGTTGCAGACTGGTTGATGAACTTGGCAGTACGCGGAGTGTATAAACATATGGCCATCATTATTCATGGCAACTCTTCAAGCACGCTCTTAGGGCATCTGTTGAAGATGAATGTAAATTTCAAGTTCAATCACGGCAATGGCGGAATCAGCCATCTTACCATAGGAGAGGATGGTTTCATTAAGATCTCTATGTTAAATCGCGAATGTCATCTGAAGAACTAACAATCTTCACACCACCTACACATTGCCCCTGATAAAATACTAATTGGAAGCGGTTACTTCTCTTTGATGGGAGAGTGGATGTCATAGGAGCAATAAGCCAGCATATGGGTCACCCACTGCTTAGAAATTGTGCGCCAGTACAAATGGAATATATCCATCAAACCCGAGCTACGTTGATCACTCGCATGTATGGCTCAGCTAATCATTTAGTGTTGCTTTGTACGGGGGGGCGGGGTTGGATTCGTTACGGAACTAATGAGAGGATGATTATTTCCAAACATACTGTAATCATGATCCAACCCCATATTCCGTTCTCATACGGCTCAGATCCGCATGATCCATGGAGTTTTTATTATCTTCATGTTGACGGAGAGCATGTACAGAATTATTTTGACAATCGACCACTCATACAATTCCTAACGCTTACAGAGAACTATCAACTGTGCCTGGATTTGTTCGCCGCTGCTAATAAACAATTACAGACGGAGAAGTCCTTGAACAGCTTGATTTATTCGTCCCACTTGATTGGGCAGTTATTGACACTGATAACCTTCTATCAGGGGCAGTTGCCCGCCGCAGTTGACAATAATGATCCGATTCGATTGGCTATTCGATATATGTATCAGCACCTGGATGCCAGAATCAACTTACATGATTTGTGTCAAGTTGCGAACGTATCAAAGCCATACTTGATCAAACTCTTTAAAAGAGAAACCGGCTATTCGCCAATTGATTATTATTTGCGTCTCAAGATAAAAGCTGCTTGTGATTGTCTCGAGTTCACCAATTTATCTGTTAAAGAGATTTGTTACAAATTTGCATTTGCTGATCAATACTATTTCTCAAGGATGTTCTCCAAGGTTATGGGCCAGTCTCCAACTATCTTCCGCCGGGAGAGAATGCAGTAATCTGTGAGCGGCCCCAAGTAATCTGAATCGGATAATATCCTTCATCATTTGAATACTATTCTACATATAAACAGGTACTCAGAGTCCGTATACTATTCAATATAGATAGAAAATCTCAATGAACAGGACATGGGGTGAACAACATGGATACTCAGAAGGTCTCCTGGGCTAGACAAGTACCATTGCGCTATGAAGCGGATGTAGCGGTCATAGGAGGTGGAATGGCTGGAGTAACCGCAGCGCTCGCAGCCGCCAGAATGGGTGTAAAGGTGATTTTGATCGAACGATTTGCGACCGTAGGCGGTAATGCAACTATAGGTGGTGTTGGCGCATTCTGCGGGGAAACGGCTGGACAAGGCCAGGTATTCGATGAAATCATCGCGGAGCTAGGGGAATTCCAAGCAGTTGCTGACTATACACCCTATCCCAAGGCGGATCACAGACTTTTCAATCACTCGATTTTGCCCATTGTATTACAAGAGCTTCTGCTACGTTATGGTGTCAAACTTCTGTTGCATACACAGTTTGTAGATGTATCGGTTACAGAGAACGGTCAGATCAAAGAATGCATTGTGTGCGGAAGGTCAGGTCCTGAGGCGTTGCGCGCTCGACAATTTATTGACTGCACCGGTGAAGCACAGCTTGCGCATCTGGCTGGCTTCTCGACTATGAAGGGTCGCCCTGGTGATCAAGTCCAACTGCCAATGTCGATGATGTTCTTCGTTAGACATGCTGAGGAAGAAGATTGCAAGGAGGAGGTGCCTCCGGGCTGGTTTGAAGAGATTCGAGCCAAGGAGGATCTGCCTATGACGACCATCTGGCCGAACGGTCCTAAGTCAAATGCTATTAAGGTCAAAATTCCCAAGTTTGATTCCACGGATACAGAAAGCATGACTGCTGCGGAGATTAGAGGACGCAGGAGAATGATGGAAGTATTGGATTATTATCAACGCGTGGAGAAGCGGAAGTTCTTGCTGGAGTATTGTTCTCCACAGATCGGTATTCGCGAGGGGCGCCGGGTATTAGGCGATTATGTGCTGCAAGTAGAAGACCTGAGAGCCGGTCGAAGATTTGATGATGCGATAGCCAGAGGGGTTTATTATCTCGACGCTCATAAGCCGGATGACGACAAGCGGACTTATGTCCTGGATCATAAGGATTTGAAGGTGCCTCCATATCACATCCCGCTGCGCTGCTTGATTGCTAAGGATGCTCAGAATTTGATGGTAGCAGGCAGATGTCTGTCTGCTGATCAGCTTGCACTGTCCTCCGCGAGAGTCATGACAACTTGCTCGATGATGGGTCAGGCTGCCGGTATCACTGCAGCATTCAGTGTGCAGCGCAATGCCCAAATCCGTGATATCGACCCTTTGATGGTCCGCAAGTCACTAGAAGCAAATGGGGCCAACCTAGAACTGTAAACTACTTAACTTTAATAAGGGGTGATGTAGAACGGTTAGAATCGCTGAAAATGTAATAGTTTCATAGGCAGTTAATAATAATAATAGGGGTGAATATGTATGAGGAAATGGTTAGGTTTCATTTGTGTTCTTGCGTTGTTGGTCACAGTGATCGGTTGTGGTACGAATAATAATGCATCGACTAATAATTCCGATAATACTGCATTAGAAACACCTGCTCCAGCCTCTGAGGCGGTAGATAAACCAGCAGTGAAACCGGAGCCTGTGCAGGAAAAGCTGGATCCGGTTACCTTGAAGGTGATTGTAACGGTTTCCAAGAATGAATATGCCTACATTGAGGAAGCAGTAAAAAATCAGTGGCCGCATATTACACTCGAGGTGGTAGGAGACAACACGATTGATTTCGCTAAGCAGCTTGCGACTGGTATAGAGCCAGACCTTCTGATCGTAGGTGAGGGTGGCGCTAGAAATGCAGACAAAGTGGATTTGGTAGAAGATTTGAATCCCTACGTCGAGAAGTTTGGATATGACCTAGGGCTCATTAATTCAGGGTTAATTGAGACAACCAAGGCTTTATCTACCGAAGGAAAATTGTTGGGACTCCCAATTATAGGCAATTTCAGCGCCTTGTATTATAACAAAGATATATTCGATATGTTCGGTGTCGATTATCCAACCGATAATATGACTTGGCAGGATGCAATCGATCTTACAGCCAAGGTAACAGGTACAAAGGATGGCGTGCAATATAAGGGATTGCAATTGACCGATATGTGGAGACTAAAGAGTCCGCTTGGTCTGAATTTTGCAGATGAGGAAGCTCAAAAATCGTTGCTTAATACAGAAGAATGGAAATATGTGTTTGAAACATTGGCTCCTGTATACAGCATACCTGGCAATGAACCAATAGATCCTGCAGATTTCAAGGCAGGTTCTAGCAAGGGATTCTTCGATGAGAAAGTTGTTGCAATGTTCCCTAATGGCAATCAGCTTTCGATTCTAGCTGAAAGACCGGAATTGAATTGGGATGTTGTAACGCTACCTTCATATGACAAAGCGCCAGGCGTTGGTTTTAACATAACAACTAATCTGTTGACAGTGACATCGACTAGCAAGCATAAAGACGATGCATTTAGAGTTGTGCTTACCTCGGTTTCTGAAGAAGTGCAGAATGCGATATCTGCTAATGGTGTAGTTCCTTCGTTGAGCTCAGCAGAGAGTACCTTTGCATCAAATTATGCAGGTCTGGAATCAAAGAATTTAGCAGCGGTATTCGCTACGAAGCAAGGCACACCGCATAAAACCATGCCTTTCACCTGGAATGGTGTTGGGAATACCCAGTCAGGCGAAGCATTTAATAATGTTGTTTTCGGTAGAGAGGACATTAACACTGCTCTTCGCAAGGCAGACGAAATCTTAAATGCTGAGATCAAGAAAACATTAGGTCAATAACAATCATTAGGTAGGAGAACTTACGACATGAAATATACTTCCATCAAAAGCGCCGATATTTTCGAGGCAGATCAATACTTTAACAACTGCCACGCCTCCTCGATAGTCAGCTTGCCAGGAGAACGATTGGCTGCCAGCTGGTTTGCAGGAACCAAGGAAGGAGCAGACGATGTCGCTATTTGGATCGCCATTCGTGAAGATGGAAACTGGGGTACGCCAATCAAGATCGCGGATGAAGAGAACTTGCCGCATTGGAATCCCGTGTTGTATTACACGGTCTCAGGCCAGCTTCAGCTCTATTACAAGGTGGGCAAAAAGGTGAAGAATTGGTGGACTCGCTTCATCTGTTCGGAGGATCATGGCAGAACCTGGTCATCACCAATCGATCTTGTTCCTGGTGATATCGGAGGTCGAGGACCTGTCCGCTGTAAACCGATATTGCTGGCTGATGAAACTTTGATTTCGCCAGCTTCAATTGAAACGAATGACTCATGGGATGCCTTTGTCGATATTTCGCACGATGAAGGCAAGACCTGGACACAAAGTGCTTACGTTCCATTTGATCGCAATCGATTTTATGGTGTTGGCATGATCCAGCCAACTGTGTGGGAAACAGCGAAAGGTGTGCATATGCTGGTTCGCACATCAACAGCTGAGATTTATCGAAGCGACTCCACAGATGGCGGACGAAGTTGGTGTGAAGCGTATCCGATAGGTCTTCCTAATAACAATAGCGGCATTGATCTGGTACAACTAGACAATGGCAATCTGGTGTTGATCTTTAATCCTGTCGGCTTAAACTGGGGCCCCCGTACGCCTTTGATTCTGAGATCCTCTTCGGATAATGGAAAGACATGGGGAGAACCGTTCGTTCTTGAGAAGGAACCAGGCGAATACTCTTATCCTGCAATCATTGCAAATGGTAATCATCTCTACATGACTTATACCTGGAAACGAAAAACAATAAAATTCTGTGAAGTTTTAGTGGAGTAAGGAGCTCATACATGCTGAACTTCATTGAAATTGAATGTCAATCAGGCGAGTATACACTGTACGGGTATTATGCAGATCAATCAAGTGAGTATACTGTCGTTCTGATTCCGGGCAGCTACGGCAGTTATCGGGTGTGGTTGCCGGTTCTTGAGCATTCTGGCATCAAGGCAAACATTCTGCTCGCTGAGCTTCCCGGCTTCGGCAAGAGCAGGCCGAAGACGATGGATGGAACGATCGAGCAGTTCGCTGCACAGATCTTGGAGATTATTAATGCTGCTGGGATAGAACGATTCTATATTGGCGGTCATTCAATCGGCGGAATGATTGCGGTAGAGATGCTGGATCATGCTGCAGAGCGATTAGACGGCGTAATTGCAATTGAAGGATGGACCCACTATTCGGTAGAGCGAGATGCATTTCATGGCCTCAAGAATCAAACTTTGACCGAAGAACAGAGAGCGCTCAGCAGCTATTATAGGCAATTCTCCGCTTCGCACTGGACAGAGGATGAGTTGAGGGAATACTCGAAAATATGGACCCGATGGACAAAGGGCGAACAGCTGCTAATGCAAACCAATGTGCCAGTTCTAGAAATATGGGGAGATCGCGGGATGAAAGATCGGCCATCGAGGTCGAAGCTGCTCATTCCAGACGTTCCACATATTCAATTGGAGTGGATTCTCAATGGCGGGCATTCATTAACCAGACAGTACCCTAGTTTATTAGGAGACATGATTGCAGCTTATGTTGACCGAGATGAAGTGACCTGATTGTTCAACCGACTCCCAAAACATGCAAAAGGGGGTCGGTTGTTTTTTAATATTTACACTGTCTTCACAGGAAAGTCCCTATAATGGAACTAAGAAAGAAACCGTTTACATACCTCGTGGAGAAAGGGCTGTTTCCATGGCAAGCATTCTATTTAATCATGTGTATAAAACATATGGCAAGGACAATCAAATGGTGGTCAAGGACTTTAATCTGGAAGTAGTGGACCAGGAGTTTATTGTATTCGTCGGCCCCTCTGGATGCGGCAAGTCGACCACACTACGAATGATCGCAGGGCTTGAGGATATATCGGAAGGTGAGATCTACATTAACCAGAAGAAAATAAATGATCTGCCGCCCAAGGATCGTGATATCGCAATGGTGTTCCAGAACTATGCCCTGTATCCGAATATGAGCGTATATGAGAATATCGCTTTCGGTCTACGGTTAAGAAAAATGCCGAAGTATGAGATTGATCTAGCTGTAAAGCGAGCAGCTAAAGTGCTGGAGCTGGAAAACTATCTAAGCAGAAAGCCAAAGGAGCTGTCAGGCGGTCAGCGCCAGCGTGTGGCCTTAGGAAGAGCGATTGTCCGCAATCCGCAAGTATTCCTGATGGATGAACCGTTATCGAATCTGGATGCTAAGCTCAGGGTTCAGATGCGGACGGAGATTATCAACTTGCAGAAAAAGCTTGGCGTCACAACAATTTATGTCACACATGATCAGACCGAAGCGATGACAATGGGCGATCGGATCGTAGTGATGAAAGACGGTATCATCCAGCAGTCAGATACACCAGAAGTGATTTATTCCAATCCTGTCAATCGTTTTGTAGGGGAATTCATAGGCTCGCCTCCAATGAATTTCATGGATGGATATATCGTGGAGCAGAACGATCAGCTATATTTTCAAACGAAGCGATTTGCCTTACGAATCGCAGATATTCAAGCAAAGGCACTAAGAGGCCTTAATCGAATAGATAGAATGGCTGTACTAGGTGTTCGGCCTGAGGATCTCAGCGTTGAGACGGAGCGACAAGAATTAAGCCAGGATCAGATGCTTACAGGCGTGTTCCAAATGAGTGAGTTAATGGGGGCTGACCGCTTTACCCATCTGGATATTGGTCAGAGAAAGAATCTGATTGTCCGTACTCACCCGCGTTATCGCTATGAGGAGCAGATGAAGGTTAAGGTGTCAGTCGATATGAATAAGGTGATTTTCTTCCATCCTGACTCCGGTGTGAATTTACTGCATGATATTAGATAGAACGGAGGTCCAGTGATGAGAACAAGAGCTTTGAAGCTAATTCATATTGCCCTTGTGGGACTGCTCTTTGTAACTTCCACTTTGCTCGGACATGTGAGTGGGCAAGCCAGAAGTATGTCAGAGGAAGCTGCTGTATTTCAGTCAGGTTTGGGTGTGAGTATCCCGCATTTTCAAGAACAAGAGCCTTATTATATGGAGCAACTGGGCAACTGGCAGCAAGCAGGAGCCGAACCTGCGAATGAAGCCATTGTCATCCCGGCGAATGAAGTGTCTGGTCATTCCGAAGGACAGGAGTTAAACATCGGCGCTTTTGCAGGAAGAGATTCAGTTCTCATATGGCAGAATGAGAAGGAAAACTGGATTGAATATAAATTTCAAATCGAAGAGGCTGCGCTGTATCAGATGAGCATCTCTTATTATTCATATCCTCACGAGAGGGACGGTAATCGCTCGGAAATTCGTGCAGAAGCAAAGATTGGGATTCAGATCAATGGACACTATCCCTTCCGCGAAGCGAAGAGCTTGGCGCTGTACCGTAAATTTCATGACGATTTTCCATTGAAGCTGAATAGTCTTGGGGAAGACATGAGACCGCGAGCCATTCAAGTCTATGAATGGATAGAAGCCAAAATTCATGATATATCTGGCGCATATGCCACGCCTCTGCTGTGGTATATGGAAGAGGGCATACATACACTTCGAATATCCACAGATGATTCGGTAATTCTGGAACGCATTACGCTTGAACGACCAGATGATGTGCTTGAATATGCACAGAAGAAATTGCAATATCCCGATACCAAGCCGCTGAACGCAGAAGTGATTACCATTGAGGCTGAACAAGTTTCACATAAGAACACGGTGTCAGTTCAAGTGCGGTCGAGCAAGGATGCTGCTATGACACCTAAGACGGAAGGAAAGCGTCGGTTCAATTCGCTCGGAGGAACCGGTTGGAGGACCGGTGGTCATGAGGTAGCGTGGGAATTTATGGTTGACGAGCCTGGTTTGTATACAATTGCTCTGAGAAAGTTGCAGAATTTTGATCCGGGTCATTCGGTTTTCCGCACCATTCTGATTGATGGGGAGATCCCCTTCGTGGAACTAGAAAACTATCGATTCGCTTATCAGAAAAACTGGGAAGGCAAGCTGTTGTCTAACGAAGAAGGTGAACCGTTCCAATTCTACCTCGAGAAGGGAAAGCATTCCCTCACGATGAGAGCTACATATGCGCCTTATCAAGGCCTCTTGATGGAGACGGAGAATGTCATTCAATATTTAAATGTTGTGTCACAGGAGTTATTCTCGCTGACAGGCGGGAATGTAGATTCACAACGTACATGGCGTGTAGCGGAACAATATCCAGAGTTGCTAGAACAGTTAAAGGTGATACAGGACAAGCTGCATCAGTTGGAGCAGATAGCAATTGACGTTAATGGAAATAAGGATAATGTATCCACCATGCTTGGAACCTCGGCAGAGGATATTGCTTCACTATTGCAGGAGCCTAATGAGATTCCGAATAATCGGGATCGGATTTCAAGTATTCAAAGCAGTGTAGGCAACACGCGTATACTGATTACTGCTGTACCGCTGCAGCTTGATACGATCTATGTAATTCCGAGCGGCGCTGAGTTGCCGAAGATGAAGGCGAACTTCTGGGAAAGAGCTGTCCAAGGTATTAAGAACTTCTACTACTCCTTTATCCAAACCAATCTTGTATCCAATGACGATGATGAAGTGCTGCAGGTCTGGATGAAATACGGTCGAGATTACGTGGACTTGATGCAAGAAATGGTCGATCAGTATTTTACTCCGCAAACAGGCATTCAAGTAAGAGTGAATCTGCTGCCAAGTGAACAGGTGCTTGTGTTAGCCAATTCAGCAGGTGAGCAGCCAGATGTCGCACTAGGCTTGGGTGAGGGTCAGCCGGTGAACTATGGCTTGCGTGATGCTGCAGTTGCACTGTCCGATTTCAATGATTTCGAACAAATCGCCAGCCAGTTTGCACCAGGGGCACTGATGCCTTATGTATATGACGGAAATTACTATGGACTGCCAATTACCCAGTCCTTTCAGATGCTGTATTATCGCAAGGACATTCTAGATAAGCTTAGTCTTGATGTGCCGCAAACCTGGCAGGATGTATATGACATGCTGCCAACCTTAGGGCAGCATTACTATGATTTCTTCATACCACAGAGCATCTATACAGCAATGCTGTATCAATATGGTGCTGACTTCTACAATGAATCTTCTACCGGCGCGGGCCTGAATACGACTGAAGCCTATGAAGCGTTCCGACATTATACTGATTTGTACAGTATCTATGGTATACCTGAACAGGTCTCAAGCTTCTATCAGCACTTCCGCGACGGAGACATGCCGATAGGAATTGCAGATTTCAACACCTATGTGGAGTTGTCTGTCGGTGCTCCTGAGCTGACAGGCTGGTGGGGCATGGTTCCATTGCCTGGTGTGGAACAATCTGACGGCGAGATCGTCCGCTGGGCGGGCGGCAATGCATCTGCGCTGGCGCAGGGCTTGGAAGGGCAGACGACTACTTCCGAAGTAGGAACAGGTGGTCAGACTTCTGCAATGATATTCAAAAAGTCTGACAAGCAGCAGGAAGCTTGGACATTCTTGCAATGGCTGCTTAGCGCAGATACACAACAAGAGTTTGGTGCAACACTTGAAAGTCTATATGGTGTTGCTTTCCGATGGAACACTGCGAATTTGGACGCGTTCATACAGCTGCCCTGGAGCAGTCAGGAGTTGGAACCGATATTAGAGCAATGGCGATGGTATCGTGGAATACCGAATATACCAGGATCATACTTCATATCTCGCGAATTTCAGAATGCTTGGAATCGAACGGTGCTGAGTGGTCAAAATTACCGTTCATCATTGCAGGAGGCACAGCGGAATATTGATCGGGAGATCAAGCGGAAGGAGACGGAATTTGGTCTGCTTGATGAGAATGGACGAATCATAAGACAGCTAGAGGTTCCGAGGATCTATGAACCGTGGGACGGGGTGAATGACTATGTCGAGCATTAATCATACTGTTAAACTACGGTTAAAACAAATATGGGACTATCGTCTCTCCTATCTATTCATTGCACCAATGGCCATTATGTTTATTCTGTTTACGGTGATCCCGGTCGTTGCCGCAATTATTCTAAGCTTTACTTACTATAACGGGATGCAGGCTCCAAGCTTTATCTTTTGGAAGAACTATGAATACTTGTTGTCGCAGGATTTGAACTTCCTTAAGTATGCGTTGCCTAACACGTTATTGTATGCGTTATTTGTTGGTCCTGGCGGATATATCGCGGCATTTTTGCTGGCATGGGCGATCTCACAAACCTCATCTAAATGGCGCACTCTATTTGCCCTAGCATTATATTCGCCATCCTTGACTGGGGCGACTTCAATGGCGATGATCTGGCAACCGATGCTGTCTGGGGATCGACTGGGCTACTTGAACAGCTTCATGTTGAAGCTTGGATTCATCAGCGAGCCGATTGTCTGGACTTTAGACAGCAGATACTTGATGGACTTTATGATCATTGTCACGATGTGGTCCAGTATGGGGATTGGTTTTCTTGCGTTGTTGGCAGGTCTGTTAAACGTGGATAAGCAACTGTATGAGGCTGGTCGAATAGACGGAATCAAGAGCAGGCTGCAGGAGATCTGGTACATTACGATTCCCGCAATGCGGCCCCAGATGCTGTTCGCCGCTGTTATGGCCATTGTATCCGCGTTTAAGACAGGGAATATTGGAACGTTACTCTCTGGCAAGAATCCAACGCCAGAGTATGCCGGGCATTTGATTGTCAGCCACATTGAGGATTACGGTTTGATTCGCTTTGAGCTGGGTTATGCTTCAGCATTGACTGTTGTACTGCTTCTCATCATGCTGTTCGCAAATCGTATGAGCTTTAAGCTGTTCGGCACTAAGGAGGGGGAATAAGGGTGAATCGTACCGACTTTTCGCTGCGTTTGCTGTATGTAATTCTTGTTATCCTTTCGATTTTTATGCTATTGCCCTTGTTCTACATATTTAATCATGCGTTAAAGCCATATACGGAGCTGTTCTTATATCCGCCGAAGTTATATGTGATGAACCCGACCCTGAACAATTTTCTGGAGCTTGCAGTAATCACTAAGGAATCCGTTGTTCCATTCTCCCGCTATCTATTCAACAGCATTATAGTAACGAGCATATCTGTAACACTCGTTACGGTGATTAGCGCACTGGCTGCCTATGCGATGTCGAAGCATCAATTTCCCGGGCACAAGCTTTTCTTCTCAATTATCATCATCTCCTTAATGTTCGTTCCGGAGACGGTTGAGATACCGCGCTATATCGTCATTTCCAAATTAGGCATGATTAATACGTATTGGGCGCATATTCTGCCGAACCTATCTGCACCGATTGGTGTGTTCCTGATTAAGCAATTTATGGACCAGATTCCGAATGAACTGCTTGAAGCTGCGAAGCTAGACGGGGCTAAGGAGTGGACGATCTTCTTCCGTGTTGCAATACCTCTAAGTATGTCAGCAATCGTGACGATTATTATCATTCAATTTCAAGCCGTTTGGGGAAGCGCGACAATCTCTAGTCTATATATGACAGATGATGCCATGAAAACCTTCCCGTTCTTTATGAACACACTGACAAGTTTAGCTTCTAACAATGTTGCTCGTCAGGGCGCCGCTGCTGCGGCAACTCTTATTATTTTTATTCCAAATTTGATCATATTCCTGGTTTTTCAGAGCAGAGTTATATCTACAATGGCGCAATCCGGCATTAAATAAGGGAGGAGGAATCAACTATTGCTTATGTATCGACTAGCTGATATACGCAGATTGACCATCATTCTGATGCTGAGCTTCGCAATTGGATTTCTCCCGAATTTGGCGCATGCGGATATTCTGTATCAATCTTATGTCAAGGACAGCTTTGGCTATGAGGTGCCAGTTCAGCCGCCTTATAAGCCTATGAACTGGTTCGGAGAGTTTAGCAGCGCTTCTAGTGAATCAAGTGAGGTATCAACACTTAGAAATCCAAGTGATATCTATATAGATCATCTTGATTATATTTATGTAGCGGATACTGGCAATAATCGTATCGTAGTCTATCAACCCAATGGCACCTTCGAACGCGAGTTAATTCCCGAAGGAGACAGTTTCAAACAGCCGCAGGGGGTGTTCGTGACAAACGGCGGTCGGGATATTTATGTTGCGGATACCGGCAATCAAAGAGTAGTCAAGATGAATCAAGATGGGGAAGTCAGTCAGATTATTATACGTCCTGACACACCGTTCATTCCAGGAACCTATAGGTTCGATCCGATCAAGATTGTAGTGGATAAACGCGGCTATATGTATATCGTAACAATGGGCGGGTACCAAGGCTTACTGCAGTTGAACCCCGATGGCGATTTTGTCAGCTTCTTCGGTGGGAATGTGATCCAAAGTTCAAATCTAGAGAAAATAATGAATCAAATTAAGACGCTAGTTTATTCGGATGAAATGAAGGAAAGAGAACTGAGTCAATTGCCAGGATCCATTGAGAATGTCGAGATCGATGAGCGAGGGTTCATCTATACCGTCTCTCGTGGCAATGCGGTTATCAATCAACAAGTCAAAAAGCTGAATATTAAAGGCGTAAATATGGTTGCCAAATCGGACGAATATGAGGTAAGCCGCGGCATAAGCAATTTCAGTCTAAGTCAACCGAATAGAAGCTTCGGCGAATACACACTTCGGCAGCATCTGAATATGCCTGTTTCAAATCGGCAGACTCAACTTGTTGACGTTGCAATTGATTCGAATGGAAATATGGCGGTTATCGATCTGAACTATAAGAATATTAGCTTTTATGATAGTGAGGGAAACTCCTTGTTCTTCTGGAGTGGAAGAAGTGACCCTGGCATAACGCAACTTGGATTGTTGCGTGCTCCAATCGCAGTTGCCTTCAACTCTAAGGATGATCTGTACATTCTAGATAATCAGGATAATCGAATCACAAGGTATGTGATCAGTAATTTTGGCCGCCTTATTATTGACGCCAGCGCATATACCGCTGATGGGAGATATGAGGAGAGTAAGTCACTGTGGGAGGAGGTCCTCCACTATAATTCTGCATATCCACCGGCATTAATTGGATTGGCGAGAGCGGAGTATCAAGAGAATCGATTCAAGGAAGCAAGTGTGCTGTTTAAAAAGGGATTTAATCAATATGATTACTCGAATGCCTTTTGGCAGCTCAGGTTGGAGTGGATGCAGAAGCATTTCTCTACACTTGCAACATTTGTGGTAATTGGATTACTCCTCTTATCGATTGGAGCCAAGCTGAGTAAAAGGTATAAGCGTAGAGCACATTTGGGTGCAGTGAAAATGAAACGCTTGGATGTCCCTCTTCTCCAACAATTGAGACATGCTTTCACGATCCTGCGTTATCCAATGGATGGCTTCACAGCTCTTCGATTCGAATCCAAGGGAAGTTATCCAAGTGCCATAATACTATTAGCTATATCTGCTGCTTCGTATGTAATCATCCAATACTATACCAGCTTCAGCTTTAATAAAATGGATCGCGAGTTGTACCGTATGCTCCCAGATCTGCTGATGTTCCTAGCAATTTGGCTGTTATGGGTCGTTTGTAATTACTTTACAAGCTCTATCCTTCAAGGTGAAGCGAGATTCAGAGATGTGTTCATTAGCAGTGCTTATGCCTTAATTCCATTGTCATTGTTAGGGCTGCCGATTACTGTCGTATCTAATGTCATGTCATTATCGGAGCTTGCTATCTATCAGTTTATGTACGTCGGCATGTTGGCCTGGATTGGTTTCTTATTCATTGCCAGCGTACAGGCCTTGCAAAATTACTTTGTGGGCGAAGCTATAAGCAATGTCTTGATTACTTTATTCAGTATGGCGATGATGGTTGTTCTTGCATTCCTGATCTACAGTTTGACGAATCAAACGATTTCATTCTTGATGTCTATTTATAGGGAGGTGCTTCTGCGTTGAGATCGATCCTATTGAACAATAAGCGCAGATTCCTATACATATTGCTTACAGCGCTGATCCTGCTCCTATTCATTTGGAGGGTGCCGATATCCACTTATTCGGAAGTCGACGTGAAGCGAACAATCGCTGAGTCACCTCGTCTTCCAGACATCGAGATAGGATTGAACGAACTGCCGTTAGAAGATATGATGCACCTGATGGCTGAGAATGATCAGCTGCAGCTGTTTGCTGACTCGGCAACCGGACATTTTAAAATTGTCGACAAGCGCAAAGGTGATGTTCACTATTCTTACCCAAATCCGGAGCATTGGCTCGATGAGCAGCAGAAAGGCAACTGGAGGTTTCATATTCGCTCTCCTCTAATCATTGAATATATGGACTTTGGCATACCGAATGTGAAGAGCAAATTAACAAGCTTCGCGGCTCAATTGGGCGAAGTGGAACATTTCACAGCGATTGAGAAGGGTTTTTCCTTAAAATTCAAAATTGCGAATATGGGCCTCAGCATTCCTGTTGAAGTTACACTGGAATCCGATTATGTTCAGACCAGAATCAAGGATGATGAGTTGATCGAGGAAGAGCCGAAGCTGATATCTCTGGAGTTGTACCCATTCTTCGGTGCAGCGCATTCGGTAGCTGGACAGGAGGACTATATTCTGATCCCTGATGGCAGCGGAGCACTCATTCCTTTCCGGGATTCGCAGGATGTCAATAATCAAATGTATGAACAGAGAGTATACGGTGTAGATTACGCCTTCGATACCATACAGACAAGCTCCTCCGTAAAGCAGATCACGATGCCGGTATATGGCATGAGGACGGGGGACCAAGGCTTCATGGCTGTGGTGGATGAAGGCGAAGCCTATTCCCGAATTGTGGCTTCGCCTGCCGGTGTCTATAGCAGCTACAATTGGGCCACTGTCAAACAAATGTATCGAGATTCATTTAGAATGATCCCAAATCAAAAAAAAGCGGATGAATTCTTCGTTACCTACAATGTTGAAAAACGATTCGGCAGTGATCGGACGGTACGGTACTATGTTTTTGATTCTACTGAGAATACTTATGTGGGAATGGGGAAGAAGCTTAGAGAATATCTGATGCAGACCTATCAGATTACAAGACAAGCTGCGAATAACAAGCTGCAGCTAAGGCTGTCGATTGTAGGAGCAGGAACCAAGAAAGGTCGAATCACAAATTCAATACTGCAGCAGACCACTTTCTCGCAATCTGTACAGATCATGCAGCGTTTGAATGGTCTTGGTATTGATCGTATGGCGGTAACATTGCATGGATGGCAGCATGGCGGTGCTGGGCAATACGGTGGATTCTTCCCGATAGAGTCTGACTTAGGCGGTCGAGGAGCACTGAAGGACTTAGTTTCCTATGCGCATTCTCTCGGCTTCCCGGTTTATCTAAATGTGGAGTATCAGTATAACAATACGGGCAAGGGTGGTTTCTCAGCAAGAACACAAGGCATGAGAGATATGTCGGGAACACTGCTGAAGCATTCAGGCATTCAACTCGTAAGTAACCAATTTGTATTGGACAGCTTACAGGAGGACCTTGGGTATTATGTAGAACTGGGTGTTGATGGACTGGAATATCAGAGCATGGGTCGAAATTTGTCCAGTGATTTTAACTCTAAGTACGGCGCAGATAGGGTTGCCATACAGCATGTTCAGGAACGCATATTCGAGCTTGCAAATTCTACACTAGGCAGTGCGGCTGGAACCAATGTAAATCGTTATGCACTGGCAAGTATTGATCATATTCAAGAGCTGCCTAATGATCATTCCTATTACAGCTTCTCGCAGAGATCAGTGCCTTTCATACAGATTGCTTTGCACGGCTTAGTCAGTTATTCATCGAAGTATATCAACAACTACAGTGAGTATGAAGATGACATGTTGAAGGATATTGAATATGGTTATCACCCCTCCTTCGTTGTGACATGGGAAGATACGAAATTGAAATACTCAACCCAATACAATAACTTGTTCAGTACCAAATATGACGATTGGGAATCCGAGATAGTGGTCATCTATGACCGGTTAGACACTGCGCTGGCTGCTGTACAGCATCTCTTCATCGTCGATCATCTTCAGCATTCCGATATGGTATATGAAACCGTCTATGAGGATGGGCATCGCATTATAGTGAATTATGGGGAGAAGCCATTCGTTCTTGATTCCTACACCGTGCCTGCTCGTAACTTTATTGGAATACAAGGAGGTGAATCACGATGAGAGCATGGTCTTCCATATTCGCTCGTCAGATGAGCAGTGCGACATTAAGGCGTGTGGAGGGAGCATTGTTCCTCTCTCCTTGGATCATTGGCTTTTTCGTATTTATGGCTTTTCCGTTGTGTTATTCCCTCTATATGAGCTTTATGGATGTCAAGGTGAGTGCGACTGGATTCCAATACATCCCGGTAGGGATTCGAAATTATGATTATATTTTATTCAAGAATGCCGCTATTCTATATGAATCTCTCCTTCCCTTTCTCAAGGAGCAGCTGTTAATCATCCCGATTATAGTGATTTTCGCACTATTAATAGCAATTTTGCTTAATCAGAAATTTAAAGGACGCAGCTTCTTTCGGGTAGTATTCTTCTTGCCAGTTATTTTCTCTTCAGGTCAAATCGTTCGAGAATTCATTGCGCAGGGGCAAGGGGGGATTGGGACGGAAGGCGGAGATTTCGAGGCATTCATGGACCTCTCTGTGTATATGGAGTTGCTGTCGAATTCCTGGATGGCACCAATTGTTACGATACTCAACTCGTTTGTACTCATTCTGTGGTATTCAGGAGTTCAAATATTAATCTTCCTGGCGGGTCGTCAATCCATTTCTGGTTCCGTTTATGAAGCGGCAAGAATCGACGGCGCTAATCCATGGGGCGTGTTCTGGAAAATTACCTTGCCAGGCATGACGCCTTTTATATTACTGAATGTGATATACACAATTGTAGATTTATTTACCTTCCCGACAAATCCGATTTTGTCTCAAATTAATAATGAAAATATCGGACAATCAAGCGCATTGGCATGGATCTACTTTTTCTTTATCTTCTTGATTCTAAGCATTGTTTATTTCATTTTTCATACTCTGACCAAATCGCAACGCAGTTCGAATCGATCCTAAGTTAAGGGGTGAAAGCATGCCGTTATCAAAAATTCAAATTAGCAAGAAAAAAATAGGGATTGGCGACACAATTACTTATCTGCGTTACGGCATTATAGGCCGTGAGGTGGATAAGGGCTTAATATTCAAGATGTTCATCTATTTGATACTGGTCAACACCTCCTATATTTACTTGAATCCACTCTTTTATATGATTTCAAACATGCTAAAAAATGCGAATGATGTAGTAGATCCTTCTGTCATTTGGATCCCTAAGGAAGTATATCTTGGGACACTTCAAGAAGCTTGGAATGTTCTTAATTACGAAAAGGGATTTTTATCCAGCCTGTATTTATCTAGCTCTGTTGCAGGGTTGCAGACCGTGTTCTGCGCGGTGGCAGGTTATGCATTTGCTCGTCTGGATGTACCGTTTAAAAAGTTTTGGTTTGTTTGTCTCCTCGTGACATTTATTGTACCGCCGCAGGTGCTTGTATTACCGTTTATCGTAGCGTCCAAAAATCTGGGACTCCTGAATACCTATTGGCCGATGATCTTACCGGCTTTATTCGGACATGGCTTGAAGGGTGCTGTGTTCGTGCTCATTTTTCGCCAATTCTTCTCTACCCAGCCAAAGGAGCTGGAGGAAGCAGCGATGATTGATGGCGCACGGGCACTGAAGGTATTCATGAGGGTGATGTTGCCGTTGGCAAAGCCTGCTATTGTTGTAGTCTTCTTGTTCTCGTTCGTGTGGACTTGGAATGACTTTTATTTACCTTCAATGTATCTGCATAGTAATGGAGAGAATTTGCCATTATCGTTAAGCATGGGCAGGATGGCTACGTATCTGCAGGAAAAAGCGCTTCTAGAAGGACCCTCTATATTCGATGATGGTTTGAAGATGGCCACTTCCTTCTTAATGATTGTACCGCTCCTTATCTTATATTCATTTACACAGAAGTGGTTTGTAGAGGGTGTTGAGCGTACTGGATTGGTAGAATAACTGGAGCAGATTGGTTAGAAACCTGTCTGTGTTTCTGTTAATATTGTGGAGACATAGAAGGTGGAAATCTACAGCAGGGGGTCAGCTTCATGCACGTACTCTTAATAGAAGATGAACGCAATATTGCAGATGTCATCATCGCTTATTTAGAGAAGGAAGGCTGGTCAGTCGATCATACAACAAGTGGTAAGCATGCACTGCATATTTTTGATCCTGTGAAGCATCAGCTTGTGTTGCTAGACTTGATGCTTGAGGGGATGAACGGTGAAGAAGTATGTACACATATTCGTAAGCGCTCCGTTGTACCGATCATCATGATAACCTCTAAGACACAGGAGGAGGATGCGATAGGGGGCTTGAATTTAGGGGCTGATGACTATATATTCAAGCCATTTCGCGTGAAGGAGTTAATTGCGCGAATTCATGCCTTATTGCGTAGAGTAAACATCTTGGCTGCCAATAGTGAGAAGAGCCAAATGATATTTAATCGTGGACGGCTGTTGATTGATTTGGTGACTAGTGAGGTTTGGATAGACGGGGTCAGAGTTGCTCTGACAGGAAGCGAGTACAAGCTGCTCATTGTGCTGCTCGAAACACCTGGGAAAATTCATAGTCGTAATGATCTCCTATATAATATGACTGGAGATCGTTTTCTGGGAGAAAGCAGAGTAATCGATACGCATATCAAAAATCTTCGAAAAAAAATCGAACCTGAAATTAATGATCCCATCTATATTCTCACTGTTGTTGGTAGGGGCTATAAATTTGGCATGCAGCCGGATGACCTCCTATGAAGATTAATCTATTTCAGAAAACACAGGTGCTTCTTCTGCTTGTGCTTTTTGTTTACTCGCTGGCTATATTCGGCTTATTAACTTGGCTGTACACAACAGATATAAATAATATTGTGAGCGGATTCAAACGTCAGAATTTACAAACGATCTCTTTAGCAATGGTTCAAGAAATGAAGGAGCGTGGAATTGGGAGAGATGCATTGACAACAGAGCAGACGAACTGGTTAGAGCAGAGATCCAGAGTATACGGTATAGAGATGGATTATATCGATGAAATCGACGATCGGATGAACAAAGTTGATTATACGAGTTATGAGCTTTCACACCCGTATGTGCTGAACGGACATCAGGTTGGCACGGTCTTATTCAATTATCCGGATCATATGAGTCTCCTAAATCCGCAGCTTGAGGATTATCACATTAATAGTAAGTCCAGACTGCTCCTTCTTCTACTAGTCCTGGGGATTGTCGCTTTGATTGTTGGATTTATCCTATCCAGATGGACATCCCGTTATTTGCAGCGCCTTTCTGAATTTGCCCAACGAGTTCGTCACGGTGAGCGCGAGCAACTGCTTCCTGTGGAAGGGACATTGGAGCTTAGGCAACTGGCGTTGATTCTGAATGATATGCTGCAGGAACTTAATAATCAGGAGAAGTGGCGTAAGCATTTGCTAGAGGATTTAGCCCATGAACTGCGCACACCGCTTATGTCATTGCAAGCACAGGTGGAAGCTATTATGGACGGTATATATAAGCCAGATGCGAACAGAATGGGGATCATCCACGAGGAAATCAATCGATTGTCTCGTTTACTGGTTGATCTTATGCGTCTTTCGGAAGCGGAAGGGGCACAGTTTTCTCTAGTGCTTAAAAGAGTGGACCTCATTCAATTGACGAGAAGGGTGCATCAAAACTTCCTGCCTCAGGCAGAGGAGAAGCAGATAATATTTCGCTTTGAATATCCTTATGTTCCTTGTAATGTTATGGTGGACTCAGATAAAATGATTCAAATCATGTCGAATATTGTATCCAATGCTATCAAATATACCAAGAATGGAGGAGACGTGTTGCTGTCGTTGTCCTCCGATAACCAATTCCATTATATTCGTTTCCAGGATAATGGCATCGGCATAAAGAAGAAGGATATTCCTCTTATTTTCAACCGATTTTATCGTGTGGATAAATCAAGATCCCGCATGACAGGCGGCGTTGGAATAGGTCTTAGTATATCTAAAGCGCTGGCGAACGCTCAGGGCTGTCAAATTCATGTGGAGAGTGAAACTGGAGTTGGTTCTACATTTACATTACAGATACCTATTGCTATGAATTAAGTACACATTCTCTGGAAAAGTAATAATCATTCGTGTATATTATTAGTTAGTCGACTAATCAATTAGGTGATAAGGAGGCCGGCGAGGTGAACCATGACGGGTTCGATTCATTAAATAAGCTGTTCTCGAAGGCGGCCAGGCGGCATTATCAGATGCTGCATGATCAGCTGTCGGAGTTCGATGTGTTCCCTGGTCAGCCGCCTCTGCTGCGTGCGCTGGCTATGCGCGATGGGCGAAGTCAGAAGGAACTGGCGGAGCGGCTGCAGATTGCGCCTGCGACACTGACGGTGATGCTGAGGCGAATGGAGAAGTACGGCTTGATCAGACGGAGACAAGATGACGCTGATCAGCGCATCTCACGTGTGTATATAACGGAGAGAGGGCTTGAGGCGCACGCGGCGGTTCTGGGAGAGCTAGGCCGGATTGAAGCGCGCAGCTTCGGCAACTTCTCGGAGGAAGAGAAGGAACAGCTTCGTCATCTCCTGCTCAAAATGCTGACTAATCTATCAACGGAGCGATCAACATGAAACAATTATCCCGTTCTCTTAAACCATATTGGATAGCCGTCGTACTGGCGCCGCTGCTTATGGTCGGGGAAGTCTTCTTCGACCTGATGCAGCCGCGCATTCTGGCAGACATCGTGGACAACGGTGTGATGACTGGCGATCTGGATCATATTAAGCGGATGGGCGGCCTGATGCTGGTGTATGCGATACTTGGCGCGATCACGGGCATTGGCTGCGGTGTGTTCGCGTCCATCGCCGCGATGAAGTTCGGAAGAGACGTGCGGATGGACTTGTTCAGCAAGGTGCAGCATTCCTCCTTCCGCAATCTGGAGAAGTGGACGACGGGTTCGCTTATTACACGCCTGACTGCGGATGTCGTGCAGCTCCAGAATTTCGTGCAGATGATGCTGCGGATGATGGTGCGTTCACCCTTGACTGTGCTGGGGAGCCTTGTAATGGCGTTGATGATCAGCGTGAAGCTGTCGTTGATTTTGCTGGCCGCGGTCCCGATTCTGATCCTCGTGATCGCCTATGTCATGAAGAAGGGGATGCCCTTGTTCGTCAATGTCCAGCATGCGCTGGACCGATTGAACAGCGTGATCCGAGAGAATCTGGCAGGCATCCGCGTGGTCAAGGCATTCGTGCGCGCGGATTTCGAGAAGGAGCGGTTCGGCGGGGCGAATGCAGCATACCGAGACACTTCGATTAAGGCGAATCTGGTCATGGCGACGATCATGCCGGTTCTGCTGCTCGTGCTGAATATCGTCATCGTAGCGGTTCTCGCTTACGGTGGCAAGCTGCATGCGGTCGGTTCGCTAAAGGCCGGAGAGCTGATTGCATTCATCAATTATGTCACGCAGCTGCTCTTCAATCTGATGATGCTGAGCATGATCTTCGTGAATGTGACGCGTGCTCGGGCGTCTGCGGATCGCGTTGTCGAGGTGCTGGGTGATGTGTCCGAGATCCAGGAATCACCACAGGCAGCAATCGTCCCGCAGGAGAAGCGCGAAGGCAGAGTAACCTTTGATGAGGTTTATTTTGCTTATGAGATGGGGAAGGATGTGCTGCGAGGGATCAGCTTCCAGGCAGAGCCGGGGCAGACGGTGGCGATTCTGGGCTCGACTGGCGCGGGCAAGTCTACGCTGGTCAGCTTGATTCCGCGGTTGTATGAGGCGAGGTCAGGGCGAGTGCTGATCGATGACATCGACCTGCGGGATATGAAGCTCGATGAGCTGCGCAGCCGGATTGGCTTCGTGATGCAGGAGGCGATCCTGTTCAGCGGCACGATTCGCGACAATATCCGATATGGCCGCTCCGATGCTTCGCAGGAGGAGGTTGAGGCTGCCGCGAAGGCAGCGGAAGCGCACGGATTCATCATGGAGTTCCCGGATGGTTATGACACGATTGTCGGTCAGAAGGGCGTGAATCTGTCCGGCGGTCAGAAGCAGCGCCTATCCATTGCCCGCGCGCTGCTCACTCAACCGGAAGTCCTGATCCTCGATGACAGTACTAGCGCAATCGATCTGGGAACAGAATCCCGCATTCAGCATTCGCTCAAGCAGCTGCTCAAGCGCACGACGACGCTGGTGATCGCGCAGCGCGTCTCTTCGGTCATCGAGGCGGATCGGATTCTCGTCCTCGATGATGGACAGATTGTGGCATCGGGCACCCATGAGGAGCTGCTGCGCAGCAGTCAGGTGTATCAGGAAATTTGTCAATCTCAGCTTAGAGAGGAGGATGAGGCTAGTGCATAATTCGTCCAGGCGAACCGATGCGCCGCCGGCAGGTCCCGGTCATCCGATGGGCCGAGGTCCGATGCCGATGATGAAGATTAGACCGAAAAACACCAAGGACACACTGCTGCGGATCTGGCGCTATCTCAAGCATCACCGCACGAGCCTTATCTTCGTCTTCTGCCTCACTGCGATCAGCGCGGGACTGGGGCTGATTGGTCCGTTCCTGATCGGTTACTCGATTGACCATTATGTGATCGGCAACAATCTGCCCGGCTTGTTCAGAGCTTGCTGGCTGCTGCTCGGCGTATACGCGGTCACTTCTGTGATCACCTGGTTCCAGGCGTTCGTCATGGCGAAGCTGACCCAGAAGACCGTCTGGTCGATGCGCACCGACATCTTCGCGGATTTGCAGAAGCTGCCGCTGCGATTTTTCGATACGCGCAAGCATGGGGATATTATGAGCAGACTGACCAACGATATGGAAAATGTAGCAAACTCACTCAACCAGAGTGTCGTACAGCTTATTTCCGGCGCGCTCACCGTAGTCGGTACACTTATCGTGATGTTGATACTTGATGTGTATATGACCTTAATCGTACTGATCACTGTGCCGATCGTCATTGTCAGCTCGCGGCTGATCGCGAAGTTCACCCGCAAGCACTTCACCTCCCAGCAGAAGGAGCTCGGGGAGCTCAACGGCTATATCGAGGAGACCGTATCCGGTCAGAAGGTTGTCGTCACCTACGGACGAGAGCGGCAGTCGATTGAGGAATTTCGGGCGATCAATGAACGCTTGACGGTTGTCGGGATTAAGGCGCAGATCTTCTCCGGGCTGATGGGGCCGGTGATGAATATGGTGAATAACATCACGTTCGCGGTTGTCGCCTTCGGCGGCGGATGGCTCGCGCTGGCCGGTCTGACCTCGGTCGGGATGGTGGCCAGCTTCATCACGTACTCCAGGCAATTCGGGCGTCCGATCAATGAACTAGCGAATCAATACAATGTGATCCAAGCCGCGATTGCCGGCGCGGAGCGCGTGTTCGAGATTATGGATACGCCGTCGGAATATGTGAATGATGTAGCTCCTTCCGGCTATCAGGTGCGAGCCGGCGAGGTGGAGTTCCGCGATGTTCACTTTTCCTATAAGGAAGGCGAGCCTACGTTGACCGATGTGAATCTGACGGCGAAGCCGGGGCAGATGATCGCGCTGGTTGGTCCGACCGGAGCTGGCAAGACGACGATTGTGAATCTGCTGACGCGATTCTATGATATAGACAGCGGAGCGATTCTGATCGATGGCCAGGACATCCGCGAGCTGAATAAGCAAGAGCTTCGGAGTCAGCTGGGGATTGTGCTGCAGGACGCGTATCTATTCTCCGGAACGGTGCGCGACAATATCAAGTATGGCAATCCGGATGCGACGGACGCCGAGGTGGAGGAGGCCGCTAGATTAGCGAATGCGGACAGCTTTATCCGCAAGATGGCCGACGGCTATGACAGCGAGATTCTGGCGGAGGGGTCCAACATCAGCCAGGGGCAGCGGCAGCTGCTGACCATCGCACGGGCGATGCTGGCGAATCATGCGATTCTGATCCTGGACGAGGCGACCAGCAGCATCGATACACGGACAGAGATGCATATTACGCAGGCGATGCGAGCGCTGATGAAGGGACGCACGAGCTTCGTTATTGCGCATCGACTGAGCACGATTCGCGAGGCAGATCAAATTCTGGTCGTCAATGACGGACGGATCATCGAGCGCGGCACACATGAGGAGCTGCTTGAGCAGCAAGGCTTCTATGCAGGCTTGTATCAGCATCAGTATAAACGGGCGGCGAATGCGGTTTAGGGTAATTATTTTGCGAGATATTAGCTTGTTAAGGGGTTAAATCTAAGGTATATTAGTCGAAGGAATCAAATCTCATAGTGGAATACTATGAATTTGATAAGAGGGTATGAAATCAACTGATCATGGAGGTAGTGGGAGATGAGTAAGGTACTAATCTTCGGGCATAAGAACCCCGATACGGATACGATTTGCTCTGCGATTGCGTATGCCGAGTTGAAGACAGCGTTAGGGAACAATGTAGAGGCGGTGCGCCTGGGTGAGGTTAGCAGCGAGACGCAATATGCGCTCGACACCTTCAAGATAGCCGCTCCGCGTCTCGTGGAGACTGTGGCGAATGAGGCGCAGGACGTGATCCTCGTAGACCATAATGAGCGTCAGCAGAGCGCGTCTGATATCGATCAAGTGCGTGTAATCGAGGTTATTGACCATCACCGCATCGCGAACTTCGAGACGAGCGGCCCGCTGTACTATCGCGCTGAACCGGTCGGCTGCACGGCGACGATTCTGCTGAAGCTGTACAAGGAGAATGGCGTAGCTGTGAAGAAGGAGATCGCTGGCCTCATGCTGTCTGCGATCATCTCGGACTCTCTGCTGTTCAAGTCGCCGACCTGCACGGCTGAAGATGTGGCTGCTGCTCGCGAGCTGGCGGAGATCGCCGGTGTGGACGCTGAAGTGTATGGTCTGGACATGCTGAAGGCAGGCGCTGATCTGAGCCAACGGTCGGTGGCGCAATTGATCACGCTGGATGCCAAGGAGTTCAGCATGGGCAGCGCGAAGGTGGAGATTGCACAGGTCAACGCGGTTGATGTGAACGATGTGCTGAGCCGCCAGGCTGAGGTAGAGGAAGCGCTTAACAAGATTATCGCTGACAAGGGGCTGGATCTGTTCCTGTTCGTCGTGACCGATATCTTGAATAATGATTCCGTGGGCTTGGCTCTGGGCAAGGCTGCTGATGCGGTTGAAGCAGCTTATGGCGTGAAGCTCGACAATAACACGGCTCTGCTGAAGGGCGTCGTATCCCGCAAGTCGCAGATCGTGCCGGTGTTGACGGATACGTTTAATAAGAGATAGAGGAATCAATATCATTATGACTCAAGCAACAAAGAAATTGATTTAGCTAGTAAATGCACGAGGGGGATGTCTCAAAAAGGTCATAAAGTGACCTGAGAGACATCCCTTTTCCCAGCATTTGAAGCGTTCAATGAACAGCTTCTCTGGTGGCTATTATTTGGTTTAATCGCTCAGACATTAGTAGCGTAACAACGATAAAAATAGCCAAGTACAAGGGGAATAATCCCATGCTCGTATACGATGCAAGATAACCGAAAAGCGGCGGTATGAAGGTTGAGCCTACATAAGCACTCGCCATTTGGATACCAATAATGGCCTGTGAATTCTCCTTACCAAAATTGAATGGTGTGGAGTGAATGATCGCGGGATATATAGGCGCACAACCCAGTCCGATAACAATTAAACCAGCTAAAGCTGACAGATCCGTCTGTAACGGTAAGGCAATTAATAGTAAGCCTGCCATAGTTGTAAGAATGCCAATACGAATCAACAGCTTGTCCCCGAGTTTATCAGCAATAAATCCACTCACGAAGCGACCGAATGTAATGCCAAGGAAAAATAATGAAGCAAATCGAGCAGCAATATGAGCATCTACTTCGCGATGCTGTACGAGATAACTACTTGCCCATAACATGGCTGTTGCTTCCAACGCACAATAGGAGAAGAATGTGATCAGTATGAACGGAACACCTTTGATTTTTAAAGCTTGCCTTAAGCCCAGTGGTTTAGAGAGAGTTCCTTCCTGTGTATGCGCTGTATTCCTCTTCTTCCATAAGGGTAAGCTGATGAAGAGGAACATAGTCAGAATGATTTGCACAATACCCACCAGATGATAACCATTATTCCACCCATAACCGCCCGTCAGACTATGGCTCATGATGTACGGGCTAACTGAAGCACCGACACCCCAGAAGCAATGCAGCCAGCTCATATGGCGGGATGAATAATGAAGCGCAACATAGTTGTTAAGTGCCGCATCAACCGCTCCTGCGCCAAGTCCGAACGGGATCGCCCACAGGCACAGCCAGATGAACGAATCGGATAGTGAGAAGCCAAAAAGAGCTACGGCTGTAAACAGAACACTAACTGCTGTAACCAGTCCCGCTCCAAACTTACGGGTGAGCCGATCTGATAGTAAGCTAGAAATGATCGTGCCGCACGCGATAATCATCGTAATCAATCCTGCATAGGAAACAGGTACGCCGAGTTCTGATTGCATGACAGGCCACGCGGAACCAAGTAAGGAGTCCGGCAAACCCAGACCGATGAATGCTAAATAAATAATAACAAGTAAAAGTGAATACATAATGATCGCTCTCCATCTCTAGATGCAAAATATACAATGTGTTTATTCTATTTGGATGTGATGCTGCATAGCTTACGATGACTCAATTGGACGACAGGTCGCCAGCCAGTCGCTGCGTCCGCCGCAGGCGAACATAGAAGCCCGCCGCTGCGCAGGAGAGGCCGATGATGATGCCGACCCACAGGCCATAAGGGCCAAGCGGTGACCAAGCGGCCAGCGCGTAGCCAGTTGGGATACCGATTCCCCAATAGGAGACCAGCGCAATGATGAATGGCACGGTCACGTCCTTATATCCGCGCAGCACGCCCTGCAGGGAGGCTTGTGAAGCGTCGGACAGCTGGAAGAAGATCACGAAGATCAGGAATTGCTGCGTTAATGCCGCGACATCTGCTGAATGGGTGAACCAGCCTGCGACCATCGGGCGGTTGAAGAACAGCAGCACGGCCATGAACGCAATAATGCCCACGGCAGCTGTAACACCGATTCGTCCATAGCTGCGCGCATGCTTCGTGCGTCCGGCTCCAACCTCGAAGCCGACTAGTATGGTCAGTGCCATTGAGATGCTGAGCGGCAGCATGAACATCATGCCCGACCAGCTGGCCGCAGCCTGGTGCGCGGCAATCGTAGTAGTGTCGAACATACCGCCCATGAGGAGCGCCATGATCGAGAAGATACTTGCTTCGAAGAAGACCGACAAGCCGATAGGCACGCCGATCGCCAGTTGATTTCTCCATTCGCGCGGTGATGGCTCCGGCCAACGCTTGAATAAGCCATGGGCGCGCATAGCAGGGTGCTTGTACACCATCCCGATGCTGATGAACAGGATGAGCCAATAGGTGACAGCGGTCGCGAAGCCACTGCCGATGCCGCCCAGCTCTGGGAAGCCTAGCTTCCCGAAGATGAGCAGGTAATTCAGTACGATGTTGAACGGAACCGCACCGAGTATAATAATCATAGTGATTCTAGTAAAGCCCTGCGCATCGAAGAAATTCCGCAGCACATTCGATAGGAACAGCGGAATGACACCGAATGACAGACCGAACAGGTATCGCTTTGCAATGTGATGAACCTCAGCATCCAGATTCATCAGCTGCAGAACAGGCTCGACTGCAATCGTGCCCATCGCGATGACCGCAACGCCGATTACGAAAGCCAGGTACAGCGCCTGCATGACAGACGGCGCGATGGTATCGGTCTTCTTAGCACCAACCAATTGCGAGATGATCGGCGTAACCGCCAAGAGCACGCCATTGATCGCGACGAACACCGGCAGCCACAGATTAGAGCCGATCGCTACGCCAGCCAGATCATTCGTGCCGTATCTGCCGGACATGATCGTATCGAATAAGGTCATCGCATTATAGCCGACCTGAGTGACGAGAATGGGCAGCATGATAAGGAGGAATAGACGGAGCTTTTCCTTCGTTGTATGCGCATGATGCAAGTTCATCTACCTCCGCTAGTTGATCGTAAATATCAGACTATCATCATACCTCATGGCAATTGGAATAGCCATCATAACCAAGGGTTGCCAAACCTCCAATTCCGTGGTAAATTATTATAAATTTATGGAGGGCTACTAGGGATCCGACTGCTTGAACTGCAACGAGAGACAGCAGGGCGAACCAAGCGTAGCCGGCGCGGAATACCGCGTCACACCGTTAAGGGATAAAAGACCTTCGGCAAGTTCCGTCAATCTGACGAAGCTTCCGGGGTCTTTTTTGCTTTAACCAAATACTGAGTAGGGGGAGCAGCCATGCCAGCTATCCAAATTCAAGATTTAACGAAGGTATTCCGAATGAAGCAGAAGGCGGAGGGGCTGCGCGGCAGCGTTCGGTCACTGTTCCATCCACACTATGAGGACAGGGTGGCCGTACAGCAGGTGAGCTTCGAGGTGGAGCAGGGCGAGACGGTGGCCTTCCTCGGCCCGAATGGCGCAGGCAAATCTACGACCATCAAGATGCTCACCGGCATCCTGCATCCGACTCAGGGAGAGGCGGTTGTACTTGGACGCTGTCCGTGGCGAGAGCGCAAGCATCTGGCTTATGAGATCGGATCCGTGTTCGGGCAGAAGTCGCAGCTCTGGTATCATCTTCCGCCGATCGATACGTTCGAGCTGATGAGCCGCATCTACGAGCTGCCGCGTGGGGACTATCTGGCGCGCAGGGATCGACTCATCGAACGCTTCGATGTCGGTCCCTATGTGAAGACGCCGGTCCGCAAGCTGTCGCTCGGCGAACGGATGCGCTGTGAGCTGGCAGCCGCGCTGCTGCATAGGCCCAAGGTGGTCTTCCTCGATGAGCCGACGATCGGGCTCGATGTGGTGGTCAAGCACAGAATCCGCGACCTGATTCGAGAGATGAACCGCGAGGAGGGCACGACCGTATTCCTCACCTCCCATGATGCCGGCGACATCGAGCAGCTCTGCAGCAGGGCGATTATTATTAATCATGGGCGTATCATTTTGGACGATAAGGTCTCTCGCATGAAGCGCGACTTCCTGACCCACAAGACGATACACTTACAGCTCCAGGAGCAAAATAGCGACCTATCCCTGCGCGGCGTTACGATTATGCATACAGATGAAGATCGGCTGCAGCTATCCGTGGATACTGCCATTATTACGATCGAAGAGGTGCTGGCGCATATCGTGAGCGGGTGTCGAATCGCTGATGTGACGATTGAGGATCCGCCAATGGAGCAGATTATCAGCCATATCTATGCGGCGAAGGAACCGGGAGGTGGAGCGCGTGACGAATCTCTCCATTAAACTCAGTAAATATTCTGCGATCGGGAAGGTAACCATTCGGAATCATCTGGTGTATATGATGGATTTCCTCGTCCGTTCACTCTTCCTGCTGCTTATTCTGTATATCTTCCTCCAGTTATGGGAGGCGACGTTCAGCGGGGAAGGGACCGGGACGATCGCGGGGTACACCTATGAGCAGATTATCTGGTACTTGATCTTCGCTGAGTCGATCGCAATGGCCTGCCCGAGCTTGTGCACGCGCATCGAGGAGGAGGTGAAGAGCGGGGATGTAGCCTATCGCCTGACTCGTCCGGTTAGCTATATCGGCTATCACTATTGCAGTTATATCGGGGAGGTCGCAGTGCGTCTAGCAGTCAACCTGGTTGTCGGCGGCGCGCTGGGTGTGCTAGTGTTCGGTGCTCCGAGCTTCGGCTTCGGCTGGTTCGGCTTCGCCGTGATGGCGGTCGGCGCGTTCACTGTAAACTTCTTGCTCAATATGCTGGTCGCCTTATGCGCATTTTGGGTGGAGGAGACACGCGGGCTGGAATTCGTCTATCATAAGCTGTTGTTCACGATCGGCGGGATGCTGCTGCCGCTGGAGATCTTCCCCGAGGTGCTGCAGCGGATATGTGCCTGGCTGCCCTTTCAGACGATTATGTACTTCTCCGCGAAGACGGCGGTTCGCTTCGATTGGGGGATGCTGGCGAAATTCCTGCTCATTCAATGGGCGTGGGTGACCGTATTATCGGTCGTGGTGTGGTGGATGTATGGGAAGGGAGTGAAGAAGATCAATGTCAATGGCGGGTAGAGCTTGGCGGCTTATGCAATTTATGTTGACGAGTTGGAAGCTGAATTTGGCCGGCGCGATGGAGTTCCGCATGAGCTTCCTGCTCATGGCGGGGATGATGCTGATCAATAACTTCGTATGGATCTTCTTCTGGGGCGTGTTCTTCCAGCGCTTCCAAGTTGTGAATGGCTGGGAACTGCGTGACGTCATGATGATGTGGGCGGTGAGTGCAGGGGGCTTCGGTATCATGGCGGTACTATGCGGCAATTATAATCGTATCGCGTACCTGGTCGCTTCAGGTCAGCTTGACAGCTATATGTGCCAGCCGAAGCCTGTCTTGCTCAACGTGCTGGTCAGCAAGATGTCGATTACCGCGATCGGTGATGTGGCATTCGCGCTGATCATCTACGGGTTTTATGGCGATTTAAGCTTGATTGGCTGCTTGAAGTTTATACTGGCGCTCTTGATCGCGGCCACGATCTTCCTGTTCTTCATTGTGATCGTGAATGCGCTGGCCTTCTATATCGGCAACGCGGAAGGGATCAGCTATCAGCTGTATAACAGCATGATTGCGCTGTCCACCTATCCGACGGATATCTTCCACGGAGCTGCTCGGCTTGTCTTGTTCACGCTCATCCCTGCCGGATTCATCAGCTATATGCCGATTGGCTTGTTCCGCAGCATCAGTGACCGCTTCTTGCTGCAAGCCATAGGAGTGTCGCTCGGACTGGCGCTCTTCGGAATCTGGTTCTTCTACCGAGGTCTGCGGCGCTACAGCTCGGGGAATCGGATCGGAATGCGCAGCTGACGATGTCTGTAGCGGCGCTGCACAGTGAAGGTTGTCTGAATCGGCAGCACAGTGAAGGGTTCACAACCGAGATCTGCAGTGGTATCTTAGATGAAGATAGAAGGGAGTGTTCATGGATGGTGGAACAATTAATGGAGGCAGCCAAGTCCGGCGATGCTGAAGCGATTCGCGCGATGCTGCAATCGAATCCGGAGCTGGTGCAAGCGACGCTGCCAGGCGGTGAGAGTCCGCTGACTGCGGCGCTATATTACGGCAAGCAGGCGGCAGTCGAGGCGTTGCTTGATTGCGGTGTGAATGTGTCGATCCATGAAGCGTCTGCGCTGGGCGATGTGGAGACGCTGGACTTTTTGTTAAATTATGAGCCGAAGCTGATCGCGGAATACAGCTACGACGGCTGGACACCGCTGCATCTGGCCTGCTTCTTCGGCGGTTATGAGGCTGCTGAGCTGCTGATTACAAGAGGCGCATCCGTCAATGCGCGCTCAGCGAATGGCATGCGGAATATGCCAATCCATACCGCTGCCGCGGGCAATCGGACGGCAATCGCGCGCCTGCTCTTGGAGAATGGCGCAAACCCGAACGTGCAGCAGAGCGGCGGCTGGACGCCGATTCAGCAATCTGTTGACCATTACGACAGAGATACGGTACAACTACTGCTCGAGCACGGTGCCGATCCCAGCATACCACAGGAATCTGGCAAGACTGCGTTTACGATAGCCGAAGAAAAGGGCTTCACAGAGCTGCTGGAACTATTGAATCGGGAATGGAACTAACTCCAAGCAATCGGGAATGCGGTCAAGAGGCGGAACACGTGCATCAGCCGCTTGGTCGCTGCGCCCGACTGGGTTAAATTCGCCAAACCTGGGCTTCACGCTCGAATACTGCGACCCCGGCTTACTAAATTCGCCAAACTCATGCACCGCGCTCGAATAATGGGGTCCTGGCTTACTATGTTAGGTCCCGTCCGATAAATGGTCCGTGCAGTGCTGGAAAGTGATGCTACAGGGTGCGATGAGAGGTAAATGGTGCGTGTAGCTACGGAAAGTGATGCTACAGGGTTCATAATGAGGTAAATGTGTGCTGTAGCTTCGGAAAGTGATGCTGCATGGTGCGATGAGAGGTAAATGGTGCATGCAGTACCGGAATCTGATACTGCAATCTCTTTACGCTAGTTCAAATCGCAAAGTATCTGAGTAGTAATGGCTCTACCTTGCATACACTCCCCCAAACCCGTGCATCGCGCTCAAATACTGACGCCCTGCCTTACTAAATCCGCCAACCTCCTGCTCCGAGCTCGAATACTGCGGACCTGCCTTACTAAATACGACAACCACCTGCTCCTTGCTCTATTACTGCCGCCCTGCCTTAATAAATCCGCCAACCTCGTGCTCCGAGCTCGAATACTGCGGCCCTGCCTTACTAAATTCGCCAACCTCATGCTCCATGCTCGAATACTGGGGTCCTGCCTTACTAAATCCGCTAAACTCATGCATCGCGCTCGAATAATGCCGCCCTGCCTTACTAAATTCGCCAACCTCATGCTCCACGTTCGAATAATGCGATCCTACCTTACTAAATTCGTCAAACCCACTCGCTGCGCTCGAATAATGGTGATAATACACAGTTGACATATATCTCAATATAAAGTATCTTAAAATTAAGATAATAACAATGGATAATACGCACACTATATATCTAAGAAGGAGGGACGCTCAATGGCAAATGTACCTGCGAATTCAAACGAGCACGCAAACGAACATACACTCGAGCATGAGCATGCACAAGCCCCCGAGCAAGACGCTTCGCTGAAGCTGTTCGTGGTCCTATCCAAGGCCTATAACACGGTGATGGAGCGCGCAATCAAGGATATGAAGACTCATGGCTTGTCCCCTTCCGAGTTCATGACGCTCGAGGTGCTCTACAGTAAGGGACGTGTACCGCTGCAGCAGATTGGCGAGAAGATTCTCGTCACGAGCGGCAGTGTCACTTATAATATCGATAAGCTGGAGAAGAAGGGGCTGCTGAAGCGTATCCCATGCGAGGATGATCGCCGAGTCATCTTCGCGGAGATGACCCCCGAAGGCACGCAGCTATTCGATCGCATATTCCCGCAGCATGTTGCGCTCATCCATTCTGTTATGTCTGGTTTAACACCGAGTGAGAAGAAGCTGGCATCGGAGCTGCTGAAGAAGCTGGGCAAGGGCGCGGAATCGGGATAGTGCAACGCTTGAAATAGAGGCGAATACCACTACCATCCGTAGTTCAGTCCAAACTCAACCAAACCAATCTAAAATCCAGGAGGGATTATTATGACTTTGCATACAACAGGTATCCATCACATTACTGCATTCGCGCGCGACCCGCAGGAGAATGTTGATTTTTACGCAGGAGTTCTAGGTTTACGACTGGTGAAGCAGACGATTAACTTCGATGCGCCAGAGGTGTATCATCTCTACTTCGGTGATCAGGCGGGCAGTCCAGGAACAATTATCACATTCTTCCCTTGGCCGAATTCGAGGAAGGGCCGCATTGGCGGCGGACAGGTCGGTGTAACCACGTATGCGGTGCCGCCCGGATCACTCGCATTCTGGGAGAAGCGACTTACACAGCTGGGAATTTCCATCATGAAGGCAGAGCGATTCGGGGAACAATATGTGCAGTTCGTCGACAATGAGGGGCTGCAATTGGAACTCACAGAGCGAGCAGCAGGCGCCAACAGCCAGTGGTCGTTCAGCAATATTCCAGCTGATCAGGCAATTAAGGGCTTCGGCGGCGCTGTCCTCTATTCCACGAATGCACAATCAACGATGCATACGCTGGAGCATGTGATGGGGCTTACTAAGGTCGGTGAAGAAGCAGGCTATGCGCGCTTCCAAGCATCAGGAGAGCTAGGTAATATCATCGATGTACGTATGGAGGATATGCCGTGGGGCGGTGGGGGTGCTGGAACGGTCCATCATATCGCATGGCGAGCAGATGACTATAATCAGCATGAGGAGTGGCGTACGCTTGTTGCTCAGAACGGCTTTCAGCCTACACCAGTGATCGATCGAAACTACTTCCATGCGCTTTATTACAGGGAAGCCGGCGGTATTCTATTCGAGATTGCGACCGATCCACCGGGCTTCGCCGTTGATGAATCCGCTGAAGAGCTGGGCAAGAAGCTCATGCTGCCGGAATGGTTCGAACCGAAGCGCGCGGAAATTGAGGCGGGACTATACCCATTCAAGGTTAGACCACTGACAGGGGAGGAACGCGAATGATTACGATCGACCCAGCTGCGCAGACGGATCGAGACAATTACAAGCTGCTGATCGGCAGTGTGATTCCACGGCCGATCGCACTTGTAACTACGCTCTCATCGGAGGAAGTGCTTAATGCGGCGCCCTTCAGCTACTTCTCGATTGTGACGAGCAACCCACCCATGCTGTCGCTTGCCGTCGCGCGCCGGCAGGGGATGATGAAGGATACTGCGCGCAATGCTATTCATACGGGCTCCTTCGTTATTCATATGGTCGATGAGTCGAATGTGGAGCTTGTCAACAAGACGGCTGCGTCGCTACCGCCCGATGAGAGTGAGGTTGATGCATCGGGTCTTACCCCAATCGCTAGCAGTGCTATTCCAGTACCAGGCGTGCGCGAAGCGAAGATTCGTATGGAATGCGTACTTGAACGCGCGATCGAGCTAGGCGGCACAGCGGAACAACCCGCGACAGATTTGCTTATTGGTCGTGTCGTTCTATTTCATATTGCGGAAGAGGTTTATGATCAGGGCTATATTGCAGCAGATAAGCTGAAGTCGGTCAGCCGCATGGCCGGTAATGACTACGCGCGTCTGGGTGAACGGTTCGAGCTGGTTCGACCGGATTAAACAGCCTTGGACCAGATGGGCCAACCCTGTTATACTAGAGGTAAGGATTCAAGACAACTGGAATACAGTCAACAGGAGGAAATTCAGATGCATGTGCCTGGGATCGTATGGGTGTTCACGGTAATCTTATTCATTATTCTTCTGGGATTAACACTATGGGTAACGAGGAAGGCCTACTCTAGGAAGTGGGAAGGACATAACGATGAGGTACGGCGACAATGATGTCTGAGGAGAAGGATCTGGCCCTGCGGAATAAGCGGGTCGTAATCGCAGGAGCTCGCAAGGGCAATGAGATTAGTGCAATCATCGAGAAGCAGGGTGGCGTGCCGCTGGTGCGCCCTTTGCAGGGCACGACGGTGCTCGCTAATGATGTGTCGGCGGCTCAACTCAAGGATCTGGCTTCCGCTGGAGCAGACTGGTGTGTGTTCACGACGGGCATGGGGCTGGATGCGTTGCTCGACCAGGCCGAGTCACTCGGTATTCGGGAGCAGCTCTTGACTATCATTCGCGAATCGAAGGTAGCAGCAAGAGGCTATAAGACGTTCGCCGCATTGAAGCGCATCGATGTTGCGCCTGATGTGGAGGATCACGATGGTACCGTACGCAGCTTGATCGATGCGCTGGCGGATGAAGACTTCAAGGGCAAGCATGTTGCCTTGCAGCTACATGGCGAGCCGATGCCGGAATGGGTCGATTATCTGGTAGAGCGGGGAGCCAATGTTCACATTCTGACGCCCTATGAGCATATTCCGCCAGAAGCGGATGTGGTCGAGCAGCTATGTCAGGAGATTCGGGAACAATCGTTGGACGCGATCTGCTTTACGACTGCTCTGCAGGTGCGCTACCTGTATGCTTATCTCAAGGAGAGCGGCAGGGAAGAGGAGCTGCTAGCTGCTCTGCGCGGTCCAGTCGTAGCGGTTGCCGTCGGCAAGGTGACAGAGGCGGCATTGCGTGATATTGGGGTTGACCGTATCGTCGCGCCGGATAATGAACGGATGGGTGCGATGATCATTGCACTCGCGCATTACTATGCGGGGAGCGATAAGGTGGGGTGACCGATGACCAGCCAAGTTAGCCGTGCCGAGATTATCTCACTGCGCGTCGGGATGCCCCAGCCGGCGCAATATCGGAACAAGGAAATCCTCACTGGGATATCGAAGCAGTCTGTGGAGGGCCCGCTTCATCTGAGCAGAACGAATCTGCAGGGTGACGGTCAGGGTGACCTCATCCATCATGGCGGCCCAGACAAGGCGGTCTGCGTCTATCCGTTCGAGCACTATGCTTACTGGGCGGAGCGGCTGGGTAAGACATTCGAATACGGCGCCTTCGGCGAAAATATAACCCTACAAGGTCTGCCAGAATCAGATGTGTGCATCGGCGATGCATTCCGATTCGGGGAGGCCATTGTTCAGGTGAGTCAGCCGCGTCAGCCGTGCTATAAACTGTCAATGAAGCACGGATTGCCGCAGTTGCCTGCTATGGTAGAAGAAACGGGCTTTACCGGGTATTATTTTCGTGTGTTGCAGGAAGGAAGGGTGTCACGATCGGACGGCTTAGTCCGTCTATCTGAGCATCAGCTGCGATTCAGCGTGGCAGAAGCGAATCGCATTATGCACCAGGATAAGGGTGATGAGGCAGCGATCGAGCGCATTCTGAAGGTCGATGCCCTATCGGCGAATTGGAGGGCAACGTTCACGAAGCGTCTGAACGGCATTGCAACGGACACGAGCGAGCGCTTGACTGGGCGCGCTAATCAGGAAGGCGGAGCTTGAGCCATCGGACTACCCCTGCGTGGATCCATCCAGACGGTCAGATTATATGAAAGCGAGTCAGGTGATCATGAAGGCCCTCGCTTAGCAGAATCTGCTTCTGCTTGGGACCGATCAGGTCGAAGTGAGGGAATTGCGATCGCTTGTGAATATATCGGGGAGGTAGATCGTTGGCGATGCACCAGTCTGTCAGCCGCGCCAGATCGCTGCAGCCCACCTTGGTTACCGTCCTGTAATGGGGGAATCGCGGATCATACCAATAATGAGTCAGGTAAGCAATCTCACCGCGATTGACCGATGCCTTCCACGCTATTAATTCCTCTCTGGAAATTCCGAATGCCAATGCATTGCACATCCTCTCTATTCATTTATTCTAACATAATTGTTCATACGAAGGAGACGACGACCATTGAGCCAGATTAACGCACGGTGGAACGCGGAGCAACTCAGGAGAAGCTTGAGCCAATTGTTCCATGACGCAGGATATATCGATGAGGATCTGGAGCAGTTTCTCGAGGAAGCGTTAAGCAGTCTCGGCTTGTCGGTTCAGAGGAAGCCGTCGTCGTCGAGCGCTGCGACGCATCTGATGCACAGCAAGCTTAGAGACGCGCTGCGGGAATAGCGTGTTCATAGTATGGCTAGTGTGAAACGACTAGTGTGAATGGTATTAGAATTGCGTGACAGTAGGGCTCGGCGGGTTAACATCCTGCAGAATGTACAGCTATTCCGCGAGCGCTACCTGATCGCCAAATTCATCCTGTATAAAGTACAGTAAATTCAATGCCTTTCATCTTGTTATACCGGAATAGCATGGATTAACTGTACAAAATACAGGCTAAACGCCAAACTTCGCAAAATCAATTGAATTACCTGCACAAAATGCATGCTCGCGTCAACTAATCAAGTTCCTGCCTCTACTCCACCAACTCCGCTAACTCCGCCACCCACCGAATCTAAGGAAGAATAGGTATAATGATTTTCTAGCTACCTCGGCGTAATGCCGATATGTCATGATGAGAGCAATCATGGTTTATTAAGGTGGGCTAGTGATGCTAAGACTGGAAGAGTGGATCATAGAAGCAGATATAGCCAGTATGCAAGATGCGATGGATGCGGGAATCCTAAGCTCAGAGGAGCTGGTTGAATTCTATCTTGCGCGGATCGTGAAGATAGATGGCTTCCTGCGTTCAATTCTCGAAATCAATCCGGATGCGCTGGAGATTGCGCGCTCCCTTGATCAGGAGCGTGTTACGCAAGGTCGGCGCGGCCTACTGCACGGCATTCCCATTCTGCTTAAGGATAATATCGATACGGCAGATCGGATGCACACGAGCTCCGGATCTATCGCGCTGGCGGATTCCTATGCGGCGGCGGATGCATACGTTGCCGCGCAGCTGCGTAAGGCAGGCGCAGTCCTGCTAGGCAAGACCAATATGACCGAATGGGCCGGGTATATGTCCACGGACATATGGGCGGGATACAGCTCTAGAGGAGGGCTCGTATTGAATCCATATGGTCCTGGAGAGGTGTTCGTCGGCGGCTCCAGTTCGGGCTCTGCAGTTGCAGTCGCCGCCAATCTTGCAGCTGCCGCGATCGGGACAGAGACGACCGGTTCGATCATCAGCCCATGCAACCAGAACAGTCTCGTCGGACTGAAGCCCACCATCGGGCTGGTCAGTAGGTCGGGCATCATTCCAATCTCGCACAGCCAGGACACAGCCGGACCGATGACGAGAACGGTTCGGGATGCGGCGATTCTGCTTGGTGCGTTAACAGGCGTCGATGAGCGCGATCAGGCTACGCTAGACTCTGAGCGATATGGGCATACTGACTACACACGATTTCTCGATGCTGACTACCTGCGGCATGCCCGGATCGGCATTCCGCGTTACTATTATCGGGAGCTGGATGCCGCAAGGCTGGCGATCATCGAAGACGCCATAGCGGTCCTGAAGCGCAGCGGGGCAACGATCATAGATCCGGTCGAACTGCCGTGTGCAGAGGTAGCTTGGGATTGGAGGGTTCTGCAATATGAGTTCAAGGCTGGCATTAATCGTTATTTGTCGCAGCTCAGTGAAGAGGTTCCGGTCCATACATTAGGCGAGGTGATTGCCTATAATACGCAGCACGCTGATCTGGCCTTGAAGTATGGTCAGGATCTGTTGATCGAATCGGAAGGAACAAGCGGATCGCTCACCGAACAGGACTATCTGGATAGTCTAAGAATGAATCATCACATGGCTCGTGAACAGGGCATCGATTATGCGTTGAACCGATACAAGCTTGATGCGCTGTTGTTCCTGGGGAATGATGACGGCGATGATCTGGCGGCTAGAGCCGGATATCCGGTGTTAACCGTTCCTGCAGGTTATGCCGAGACAGGCGTAATAGCCGAGGGAGGCTATTCGACCAAGGGTCCTCAAGGCATTTCCTTCATCAGTACTGCATTCAGCGAGCCGATGCTGTTCAAATTGGCATATAGCTACGAACAGGCCACACAGATGCGGGTTGTGCCTAAATTGAATCAATAAGCGTCGGCTGCTGGGAGTCACCTCCTGACGGTTCTCTTCGGCTGGAATTTCATACACGGCTGGCCGGAAGAATGGAGCACGGCTGAACTTGGCAGCTGCTTCGTCTTAAAGCCGAATGCGCGACACCCGTTAGGGTGATTGGGGTCCCAGGTGACATAGTAATGCCGGCACTTCATACAATTAATCTTGGATACCTTCGATAGGTTAGACAATTTCAAATTCACTCCATCATGATCTCTCTTGAGTTTATCATGTCTGATCGTACAATTCACGATGATGTGCGAAAAGTCGTACATAGCCATTGACAATAGAATGAAATTTCGGTATTTTTGTATATTGTCGCGGATGCGCTCCGCGGCATTTCATTTTGAGGGGGAGCTTACTTGGAGAGTGGACATTCACACAGCAATATAGATCTTAGCAAAATAAAACGAGGACCCATCGTAGCGGCGCTCATTATCGGAGCCTTCGTCTCCATCCTGAATGAGACATTGCTTAACATTGCATTCCCGGATCTGATGAAGGAATTCGGGATCGTTGAGACGACCGTGCAATGGCTTTCAACATCCTATATGCTGGTAATCGGCATCCTTGTGCCGGTCACAGCACTCCTGCAACAATGGTTCACCACGCGTCAGATGTTCATAGGCGCGATGACACTGTTCACAATCGGTACGATTGTGTGCGGCGTAGGGCCGACCTTCGAGGTGTTATTAGCTGGTCGGGTAATACAGGCACTGGGGACCGGTCTGATGCTGCCGGTACTCATGAATACGATCCTTATTATCTTCCCGCCGGAGAACCGGGGCGCGGCGATGGGGATGATCGGACTAGTCATCATGACTGCGCCGGCCATTGGACCAACACTGTCTGGTCTTATCGTGGATTCATTGGGCTGGAGATGGCTGTTCTATATGGTCGTTCCATTAGCTGCATTCTCTATTCTGTTCGCTACCATCTTTCTGAAGAATGTTAGTCACATTACGAAGCCCAAGGTGGACATTCTATCGCTAGTCATGTCGACGATCGGATTCGGCGGCATCGTCTATGGCTTCAGCAGCGTTGGCAAGCTTGGCTGGACGGACCCTGTCGTCATCTGGTGCCTGGCTGCCGGCGGAGTCAGCCTGCTGCTGTTCGTATGGCGACAGCTTGTCATGGATACGCCGATCCTTGATCTGCGCACCTTCAAGTATCCGATGTTCTCGCTCGTCACTGTGCTCATGCTCATTCTGATGATGGCGATGTTCTCGACGATGATCATGCTGCCGCTATTCATGCAGAATGTGCTGCTCTTATCGGCGCTCAGCGCTGGACTAATTATGATGCCTGGCGGGATCATTAACGGGATTCTCGCGCCAATCTCGGGGAAGCTGTTCGACATGTACGGACCAAGAGTGCTGGTGATTCCGGGCCTGTTGCTGCTGGTCGTAACCATGTGGCTGTTCTCTGGCATTGAATCCACTTGGACCGGCGGTTATGTGATTATGCTGCACGTCATGATGATGGTGGCGATGTCGATGATTATGATGCCTGCGCAGACATCCGGTCTGAACCAGCTGCCGCGTTCACTCTATGCACACGGCACGGCGATCATGAACACGTTGCAGCAGGTGTCCGGCGCAATCGGCATGGCGCTGTTCATCAGCATTATGTCATCCGGGGCCAAGGATTATATGGCGGCCTCGCAGGATCCACTGAATCCGGCAGAGGGGATCGAAGCCATGGTTGCAGGCTTCCATCGCTCCTTCATTATCGGAGCAGGCTTCACGGTAATCGCGCTCGTTATCGGCTTCTTCGTGAAGCGCACGAAGCCGCCAGTGGAACAGCCTGATCAGCAGGCAGCCTAGCGGGAATTAGCTTGGATAATTGAAGCATAAACAGTAAGCCGCTTGGTTTGGCCAGATGATCTCTGGTTGGACAGAGCGGCTTTTTGCAGCAGAAGCGGGCAATTATGCGTAACTTCCAGGGAATGTAAACGTCTAAATAACGTAAGAAACGAGGAGGCAGACAATTCATGGGAGGAACCAATGTATGGGATGCGGAGTGGGAGGTTGGTGAAGAGCAGGCGCGGACGCTGATCGGCAGACAATTCCCTCAGCTGTCATCGAAGCAAGTGAAGCGATTGGGCTGGGGCTGGGACAATACGGTTTTTCTCATAGGCGACGAGTACGTGTTCCGGTTTCCAAGAAGAACGATTGCAGTTGACTCGATTCGTATGGAATGGAAGCTGCTGCCGAAGCTGGAGGCCTATATGACCATCCCCTATCCGAAACCGTTGTTTTATGGCGAGGCAAGTGACGAATACCCGGCGCCATTTCTTGGCTATGCCTACGTGCTAGGAGATTTCCCAATCGGTTTGACGGAAGAACGCCGGGCCTTATCGGCAGAGAAGCTGGCGAGATTTTTGCGGAGATTGCATGAGTTTCCGGTGCAGGCGGCGCTGAAGTGCGGAGTTCAGCAAGATCACCGAAGCTTGACGGACATCGCATCGCGCAAAGTGAAATTGGAGGGCTTTCTATCGAAGGTGGCTGAACACTTGTCGCTGGAGGAGTTCGGTGTGATAGAAGCGTATATCAGCAGGCTGCAAAAGGACCGTGTTGAGGCGGTGAATGCACTGCTTCATGGCGATCTTCATTTCAAAAATATGCTTGTGAATGAGAATGGGATCGTTTCCGGCATCATTGATTGGGGCGATCTGAGCGTAGGCCATCCAGCTTGTGATTTGAGCGTTGCTTACAGCTTTTTACCACCTTACGCTCGCGGCGTGTTTTTCGAAACGTACGGAGGAGCGGACGAGGAAACGAAGCTGCTGGCGCGGCTGATCGCGGTATACATCCCCGTGCTGATCTTAATGCAAGCGGTCGATGACGGGAATGAAGCGATTGCGGCGGAGGCGAAATCCAACATCATGCGGGCACTGTCGGATTAGGCTCATACATAAATCAATTTCATAACTACGCAAAACTTCTTAGCAGAGACTATATGCGACAACCGAGCTTTGCGACTAGCTAAAGGTTGCGCTGTATTGACAGAGTGGATCATTCAGATCAATATATAATTCCTATTCTAGCTGCTTAGGCCTTTATGAAATTGATTCGGATAACCATTTTTTATAAAATTTACAACTTTTCTCTGCGATGAACGTCTATAAGCATAGTCGACTTATTATATTTTGGAAATCCCGGGTCCATATACACCGTATGATGTGAGGAGCTTCCTTGTGAGAGATGGTGAAGTGTCGCCATTGCCCGAGCTTACGCAGCAGATTGGATGTAGGAAGCCCTGTATATTTGGAGTGTATATAGAAATGGAGTGTTGGATGTGGTGAGATGGTGTGCCTGGTCTAGTATCATACGCACAGGGATCGCGTTGTTGCTTGCGGCAGTGCTTGTCGGTTGTATGGGCAGCGGGAACGGAAGTGGCAGTAATCATAGCAATGGGAGTAATAAAAATGAGGAAGCTGAAGCCGGTGTCGATGGCGGAGTTGTTCTGCCTGCGATCAAGCTGCCACGAGGCTCCAACGCTGCGAGCATGGATATGATTGGTTTAATCGTGTATAAGGGCAAAATTTATACGCAGACTGCGACTGAAATTGACGCTGGGTATGCGGCGGAATTGCTAGGCGAGAAGCTGGGGCGGACGAAGTCCGGTATCAATGAGTGGAGCAAGCAGGATGCCTATGCGGTAGAATTCGCATCTTCAATTGGTGAAGCGGATGTATATGCGGTGAAGGGGTATAGCCCGGAGTTTCGCGTTATGACCTATATGGAGCGTGATGGAGAGGTCTATGCTGAGCTCTACGAGTGCCTGAACGGGATCACAGTGAAGAGCGGCGCGGATGTGTTCGGTCAGCTGGGCCTGACAGGGAATGTGACCGAGGCCCATTATAGAACGTACAACGATTGGTATTACGGGGTTGAGAGTTATCAAATGATTGAGGACTCGGCACTAATAAGCGACTTCACTGAACTATTGAGTGCCAGTGAGCCTGTTACTAGAGCGGCTGCCGAAGCTGAGCTGGGCGATTATCGGAACGATGACAACTATAGGGAGCTCGCGCTGCAATTGAAAGATGGCACACGAGTGACGCTAATGGTCCTTCGCGGCGGTTATATTCGTTACAGCAATGCCGACGTGTTCTTCAAGATGGACGCTGAGCACTTCAAGCGGTTATGGGAGGTGCTGGCTGGTGAGGAACGCCTGGATCAGCAGAACAGCAGTGCGGAACAGCCGAACAGCAGCGAAGAGCAGCAGCTAACCAATGATAATCCGCAAGACGTGCAAGCGCTGGCCGATATGACCCAGTTTATCGATCTGGTCAAGGCGAAGGATGCAGCGGGCGTGCATGCTTTCTTGAAGCGGTCGGATTTCTTCAGCTGGTTCACGCTTGATATGGCATCCCGCGCGATCGAAGGGTTGGAACGAAACTTCGATCTGGCGTCACTACATGCTGCGATAGATGAGAATAGCAACTCGCACTCGCCCGCCGATCGGCAATATGGATTCATACTTGTGGATCGTGATCAATCGGCGGATGATATTGACGTGAATAGCTTGGAAAACCAGTCACGGGCCGTCACACTCAGATATGAGCAAGAGACGGGACAGCCGATCGTGCATACCCCATACGTCAGATACTATCCGTTCGCAGAAGAGATGGTGCAGACGTACATGAACTTGATTGCTCAGGATCAGGCCGCGGAGCTGGCCAGCTTCATGAATGCGGACGATCTCGAAGTGCCGCTCTGGGTAGCTGAAGATACGATTACAGCGTACCGCGAGTCTCTGGATCTCGGCAATTACTCCATTCACAACGACTATGGCTTCATCTATTCGATCACGGATACCGGCGGCAATAGCCATACGCTGGAAGTGATCTACGGTGACGGACTGATGGGAATTCGGGATGTCTATACGCCGGCTTTCTGAGGATGAGCGGATATTCGCGTTCGGACATTCCGAGATGCGATGTGCATGGCGCGATACGAGGTAACTGGTCTGCAACACGCGAATAGTCCGGCGCTGCCGTACTAAATGCCGCGAACTGGTCTGCAACACGCGAATAGTCCGGCGCTGCCGTACTAAATGCCGCGAACTGGTCTGCGACACGCGAATAGTCCGGCGCTGCCATACTAAATGCCGCGAACTGGTCTGCGACACGCGAATAGTCCGGCGCTACCGTACTAAATGTCGCGAACCTGCCCTGCATCGCATCCAAAGTCCGGCCTCTCTCGATCAGCGGAACAACTATGCATCAACGCTTCGACATGGTGATCAATAAATCCGGTGAATAACATCCTCGAACGCCGGCTCCTCCATGACGATATCATCAATGTCTCCGAAGCGGCCAAGCTCGCGCAGGATGTCCATCGCCTTCACCTCCTGGCGGTTGCCCTCGACGGTGATGCTGCTGCCATTCACCTCTGTGATCCGCACTGCGGGTATGTCGCCGACGGTAAATTCGCCGCGGTAGGTTACGCGGATCACAGTCGGCAGGCCGATCCGCTCGCGCAGCCGCTCGATGGATCCATCGTATGCCAGCTGTCCATGATTGATTACCATGACTCGTTCGCAGAGCTGCTCGATATCATCCATGTCATGGGTTGTGAGCAGCACTGTCTTGCCGAAGTCACGGTTCAGCGTCTTCAGGAATGCACGAATGCTTCGCTTAGCGGCGACGTCCAGCCCAATCGTCGGTTCGTCGAGGAACAGCAGCTCTGGATCATGAAGCATCGACGCCGCGAGATCGGCGCGCATCCGCTGGCCAAGCGACAGCTTGCGAACTGGCGTCTGCCAGAATTCCGCCAGACCCAGCAGCTCTGACAATTGCCCCAGTCGCTCACGCTTATCCCTCGGCTCCACGCTATACATCTCCGCGAGAATATCATAGGAATCCTTCACCGGTAAATCCCACCACAGCTGGCTGCGTTGACCGAACACAACGCCGAGCTTGCCCACGACCTGGCGACGATGCGCATGCGGACTTACTCCATCAATTCGCACCTCGCCGGATGTTGGATGCAGAATGCCGGTCAGCATCTTAATCGTTGTCGATTTACCCGCCCCATTCGGCCCGATATAGCCGACGAACTCGCCGCGCTGGACTGTAAAGCTGATATCCTTCACCGCTTCCTTCTCACGATAATCCCGCGCGAACATCGTGCGTATCCCGGCGAACCTGCCCTCTCGCGCGACCGGCGTGCGGAACAGCTTCCGAATATGTTTGACCTCGATCACTCGAATCTCCCCCTTAGCTTCCTGTACTCTGATAACGACTGATGCCGAATCGCCAGAATCGCATACTTGCCGCCAGACTGATCATCGCAACCCCCAGCACTGCAACTAACACCCAACCACCCACATCTCCACGCAGAATAAACAAGGCAGGCACGTAACTAACGAAGCCTACCGGGATCACGAACAGCAGGATGGATTGCATCCAGTTCGGATACAAGGTGAGCGGGTACTGTGCAGCCGTACGAGCGGCATCCTCGGTAATATTCTGCAGCTCCCCGATTCGTGTTGTCCAGAAGCCGATCGTGGCAGTCGCGAGTCCGATGGCGAATAGAATGATCGCGCCGGTCCCGATGCTAAGCAGCGTATAAGGGATGGCGACCCATCCGATCTGGCCGGATTTCATCATGCCTGACAGCGACCAGATCAGCACGAATCCACCCTGCAGCACTTCACCGAGCATAATTCGTACATTCTGGGACATGAGCGCCAGCAACACTGGAACAGGGCGTGTCAGCAGCTGATCCAGCTCCCCGCCGACCAGGTACTTCTCCAGGTGGTGCACATCATTAGCAAGCGTGCGATAGATCGTCTTGGCCAATGTGATGACTGCGAACAGGTAGCCGATCTCATGCAGGCCCCAGCCTTGAATCGCGCCAAATTTATACAGCACAATCGCGACAATCAGGAAGTCTGCGATCTGAATGAGCGCGGCTAATACCGAGGCGAATAGGAAGTTGAATTTATACTGCATCCGGCTTCGAACGCTCGCGCGAATCAATAGGAAGTACAAGCGCAGCCAGCCGCGCAATGAGAATGGATTCATCCGCCCTGCACCTCCACCTTGCGGCGCAGCAGCGCGGTTACTAGCAGACAAATTACGGTTAAGAGCACGCTCCAGATCAGCGTTCCGATTAATGGCCAGCCATCTTCGAATCCTAGATAAATACGTGTGGGTACATACATGAGGAAGGGATAAGGCGACATCCAGCTAATGCGCTGCAGCCACTCAGGCAGCCATTCCAGCGGGATGAAGAAGCCGGCCAGCAGCATGATGAGCGCATGATTACCCCAGTAGAGCCAGTTCGATTCAGTCGTCCATAACGCAGCAGCGCCGATCAGATAATTGATACACAAGGATAAGTAAGAAGAGCTGAGCAAGGCTAGGAAGATGAGTGCGATACGCGCTGGGTCGGAAGGAGCTTGCAGGGAGAAGACGAAGAAGTACAGCGCATAGATGGGAATCGACTTATAGACGAATTGGTAACCGATTTGACCGTACTCACGGCTGACCATATGGGTGAACAGATGGACAGGACGCATCAGGTCAAGCGCGATTTGGCCGGTTCGCACAGCCTGCGGGATGCCGAGGCCCATCGTGACAAAGCCGGAAATCCACAGTGTAGCTTGCGAGAAGGCGATGTAATTGACCATGCCGGCTGTTCCGTAGTCACCGAGCGAGTGGCTTTCGCCAATGCCGATCCAGATGCAGGCATACATGTAACCGAACATGGCGCTGGCTATGTTATGGATCATGTGAGAGCCGCGGTATTGCAGATTACGCGCATAAGCCTTGGACGCGAGCGTGTAGAAGATCATTGGACACCTCCGATAAGCTCATTGTGACGCCTGCAACGTAAGAGCGCCAACTTCAGACAAGGTGAGAATGCGAGAGACGTTCTCCATCATAGCAAAATCGGAAAATCCTAGCAATCATTATTTTTCTTGTATGAATTGGCAGGTTAACATTATATCGTTGACGAATAACAATGAATAATGCAGCAAGACAGCGGAACAGGTTCATGTAGTATGAAAATCAGGAGGTCATTGACCATGAGTGAACAAGTCAATCCAATCATCCCCAGATTACATGAGGCATTCAGCGATTCGTTCGATATCGGAGCGGCAGTTAATGTGAGGACGATTCAGACTGCCGAGGCACTAATCTCTGAGCATTATAACAGCATAACTGCAGAGAATGAGATGAAGTTCGAGCGTGTACATCCAGCAGAGGATCGCTATTCGTTCGAGGAGGCCGATCAGATTGCCGCGTTCGCCCGCAAGCATAAGAAGAAGCTGCGCGGGCACACGCTAGTCTGGCATAATCAGACACCGGACTGGGTGTTCGAGGATGGTGGAGGCGGTCAAGCGTCCTCTGAATTGCTATATGCGCGGATGAAGTCGCATATCGATGCGGTTGTGTCCCGCTATAAGGATACGATCTATGCATGGGATGTTGTGAATGAAGTTATCGCGGATGAGGAGGATCAATTGTTCCGCAGAACCAAGTGGCTCGATATAGCCGGCGAATCGTTCATCGCCAAGGCGTTCGAGTTCGCGCATGAGGCAGATCCGAACGCAATCTTGTGCTATAACGATTATAATGAGAGTCATCCGATAAAGCGCGAGAAGATCTACAAGCTTGTGAAATCATTGCTGGAACGCAGTGTGCCGATACATGGCATCGGGCTGCAGGCGCATTGGAATGTGCATGATCCGAATATGGACGATATCCGCAGCGCGATCGAGCGTTACGCAGCGCTTGGGCTAACGCTGCAAATCACCGAGATGGATGTGTCGATGTTCGACTTCCAGGATCGGCGCGCGGACCTGATCGTCCCAACGGATGAGATGATTGCGTTGCAGGCCAGCCGCTATGAGCAGTTCTTCCAGTTGTTCAGAACCTATAAGGACGTGATCTCCTCCGTTACATTCTGGGGCGCAGCGGATGATTATACATGGCTGGATCACTTCCCTGTGCGGTCGCGCAAAAATTGGCCGTTGCTGTTCGACGTTAAGCAGCAGCCAAAGCAAGCGTTCTGGAAGGTCGTTCAAGGGTAATCGAATCGTGATTAGCTCGGAGGGTTGTCACTTGAACTGATAGAAAGCAAGAGCCGCAGCGCATAATCGCGTTGCGGCTCTTGCATTCTAAAGATGTCTAGAGGAGAGAGATTGTCAGCAGATTGAACAGCACCAGCGGCAGGATGACATTGGCATAGGGATTGTAGACTGGCACGGGTCCGCCATAAAGGAAAGGCTGACGAGTCCCCATACATGAGGAGCATGATGAGGAAGAGATACTCAGATACAGCTGATGCTCGTCAAATCCGACGAGCATACCTTCATGCTGTTCGTTATGGATAGTTACAATACGTACTCTCCGGTGCATATACTGACGACAGATATGGTGAAGCTGCTGGCGGCATTGCTGAATCGAATGCACCATGGTTGTGTCCGCTTCATAGATGGGTTGAGCGGAAGCGATTGGGCTGTTCATAATTGTACACCTCCTGCATAATTACGAGTTATTGTATGCAGGAGCCTATTATGCGCTTGGGCGTGCGCCTAGCTACTTCACATTAATTAGGATTGCAGATGAAATGATGAGGAGAATGACCGAGAGGATGGTTGCGATAGCCGAAGCCTTCTTCGATCGAACACCAATGGCTTGCCAGCCGCCCTTGATATAAGCAGTGACGAATACAATGATAGCGATGATTGACAGCGCTACGACCACGCCGGGGATTCGATTCACCATGACGAACAAGACGCGTAAACCGATCAATGTACCGATGATCAGCGCGATCAACCTGACGAAATATTGAACTGTCTGCATAACGAGCCACCTCTAATCTGTTAGATAGAATCCAATTCTTAATTGTTTCGTTAGAATGAATATATCATTGAATGATTGGTTAGGACTAGTCATATTAAATCACAAGGGCGGCGAGATGATGAATTGGTTGATGACCCAAACCTGGAATGACCTGTTATTCATCCATTGGCCGGTGCCGGCTCATGAGCTGAGGCCGCTGGTTCCAAGACAATTGAAGCTTGATCTTCATGATGGTACTACGTGGGTCAGTGCGGTTGCGTTTCATCTTACGAACAATCGATTGCGAGGTCTGCCGCCCATTCCTGGGATAACGGCCTTTCCCTCGCTCAATCTACGCACCTATGTTAGCGCGGGCGATAAGCGCGGTGTGTACTTCTTCAGTATAGATGCCGATCACCGCGGAGTCGTATGGGGAGGCAGACTGATCTTCAAATTGCCCTACTATAGAGCGAATATCCAGCTGCTCCAGAGTCAGGAGTCGATGTACAACTTCAAGTGCACGCGGCAGGATGTGCTAGGCGGTCAATCTGCATTCCAGGCAACATACCGCCCGCTGTCAGGCGATTTCCCTGCCGCTGCTGATCCGATGACGGATTTTCTAACGGAACGCTATTATCTGTTCACTGTGGATCCGAAGGATCAGCTGCTGCGTGTTGAGATCGAGCATAAGCCTTGGGTGCTGCGGGAGACAGCATTGGATATTACCGAGAATACAGCAGCTGACGCAGCGCAGATCAATCTGCCCCGCGCGAATCCGCTTGCGTACTATGCGACAAGTATGAAGGTATATCTGAGTGGGATGATCCGCATCGAATCGGATTTGTCTGAATCGTATTAATTTGTTACTCTAGTGATAATGATACTCAATTCTAGCTGGTGAAACGAGGAGCGATCTTTATGATAGGCGTCTTAATCAGGCTGATCCTATTCGGCGTTATTATATACTTTGCTTATAGAATGATACGCGGCCTGCTAACAGGCGTAAGGAGCGGGCTGTCTGGCGTATCGTCGGGACGGGGGGTCGAGAGCTGTCCGTCATGTCGTGGGATGATCCGAGTATCCGAAGAGCCAGGCTCATGCCCGAAGTGCGCCACTCCGCTGGGCCGATCACCGGATGGAAAACTATTGATTAAAGTGAATTAGTGCACTGAGTTCAGCTAATTCGAGAGAGTCATTATTACTTTATAGAATAGGATGAGATTCATGCTTCAGCATTCTTGGTTGCGATTACATGGAGGGACTGCGCTAATTGCCCTATTCCTGCTGATCCTGCTGGTATCCCCTGTTGCTGTTGATGGTCATGCTGTGCTCACATCATCTGAACCGGCGGCCAATGCGCGTGTGGAAGAGCAGCCCGACAGCATTCAGCTGTTATTCAATCAGAAGCTGGAGGCTGTCTCGCCTAATGCGGTGACGGTCACTGGTCCGAGCGGTGCTGCGGTGCTCAGCGGCGCGCTGACTGTTACAGAGGATGGCAAGGGCATTGTTGTACCACTAGAAGAGAGTCTAACGGACGGCGCGTACACGGTTGCCTATAAGGTGCTCTCATTAGACGGTCATTCGGTCAGCGGCAGCTACTCGTTCACAGTTGCAGGCGTGGCCCAGACTCCAGCAGCGAGCACGAGTTCTACAGGTGAGCAAGTGGCTGCGGACGATCAGACCTCCTCTGTTACGCCCGTGACCCCGACCGCTCCCGAGGTCGATCACAGCCATCATGACCATTCGGTCACAGCGGAAGATGATTTCGAACTACCGAGTAAGCTGGAGCTCTTGTCTGGCTATGATTCAAGCGATTATTCGATGGCTGCTTTCTTCATGGCGTTCCTGCCCATGCTCGGATTAGCATTATGGAGCGCGTTGCTCAGAAGCCGCTCCGAAGAGCAGATGAGACGGCACCGGCAGCGCATGCTGCAGATGCAGCGGATTTATTTTATCGTACTCCTGCTAGTTATTGTTACGTTCATCCATCGGCTGGTCGGGTTTGAGGATTGGGAAGGCGTATCCCGCCTGATGCTTGAAACAACCCCAGGCATATCGTGGCTGATCCTGCTCGCGCTCAGCTTGATCGGGATGTTCGCGCTGGGTTATTCGAAGCTGTTCGACTTGATCTGGGTGTTCGCAGCTATAGCGGCGAAGACGCAGATTGGACATGCCGCAGCCGCGGACGACCATCTGCTGGCTTCTCTCATGTCCGGTATCCATCTGCTGGGGGCTGCCGTCTGGCTGGGCGGGCTGCTGCTGATCCTGTTAATGTGGCGCAGGTATCGCTACGAGGCAGAGAAGATGCTGCCGACTTTCTCGGGCATGTCAATAGCCGCATTCCTGCTCCTGCTGTTCAGCGGGATTATCAGCTCGGCGCTCTATCTGCCGGACTTGGGGTATATTCTAGAGACGCGCTGGGGTCTGGTGCTGATCGGCAAGCTGGTGATTGTCGTGCTTGTAGGCGTAGTTGCCGCGATTATACGAGGACGCTTCCGCAGGACGGGCGTTACGCGGCTCGGGGCTTGGCTGAAGCTGGATATTACACTAATGCTCGTGATTGCCGCGCTTGCCGGCATTCTTAGCTCATCGGAGCCTATCCCACAGAATAAGCCCCTGCATTGGCATGTAATGGGGGAGGAGATTCATATGACCGCGGAAGTCCATCCATTGCGGCAAGGCTATAATGATTATGGGGTTACGGTGTGGCTTCCGGAGGATGACGGCGCTCCGCGGCTCGTGGAATTGGAGCTGCTGCCCGGTAAGACAGATGAAGGGGGAGAAGCGAAGTCCATCGCATTGTCCGAGGTTGAGGATGATACGGATGTGCTGTTCCTAGGTTTCGATACCTACTTCTATCGCGCTAACGGCGAGGAGATTGATCAGCCAGGCTGGTGGCGCGTACTGGTCAAGGTGACCGACAGCCGAGGCCAGCAGTGGGAGTTCGAGAAGACGGTGAAGCTATACTGACGCTTATTCGGACAATATAGCTTTACCAGAATCAATTTCATAACGGCCTAAGCAGCTAGAATGGAAACTATATATTGATCTGAATGATCTGCTCTGTCAATACAGCGCAACCGTTAGCTAGCACATAGCTCGGTTGTCGCATATAGTCTCTGCTAAGAGGTTTTGCGTAGTTATGAGATTGATTTACCAGTGAATCATATACCAGACATCTCCGTGCCTGGAGGTGAATCGCATCTCAATGAATCGATCGAAGGCTGGCTCATCCCAGTAGGCAGGCGGCTGGAGGCGGTGCTTGCGGGTGAACTTCGTAATTGCATCCTCTAGCGACCACGCATGAATAATATGAGCCAGCTCTTGATAGTCAGGAATGCCTGTTCGCTGCAGATCGAATCGATATCGGATCAAGTGCCGGCTCTCCTCACGCTAACGCTTGCTCTACAGCTGCGACCAGCTCGGCATCATCAGGGGAGACTTTACTGGAGAAGCGATTCAGCAGCTTGCCGTCACGCCCGATCAGGAACTTCTCGAAGTTCCATTGCACCTGCTCATTGCTCTCGGATTCGCTGATAAGCCAGCTGTACAGCGGATGCTGCTCCTCGCCCACACAATGCAGCTTCTCGAATAGCTCGAAGGTCACGCCGTAATTCAGCTTACAGAACTGCTGGATCTCCTCCATCGAGCCCGGCTCCTGACCGCCGAAGTCGTTGCATGGGAACCCTAGCACGCGCAGTCCGCGCTCTGCGTATTGCTGATGCAGCTTCTCTAATCCCTCATATTGCGGGGTGAACCCGCACGCTGAAGCGACATTGACCAGCAGCAGCGCCTCTCCTTGGTAATGGCGCATAGCGCGAGCTTCACCAGCAGCATTCTGCACCGTTACATCATAGAATGATTGTCCCATCCTCGTATCCCTCCAATAGTCATTCATTTCACTTCTACTTCTACAGAATAAACCGATCGATCACTTGCTTCACGCCATCTTCATTATTCGTTGCTGTGACATAGTTCGCAACGCGCTTTAGGTCATCGATGGCATTGCCCATCGCTACCCCTAATCCGGCAGCCTCCACCAGATCATGATCGTTCCAGCTATCTCCAATACCTATCGTCTCCTCAATCGAACAGCCGAAGTGCTCCGCTAGATAGCGCAGCGCGCTGCCTTTCGTACCCTCTGCATGCATAATCTCGAGGAAATGCGGCTTGGACTTCACAATATGCGCGTCAGCGCCGAACCAGCTGCGGAATTGCTCAGCAATCGCGTCCAGCTTGGATGGATCATCGATGATGACCAGCTTCGTCTGGGGCTTCTGCAGCACCTTGGCGAAGTCAGGCTCCACAATGTAGGGGATCTTGGACAGCTCGGCATAGGCGATGATCTTATCATTATCTTCGCGCACATACAGCTGATCCTCATAATAGCCTTGCAGATGCAGGTTATGCTCGACACAGTACGTGTAGACGCGCTGGGTGATCTGAGCCGGGACCGTTCGCTCGTACAGCACCTGACCATCCAGCATGTTCTTGATCAGCGCGCCCTGATAGGTGATAAGCGGAACGTTCATGTTCAGATCACTTGCTATCGCAGCGGCTGACGCGTACATTCTGCCAGTGGCAATCGTGACAATTACACCCTGCGCTGCCGCAGCTGCTAACGCCTCCCTCGTCGCTTCCGTGATCACATGATCATCATTCAACAGGGTGTCGTCGAGATCAATGGCTATTAACTTGTACATGGTTCTCTTCTCCTTCTCTCTATATGGTAAAGGCATTTTGTTGGATTTATGCAGCATCACCTTAGATTTAAGATTTATTCTAGAGGAATTGTTGGATTCTCGCAACATACGCTTGCTCCCCTCCTTTCCAGCAGCCCGCTGCTCGCGGTACTTGCATCAGCAAGCGTGATCTCATATACTTATATCATTCGATCTTCAATCAGGATTGGAATAGCTACAGCGATGATGGAGAAGAGTACGCAGCACTTCTAGACAGGGACGGGACGCCTGGGATTGAGAGCTTCCCGCTAGCAACAGACTGCCGAAGTTCGCTCCTGAGCAGAATCTTGAAACACATAGCAAGCCACGCGGCCGTCTATGTGCAAGTAGAGAAACCGGGGTTCGTCCGTTATCACGAGCATGAGTGCGGCTATGCCGGCGACTCTTCTTGCGCAGCTATGCGCCAGAATGCGCTGAAATTGGCACAACCGCAGAATCAGGGTGGTACCACGACTTCTTCGTCCCTTTGGACAGAGGAGTTTTTTTATTTTATAGAGAGTTGATTGCATGTAAGTATAGGAGGCAACCGAAGATGAAGGAAAGATTGCAGGCATTAAGACAAGAGGCAACCCAGCAACTGGATAGGGTCATGTCGAATCCGGAGCTGCAGGAGCTGAAGGTGAAGCTGCTCGGCAAGAAGGGAGCGCTGACTGAAATTCTGCGCGGAATGGGCGGATTGACCGCTGAGGAGCGGCCGGTTATCGGCCAGGTGGCGAATGAGGTGCGCGCTGCTATTGAGACATTAATCGAGCAGAAGCAGCTGCGATTTATCGAAGAAGAGACCGAAGCGAGGCTGCAGGCGGAGAAGATCGATGTGACCCTGCCAGGCCGGCCCTATGAGCTAGGCGCGCTACATCCCCTCAGCAAGGTCGTTGAGGAGATCGAGGATATCTTCTTGGGGATGGGCTACACGATCGCCGAAGGTCCAGAGGTGGAGACCGACTTCTATAACTTTGAGGCGCTCAATCTGCCCAAGGATCATCCCGCGCGCGACATGCAGGATACGTTCTACATTACTGATGAGATTCTGATGAGAACCCAGACATCGCCGGTTCAGATTCGCACGATGCGCGAGATGAATGGTCAGACGCCAGTCAAGGTCATCTGCCCGGGCAAGGTGTATCGCAGAGATGATGATGATGCGACGCATTCCTTCCAGTTCATGCAGATTGAGGGGCTTGTCATTGATGAGCATGTGCGCATGAGCGATCTGAAGGGTACGCTGCTGCAATTCGTACGGGAGATGTTCGGCCGAGACACGAGGATTCGCATGCGCCCCAGCTTCTTCCCGTTCACAGAACCCAGCGCGGAGGTGGATGTGACCTGCGTGCATTGCAAGGGACATGGCTGCCGCGTCTGTAAGCAGACTGGTTGGCTGGAGATTCTGGGCTCCGGCATGGTGCATCCGAAGGTGCTTGAATATGGCGGTTATGATCCAGCTAAGGTAAGCGGATTTGCTTTCGGCATGGGTGTGGAGCGAATTGCGATGCTGAAGTACGGCATTGACGATATCCGCCACTTCTATACGAATGATGTGCGTTTCCTCAGTCAGTTCAGCAAGCAGTAAGGAGATAGACAGCATATGGGAGCAGCTCCCGGGAAGGAAGGTAATCGAAGATGAAGGTTTCTGTTAAGTGGTTGTCCGATTATGTGGATGTGAGCGGATATACAGCGCGCGAGCTGGCTGAGATGATGACCAGAGGCGGCATCGAGGTCGATGTGGTCGAGGAGCGCAATCAAGGAGTCAGCGGCGTGGTAGTCGGTTATGTGAGGACAAGAGAGAAGCATCCGGATGCTGACAAGCTGAGTGTGTGCACCGTTGATGTGGGTCAGGGTGAGGATCTGCAGATCGTCTGCGGAGCGCCGAACGTGGCGGCTGGTCAGAAGGTCCCTGTAGCGGTGATCGGAGCGGTGTTGCCTGGTGATTTCAAAATAAAGCGAGCGAAGCTGCGCGGCGTGGAATCGCAAGGCATGATCTGCTCGGCCAAGGAGCTCGGCCTCAATGATAAGCTGCTCCCCAAGGAGATCCAGGAGGGCATCCTGGTGCTGCCTGAGAGCACGGAGCTTGGAGCAAGCATCCTCGATGTGCTGGCGCTGGACGATCAGGTGCTGGATCTGGATCTGACACCGAATCGTTCGGATGCGCTTAGCATGCGAGGTGTGGCGTATGAGTTTGGCGCGCTGCTGGACCGCTCTGCGAAGCTGCCGGATGCGAATGTGTCGCAATATGAAGCTGAGGGGCCGCAGGCCTCTGAGCTGTTCGAGATCACGATCAGCTCGCCGGAGGCATGCAGACACTATGCGGGCCGTGTGATTGAGGGCGTGCAGGTGGCGCCTTCGCCGCTGTGGCTACAGAACAGGCTGATGGCCGCCGGCATTCGTCCGATCAACAATATCGTCGATGTGACGAATTATGTGATGCTGGAATACGGGCAGCCGCTGCATGCGTTCGATGCGGATCAGCTGGCAAGCGGACGTATCGATGTGCGCGTGGCTCGTGACGGCGAGACGCTGATCACATTGGATGGCGCTGAGCGCAAGCTGGCATCGCATATGCTGCTGATCACCGATGGCGAGAAGCCGGTCGGGCTGGCTGGCGTGATGGGCGGTGCAAACTCTGAAGTCACGGATGAGACGAAGCGCATCTTCCTTGAATCCGCCAGCTTCGCTGGCAGCTATGTGCGTAAGACGTCGAGGCAGCTGGGGCTGCGTTCTGAGGCGAGTCTGCGCTTCGAGAAGGAGGCAGATCCCGCCGTTGTGCTCGATGCGCTCAATCGCGCAGCAGCGCTGATCTCGGAGCTGGCCGGTGGCCGCATCGCTCAGGGCGTAACTGAGGCAAGAGCTGCCGAGATCCAGCAGAAGCGTGTGTCGCTCGAACTGAAGCGACTGAATGAATATTTAGGGACATCGCTTGCGCCCTCGGAGGTTGCTGCGATACTGGATCGCCTGAGCTTCCCATTCGAGCTCGCCGGTGACGCGTTCACCGTAACGGTTCCAACACGGCGAGGCGATATATCGCGAGAAGTAGATCTTATAGAAGAGATTGCCCGATTGTACGGCTATGATCAGATCCCGACGACGCTGCTGAATGGTGCGACGACACCTGGCTCACTGACAAAGCCGCAAGCGATCCGTAGAGCGATACGACGCTTGCTGACGCAGAGCGGACTGCATGAGTCGATCAGTTATTCGTTCACGCATCCGAGTCAGGTAGGCGCGTTCCCGCATCTGGACACAGCGGTGAAGCCGATTCGCCTCGCGATGCCGATGAGCGAGGAGCGCAGCGCGCTGCGCACGAGTCTGGTACCGCATCTGCTCGATATGGCGTCCTACAACCGCAATCGAAGTAGGGATGACTTGGCACTGTTCGAGGTGGGCAGTGTATTCCTGAACAGGCAGGACACGCTGACCGAGCTGCCGACTGAGAAGCATAGATTGAGCATGCTGCTTGCGGGCAGCAAGCATGGAGTGTCCTGGACTGGCGCCGCCGCGGAGGTTAACTTCTTCGATATGAAGGGCATCATAGAGAAGCTGTCGGCTTATCTGGGACTGCCAGCGCTTGATTGGAGAGCGGCCCAGCTGGATGGGCTGCATCCTGGCCGTACAGCAGAGGTGTACGCGGGAGCGGTCAAGCTTGGGTATGTTGGACAGCTGCATCCGACGGTGCAGGCCGATCGCGACCTGGCAGACACCTATGTGGCTGAGTTTGATCTGGCTGTGTTCTACGAGCTGGCCAGCTCGGATATCGCCTATAAGGTGCTGCCGAAGTATCCATCCGTCACACGAGATATCGCAGTTGTCGTGGATCAGGCCGTTGAAGTTGGCAGGCTGACTGATTGTGTGCGTGAAATTGCCGGATCGTTACTCGAGTCGGTCCAGGTGTTCGATATATTCGTGGGTGAACGCCTTGGCGCCGATAAGAAGAGTGTCGCATTGGCGCTCGTATACCGGCATGCGGAACACACGCTTACCGATGAAGAAGTGAGCGAGCTGCATGAGCGTGTAGTCACTGCGCTTACTGAAACCTTCGGTGCGCAGCTGCGTAAGTAATGGTTGGTTGATCAGGCTCTGCGCAGCACCGAGAAAAAGTGGCGAACAGCAGGAGAATGCATCGCCATTAGCGAATAATTCTATAGGAATATTGCGCAAGGTCTGACTCTTAGGAGGGACGTACGATGAGTGGGGATAAGACGAAGGTCACGGTTGAGATCCACGGTCTTCAGTACAAGCTGTCCGGACACGCAAGCAGTGGACAGATGCTTCGAGCGGCGGGTATCGTCGACGAGCAGATGAAGAAGATCGCCAAGGGGTTCCCAAGACTGGATACGCCTAGATTGGCAGTGCTGGCCGCAGTGAATATCGCGGATGATTATATCAAGCTGAAGGAGCAGCTCGAGCAGAGCAGAAAGCTCGCTGCGCAGGATCAGACGGAGGAATTGCAGGAGCTGTCGAAGAAGCTGTCTGATCTAGAGCGTGAACATGCAGAGCGGATCGCCGATCAGCAGGCTGCGGAGCAGCGCGCGCAGGATATAGCAGAGCAGATGGCGAAGCTGCAGGAGGAATACAGCAAGCTGCAAATCGAATATAATGAATGGATTCAGCTCGTGCAATCTGAACCGAGCTAAGTGACCAGCATATAGGGGTAAAGCGAGCACATTACGTGCTCGCTTTCTCTCGCTTGCCTGCATCGAACGGGGTGCTCACCGGCACGAACAGGTCGATAATACCGATGACTAATGCCGCGAGAATGGCACCAATTAACGTAACTGATACGCCGCCGACGATAAATTGGGCAATCCATATGACTGCGGCGCTGGCAATGAAGCCGACGATGCCGCGCCCGAATGGGGTAATTCGCTTGCCGAATATACCCTCCGCCACCCAACCGAGCAAGGCGATAACAACGGCTAGGAATAATGCGCTCCAGAAGCCGCCGACTTCAAATTGCGGAACGATGTAGCCGACGACCATGATCACGAGCGCCGTAACGATGAATCGTACAATATGACGGATTATGGACATGTTCTTCTTACCTCCCTTAATCTGCACTTGGAATGAACGGCGTATGCCTAGTATCTCCGCAGCCCCTCCGTTTCTTCCCTGCCACTCTCACCCAACATTGGTTTTGCCGGCACCTTTGGCTATAATGAAACTTGGAGCTTAAGCTCGCCTGATGGACGTGGTACTATAATGGCATAGTGTAAGCCGGGAGGAATAACCCTATTGAATAAGAAAGTGCTGCATACCCTTGATTATCATAAAATAATTACGCAATTGTCAGGCGAGGCCTCGACAACTCTGGGTAAAGCGTTGACGGAGCAGCTGCTGCCGTCCAAGGATTTCGAGGAGGTTAAGCTGCGCCTCTTAGAGACGGATGAAGCCGCACAAGTGATTAGGTTGAAGGGTCAACCGCCGTTTGGCGGCATTCGTCAGGTCGAGCCATCGCTCAGACGGGCAGTGATCGGCGGCATGCTGAATGCGGAGGAATTGCTTGACATCGCGACAACCGTCAGCGGCGGACGCCGTCTGAAGCGATTCCTGGCCGCTCTGCATGTGGATCATCCGTTAGCAACGCTCGCCTCGCTATTTGAGCTGGTTGCAGAGCTGCGGTCAGTTGACGAAGCGATTCTGACATGTATCGACGAACAAGGTGAAGTATTGGACAGCGCAAGTGCTGATCTGGCCCGTATTCGTAAGGAACGGCGGGGCGGCGAGGGGCGCGTGAAGGAGAAGCTGGACCAGATGATTCGCAGCTCCTCGATTCAGAAGATGCTGCAGGATAACCTGGTGACGATGCGTAATGATCGCTACGTCATCCCGGTGAAGCAAGAATACCGCGGCAGCTTCGGCGGCATTGTGCATGACCAATCCGCTTCAGGCGCTACGCTGTTCATCGAGCCAGAGGCTGTGGTCGCACTCAATAATAAGCTGCGTGAGCTTGCCTTGGCCGAACGTCAAGAAATTGAGAAGATTCTGATGCGCCTTACCGCAATAGTGGCTGAGCATGCCGAGGAGATTGGCGCGAATCTTGATCTGCTCGCCCAGCTTGACTTTATATTCGCCAAGGCTGGTCTTGCCTATACGCAGAAGGCAGTCAGGCCGATGATGAACGATCGAGGCTATCTGAAGATCAGGAAGGGAAGGCATCCGCTGCTTAAGGGGGATGTCGTGCCATTGGATCTCGAGCTGGGGAATACGTACACCGCAATCATTGTAACTGGACCGAATACAGGCGGGAAGACGGTTGCTCTGAAGACGGTTGGACTGCTCTCGCTTATGGCCGCATCAGGGTTGTTCGTCCCCGCTGAGGAAGGCAGTCAGCTCTGTGTGTTCGATGCCGTGTACGCGGATATCGGCGACGAGCAGAGCATCGAGCAGAATCTGAGTACCTTCTCCTCCCACATGACGAATATCATCTCGATTCTCAGCGATATGACACCCAAATCGCTGGTGCTATTCGATGAACTGGGGGCAGGGACGGATCCAGCAGAGGGCTCAGCGCTGGCGATTGCGATGCTGGATCATGTTCATCGCATGGGCAGCCGCATGATCGCCACAACACACTACAGTGAGCTCAAGGCATATGCCTACGACCGCAAGGGTATGATCAATGCGAGTATGGAGTTTGATGTGCAGACGTTAAGCCCGACCTATCGCTTGCTCGTTGGCGTGCCAGGACGGAGCAATGCCTTCGCCATCGCGAAGCGACTCGGTCTGTCGCAGGCGATCATCGACCATGCTTCTAGCCAGGTCGGCGAGGATGACAAGCGTGTCGAGACGATGATCGCCTCCTTGGAGGAGAATCGGCTGGGCGCTGAATCCGAGCGTCATACTGCCGAGCTACTGCGTCTTGAGCTGGAGGAGGTCAGACGCAAGCTCGAATCCGAGCGGGCCGAATTCGAGCGGCGTAAGGGTGAGCTGCTGCAAACGGCTGAGCAAGAGGCTGCGCGCGCAGTTGCTAAAGCACGCCAGGAAGCGGAGGCGATTATCGCCGATCTGCGGAGAATGGCGATGGAGGAAGCCAGCTCGCTCAAGGAGCATAAGCTGATTGAGGCGAAGAAGAAGCTGGAGGAAGCAGCGCCCAAGCTGTCAGCGCGAACACCAGCCGCGAGCGGCGCTAAGCAGGCATCCAAGCTGAGCGCGGGTGATGAAGTCCATGTGCACAGTCTGCGGCAGAAGGGGTTCGTTGTCGAAGTGGGACAAGGCGAGGCTACCGTTCAGCTCGGCATCATGAAGATGAAGCTGTCACTAGCTGATCTGGAATTGGTGAAGCGAGAGACTGTCCATAAGGCGAAGAAGACTGCGCCCGTCGTGTCTGCCCACGCAGGGCTGCAGCGTACGCGTGACGATCAATTGCGCATGGAGCTTGACCTGCGCGGGACTACGCTGGAGGAATCGTATATCGAGGTTGATCGCTTCCTCGATGAGACATATCTCGCTGGTCTAGGTCAGGCATATATCATCCATGGCAAGGGGACGGGTGTGCTCCGCACGGGAATTCAGGAATTTCTGCGCAAGCATAAGCATGTGAAGAGCTATCGATTGGGCAACTACGGCGAAGGCGGAGCAGGAGTTACGGTTGTTGAGTTGAATTAGTAGGATATAGCGATCAATGAGATGAGGTGAAGCATATGAGAGATGAGATGGACAGCTTGCTGCAGAATCCCTATGTGGAAACCTTGGCCTTCTTTACTGTCACCATTATGGCGCTGGTCCTCTTCCTCGCGATCTTCGAATTTGTGACCAAGTACAGCGACTGGAAGGAAATCAAGAAGGGGAATGTATCTGTTGCTATGGCCACCGGAGGCAAGATCTTCGGGATCGGGAACATATTCCGATTCGCGATCCAGACCTCAGATTCGGTGTATCACGCCTTGATCTGGGCCTCCTACGGCTTTGTTCTGCTGCTTGTTGCTTACTTTATTTTCGAATTCCTCACCCCGAATCTGAAGGTTGATCAAGAGATCGCCAAGGATAATCGCGCGATTGGATTGTTGTCGATGATTATTTCGATATCCTTATCATACGTAATTGGAGCGAGTGTGCAATGAAGTATCTGTGGGGAACGCTGCTGGTGATCGCTTGTCTGTTCATCATCGCAGGGATCTATTATATGATCGTGTATGGGTAATGTATATTCTGGACTGCCGCCTTCGCAAGCTGAGGGTGGCATTTTTTGTATGCTCACAATTGCCGCGCAGAAGGCAAAACTACAGGAGATAGATCGATGAACCTGTAGAGGAGCGCGATATGAAGGTATTATCTAGGCAAGCCGTTCTGCTGCTCGTTGTTCACGGATTATTCGCCGCGGCCTGCGCGCTCTCCGGCACCTTCGTTAATGTATTTCTGTGGAGAGCGAAGCAGGATTACGCGCTGATTGGCTGGTTTGCGTTAGCAGGCCAAATCATGAATGTACTCACCTTCTACCTGGCAGGCAAGTGGGTGAAGGAACGTAATAAAATGAACAGCCTGCGGCTCGGTGTGGCGGCATCTGGCGGCTTCTATCTAGCTGTGCTGCTGCTCGGTAAGCAGGCGGTCGATTATGTTATTGCGCTAGGCGCGCTTCAGGGCATGGCCTTCGGTTTCTTTTGGCTCGCTTTCAATGTGGTGTACTTCGAGATCACCGGCCCGGACGATCGGGATCGGTTCAACGGGTGGTCTGGGCTTATCGGCTCTGTCTGTAATATGATCGGCCCGTGGATATCGGGCCTGCTCATCGCCAGAGCCTCCGGAGGCAGTGAGGGATATCGATTGGTGTTCTCGATATCGCTTGCTGTGTTCATCATGGCCGCGATCTTCAGCTTCTTCCTGAAGAAGCGGCAAGCGGATGATCGTTATGACTGGTCCTACAGCGTCAAGACGCTGAGGCAGCCGGGATCGATGTGGCGCAAGGCATTCGCAGGACTGGCAGCGCAAGGCGTGCGCGAGGGGGTATTCGCCTTCATCATCAGTGTGCTGATCTTCGTAGCGACGAAGAGTGAATCCAAGATCGGGACCTTCTCGCTGATTTCTTCCATTGTGTCACTGATTAGCTATTGGTGGATTGGCCGACTAATGAAGCCGAGGGTGAGGAGCAGGCTGATGCTGGCAGGGGCTGTGTTTATGATAGCGGCGATCCTGCCCTTCTTCTGGCAGGTCAATTACTTCACCCTGCTCATATTCGGCATAGTGGCAGGTGCCGCTTTCCCGCTCTATATAATCCCGATAACCTCCTCCGTGTTCGATCTAATCGGACAGGACGAGGAGAGCGCTAGACATCGTGTTGAGCATGTCATCACGCGAGAGCTAGGGCTGAATACGGGGCGTATATGTGGGACCGTCGCCTTCATTATTGTGGTGTCCTGGCGTGAAACAGTGACCGTGATGAATATGCTGCTGCTCGTAGTCGGAAGCTCGCCGCTGCTGGCCTGGTGGTTCATGCGAACGGTCATTCGAAGCAGGCTCGACTACCGGAAGGAAGGGTGACGGAAGGTTGACAAAGCAGCCATGAAAGGTAAGAATTATGGCATTACGTAAGTGAGGAGCGGTACGTGTATGCCTAGAGTTGTGCAACGAATAACGGATCTCATCGGGGATACGCCAGCTGTCAGAATCAACCGCTTAGTCGAAGCGGATTCAGCCGAAGTTGTTGTTAAGCTTGAATACATGAATCCGAGCCGCAGCGTGAAGGACCGAGCGGCCAGTAACATGATAGATGAGGCTGCGCGAGCAGGCCTGCTCCCTGAGCATGCGGTCATTATCGAGCCGACCAGCGGCAATACCGGTATCGGCATCGCGATGGCCGCTGCCGCCAAAGGTTACCGCGCAATTCTGGTAATGCCGGATAATATGTCCAAGGAGAGAATCAATCTGCTCAGGGCGTATGGCGCGGAGGTTGTGCTCACACCGGCGGCCCAGCGGATGCCTGGTGCCATCCGTAAGGCGCTCGAGCTGAAGGAACAGTTCGAGCATGCCTTCATCCCTCAGCAATTCGAGAATCGAGCTAATCCAGACATCCATAGACGGACTACGGCGCCGGAAATCCTGGAGCAGACGGAGGGTCGATTGGACGTGTTCGTCGCTACAGCAGGTACGGGCGGTACGATTACCGGCACTGGGGAGACGTTGAAGGAGGCGCTGCCCGATCTGCGTATTGTGGTCGTGGAGCCCGCTGGCTCACCTGTGCTTAGCGGGGGCAGACCGGGACCGCATCAGCTCGTGGGCACGAGTCCCGGCTTCGTACCCGCGGTGCTCAATACGAGCATTTATGATGAGATCGTTCGGGTTGCAGACGAGGATGCGCTGCGTACGATGAGGGATATGGCCAGACTGGAAGGGATACTGGTCGGCCCTTCTTCGGGTGCCTCAGTCTGGACCGCTATCCAGGAAGCGAAGCGTATTGGACCCGGTAAGCGTGTTCTATGTATCGCGCCTGATACCGGCGAGCGATATCTGAGTATGGGACTATTTTAAGGTGGCATATACGCTCTATTTTCGAGGAATTATGTTGGCAGGATAGGCCGTTCAGGTGTATGATGAGGATTAAACAATTCGGAATTCATTGAACACGAATGGAAATGAGGGAGCCAGGCATGTCAGAATTAAAGCAGAAAGTATTGGAACTCCTGAAGGAGGACGCGCGACGCGACGCGGCGCTGATCGCAACACTGCTCGGAGAGTCGGAGACGTCTGTAAAGCAGGCGATCACTGAGATGGAGAAGGATCATATTATATTGAAGTATGCGACAATCGTGAACGGAAGCAAGATCGATCAAGAAAAGGTAACCGCTCTGATCGAGGTGCAGATTACACCTGAGCGCGGACGCGGATTCGATGCGATCGCGGAACGCATCTACCTGTTCCCTGAGGTAGTCTCCGTCTACTTGATGAGCGGCGGCTATGATCTGCTCGTTGAGATCGAGGGTCATTCGCTGAGAGAGGTAGCCTCATTCGTCTCTTCCCGTCTATCGACGATCGAGTCCGTATTGAATACTAAGACGCACTTCATATTGAAGAAGTACAAGCAGGATGGTGTGATCTTCGAGGATCATGAAGGTGATCACCGTATGCTCATTTCACCGTAAAGGATGCTGGTGAACGATGATTAAATCTGAGGAAATTGTTATTCAAGGCCAACGCCGTTCGATGTCTGACTACTTAACTCCGCTCGTCAGGGACATTCCGCCTTCCGGCATTCGTCGATTCTTCGATCTCGTACAGGGAAGCAAGGATGTCATCTCGCTCGGCGTGGGTGAGCCTGACTTCGTAACGCCCTGGCATATGCGCGAGGCTGCCGTATATGCGCTGGAGCAAGGGAAGACGACCTATACGCCGAATGCGGGATTGCTGGAGCTCCGAGAGGCAATCTCCGAGTATCTGGATACCAGCTTCAAGGTTAGCTACGACCCGCGCGATCAGATGATTGTGACGATCGGCGGCAGCGAAGGGATCGATCTGGCGCTTCGGGCATTGATCTCGCCAGGCGATGAAGTGCTGATTCCCGAGCCCTCGTACATCTCCTATGCACCGATTGCCTCCATTACAGGTGGCAAGGCTGTTGGCATTGAGACATTCGCCAAGGATAAGTTCAAGCTGACGGCTGAATCCCTTCGCGCTGCGATTACGCCAAAATCGAAGATCCTGATCCTGTGCTATCCGAGTAATCCGACAGGCGGCATTATGAGCTATGAGGATTGGCTTCCGATCGCCAAGCTGGTCGAGGAGCATGACCTTATTGTCATCTCTGATGAAATTTATGCAGAGCTGACTTACGGTGTCAAGCATGTCAGCTTCGCTCATATGCCGGGTATGTATGATCGCACCTTGCTGGTTAGCGGGTTCTCCAAATCATTCGCAATGACGGGCTGGCGGATGGGATATGTGTGTGGACATCCTGAGCTGATTGCAGCGATGCTGAAGATCCATCAATATACCGTTATGTGTGCCCCTGTTATGGGACAGATCGCGGCGCTCGAGGCGCTTCGCAATGGATTGGGCGAGAAGGATAGGATGGTAGAGTCCTATAATCAGCGCCGCAGGTTAATCGTGAAGGGCTTCCAGCAGATCGGACTATCCTGTCATGAACCGGAGGGGGCATTCTATGCCTTTCCATCGATACAATCCACTGGGCTTAGTTCTGACCAATTTGCTGAACGTCTGCTAAGCGAAGCCAAGGTTGCAGCGGTTCCTGGTCATGTATTCGGACTAGGCGGGGAAGGCTTCATACGGTGTTCCTATGCAACCTCAATCTCACAATTGAATGAAGCATTGGAGCGCATCGGTGATTTTGTCAACAAATTGAATAGAGGTTAATCTAATCTTCCCATTCCTCCTATTTTCTGCTATAATTGGACAAGGTGAATCGAAATGAGAGAATGGGAGGGAATGGCATTGACGGTTCTTCACGTACCTGCTTATCGCCCCCGTAAGATGAATCAGGTGGATAGGAACAAAGCGCTTCTCGAGGAAGAGATTCGGCAATTAAGAGGCCGGATGGAAGATGTCGCTCGGTCGGAGCAATCATTCACTTCAGAGACTGTTATCCAGCTCAGCATGTTAATGGACGAGAAGATTAATCAATACATCGCATTCATGAATAATCTTAAATCCAAGTAAAACCGTCAAATCCCCGTCAGCTATAAGCTAGCGGGGATTTGTATCGATAGGAGGAGTTTTCGAATGAAGATCTATACAAGAACCGGTGACGCGGGTATGACCAGCGTCATCGGCGGCAGAGTGCCCAAGGATGATATACGAGTAGAAACCTATGGCACGATTGACGAGCTTAATTGTTATGTTGGCGCGGCGCTAAGTTTAATAGGTTCAGATCAGCGGCTGGCGGATCTAGCGGACCTGTTGCTCGAAATTCAACATGAACTATTCGACTGTGGATCGGATCTAGCCTTCGTGAGCAAGCAGGACAGGAGCTATAAGGTAACGTCTGAGCTAATCGTCCGGTTGGAACAAGCGATAGATCGTATGGGAGCGGAGACACCGGAAATTCAGCGCTTCATCCTCCCTGGCGGCACACCGTTATCCGCGCAGCTGCATATCTGTCGAACGGTCTGCAGAAGAGCGGAGCGACTCGTGGTAACGATGGCCCGTACGGAGGAATTGAATGCGGAGGTTCGTAGTTATCTAAACCGCTTGTCCGACTTCTTCTTCGCGGCTGCTCGCCTGGCGAATGCGCGAGCGGGAGTCGCGGATACGGATTATGTGCGCAGCGCTGATGTGTTCCGGAATGGAGGGTAACCGAGCGTGGATTACTTGCCGCCGATTGTTCATCTTGTTAACGAGAAGGATGATGGCCTACCGCTGATTAAGATATTGAGGGAGCGAATGAAGGTATCCCGATCGCTGTTGTCTAAGCTTAAGCAGACTGAGCGCGGCATCGAAGTGAATGGGAATCGGGTATACACGAATGCGATTGTCCATGCTCACGACCATGTGGCGCTGAGAATGCCGGTCGAACGGTCTGAGGATATTCTGCCTGAGCCCATACCCTTCGCCATTGTGTACGAGGATGCGGATCTGCTCGTCGTGAACAAGCCCTCTGGCTTGATCGTCCATCCCACGCATGGACATTATACAGGCACGTTGGCTAATGGTGTTGTCCATTATTGGCAGGATAAGGGGGAATCGTACCGGTTCCGGCCGATCCATCGTCTGGATCAGGATACCTCAGGTATAATCGCGATTGCCAAGAATGCTTATGTTCATCAGCATGTGTCTGAACAGATGCAGCGTAACGAAGTAGACAAGACTTATCTGGCTTATGTGCATGACCTTCCACAGCCTCCCTCCGGCACGATTCACGCCCCGATTGATCGGTCTGACGACAATCCGCATATTCGCATCGTTCGTGAGGATGGCTATGCTTCGACTACGCATTATGAGACAATACAAGTATTCGGCAATGAAGCATCCGTGCAGCGAATTCGACTGGAGACCGGCAGAACGCATCAGATTCGTGTGCACATGAAGCATATCGGCCATCCGTTAATCGGCGATGCCATGTATGGCCTAGATCCGGCAGAGGACCGATCTGATGCCCTTCGTTTGGACGCGCTTATTAACCGTCATGCCTTGCATGCGGAGGAGCTTAGCTTTACCCATCCGATGCAGCGGGTACGGATGACCTTCCATGCGCCGATCCCGGAAGACTTACAAGCGCTCAGCAACAAATTAGCGTTGATTTACGTACAAGAAGGAGAAGAGTAATGAAGCAGGCAGTTATTTACCAATATAGCAAGTGTAGCACTTGCCGAGATGCCGTGAAGCATCTGAAACGTAACGGGTATGCGTTGACCAGTATTGAGATCTTCGACCATCCGCCAGACAAGGATACACTTACGGCAATTATCGCGAAGAGCGGATTGCCGCTGCAGCGATTCTTCAATTCGTCGGGCGAGGTGTACCGCCAGATGAACTTGAAGGATAAGCTGGGCGGGATGTCTGATGATGATAAGATTGCGCTGCTCAGCACCAATGGCAGGCTGATCAAGCGGCCGATCGTTGTGAGCGGCAATCAGGTCACTGTTGGGTACAATGCACAACAATACGATGAGATATGGAGCTGATCCCTTTTGTCTAATGAACAAGGCGCGAATAGGAAGAACGAACGCAAGTGGTTCTATATTGGCGCCACTGTTCTAACCATCGTGTCGAAGTATAAGGTGATCGTCCCGCTGCTGTCTAAGGTGGCGGTGCCGGTCGCTACGATGCTGGCGTCCATCCTGGCTTATGCTTGGGCGATGCGCAGCTGGGGTGTGGCGATTGGAATTGTGGCGATGATCTTCATCCATGAGATGGGTCATGTGCTTGCGGCTAAGCATAGGAGGCTTCCCGTATCAGCGCCGATCTTCATACCGTTCCTGGGCGCGTTTATTGCGATGAAGCGTAATCCCCGCGATGCGGTCACAGAAGCCTATATCGCACTGGGCGGACCGATTCTTGGCACTATAGGTGCTTTTCTAGCCTATATGCTGGGTGTTACCATGGATAGCACAACCTTAATTGTAGTCGCCTACTTCGGTTTCTTCGTCAATATGTTGAATTTGATTCCGATTCATCCATTGGATGGCGGCAGAATCGTGACAGCGGTCTCTCGCTGGTTCTGGATTATCGGACTCATAGGCGGGCTAGTGGTCATTTACTATTTGAAGAGTGTGATCTTCCTTATCATCTGGGTGATGTTCGCCTGGGACCTGTATAATAAGTATGTGAAGAAGAGCAAGAAGGGTGCCTACAGCCTGCCGTTCCAAATTAAGATTCCGATAGAGTATCTGAGGATGCAAGGGGTGTTCGTCCCTGGGGAGCAGCACCAGCGCGAGCTGGCGTTCGTCACCTATTCCGATCGGGAAGGCAAGCAGACGGTTGAGGTATATTGGGATAGTGTGGGCGTGCGAGACAAGGTGACGCTGAGCGGTCAATATCTAATTGGTAAAGTAAGAGTGCTGCAAGTCAAGCATATCCATGATGAGAGCGGCGGGCTCACGCATGTTGTCGCGCATTGCGAGATTAACGGAGCGCCTTATACGAATGATCGCTATTATGAAGTACCGTCGGCGTTGCGCATACGGTTCGGGGTGGTATACTTAGGATTGGCAGTTGTTCTGGGTTATATGATGGCTGTTATTCAATCCATGCATCTGACCGGATTATAGAATAGGAGAATGCACATGACTGACTTGCATAAGCCGCGTGTGCTGCTCGTAGATGGGATGGCCCTGCTGTTCCGCGCCTATTATGCGAGCGCATTAAGCGGCTATATTCAGAAGACTAGTTACGGTCTACCTACTAATGCCGTCCATGGGTTCGTTAAGTATCTATTGGACGCGATTGATACGTTCCAGCCTACGCATGTGGTGTGCTGCTGGGATATGGGAAGCACTACATTCCGTACGGAAATGTATAGCGAATATAAGGCGAATCGCGGCGAGCCCCCAGAGGAGCTTGTGCCGCAATTTGATTTGGTGCGAGAGGTGACGGATGCCTTCGGATTGATTAGCGTTGGTGTTCCAGGCTGGGAAGCTGACGATTGTATCGGGACGCTCGCCGACTTTCTGGCACAGAATGGACAAGCAGAGTGCTATATTCTGACAGGGGATCATGACATGCTCCAGCTTATCCAGGACGATGTGAAGGTTGTGATCATGAAGAAGGGCGCGTCTAACTACGCTGTCTATGATCAGGAGCTGCTCCTTGCGGAGAAGGGGCTGACTCCGCGGCAGGTGATCGATATTAAGGGACTTATGGGTGATACTTCCGATAACTATCCAGGCGTCAAGGGGATTGGCGAGAAGACGGCATTGAAGCTGCTCCAGGCTTATGGCTCCATTGAAGGCATTCTCGCGAATGTGGCAGAGCTGCCCAAGGGTGTTCGCTCGAAAATTGAGGCCGAGCTGGATATGCTGCATCTATCCCGGGATTTGGCTACGATTCGCCTTGACGCGCCGGTAGCGTGTGAGCTCGAGGCGTGCCGCTGGGCGCCTGCGACTGATCGTGTGCTTCAGAAGTTCGAGGAATTGGAGTTCAAAGGGTTGGCGAAAAAGTTATTGGCTTAGGAGGAGATTAGATGAGTCATTCAGGTAAAGTGCTAGCCTTCATAGGCAGCTACGCGGAGTCAGATACGCCAGGCGTGTATGCTTGCAGCTACGATCCGGTCACAGGGGAGCTAGCAATTCTCGATTCATTGGTCGGACTTGCCAATCCAACCTTCCTGACCGTCAGTGAAAATAGGCATATGCTGTATGCGATAACAGAAAGCAAGGATGAACAGGGCAATCGGGTCGGCTCTGTCGCTGCGATTCAAATCGCTAAGGGCAGTGGAAAGCTGTCGCTATTGGATCAAGCGGATACGACACCTGCGCCGACTTGTCATATCACATTGGATCGTCAGGAGAAGCACTTGATTGTGTCGAGTTATCACGGCGGCATGGTAGGCGTCTCGCCAATCGGAGAGGATGGTCTGGTCGGGGCGATTAGCGATCTGCATACGCATGTCGGAGGCTCTGGTGTACATCCGGCTCAATCGCAGCCACGGGCGCACTCCGCCTTCATCGATGCGGAGAATCGCTTTGTGCTGGTACAGGATCTAGGGGCTGATCGGATCTACACCTACAAGTGGGAGGCGGATGCGGGCAAGCTGGTTCCGCATGGCAGCGTGAATGTAGCGGCAGGTGCCGGACCTCGGCATCTGGTCTTCCACCCTACAGCCCCTTATGCTTATGTCATTAATGAACTGAATGCCACTATTACAGCATTCGCTTATACGTCCAGCGATGGGCAGTTAGTGGAGCAGCAGACGGTCTCGACTCTGCCATCCGGGTATGCCGATGACAATGCTTGCGCAGATATTCATATCTCGCCCGATGGCCGTTACTTGTATGGCTCGAATCGTGGACATGACAGTATTGTTGTCTTCGCCATTGATGCTGAGCGCGGAACACTGACCTATGTGGATCACAGCTCCTCGGGAGGCGGTCATCCTCGCAATTTTGCGATATCTCCGGATGGAGCGTACTTGTTGTCAGCTAACCGCGACTCCAATAATATCGTCACCTACAAGCGAGATTCGGCTACAGGCAAGCTGCAAGCCGCAGGCTCGGAGCTGACGATCTCCAAACCCGTATGCGTGAAGATTACAGGGATTCCGTATCAGGGGTAGTGTGCTGTTGGTACAACTGCATACGCGTGCTTGATTAGACATTGTCCGTTTTTGCGGGCGATGTCTTTTTTTCGTCGATTGGATCAGTCAATTAAGCCGACCACGCCGCTCTAAATGCTCCGAACTCACCTGCCACGCTCAATTAAGCCTACCACACCAGAAAGTATCTATATTGGTCGGAGCTGAGGCGCGTGGGGGTTCACAAGCGGACTAAATAAATCGATTCGTCATAATTCTGGCTGATATTGGGAATGATTCATATGATCCGATTTCATGAACAACATCTCTAATATCAGGAGGATCAATGAAAACAGTCTCTGAAAGATTAAGAGAACGAGCCCATGAGTTAGCATTGACGCATCAGCTTAGAACTTATTCGCATAATGCGCGGCGAGTCTGGCGTGAAATCGCCAATGACGCAGAGGAACTGGATGACGCCATCGGTCAGTTGGGCGATACATCCCCAGCTTGTGCCTCACCTGTCGAGCAATGGCTGATTGATCATGCGGCGTTCCTACACGAACATACGATGATTCTGGCAGAGGAGGCACAATCGTCCGCGCTGAGGAAGCTGCCGATGCTGCGCAAGCCTTATATTCCGAGGCTGCTGGAATTGTCTGAGGCATACTTGGAATTGATGGATGGTGAAGTGGAGGAGCACTCCTGGCGTTTATATCTAAACGCCTACCAGGAGATCAGTGTGCTGACGATTGCGGAGGGCTGGGCGATGCAGGCCGTGCTTAGAACAGCAGTCTTCCAGATGATCCATCAGCTATTGACGGACATTCAGGATCGCAGGTCGGTCTGTGGCCAGGTCGAGCAGATTATGGCGCAGCTCGAGCAGGCAGAGCCAAGCGCTGAACAGATGAATGAAGCGTTGGATAAGATCGGTGTGTCCGTACCGATGTCTGGCCCGCTGATCGTCCATCTCATTCAGCATCTCAGAGAATGGTCGGGCGATTCAGCCACGGTGCGAAATTGGCTGCAATGCAAGCTAGAGAATGAAGCGGAGAATCTGGATCAGATTGTAACGTATGATCATCAGTTACAGACAGCGCGGCAATTGACAATGGGCAAGCTTATCAATAGCTTGCGCGCGATTACGCGCTGGAATTGGCGCAGTGTATTCGAGCATACCAGCTTGGTGGAGAAGTCGCTTCAGGCTGAGCACTCCGGGCTATATCGCTTAATGGATGATGCCAGCCGTGACTTCATTCGGGCCAGCATTGAACGATTGGCTGCCAGAATGAAGGTGCCTGAAAACCTCGTTGCCGAGTGTGCGATTCAACTGTCCGAGCAGTCTTCAGAGGATCGTGTGGAACACGACAACACGCTGCGAGAAGCTTATCTGGCCTATTATGTGCTTGAGGAGCAGGGGGTTCAGCAATTACGGCAAGCGCTGCTGGATCGCTGCAAGCCGCGCGCGATGCCAGAACAGAAGCTCTGGAAGCGAACTGCTGGCAGCTACTATGGCCTGTTGACCCTCTGCACAGCGTTGATGCTGGTACTTGGAGCCATGTGGGTGGATCCTGCTGGATATGTCTCGGTATGGGGATGGCTGGCGATTGTCCTGTGCCTGCTTGCCCCAGCAGTTGAGTGGGGGATCATGCTCGCACACTGGGTCATTCAATACGGACGCAGAACGCAGCCGCTGCTGAAGTATGATTTCTCGCAGGGCATTCCGCAGGAGGCAGCGACGATGATTGTTATTCCTGTGATCTGGTCTACAGCTGATGAAGTTTATGCGATGTCGGATCGGTTAGAGCAGCATTATCTGGCCAACAGGGGGCCTTATCTCTCTTATGCGCTCCTGGGGGATTATGGTGACTCCGATCAACAGCGGGAGCCAGAAGATGCCCAGCTGCTCGATACGGCCATCTCTGAGATAAATCGACTGAATGAAACGTATCCCGGGGATGTGTTCCACCTCTTCCATCGCGGTAGGAGCTATAATGAGCGCGAGGGCAAGTGGATGGGCTGGGAGCGGAAGCGGGGCAAGCTCGTCGAGCTCGTGGAGTTGCTGAAGGGACGTCCAGAATCGACCTATGAGACGATTGTCGGAGATCAATCGCAATGGACGCATATCCGCTATCTCATTACGCTGGATGCGGACACGGAGCTTCCGGTCACCAGCGCGCAGCGGATGATTGGCACAATTCACTTCCCTTACAATCGTCCTCGATTGAATGAGGCTCGGACTCGTGTAGTAGAAGGATATGGCATCCTGCAGCCGAGAATCGGGATCAGCCTCGCTTCGGCTGAGCAGTCCAAACTCGCGAGCTTATTAAGCCGCCCTTCTGGATACGATCCCTATGTATTCGCTGCATCGGATCCTTATCAGGATAGCGTGGGTCATGGGGTTTTTGTCGGCAAGGGAATTATTGACGTGGACGCATTCTCGGAATTGTTGTGTGAACGTATCCCGGATAACAGCATATTGAGCCATGATTTGTTGGAAGGCGGCATCCTGCGCGCGGGCTTGTTGTCTGATGTCGAGCTGATTGACGGGCATCCCGGTACATATCTGTCCTATCAGAAGCGCCAGCACCGCTGGATTCGCGGAGATTGGCAGCTCTTACGCTTCATGGGCAGGCAGGTGCCGGATCGCATGGGACAACGGCAGCCTGTTGCGCTTCCCTCGATTACGAGGTTCCAGATGGTGGACAATCTGCGGCGCAGCCTCCTGCATGCCATACTATTCCTACTGCTATGGATCGGGGTTGCGCTGCTGCCTGGCGAATATTGGCGCTGGTCGCTGCTCGTAGTCGCCACTCTATTCCTGCCTCTGCTCCGCTATTCGATAGCGAGTTGGCGCAGTATCCCCGTGCTATTCGGTCAATGCTGTATATCCATTATGACATTGCCGTATAACACGGTTGTGCAGCTGGACGCCATCATCAGGTCGCTGTATCGACTGTTGATTTCTAAGCGAGGCATGCTGGAATGGGCCAGTATGGGAGAGGTTGAGATGGCGAGCAAGGAAGGTCGCAGGCCTCCCATGCTGGGTCTAGCCGGTGGTTACTTGCTGATTGTGCTCTTCCTGGTAACCTGTATGCTGTTTGGCGATGGGTATGCAGCATGGATTGGAAGTGGTCTATCTGTTCTGTGGGCCGCAGCTCCGCTAGTTATCCGCCAGTTAGATAAGCCTCTGCGGCCTGAGTCACACACGGTTTGGGATGAGCAAACCTCAGCGTGGCTGGAATCGCTCGCTCGCGAGATATGGCGATTCTATGCGGACTATGTGACGGAAGAGGATAGCTACCTCCCCCCTGATAATGTGCAGATTTCTCCTCCGAATGGTGTGGCGCATCGTACATCACCGACGAACATCGGGTTGTATATGACAGCTGTAGTTACGGCCCGCGACTTCGGCTTCATCGATTCGGATGAATGCCTGTTGCGAATCGACCAGACCTTGCGGACGGTCGAGCGGCTGGAGAAGTGGGAGGGTCATCTATTCAACTGGTACGATACCAGGAGCTTGACCCCGCTAACCCCCAGGTATATCTCTACTGTGGATTCGGGTAATTTCGTTGTGTGCCTGATTACAGTGATGGAGGGTGTGAGGCAGTATGCTCGCGATGAAGCAGGAGTACTCACAGAATTAGGTCGCAGATTAATTGAACGCTTGGATACATGCATTCATCAGACGAATTTCCGCGTGCTCTATGTGGATCATTATAAGCTGTTCTCACTCGGGTATTACCCTGACACTCGCCATCGGGATGAGATTCTGTACGATCTGATCGCGTCAGAGGCTAGGCAGACAAGCTTCATTGCTGTAGCGCTGCAGCAGGTGTCTGTTGCCCATTGGCATGCGCTAGGACGCAGCTTGGCCAAGGTGAATGGGCGGCCGGCATTCCTGTCTTGGTCAGGCACCATGTTCGAATATCTAATGCCAGGCTTATTCATGCGCGCTTACCGGAATACGATCTGGGAGAGCACTTACAAGGCCGTTGTTGCCAGACAGCTCGCATATGCGGAGGAGCGAGAGGCACCGATGGGTATATCGGAATCCGGCTACTATGCCTTCGACTTTCAGATGAATTATCAATATCGCGCCTTCGGAGTCCCTGGATTAGGCTTCCAGCCTGGATTGGAATTGGATCTCGTAGCAGCGCCGTATGCAACGATCATGGCGCTGCCTTATGCAGGGGAAGAATCGCTCAAGGCATTGCGCAGGATGGAGGAGCTCGGAGCGCGTGGACAATATGGCTTCTACGAGGCGATAGACTTCACGCGGCAGCGAATGCCGGAGGGACAGACGTATCGGGTAGTGCAGAGCTTTATGGCGCATCATCAGGGCATGGCCATGCTGACGATAGCGAATCTCCTGAAGCAAGGGTCGGTTGTGCATCGCTTCCATCAGAACAAGGAGGTCCGTTCAGTCGAATGGTTGCTGCAGGAACGCATCCCCGAACATCCGAAGTATATCCGCGAGCGGGCAATGATACGAGAGCATCCACGCAGGACAGACGAGGTGGATGACTACGGGGTACGTGATTACAAGGAACCGATACAGCCATCGCCAGCCTTCTGCTTATTGTCGAATGAGCTGTGCGCCACGAAGATCTCGACTACTGGAAGCGGCTATATGAGCTATGAGGATGTTCATGTGAACCGATGGAGACAGGATCCAGTATCCGATCCATGGGGAATCGGTGTCTATATCCGCAATGTCAGCCATGACCGATTATGGTCGGCAGCTTATCTGCCCACCCGAGCGGTACCCGAGGAGCAGTCCATTCGGTTTACCCTAGATAAGGCGGTATTCTCTCGAGTAGACGGAGCTGTTCGGACGGAGATGGAGGTCAGCATTCCGCCCGAGGCGCCTGCGGAGATTAGGCGGATTCGCTTGACTAATCTTAGTGAGAGCGTAATTGTGCTGGAGGTTACCTCCTTCCTAGAGCTAGCCTTATCGGAGTCGGCTGCCGATGAGGCGCATCCTGCATTTAGCAAGCTGTTTATTCGAACCGCTTATGTGCCGGACACGGATTGCCTTGTGGCAGGCAGAAGAGCCCGAGAATATAAGGGCAGGGAAGTGTGGGCCGCTCACAGCTTGCTGGTTGAGGGTGAGCATGCAGGTACAGCTGCGTCCGCAACCGCATATGCAACGGACCGCGCGAGCTTCATTGGCAGGGGACATTCGATGATGTCTCCACTAGGGCTGCATGGTGAATTACACAGTACGGTAGGCTCAGTTGCCGACCCGGTCTTCGTCATGCGCAAGGTAATTCGAATCGAACCGGGCGAGACGGCTCGGCTGATCATGGTGACGACAGTGTCCAGGAAAGAGGAGGAGGCGTTAGACTGGGTAAGGCGACTAAGAATCGGCCAATCGGCTGAGCTTCTAGAGCAATTGGCTTGGAATCGCAGTCGTACGCTGCTGCGACAACTGCGGATTACTGCAGCAGAAGCGGTCATGTATCAGGAGGCCGCCAGCCAATTGCTGCTCGAACCCGCGATGAGTCCGGAGAGAAGACAGGATATCGCGCGCAATGTCAAGGGACAATCCGCTCTGTGGCCGCTTGGGTTGTCGGGGGATCGCCCAATTATGCTGTCCGTCGTCTCAGATCGGGTTCAGCTCCCATTCGTGCATCGGCTGGTCATCTGTCATGAATACTTGCGCCGCCAGGGACTAGCCTTCGATCTGGTACTTCTGAACGATTCAGATGGCGGCTACAGGCAAGAGCTGCGTGATATGCTTCTAAGAGCAGCGGAGCACGGCGTGGATCGTTACGGTGCCGGGATGTCGGGTGTTCACATCATGGGCATAGAGCAATTAACAACGGAAGAGCTGACCTTACTGCGTTCGCTGGCCCGAATTTCTCTTTATGCTGGAGGAGCGAGCCTGCAGGCTCAGCTTCGCAAGGGAAGAGAGCCACAGCGGAAGCGTGACGCATCGTCAATTCGTTCTGTGCCGGCGACGACGAAGGCTCAGCTTGATAGGCGATCAATCAGCCGGCTTGTTGATCTGGATTCTGCCAATCAAGGCGAGGATGAATTGCTCTATTACAATGGCTGGGGTGGATTCACATCCGATGGATCAGAATACCGGATGACGATTCGACGTGATCATTACCTCCCCGCGCCGTGGATCAATGTGATGGCTAACGATAAATTCGGCTGCATCATCTCAGAGCTAGGCACCGGTTACACCTGGTGGAGGAACAGCCGCGAGTGCAAGCTGACTCCGTGGTCCAATGATCCGGTGCTCGACCCGCCAGGCGAGCTGTGCTACATCAAGGATGAGCAGACTGGAGCTTACTGGCTGCCGACGCCGTATGCAGGTCCGCAGGATGCGTCTTACCAAGTGACGCATGGGCTGGGCTATTCGCGAATTACACATGTTAATAATGGAATTCAGTCCAACATGACGTGCTGCGTCCCTGTGCATGATGCCATCAAGCTGATTAAGCTCGAGTTGAAGAACCGAACATCCGAGTCACGCGAGTTGTCCGTCACCACCTACGCTGAATGGGTAATTGGAGTGAAGCGGCATGAGAATGCGCCTTTCATAGAGACGGAGTGGTCGGATGACGAACAGACGCTGCTAGCGCGTAATCTGTATCAGGAATACTTCCGTGAGGCGAATGCCTTCCTGCGAATTTATGCGCCGAATTCGGACTGTCGTTGGTCTTGGACGGCGGATCGACGCACCTTCATTGGGATTGGCGGCGTTATTGAACAGCCCGAGGCTCTCCGTGCGAAGCGGTTATCGGGCAAGGTCGGGCTGATGAGCGATTCCTGCGGCGCAATTCAGGCGAAATTTAGCTTGGCGCCGCATGAGGAGAAGACGGTCTATCTAATGCTCGGCTGTGAGGATTCACAAGAACAAGCGCTGGCATTGTCGCGAAAGTACGCCAGCCCGAAGGCATTCGACGATGCGTGGCAGGAGCTGCATGAATTCTGGGATGGTACTCTCAAGCAGGTTCAGGTGGAGACGCCCAGCAAGGAGATGGATATCCTGCTGAACGGCTGGCTCCTCTATCAGACGCTGGCGTGCCGCATGTGGGCGAGAACGGCTTTCTATCAAGCTGGCGGGGCTACGGGCTTCCGTGATCAGCTGCAAGATGCGCTGGCGCTGCTCCATACAAGACCCGATCTCTCCAGAGAACAGATTCTGCTGCATGCCTCCCATCAATATGAGGAAGGCGATGTACAGCACTGGTGGCATGAAGAGACGGAGAAGGGCATCCGTACCAAGTTCTCGGATGATCTGCTATGGCTGCCCTATGCAGCCTCCAGATATCTGGAGCATACTGAAGCAACCGACATACTCGATGAGCAAGTCCGCTATCTAACCAGTGAGCAGCTGAGCGAGGAGGAGCATGAACGTTACGAACCGACAGTTATTGCCCAGCAGACAGGCACTCTGTATGAGCATTGCTGCAGGGCGATCGATAAGGCGCTCTCCCGTATCGGGGAGCATGGTCTCCCGCTCATCGGCGTAGGGGATTGGAATGATGGTATGAATCTCGTTGGCGCGGAGGGGCGTGGAGAGAGCGTATGGCTAGGCTGGTTCCTGAGCGATGTGTTAAGACGCTTCGAGCTCATCTGCAGCGAATATGGCGAGTCAGATCGCGCTTCGCGGTATAGACAGGCGCGTGAAGAGCTGGCTATCGCCTTGGATCAGCATGGGTGGGACGATGCCTGGTACCGCCGTGCCTTCACAGACGATGGACGCTGGCTCGGCTCGCTGCAGAGCGAGGAGTGCAAGATCGATGCGATTGCCCAGTCATGGTCGGTCATCTCCGGCGCAGGCGATCCAGACAAGAGCCGGCTAGCGATGCAGTCCTTCGATCGCGAGCTGGTTGATCGCAAGATTGCGGTCGCGCGATTATTATCGCCGCCGTTCGACCGAACGGATCCAAGTCCAGGCTACATACAAGGATATCCGCCGGGCATACGGGAGAATGGCGCGCAGTATACGCATGGTGTAATCTGGGGGATCGTAGCCTGGAGCTTACTGGATGAGGGTGATAAAGCAGCCGAGCTGTTCCAGCTGCTCAATCCGATTAACCATACACGCACATCGCTGGAGGTACAAACCTATTGCGGTGAGCCCTATGCGATGGCGGCAGATGTGTATACGAGAGAGCCGCATGTAGGGCGAGCGGGCTGGACTTGGTATACAGGCGCAGCGGGCTGGTTCTATCAAGCGGGGTTGGAGTCGATTCTCGGCATTCGGCGCAGAGGAAACTGGTTATGTGTGCGGCCTTGCATTCCTCGGGGCTGGAAGCAATACAAGGTGCGCTATCAGTATCGAAGCTCCAGCTATCGGATTGCGGTAGATAATGCTGCCGGTCAAAGTGTGGGGATCAGAGAAATTCATGTGGATGGCGAATTGCTGCCAATCGAGGATGTGGATAGTCAAGTAGGGCGTATTGCCCTGATCGATGATGGCCGCGACCATGAAGTGAAGATTATCATGTAAATCATGAAGAGGGATGAGTCCGGAGGCAGCTCCGCTCATCCCTCTTATTGGTCTAGGCTCAGAAATCTGAGAAGTTGATCGGTCCGACAACCTGCTCCAGAAATTGGCGCAAATCCTCGGCTTCTTCCTCATCGAGCTTGAACGCAGCTTCCAGATAACCTTCCTCTTCCAAGTCGTCTGGTCCGATAATGGCTGTAATGCCGCGCTGCAGATTCGTCACCAGCTTCTTGCCATAGTAACGCTGAGTCGTTGTAATCGCCAAGTCGAAGCGATGCATATTGGGACTGATGAACACCACGAAGCGGGTGGTCGTCTGCTCCGTATCATCCGTCAAGAAATCAGTAGATGGCATAGTCGTTATTCCTTTCCTCAGGTTGTTCATTCATTATAGCATTTCAAAGCAGTTAGTGAACCTATCTAACTAATTGGGTGTAGGTATCACATATTGTTTGGTATTGTTTGTTCGTGTTCGAATCTGGTTCAGGATTAAAATAAAGCCGATAAACCTAGTGGTTACTGGGTAATAGGGGGATCCGACGTCTTTTTCCAGAGTCGTTATAAAAAATAACAAGCAATAAATATGCAATTGTTATATACTAAGTTATGTTGCATGCTAAATACATCATAACATTACGAATGAGTTGAGGGATCGGATATGGAACAACTATTCATCAAAGGTATGACGTGGGGCTGGAATTCCATCCGTGGGGATTACCGCTCTGTGGAGGCTGTTGAATCGCTCCGCAAGCTGAAGGAGACGGGAGCGGAATGGATCTGTCTCTCCTTCTATACGTTTCAGGATAATGTTCATGCCACCGCCATTCATTATGATTACGCTTACACGGTGACCGACCGGGATATTCAGTTCGCGGTCGCCGAGGCTCGCAAGCTGGGCTTGAAGGTATGCCTGAAGCCGGTTGTCAATTCCAAGGATGGTATCTGGCGCGCGCATATTGGCTTCCCCAATGAGGAGAGTGTGTCTCATCCCTATTGGGAGGAGTGGTTCACTTCCTATACGGCCTTCTTGCTTCACTACGCTGAGCTTGCGGAAGAGCTGCAATGCGAGATGTTCTGTCTCGGTTGTGAGATGGTGAAGACCGAGACGCAGACAGAACGATGGAGGAAGACGATCTCGCAGGTTCGCAAGGTATATAGCGGACCGCTTATCTATAACGCTAATCATGGCAAGGAAGAAGGCGTGGAATGGTTCGATCAAGTTGATCTGATCGGAACCAGCGCTTATTATCCAGTAGCGGATGGACCAGGCGCGACTGAAGCGCAGATGATCGAGAGATGGAAGCCAGTCCGCGAGAAGCTCAAGCGGCTGCATCAGAAATTTAACAAGCCGATTGTGTTCGTGGAGATTGGCTGCAGAAGTGCGGAAGGATGCGCGGCTATGCCTTGGGACTTCATGCACAAGGATCTACCGGTCAGTCAGGATGAACAAGCGAACTTCTACAGTTCTGTCATGAAGGTATTCTGGAATGAGCCGTGGTTCTCCGGCTTCTTCTGGTGGGATTGGAGTGTTAAGCTGTATCCGCTCGCCGAAGCCGCCAGCAACCGGGGCTTCGATATTTATGGGAAGAAGGCGGAAGCGGTTGTACGTGAATGGTATTCGAGGGGTAATGCATGATGAAGAACAAAGTAACTGTGCAGCAAATTGCTGATTTAGCCGGTGTATCCAAGTTCGCGGTATCAAGGGCGCTGTCCGGTAAGTCTGGCGTAAGCGATCAGACCAGAGAGATGATCCTGAAGACAGCAGGGCAACTGGGCTATTTTAAGAATAATCCAAGCTATTACGCGAACGAACCACAGGAACACGATGCGGAAGTAACGAAGGGTACGATTGTTGTGTTGTTCCCTAATATACGGTATCAGAATCATGACTCCGTGTATTGGGGCCCAATCTTCGACGGCATCTCCTCGCGTCTCAACCAGAGGGGGTTGGATATCATCACGTTGACGGAGCCTACCGGCGAGCGTGTATTCAGCTTGCTCAATCCTAAGGCGATACAAGGCATTATCACGCTGGGAGAGATCTCCACACAGATTCTGCTGGAGATCAAGCGGCTGGATATACCTGTGGTGATGGTTGATCATCAAGACCCAGCGTATCATTGCGATACCGTGTTCGTCGATAATTTCGCTTGCATGCGTGAATTGATGATGAAGCTGATCAGCAAGGGCTATAAGGATTTCCAATTTGTCGGTAATATCTCCTATGCGCCAAGCTTCTACGAACGATGGATCGCGTATCGCTCCGCGCTTGACGAGTACGGCATCAAGAGCGAGCAGCACCAGCTCCTGATCAGTGCGGATACGGAGGATGAACACTATAAGATCATTAGGCAGATCAGTCAGGAGCAGCTCCCGGAGGTGTTCGTATGCGCGAATGATTCGAACGCGATGTATACGATTCAGGTGCTGAAGGAGAAGGGCATTGATGTGCCCAATGAGTGCAGTGTAACCGGCTTCGACAATACGCATGGCCCGGATTCAAGCTTCGGCGTACATCCATCGATAACGACAGTTGATGTTAATAAGGAGCAATTGGGGCGGCGCGCTGTCGATAAGCTCCTCTGGAGAATCGCGAATCGGCAATCCAATATTGAGAAGACGCTGATTTATGGAGAAGTGATCATCCGTGAATCGACGAGATAAGCGATAATATCTGAATAAGGACGATTTCCAATTTGATGGTGATCGTCCTTTTTTTATTTGCGTATCATGTAGTAAAGCTGTCTCCACCCAGGGGGATCATCGTTGGTTCAATGTAGAATTAGAACACCCTTCATTTTATGACTTAAATAATAATATTGTGATCACATTGTTATTATAAGTATCTCTTACTCAATAACAAAACATGACTTTTTAGTTAAGAACAAATTTTCCCCTATGAACTCCGATAATCCAATTGATATAAGGGCTTCTGACGTTTTTTGATCGCTTGATTTTGGTAGCTATTTTGCAATCGGTAGGACAAGTAAGCGGATACATAATAACAAAACAATAACAATGTTATGAAAAAATTAATAAAAACAATTGACCATTCAAAATAAAAATGATAACATAAAAAAGGAAATGAAAGCGGTTTATTTATTATATTTATGAGGGGGATTCGCAATGAAAAAGATGAAGGTGTTTAGCTTGCTTCTGCTGGCGTTCGTCTTGGTCTTCACACTGGCGGCTTGCAGCAGCAACAATGCCAACAACGGTGCTAACAGCAATAACAGTTCTACCTCTACTCCTGATTCCAGCAGCAAGGCAGAAGCGCCTGCCGAGGTGGTGGAAGCGCCGAAGGAAGAGGCGCCCGCTGTTGATTTAGCCGGACGTACGATCCGTATCGCGGCATGGTGGGATGATACGCCAGTAGGGGATACAGCAGGCGGCATGGAACGTCTGGACAAGATTGCTGAATTGGAAGAGAAGTACAATATGAAGGTAGAATTCATCAATATTCCATTCGAGGAGTATATGGATAAGTTCACAACGACGGTGCTTGCAGGCGATCCATTCGCCGATGTAGCGATCATGGAATACAAGCGCGCGATCGTTCCGGTGAAGGACGGCCTAGTGCTGCCGATCTCCGAATTCGCACTAGGTAACAGCGACATTAATAATGAACAGAGATTGACGGTTAAGCTTCCGCCACTTGGCGGCGGTGAATATTCCTTCAATAAGGCAGGCGGCGTATCGGTTGTGGGCTTGCATTACAACCGCGAGTTGTTCACGCAGCTAGGGCTGCCAGATCTGCAAGAAATCTACGCCAAGGGCGAGTGGACTTGGGAGAAGTTCATGGAGATCGCCAAGAAGGCAACACGCGACACGGACAATGACGGTAAGATTGATTCCTTCGGATTCTCCGGCTGGCCGGCGGATACAGCACGCCACTTCGGAGCAACGAATGACGCAACATTCGTAGATGACGCAACATTCACCGAAGGAATCTCTGACCCGAAGATGATAGAGACGCTGGAATTCGTGAATCGAATCAGCAATGTGGAGAACATTGTGAAGGTCAAGGGTGGCAATAAGATGGATTGGAACGAGACGAATACGTTCAAGGACGGCGACGTCGCGATGGCGATCATGTATGACTGGAACTTGGGTGATCTGCCGTTCGAGGTTGGTGTGGTGCCAATTCCTAAGGGGCCGTCAGGCACCGGTCAATGGACTTATGCGAATACCGCGCTGAACGGCTGGTTCATTCCGAAGGGCGTTCAGGATCCGCAGATTGTATTCCAAATCTTCGAGGAGATGCAGGATGTCACTCCAACGGAGGAATACCCTGGTCAGGATTGGCTCGAGAGCCGTTATACGCATGAGTCTGATATCCGCATGGCGATCGACAATATCAATGGCACAGGCATGGTATCGGTAGAGGAAGGTATTCCGGACTTCCCGTTCTATACCATTATGGATGAGATCATTATTCAGAACATGTCCGTATCTGCTGTGGTTGAGAGCCGTAAGGTCGAAGGGCAGACTGCGCTAGATAAGCTGAAGTAAGAGTGATCAGATAACGCAGGATAGGGTGCGCCGCACACAGGCCGGCGCACCCTTCTTGCATGAATGATGTTGCGCATATTGTAGGGGGGCTGACCTTGAAGGGGAAAACTCGACTTAAAAAAGGTTCGTTGTCAGCGCTGAGTGCGGTGCTCGCCTTCGGGCTGCTGCTCACAGGACCTCTGGTGAACGATTCCAGCGCTCAGGCTGAAGCCGAGACGGTCACTGACGGTGTGCTCGCCGGTGATAAGTTGTTCGCCATGCTCCTGAATCGCAGCGTGTATTACGAGTATGCACTCGAGCATGCAAGCGCGGCAAGACCAGATCGGGAGATTATTGTAGAAGCGGCTGCTTATGACAGGGCGGTAGGCGAGGGCATCGAGCGAGTTGCGGACTTCGAGGGTCAAGTCGGCGCGTCCTTGATTACCGGTGAGCAGAGTGAAGTCGAATGGACGGTCACTATTCCTGAGAGCGGCTTGTATAATATGTCGGTCCTGTATTATCCGATAGCGGGCAAGAGCTCCAGTATCGAACGTTCCTTGTTGATTAATGGAGAGGTTCCGTTCGAAGAGGCAGCGTTCATTCAATTCGATCGGATCTGGGGCAACAAGCTGGATCATATTCGCCGAGACAATCAGGGCAATGACCTGCGCCCGCAGCAAATTGAGATCCCGCAGTGGCGGGAAGCGGTGTTTAAGGATACAGAAGGCTATTATGAGGAGCCCTTTTCTTTTTATTTTACAGCAGGCCAGCATTCAATTACCTTAGTGTCCCAGCGGGAGCCCATGGCCCTGAAGCATATTCGCCTCTATCAGGAGGAGCCCATCCTCTCCTATAAGGAAGCGTTGAAGCAGTATCGGGATGAAGGTCTTAAGGAAATGAAGGACCAGCTTATCGAAATTCAGGGCGAAGACGCGGTCAGGAAATCCTCGCCAACCTTGTATGCGGTTGCAGAACGGACGTCTCCGGCGGTATATCCCTATAGTGCCAAGGAGATCAGGGTGAATACGATTGGGGGATACAACTGGCGTGTGCCTGGGCAATGGATCGAATGGGATTTCGAGGTGCCCGAGACAGGCTTGTACAATATCTCGTTCAAGACCCAGCAGAACTGGGCCAGAGGCATCTACTCGACAAGACGACTGACGATTGACGGCAAAGTGCCGTTCCAGGAAGTGAAGCAAGCCGCGTTCGTATTCAAGAACAGCTATCGAATCGATACGCTGGGCGGGGAGGACGGCGCCTACTTATTCAAGCTGGAGAAAGGCTCGCATACGCTGCGTCTGGAAGCGACGCTTGGGGTATTCGCGGATATTATCCGTGAGGTGGAAGACAGTCTGCTGAATCTGAACAGCATGTACCGGAAGATTGTAATGATCACGGGTACTGCCCCTGATCCAATTCGGGACTATCGTGTGGAGAAGCAGATTCCGAATATTCTATCCGTCTTCGAGGCAGAGAGTGCGCGTCTTAAGCAGATAGCTGACCAAGTGACCAAGCTGTCCGGCACAAGCGGTGAGCAGGAAGCGCTGCTCAAGACCATGGCGGTTCAGCTGGATGAGATGATTGAGCGACCGGAGACAATTCCGAGAAGATTAACTAATTACAAGATTAATACGGGCGGGATGGGCACCTGGCTTCAGAGAGCTAGAGAGATTCCGCTAGAAATCGATAGCATCTATATCTCCTCGCCGGGCGCCAAGCTTCCGAAGAAGGGCATGAATTTCTTCGCCGAGCTGTGGCATGAGATTGCATCCTTCATGTATTCGTTCGTCATTAACTATAATGAGATCGGCGATATGTCGGATGGGACGGAGGAGAAGAGCATCACCGTCTGGATCGGCAGCGGACGTGACCAGGCTAACACAATCAAGAGTATGATTGACGAGTCATTCACACCTGACACCGGTATACGCGTTAACCTGAAGCTGGTTCAGATGAATGCGCTGCTGCCAGCAACGCTGGCGGACCAAGGACCCGACGTGGCGATGCAGATCGGCAATGATCTGCCTGTGAACTTCGGGCTGCGTAATGCGGCCGCCGACCTGACACAGTTCTCGGACTTCCACACGGTGACGGATCGATTCCGCGAGAGCGCGATGGTCCCGTATACATTCGAGGGTCAAGTATACGCGCTGCCGGAGACGCAAACGTTCAATATGCTGTTCTACCGCAAGGATGTACTGAGGGATCTGGGGCTGGATATTCCGCAGACGTGGGACGAAGTGGCTAAGATGCTCGCTGTGCTGAATAAGAATCGGATGGCGTTCGGAATGCCGCTGGTGAATCCGGCGCCGGCCTATCCAGGTGAGAATATCCCGATCAATTCGATGTACGCGACGATACTGATGCAGAACGGCGGTCAATTCTATCGCGATGACAATAAGGAGTCGGATCTGGATTCCAGAACCGGGATGGAATCCTTCAAGAGCTGGACGGAGTATTATACGGATTACAAGCTGGAGCGGGAATTCGACTTTCCGAACCGCTTCCGTACAGGGGAGATGCCTGTCGGGATAGCGGACTATACGACCTACAACACGCTGCAGGTGTTCGCGCCGGAAATTCGCGGGATGTGGGGGTTCGTTCCGGTCCCAGGCACGCTGCAAGAGGATGGTGTGCTGGATCGAAGCGTGCCGAGCGGCGGGACAGGAACCATTATTCTGGAGAAGGCGGAAGATAAGGATTCTTCTTGGGCATTCCTGAAGTGGTGGACGAGCGAAGACACGCAGGTCACCTTCGGGCGGGAGATGGAGGGGCTGCTCGGGGCGGCTGCCAGATATCCTACCGCGAATATCGCTGCGCTGGATAAGCTGCCATGGCCGGTAGCCGACTACCAGAATTTAAAGGCACAGTTCGAGCATGTGCGAGGGATACCTGAAGTGCCGGGCGGCTACTTCACTGGCCGGCATCTGCAGAACGCCTTCTATAAGGTTGTTGTCAACGCGCAGACCGAGCCAAGAGAGGCGATCATGGACTATGTGCAGTATATTCATGACGAGATCCGCTCCAAGCGCAAAGAGTTCGAGCTGCCATACTAGAGGGAGGATATGAGGATGGAAAGCGTAAATCAAAAGCAACCCATGCCCAACCTTGGGGGCGTAAAGCCCGTTCATACTCCCTCTTGGTGGTCGTTGCAGTGGAAGCTGATGAAGGCCAGCAAGCATTCCTATGTTCTGCTTGGTCCCTATCTATTATTATTTACCTTATTCACGATATTGCCTGTTGTGATGTCCTTGTTCATCAGCTTTACCTATTTCAATTTACTGGAGTTCCCGAAATTTATCGGGTGGCAGAATTATGCCCGACTGTTCCTGGAAGATGACATCTTCTTAATCGCGGTTAAGAATACGTTATTATTCGCAGCGATAACAGGACCTCTGAGCTATGTCGCCTGCTTCATGTTCGCATGGATCATTAATGAGATGCGGCCGAAGATGCGCGCGTTCATGACCTTGGTGTTCTATGCGCCGTCGATCTCTGGCAATGTCTTCTTCATCTGGCTCATGATCTTCTCGGGTGATCGCTATGGCATCATGAACGGGTTCCTGATTGAATTGGGCGTTATGCTGGAGCCGATTCAATGGCTGAAGACCGAGATCTGGATTATGCCGATCATCATCCTGGTTCAGCTATGGCTGAGCTTGGGCACGGGCTTCCTCGCCTTCATTGCGGGCCTGCAGACGGTTGACAGAACGCTGTACGAAGCAGGCGCTATGGATGGCGTGAAGAATCGCTGGCAGGAGCTGTGGTTCATCACCCTGCCATCGATGCGTCCACAACTGATGTTCGGAGCCGTTATTCAGTTGACGGCATCGTTCGCTGTTGCTGATGTATCGATCTATCTGGCAGGGTTCCCGAGTGTGAACTATGCCGCAGAAACGGTGGTCACTCACCTGATCGACTTCGGTACGATCCGCTTCGAGATGGGCTTCGCGTCGGCCATTGCAACCGTGCTCTTCATCATGATGGTCGGTACGAATCTGATCGTACAGAAATTACTGCGGAAGGTGGGTGAATAGCTTATGATCATCACACTTAAGAGACGTAACAAGCGGATCAACCGCTCCTTAGCGGGCAACCTCTTTCTATTCGGCTTTCTGGCTGCTGTCGGCGCATTCATGGCGCTGCCGCTCGTGTATGCCATCAATGCGGCCTTCAAGCCATTGGATGAGATCTTCCTGTTCCCGCCAAGGCTATTCGTTCGAAATCCAACCTTCCAGAATTTCGCCGATTTGGTCAACTTACTTGGACAGTCCTGGGTGCCCTTCACACGCTATATCTTCAATACGGTTTTCATTACCGGTATGGGGGTTGTCGGCCACGTCATCTTGGCGTCGGCGGCCGCATTCGCTCTGGCCAAGCATAACTTTCCAGGCAAGACGGTGATCTTCACAACAGTTGTATTATCACTGATGTTCGCGTACCAAGTGACGGCCGTTCCTAATTATATGATCATGGCCAAGATGGGTCTAGTGGATACGTATTGGGCTGTTATTCTGCCATCCTTTGCCTACTCGCTCGGATTATATCTCATGAAGCAGTTTATGGAGCAGATTCCGGATGCGCTTCTGGAAGCCGCCAAGATTGACGGTGCCAGCGAGTACCGGATTTTCTGGACGATTGTTATGCCGAATGTGAAGCCGGCCTGGCTGACGCTAATCATTCTGCTGTTCCAATTCTTATGGGGAACAGATGGGAATGGATTCATCTACAGCGAGCAGCTGAAGACGCTTCATTACGCTTCTAATCAGATCATCCAGGGTGGAATCGCGCGGGCAGGGGTCGGCGCGGCGGTTGCCCTGATATTAATGAGCGTGCCGATTACGCTGTTCATCTTCTCTCAGAGTCAGATCATTGAGACGATGGCATCGTCCGGCATGAAGGATTAGGGGGGCACGCATATGAAATTGAGAAAATTTCTATTGTCAGCGGCGGCGGCTGTGATCGCGGTGACGGGTATCGCGCCTGATGCGTCAGCGGTAGCTCCCTATGAGGCCTATACGTACAATTATTATGAAGATTCGGTGCCGATTCCTGCTCCCTTTCTGCCGGAGCGTGCGATAACCGGCATCGGACTGGGCATCGGTTCGTTCAAGGACCCGAATGATATCTTTGTCACGAATGATGGCTTCCTCTACATCCTGGATAGCGGTAACGGCAGAATTGTATCGCTGGACAGCAATTGGCGAGTGCTGCGTATAATCGAAGGCTTCCAGCACGCGGGAGCGGCTGATAAGTTCGCCAACCCTGGGGGAATCTTCGTTACTGATGAAGAGAAGATGATCTATGTCGCTGATACGGACAATAAACGCATTGTCGTGCTCACCCATGAGGGGGAGTTGATTAAGATTGTGGAGAATCCGCAATCCGATATTCTACCTGCGCAGTTCCAGTTCCTGCCTTCCAAGGTTACGGTAGACACAGCCGGTCGTATCTTCGTTGTCGCCCGCGGCGTATTCGAAGGACTGATGCAGTTCGATGACGATGGGACGTTCATGGGCTATGTCGGCACAATCAATGTGACGCAGAGCTTAGCAGACAGGGTGTGGCGCAGGCTGGCGACGAGGGCGCAGCGTGAGCAGATGCAGCTGTATATCCCGACCGAGTTCTCGAATGTGGACATTGATGAGAAGGGGTTCATCTATTCGACGAACTTAGACCTCAATACGCAGAAGCCAATCAAACGATTGAATCCATCCGGAGAGGATGTCATTAAGCGATTCGGTTATTATCCGAATATGGGCGATATTCGCTATCGGATCTTCGGCAACAACTCGGGTCCATCTAAATTAGTCGATATCAAGCTACTAGGCGGCGGCATGTATATCGCGCTTGATTCCCTGCGCGGCCGGTTATTCGCCTACAATGACGAGGGAGAGCTGCTGTACGCGTTCGGTGGCAGAGGGACCCAATTGGGGGTATTCAATACGCCGGTCGCTGTAGAGCGAATGGGGGATCGGCTGCTCGTGCTCGACCGCGGTAAGAATAATATCGTCGTCTATGAGCCAACCGCATTCGGAGCAGCGGTGCATGAGGCAACGAGGCTGCATTATGACGGCAATGATGACGAAGCTGTAGAGCTCTGGAAGGAAGTCATCCGAATAAATACCAACTATGATATCGCCTATATCGGGATCGGCAAATCCCTGCTGATCGAGAAGGAGAATAAGCAAGCGATGGAGTACTTCCAGCTAGGCATGCAGCGCAAGTACTACTCCGTTGCATTCAAGCGTTATCGCAGAGAGGTCATGCAGGAACACTTCAGCGCGTTCATGTCTGGCGCGATCGGATTGATTGTGCTGCTCGTATCGCTCAATATGATCAAAAACAGGCGATTAAGGAGGGGGGGAAGACGTGAAACAGGATTTTATTAAATTTCCGCTCTATATCACGATCCATCCATTCAACGGGTTCTGGGAGATGAAGTATGAGGGGCGAGGCAAGGTCCGAATCGCGCTCCTCATTCTACTCCTGTTAGTGCTGAATGTGACGTTGCAGAAGCAATACTCCGGCTTCATGGTCAACTTCTCGGATCCCAGATATCTGAACAGCTTGAAGGATCTGCAGTACACGATATTGCCGTTCCTGTTGTTCTGCATTGCAAATTGGTCGATTACAACGCTGATGGAGGGTGAAGGCAAGTTCAAGGAGATCGTCATGTCTACCGCATACGCGCTCGTGCCGATTATCATCGTGAACCTGCCGCTGACCTTCATAAGTCGATTAATGACAGAGGAAGAAGTCGCGTTCTACTACCTGATCAATGGCTTCGCAGTCGCTTGGTTCTTCTATCTCTTGTTCATCGGTAATATGACGGTCCATCAATTCACAGCGGCCAAGACGATTGTCACCTTGTTCCTGACGTTGATTGCCATGCTGATCGTTGTGTTCCTCGCAACCTTGGGATTCAGTATGGCGATGCAGATCTTCTACTTCGTCTATGATATTTATCGAGAACTTATATTCCGTTATTAGGAGGCCGCGCATATGAATAGACGTGCCCGATGGATCGCTGCGCTGGCCGGCCTGATGATTGTCGGAATTACAGCAGCAGTGATATATGGCATCAACAAAGGAGTACCGGCCATTGATGTAGCCGCGTATGTGGAAGCTGACAGCATTCCGGCGGCTACGTCCGAGCTGGAATATCTGCAAGGCGGTTCAACCACTGTGGCCGGTATGAAGCTGGTCGCGAAATCGGAGCAGCTCGAAATGTTTTACAATGAGGAAACCTCTGAGGTTGCCGTCTATGATACGAAGCATAAGTCGCTATGGCGCAGCAATCCGGAGCATCGGGACGCCGATACGAGAGCGACACCTTATGAGAAGGAGCTCATGTCCTCGCAGTTCAGCATTATGTTCCGTGATGATAGAGGCCGGGCTACGACTTACCTGAACTATACGATGAGCGCGAAGAACAAGCAGTTTGAGACAAGTCGTATCGATAATGGTATTCGAATCGTCTATGAGCTGGGAGACAAATCTGTGGGGATTGATGCGCTGCCCAAGCTGATCAGCAAAGCTCGAATGGAAGAGCGCGTACTAAGTAAGCTGGATGAGGCGACCGCGAGGTTCGTCAGCACCAAGTATTACCCGCTGAAGTCGAATCCGGACGCTCTTGAACGATTGGATAACGCAGTGGCCAGAGAGCTCACATTGGGCAGAGTGCTCAAGGCATTCGAGGAAGCGGGATACACAGAGGAGGATCTGGCATTCGATAACGTCGAGAATGGCATCTCCGATGGGGTAGGCAGCGATAAGCCGAGCTTCACAATTCCGCTGGAATACCGTCTGGATGGAGATGGTGTAATCGTCTCTGTGCCGGTAGGTGAGATCGTGGAAACGGAAGGCTATCGGATCAGAATGTTGAATCTACTGGAGTTCTTCGGAGCTGCGGACGCCGAAGCGGAAGGCTATATGCTGGTGCCTGACGGGATGGGCAGCTTGATCTATTTGAATAATGGCAAGTTTATGGATGAAGTATATGCGCAGCGGGTCTACGGCGATGACCAGAATGACAACAGCGGTCGACGCGGTCAGGTCGCGGCGAGCGTCCGTCTGCCGGTCTTCGGCATGAAGAACGGTGATAGGGCATGGTTTGCGGAAGTAGTCGACGGCGATGCGATCGCGAATATTAACGCGGATGTCAGCGGGCGCAGTAATATGTACAATAAGCTCTACGCGGGATTCTCGATTCGCGGCGAAGATAACCTGTACCTCTATAAGGGGAATAGTGTAGAAGAGATCAAGCTGCTGACAGATCCGTTCTATCCGGGCGCGGTATCCGTCAGGTACAGCTTCCTCTCCGGCAATGAGGCAAGTTATTCAGGAATGGCGAGCTATTATCGTGAACGATTGGTGAGTAATGGTGTGCTTGAACCGCTAGCCAATAACGCTGATCTGCCGTTCTATGTGAGCATGCTGGGTACCATTGACAAGCGCAAGACGATTCTTGGTGTGCCGTACAAGGGAATGGTCGCGATGACGACATTCGATGAAGCCAGCATTCTGGTTGACCGCTTGCATGCCGACGGCGTGAGCCATATCCAGATGCGGTATATGGGCTGGTTCAATCAGGGCTATGAACATAAGCTGCCAGGGAAGGTGAAGGTCGACCGTAATCTGGGCAGCAAATCGGAGCTGCAGGCGTTGAATGCGAAGTTGAAGGCGCAGGGGGGCAAGCTCTATCCGGATGTAGCGTTCCAGCATGTGTATCAGGATACGCTGAACTTCGCTCCAGCGTCCGATGCAGCGAGGTTTATTACACGGGAGCAGGCGCTGCGTACACCGTATAATCGTGCCTTCAATACGATGGATTATGACCTGGGCATATATGCGCTCTTATCGCCAGCTAAACTGCCTTATTATGTTGACCAATTCGTGAAGCATTACAGTGACTACAAGATGGATGGTGTAGCCTTACGGGATCTGGGCGATCTGGTGCATGCCGATTATCGCGTGAATCGACTGGTATTCCGGGAAGGCGCTAAGAACATTATAAGCGAGCAGCTGGAGAAGCTGAGCGCATCCTATGACACTATGATTACTGGCGGTAATGCTTACGCGCTCCCATACAGCAACCAGATCGTGAATGCGCCCACCTCAACCAGCGGCTTCAATATTACAGACGCTGAGGTTCCATTCTATCAGATGGTTCTGCATGGGTATACAGATTACGCTGGTACACCGCTCAACCTTCATGATGAGCAGGATCTTCATTACCACCTGTTGAAGTCCATTGAACTTGGAGCCGCTCCGCACTTCCTGTGGTCCGATGAGGCTTCATCCGCGCTGAAATTCACGCGCTTCGATTGGATGTTCTCCACGCAGGTAACGTCTTGGTACGACCGAGCGCTGCAATTGTATAAGGAGCAGAATGAGCTGTTGGCACCGCTTCGCACCCAGCGAATGACCGAGCATATCATTCATCAGAAGGGTATCGTCGAGGTTAGATATGAACAGGGAACGGTCGTCTATGTCAACTATACCGATCAATCGGCTGTAGTGAATGGACAACAGCTTGAAGCCAGAAGCTACATGATAGGAGGCGGGGCGAATTGAACAAGCGAAGAGTGACATTATCCACTAGACGGGCATTCCTCGGTTATGCGTTTGTCCTGCCCTGGCTGCTAGGCTTTATATTCCTATTCGCTGCACCACTAATCGAATCGATCAACTTCAGCTTCAGCAAGCTGACGATTGCGCCTGGCGGATACGAGCTGGCCTATATCGGACTTGAGAACTTCCGCAATGCACTGTTCGTAGATCCGAATTACAACCGCATCTTAACGGAATCTATAACGGAGATGGCCTGGAACGTACCGATGATTCTGTTCTTCAGTCTGTTCTCTGCTGTTCTGCTTAATCAGAAGTTCAAGGGTCGAGCGCTGGCCAGAGCGATCTTCTTCCTGCCGGTCATTCTCGCTTCCGGAGCGATTGCTGCTGCTCAAGATGCGGGTCTAATCAGCTTAACTGGAAGCTCTGAGGTTGCCGCTGAGCTGGGCGAGCAGCAGAATGGCTTCGATGTAGTGTCGCTGACGTTCCTGTTGGATGATATGGGGATGCCGGTGTTCTTCATTGATTATATCCTGGATGGCGTCATCCGGATCTATGAGATCATCCGCAGCTCAGGCGTCCAGATTCTAATCTTCCTGGCTGCTCTGCAGTCGGTACCTGTGTCGATGTACGAGGTTGCCAAGATCGAAGGCGCCACACCTTATGAATCATTCTGGAAGATCACATTCCCCATGGTCAGCCCGCTGATCCTGACGAATATCATCTACACCATTATTGATTCCTTCGCGAACAGCGCGGTGACAGAGACGATTTATACGACAGCGTTCCAATCTCAGAATTTCGGTCTCAGCGCCTCGATGTCCTGGCTGTATACACTTGTAGTCAGCATCATTCTTGTCATCATCGGCATTCTGATTAATCGCAGAGTGTTCTATTACAACTAATTGACCCAAGAGAGGAGGATAAGAGATGATACATGATATTCTGCAGAGAGACGTGGTCGTCTACCGCATGCAGAAGGCGAAGAACAAGTCGCTGGAGCTGCTGTGGGCTTCGGTACGAACGATTCTGATTAGCGGTATCGCATTCGTAATCCTGCTGCCGATCTTCCGTCAAATTTCCGTAGCGTTCAAGGCGGTTGAAGATATCTATAACCCGACCATCTACATGGTTCCCGTTAATTACACACTAGAGAATTTACAATACGCGGTGTCCTTATTGAATTACTGGGCAGTGCTCGGCAATACGGTGTTGTTCGTGACGATTATGATGGTGCTGCAGGCGGCCTCGTGCGCGCTGGCGGGGTACGGGTTTGCAAGATTTAACTTCCCTGGCAGCCGGATTCTGTTCGGTCTGGTTGTGCTCACGATCCTAATTCCCACGAATACCTTAATGGTGCCCATGTACCTGCACTTCAGAAGCTTCGACATCATGGGGATAATCAGCCTGCTGACCGGCAAGGATGGCGTGAACATACTCAATACGTACTGGCCGTCAGTGATCACCTCTGCTACCGCGAATGGCCTGAAGTCAGGCTTGTATATTTATATCTTCACCCAGTTCTTCCGTGGTCTGCCGAAGGAAATCGAAGAATCCGCGCTCATTGACGGCGCTGGCGGGTTCAAGACCTTCTTCAGCATTATGCTGCCCAATGCGGTGCCCTCGCTCGTCACGGTCATGCTCTTCGCATTCGTATGGCAGTATAATGACACGTTCTACGCATCGCTCTTCATGGGTAACAGTGATCTCATCGCGAACAGAATCGCCTCGTTCCCGGCAGAGGTGAATCAGAAGCTGCCGATTCTGCTTGGTTATGGGTTGAATCCGACGCAGAGAGCCGACCCGAACCATGTCGCGATGATCGTCGATACCGGGATTCTGCTGGCGATCTCTCCGTTAATTATGATGTACTTGTTCGTGCAGCGGTTCTTCGTTGAGAGCGTTGAGCGTACAGGCGTAGTTGGGTAATACCGGAATTTTGTAAAATAATGCTTGTATTAATTGGAATACTATGTTAATCTACTATCAAATAAAGTGACGGGGAAGCACCCCTCCTAGAATGAATTAGGAGGAGTGCTTTTTTTGTCGCTTTATTTTTATATTTAATTATCCTAGGAGGTGCATGAATGAATTTAGTATTCGTGAACAGCTTCGAGAAGCGAACAGAGGAAGATCGCATGGTAACTGCTCAGGTATCAATAGCTGAGCAACATGGCATCTGGCATGTGCTATGGAACGAGCCGGATCAGGAAGGGAATGCTACACAAATCTCGTGGTACCAAGGCGACAAGTGGCAGGAGATGCTGACTGCATTCCGTACACAGCTTGCTGAGCGCGCGGCTGACGGTTATCTGCCGCTCATTGAAGGAACATTGGATGCTGCCGGTCAATCCGGTAAATCGATGTTCACTCAGATGCTGCTATTCTACAGCGAGACACATGTGAATGACGAGCTGTATCAGAAGCTGCGACAGTGGAGGAAGGAGCAAGCGGCTAAGGAGAGCAAGCCCTCTTACATTATCGCTTATAATCGCGTGCTGCAGATGATCGCATGCTTCACACCGCATACGCTGCAGGAGCTGCAGCAGATTCCCGGCTTCGGCGAGCATAAGTGCGCGCAATACGGTCAGGCCATCCTGCAGGTTACCTCGACTTACGCACGAGATACTGCCTTCCCGCTGGAATGGGTGGCGGAGCAGGTGGACGACTATGCGTTTAAGCTCTGGCAGCATAAGCAGAAAGAACTGAAGGTGAAGACGCAGCTCGAGCGGCAGGCGTCCAAGAAGCGATTGCTGGAGCTGATCAGCAAGGGCGAATCGCTGGAAGCCGCGGCCCAATCGCTGCAGCTGCCGCGGCGTGAGCTGATGCTGTGGGTCGAAGAGCTGGACACGGAAGGCTATGATTTGGAAGCATGGATTGACGTTGAGCTGCAGGGGATGAATCAGGCTGACCGCGAGCTGGCATGGAAGGTGATGCTGGCCGAGGGCGATAAGTATCTGAAGCCGATCCTGATGAAGATGTACAGTGAGGAGGAGCTGAAGACTAAGGATCTGGATCAGCTCTATGAATGGCTTCGTCTGATGAGGCTTCGCTTCCGTAAGGAGCGGGAATCGGCGGTGAAGGCGGGGTAGCCTCGCCATTATGAAGATATACAGGAGGTGATCGGGCTACTTCTAGATTTACAAGGACGTATAGGTTTTAGATAGAGAGGATGATGTGTATGACGAAGCCGCCTCTGAGATCGAACGGCTCAGACGGCGGCTGAACAAGACAAGTGATTTGACCATTCAGGCAGGGCAATCCAGCAGGTATAGTCGGCGATACCGCGGCTCTGTCGACATCAGCTCCGTATGGCTGCCACGCATGAGGACCTCCCCTTGGTCCAGGAAGATGATCTCATCCATCTGTTCCAGACCATATAGATGATGCGTCACCCAGATGAGCGTCTTGTCGGACAATGTTTGCATGACTGTAGTCATCAGGTCTCGTTCCGTAATTGGATCGAGACCTACAGTCGGTTCATCCAGCAAGACGATCGGCGCGTTCTGCAATAGGATGCGCGCCAGCGCTACTCGCTGACGTTCACCGCCTGAGAAGCGCTGCCCAGTCTCCTCCATACGTGTCTGATAGCCTGCCGGAAGTGACTCGATCAAGTCAGCGATGCCGGCCTGCTGAGCGGCCCATTGCACCTTCTCCATTGTGGCTTTCGGCTTGCCGAGCAGGATGTTGTTCGCTACGGTCGTATCGAATAGATAGGGCTGTTGGTTGAGCACGGCGAAGACTCGAGCAGGATCTGGATAGCTGGCAATCGGCTTGCCGTCCACTAGAACCTCGCCTCCATCGGGCTTCAGCGCGCCTTGGATCAGATGGAGCAAGGTGCTCTTACCTGCGCCGCTGCGGCCGAGAATGGCAATCCGCTGTCCGGGCGCGGCGTGCAAGCTGAAGTCGCGAAGCGTCCACGGCGCCTCAGGTGAGTAGCGGCAGCAGACGCTTGTCACTGACAGTGTGACCTCAGTGGGGACGGTTGTTACTGACACTGCCGCAGCGTCATGCTCATCCAGATGATTCGTATATGTGGATGCATTTTCTACCTCTTGAAGCCTGATCAGCGAATCCTGATACTCAGGCAATCGCACGATGGCTTCTGCCGATCTGACGAATGCTTCCATAATCGGGAAGGCAGTCAGACTGAACGCCGCGATCCAGGTCGCTTCGATATGTCCAGCAGCTGCCCTATCACCGGCCCACCATACGAGCCATGCAACTCCGATACCGATTAGACATTGGTATAACCAGCTTCTGCGCCATTCGGACTGTCGCAGCTGCCCATCAAGCTTAGACTCAGCCAGCTGCTGCTGTTGGAAGGCAGACAGGAAGCTCTTGCTCCTGCCGCTTAGCAGCCAGTCTCTCATGCCGAATAGTCCGTCTGTCAGCACCTGATAGGTTGTGGCGCGCTCCGCTTTTAGTGCTCGCTGCTTCTTGTAGGTGACCGCCAGAGAGGCGAGCGGTGCAAGGAACAGCAGGAGGCCGCAATAGGCTGCCATCATGATGGCGAATGCGACATCGAATTGGCCCAGGAGCGCGATTCCGCCTCCGTACAGCAGAAGCGAGCAGATCGATGGCAGAATAACGCGTAGATAGGCATTCTGCAGCTGCTCGATATCCTCTGCCAATAGACCGAGCAAGTCGCCGGTTCGGAACCGGGATCGCAGGAATAAGGCTTGAGGCTCGAGTACCTGATACAATCTGATGCGAAGCTTGGACAAGGTACGCAAGACAGCATCATGTCCAATTAAGCGTTCAACATATTGCAGAATCGCCTTGCTGAAGCCGAAGGTACGGACGAGCACGATCGGGACATAGACCATCAGAATATTCTCCGGTCTTAACGCGGATCGCGAGATGAGATAGCCGGAAGTGAATAGCAGCGCGGCGGCGCTGGAGACGGCAAGTGTCCCGATTATTGCGGCTGCCCCATAGCGATGGAAGTATTGACGCACATAGGGGAGAACCCAGCCCAATAGCGCGCGCCGTTCAGTGCTTCGCTTGCTCATGCTGAATCCCTCCTCTCGTCTGTGCATGATACAGCCGGGCGTAAACCTGTCCCAGCTGGAGCAGCTGCTCATGAGTACCCAGCTCTACTAGTCTACCGCGATCAAGCACCCAGATCTCATCCATCTCGCGCATCCAGTGCATGCGATGGGTCGCCATGATGACGCGCTGATCCTGCCAGGCTGCGAGCATCGTCTGCTTCAATTCCCATTCGGTTTCAATGTCCAGATGAGCGGTGGGCTCATCGAACAGGAGAATCGGACGATTGCCGATCAGCGCGCGAGCTAAGGCTACGCGCTGCGCCTGGCCGCCGCTAAGCGCGCGGCCGCCTTCCCCAATCCGTTCGTTGATGCCATGAGGAAGATTGTCGACGAGCTCCGCGAGTCCGACCTGACGGATCACCTGTGCGATTGCCTCATCTGACGCCTGAGGCTCGTAGAATCGGATGTTATCCGCCAGAGACAGGCTGAACAGATAGGGATGCTGCGGTATGAAGGCGGTCTGTTCAGGACTCAGCCGCTCGCTCAGCACCTGCAGCAGGGTTGACTTGCCTGCGCCGCTCTCGCCAACAACGGCAATTCGCCTCGATTGCGGCCGCAGTGTGATCGCTACCTCTTCCAGTATCGGCCTGCTCTGATCGTCGGCGAGCACCGTGATCGGTTCGAGAATGATCGGATTATCGCTGATGCTGAATGGATCAATCGAGCTGGAAGCAGGTGCCGCCGCAGATTGAGGGTTCCCCTGTATGTCTTGCGCCTTCGCTGCATCCGTGATAATGGACTGGATGTCCTCATAGGCTTCCTTCCCATCGAGACCTGCATGATAGTCGGTGCCTAAATTGCGGACGGGCAGGAAGTAATCCGGCGCCAGGATCAATACCGTGAGCGCAGCCTCGAAGCCGATCTGGCCATTGATCAGCCGCAGTCCCAAGCCGACTGCAACGAATGCGATGGACAGCATGCTGAAGAAGTCGAGCGCGAATGAGGACGTGAATGCAACACGCAGCGTACGCATTGTGGCCTTGCGGTACTGCTCACTAACTCGAGCGACCGTATCGCCATGGCTGCGGCTTCGGCCCAGAAACTTCAGCGTTGCCAGGCCACGCAAGGAATCGGTGAAGTGATGGGACAGCACGCGATAGGAGCGCCATTGCTTATCAGCTTGCTTACGCGCAGCGAACCCCAGCAGGATGAAGAACCCGATCAATATCGGCATGGCCGCTGTCAGGATGAACCCTGACAGCGGATCCAGCACATAAATATAGGCAAGGACAGCGGCGGTTACGAGCAGCATATCAAGCGCGCGAGGGACAGAGAGCTCCATGTAGCGGCGGAAGCGAAGCACACCATCTGCGATGAGCGTTACCAGCTTGCCGCTGCCCTGCATGGCCGCATAACGTGGACCCAGCTTGAACAAACTGTCCAGCAGCTGGCTTCTCACTGTCGCACTGGAGCGGTCTGCAAGTGTGCCTGCCTGTCTGCGCTGCAACCAGACGATGAGCTGGCGAATCACATAAGCCAGGATAAATCCAGCAAGCGGGTAAGCGGCCTCTGACACTGCATCACCTTGGAACAGATGTGAGATGCTTGCAGCTAGACTGACCGCTTGCGCTAAGATGGCAGCCCCTTGCAGGAGAGACAGCGTAGCGAGCACCAGGAAGCTTCGCTTGAATCCGCTGTAACGCAGCCAACGCTTATCCATTAATATTCCAGATGATCCTTGCTGCTTACACGCTTATGGAACACGAAGTAGCTCCAAGCCTGGTAACCGAGCACGAAGGGCAGAATAATGAGCGACACAATGGTCATTGTCTTGAGCGTATACGGACCTGATGCCGCATTCATCAACGTTAAATCATAGATGTGATCGATAGAGCTGATCATCACGCGCGGGAATAACCCGATGAAGAAAGAAGCGATAGTTAAAATAATGAGGAAGCCAGATAATCCGAATGCCCAGCCCTCTCGCTTGTGCTTCATCATATAACCCATGAGCAGAACGCTCCCTGCGCCGAGGGCCACAGCGATCATCAGCAGGAGTCCGCGCCGATCGAAGATGTCGGTCGCCGCATATGTCCAGACCACTAGAATCACTAGCAGAACGGCCTGGATTGGCAGCAGCTTGCGCGCGGCGCGGCCAGCTCGCTCTCGGATAACGCCGTCTGTACGGAGCGTAAGGAAATTCAGCCCATGTAGATAACAGAGCACCGTCAAGGCAATGCCCGCCATAATCGTGTAGGGATTGAACACATCCAGGATGCCTGCATGCATCTCCATATCACTGCCGATTGGCAAGCCTCGGATCATCGCCGCGAACACGATGCCTAAGAATAGCGGAGGGAGCATGCTGCCTAGTAGTATGCACATATCCCACACCTTGCGCCACGCAGGCGCGGTTAGCTTGCTTCGGAACTCGAAGGCCACTCCGCGTGCAATCAGGACGAGCAGCAGCAGCGTGAACGGGATGTAGAATCCGCTGAACATGGTGGCATACCAATGTGGGAAGGCGGCGAACATGGCGCCTGCAGCCGTAATGAACCACACCTCATTCGCATCCCAGAATGGACCGATCGTATTGATCATGACACGGCGGTCTGTATCATTCTTCGAGATGAATCGAGAGGCCATACCTACCCCAAAGTCGAACCCTTCGAGGAAGAAGAAACCGACGAATAAGACAGCAATTAATAGGAACCATAACTCATTCAGAGACATTCCGCGCACCTCCAGCTTCACTAGCAAGTTCATTATAGGGGTCTAGAATCGGATCGTCCTGATGCGTATCGCTTATCGATGGACCCTTGCGGATCGTCCGAATGAACAAGTACGCCATAACGAAGAGCAGAACTAGGTACACCGTAGAGAAGGCGACCAGGGAGAATAGCACTTCTCCAGAAGTAACACTTGGCGAGACCGAATCCTCTGTAGTCAGCAGACCGAATACGGTCCAAGGCTGCCTGCCGATCTCAGTCATAATCCAGCCCGCGGAATTGGCAATGAACGGTAGAGAGATCGCGCCGATCATGATCTTCCAATAGATCGGCCGAGGCGCTTCCAGCTTGCGGCGCCATGCCAGGAACACACCGTACAGCGCCAATACAATCATGAGCGATCCAGCGCCGACCATAATACGGAAGCTCCAGAACGTTGTCTTGACGGGCGGGATATAATTCCCAGGTCCATATTGTTCCTCATATTGGGCTTGCAATTCATACATCCCCGGGACAGCGCCATCTAATGTGCCATAGGATAAGAAGCTTAACATATAAGGAATCTTGACCTCGAATGAATTGACCTTCTCATCGGTATCAATGACAGCGAATACCGTCCATGGAGCCGGATCATCACTCGTATGCCACAGCCCCTCACTGGCTGCCATCTTCATCGGCTGTGTATGCACCAGATACTTCGCTTGGCCGTGTCCGAAGTAAGCGACAGCCGAGGAAGAGATCAGCGCGATAATAGCCGCGATGATAAAGGAGCTCTTGAAGAAGGTAAATTCCTTACGCTTCATCAGGTAGTAAGCACTAATTCCCATGACCAGGAAGGCGCCGGTGGCGAACGCCGCGAATACGGTATGCGGGAACTCCCATAACAATTGACCATTCGTCAGCAGTGCGCCTAGATCAGTCATCTCCGCGCGGCCATTCGTAATGGTGTAGCCGACTGGGCGCTGCATGAAGGAGTTCGCTGCGAGAATCCACAGTGCGGATAGAATCGTGCCGATTGCGACGAGCCACATCGATGCCAGATGCACACGCTTGGATAAGCGATCCCAGCCGAATACCCATAATCCGATAAAGGTCGACTCCAGGAAGAAGGCAAGCAGCGCTTCGATGGCGAGCGGTGTGCCGAAGATATCACCGATAAATCGAGAGAAGTCCGACCAATTCATACCGAATTGGAATTCCTGCAGAATGCCTGTTACAATTCCGACAGCGAAGTTGATCAGGAGGAAGGTCCCCCAGAACTTAGCCATCTGTTTATATTTCTCATCCTTCTTACGGACATACATCGTCTCCATAATTGCGATTAACAGAGATAGCCCAATGGAGATCGGTACGTAAATATAATGAAATAGGGTCGTTACGGCGAATTGAATACGCGCCAATTCTACTACTTCCATTGCTTGCAGCCTCGCTTTCTTCAAGTTGAATTGTGACGAAGTTGTGATTAATTTCACACATGCAGTCATGCGGCTTTCTAGTTTCTATTAATAGTATACAAAATAAAAAACACAGTTCATGTTCATCGTATGACGGTTTATTGTCATAGCGATGACAGAACTGTGTCACCAGCAGAGTGCTTCACAAGTTGGTCAAATTTACCGGTCTCTGCGCGTCATCTGCTGCCAGACAGAGCCGGCAGCCTCCTCGCCGCCCTCTATTCGAGCGATGGCGTATTGGATTTGCATGCGGACCTCGAACTCTGGCTCCTGCTCGGCAGCCTTGAGCGCTTCGAGCGCCGTCTCGTCCCCAACCTCGTATAGGTAACGCGCCGCACGCCAGCGGACGATCTTCGATGGGTCGCGCAGTGCGTTCATCATTGGCGGGATTGCATCAGGATCGCCGATGTCGGACAGACAATCTCCGGCTGTGCGTCGCACGGATGCAGAGGGATCCTGCAGCATCTTATACAGCAGCGGGAATACGTCTGGCTCTTGGATATCGCCCAGATAGACGGTCGCCAGCCGGCGAATCGAGAAGTTGCTGTCTGTTAATGCCTTCTCAATTAGCTCCAGATGTTCCAGCTCTGGCTTCAGCTTCTCCAACGCGCCGAAGCGCACCTTCCAATCCGGGTCTTCCAGCTTACGTGCGAGCTCCTTCACCTCAGGCTGTTCCGGGAGACTAGGCACTTCCATGGCCAGTGCAACCGCGATCAGGTGCTCGAGACGTTCGTTATCGTATGCGGCATCAAGCTCCTGCAGTACCTGCTCGGCGATCTCCTTGCGCTCACCATAGCGTACGCCCGCTTCATTCAAGACTCGCTCCTTGATCAGATTAGGTGAGCCGTATTGTGCGTTCATCGCCGCATCGATGAAGCGGGCAGGCATGGCTATGCGTTCCTCCTGTGAATCCGATTGGACTCTGATTTGCAGGGGGATGCCGCGGAAGGTCTGGATGAACACCTGGGCTTCGCCGAAGTGGTCGCTGGGAGCCGCTTCACCTGCTGCTGTGCGATCACCCTCCTGGTCGGAAACCTGGTCGGATGTCTGGCCGCCGGTCGCTTGATTAGTCGCCATAGCCGCAGGTGTCGTAAGCTCCTCGTTATCTTGTCCATACACTTGCCGGACCGCAGACAAGATCGCCTGCCAATCCGCCTTCGGTTCACGATCGACCGCTATGAAATCTGCTGCGTGGAAGACAGATGCGACGCCAGGGATATCCAGCAGTCGGCGGATGTGATCTGGGGTCTGCTCGGTTATGTCATCGGACGTATAAGTCAGTCTCAGACCATCAGGCAGTCGAACATCCAAATTGACCTTCATGGAGTTAGGACTAGGTGTCGGCTCGATAAATAAGATTCGCATTCGTTATAACCAACCTTTCTTGCGGAATAGGAAGAACATCGAAAGTCCAACAAGCACCATTGAACCAATTACAATATAATTGCCATACGTTTCGTGCAGCAGTGGAATATGATCAAAATTCATCCCATATATACCGGTTATGAAAGTCAGCGGCATGAAGATGGTGGTCAGCGCAGTGAACACACGCATGATCTCGTTAGCCCGGTTGGCTAGGCTGGACTGGTAGGCTTCGCGCAGATTGCCCATTAGATCTCGGAATGTCTCGAAGGTTTCGACGATCTTCACAGCATTCTCATAGATATCGCCAAAATACTTCTGCAGCTGATCATTGATTAATTTCAATTCTCGTTTATTCAGGATCATGACCAGATCCTTCTGGGGGATAAGGACCTTCCTCAGCCATAGTATCTCACTTCGTAAGCCAATTATCTCGCTGAGATGTGATTTCTTGGTATGCACGAGAATATCCTCTTCGAGCTTCTCGATCCGTACGTCAATCCGATCACTGACCAAGAAGTAATTGTCGACGACAAGATCAACAAGATGGTATAAGAACCGATCTGACGTGTTTACTTTCTCTTCCCATAATACGGGCTTGATTGTGCGTATCTCATTAATCTTCTGTCTTGTGAGTGTAATAATGTAGTGACCACCCAGGAAGATGTTCAACACGCGTAAGAAAATCTCTTCATCATCGTAGCGAATGCTGTTAATCACGATGAAGTAGTGATTGTCGTAAATTTCTATCTTCGGACGCTGCTCTTCCTCGTGCAGCATATCTTCCACGGCAAGCTCATGCAGCTGAAATAGGGGAACGAGCACCTCCATATCTGAGACATCTGCGTCGATCCAGTAGAAACCATCATCGGGGCGATTCAACGTGACCTGTACATCATCAATGTTCGTGAATACGCCATTATTTACTAATCTTACTTTCAATGGTTTCTCCTCCTTCATTCCATCTAGCTGGGAGAATAATGTTGAACTAAGTATACCGCTAGGTAAAATCTGTTTCAAGACAGCCTTGACGCGCATGCAGAATTGGTTTACATTAGTATTATTACAAATTGAATATGATTGTTTACTCTTATCAAGAGCAGGTGGAGGGACCAGCCCGATGAAACCCGGCAACCGACAGTCGCGATCGCTATTTTAAGCGGATGCACGGTGCTAATTCTTGCGAGAACGTTTCGTTCTCGAGAGATGAGAGAGGCCAATTTATTTAAGGGGACCTTTCTGCATCGGGAGGGTTCCCTTTTGTTATGATATGAAGGAGGTAGATGACATGCCAATCAAGATTCCAGATGGACTGCCAGCTAAGGAAGTATTAGGGAAGGAAAATATATTCACGATGGATGAGACCGAAGCCTTCCATCAGGATATTCGACCGCTGCGCGTGGCGATCATGAATTTGATGCCCACGAAGGTTACGACGGAAACCCAAATTCTGCGGCTGCTATCCAATACGCCGTTGCAGGTGGAATTTGAACTGCTCCATCCCAAGTCACACACTTCGAAGAACACGTCATCGGAGCATCTTGAAGCGTTCTACAAGACGTTTGAGGATGTGAAGCATCAATATTTTGACGGTATGATCATCACTGGCGCGCCAGTGGAGCAATTGGACTATGAAGAGGTCACGTACTGGGAAGAGCTGAAGGAGATCATGGACTGGGCCAAGGAACGTGTCACCTCCACATTCTTCATCTGCTGGGGGGCGCAGGCGGGGCTATACCATTATTATGGTGTTCCGAAGATCAGCCTCCCTCAGAAGATGTTCGGCGTATTCTCCCATGTCGTGAACGAACCGAATGTGAAGCTCCTGCGCGGGTTCGACGAGAGCTTCTATGTGCCGCAATCCCGCCATACAGAAGTGCGTAAGGAGGATATTGAGAAGGTGCCGGAGCTAGTGATCCTGTCTGAATCTGAGGATTCCGGTGTCTATATTGTCGCTACACGGGATGGCCGCCAGATCTTCGTCACCGGGCACTCCGAGTATGACCCCCTGTCACTAAAGTATGAGTATGACCGGGATGTGAGCAAGGGAATGGATATTGATATACCGATTAATTACTATCCGAATAATGATCCGTCGAAGCTGCCGCGCTCAACATGGCGGGCACATGCGAATTTGTTGTTCTCCAACTGGCTAAATTATTATGTCTATCAGGAAACCCCATACGAATGGAGCATCTAACCTCATTATGGTTGGGTGAAGGCTTGAACCGTAAAATTTAGGAGAGGAAGATCTACGATGAAGATTGAAAGTCGATTGGCGCAGTTAGGTACCGTGAATGACCCGGAGACGGGAGCAGTAAGTTATCCGATCTATCAAGCAACTGCCTTCAGGCACCCTAAGCTGGGACAGAGCACAGGGTTCGATTACTCGCGTTCGAAGAGTCCGACGCGGCATGTGCTGGAGGAAGCGTTCGCGGAGCTAGAGGCTGGCGATGCCGGATTTGCATGCAGCTCGGGCATGGCTGCGCTGCAGACGGTCTTCTCCTTATTCAGTCAAGGCGATCACCTGCTGGTGTCTCTAGACCTGTATGGCGGAACTTACCGTCTGATCGAGCAGGTATTGTCACGTTTTGGGATTACAGCCGATTATGTTGATACGAATGATATAGACGAATTGGGGCAGCTGCGTAAGCCGAACACGAAGGGCTTAATCATCGAGACACCGACGAATCCGCTGATGATGATCACTGACGTAGAGCGAGCGTGTACCTGGGCACGTCAACATGGCATAATCTCAATCGTGGATAACACGTTGCTGACCCCATTCTTCCAGCGACCGCTGGAGCTTGGAGCTGATATCGTCGTACATAGCGCGACTAAGTATCTCGGCGGGCATAACGATGTATTGGCGGGTCTGATCGCAGCTAGGGGCGAGGAGCTGTGCGCGCGGATCGCCTTCCTGCACAATTCGATCGGCGCCGTGCTGGGTCCTCAGGATTCCTGGCTGTTAATGAGGGGGATGAAGACGTTGGCGCTTCGTATGGAGCGGCATCAGTACAACGCAACGCGGCTAGCTCAGCATCTGCAGGGGAATCCGTTTGTGACGGAGGTTTTATACCCTGGACTGGACACGCATCCCGGCTATGAGGTGCAGAGCCGCCAATCCTCCGGTAATACCGGCATCTTCTCCTTCAAGGTACGGGACGCCAGATTAGTCGAACCGATTCTGCGTCATATCCGGCTTATCGCCTTCGCTGAGAGCTTGGGCGGAGTCGAGTCGCTCATGACTTATCCAGCGGTGCAGACGCATGCGGATATCCCGCAGGACGTTCGCGATCGCATTGGGGTTGACGACCGTCTGCTGCGGTTCTCAGTGGGCATTGAGCATATCGACGATCTGATTGCGGATCTGGATCAAGCATTGGAACAAGCCGCACGTGAGGTTGGCTTGTAAGGAACAAGTCACTTTTGTGCTATTTTACTCAATATTTGTAACCAATTCTATAGGATTCGGACAGGAATATATGGTACGATTATTCCATATGATCAAGTACTCGATGTTGACTTGGAGGTTGGGATGTTTGCTCAGAATCGTACAGACCTGGTGGAATTACTTAACGAAAGGCCGTCATGACAAGCGCATCCCATACGACCCAACCTATCTGTCGGCTGCCTTCTCCCTGGATGATCCGCTGATTCATCAGCTGGACGCCTGTAGGAAGGCCGATCGGCAATGTGCCTTCATCCTGCTGAATATTGAGCACTATAGTCAGCGGCTGTACCCAGGCCATTATGAGCAGCTTGCCATAGTGGAACAGCGTATCTATCAAGAAATCGAACAGATTTTACCGAATTATTTTGCCCCAGAGAGTATCTTAGGTTTACGTCACTTCCATGGTCAGGAATACGGGATTTTCGCGCAGTTCGCAGATGCGGTCAGCTATCAGGATCTGCAGCATCGCATTGACCAATTGAGGCAGCAGCTTGAGGAACGCCTGAGACTCGCGGATGACCTCGTGGTGGACGGCGCGTTGACGTTCGGAGCCGGGTTCTATGTGTTCGAGAAGGATCCGATTGGCACGAAGCTAGCGATATCTGTCGCCTACTATTATGCGCATATGATCGCGGAGAAGCGGTTGTCTGCCGGGTTCTCGCAATCTCGTCAAGAGCTCATGGATATTCTGAACAATGAATCGGTTCATGTACTGGCACAGCCGATTATGGATTTGCACAGCGGCGAGATCTTCGGCTGGGAGATTCTCTCCCGCGGTCCGAAGGATACGCCCTATTACAGGCCGCTTGAGCTGTTCGACTTCGCGCATCAAGCGGATCTGCTATGCGCGTTGGAGCTGATGGTGGTGAAGAAGGCGTTCCGCGAAATCGCAGAGCGTGCGATCCGGGAGCAGGTCTTCCTCAATGTTACCTCAGTGTCGCTGGGACAATCTAAGTTCTACGATGATCTTGTCTCGTATATTAACGCTAATGCGCACTTCAACCCGCAACAGATTATCTTCGAGATTACAGAGCGGTATTCGATTCGCGACTTCCGCGAGATGGCTAACATGATGGCCAAGTACCGCAAGCTGGGCTTCCGGTTCGCCATAGACGATGCCGGGGCGGGATTCGCCAGCCTGCAGTCTATCTCAGAGCTGATTCCGGATATGATCAAGATCGACCGATCGATCATTCAGGATATTGATCGCGGGAAGGTGAAGGAATCGATGCTGAAGGCTGTGATGCAATTTGCAGATGACATCGAATGTCTCGTTATTGCCGAAGGTATCGAGCGTCAGGAAGAAGCAGAAGTGCTCTATCGACACTCCGTAACGAAGGTTCAGGGCTATTATTACGCGAAGCCGTCACCTCTGCATCACGATGGGAGCAATCTCGTCCAGATTAACGAAATCAGAGAGAAGATTCGGCTAGATGCACGTTCTAAGAATAAGCTGGCCTAGGGCTGGTTTATTTTTTTGTTGGGGAATGTGAGAGATTGGCTATATGCTCATCGCCGTATTCTATGATAGAATGACAGCATGAAGTGGAGGGGATTTCCTTGGTTAATATAGATGAAATACTGAGTAGAGCGGTTGCCGGAGAGCGGCTCACACTTGAGGATGGCGTTGCGCTGTTCGAATCGCCCGAGCTTGAGAAGATCGGGGCGGCGGCCAATCAGGTGATGCAGCGGTTTCACCCAGAGCCGGTTGCCACCTTCGTCATTGGACGTAATATTAATCATACGAATGTATGTAATGTGTATTGTCGATTCTGCGCCTTCTACCGTCCTCCTGGATCTGAGGAAGGTTATGTGCTGCCCCATGAAGAGATCTATCAGAAGATTCAAGAGACCGTTGACGTGAATGGCACCGAGATTCTGATGCAAGGCGGAGTGAATCCGGAGCTGACACTCGAATACTTTGAGGACTTGCTGCGTGGAATCAAGCAGCGATTCGATATAACGATGCACTCGCTGTCTACCATCGAGATTGAGCAGATGCATCAGCAGACGGGACTGTCTTATGAAGAGGTGCTGCGCCGTCTCCATGCCGCTGGTCTCGATTCGCTGCCAGGCGCGGGAGCGGAGATGCTGGTGGACCGAATACGCAAGAAGATCAGCCAGCGCAAGGGATCATGGCGGGACTGGATGGATGTCCACCAAGCCGCGCACCGCATTGGCATGTCGACTACAGCGACGATGGTTATCGGCTTCGGTGAGACCAATGAAGAGCGCGTCATACATATGCTGCGCGTTCGTGAAGCGCAGGATGAGTGCATCCGGAATGGATGGCCAAGCCCAGGCTTCCTGGCGTTCATCCCATGGACGTTCCAGCCGGACAATACGAATATGAAGGCCGAGCGTGTCGGGCCAGACGAGTATCTGAGGACGCTGGCTGTGAGCCGCTTGATGCTTGACAATATTCAGAACTTCCAGGCGTCATGGGTGACGATGGGAGCTGAGGTAGGCAAGCGATCGCTCAGCTTCGGCTGCAATGATTTCGGCAGCACGATGATGGAGGAGAATGTGGTCTCCGCAGCGGCTTGTACACATAAGGTGAACATCGACCTTATACTGCGCTTGATCCGAGAGGCCGGCAAGGTGCCCGCGCAACGCAATACGCGCTATGAGACGTTGCGGGTGTTCGATGAAGACTACCAGGTGGAGAAGGATTTCATATTGCAGAACTAGGCAGTTAATCTACAATAGATATTAGGTGACGATGGACGTCCTATCAATCATGCTGCTTCAGGCATGGTGGAAGGGCGCTCTTCTGCGTTTGGGGCTTGTTAGCGTGATTCTATCTGTAGTGGTGCTTGGTTGGGGGTAAATGGTTGGAGTGAGCTGCTGGGGCTGCTGTGTGTGGTGTGTGTGGTGTGGTGTGTGCGCTGTGTATGGTGAGTATGGTGAGTATGGTGAGTATGGTGAGTATGGTGGGGCTGCTGATCGAGACTGCAAAAACTGCAGTTATTCTGGATGATCGAGCTTCTGAAGCAACGACACTGCAATAAGTACAGTTAATCTGCTGTCTGATTCACATTTTCAGCTTTGAGCATAGAATTAGCTGTATCTTTTGCAGGTATTTCAATAGAAATTGATAAATGTTGCTGAATAACTGTATGAAATACAGGCACAGATTATGGAAATTATGTATGATTTGTGTTAGGATACACATATTGTGACGAAGAACGTCCTTCTATCTTGCGATGAGCATGATGGAGGGGCGTTTTCTTTTTCTAAACTAATCATTCAGGAGGAGAAAGTTATGATTCAATTTGAAGAGGCACATCAACAGTTTATTCAATTTCATCTGGACAGGAGGTCAGGTGCACGAAGGGAGCGATTGGAGCGGGGACATGGACATGGTGAGAAGTTATTCCTGAAGAATGAGTGGTGGCCGTTGATTGGCAATTTTACTAATCTTCACCCTGAGTATGAGGTGTTGGATTGGAGAGGCATTCCTTATTATATCGATTTTGCTTATATCCTGCCTTTTGTTAAATATGGTATAGAGATTAAGGGTTTTGGTCCGCATGTTCGGGATACCGACCGGGCGAAATATTGTTATGAATTGAATCGGGAATCGTTCCTTCAATCGATCGGATGGCGGATGCTCTCCTTCTCCTATGATGATGTTAAGGAACGGCCAGAAGTAGTGAAGATGCTGATAAAATTAAATTTAGCTCCATTCCTAGCAGCTCAGCCGCCTGTAGAGCGAGCAGTTCTTATAGACAATGAGTTGATCCGGCTCGCACTGAATCTGAACAGGCCAATCCGTCCGATTGATGTTGAACAGCACTTCGCAATTAACCATAGAACGGCAGTCAGATGGCTGCAACAAACCTGTCAGAAAGGCTGGTTGCGACCTGATGTAAGCCCGAGCGCTAGCGGTGTAAGAATTGTGTATTATTCGGTCGTGCGAGAGATGCTGCCCTATTGGATGTAGCTTGCGATGAAAAGGTGTAAGGACGATTATAGCAGGCATGGCGATGGTAGGGGTAACAATGATAGCTGTGGCAGGATTGGAATTCAAGTAAGGATAACAAAGTATGGAGTGGCAGGCATGACGGGGTAGAGGTAATTAGGATGGTTGTGGCAGGATTGGAATACAAGTAAGGATAACAAAGTTTGGAGTGGCAGGCATGGCGGGGGTAGAGGTAACTAGGATTGGAGTGGCAGGTGCGGTGTAGAAGTAGAGGTAACTGGGTTATGTGGGGCAGATGCGGTATAAAGTTACGGGTAACTAGGATGGGTGTGGCAGGTGCCGATAACATATGCATGTAAAACGTACAGTTATTTGTGGTGGATTTCCGTATTTATTAAATAACCATGTAAAAACTGCAGTTAATTTAGCTAATTGAGATAAGAATACTGTTACACCATGAAATTAGATGTATAAAATACAGGCAGCTCCTAAGTGTGCATGAAAACGCCGGAATAACTGTAGATTTTACAGGGACGGGGCAGGGACAGGACAGGGGGAACGGGAACGGGAACGGAAAGGGTCAGGGAACGGGAAAGAGTCAGGGACGGACGCAAGTATGATGAATAGTTAGTGAAGCTGTGAGAAAGGTAAACCGTCCGATACCCGATCCAGATAAGGGTATTGGACGGTTTAGTGATTGATTCGCGGCAGCTACAGCGTCAGCATGCGCGCGAGCTTGTCCGTGTCGAGCAGATTGCCGACGAAGAATTCGCCGAATTCGGCGAAGCGCGCGCTCACCTCGTCGAAGCGCATCTCATAGATGAGCTTCTTGAACTGCAGCGCCTCATCCGCGAACAGGGTCACGCCCCATTCCCAATCATCGAAGCCGACGGAGCCGGTGATGACCTGTCTAACCTTGCCTGCGTACTGGCGGCCGATCATGCCATGGCTGCGCATCATCGTCTTGCGCTCATCCATGCTCAGCATGAACCAGTTATCGGCGCCATCGCGCTTCTTGTTCATCGGGTAGAAGCAGATGTGGCGGGTCTTAGGCAGCGCCGGATATAGACGCGCTGCGATCTCTGGCTGCAGGCGTGCTTCCTCATTCGCATGTCCGGTGTAATTGCTAAGCTCAACGACCGACACATAGGAGTATACCGGATAGGTATAGGCATAGAAGCGCAGCTTATTGAATGAGATCTCCAGCTCATTCAGTTCCTCCAGCGTCTCGCGCAGATGGATCATCATGAAGTCAGCCTTCTGACCCACGATGCTGTATAGGGCGAAGCTGCCTTCCTTGCGCTCATGCACGGCCTCTGCTTGTGCGATCCAGGCCTTCAATTCCGCTTCAACAGCGTTACGTTCCTCCTCAGAGGCGTTGCGCCAAGCGTTCCAATCCAAGGAACGAAAATCATGCAGGGCGTACCAGCCCTCCATCGTCATTGCTACTTCACTCACGCCAGGTCTCTCCTTCGGTATGTAGAATAGTTGTTTTTCTATTATATAGCTTAACCATAATTGTAGCATAAGTTGACTTCACCAAAAAAGTTCAAGTACACTACTAATGTGACGATACCTGGAACCATAGCGTTCGATCAGGTGTTCGATTTCATAGTAACGATATAAGAGGACGGATATCATGATTCAATCGGCAATCGTAACGATTCTTATGTTTGTGCTCATGTTCGGCATCGGGTTTATCCTGAATATGCTCCTGAAGACGACCTGGCTGCCCCTGTATTTGTACATCCTGCTGGTGATCGGACTGATCATCTGGTATTGGAATAATGAAGGCGGCAGCGTCTGGGCGACACTCAGCGAATTCGCAGCTCCGGATTACCTGGCCTTCGTAGGCGGGCTGGCTGGTTCCATATTGACAGGCAGCGCCATCAGGACGCTTCGAGTGAAGGGATATAAGATGTTCTAGCTCTGTCCCAAAATACAGCATAGGGCCTGCGGAAGCTTAACACTTCCGCAGGCCCTTCGCTATCTCAAGCGCGCCCGAGCGCTTCCTTCGCCAGAATATACATGGCGGAGCTCCAGCCGAGCGGTGTGTTGGGGTTCGGCGTGGAGGTGCCGCCATAGTAGAGCTCTGGCAGCGAGCCCGGCCCAATCATCAGCGATTCGCTGCGTCTAATGTAGTCATGCGCCTTCTCTGGGTCCCCTAGTTCCAAGTGGCACAGCGCGAGCCAGGGCATCCCGAAGGTCCATTCGGCCTCTGTCCCGATGTAGGCTGCTCGCGGCAGGCCGCGGCCATGCTCGTGTTCGAGCGTGCTGTAATAGCTATCGCCTTCATAGCGGATCACGCCTCGCTCGCGCAGCAGTCCGTCCTCGACTTGCTTGACGATGACCTCCCCGAGTACGCCTGTGAATAATCGATAGGGATAGATCAGACTTAGCTGAGCCAGATCGACCGTCTTCTCCTCGCTCTCCCTAGGGAATAGGGCGAACAGTGTGTTCAACCCCTCTTGCACAAGCGATTCTGGAACCTCCACCAGATGATCAACCGCTTTCAAGCCAGCCACGCATGCGCCGACTGACGAGCTGTGCACCTCCCGCCATTCCTCCCACATCCCATTGTCCGGGTCCCGCCAATACTCCACATTCGCCAGGTAACGAACTAGCTTCTGCACAATTCTGCGATCATCCTCCCCGCGCAGCATCTGCTTGCCGTATCGGAGACCTAATCCGATCGCGAAGAGGAAGGCCCCGGTCATATCATGCTGGATATGTCCCCAGGGCTGGGAATGGATCTCCTTCACATCTGAAGAGTAGCGAGCGTGCAGGTATTCCCATTCGTAGGTTGGCTTGTGCTGGATAAGAATATCTAGCTTCCATTCATATTCCAGGAATAGATCGAATAATCTATAATAGGTTTTTTCATAGAGAGCGTTGGATTTGTTCACATAGGGTAATGACATATAGACACAGTCCCTGATCCAGATGAACTTGTAATCCTGCGAGCTGCTTGCGAAGTAGACATGTTCCGGGCTTCTAAGCTTATCAAGCACGGCATAGCTTTCTCTCAGCATAACGCATCCCTCCTGTTTCATACCCATTATATGCAGATGGAAAAGAGGTTGTTCGAAAATGGCGCCAGATCTCACTGCGCATGATGTCTATCTTTTTCACCAAGGAACGTTGTATGAAAGCTATAAGACGCTAGGCGCGCATCTGCTAGAGTGCGAGGGACACTCGGGCGTGCGATTCGCCGTATGGGCACCTCATGCTCTGGAAGTGCGCGTCGTCGGCGACTTCAATGACTGGGACGGCTCCGCCCATCCGATGCGCCGGTATCCGGAATCCGGACTGTGGAGGCTGTTCATTCCAGACATTGGCGAGGGAGCCGTGTATAAGTATGAAATTCGCAGCTCGCGGGACGGGGTATTACAGCTGAAGGCGGATCCTTACGCTTTCCGTTCGGAGCTGCGACCAGCTACGGCCTCTGTCGTGCATCGGCTGGGCAGCTATGAATGGTCGGACCGAGATTGGCAGCATAGCCGCGCGTCAGCCCGGTATCATGAACCGATGAACATCTACGAGGTGCATCTGGGTACCTGGAGACGGCCGGGGAGACCAGATGACGAGATGGACCTGCTCAGCTATCGACAGCTGGCTGACGAACTAATTGATTACGCAGTGGAGATGGGATATACGCACATTGAGCTGCTGCCTATCTCAGAGCATCCGTATGACCGATCGTGGGGTTATCAGATTACAGGCTTCTACGCAGTGACCAGTCGCTTCGGTACGCCGAATGACTTCAAGGTGTTCGTGGACCGCTGCCACCAGAGCGGGATCGGTGTCATCCTGGACTGGGTGCCTGCGCACTTCGTTCGCGACGAGCATGGGCTGAGGCGATTTGACGGATCGGCCCTGTATGAGCCTGAGGATGACCGGCTCGCTGATCGACCGCAATGGGGGACGTTGTCCTTCGATTATCACAAGCCGGAGGTGACAGGCTTCCTCATCAGCAATGCCTTGTTCTGGATGGAGGAGTATCACATCGACGGATTGCGGGTCGACGCAGTGGCGAGCATGCTCGATATGAACTTCGACAAGCCCCAGGAGCAATGGCTGATGAATGCGGACGGCAGCTCGGAGCACCACGCGGCTGTTCGATTCATCCAGCAATTGAATCAAGTTGTGTTCCAGTATTATCCGCATGCACTCATGATCGCTGAGGATTCCTCGGCCAGACCGCTGGTCAGCGCGCCGGTGCATCTGGGCGGATTGGGCTTCAATTATAAGTGGAACATGGGCTGGATGAATGATACGCTGCGCTTCATGCAGCTTGAGCCCGAATTGCGCGGCAAGGCGGTTAGTCAATTGCTGTTCTCGTTCCTGTACTTGTACAGCGAGAACTTCATCCTGCCGCTCTCGCATGACGAGGTTGTGCATGGCAAGCGTTCCCTGCTGAATAAGATGCCTGGCGATATGCGGCATAAATTCGCCAATCTGCGATTGCTGGCGATGTTCATGTTCACACATCCAGGCAAGAAGCTGCTGTTCATGGGCGGAGAATTCGGTCAGTTCGACGAGTGGAAGGATCTGACTCAGCTCGATTGGATGCTGCTGACGGAGTATGAGACGCATCGCCGGATGAAGGGGTTCACACACGAGCTCAATCACTTCTATCGCAGCGAGCCTGCACTCTGGGAGCTGGACTATGCGCCAGAGGGTGTTCACTGGATTGACGTGAATGATTCCGAACAATGTGTAATAAGTTTGATAAGACGCAGCGCTGATTCAGAGCGCTCGCTTCTATGTGTGCTTAATTTCTCGGCGGCGAGTTATCCAGACTACCGGATTGGGGTACCAGAGCCGGGAGGGTATGAGCTGGCGTTCAATTCGGACCTAATTGAGTTTGGAGGCTCTAGCCGAGGCGATCAGAAGCGCATTGTGTCCGAGGTGGTGCCCTGGCATGGACAGCCGCATAGCATTACCATCCAAATTCCGCCTCTTGCAGGCGTCTATTACAGGAGAGGGAGCTGAGCAAGTTGCAGAAGAAGGAAGTCGTGGCCATGCTATTAGCCGGAGGAGAGGGGAAGCGTCTAGGCGCGTTGACGCAGCGGTTGGCCAAGCCGGCGGTCCATTATGGGGGGAAGTACCGGATTATAGATTTCACGCTGAGCAATTGCACCAATTCCGGAATCGACACCGTCGGCGTGCTGACCCAGTACCAGCCGCTTGTATTGAACCGATATATCGGCATCGGCTCACCCTGGGATCTCGATCGCCAGGAAGGTGGAGTGGCCGTCCTGCCGCCGTTCGTAAAGTCCAAGGGCGGCGATTGGTACAAGGGAACCGCCAATGCCATCTATCAGAATATCGGCTATATTGAACAGTTCGATCCAGAGTACCTTCTCGTCATCTCAGGCGATCATATCTACAAGATGGATTATGACTGGATGCTGCAATTTCATAAGGAGAATCAGGCTGATGCGACAATCGCAGTTATCGAGGTGCCTTGGGAGGAAGCCAGCCGCTTCGGCATTATGCATACCGATGACCAGCACCATATTACCGCGTTCGCAGAGAAGCCCAAGGAGCCGACGAGCAATCTCGCTTCAATGGGCGTGTATATGTTCACCTGGTCGGTGCTGAAGGAATATCTGATCCAGGATGCGGGCAACCCGAAGTCCAGCAATGACTTCGGTAAGGATATTATTCCTCGCCTGCTCAGTGAGCAAGCGCGATTGATGGCGTACCGATTCGAGGGCTACTGGAAGGACGTCGGCACGATCGATAGCTTGTGGGAGGCGAATATGGACCTGCTGGATAGTCCGCCGAAATTCCGGCTGAATGATCACGGCTGGCGCATCTATTCCCAGAATCCGAACCAGCCCGCGCAATACATATCATCGGAAGCGGTGATCGAGAATGCTTTAGTGAATGAGGGGTGTGTAGTTCACGGATATGCCAAGCATTCCATCTTGTTCTACGGCGTACATACGGAGCAGGGGAGTCAGGTCATCGACTCTGTCATTATGCCGAACACGACAATAGGAGCCGGTGCGATCGTACGCCGAGCGATTGTGGGAGATGATGTGGTCATCGAGCCAGGCTGCGTGATCGGCACAATGGACGGTCCGATCACCTTAATACCAGGTGGAACACGAATAGGGGGCGTACAAGGATGAAGCGGGCGATGGGAGTCATCAATCTGATCAATGAAGCGGATGATCTGGAGGTGCTTCATAGAGAGCGCTGTGTGGCCGCAATTCCGTTCGGCGCGCGATATCGCTTAATTGATTTCATGCTGTCAAGCATGGTCAATTCGGGGATGAGCAATGTAGCTGTGCTGGCTCATGAGAAGTATCGGGCATTAATGGATCATCTAGGCTCAGGCAAGGAGTGGGACCTGGACCGCAAGCGCAGCGGCCTCTTCCTCCTGCCGCCCAACCTGAATGTGCGCCGGGAGGTTGCGCGAGGCGATCTGTTCCAATTCTTCTGCCAGCGCGACTACTTCCATCGCAGCCGTGAGGATATTGTAGTCGTTACGCGCAGCCATATGGTGTGCAATATCGATCTGAGCAAGGTCGTCGAGGCGCATCTGGCAGGTGATGCCGATATTACGATGGTATATAAGCAGACGGAGGAGGAAACCGCTGGTCAGTGCCGACGTATTCGGATGGATGAGTCGGGTCGCATTGTGGAGATGCAGGACCATAGCGGCAGACTGAACAGTGATCTGATCGCGGTAGAAATTTATGTGATGCATAAATCCTTCCTGATGGAGCTGGTTGAGACCTCCTTGGCACAGGGCTATGATCACTTCGTGCGGGATGCGGTGATGAAGAACATCGGCAGGGTTCGGATACAGGGGTACCAATACGAGGGGTATCTCGGTGTGATCAATACGATTCCAAGCTACTACCAGAACAGCATGAGATTGCTGGACCCCGCAATCTGGAAGTCCTTATTCTACAGTCCCAGCCTCATCTATACGAAGATCAAGGATGAACCGCCCTCTCGCTATGTATCGGGCTCATCGGTGAAGAACGCGCTAATTGCTAATGGCTGTATCATCGAGGGCGTGGTAGAGAATAGCATTCTATTCCGCGGGGTGCATGTGAAGAGAGGGGCGGTAGTGCGCAATAGCATTATCCTCCAGAATGGCGTCATCGGCGAAGGCGCGCAGGTGACTAGCGCGGTGCTGGATAAGGATGTTCGGGTAAGCCATAGGAAGCTTCTCCATGGTGATCCGAATTCACCCTATCTGGCCGCTAAGCGGAGTGTGATCTAGCAGCAGCGGAAGATACGAACCTATGGGAGGGGGAGTATGATGAAGATCTTATTCGCAGCTTCTGAATGCGCGCCGCTGGCCAAGAGCGGTGGACTCGGCGATGTGATTGGGGCACTTCCGAAGCAGCTTCAGCAATTGGGACTTGATGTAAGGGTCATTCTCCCGAAGTATGCGGATATCCCGGAGCGATTCAAGAGGCGAATGGAACAGCAGACAGTTGCGCATTGGCAGGTGCAGCTCGGGTGGCGAGCGCAGTATTGCGGGATTCAGCAGCTGGAGGCTGACGGGATTGTGTATTATTTTGTAGATAATGAGTATTACTTCAAGCGCAGCGGCCTGTATGGGTATGGAGATGAGGCGGAGCGCTATGCGTTCTTCTGCCTGGCGGTGATGGAGGCATTGCCGAGAATCGAATTTCAGCCGGATGTGCTTCACAGCCATGACTGGCAGACGGGACTCATCCCGTATCTGATGAAGAACAAGTATCGGAATGATCCATTCTATGCGCAGACGAGGTCCGTGTTCACGATCCATAATCTGATGTATCAGGGCGTATTCGGTGAGGAGCTGTTGCGGGATCTGCTCGATGTGCCTGGCTGGGATGAATCGATCAACTCACTGTCTCATCACGGCGGCGTCAGCTGTCTGAAGGGCGGACTGGTGAATGCGGATCGGATTACGACGGTAAGTCAGACGTATGCCAATGAGATTCAGACGACGGAGTATGGCGAAAATATGGATGGTCTGCTCCGTGATCGAAGCGGAGACCTGCGCGGCATTGTGAATGGGATCGACTATGGCGATTATGATCCGGCTACGGATGAGCAACTATCTGTATCGTGGCGGCAGGAGGAGCCGGATTGGAGGCGATGGAAGCGCGAGAATAAGCAGGCGCTGCAGCGGGAGGTTGGCTTGCGGCAATTGGACGATACACCGGTGATCGCCATGGTTACGCGACTGGTCGAGCAGAAGGGGCTGGACCTGGTCATGCGTGTCCTGCATGACATCATGCAGGAGAATGTGCAGTTGGTCGTGCTGGGAACCGGAGATGCGCATTATGAGCATTGGCTACGCGCGGCGTCCGAGCAATATCCGGGGAGCATCAGCGTCAACCTTCGGTTCGATGAAGGGCTGGCTCGAAGAATCTACGCAGGCTCGGAGCTGTTCCTCATGCCGTCTCGCTTCGAGCCGTGCGGGATCGGCCAGCTGCTGGCGCTGCGCTATCGCACGATACCAATCGTACGCGAGACCGGCGGGCTGAAGGATACGGTGATGCCATATAATGAATTCACAGGAGAAGGCTGGGGATTCAGCTTCCAGTCGTACAATGCGCATGACATGCTGTTCACGATCCGGCGCGCGCTCACCTTCTATCAATCGGATGTCCATTGGTCGAAGCTGCATGCGAATGCGGAGGTATTGGACTATAGCTGGAGGAAGTCGGCCGAAGCGTATGCGGAGCTGTATCAGGAGTTAAATACTGGCATGCATCATGACTAATGAAGGAACATCCCGACGATTCATGTAAAAAATGTTCGCCGAACGCATCGAATTCTATGTTACTATAAGAGAGTAACGATGAAACGGACGGTGCATGATTGGAATGAAGCTAACAAGCCCTATGCAGTTCACGGAGAACCATCGGTTCACGGTGTTCCGAGACTGTACACTTGGTCCTTTGGAATATAAGATGATGACCGGTGCATACCAGCCGATGATCGGTGCGGTGGCCGCCGGTCTTTATTCGCTATTGCTCAGTCAGCTGCCCGCTGACCAGTCGGGGTATTCACCGCTGGAGCAGCATCGCAGGCTGTTTCGAGGCTTGGATATCGAGCCGAATGATGCCGGGCGCAAGGCTCTAATCGAGGCGATGTCGAGGCTGGAAGCGGTTGGGCTGATGCAATCGGCGCAATTAGAGTACGTACATACAGAGGAGTATTTGTATGAATATCGTATGTTCCCGCCACTGACGCCGGTGGAATTCTTCGGCACCGCGCATCTGATGCTGCTGCTCCGTGACAAGATTGGCGAACACGCCTTGCGCGCCCTGCAGGTGGAGCTCGTATCGGAGACGCCTGATGAGCTGGAGGACCCTTATCTGATTCGCAAGGAGCTGACATCTCCGTTCTACGAAGTCTACACGCTCAGCCGATCGGCGGCATCCTCCAATGCCGAGTTGTCCCGGCAAGCGGATGACGAGGCAACCGTATCTGCTTCAGTTGATCGGCAGCTTCCTAAGGTTAGATTCTCGCATGCGCAGATTGTCGGCCGCATTCCGAAGAGCTCGCTGAATCGCCAGCATGTCGAACAGCTGGCGGAACGGCAGGATATCATAGAGCGGCTGAATTATTATGCGGACAAGTATGGGCTTACGCTGAAGGAGCTGGGCCAGTTGCTGGACGAGGACGTAATGTTCGATATTCACGGCGATTGGGTGGAGCGGGAGTTCGAGCATACAGCGGAGGCCTATTATATGCAGCGGCTGAAGCGCGAGGAAGGTGTAGATTGGAGCCTGGTCGAGCAGCTGAATCAGGGGAAGGCGGAGAGCGCGGCATCCGCGCAAGCGGCAATATCGCCGGGAGCTGAGGAAGCGCTGCAGCCTGCTGCGATTGGGATTGGATTCGAGGTGCCGGCAGGTCTCCGTGAACGCTATGACACTGCTAGCTACAATGAGATGCTGCGAACAGAGCCGTATACGAAGGTGCTGCAGCTGTTCGTAGCGCCCAAGATCATGGGATCGACCAAGGAGCTGTTCAGTAAATTGAACGTGCTGTACCGATTCCCGGATGAAGTGCTCAATGCGCTCATCCATCATATGCGGGTGAATCAACTGCCATGGAACACAACTTATATTGAGAAGGTCGCAGCGAGTCTCCAGGGACAAGGTGTCCTGAATTATGAGCAAGCCACGCAGTACTTCCAGAAGGAGTTGGAGGGACGCAAGGCGCGTGAGCAGAAGAAGCAACAGGCTGCTGGAGGCACTGCTGGTGGCACTGCTGGAGGCAAATCTAGTGGCAGCGTCAGGGGGCGAGGAGGAGCTTCTGCAGGCACAGGCTCATCGGGCAGGAAGCCCAAGCTGCCGGTGTATCGGCCCACTCAGCCCGGCCAGCCGCTTACTGCGGATGAGGAAGCGGAATTCGAGCGTCTACTGCGGCAGCTGGAGAGCGCGGATTCATAGAAGATCATTCTACGAAGGGGAGATAACTGATGGAATCGTTATCCGATATTCTGAAGCGTATTCCGGCCGAAGCTGCAGCTAATGTCGAGGCCAATTCGAAGCGTGTCCTCCAGCATCCTCAGGTCGTCAGCTTCCTGGCGAAGCATCCGGAGCTCGATGAACGGTCGATTCGAGGAGCTGTACCGAGACTGTACCAATACGCGAACGAGCTCGACCGCTGCGCGGCTTGTCCGGGGCTTGTGAACTGCCAGAATGATCTGCCAGGCTATTATACATGGCTGTCTGTGCAGGATAATAATGGCTTCGCCCAGATCTGTGATCATAAGGTCGCTTGCCGGAAGCTGATTGCGCAGCAAGCGGAGGATACGGTCAAGCAGCGTATTCGCAGCTTCTATGTGGATGAGAAGTCACTGGACGTGAGCGATTCCCTCAAGGATATAAAGGACTACGATCCGCAGCGCGCCAAGGCTGTGCTGCAGGTAACCCAATATATTACGAGCACGAAGAATAATGGATTGCAGCATAGAGGACTCTATTTATGTGGTGACTTCGGAACTGGCAAGACCTATCTCATGGGCCATATGCTTAAGGAGATGGCTAAGCTGGGGCATACGGGAATTATCGTATACATGCCGGAGTTCATGGAGGATCTCAAGTCCATGTTCCAGGATCCGCAGAAGCTGAAGGAAACGATCGATATGATGAAGGAAGCTGACTTCCTGATCTTCGATGATATCGGTGCTGAGAATATGAACCCGTGGCTACGTGATCATGTGATGGGTTCGATTCTAAATTATCGCATGAATCGCAAGCCGACCTTCTACACATCGAACTATGACTTGGACCGCTTGGCCCAGCACTTCAGCTTTACGAACAAGGATGGCGAGGACGAGGAGAAGGGTCGTCGCATTATGGAACGCATTCGTCCATTCGTAGATGTGGTAGCGGTGGAGGGCGTGAATAAACGCGGGTGAATGGCTGTCCCAAAGAAAAGCCCTCATCGCTCCGATGAGCGATGAGGGCTTGAGGATTGGCAGTTACTTGAGAGCAATCTCGAATATCGTAAAGATGATTGCGATAACGAGCATGAAGGCGAACATGCCAGCGAATCCGATTGCTGTATCCATGAAGTCATTACGCGGTTCTTCGTTCACGTGCTGTTCTGCATGATTGATGCGTTCCATAGTCCTAACCCCCTGATCCGATATGCGGTACAGCACAATGGCTGTTCATCATATCCCATAGTATACCCAATTCGATTGCGGGTTGTAAAGGCGGGACTCTGGAAACAATTATGAACAATTTGCAACGCCGGTTGAACAAGTTGGGAATTATGAGATGGCTATGGTATACTTTACAGAGAAGAATAGATTAGTTATGATAATCGAATCAATTTCATAAATGCTGAAGCAGCTAGAATGGGGACTATATATTGATCTGAATGATCCACTCTGTCAATATATAGTCTCTGCTAAGCGGTTTTGCGTAGTTATGAAGTTGATTCAACCGAATAAGAAAACATAGGAGGATGAACAATGGCTATTGTTAATGTATCCGACCAATCCTTTAAGGGTGAAGTTGAAGCTCAAGGCACGGTCTTGGTTGATTTCTGGGCGCCATGGTGCGGTCCCTGCAAGATGATTGCTCCTGTATTGGAAGAGCTTGACAGCGAGCTGGGCGATTCGCTCAAGATCGCGAAGGTCAATGTGGACGACAATCCGGAATCCGCATCCCGCTTCGGCGTGATGAGCATCCCGACACTGATCGTATTCAAGGATGGCCAGCCGGTTGACAAGATCATCGGATTCCAATCCAAGGATGCGTTGAAGACTGTTGTAAATCGCCACCTGAGCTAATAAGTTTATTGTTTTGAAGAGATAGAGCTGTTCCCATGGTTCCGTATGCGGACCGGGAATAGCTCTATTTTGTTGTCCGTTTGTATTTACAGAACATGAAATTACCAAAATGACGACATCGCAGTCCAGTGTTTATTGACAGCGCATACAAATATAATACAAGTATCGACGGATCCGATACGATGATTTGGTTTTATTGAAGGAGGAAATGCATGAATATGAAGACAGGGGGGATTACAGCCGCACCCCTGGTTGCATCCAACGACCAGAAAATCCGGCACTTGCGACAATATTGGGATTTATATCTGATTATGCTACCCGGAATCCTCTATTTTCTTGTGTTTAAGTACGCGCCGATGTGGGGAGTTATAATTGCCTTTCAGGAATACAGCGTCTTCACGGGCATAAGAGGTAGCGAGTGGGTGGGGCTTGAGCACTTTCGTACAATGCTGGATGATCGAGACTTTTATATTATTGTAAGAAATACGCTGCTTATCAGTTTGTACAAGCTCATTTGGGGATTTCCGGGACCTATTATTCTTGCTCTATTGTTGAATGAAGTACGGATTCTTATGTTCAAACGATGGATTCAGACACTTGCTTATTTGCCTCACTTCCTGTCTTGGGTCGTCATTGGCGGTATTATGATTAATGTACTCTCTCCAGAGAGTGGCATGGCCAATGCCATAATCAAGTTTATGGGATTCGAGCCTGTCTTCTTCCTAGCCGACAGGGATTGGTTTAGATCGATTCTGGTAGCAAGCGATATATGGAAAGAGGTAGGCTGGGGTGCGATATTGTATCTAGCTGCTCTGGCTGGCATCGATCCTCAAATGTATGAAGCTGCTGTTATAGATGGAGCGAATAAATGGCAGCAGACCTGGTACATAACGTTGCCATCCATACTGGGTACGATCGTAATCTTGTTTGTGCTACGGCTCGGTCATGTTCTGGATGTCGGCTTTGAGCAAATCTTCGTCCTCTATCATCCACTTGTTTACGATGTGGCGGATGTGATCGAAACCTATGTATATCGTGTGGGGATTACGCAAGGACAGTTTAGCTTCTCGACGGCAGTAGGATTATTCAAGTCGGTCATCGGACTCATTCTTGTTGTGCTGGCAAATAGAACAGTAAAAAAACTTGGCCAAGGCGGTATTTGGTGAATGGGGGCGCACAATGCGAATCAGCACGGGTGAACGAATATTCACGATAATCAATTATATGTTGCTTTCTGTTTTTGCTTTGCTTGCGTTAGCCCCGTTCATTCACGTCCTTGCGCAATCCTTCAGCAGTTATCGGGCGCTCATGTCCGGCGAGGTTGTTTTCTGGCCGGTCGAGTTTACGATGCATGCTTATGGCGAGGTGCTGCGCGATCAAGCGTTTACCCGCTCATTCCTCATCAGTGTTGAGCGAACAATTGCAGGGACGGTATTAAATGTATTTTTGACTTGTTTGTTAGCTTATCCTCTAACGAAAGCTTACATTAAAGGCCGGTCGACAATTATGTTTATGATTGTATTCACAATGATATTCAGCGGTGGGATGATCCCAACTTATCTCATAGTGAAGTCTGTTGGATTGCTCAACAGTTTCTGGGCTTACCTCATTCCGGGTGCGATTAGCGCGTTCAATGTCATTATAATGAAGAACTTCTTTCAGAGTGTACCAGCTGAACTAGAAGAATCGGCGCGTATCGATGGGTGTGGAAATTTACGGATTTTATTCATCATTATTATTCCGTTGTCAATGCCGGTCATTGCCACTATTGCACTGTTCCACGCTGTGGGACATTGGAATTCGTTCTTCGACGCAGTACTGTATATCAATAAGAGCGAGCTTTATCCCTTGCAGGTGTACTTGCGCAATTTGTTCCAATTCAATCAGACTGATATTCATCTCAATGATGCCTTGGAGCAGCAGTTGCTGGCATTGGAATCCTTGAAGGGAGCCGCACTCATCACAAGTACACTACCGATCTTGATCGTATATCCTTTTTTGCAAAAGTATTTCGTTAAAGGCGTTATGTTGGGGTCTATTAAAGGATGATTACAGATGAAAAGGGGATTGAGGAAATGAACATGACAAGAAAATGGATCATGTCAACGTTAATGATGTTTTTACTAGTTAGTTTAATCACCGGTTGTGCGGGAAATGGGAACAACTCGGGGGGCGCGGGAAACCAGGAAGGCCCAAAAGCTGTGGATAAGGTGGCTGACGAGAAGCGTGCGTCCATATCGATTGTATTCGGCAATACGTATAAATATCCGGACAACATGGACGATAATAAGAATCCGTATATAGATTATATTCGCGAAGAGACGAATCTAGATATCGAAGTCATCGTTCCTCCAGCTGACGGTTATATTGAGAAGTTGAATGTCATTATGGCATCTGGAGATTTGCCGGATATGATCAACGCCACCGATTCCAACTGGTTTGTTAACTATTTGAATCAGAAAGCCTTAAAGCCATTGAATGATGCGATTGATAAGTATGGCCCAGATTTGAAAAGATTGATTCCTCAATCTGCCTGGGATAGTGTTACGCTCGACGGTCAGATTTATGCGATACCGAGCATTTCCAATCATCAAGCGACCGAGCTCATGTGGATTCGCAAGGATTGGCTCGACAATTTGGGCTTGCCGATGCCGAAGACGCTGGAGGAATATGTGAATACAGCGCGGGCATTCGCTGAGCAGGATCCGGATCTCAATGGGGCGAACGACACGATCGGTCTCATTATCGGAGAAAATTTGTCCAATACAGCCCCGTTTCTGGGCGCATTCGGTGTTCAAAGAGGGCAGTGGGTAGAACAGGACGGTAAGCTCGTCTATTCCAGCATTATGCCGGAGATGAAACAAGCGCTGGAGCTGCTGGCGCAAATGTACAAGGATAAAATCATCGATCAGGAATGGGCGCTCAATAAGTCGAAGACCGTGGAGGAGAAAGTTGCAAACGGCAAGGCCGGCATGTATTCAGGACCGTGGCATGCTCGCAGAGGTGCCATTCTGACCAGTCAGAGTAATGATCCGAATGCCGTGTGGGTAGAAGCCGAATTCCCTGTCGGCGCTAATGGTCAAGCGGGTGTGCACGCGGATAAGCTAGTGCGCTCCTATAACGTCGTACCGATCAGCAGCAATAATGAAGAAGCGGTCGTGAAGATGTTGAACTTCATGATTGGCGAGGGCTTTGCTTCTCTTGAGCTTGGATTCGAGAATGAGGTTTGGACACGCGTGGACGGCAAGGTCGTCACGAATTTCGAGGAGCATAACAAGCATGTGTATCGCAATTCGATCGTGCGGATTGTGACACCAAGCGACACGACTGTCCATTTTGAAAAGCTGGAGTCATTGGGTGTGGAATTTAATCTGGTCAACAATATTGAAAGTATATACAAGGTATTGATGGACACCGAATTTACCGGGATGCCAACGCCATCTATGAGCAAGAACGCACCTAAGCTGAAAAAGCTGGAGGATGAAGCGTTCGTCAAAATTGTGATGGGCGTAGCAAATCCGAATGAATTTGAAACTTTTGTGGAACAGTGGAACAAGGATGGCGGCGCGGAGATGACGGAAGAAGTAAACAAATGGTATTCTCAAAAGTAATTAAAGGAGCGATCACAGATTGACTTACCGTGTATTGGAACATGAATTTGTTGTTGCTGACCCTGCCCCCTTCGAGAACTGCCATGCTTCTACGCTGGTGGTTTTCCCGAATGGAGAGGTGCTCGCCGCTTGGTTTGCCGGCACGAGAGAGGGGCATACAGATGTAGATATATGGTATGCCCGCAAGACGGTGAGCGGCTGGAGCAAGGCCGAGGTTCTGGTCGGAGAAGAGGGGATTCCGTGCTGGAATCCCGTGTTGTTCCAAGCGAATGACAACCGTCTCTTGTTGTTCTACAAGATCGGACACACCATTCCTGAATGGTACACAATGGTGATGGAATCGATGGATAACGGACATACCTGGTCGAAGCCGGTAGAACTTGTTCCAGGAGACAGAGGGGGAAGAGGACCGGTACGCAATCACCCTATTCATCGATCAGACGGAGCTTGGCTGGCTCCCGCCTCTATCGAGGATCAATTCTGGGATGCCTTCATCGATATATCTGAGGATGGCGGCAAGAGCTGGTCAATGAGCGGGTATGTACCCATCAAGCATGCTTCACCTCGCATGGTTCCGGCAGTTACCGAAATTCCTGTCTCAGGAAGTTCGCTGATCGGGAAAGGAATCATTCAGCCTGCATTGTGGGAATCTAAGCCCGGTCATGTGCATATGTTGCTGCGGAGTACAGAGGGACAGATTTATAGAAGTGATTCCAGTGATGGGGGAGCAAGCTGGAGTCCGGCTTATGCGACCGCGCTTCCGAATAATAACAGCGGCATTGATTTAACGAAGCTGGCCAACGGGACACTGGCATTGGTTTATAACCCGGTTGAGGGAGATTGGGCGGCTCGCACCCCTCTCGTGCTGCGTATCTCGAGAGATAATGGAGAGACGTGGAAGGATGAATGGATACTGGAGAATGAGCAGGGGGAATATTCTTATCCCGCTATTCTATCAGCAGAGAATGAACTTCATATTACGTATACCTGGAAGCGTGAGAATATCGTCTATTGGCGAATTGTGCTAGAGTAGAGATCGGAGGCTGACAGACGGCATATGGATCCATATGTGAAGTGGAATCGCAGAATTCCTATAAGATATGAGGCGGATGTAGCAGTTCTTGGCGGGGGAATAGCGGGTGTTAACGCGGCTATAGCCGCGGCTCAGACAGGTGCGAAGGTCATTCTGATCGAGCGGTTTGCCGTTACCGGCGGTAATGCGACCGTCGGCGGTGTCGCCGCTTTCTGTGGCGAAACGGCAGGGCAAGGTCGAGTATTCGATGAGATTGTCGCTGCACTGGAGGAGTTTAATGGCATTCACCCCTATGTTCCTTACCCGGAAGCGGACCATCGTTTATTCAATCATGAGATACTGGCTGTCGTTCTTCAGGAGCTGCTCCTGAAGAACGGCGTGAAGCTATTGCTGCATACGCAATTCCTTGATGTGTCCGTCACGGATGACGGCAGAATTAAAGAGTGTATTGTGAGCGGGAAGTCAGGCCCAGAGGCGCTGATCGCCAAACAATTTATAGATTGCACGGGTGAAGGCCAGGCGGTGCATATGGCGCAATTTGCCACGATGAAGGGACGTGATTCGGATCATTGCCAGTTGCCGATGTCGCTTATGTGCTTTGTCCGTCATGTGCCGGAAGAGCAGCGGGTGAATGAGGTGCCGGAAGGATGGTTTGAGCCTATACGCGATAAAGACGATCTGCCTATGACGACGAGATGGCCGAACGGTGCCGGGAGCAGCGCGCTCAAGATCAAAATTCCAATGTATGATGCCACCGATACAGAAAGCGCTACGGCGGCTGAGGTCGCTGCGCGGCGTCGGATGATGCAGGTGCTGGATTACTATCAGCGTGTAGAGAATCGTCCATGGATTCTGGATCATTGCTCTCCGCAAATCGGCATACGTGAAGGGCGCAGAGCGGTCGGTGATTATGTGTTATCAGTGGACGACTTGAGGGCGGGGGCTCGGTTCGAAGACGCGATTGCGCGCGGCGTGTATTACCTGGATGCACATAAGCCGGATGATGATAAACGGACGTATATATTAGATAAAAAGGCACTCAAGGTGCCGCCATATCAAATACCGCTCCGCTCTCTGATTGTACGGGACGGAATCAACTTATTAGTTGCTGGGCGCTGCATGTCCGCCGACCAATTGGCGCTCTCCTCGGCCCGTGTGATGACGACCTGCTCCATGATGGGGCAGGCGGCGGGTGTCCTGGCAGCGCTTAGCGTTCAGCGCCAATGTGAATTGCGCGATATCGATCCAAGAGACGTCAGACAGACTGTTGTACAACGAGGAGCCAACTTGGAGGTATAGATGCTATGCGGGGCGGAAAGCAGCAACAATCGGTTCAACTGCAGCTTACAATCAGTTTTCTGATTGTGCTGCTTCCGCTCGTCATTGTAAGCTTATTCGCGGTAAGCAAATCGCAGGATATATTGGAGGAACAAATTACGGAACGCACGGTCATCGCGATGCAGTCTGCGCTGGAGTACCTCGATCTAAGTTTGCAGGGTATCGAAGAAATTTCAACGCTGATTTCGACCGATATCAATATTATTCGCGTGTTGGGCGAAGCGGAGCAACAGTTGTCCTCTCAATCGATTCTGGAATTCCGAGCCGTATTGGAGCAGATCATCAACATATCCACAATTAACCACTCCATTGCACAGATTGCGATCTTTCATGAGCCTTCCAGGACGATGGTATCAACCGATTTCGGCGGCCGTAAGATGACGAATGAAGAGATGGGAGATTGGTATCAGCAGTCTATTGCCGCTAACGGTAAGAATGTCCTGCTCATCCCTGATACGGATCGTATGATTTATGGGGGATTGGATCCGCTGATGAACACGCGCAGCATTACATTCACAAGACAGATGGATTTCTATAATCCGAATCGGGAACCGAATATGCTGCTTCTGACGGTGCGCAAGGAGACGTTGCTGCAGAACATTCGCAGCCTCAATCCATCCCCGAACGCCGAGTGGTACTTGTTTACGCCTGATAAGCGGTTGGCTGCCGCCACTTCCTCTCGCTTCGACATGACGGAGTTAGCCGGATCCGGCAGCGACATCCAGGTGTTGTCGCTACCGGAATCAGACGATAATATGTGGATGTTCCGTAGTGTCTCTTCCTTATCAAGATGGTCGCTTGTCATGATCCAGCCAGAGAAGGAAGTTTTCAGCGAGACCAGGCAACTGCTCATCTTCATCTACGTAATCATCTCAGTCAGCGCAGTACTGGCTTTTATTTTCTCCTTTATCTTCTATTCTCGTATTTCACGTCCGTTAGCAAACCTGATCTATGGCATGAAGCAAATCCGGATGGGCAATTTCAGCGCTCGTCTGATGTCAAGGCGCAGGGATGAGTTCTCCTATTTGATGGCTGCCTTCAACCAAATGGCGGAGGAACAGCAATATCTCATTCGTGATATTTACGAGAAGCAACTGATGTTAGCCAAATCTGAGCTCAAATTTCTACAGGCGCAAATCAATCCCCACTTTTTGTATAACACGCTGGATTCGATTTATTGGTCGGCCCAAAATTATGAAGCGGAAGAAATTAGCGATATGGTGTTGAACCTGTCCAAGTTTTTCCGGCTGAGCTTGAGCAAGGGCAAAGAGACCTTCACCATTAGAGAGACGATTGAACACTTGCATTATTATATACGTGTTCAACAAATACGATTTTCTGACCTCTTTCGGATGGAGATTCATATTGACGAGGAGACGCAGGAGCTTCATATCTTAAAGCTGATCCTGCAACCGGTGGTAGAAAATGCAATTATTCATGGCTTGGAGAAAAGGGGAGACGGCGGAGAACTGGTCATTCGGTCGAAAGTTGAGGAAGATCGCCTCTGTTTAGAAGTGCAGGATAATGGGCAAGGGATGACGGAGGACCGTTTACACCGGCTTCGTGCAGCGCTGGCCTCTATCCAGAAGGATACGACTTCCGAATTGTTTCAACCGCAGACCTCGGAATTTTACGGGTTGATGAATGTGAAGATGAGATTGGTGCTTTATTATGGCGATCATGCCGATCTAATTATAGACAGTACGGATGGAATTGGAACCCGGATCAACATCGTGTTCCCGTTGGCATTGTGCCAAGAAGAGGTTAGGGGGGTTACGAGTGAATCTGATAATCGTTGAAGATGAATTTCGACTACGCAACAGTCTTGCTTACAACATCCCCTGGGAGGAGCACGGCATTGAAGTCGTTGCTGCGGTATCCCGAGGGAAGGAGGCTCTGCAGGAGCTGGAGAAGCATAAAGCCGAGATGATGCTGGTAGATATACAACTGCCCGATATAAGCGGCTTGGAGCTGGCGAAAGTTGCACTTAGCGGCAGTCATCATCTGAAAGTCATTATCCTCAGCGGACATGATAATTTCAGCTTTGCTCAGACGGCCATTGAGTTGGGCGTGTTCAAATATTTGCTAAAACCTTCCGGTCGTGCCGAAATACTGGAAGCCGTGTGCGAAGCGAGCAATCAGCTTAGGATAGAGCTGGAAGAAAAATATAATCAGCAATTGATCAGACAGCAGTGGGAGAATAATATTCCCCGCTTGCGGGAAATGTTCATCCAAAATTGGGTTGAAGGCGAGTATGCAGCTGAGCGAGTCGAACATAAGTCCAAGGAACTCCAGTTAGATCTTCCCGCGGATTCCAGCTACGCTGTAGTTGCGTTGGAGATGGATCCACTTCTTGAAGGAGAATCGCGCTTTCGGGAAAAGGACGGCCCCTTGTTGAGCTTTTCTTTGCTGTGCATTGTACGCGAATTTGCGATAGATATCGATGAAATGGATTGGGCGTTCAACGACCGATTCGGAAGGACGATACTTATTTTTCGCTTCGAGTTGGCCGAAGAGGTTAATCGGGTACAAAGAATGAATGGGATTGTTAGCAAGCTGCTTATTTTGGTTAAGGAATGTCTGAAGTTAACTGCATCGGCGGGCATCGGCAGGCTCGTATCACGAGATAAGATTTCTCTATCCTATCTGCAGTCCGTTCGGGCCTTGCATGACCGAGTTATTTATGGTGCCGATCTTGTAATTCCGTTTCAGGACGCATCCGCTCATTCCGTCACATCGGAGCACCCAGTTTCGGACGCAACTCCGGAGTCCCTAGAGAGCGCGTTAACAGCTGCCCTGGAGCTATCGGATGAGGGAGCAGCACTGGAAGTTGCAGAGCGTTTCTATGCACTTCGAATTAGAGATGCTGCAAGTGTTGAACAGGTGCAAGACAATGTTCTGCTCTGGCATTCCATAGTAGTCCGATTTATTCATTCGCGCTGCTGGTCAGTACGGGAGCTTGCGGGCGATGATTATGCTCATTATAGTAATATAGAAACCTTGATTGTCAAAGAACAGATTCATGAATGGCTACACAGAAGTGTACGTGCTATATTGAGCTATGCGGCTTCACAGAGAGCTACCAGCAGCAATGAATTGGTGAATGCCTGCATCGAGTTGATCGAATCGGCGTTGGATAGCGATGTTAGTTTGTATGCAATTGCGGAGAAGCTTTATGTGAGTTCATCCTATCTCAGTCGTTTATTCAAGCTGAATACGGGCAAGTCATTCAGCTACTATGTGACGGAACGGAAAATGATATTGGCTAGAGAGCTACTATTAGGAGGGCGCAAGGTTCAGGATACTGCTGTTCGGGTCGGTTATCGCGATCTTAGTTATTTCACCAAGGTGTTTCGCAAGCATTGGGGAGTTACTCCGGGGGAGTTTAAGCGTTAATGATGGGCTATTCGGTAATTGAACCCAACAATTAAACGCTTCAGTTAAAGGGCCCTCTTGGGTTATAATGAATGGTGTATTGGGGGTGAAGCGATGTGAGTGATAGTGAATCGCATATCAAGCAGAAGCTGGCGCTGCTGCCGGATGAGCCAGGCTGCTATCTGATGAAGGACAAGGATGGGCAGATCATCTATGTCGGTAAGGCCAAGGTGCTGAAGAATCGCGTACGCTCTTACTTCTCGGGCAGTCATGACACGAAGACGCAGATGCTGGTGTCGGAAATTCACGATTTCGAATATATCGCAGTGAAGAGCAATATGGAATCCCTCATTCTCGAGTGCAATCTGATCAAGCTGCACCGGCCGAGGTTCAATGTGAAGCTGCGTGATGATAAATCCTATCCCTATATCAAGATTACCGCAGAGCGTCACCCGCGGCTTGAGGTGACGAGGCGCGTCGTGAAGGATAAGGGCAAGTACTTCGGTCCCTATCCGAACGCGTTCGCTGCTCAGCAGACGAAGAAGCTGCTGGATCGCCTATATCCGCTGCGCAAGTGCAAGGTGCTGCCGGAGAAGGTGTGCCTCTATTATCATCTCGGTCAATGCGTGGCACCATGTGAGTTCGAGGTCGCGGACAACGAGTATGAACGCATGGTCGGCGAGATCAGCCGATTCCTAAGCGGCGGTCAAGAAGAGATTAAGCGGGATCTGACGGATAAGATGATGGCCGCAGCGGAATCACTGGAATTCGAACGAGCGAAGGAATATCGGGACCTGATCGCGCATATTGACATCGTCATGGAGAAGCAGACAATGGTCACTGGCGATTTGACAGATCGTGATATCTTCGGATATGCGGTGGATAAGGGTTGGATGTGCGTGCAGGTGCTCCATATGCGCGCGGGCAAGCTAATTGAGCGGCATGCCGCGATGTTCCCGTACTATGGCGACGAGCAGGATGACTTCCTCACCTACGTCTCGCAATTCTACAGTGACAATCCAGCTCTGCCGAAGGAAGTGCTGCTCCCAGGCATCGATAAGGAGGCGGAAGCAGAGGCGATTCAGGATTGGCTGGGGGTAAAGGTGCATATTCCGAAGCGCGGCGCTAAGCATGAGATGGTGGCCGGAGCGGAGAAGAACGCGCGCCTGGCGCTCGAGGAGAAGTTCAAGCTGATCGAGCGGGATGCAGATCGCAGCGTCAAGGCTGCCGAGAATTTGGCGGAATGGCTTGGGCTGCGATCGGCTAGACGGATCGAAGCCTTCGATAATTCGAATATACAGGGTACGAACGCGGTATCAGCCATGGTCGTATTCATCGATGGCAAGCCGGCGAAGAGCGAGTATCGCAAGTATAAGATACGTACAGTAGACGGACCTGATGATTATGAATCGATGCGCGAAGTTGTTCGCAGACGTTATGAACGCGCGCTTAAGGAGAATCTAGAGCTGCCCGATCTCATTGTCATTGATGGCGGCAAGGGGCAGATCGGGGCTGCGATGGATGTGCTTGAGAATGAATTAGGACTATATATCCCGGTATGCGGGCTTGCCAAGGATGACAAGCATCGGACAGCCGAGCTGCTGGTAGGCGATCCGCCGGAGTCGGTGCCGCTGCCCAGAGACAGCCAGGAATTCTACCTGCTGCAACGCATTCAGGAGGAGGTGCATCGATTCGCGATCACCTTCCATCGCGAGCTGCGCTCTAAGTCAATGATCGTCTCTCAATTGGACAGTATCCCAGGCATCGGGCCCAAGCGCAGGAAGCAGCTGATTGAGCACTTCGGCTCCGTCAAGAAAATAAAAGAGGCTGAAATCCATGATTTCAAGCCTCTGGGAATTGGCGTTAAATTAGCAGAAGTGATTCTAACCTCCCTCAAGGAGAAACCGGACCGTCCGCAGTAATGGCAGGCGGTCTTCTTCTTGCCCACCGATTGCTATACCAACGGATGAGCAGTCCGACAAGCAGCGGCATGAACATATAGAACAGCCCGATACCGACATAGCGCGAACCGCTGGACATAATATCCAGGCCCATAATCACCAGATCCATTGTCGCGTGGGTGAAGATGGCAGCGATGAGTCCATAGCGCAAGAAGATAAAGGAGAACACGAAGCCGAGAATGGCGACTTCTACTAAGCGCGTATACACGGGATAGATGCTGTAGCCGGTATGCCCGAGCGCCCACAGCACATTGGCAATCGTAATCGCAGGCACCAGATAGAACAGCGGATGCAGGAAGATCGGTCTACTCGTCCATCGGGCCACCCATCGCCATAGCGGGCGTATGAGCACTGTGAAGAATGCTATCGCGAAAATCCGGTATACGGCTTCCTCCGATATAGCCGCTGACCAAGCGAGCAGGGGATAGAGCGCTGGCCATAACAGATTGTTCGAGGACATCATCGGATCCGAGCCGAACCACACATCGAACAGCTCAGCGCCAATCGAGAAGATCGTGGATTGCAGACCCATAATGATCACACAATACACATAGCCAAGTCCGACAGCACGCATGACGTCATTCTTGAAGCCGGGTGCCCGGTGCGATGTCCACAGCTCGAAGCCCATCTTGCGCCATAAGCCGTCACCAGCCACCAGACAGAGATAGACGGTAATGGCCAGCAGCATAATCAGGAATTGCGAGAAGAGCACGAGGAACACAGCACCGTCCTCTAGCTTCATGGCAGGGTACATATTCACATTGTAAGTGATGTAGGGGATGAGGAACGCTAATGACAGCCAGATCCCTCTGCTGAAGGACATCTCGGCGCGATACACAGCGGCATAGACGATCGCGGCAACGGCCAGTCCGAACCACAATAGCAGACTGAGCGCACTCGTAAGAGCGCCCTTCTGGTCCTGCGTGTTCTTCCAGCTAAGATAGTCATCGGGCAGCGCGATGATTGGCTTGATTGACAGCACAGCAGCGCCATCCAGCTTAACCTCTATCCGCAAGGCTGCTTCCGATATGTGGACAGCATGGTTATAGACAAGACCGCTCGTAGATTCCTCTGTCTTGAATTGCGTAGGCTCATACCCGAGCAGCCGCAGCGCATCCTCCGGATTAATCCGCAGCCCAGCGCTCTGTTCAATGGCCTCCCAGCCGAACACCGCTCCGTCAGTTGACTTGACGAATACAAGGTAGCGGTCCGGCTTGCCCTGCAGATGCGCCCCAACCTGATAGTAGTCAAACGGAACTAGTGACGACCAATGCTCATCATAAGCGGCGGTCAGCTTCTCCTTCGTGAAGTAGCCCATGGCGTCCGCATATTGATTGAAGGAGGTGAATGTCTGCCAATCGCCCTTGCCTACCTGCTCCTCCAGAAAGTCGATCGCGGGTGCGGCAGCTTCGTTCCGATAAAGCCCGGTATCTGCTGGCGGTGCCAGCTCATCACCCAGGTCGCCCGGGGGAAACCAGTTTAACCAGATGAATACAACAAGACTGATTATCGCGATAATAGCCAGCTTCTGTTTATGTTTGCTTGAAATCATGGACGGCTCCTTCTTCATACACTGTTTTCGATACTTACTGTACCACAAGTATTTCCAATTATCTATGAATTGAGCTGCGATTCGAGTATGATGATCGTAGCGTAATTCGATGTATTCGATGTATTCATTGTATTCACTGTATTCACAAGAGGAAGGGAATTCGTATGATGGCTATAAAGCTCCGCAGGTATCAACCGTCTCCGCCGCAGATCTTGACCATTGGCTTCGCAGCCATCATATTACTCGGTGCCATCTTGCTGACACTGCCGGCTGCATCGGCTGCGCATGAACCAACGCCGTTCCTCGACGCGCTGTTCACGTCTACCTCAGCAGTCTGTGTTACTGGATTGGCTGTTGTGGACACCGGAACGCACTGGTCGTTGTTCGGAGAGATTGTGATCATGCTGCTCGTACAGGTCGGTGGACTCGGCTTTATGACGATGGCGACGCTGTTCGCACTTGTTCTCCGCAGGCGGATCTCTCTGCGCGACCGACTAGTGCTGCAGGAGGCGATGAATCAGAGCAATATGGAAGGCATCGTACGGCTCATTCGCAAGGTAGCTATCTATTCTATTATAATAGAGGGAATAGGGGCTCTGCTCTTCTTCCTCTATTGGTCGATCAAGCTGCCGCTCGGACAGGCTGCTTATTACAGCGTATTCCACTCGATCATGCTGTTCAACAATGCAGGCTTCGATCTCATGGGCGGCTTCAAGAGCTTCATCCCCTATGTGGACTCCCCGCTGATCAATCTGGTCTCCATGCTCCTGATCATCCTAGGCGGCCTCGGCTTCGTGGTGCTCAGTGATCTGCTGGATTGGAAGGGGAATCGGCGCGGTCTCGCGCTCCAATCCAAGGTTGTGCTCAGCATTACGGCATTCCTGCTACTCTTCGGCGCGCTGATTATCTTCATCTTCGAATATACGAACACGAGGACGCTGGGCTCACTCGATGGGACGGCCAAGATCTGGAGCGCCTTCCTCCAGTCCGTCACTACACGTTCGGGCGGGATCAGCACGATTGATATTGCCGAGCTCAGACAAGCCAGCTCATTCTTCATAATCATTCTGATGTTCATCGGCGCGGCTCCAGGCTCTACGGGCGGCGGGATCAAGGTCACAACGTTCGCAGTGCTGATCGGCGCGATGTTCGCCATGCTGCGGGGCAGGCAAGACATCGTCCTCTTCCGCTACCGGCTGCCGCAGGAGCGCATTCTGAAGGCGGTCACGATTACGTTGTTCTCGCTCATGCTGGTGATCTTCGTGACGATGGTCCTCTCGACAACTGAGGATCAACCATTTATTAAGATCCTGTTCGAGACGGTGTCGGCGTTCGCGACAGTCGGACTGAGTATGGGCATCACACCTGAGCTCACATGGATCGGCAAGATTATGATCATCCTAACGATGTACGCGGGCAGACTAGGGCCGCTGACCTTAACCTACGGGCTCGGTTTGAAGAACGAGAAGGAGCTGTATCGACACCCTGAAGGCAAGATCACAATTGGCTAAAATAAAGCCGGGCCTGCATGACGAAGCGCTGTGCAGCCGGGTTCACGTCTGCTTCCGCTAGCGTGACTAGGGCGGTGGTGCGTGTGGTGCGCTGCAGCTCCGCAAGATCAAGCCGCGCCAGGGCATTGTCCTCGAGCAGGCTGGGGCGCAGGTAGGACTTGGGCAGCAGCGTAGCGGCCTGATAGGTGGAGACGAGCCGCAGAATCGCCTCGAACGAATCGATCTCCATCTTGATCTCTGGCTTGACCTGATAGCGCTCAAACCATTCATCTGTTAGAATCCGATACCAGGTCCCCTTGGAGAAGAGTATCATCGACAGCCCGTTGACGTCTTGCAATTGAAGCGGGCCCTTCAAGGTTAACGGATGCTTGCTCGGGACGACCAGGCAGAGATGATCGTCGAATAGCGGCACAGCCTGCAGCGTGCTATCCTCAGTCATGGAGGCGACCAACCCTACATCGACCTTGCGATTCTTCACGAGACCAATGATCTCATGTGTCTTACCGGTGATTGCCGTAATATCGGTCTCCGGCTCATGGTGCATGAAGTGTGCAATCAGGTCAGGCAAGGTGGATTGCAGCGTTGTCAGACTGGCGCCGATCGTGAAGGCGCTCTTGTAGGAGGCGCTGTACTTGGCGAATTCCTGCTGGAATTTATGGTCTAACAATCGCTCCTCCTGCGAGAATTGGTACAGAAGCTGTCCGGCTGCGGTCAGATGCAGCCGCTTGCCTACGCGCTTGAATAGCGGCAGCCCGATCTCGTCCTCAAGCGCATGCAGTTGGCGCGAGAGCGCGGGCTGTGAGACATTGAGCAGTTTGGAGGCTCGATTGAGACTGCGCTGCTCGACAATAATCGCATAATTGGCTAATCGATTGAACATCATTTATCGCTCCTTAATCTGTATATACCTTTCTTGCATAATGAATTATAATATATACGCACTTCCATTATAAGCTTGTAAGCGGTAATATGAATAATGTCACAACATATTCACATAATGGGCATGCTTAAAAGCAACACAACACGCTAAGGAGGACATAGGGGTATGGCAGGAAAGTCTTTTATTAACCGCAAGCTGCATTCACTGCTTGGGGTCATTCCGATCGGGTTCTTTCTGATCGAGCATTTTATTACGAATTTTGAGTCTACGAAGGGAAACGAGGCATATATAGATGCTGTGCTGTTCCTGCATGGGCTTCCGTTCGTACTGCTATTAGAAATTTTCGGAATATGGCTGCCGATTTTATTCCACGGCGTGTATGGCGTGTATATCGCGTTCCAATCACGCAACAATGTAGGCAGCTACGGCTATCATCGCAACTACATGTTCATGCTGCAGCGGTTTACAGGTCTGGCTACGCTGATCTTTATCGTGTGGCATGTCTGGGAGACGCGTGTTCAGGTTGCGCTAGGCAATACGGATGTTACCGAGCTCGGTATTCTGATGAATGACATTCTATCCAATCCGATTAATTTCACGCTTTATGTCATCGGTATTGTAGCTGCAACGTTCCACTTCACGAACGGTATGTGGTCCTTCCTGGTCAGCTGGGGAATTACCATCGGTCCGCGCGCGCAGCGTGTGTCTTCTTATGTATGGACCGTTGCGTTCTTCCTGCTTGCCGGTATGGCCATCTGGGCGATGTTCGGCTTCGTTGACGCAGATTTCTTCACCAAGGGGGTAGAGGCACATGGCTAAGATGAAGACGATTATAGTCGGCGGGGGTCTCGCCGGATTAATGGCGACGATCAAGGTCGCTGAGGCAGGCGGGCAAGTTGAACTGTTCTCATTCGTTCCAGTCAAGCGCTCGCACTCTGTTTGCGCGCAAGGCGGGATTAACGGCGCTGTCAATACGAAGGGGGAAGGCGACTCCCCATGGGAGCACTTCGACGATACGATCTACGGCGGCGACTTCCTCGCGAATCAACCGCCGGTTAAGGCGATGTGTGATGCGGCGCCAGGCATCATTCACCTCATGGATCGGATGGGCGTCATGTTCAACCGTACGCCTGAGGGCCTGCTGGACTTCCGTCGCTTCGGCGGCACGCAGTACCACCGTACAGCGTTCGCTGGCGCGACGACCGGTCAACAGCTGCTCTACGCGCTCGACGAGCAGGTGCGCCGCTATGAGGCTGCTGGGCTCGTAACGAAGTACGAGCATTGGGAGTTCCTATCGGCCGTGCTTGATGACGAGGGTGTATGTCGCGGAATCACGGCACAGGATCTGCGCAATATGGAGATTCGCGAGTTCAGAAGTGACGCAGTCATTCTGGCTACTGGCGGACCTGGGATTATTTTCGGCAAGACTACGAATTCGGTTATTAATACTGGTACGGCAGCCAGCGCCGTGTACCAGCAAGGGGTGTACTATGCCAATGGCGAGTTCATCCAAATTCACCCGACAGCGATTCCAGGGGATGACAAGCTGCGCCTGATGTCTGAGTCGGCACGCGGCGAGGGCGGACGCATCTGGACGTATAAGGATGGGAAGCCATGGTACTTCCTCGAGGAGAAGTATCCGGCATACGGTAATCTTGTTCCGCGTGATATTGCGACCCGTGAGATCTTCTCGGTGTGCGTCGATCAGAAGCTCGGCATCAACGGCGAGAATATGGTCTACCTCGATCTGTCGCATAAGGATCCGAAGGAGCTGGATATTAAGCTCGGCGGTATTATCGAGATCTATGAGAAGTTCATGGGCGACGACCCGCGCAAGATTCCGATGAAGATCTTCCCGGCTGTCCATTACTCGATGGGCGGCATGTGGGTGGATTATAATCAGATGACGAATATCCCAGGTCTGTTCGCTTGCGGCGAATGTGAGTATCAATACCATGGCGCGAACCGCCTCGGCGCGAACTCGCTGCTCTCCGCGATCTACGGCGGGATGGTAACAGGTCCTAAGGCGATCGAGTACATCAAGGGGTTAAGCAAGTCTGTGGACGATCTGCCCGATCAACTGTTCCAGGCGGAGCAGAAGAAGCAGAGCGATCTGTACGAGGGTCTCTTGAAGATGGATGGCACAGAGAATGCCTATGTGCTGCATAAGGAACTCGGCGAAGTCATGACCAACAATATGACGGTTGTCCGCTACAACAAGAAGCTTCAAGAGACGGACAATAAGATACAGGAATTGATGGCGCGCTTTAAGAAGATCAATATGACCGACACTGCGCGTTGGAGCAATCAGGGTGTTACCTTCACACGTCAGCTGTGGAATATGATGGAGCTGGCCCGTGTCATGACGATCGGCGCGCTGCAGCGTAATGAGAGCCGCGGGGCGCATTACAAGCCGGAATTCCCTGAACGTAATGATGAGGAATTCCTGAAGACGACGAAGGCGAAGTATACGCCGGATGGCCCGGTGATCGAATATGAGGATGTGGATGTCTCGCTGATCAAGCCGCGTAAGCGCGACTACTCATCGAACAAGAAGAAGGAGGGCTAATGACAATGGCTGCTACCCAAACTGAGAAGAAGACGGTGAAATTTATTGTCACTCGCCAGGACGGTCCGGACGCTAAGTCATATACGGAGGAATTCGAAATTCCGTATCGCCCGAATATGAACGTAATTGGCGCACTGATGGAGATTCAGCGCAACCCGGTGAATACAAAGGGTGAGCAGACTACGCCGGTATGCTGGGAATCGAACTGTCTGGAGGAAGTGTGCGGGGCCTGCTCGATGGTTATTAACGGCAAGCCGCGACAAGCCTGCTCGGCATTGATCGACCAGCTGGAGCAACCCGTACGCCTGGCTCCGATGAAGACGTTCCCGATCGTCCGGGACGTGATTGTGGACCGCGAGCGGATGTTCAGCGCGCTGAAGCGAGTCAAGGCATGGATTCCGATTGACGGCACCTATGACCTGGGACCGGGGCCGCGTATGGCGGAGACCAAGCGCCAATGGGCGTACGAGCTGTCCAAGTGCATGACCTGCGGTGTCTGTCTGGAGGCTTGCCCGAATGTGAATGACTCCTCCAGCTTCATCGGACCGGCTCCGTTGTCGCAGGTGCGCTTGTTCAACGCGCATCCGACAGGCGAGATGAATCGCGAAGAGCGGTTAGAAGCGCTGATGGAGGAAGGCGGCATAGAAGGCTGCGGGAACTCGCAGAACTGTGTGCGCTCCTGTCCGAAGGGCATTCCGCTCACGACGTCCATCGCGGCGCTTAACAAGGACACGACCAAGCATATGTTTAAGAAGTGGTTGACTGTTTAAGAAATTTCATTTTGAAGAAGCTGCTCTGATTATCAGGTAGCTTCTTTTTTTTTGTATACCTATGGGCCAGTATTGCTATGGTACAATAGGTTATAATTTTAGCAGCAGTAGATGGTGGGGGATATGTGGGGATGAAGAGTGTGGTTCGCCTATTCGATCGATTTCACGATATGAAGATGGAGAGGAAGCTGCTGCTCGTATTCTTGTTGTTAATCACCATGCCGCTCGCATTCATCAGCTACTTCTCCTATACGAATTTCTCGCAGAAGTTGGAAGCGAATACAATTCGTTATTCCGAGCAGTTAATGGGCAAGATGATGGATCGCATTGATGAGTATATCGATGACATGGTTCGAATCTCATCGATTCCTGCACTAGTAGACGATATTAAGCAGAATCTCATTCAATCCAATCGGTATCATGAACAACGTCGTCAATTGGGCGGCGATACCCACAGTGATCCGCTGCCGGTGAACTTCGACTTGCTCCTCTCTATTCAACTCGGCATAGAGCGCAATATCTCGTTTATCAGCAATGTGAAGCGCGGAGAGACGGCTGTTTATATTTTTGATAATTATGGGAGTGGTTTCTATTCGACGAATGCATCGGGGGTAAGACTGAATATTAAGGAATACTACGAGTATTGGAGCGAGCAGGCGGATTCGTCCATTGGGGAGGCGCTGCTGTTCAGTACGCAGCAATATACGAGCAGCTTGCAGAGCAAGAGATACGCGTTCACTGTGGTTCGCAAGATCATGGATCTGTCGCTTAGCCCAATCGGGTTGATTGCCGTCGACGCGAATATGAGTCTGATCGAGGACCAGATTGTTGAACTGGACCAGGTGACAGGCGGCAGCTCCATTATTATCGATGAAGAGGGGAATGTCATCTACGACAGTGAGAAGAAGCTGCTCTCAACGAATATAGCGGATGACCATCGCTTGCTGCAGGCTACTGGGGAATCGGGGAGCTTCTATGACTCAGCGGATGGACAAGACTATCTGATTATCTATAACACCTCGCCCAGGACGAAGTGGAAGGTGATGGTGTCTATCCCGGCTAAGGAGTTGCGCAAGGACACGTTGATCATCCGCAACGTTACCTGGTTGGGAACGTTCTTGGCTATCTCGATTGCGCTGCTCATCTCAATTGCCATCACCTTCGCGCTGACCAAGCCGCTGCGCGCCATGATGCGATTGATGAAGCAGGTGCAAGACGGCAATCTGAATGTGCATTTCCAGGTGAAGCGCAAGGATGAGATCGGACAGCTAGGGAATCAATTCAATAGGATGATTCTGAGAATAAATCAACTGATTCAAGATATATATGAGATGCAGGAGCAGAAGAAGGAAGCGGAGTTGAACGCCCTCCAGAATCAGATTAATCCGCACTTCATGTATAACACGCTGGAATCGATTCGCATGATGGCGGAGATTAGCGACGATGAACGGATCGCGGAATCGATCTCCTTATTAGGGCATCTGCTGCGCTACAGCGTAAGTGATGTGAATGCAACCGTCATGCTAAGCAATGAAATCCAGCATGTGCGTACCTATATTGAGATTCTGAACTACCGTTATCCGAATCGCTTCCAGTTTCGTGTGGATATCCCAGAGGAGGCGTTGCATGTTACGGTCATCAAGCTTCTACTCCAGCCGATTGTTGAGAATGCCATATACCATGGATTGGAAGAGGACCGGAATATGTTAATCACGCTGCAGTCCGAGCTGCTGGGGGATCGGCTGCTCATTCGGATCAGCGATAATGGAGTTGGAATGGAACTGGTTGATCTGGACCGATTAAACCGTATGCTTCAACTAGGTGAGAGACCGCATAGGAAGGAAGGCGGTATTGGGTTGCAGAATGTGAATGAACGTCTGAAGCTCCATTATGGCGCTGCTAGCGGTGTATCAGTAGAGAGTGCGCCGGGAAGTGGAACGACTGTAACCTTCGTGCTCATGTTGGCGCATGCTAAGGAGGTAATTTAATGCGTTCACGAAGCATAATGATCGGATTGCTCATTCTGATCTGCGCTCACAGCGGCTGTTCGAATGTGAATTCCGGCGAACAGACAGTCATACAGGGGCAGGATGAGGAAGTTGGCGGCTACCAGGGTACAATTAAAGTTTATACGAATCGGGTAGATCTGATTGAGAACGGGGCCATGCAGCGCTATGCAGCTTCCTTCATGCTCGACTATCCGGGGGCTAGGGTGGAGTTCGAAGGTCTGACCAACTATACAAGCGGAATCTTGTTCGACTTCACCGGAGAGAACGCCGATGTTCTGCTCATTCCGAACAACGTCTCAGGTTCTGAGCTTGAGAATTATCTGGAGCCGCTGGATGAGGCATTGTTCCAGGATATTCGGTTTGAGAATTTTGGCTCCTACAACGGCAAGCGATATGGCATATCGACAGGAGCCAGTACCGACGGCATCGTGTATAATAAGCAAGCCTTCCAACTAGCAGGCATAACAGAAGTTCCTCGATCATTGGAGCAATTCTATGCGGCATGCGAGAAGCTGAAGCTGGCAGGAATTACACCCGTGTACCTGAATTATGGCGCACAATGGCCGATAAAGCAGTGGGGTGAGAATCTGGTAAACTTCATGACAGGTGATCCGGACTTTCTGAACAGAATGGTTGACATTGAAGAGCCTTGGCAACTGGATAATGCTTGGGGGCAGGCGATTGGAATAGCTCGGACACTCGTTAGTCAGGGCTATGCCGAGAGAGATTTGCTGACGAATAATTGGGAGCAGAGCAAGGGGGAATTGGCCAGCGGGCGGGCAGGCATGATGTTGAGCGGCAATTGGTTAGTCAACCAGATTATCGCTGCAGGAGCCCCTTCAGAAGATATCGGATTCTTCCCATTTCCTTATAACGATGACGCGCAGCATTATGCACCGCTTAATCCAGACTGGTTAATAGGTGTGAGCAAGCTTAGCAAGCACAAGGAGCTGGCACAAGCCTGGATAGCCTACTTCGTTAAGGAGTCAGGTTATGTAATTGATTCTGGCTTCATGCCGGTCAGATTGGGGGAGCAATCCGAGCTTCCACAGTTGATTGAATTTATGTCTTATAACCCGATTCTGCTGGAGAGCAAGCCGCTGTCTGTGCATTTCCTGAGGAACGCCAATAAAGCCGGATTCTTCTGGGGATCCGGAGAGTTGCCGCAGGAGCTAGTAGCGGTCCAGGATTTGTCCTCCCACTTCCAGATCCTCAACGACAGATGGAAGCAGGTCATGCAGGAGGAAATGACAGATTTACCTAAACGATAACCTAATTAATTAGTGAAAAGTAAAGGTAAGACCAGAAATCAAAACACAAACCATTTTAGGCCGCTCAACTGACCTCTATAATTGGATGTGTAAGCGCAATCAATTATAGGTTTAAGGGGGAATTTGAGTGAAGGTAAGAGCATTGCTAGCAACGCTAATCGTTGTCGTACTGGTACTGACAACGGCGTGTGGCGCCAACAACAGCAACTCTGGCGGTAACACAAGCAATACAAGCGGTAGCTCGGACAGTGGTTCGAGCGCGAACACAAGTAACGGATCCGACAATGGGGAATCGACTAGTGCAGTAGATATTAAGGGTGAAGTTGTATTCCTGACGAATCGTACGGATATGATTGACAAGGAGTATAACGATTACAAGGCTAGATTCGAAGCGAAGTATCCCGGTGTCGATCTGAAGTTCGAAACCTTGATTGACTACGACAAGGATTTGAAGATTCGGATGGCTTCGGGCGACTTTCCGGATGTTGTGTTCGTCCCCACCATACCAAATTCGGATTTGCCGAACTATTTTGCACCCCTGGATGATATTCCATTCTCAAGTGAGATTTATTTCACAGAGATGAAGGCTACCGAAGGTCAGATGTACGGCATATCCTCAGGCGGTTCGACGGTAGGGATCGTATACAACAAGCAGGCATTCGCGAAAGCAGGTATTACGGATGTTCCCAAGACGTATGACGAATTCCTTGCAGCTGCTCAGAAGCTGAAGGACGCTGGGATCGTGCCGCTGGCTTCGAACTTCAAGGATAAATGGCCGCTGGACGCATGGGTATACGATGTACCGACGATGATCGGCAGCGATGCCGCGCACCAGAATGAACGTGTGAATACGGATTCGCCGTACACCTTGGATAATGTCTACGGCAAGGCTTGGAGTATCCTAAGGGAAATGAATGATAAGGGATTTCTCGAGAAGGATATCAACTCCACGAATTGGGAGCAATCCAAGATTGACGTTGCGCAAGGTAAATTCGCGATGTACCTGCTAGGCAACTGGGTCATTAATCAGGTAATCGGTGCAGGCGCACCCTCTGAGGATGTCGGGTTCTTCCCATTCCCTGTGGACAATTCAGGCGAGCTCAAGGCACCGCTGAATCCGGATTGGTTCTATGCGGTGAATAAGAATGGCAATGTGCCTGCTGCTAAGGCGTTTATTCAGTGGATGATTGAAGAGTCGGGCTATGACGAATTTGCCGGATTCATCCCTACCTTGAAGAGTAAGTCAATCAGTATGCCACAGCTCTCCGAATTTGAAGGATATGGTGTTACCTACTTCGAAGCGGTACCAACGGACGATGATGCGACAGCGATTCAGAACAAGGCGCAGATTGAACAAGCGCTGATCGTACAGAATTTCGTACTAGCTAAGGATCCGAAGGCGGAGTTGGACAAGGTGAATGAGGCTTGGTCGAAGGCGAAGAAGGATTTAGGCAAATAGAGAGAGTCTCATGATTGATTAGCCTGTGTGGTGCAATTGGAGAATGGATTATCCTCATTCTTAATGGGTAGTCCATTCTTCACGTTCCCAGCAGACTTCTTCGCACTTGGAAGGGAGAGAGGCCATTGTTTAGCAGTCTGTCATTTTATAAACAGAAGATGATCGTGATATTCCTATTTACTGTTGTGCCGATAGCGTTACTGCTAACATTCGCCTATTACCCTTCGTTGGAGCTGGTTCGGCTTAGCTTTACGAATTGGAATGGCATAAGCGCTGACAAGCAATGGATTGGCTGGGCGAACTACAAGGAAGTGTTCAGCAATCCGGCTATCTTCGGCGTCTTTCGGCATAACTTTGCTTACTTCGCAGTCGGGATTGTGCAGAATATGGTCGCGATATACTTTGCCGTTGTTCTTAATGGTAAGCTTAAGGGGAAGAATTTCTTCCGCTTGCTACTGTTCCTGCCCTATATCCTAAATGGTGTTGCAGTCGCTTATCTCTTCGGGTATGTATTCGATACGACGAGTGGGTCGCTTAATATGTTGCTGGGCTTCTTGGGGCTACCTGATGAGACGAGCTGGCTTGGCAACCCATCCTTCGTTAACTATACACTGGCATCAACGGGGTTCTGGCGGTTCATGGGCTTCAATATGGTTATCTATCTGGCTGCGCTGCAGTCGATACCGAGCGACTTGTATGAAGCCGGTGATTTGGACGGAGCCAATGGCTGGCAGAAGTTCACCTATATCACACTGCCTAATATCTATAAGATTATTGAGCTTAACTTATTCTTGACGATTACCGGTGCGCTCGAAGTATTCGATCTGCCGTTCGTGTTAACGAAGGGCGGTCCAGCGGGCTCCAGCGAAACTTTCGTTATGAAGATCATTGAGACCGCGTTCCAATTTAACAATTATGGATTAGCGTCGGCAATGAGCGTTGTCCTATTATTCATAGTTGTATTCGTACTTTCCGTCCAGCGGTATCTATTGAATAGAGGGGGATAGCAAGATGAGAACTGAGAACAAGCTGTGGTATGGATTTCAATATGTTACGTTGCTCTTCGCCGTATTCATCGTGCTGTTCCCGCCATACATTATTGTTACTAATGCGTTCAAGACTAAAGCGCAGCTTCAACAGAAGAGCTCCATGTCGCTTCCTGACAGCTTCTTGAACTTCGATAACTTCATCCAGGCGTTCGAACGCGCGAATATGCCAACCGCGTTCGGCAACTTGATGATCATACTGGTCACTACATTAGTTCTGAATATCCTGATCGGATCAACGTTCTGCTACGCTGTGTCCAGATTTACATTCCGGGGGAGCAGCCTATTAGTGGGGTTGTTCCTATTCGCGACAATCATTCCCCAGATTACTACGCAAGTGGTTAATTTTAAAACGATCCAGACGCTCGGCTTGACGAATAACCTGATGGGACCAACCTTGCTGTATATCGGCGCGGATATTCTGCAGATCTACATCTATCTGCAATTCATCCGTAATATTCCTTATGAGCTTGATGAGAGCGCTATGATGGAGGGCGCATCTCTCTTCAAGATTTTCCGATCGGTCATCTTCCCCTTGCTGGGACCTGCGACTGCAACAATTGTTATATTGAAAACCATTAGCATCTATAATGATATGTTTACACCCTATCTGTACCTGCCGCGGGCCGAGCATGTCGTCGTATCCACCTCGCTTATGCGCTTCTTCGGGAACAACAGCGGGGATTGGCAGATGGTATCAGCTGCGATTCTGATTATTATGTTACCGACGGCAATCCTGTATCTATTCATGCAACGGTTCATATTCGCTGGCGTTACCAGCGGTGCGGTGAAGTAGCTCTAGCATAATCACGGTGAGGAGGGATGGCATGCTGAAGGTGATGCTAGTGGATGACGAGGAGTTTATACGGCTCGGCATGGAGAAGATATTCACGCGGATGGATCTGGACGTGGAAGTGATCGGCTCCTACTCCAATGGGATGTCTGCGCTGACCCAAATCTCCAAGCTGCAAGAGGACGAGTTGGATGTGTTGATTACCGATGTGAAGATGCCCGGGATGAATGGTCTGAAGCTGATTGAGGCAGTTCGTGAGAAGTGGCCCATTCTTCCGATTATAATCTTAAGCGGATTCAGTGACTTCGAGTATGCGCGATCCGCTATGCGAAGCGGGGTGTCCGATTATCTGCTGAAGCCGGTATTGAAGTCGCAGCTGTATGATGTGCTGGTCAGGCTGACTGCCGGGAAGCGGGCCGCAGACGAACAAATGAATAAACCCATAGATGCGAGAGACAATCATCTAATCGAACAGATCAAGCATGAGCTGGAACGACAATATGACAAGAATTTCGAGCTGATTAAGCTGGCTGAGGAGCTAGACATGAATGCCAGCTATATTAGCCGTGTATTCAAGCTGAATGCGGGGATCACGATCACCGACTATCTGATTCAAATTCGTATTGAGAAAGCGAAGCAATTCCTGGTTGACCACCCTCAGCTAAAAAACTATGAGGTTGCCCAATTAGTAGGGTATCAGGATTCGGTCTACTTCAATAAATTATTCAAAAAAATTACGGGCGTAACGCCCAGAGAATATCGGGACAACGATCAGAAATCGATAATGTAGGCGACAATTCAGAAGAGCGCTCAGATCATCTGAGCGCTCTTCTGGCCGTATCTATCTAGTTGCGGCATGATAGATTGGGGTTAATTGCGTGATCGTATCGCGTATGAGCTGTAAGAAGGCAGGTCCATCAGTCAGTATCGGATCGTTGCTCATGAGCACTCTGCCAATTAACAGCTCGGCTGACTTGACGTCGCGGAATCGCTCGAGCGCGGCAATAAACTGCTTCTGCGGAATTGAATCGAATGAAGTGAAGTCCTTCTTCATATGATTTACGGATAAGGCGTAATGCTTGGGTATAGTCTTATACAGCTTGCTCTTCTGTTGCAATAATCGCTGTGCGATATCCGTCTTATTGGGGGCTTCATAGATGAGCGCGAACCAGACGAAGACGCGATCGTCGTACAGGCCGACCTGGAAGTGTGGATGCTGCTTATAGCCCTTCTTATTATGACAGAGCGACATCCAGGTGTCGGCAGGCGGATTCACCTTACGTCTGGCATGCTTGGCTACATGCAGGAACAGTTCATCGCCGACTATAACTGACGCATCGGTCATTATTTCACTTGCGATAGCATGAAATTTGGGTTGGATGCGCTCGCGAATCGCTTGCATGCGGGACTCGAGTCCATCGATCTGAAAGCTGTCGAAATCGGATTTAGTAAAGCCATTAAACACCATGTAAGACTTCCCTCTCTCGTAGAAATTGTTTGCCGAAATCGCCATGCGGTAAAATTTCCGCATTCTCGATTTGCACGGTCGAGTGCAAGATACCATACTTATTCTTCAGTGTCTCGTTAATTGCCAGTATAATACAGTAAGGTTGAATACGATCATCGATCAGAATGTGGGCGGTTAAGGAATAGTGATCAGTTGAGATGGCCCATAGATGCAATTCATGGACATTCTCTACGCCCTCGACTTGGGCCAGATCAGCGCGAATTTCATCGAGGTTAAATTTCTCTGGAACGGATTCCATCAGAATCAGATACGATTCTCGGATAATTCTCGCTCCGCCGATGAAGATGATGCAGCCAATTACCATGCTGATAATCGGATCGAGAATGGACCAGCTCGTGAAGTATATCAATACGCCAGAGACGATGACGCCGATTGAGCTCAGCAAGTCGCCGATGAAGTGCCAGAGCGCGCTGCGCACATTGAGATTGTCTTCATCCTTTATGCTTCTGCTCAATATCGTGGTTAATACAATATTGACAATAAGACCGATCGTTGCGATCGTGAGCATCAGGCCAAGCTGAATTTCCTCCGGTTGGATCATTCTCCGGATGCCTTCAATGAAGATGCCAATCGCAATGATCGCCAGGGCAAGGCCGTTCAGGAAGGAAGCAATGATCTCGAATCGCAGGTAACCGAATGTGAACTTGGCGTTCGACTGACGTGTGGCCAGATAAATTGCGGTCATACTTAGGCCAAGCGCGAAGACGTCGGAAATCATATGTGCGGAATCCGACAGCAGCGCCAGAGAGTTGGACAAGAGTCCGCCAATTACCTCTACAATGGTGAAGAATAGGGTAATGAACAGCGTTGCCCAGAGAGTTGCTTTGGAGCGATGCTGCTGCTTCTCGTGCTTTAAGTGATGATAATCGTACATGGTCCAACACTCCTTTATGTTAAAATTAGGAATATATCGGTTCCTTATTTAGAATTATTATAAACTAGAGTTTCGATTCCTGCAATGATGTTTTACACACTTGAGTGCCGTATTGACGATACAGCTTGTGTTGCTGTTCAGTTCGGCATGGCATATAATTAAACGAGATGAAATGTGATACTTGGGATACCTTGTAGATTCGGGGTGGGTTATGAATATCAATCAATTGGAGACGCTGGTTACGATCTCGAAGACGATGAGCTTCCGCAAAGCGGGGGAGCTGTTGAATTTAACCCAGCCAGCAGTGTCTGCACAGATCAAGAGCTTGGAGGATGAATTCCGCACGGTGCTGGTCGACCGCAATCAGCCTGTTACGCTGACTGACAGCGGGCAGTTGTTCTTAGCGCATGCGAATCAGATCTTGCGTATCGTAGATGACCTAAAGCAGCGTCTGATCGATCTGGAGCAAACGCCGCAAGGTCATATCGTGCTTGGTACGACTACAACGATCGCCATGCAGATTCTTCCGAGGGTGCTCGCCTACTTCCAGAATCAATTCCCGCAGATCAAGACGACCATTCATTCCATGACCTCCACAGAGATCATGACGAATGTAGATAATGGCGTTGTTGATATTGGGATCGGATATTTGCTGGAGAAGAGAGACACACTTGAAACATCCGTCTTGTATTATGACACCTTCGAGCTGGTCGTATCGCCCGAGCATCCGATTGCCAACCATACGCATCTGTCCATTGAGCAATTAGGGGGAATCCCTCTGATTACGATGACTGCTGAAACTGTGGCTCGCGTATTTATGGATCGGATCTTCTCGAAGCTGGGCATTGTGCCGCAGATCGTCATGCAGTTGTCCAGCAGTGAAGAGGTGAAGCGGATGGCCGAGCTTAACCTGGGTGCGGCAATTGTATCCAAGCGCTCTGTCGCTACTGAGATCAAGCGGGGAACCTTGAAGATTATCCCCGTGAGGGAGCTGGAGACGAGTCATCCGGTCGGTATTATTTATAAATCAGGACGCTACCTTAACTCTGCTATGCAGCAATTTCTGCGGGACCTTAAGGGGATGCAGGAGGAACACTTCCTGGGATCGGAATAACACAGACGAATAGCAAGGAAAGGTTGGATAAGATGAAGTTCGATTTTCACACCCATCATTACAGATGCGGACATGCCAAGGGGCAGATTCGCGATTATATCGAGGTCGCGATTGAGAAGGGATTGACGATGATCGGCATCTCTGATCACTCTCCATACTTCGCCGATGCCGATGACCATCCGCAGCCTGGCATCACCATGGCTAAGAGCGAGTTTCCCCGTTATATCGAGGAAGTGCTGGCGCTTAAGCAAGAATATGAGGGGCGAATTGAGGTGCTGCTCGGCGTGGAGTCTGATTACTACCCTGAGTCTGCGGAGCTTTATAGCAGCATCTATGCGCAGTATCCATTCGATTATGTGATCGGCTCTGTCCATCAAGTAGGTGGAGTCAGTATCTTCAATAAGAAGCGCTGGACGAAGCTGAACATGCAAGAGAAAATCGCGACGAAGACTGCTTATTATGAGTTAATTGCGGAATCTGCGAGAAGCGGAATGTTCGATATTCTAGGGCATATTGATGCCATGCGCGGTTATTATCCGGAATTCGCGGATATTCCAGCTGAGGACGCAGTACGAAACGCGTTAAGGACTATTGCAGAGTGCGATGTGGCGATTGAGATTAACACCTCAGGCAAGACCAAGGATTGCGGCGGCTGGTATCCGACGGATGAGCTGCTGCGCTGGGCGCTCGAGCATGGTGTGAAGGTGACGTTGGGCTCGGATGCGCATATCCCTAGCCGAGTAGCGGATGAGTGGGATGAGGTGCGCCAGAGGCTGAAGGAAATCGGCTTCCAGGAGTGGGCGATATTCCGGAATAGACAGCGGACGATGGTTGCGTTGTAGGCGAATCAGAATGCTGCTGACTTTGGCGGAGGGTCATGGATCTGCTGACTTGATAGCGTGCCATGGATCTGCTGAGTTGTACGGTTGGGTCATATCGCTTTGTGGGTCAAGTCCTAACTCTTGTGTAAAATTCACTACAATGTTTTCACTCTGGATGTTTACCCTAGCTTTCTCTTGTTAAATGATTTTTCATATTCCATCAGCACCGCTCCGATCAAGCGAAAAGCGGACTGTGTATTCGGGAAGATACGAATCACATTCTCTCTTCTTCGCACTTCCTGGTTCAACCGTTCTAAAGCGTTTGTGCTGCGGATATGTTTGCGAATCGGCTCAGGATGAATCATATACTGTATGGTGTCTTCAAAACCGTCTTCAAGAGTCTCTAGTGCCTTTTTGAATCGCGCTTCCTCACCATAGCGATGTATCAGTTGAGACTTAAAGGCGCGCATGTCATCGATCGTTACAGCTTCAAAGATACGTTTAATCATTGTCCGTATCTCAGCGGTATCTTTCTTCGGGAGCGCATTAAAAATATTTCGCTTGAAATGCACATTGCACCTTTGCCAGCTCGTTCCGATGAATTCACGTTCAATCGCTTTTTTTAGCCCACCATGTGCGTCGGAGATGACCAGCTTGGGAGATTGGATGCCGCGTGATTTAAGATACTGGAAGAATCTACTCCAGCCATCAAAGCTCTCTGCATGGTCGACCATCAGCCCGATGATTTCGCGTTGGTTGTTTTTGTTTAGTGCGGTTGCAATATACACGGCCTTTGATACAACCCGCTGATCTTCACGCACTTTGATATACATGGCATCGACAAATAAGTAAGGAAAGTACATCACATTCAGTGGTCGATTGGCCCAGGCATTCACGATTGGATCTAACTTTTCTGTTAGGGAAGAGACAAAGGATTTAGAGATACTCTCTCCACATAGCTGCTCAACGACTTTCGTGACCTTACGAGTCGAGACACCGTTGATCACCATTTCCAACATAGAAAGTACAAGTGCTTGCTCGCAGCGTGCGTACTTCTCAAAGACGGTAGGGGAGAATTCCCCTTCTCGTGTACGGGGAACACGTAAGGTTACTTTTCCAATGCTCATGACTAAATCACGCTCATAGTAACCATTTCTATAATCCTGACGGTCTGATGTACGCTCATAGGCAGCAGCTTGTAGATAGTGGTCCCGTTCTCTTTCCATGAATTCATTTAGCACCAATACGATCGTAGATTTCACAACCATTTCAATATTGGAATTCATAACGGACTCTTTCAAGTGATCAAAATTTAAGTTAAACTGTAGTTGGGTCACTATAAATCCTCCTCATGCTAATGTTGTTCGTGGTTGAAAACATTGTATCATGAGAGATTCTAGTGACCTCTTTCTTTTTACACAATTATATGGACATAACTGCTTTGTGTGGTTTTTCGTACAAAAGGTTGAGCATTCGTGTGAGATGGCCCGAGATTGTGCGAAAAACCGAACATAAATGGACGGGTTGGCGAGAGATGCGGAGATATTGTGCGAAAAACAGCATAAAACACCGTAAATGTGAGAGATGGCGATAGAAAATGTATGAAAAACAGCACAAGTAAAATTGCCATCAGAAAAATATGTAAACTCCTCTTGAATGTCGCCGGAAATTGGCATAAAATATAAATAAATTAAGCGATATTGTTAGTGGCGAAGCACGCCCGGGAATTCCTTTCGATGAAGAAGGGGAGCTCCGGGCGTTTTTTGTGTATATATAAGCCTTTATAAGTTTTCAACTTAAATTCTGAAGTAGTTTGCTACGCAAACTTGGAGAACGGCAGAGCCGTTTATCTGGGGCTGGTCAGTCATGAATCGATAGAGAGGTGATTAGGAATGAGCTTTGATGTTGAGCATGCTAAGTGGATCCGATATCATTCGGCGAAGCGGCGCGGGGAACGGAAGGATGCACTGAGAAGAGGACATGGCTATGGCAATCGTTTGTTCGTGGAGGAGATTTGGTGGGTGCTCATGGGACACTTTATCGGACTGCATCCGGAATATGAAGTTAGGGACTGGCGAGGACGATCCTATTTTGTGGACTTCCTGTGGATCGTGGGCGCTCATTATTTTGTAATTGAGATCATGGATTATGGGTCACATGGCAAGGACCGATCGAAATTTCGAATGGATGTTAATCGGGGCTTGTTCCTACAGTCGCAGGGCTATCATTACATCGAGATTTCATTGGATGAATTGAAGGAGAATCCAGCCTTTATCCTGACTATGCTTCGAACGATATTGGCACCGTATCTGTCTGCGACGACTGAGGCTAGTGGGGATGTTGTGCATATGTTCACCAAGACAGAGCGGCAGTTGATGCGATATGCTGCTCGGCATCAACGAATGATTCGTCCATCGAAAGCCGCTAAGGAGCTAGAGCTTCACAAAACGACTGTCATTAAATATTGTCGCCAACTCGTAGCCAAAGGGAAGCTTCGAGCAGTACCGACAGGAGGAACAGGGCGGATTTTCCAATATGAATTTCTAGGTTCAACACAGAGTCCCGATCTGATTTGAAAGGTACGGGAATGTAATTGATCTATACTTTCCTAAAATTCTCGGTTATAATTAAAAAACGACAGAATTCGATGATTTTCCCGCGAGAAGAGCGAAGGAGGTACGGTGGTGAAGGCAGAATACATTAATCCGTTCTTGGAATCGGCCAGCTTAGTACTTGAACAGGTCGCTAACATAAAGCCAACTACCGGTCAACTGGGAGTCAAGGACGTTAAGTTTGTAGAACAATACATATGGATACAGATTGGCATGACGGGACAAATGACAGGTGACGTTGTGTTCGGCTTACACGAGACGGTAGCGCTGAAGCTCGTGTCCGCGATGATGGGCGGGTTCGTCATTACGCAGATGGATGATCTTAGCAAGAGTGCCATATCGGAGCTGGGTAATATGATCAGCGGTAATGCAAGCACGATTCTATATAATAAGGGTGTACGTGTTGATATTACACCGCCGAAGCTCTTAGAGAGTGCCACGGCAGCCGGCTTCGAAGCGAAGCGCGCACTCACGATTCCGCTCCTCATGGGCGATATAGGCGAGTTGGACATTCAAGTAATCATCACTTAATATAAATGTATACACGGGGAGTGTCGGCTGCTAGGCGCAGCCGGCACTTCTTGCATATGAGCGGGGGCGAGATGGATGTCATCACTAACGGGCAAGGTAATCGCAGTTACCGGAGCATCGAGCGGAGTCGGGGCAGCTATTGCCGTGAGGCTGGCTGAACTAGGGGCAATTCCCGTGTTGCTTGCTAGGCGTCTTGACGCGCTCAAGCTTACGGCAGATCAAATGCCAGGAGAGAAGCTTGTCATCCAAGCGGATGTGACAGATCAAGCGCAGATCGATCACGCGGTTGAGGAAATCATGGTCCGCTATGGCCGAATCGACGGCTGGGTGAATAATGCTGGCGCTGGCTTGTTCAAGCCCGTTGCCGAGATGCCAATTGAGGAATTCAGCATGCAGATCGAGATCAATTATATGTCGATTGTAAGATGCGTGAAGGCCGTGCTGCCGCATATGCTGTCCGCGAAGCAAGGACGCATCGTGAATGTGGTGTCAGTTGCAGGTAAGCTGGGCACACCGAAGTCGGCAGGCTACAGCGCTAGTAAGCATGCCGCACTAGGTTTCACGAATAGCCTGAGAGCGGAGCTGATCGGAACCGGGGTGAGTGTCAGCTCAGTCAATCCCGGGCCGATCGACACACCTTTCTTCGATCATGCCGATCCGAGCGGCAATTATAAGCAGAGTGTGGATTGGTACATGCTGCGGCCGGAGCAGGTGGCTGCTGCAGTATGCCGCGTCTTATCCAGCGGCAAGGCTGATATTACGATGCCATGGTCAGCATCGCTGGGGGCCAAGCTGCTGCAGCTGTTCCCGAATGCGCTGGCCGGTGTATCGGGAAGACTGCTGAATAAGAAATAAATTTATGAACAATTGGAGGATATCGGTCGTGACTTTCACAAGCTTGGGCGTCGAAGACGCCTATATAGAAGTATTAATGTCGAAGGGAATACAGGAGCCATCGATCGTCCAGAAGCTTGCCATACCGCCAATCTCCGAAGGGCTAGATGTGATCGTGCATTCCGGCACTGGAACAGGCAAGACATTGGCCTATGTGTTACCGCTGCTAAATAAGATCGACTGGCAGAGTACGCAGCTCCAAGCACTCGTTATCGTCCCTACACAGGAGCTCGCGATGCAGATCGTTCGTGAGATTGAAGCCTTGATTGGTACTGGCAAGACAGCTCCGCTCATTGGAGGGGCTTCACTGCCTCGTCAAATTGAGCGGCTCAAGAAGCATCCGGTGATTGCTGTTGGAACGCCTGGTCGGCTCGTAGAGCTGCTTAAGCTGCGTAAGCTGAAGCTGCAGAGTGTTAACCAGCTTGTCATCGATGAGGTAGACCAGGTATTCGCGCTCGGTCAAGGAACGGCCCGGGAGATCGAGAGCTTGCTGAAGGCGGCTCCTGCCGATCGACAGCTGGTGTTCGTTACTGCAACTGTCACCGAAGCGGTTGGACATACGGCTGACAAGTGGATGGTCGATCCGATGACCGTACAAGGTCAGACACAGGCCGAGGCGAGTGCGGGTGTAGCGCATCAGTATATCGTCTGTGAACGCAGAGAGAAGATTGATCTGGTGCGTCGATTGATCCGAACGGTGCAGCCTGTATCCGCGCTGATATTCATTAAGGATACAGAGGTAGTCGGCGAGCTGGAGGCGAAGCTGAGGTTCGCCGGCTTGCAGGTAGAGTCGTTATATGGCGATGCGGGCAAAATGGAGCGCGCCGCTGCTATGCAGCGGTTTGCTTCGGGCAAGCTGAGGCTGCTCATCGCCTCTGACGTTGCCGCCAGAGGGATAGATGTGACGCGGATCAGCCATATCATTAATTTCGAGCCGCCAGCTGATGGGGAGCAATATATTCATCGCTCGGGCCGAACGGGACGGATGGGAAGAAGCGGCGCGGTGATCACGCTGGTAACCCCGGGAGAGCGAATGCAGCTGCATAAGCTGGCAGGAAGGCTGGGGATTCAGCTGATAGAGAAGCAGCTCTCGCATGGTCAATGGAAGGATGCGGGCAGGCGGATGCCAACGTCTGCAAGCGCGAGAAGCGAGCAAGCGCAACCATCACGGCAGACACGGCAGTTGAAGGAGCCACCGAAGAACAAGGAGCAGGACAGACAGGGAACAGGAATGCCGCAGCGAGATATCAAGCAACAGTCTAATGCTGCGCCGCGAAATCTGGGGAAAGATAAGGAGCATAATCGCAAGCGTGATAATAAGAATAAAGGCGCTCCTCGTTGGTTGAAGGAGAAACAAGAGCAACGACCCGAATGATCGTGTGTCTTTTGGCATGGACAGCTAGGGCCTGAGATATATTTTATTGATTGCCCCCCTCCAAAAGCAACTTGTTCGACGAACAGTGTAACCATACAACACCTTTCGCGAATGAGTTGTTGAAACATCTGCAAGCTTGAATACAGATAATGGAGGGACTACTGATGAATGTGAAGAGGAAGATCTGGAAGCAATCGCTGATTCTAGCGCTTGCAGTACTGATGCTATTAGGTGGGGCGAGCTCTGCGTTCGCGCATAACGACCATAACGGCAAGAATAAGGGGAAGTCGAATAATGGCAAGAACGTCCAGAAGATTGAGATCAAGATTGATTTCGATGATTTAAGAGGGGTAGAATGGGCGCGTAAGCATATAGCTAAGCTCGCTGCTGATCGCGTGTTCGACGGCTATGACGACGGGACCTTCCGTCCGAATCAGGCGGTCAAGCGCATCGAGGCGATTATCGCCGCGGTTCGAATGATGGGTCTGCGAGATTCGGCGGAATCAGCTGCCAAGCAGGCTACTGACCTTAATTTCAAGGATGCGGATACGATTGAACGCAAGTTTCCGAATGCAGTCGGTTATGTAGCTCTAGCGCTGGAGAATGATTTGTTCCTCGAGTCTGAGACACATGTACAGCCGGAGAAGGCCGCGGATCGCTTATGGGCGACCATGCTGCTGGTGAAGGCGATGAAGCTCGAGGGCGAAGCGAAGGCCAAGATGAACGTAAAGCTGCCATTCAACGACAGTAAGGACATCCCGGCCGGTGCGGTAGGCTATGTGGCGGTCGCGCTGGAGAAGGGCTTGATCAGCGGATATACGGACGGCAGCTTCCGCCCGAATCGCTCGGTAAGCCGCGCTGAACTGGCCGCGCTGCTCGGACGCATGGACGACCAGCAGCCGGACAGCGAGAACGGACCAGGCACAGGCATCAAGGGCACCATTGCAGCTGTAGTTAATAATGCAACTTTGACGCTTAACCATAACGGCCATATTACCGCTTATATCGTTGATCCGAATGCCTTCATCTTCCGTAACGGCGCGAAGGTGGCAGCCTCTGAGCTGAAGGTTGGCGATGTCATCTCTGCGAAGTCCTATAATAATGTGGTTATCTTCATCGAGGTGACGAAGCCAATAACGGATAACTCCGTCCCGGTAACTACGTTCTCCGAGGAGGGCAAGTACCAATATCACACGATGAACACCAGCGGCAAGATTGCTACGATCGCGCTGTCGCAGACGGTGAATAATCAGACAACTGTGAAGCTGTTCGAGGTATCCGAGCAAGTGACGGTGACTCCGGCCAATCAGATTCTGATCTTAGATCGCACCATCGTGCTGAAGGGCACCAAGCAAGGGAATACACAGATTGTAACGGCAATTGAGCTCAAATAAACCAACAAGTCCCCTATCCGATCAACGGATAGGGGACTTGTTTGATAATATCGCATTTATTAATTGTTGCAGTTGGGAGTAGGTCAGTTCGCTCGGATTGTTGCGAATATCCAACTTTATAGGTTGAATCCTGTGAATAGCCGCTAAATGTTACGGATATCCAACAATAGTAGAAATATCGCATGGAAATTAACGATTCCAGTAACGAATGCTGGATATTAGCAACAAATTCGTTTCCATCACACAATTGAACTGAATAATGTGGGATATTTGCAACATCCAACCTTACACTTCAGTAGCGGCCTTGTAGATCAACTCGAACAGCTCTAGAATGTCCGCATCCTCGATACAGGAGAAGGCGATGCGAAGATCGGTCTTCCCTAGTGCAATCGTACCGATGCCGTATTCATTAAGCAGGTGCTGACGCAGCGTCTCGGCGTCTGCGCGCCTCAGCTTCAGGCACATGAAGTAGCCGGAATTGAAGGGGTAGTACTTCCACTCCTGAGCGAATTTGCTGTTGCCGTCTAATACATCCTTCACCAGATTAGCGCGGCGCTTCATAATGTCGAACTTCTGCGCGCGCTGCGTCTCGAAATCATGCGATTGCAACGCCCTTAGGACGAACGTTTGCGAGGGATGTGGGCCGCTGGATATGGTAGCCCGTATAATGCCCATCGTCTTCTGCTCCAGCGCGCTGAGCAACGCATCGGATTCAGCGGTGTACGTAATGAAGCCTACTCGGAAGCCCCATACATAATCCTCCTTGGTTGCCCCGTCGATCTTGATGGCAAGTACGCGCGGATGTAGATTGGCCAGCTTGCCGAACAGTGATTCATGCAGCGAGTCCTCGAAGAATAAGCCGAAGTATGCGTCGTCTGTTGCCACTACTACATTTATGCCTTGCTCGGCACCAGCTTTAATGGCCGCAAGAATGGCATCTCCCTCAGCGACGCTCGGCGTATAACCAGTCGGATTGTTCGGGAAGTTCAGTAGGACCAGGGCCTTACCGATGTCCTTCTGCGCCAGAATAGCGTCTTGCAGCCCCTCTGCATTGAACTTGCCTTGCTCGTTATATAACGGGTAATAGACCATCTCCGCACCGCGGCGAAGACCGAATGTTAATTCATAGTTCTCCCAATTCTTATCTGGAATGATGACGCGATCGCCAGGCTCCAAGAACAGATCGGCAACGACAGACAGACCATGCGTCAGAGCATTGGACACAATCGGATTGCAGATCTTGATCCCCTGCATCGATGGATTATCCTTCAGCATCTTGACGCGCCAAGCCTCGCGCAGCTCCGGCTTGCCAGCTGGAGGGGCGTACGGATACAGATCCTTGGGTTCATAGGCGGACAGGCTCTCTTGGATGACGCGAAGATGCATCGGCTTCTTGTTCTCCAGCGCGATACCGATTGTAGCGTTGAATCTGGTTGCCTTCTTGGCCGCCTCTGCAGATTGGCTTAGAATCCCTTCCTTGGGGAAGTAGATCTCCCTGCCTAATGAAGACAGCATGTCGTACACGTGCGGATTCTCTCTCTGGATCGTTTCATTTAATGACTGCGCCAATGGATTCATCACTTGTCATCCTTCCGAATTTACTGCGCATATTATACCATTTTATAAGTCAGCAGTCACCCTTCGTTGCTGACGGCAGTCACCCTTCGTTGCTGATAGCAGTCAGCTCTACTGCCCCTGCTTGTGACGTGGACAATAGCGCTGCATGAGGCTGATTGTCTCCTCGTCGAGGGGCTCGCCTCGCTCCTGGAGCTCCCCGATAAGCCTCTGCATGCGCTCCTCCTTCAAATTCTGACCAAATTTAAACTTAGCGGAGATGTCTGTTATGGCGATCTTCACGACAGCGGTGCCTAGAAGATGCTTGGCATAGCCCGGATCCAGCGGACTGATCTGCTCGTAGCCGCCTTCCGGCTGCAGCTTCTCCATGAAGGCAGTCAGCGCCTCGGCCTTCTCCGTGAGGTCTGTCAGCAGCTCGGCCCGGCCCCGAATGAGGACCGACTTGAAGAATAAGGTAGCGGGGCAGGCGAATTTCGGATCGCTCCAATAGGAGGGAATCTGCGAGAATTCCCGCGCAACAGAGAAGCTAACCCGGTTATCCGCTGCAAGGGAACGCATCTTCTCGCCGAGCTTACTGCCGTGGAAGTAGACAGCCTCCTGATAATAGACAAAGTTAAGCGGAATGACCAGCGGCCAGCCCTCTTCGGATAGCGTACCAAGGAATCCGTAGCCGATCTCATGCAGGAAAGCCTCAATCTCTGCTTGCTGCTCGATATTGAATTCTTTTCTTCTCATCATGTCTTCCCCCTGTAATATTCTCTTCTTAATTGATAAAGAGTGTATCGGGAATATTGACATATAAAAAGATCCACTTTATATTAATTCCATTATACCAATTATTGTGTAGGTGACGTGCGCAGTGGACTTCCAAATCAAATTTGAAACATACTTGGCCAGGCATGGACTGAAATCGGAAGCGATGTTCCAAGCGATCAAGGACGATATCGTCAGCGGTCGGCTGGAAGCGGACTGCAGGCTGCCTTCGAGCCGCTCGCTGGCAGAGCAATATGGACTCTCGCGAGGAACGGTCAATCTGGTCTATGATCGTCTGAATTCGCAAGGCTATACCTATGCGCGTGAGGGGAGCGGGACCTATGTGATGCATGGGATGTATAAGCTGGCAGCCCATACTTCTGACCGGACGAGTCATGCGGGAGTCATGGAGCTGGACGGCAAGGAGGGCGAGGTAGAGCTCTCGACCTGGGGTAATAGGCTGCGTCAGCAGCCTCTGCTGCGCTCGCATCGGGGACGACCATGTCCGGGTGGGCAGGTGCCGATCGAATTCCTATTAGGAAGAGTCGATCTGGGGTATTTTCCCGCTAAGGAATGGAATCGCTTGATGTATGAACAGGTACGCGAATCGTATAACAGTCAATTAAGCAATGCGTTCGAGACGGAGGGTTATGGTCCGCTGAGGGAGGGGATCGCGCAGCATCTGCGACGTACGAGAGGGGTAATGGCGGATACGGATGATGTGGTCATTGTGAATGGTTCACAGCAAGCGATTACGCTGCTCGTTCAACTGAGTGTTAATCCAGGCGATCTAGTGGCTGTTGAGAATCCGCATTATCTGGGGAACCGCCGAGCAATCCTGGCAGCTGGTGGTCAGCTTGAGCTGTATCCTGTGGACCGGGAGGGAATGGTGTTCGAGGATACGCTTACGGATGCGCGACTGCTGCTGACTACAACAGGCCGGCAATTCCCTACTGGGGCTATCCTGTCTATGGAGCGGAGATTGCGGCTCTTACGTTGGGCAGATCAAGCAGGCGCGCTGATTATTGAGGATGATTACGACAGTGAGCATCGCTATAAGGGAAGGCCGCTGGAGCCGTTGAAGGCGCTGGATCAAGCGGACAGGGTGGCGTTCATAGGTACATTCTCACGGACGATGATGCAGGATAATCGTCTAGCCTATGTCGTGCTGCCACGATCATGGCGAACGCACTTCCTGAAGGCCAAGCAGCTGCTTGAGCCGCATCCATCCTCTATATTGGAGCAGCGGGCGCTGGCGGAGTTCATGTCTCGGGGATTGTACGAACGGCATCTGCGCAGGATGCGGCGGGTGTACAAGCGCAGGCATGAGCTATTGCAGTCATTGCTGCAGACGCATGTCGGGGAGTTGTTCGATATTCAGGATACCGACGGGGGGCTGCACCTATACGCAAGGTGGAAGCATCCTTCAATCTCGATGGATCGGTATATGGCGCTGTGTGAAGAGAACGGTGTCCGATTCGTGGACTGCAGGAGCTATCATGCAGGCGATCCGGTTCCAAGTGCATGCTTCGGATTCGCGCACTTGGATGAGCAATCGCTCATCCAAGGCGCACAGCGGCTGCGCGCAGCCGCAGATGGATTAGATTAGCTTGCAGCCGCGTCTTCCTCGGCCCATAGCTTCAAGGTCTTGTCCGAAGGCAGTAGGAACACGAGCAGTCCGAACAGCGGCAGAACCGCGCTCCACTCCAGGATCATCTTGACACTGAACAGGTCGGCGAGTCCACCGAGCGCAGCAGAGCCGATCGCGCCGAGGCCGAAGGCTAATCCCATCATTAAGCCAGAGACTGTGCCGATCTTGCCTGGGATAAGCTCCTGGGCGTATACGATCATGACAGAGAAGCTGGAGAGCAGCAGGAGACCGATGACTGCTAGAATTGGATATGCCCATGCGGTGGATACATACGGCAGCAGGAATGCGAATGGCGCAGGTCCGAGCAAGGATGCGAGCATAAGCGTTCTTCTGCCGAACCGGTCGGATAATGGTCCGCCAATGAAGGTGCCGACCGCGCCGAAAGCCAGGAAGACGAAGATGAAGATCTGTGCATGATCCAGCTTCAAGCCATGAACCTCTATCAAGAAGAAGGGATAGTAGGTCGAGACTGCTCCGTGATACCAGGAACGGGCGAAGATGAAGAAGATCAGCAGGATGATCGCTGCTGTGATCCTACGGCTCCGCTCCGGATTGCGGGACTTCACGGACGCCGCGCCTCTCTGTCTCGGCCGTTCGATCAGAATGCGCTTGTACCAGCGCGCCACATAGCTCTGGACCATGATCGCGATGAATGCGACTAATGTGAACCAGACCGCTCCGAACTGTCCGAGCGGGACGAAGATGAGCGCGGTCATGATTGGCGCGAGCGCTTGTCCCGAATTTCCGCCAACCTGGAAGATCGATTGAGCCAGTCCCCTGCGGCCGCCGGCCGCCATATTCGCCACACGCGCGCCCTCCGGATGGAACACAGCAGACCCGATCCCGATCAAGAACACAGATACGAGGATCATTGTATAATTGGGAGCGAATGTGAGCCCTATCGTCCCCAGGAAGGTAGACACCATCCCCAGCGGCAGAAGTCCGGGTGTCGGCTTCGCGTCCGTATACAATCCGACAACAGGCTGCAGGAGAGAGGCGGTGAAGTTAAGCGTGAACCCAATCAGACCAATCTGCAGGTAGGTCAGATTCATGGAATCCTTGAGAATTGGGAAGATAGCGGGAATGACCGATTGGATAGTGTCATTCAATAAGTGCACGAAGCTGATCGTGAATAGAATGGAATAGATCGTTTGTTTATTCTGCATGTTAGTTTCTCCGAAGTATGAAATTTATTGAGAACGGAATCAATTTCATAAGCGTAGTACTGAAATTGATTCAACGGTCAACAATCCATTCTCCTACGGCCTCCCCCATCTTGATCTTGCTGTTGAGCATTAGGTCGGGACGAACGTTGAACGCGCCTGATTCTAGCAGCAGCACGACGGTAGAGCCGAATTCGAAGTAGGCGAGTTCATCACCCTTGTCCACACGCTCACCGAGTGACTCCACATATTGAATGCTGCTCACATTCATCGCGCCGACCTTCACAACAGCAACCTGGGCATGATACTCACCGATATAGGTTATTAAGCGCTCATTGCGGCTGAGCGTCTTGCGCATATGTCGCATGCCGAAATCGTTGACCGGATACACCTTGCCAGGTAGATGCTCGCTCTCTAGTATTCTCCCAGCTATTGGACTGTGAATGCGATGATAGTCCGTCGGGCTGAGATAGAGCACCATATAGAACCCGTTCATGAAGTTGACGGATCGAGGAGAGCGATTCAGCAATTCCTCTAAGGTATAGTCCTGCCCCTTGACATTGATGATCCGACCACCCTCGACTCGTCCAATCCCAGTCAGCTTGGCATCAACCGGGCTGATGACCGACCTTGCATGCGTGTCAATCGGCCGAAGCCCGGGCTTCAGTCTGCGTGAGAAGAAGTCATTGAGAGATGCGTATTCACTCAACTCTTTCTCTGCGTCCTCAATGGAGATGCCATATGATTTAGCGAAGCTTGCAATCCATCGTCTGCTCATCGCAGACTTGGCGAGCCGTCCTGTGCACGCCGATATCCATTTCTGTGAGCTGAGCTCTGTCAACAGCCTGAAAATTGCCTTCCGCATCGCTGTTCTCCTATTCCTACAACAAATAGACTTTCGTTCATAAGATTCGATATACTCGATATCTTGACACAGAAGTGTGATCAAATCAACAGGCAGTTAATTGTCGACCGCTGCCTCCCGCCGCTGTTCGAGCAAATAGGCAGCATAACCCATCGGATTCGCATAAGTCCTAGTCCATTCCTCCAGCATGCCGCCCCTCAAGAAGCTGTAGCGCAGATCACGCCCATTGCATTCAATGAACATGGGAAAGCCGTGCTCGGTAATTCCCACATCCAGTCCGATATCGGCCAGCTCCGGCAGATGCTTGCTAAGATGTATGGCGACAAGTAGGCTGAAGCGCGAGATGTCCTGTCTGACCGTGTCGAGATTCAACTGGGGATAGGCTTCTAGAATCCGCTCCAGCGGATATACTTGTCCACCCTGCGCGACATTGGTGAGGAAGGACCGGGCTGCGGCTACCTTGCCTATCATGCCTGTAACCTGCCATTCTCCGCTGCGGCAGCGCTGCACCGATACGCGAATATCGAATGGCCTGCCTGAACGTGTAGCTAGCGGCAATCGCTGCTGAACTAGATATTTCTTCTCCTTGATCTGATTGATCAGAAGAAGCGGCAGGCGTCCTTCCTTCTCCCATTGCATCACGGTTTGGAATTTGTTGTTCTTGCGCAGGCGGAGCTTCCAATTCCCGTCATCGCCTTGTGAGATCAGCATGATGCCTTTGCCGATGCTGCCGTTATCGGGCTTAATGATAAGCGAAGGATGCCTCAGCATCAGCTGTTCTACGCTTTCTGCTGTGGCTGGCTCTGTCTCTGGCAGATGGACACGCAGCTCCTCGCGCTTCATCAGCAGCTTGTGAATATAGCCTTTGCTGTATCGATTGCAGGCATTGTACACAATCGTTCCGCAGGCGGCAACGTTGTGCAGCTTCGCTTTAGATACGCTGCTCTTGTAGATGGCCCGATTGTGAATGACAGCAGGCAGGGGCACAAGCTTCCTTACGAATTTCCAATCCATGTACACATAGGCGGCGACCTTGGAAGCGCCAGGCTTCAGATCGCTCAGCTGGATGAAGCAGGGGGTCAGGCCGTGGATTCGAGCTGTCCTGACATATTGCAGCAATGCCTCGTGCCTGGTCTTGCCTGTAGGAATCCCCCGGTACCAATCGCGGTTCAACAGTATCCCGACATAGGATGATTTCACGTTACGCAACGCTCCTCCGGATTTGGTTTGGCTATTCATTAGGATATTCGAGATATCGCGAATGGGATGGGTACTCATCCTGGGCTGTTGTCTATCTTAGAGGAATCACTTGCCATAACCGTATATGATGAACGATAAGTCATTATCGCGGGGTGAATGGTACATGTCCGATCAAGAGCAGCGACCGGTTATCGCATTCGTGACACCTGGAACCTTCAAAGTGCCGTCCGATTACAGCAGCTCAGTCGAACGAGTCGTAGATGAGGTGAGCAGGCATTTGGCCGAGCATGCGAGCGTGTATGTGCTCTCTAAGAAGACTGCTGGTGCCGCATCCTTAGAGACAGTTGAGAACGTGACACATATCCGGCCTGTTGCCCAAACTACGCGCGCCTATCAGTCTGCGATGCTGGTATGGCTGCAGCGTCATGCCCCCGATCTCATTCAAGTCGAGAATCGTCCCAGTTATGTTAGGCGCATCAAGCAGGTGTGTCCGCATGCTCAGATATGGCTCTCGCTTCACTCCATTACGTTCCTGTCGCAGAAGCATATCTCCAAGCTAGCGCTCAGGCGGGCGCTTACAGCTGCAGATCGGATTGTCGTGAACAGCCGTTTTCTGAAGATGGAGGTATGTCGAAGGGTGCCGGGATGCCGTGGCAAAATAGTAATCAATCATCTGGGCGTAGATGTCGATCGCTTCGTGTCGCAGTGGGAGCCTGCCGAGCGGGTGAAGCGAGAGGCGTATAAACGTAAGCTGGGTTACGCTGACAGGCAGATAGTCGTGTACTCTGGCAGATTGCTACCGATCAAGGGTGTACATCATTTGCTGAGCATTTGGCCTGCCGTGGTGAAGCGCTACCCGCGCGCGATGCTGCTGATCATCGGATCGGCATACTATGGCTCCAGCCGCCGGACGACCTATGTGAAGCGGCTGTATCGGCTGGGCAGAAGAACGCCCAAGCATGTGCGATTCATGTCCTATTGCCCTTACTCGGAGATGCCAGGCTATCTGGCCATGGCTGATCTAGTCGTTGTACCGTCTGCCAAGAAGGAAGCGTTCGGACTGGTAGTTGTTGAGGCGATGGCTGCCGGCGCATCGATCATCGCCAGCCGAGTTGGAGGCATTAAGGAGATCTTACAGGATGGTGTGAATGGTCGCTTCGTGAAGCCCCGGCGATTACGAACAGAGCTAAGGCACCGGATCTGTGAGCTGCTCAGCGATCCAGACAAGCGGCAGCGAATGGGGCGAGCAGGTGCGAGAATAGCTCGGGATTCATTCACCTGGATACACACTGCAGACAGACAGCTGGAATTCTATCGTAGGTACGCGCCTATTTTCTCCAATTAGAGGTGACAGTCATACGGGCTAATGAATATGTTACAGATGACTACTCTGTTTAGGAAGGGAGTATGAGATGAAGAAGCGCAGTGTGCAGAAGAATCGCAGTACGGCTAGCTCGCGGAGGCCCTACCGTGTTGTCAATTTCTCCATGGACGAGTTAAAGCTGCTCGAAGATAGAGTGAATACCGAGAAGAAGCCGAGCCAGAAGAAGCTGAAATCAGATACGAGTAGAGAAGCTACGCAGGAGTCCAAAGCTGATCGTTCCTTAAAACCGGCCCTACCGCAAGTAAGGGAAGCTGTTGTTAAGCAATCGACAGCAACTGAGCCGCTCGTGCAATCACAAGCAGCGCCGACCGCTTCTACTGCTTCAAGGTCGGAGCGTTCCGGGGTAGAGATGATTAAGCATCGGAATCTGGGAGAGCGGAAAGCAGTTGTGTATACAGATGATATTGTTGATGAGGCGGTGACTGCGAATAAGATCGCGAATCGGACGATTACGGAGTCGAAGATTAAGCCAGGCAGCTTAGGGACACAAGCGATTAGAGATTTCGCGATTACCTACGCCAAGCTAGCCGACCAAAGCGTTATCTCAAGCAAGATTGCGCCGGGTACGATTGATGAGCTGCATCTAGCTGATTATTCCGTATCCGGCGACAAGCTGAAGAATCGAACGATAACAGGTGAGAAGCTGGCTGACAATAGCATTGGTTCGAGTAAATTGAATGATCGCACGATTGATTCGACCAAGATTGCTGAAGGAACAATTGAGACACAGCATATTAAGGAACAAGCGATCACAAGCGAGCTTATTCAGGATCAAGCAGTCACAGCCTCGAAGATCAAAAGCGGCACGATTTCGGATATCCATCTGGCGAACGAAGTGATTAATACCGTGAAGCTGGCCGATGAAGCTGTTGTGACAGAGAAGCTTGCTGATAACGGTGTCACTACGGAGAAGCTCGCTGATCAAAGCGTAACAGCCGCAAAAATAGCAGCAAGCTCAATCACATCTGCCAAGCTTGCCTATGGCGCGGTAACGCGTGATCATCTGGCTGGACAGACGATCACAGGTGATCGAATCGCCTATCGTACGATTGATAGCCGACATCTGGCTAATCAGGCTGTGCAGAGTGAGAATTTGGCTACTCGCTCCATCGCGAGCGAGCATATTGCGCAAGAGACGATCTCCTCCGAGCATCTGATCATGCAATCCATCGTAGCAAGCAAGCTCGCTGACAAGAGTATAACAAGTGATAAACTCGCGGATCAGAGTATAGGTACCGCACAAATCGCTGATCGAACCATATCGACGGAGAAGCTTGCCGATGAATCGGTCACTTCGGTTAAGATTAAACCAGGTGTGATTACCGGTGTGCATCTGTCTGATCAGGCAGTGACGGGTTCGAAGCTGGCGGAGAGATCCATCGATACTAGCCATCTCTCTGCCCAGTCCGTTCATAGCAGTCAGATCGCTCCGCTATCCATCTCGTATGAACATATTATGAATTCTGCTGTGTTGTCCGAGCATTTAGCAGACGCTTCGGTTACCACTGCTAAGTTAGCCCCAGGCAGCATTGGAGCTGAGCATTTAATGCCAGGAGCCGTCACTGCCGATAAGCTTGCGGATCAATCGATTAGCAGCTCCAAGCTCAGCAGAGGCAGTGTGGACGAATCGCGGATCTTGGACCGTGCTGTGACAAGTGATAAAATCGCTGTTCATGCAATCGAAAGCAAGCATATTCAGGAGAGCTCGATTACGTCCAGAGAATTGTCTGATCACGCAATTACGACTGCTAAACTGTCTGTAGAGAGCATCTCCTCTGATAAGCTGATTAATGGCAGTATTACGCGTGATAAACTGGCTGATGGGGCTGTCACAGCATCCAAGCTGGCGGCTGGATCGGTTACTGGAGAGCATGTCAAGCCAAGCTCCATACAAGCGCACCATCTTGCAGGAGGTGTGATTGGGGAAACTCATCTTGCAGCAGCAGCAGTCCATGATGTTCACATCCATTCGGGCACGATAAACGGAGAGCATCTTGCTAGCGAGACGGTCGGATCGATTCATCTAGAGGATGGGGCGGTGACAAGCGAGAAGATCGCATTCGAAGCCATAGATACTGTACACCTCAGCATGAATGTAGTTGGCGCTGGACATCTACAAGCGAATGCTGTACGTACAGGAGCAATCGTTGATGGTGCTGTGACTAACGAGAAGTTAGCGGCGAGCAGTGTCGGTGGGATTAATATTGCCGCGAATGCCATCTATTCGAGCCATCTCAATGAAGGAATTGTTACAGCTGAGGTGCTAGCTAGCAAGGCGATTCAAGCTGAACACTTAAGCGACCGCATTATCGCAAGTGAGCACTTGGTTGAAGAAGCCGTGCAGACGGAGCATGTTGCAGATTGGGCGATCACCAGGGATAAGATAGCAGATGGTTCAATTAATGCATTCAAGATCCATACGGGGAGTATTCAATCTTCACATATCCTCTCAGACAGTATTAGCGCTGAACATCTAAGAGCAGGTGCAGTCCGAGGTGTACATCTAGAAGAGGGGTCAGTGTCGACACACCACCTTACCCAAAGCGTCATCTATGCTGACCATCTGGCGGATGGCTGCATCTCGCCTGAGAAGCTGCAGCCTTTAGCAGTTCGAACAGATCATCTTGCTAATGGTGCCATAACAACAGAACAGCTATCATCGTCATCCGTATCGCCGGATAAATTAACATTTACACCCGTTCAAACGATCGCAGCTGAACAAGATGTAATCCATCAGTATGGCGTGTGTCCCATCTTCCTACCGGAAGGGGCGGATGAGATGATCTTCCCAATAGAGTTCGTAAGACCATTCGCCGATGCGAGCGCGGTTGTAACGGCAATGGTTCGGGACGCAGCGTGCTTCGCAGTACTAAGCAAGATGACATCGATCGGTGCGGAAATTACCATTTACCGCTTTCGAGGTGAGGAAAGTCTTCAAGGGGAGCTTCATTGGATGGCCATTGGCCAGGGCGGACAGCCGCTTGCCACTCCATTGGAATCGCCAGTCGAACCTGAACAATCAGATGCACCGGCCGAAGATTCCGTAATCGAGCCATCAACTGAGACTGATCAAGTGTAAGTCTAATTAAGATACTCCATCAACACAGGAGCGCTCATGACGTTAAGATTCATCACAATGAGCAACACTGTGTTGATGGAGTGAATGCCAAGCCATTCGGCTATATGTTTGTCCACTCTTATTGGAAACGAAACAACAGCTGAGACCAAAGATATAGACTTGTTAAACTAACTAATAGACCAATCGGAATAACAATAAGTGTAATTCTCACGTAATGCCCCCATGTGATTGGGATGTTGTGCTGTCTTAAGATAAACATCCACATCAACGAAGCGAGTGTTCCCACAGGCAGAATCAGTGAGCCAATATCAGCACCTATTACACCCGCTAGATAAGCTAATTGCAGGGTGGATTGTTCAAGTTGCAATTGGGTTAAAGATAAGGTTGCTAACATGATCGACGGCAGATTGTTAAGGAGATTGGACATGACCGTCATGAGTGAGCCCATAACAAATATGGCATGCAATGAACTAGAGGTTAGTAGTTCTCGGAGTGCATCATTGATGAATGGGATTAATCCTATATTCATCAGACTGTAGACTAAGACATACATACTGAAGGCAAAAACCAGGATACTCCATTGCGTCTTCCTGATCACATCGGCTGGTCCAATCCCCGTGACATAATAACGAACAGCTACGAGTAAGACAGCACCAACGATGGAAGGAAACTCGGGAGGAATTCCAAAGGGCGATAGGACAAAAATACTGATTCTTGATAAACATACAATGGAGATGCAAAGCAGGAATACACTGTAATCCGGTCTTAATGCAGCGGTCTTAGACGCAAGTGGGCTGTGAAGTTGTCCAAGAGAATGGATACCAATACGCTCTGGAATATTCCCCCTCAGGATAAAGTATAGAAGCAAGGCAATTGTAATAATGCCAAGCATGGCTGGGATGAATATTAACGTTGTGTAAGTGAGTAGATCAAGTCCCACGATCTTAAGTGATACTAAATTCGCCAAATTACTGACACCAATCGGAGCGCTGGAGCTGGTAGCGATTAATGCTCCTGACAATAGAAAGGGCATCTTCTGCATGTTGTCAAGCTTAAGTAGATTTAATGTATATATGATGATTGGGGTAGTAATTAAGATGCTGCCATCATTATTGAAAAACATCGTCATGACGAAACATAGGAGATTAATATACCAGAAAAGTCGAGTACCGCTTCCGTTAGATTTCAATACTAAATGATAGGCTGCCCACCGAAAAAATCCAATGCTCTCCAGAACGATAGACATAACAATGGTTGAAAGGATGGTAATCGCCGCTCCGCCCACAGTACCGACTAGTCTATGTAGGTCCAGCAAGGGAACGACACCAGCAATTAACAGCAGAACCGCACTAATGCTTGCAGGTAAAGCCTCGTTTATTCGAAAGGGCCTCCATATGATCAGAACTACAGTAACTAAGAATATTGAGATCGTAAATATCGCCTCGTTATTCATTAGCTTTTTCCCTCTCAAGGACGTGTACGGATAGGTTCAATTCTGCTCGGCTGTTATGAAGCGGCCTTAGGAAAATAAACATGACAATCCCCCCTAATAGAAGAAAGAAGATGACAATCATCTTGTATCACATCCAAATTATTTAATAGGATTCAATTACTACATCATATTAATAACTGCTAGAAGTCGATTAGGATGAATGAATCAGTTGAAATGTGGATTTATTATAAAACGGACTAGAAACACATGGAGTACCCGCTAATCGCCTTTACCAATTTAATGGACGGCGCATCTATTGAAATAGGAACACTAATCATTGTGATAAGGTGGTAATGCCATGTCGGATTATGGTCATGTACGTCATCATTTGAAAAAGGCGCTTGAACATTTTAGAGAAGTGAAAGACCCCGGTTTAGGAATGGGATTAAGAAAATTAACGAGAGGATTAAATCGAATTAACAATCAACTGGAAGAAATCAAGAAGAATAAAAAAAAGTGAAATAAAAAGGGCCGCTATTTCGAAGAGTGAATCTTCTGAATGGCCGCCCTTTTCTTTTCAAGAAAAAAATCCAGTAGGGAAACCGCACATGTTTAGCATGATCAGCGTAAGATGTTGAGATCATTCCTAAAGAAGGAGCGTGTTCCGATGGAGATTACAGTATTAGGTCATGCCGGTTTCTGTGTGGAAACATCCACAGCTATAATCGTCATGGATCCTTGGCTATCACCGACCGGTGCCTTTGACGGATCTTGGTTCCAATATCCATGCAACCATCATTTAGCTGCTTATGTGCAAGAGAAGTTAAGCAACACGGACAAGGAATGCTTCTTATACATCAGCCACGAGCATAAGGACCATTATGATCTTGGATTCCTGAACAGTATCGTAAATCGTAATTTCACCTTGGTATTAGCTAACTATAAACGGGGAGAATTGCGTGAGATATTGGGGAGTTATTCCTGTAAAAATTTGATCTGCCTCGAGGACGGGGAACAAATTGAGTTCGGGGACGGTACGATGAAGCTATATCTCATAGATACGGAGCTTAATCGAGACTCAGCCATACTCGTTAAAACTGCAGATGCTTCCTTCTTTAATATCAATGATTGCAAACTAATGGATCGGCTTTCTCAGATCGTTGCCGAGGAGGGGCGTATGGATGTATTCGCATCGCAATATTCGGGTGCCAGCTGGCATCCGACCTGTTATGCTTATACTCGGAAAGAATATGAACGTATATCGCGAAGAAAAGTACGCAGTAAATTCGAAGCGGTAGCGCGCTCGCTGGAGACTGTTCAACCTCGAATTTACTTGCCTACAGCAGGACCGCCTTGCTTTCTCGACCCGGAACTGATTCATCTTAATTTCGAGAAGATTAATATATTTCCCCGCTCATATGAGGTCGTCAAATTTTTGGCCAAGAGGTTGAAAAATTCGGCGACCCAGATCGTGGAGGTCATGCCCGGCGATCGATATGATGTGTCTTCCAGAACATGGACGTATACAAGCACCCCTCGGCTAGGACCAGAGGATGAAGAGCAGTACATCCGAAATTACGCTGCTTTATATTCGACTTACTTCGAACAGCGAACAAAAAACCATACTTACAGTAACGCGGAAGAAGTATACCAGAAGCTCGCAACCGTTCTTCGCATGAAGCTAGAGCACTTTAAATGCCATGCTATGGTCGTTATTCCGCTCTTTTTTATTCTGAATGACGCCCCTGGTCAATTGTTGAGGGTCGATTTTCCAAGCAAGGAGGTCAAACGTGTTCCGCGAATTACTGAAACGAACTTCTATTCGTTGAAGACCAATTCATGGGAAATTGCCCGCATATTCGACGATAAGCTGACTTGGGAGGATTTCCTGCTATCCCTGCGATTCCGTTTGAATCGAGAACCGGATATTTATCAAACACTGATTCAAGGATTTCTATCGCTTGAAGTAGAGGATTTAGACAGGTTTTGTGACAAAGTGCTGGCAAATGAGTCGAATCAGGAACGGATCGTAGTGGAAGCCGGTGGGTCGCGTTACGCCATTAATCGCTATTGCCCTCATGATGGAGGCGACCTGGAGAAAGGCTGGATAGCAGGTAAAACCATTATGTGTCCCAGACATCGTTGGGTATTCGATTTGGATAATGATGGGAAATGCACAACGAATGATTGCAGCATACATGCTTTTTCCTTGGATCAGGATTAATGGTTACGTTTATTTTGTTAGTAGTTCTTTCAATAGAAGTACTTCTTTGATCGGATTTAAGGATATGAGTTTTTTGAATAGAGGGTCATTATAATATGCTATCAATTGAAGTCTGAATTTTTGGTTAGATGGGAGAAGGAACATGGGATTCTGAAGATCCTGTTCCATGTATCTCTTAAACTTGGTTTTCGGATTCTTCCCGCGAATGATGCCCAGATGAAAGCCATGATGGGGTCTGTATAGCGTTTTGCTTTTTTTGAAACTCAATCCTTTGTCCACAAGATTATATAAGAATTGTTCGTTGGTTGAATAGGATTTAAGCTCCTTATTCAATTCATCTGTATGTTTGCGGTAATGTTCGATAATGGGATTCATTTTCTTATAGTAGTTCTCTACTTGAAAGAAGTGCAAACCTGTTAATCGCTTGGTGTTGGGTCTGACCTGATTGCTATAGGGCAGACCTGTGCTTTTGCAGTTTTTTAAGTGGCCTTCCAATAGGGATGGCTTTTCGTTAATTATGAGAAAATCGACATCTCCAATATATACATTGTCGAACCCAGCGTATTCTTCATAGGGCATTAAATATTTGTATGCTTTACCGACTTGGGCATCTGGCAGTTTAGTGTTGCGAAGGAAGTTCTCCTTCATTTCGAAGTTGCCGGATAATTTGCGCTTAATCACATTCAGACTTGTTTTCACTTCATTGGGCAATCGATCTTTATGGAATACTTTTACATAATAATTTGGATAACTTTTTAGCATGGTATAAATATAATAGGGGATATACCGAGCGTAGTCGCCAAATGTAAATATCGAAATGCAGAGTGGCTTTTTCATAATGACATGCTCCTTCACATCGAAATGGTTCAATTTATAGGGACTTAAAAAAATGCTCCCAGTCCTTCTTACAAATATCCCAAGTCCAGTTGTCTGTAATTGTTTTTCTTATATTTCTCCGAAGTTTCTCTTGCGTGGAGGGGCGATCCATCAACTTTCTTACCGCTCTCCTGATCCCTTGAGGGCTCCTCGATACAATAATGCCGTTATGCCTATGCCTAATAAGCTCAGGCACTATGCCAACCCTAGTGGTAATTATAGGAACTCCGCATGCTGCGGCTTCTAATAAGGGATTGGGGAGTCCCTCTGAGCGACTTGAGCATATATAGCAATCCAAACCTTGATAGAAACCAACCATCTTCTCGCGGGGGACGTAATTTTCTTTGAACGTTCTGATCTCGAGCTTGACGTTCATATTTTTTAAAGCACGCAGCATGATATCGTATCCTTTTACTTCTCTTCGAGAAGGAATATCGATTCGCCCAACCCAACCTACTGTGAATACACTATTTTTCTTAGGTGTGCTTTTAGGTTTGAACGAGTTATGATCGATACCTACGCGAGTCTTGTAAATTTTGCAATGAGGTTTGAAGATGTTGACGATCTCATCTGACCATGCATTTATCCCGCGAAATCGTTTGACGAATCTAACAAACTCCGAATTCAACCTCTGATTCTTCATCCTTCTGTGCGGGATCGAAGTAATTCCTGTGGCCATTCTGCTATAAGGAATGCCTGCAGCATTTAATTTGCGTGCGATGCTGAGCGACATCGGGTAGATGATGTCATAACGTGATTTATCGGAGGCTTTGACTTCAGGGCGATACATCATGCTGAAGTCAATCCCGCTTATACCTACTGACATTAAATCCTTGGCGCGGTTATCGAATGCCCATCCTGGATTCTCGGGGACTAAAAGTACCTTCACATGATCACGACCTTTTCTCTAGCTTAAAGTTTCTTATAAATCGATTTTAGTTGTTTCACAAGCTTACGCGAATCATAATATTGCTCGATATACGTTCGACCGGCAACTCCTATCTTGCTCTGCTTTTCGGGATGCTTGATCAGCGATTTCATAACATCATAGAATGTGTCCTTATTGGCGTTCACGATAGGCAACCCTGGTGGATACTTGCTCTGCAGCTGCTCTCGAATAAAACAAACGACAGGTTTACCGAGGGCCATGCCCTCCAGACTGAAGACGCCGAATGATCCTTGGAGAAGCTGGTCGACGATGATATCAGCCTTTCTGTAAGCACGGATGGCTTCCGCATGTGTCATCTTCTCGATAAGCTTAAATTCGAAATCCAGTCCTTTCTTGCGCAGCCGATCAATGCCCTGAAGCACAAACTCCGTTCCCTTTAGGTAAGTATTCGTAGGCGCATGTACAATTAATGGTTTGGTGCAGGTAGTTGATGGGTAGGAGGGGGGGAAATGATCCAAGGTGATGAATTGCCGAAGAATATGCGTATGCTTGTAGTGCTCCTTGACATAGGGAAGCAGCTCATGATCAGCTACAATCGCATGATCGATATAGGCAGAGAGTTCCTTTAACTTTTGAACGATTTGATCCTCTTGCCTCCTTCTGCCTCCTTTCACGCGTACATCCGCATTATTATAGCTTTGCGCTACCGAGAGCATGCGTACATCTGATCCTCTGTGCTGGACTACAAGCTTTTTTCCTCGCTTCTTTAGAAATTCTAAATCTGACCGGTCCTTGAAGAAGGTCTCGCCGAAGTGAAAGTGAAAAACATCATAATGCTTAACGGCATCGTATAAAAACGATTCCCGTCGTTGTCTTCTTTCCTCATGGGACAACCTTTCCAAATGCAAGCATTGATCTGGTTTGAGCGGAACGGTGCGCTCTCTGAAATGACAGGAGTTAGCTTCAACGCCAATGCGGCGCAGTGCAGCACACATCTCAATCATCTGTCTGCCCACCGGCAAATGGAGAACTCTCATTCTGCTGTTTCCTCCTTTCTTTCTTGATAGCCTTCACCCAAGCGAACAATGCGAGCATTACCTGTATAACCTTCCGTCATGTTGCGTGTGTCGAAGACCAGTGCAGCATGATCAAGAATGAATGGAATTGGAAGCCCGGTATGGTTGGTGGCTAGCAGAACACAATCTATAGCTTGCAAGCTATTCTCGCTTAGCTCCACACTTGTCATAGCATGGCCGCCTATTTGTACTTCCGCAACATGGGGATCGTGGTAGGTGACTACCGCTTCTTCTTCAAGCAGCAGTTTCAGCATCTCAATTGCGCTTGATTCTCTCGTATCACTGATATCTCGTTTATACGCGACACCTATTACTAGAATGTTGATCTTCGCAAGTGATGCAACAGATAGACATGCCTTAACTTGATCGAGGATATATCGGGGCATGGCCTGGTTGATAAATTGTGCAAATTCGATAAATCTGCTGGTCTTGCCGAATTGTTTACTCCTCCACTGCAAGTAAAGCGGATCAACAGGAATGCAATGTCCGCCAATGCCTGGACCAGGATAAAATGCGGAATAACCGTATGGCTTCGTTCGAGCAGCTTCAATAACTTCCCAAACATTGATATTCATTCGCGCACATATCATAGCGAATTCGTTGATGAAGGAAATATTGATGAAGCGATATGAATTTTCCAACAGCTTCGACAATTCAGCAGCTTCTGTGGATGATACCTGAATGAGCTTATCGAATACCAGGGCATACAGATTATGAATGTGTTGCAAGCATGGTTCCGTAATTCCGCTGATGATTTTAGGAATCGCTTCTAGCGGATATTGCTTGTTGCCTGGGTCAATCCGTTCTGGGGAATAGGCCAGGAAAATCTCCTTACCGACCTTGCGACCTTCTCGTTCCAATATTGGCATCAGCACTTCTCTTGTTGTACCAGGGTAGGTCGAGCTTTCCAGTACGACTAATTGCCCGTGGACTAGCTGTGGACTTAATGAACGACCGACTTGTTCCAAATAGTGCAGGTCTGGATTGTGATTCTGATCAAGAGGGGTAGGTACACAAATGATTACTGCTTCAGTTGTTCGAACAGCTGAATAATCGCTGGTTACGATAAGGTGCTGCTGCGAAGTGGCCCAATTCACCGTCTCATCGGAAATATCCGGCAAATAGCTCCGTCCTGCTCTCAAGCTCTCGAGTTTACTTGCATCCAGGTCAATGCCCACTACTTTAATGCCTTTCTTAATGAAGGTTATTGCAAGCGGCAGGCCAACGTATCCAAGTCCGACTATGGCTATCGATTGAACCATTTAACATTCTCACCTCGTTATCAATTTTATGCATAGTATGCGAAACCCTGTGGCTTGTAATGGACAAGGCACTATTTTTGAGAACAATTAGGTGAGATTGTACGAAAGACGTTATGAACGTCATATCTAATCGTTGTACGAATGCCGTTGCTGCCGGCGACTCTAGTCATATACTAAGATTAAAGAGCATTTGCTTACGAAGTAGTTTTGTTGCCTAGAACGAAGCGAAGCACGTTAGTCCAACAAAACTTGGAAGTAGCTTTCTTGCCTAGAGGAGGAAATACATGACCACAAGAAGGCCGTTATACGTTCTCGTTATTGGTTCTTCACACTTGCCATCTTATAAAATCGGCATTTCCCAACCATTCCGCTATCTTAGAAGAAACGGTTATTGCACATATGATGTAAAGCTAGAACATGCGGTTAGTCCTGACGATATAAAAGCAGCGGATGTCGTTATTTTCTTTCGAACCGTTAGTTCAGAGTCTTATCGATTACTCGAATTAGCTCAGAAGATAGGGAAGAGGACTGTTTATGCGATAGATGATCATTTTACGGCACTGCCGAGCAATTCGGCGCTCGGCAGAGCGTTTGCTGCAGGAACGTCCAGACAGACCTATATCAACTTTTTAAGACATGCCCAAATCGTGAGAGTAGCATCGCCATACTTTTCCAAGCATCTACGCAAACATTTTCGACCTAGGAGAGTCGTATGTTTTCCAGGTAGTGTTGATTTTTCTTTGTTCAAAAACTTGAAAAAACCGATTCGCAATGACGATCAGGTTGTCATCGGCTATGAAGGCGGTGATAAAGAAAGTGCCTTCAAACCAGTGACAGCGGCGCTAGACAAAATACTCCGTCATTACGGTGATAAGGTCAGATTGGAATTTCACGGATACATGCCATCAGAATTAAAAGGGAGAAAGTCAGTTGTTTACGTGCAAGATCGGCAGGAATATCGGACATATATGAAAAGATTGTATATGTGCACATGGGATATCGGGCTGGCCCCGCTGGAAAACTCGCTCATGCATAGGTGTAAAACCAATAACAAATTTCGCGAATATGCTGCCTGTTTAATTCCAGGAATCTATAGCGATATGCCCGCCTACTCTGATTGTATTACTCATTTGAAGACAGGATATCTCGTTCCTCATACGGAAGAAGGTTGGTATGAAGGGATAGAAGCGATGATCAATCAGCGTCAATTGCGTGAAAAAATTAAGAAACAAGCAGTGAAACTGGCCAAAGAGAAATACACGGTAGAGGCCTGTGCAAAGCAATGGTGGAGTCAAATTTTAGAACATCGTTGAAATGAAGGGCGGCCTATGACAATGAACAAGATCATGATTTTGGGCGCGGGTGTATCGCAAGTCCCCTTGATCAATAAAGCTAAAGAAATGGGGCTATATGTCATTGTAGTGAGTCGTCCAGGGTCCTATCCAGGACTGGAGCTGGCAGATCGAGTATACGCCATCGATACCAAGGATGCAGAGCAAGTGGCGTGGATCGCTTCGACAGAAAAGGTAGATGGGATTTGCACGACAGGTACAGACGTCGCTGTCCGAACGCTGGGACATGCGGTGCGAACACTGGGACTTACAGGAGTATCCTATGAAGGAGCATCATTATGTACGGATAAACTCCGGATGAAGAAAGCGCTAAAGGAACATAACATCCAATCGGCTGATTACATCGTTGTTAAGAGTATGCAAGAGGCCTATGAAGCCTATCGGAAGCTGACCGGACCCGTTATGTTTAAAGCAATTGACGGAGGTGCCAGTAAAGGGATAGTTCGGGTTGTTCATGAAGAGCATATCGGCTATGCGTATAGAGAAGTGATGAAATGGACGAATCAAGCTGAATTTATCGTTGAACAATTCATTAACGGTGAAGAGTTTGGCGCTCAGGCGTTCGTCTACGACGATGAAGTGAAATTTATTCTCCCTCATGGCGATATGGTGTTTCAAGGCGATGCCGGCGTTCCGATCGGACACTATATGCCATACATGCTGCCGAGTACAATTATGGAACAGATGAGGGAGACGATTTACAACTGCGTGAAAGCACTCAGATTGAATAATTGTGCTATTAACGCTGATTTCATGCTAAGTGATAATAAGGTGTATGTTCTTGAGATTGGCGCACGCGCAGGAGCTACTTGTTTACCGGAATTGGTGTCGACTTATTACGGGATAGACTACTATGAACAGATGATTCGCGCTTCGCTTGGTCATACTCCTGATTTTACACCTGTGCAGAACCAGCCGTGCGCGTGCGAGCTCATAATCTCCAATACAACCGGACGAATCGTACAGATCGAATCGAGAAATCAACAGCATCCTGATATCATTGATGTTTCGTTCGACAATCGTGAAGGTGACCTCATATCCGCATTTAAGGTGGGCACTGATCGCATCGGCCAGATCATCGTAAAGGGACGTACATTGGAAGAGACCATACAGAGGCTGGAACAAGTCAAGCGGAATGTTATCGTCATCACGAATCATTAAGAAAATGGCTAAATGAAAGGATGCTCCCTAAAGACAGCAGAGCATCCTTTCTCGATTTTAATAAAGCTTAAATTCCTTCCCCCAACCATTTATTTTTTCTAAATACCCCGATATTGAAACTTCCTTCACCCTTCCTTCAAGAGCAGATTTCAGGTGTAGATGCAGCCTGTTCTCCAGAATATGCTGGAGCTGCGTCATTTTATATAGCTTAACTGGATCATGTCGGAATACGATGCCGTGTTTGGCCATTTCATTCGCATATAGGGTTGCAATACGGGTAATCATCCACTCTTCTTTGTCTTTCCATTTCTCACGGCGGTTGAGATAAGAGCCGAGCATAATGACCAGATCATACCAAGGAGGTGCGAACTTAGCCCTCTCCCAATCGATGAACTTGATTTTCCAACTATCTTTGTTGATAGGAGCGCATGCCATATTCGATATGTGCAGGTCGGAATGAATGACGCTTTCTCCGCTTTCGATTACCTCAGGGAAATAAATTGGGCCATTACGGAGTATTCTTCTTATGTTTTTGTAGGAGCCATCTATCATTTTCTTCAATTGATTATTCTTCATCGCTTCCTCAAGCTCGATCTCCGATTTCTCATAGATTTCCCGATGCTTCATAAACATCCTTCTGGATGTATATATGGGTAGATGGCGGGCTAAATCTTCAGACGATGGTGAGTTCCGCTTATTGTAGGTTCTTGCATGAAGCAATGCTAATGATGGGATTACTTTCAAGAACAGCTCGGGAGAGAATTTGATCTGTCCTTTGATTGGATGCACATGCTCCATGCAGACCCAGCATTCCTTCCCTTTTGCATTAGGTTTAATGAAATAAATGGCTGGGAGGAGGCCCTCGAACAATTTACGCTCCTCGCGGTAAACGGCCAATTCAGCAGCGCTGGTCGGTCTTGATGGGTCTTTAATGATTTTAAGGATAACTGGAAGTTGTTTCGCGCCCTTTTTTTCTTCCAGTCTCCATATTTTACTTTTTGATGTATTTTTCAGGGTCACCCGATTCTTTTTTGATAAAGACAGTGAACGAATCTCGTATCCCAATGAAAAGCTCCTCCTCTCTAAGCTATAGCAGCTTTAACTCTTTCCCCCAACGATTGATTTTGTTCACCATACCTGGCAGCAGCAGTCCTTTCTTTATCCCCTTTACTTCCCAGTTGAGTTGTAGATACAATGTTTTTTCCAATATTCGCTGCAGGAATGCCATCTTATATAGCTTATATGGATCTAGCTTCCAAACAATGCCGCGCTTTTTCATTTCTCGGGCATATCGTTGAACGCATTGCCCGACTATTTCTTGCTCATGCTCTCGCCAGTCTTTGCGGTAGGCAAAGAAAATACCGATCATATTGACCATATCAAACCAGCATGGCGCATACTTCGCGCCCTCCCAGTCAATAAATTTAATGGACCAATTTCTTTTGGTCAGATCGCTGCAACACATATTTGCGGTTTGTAAATCACTGTGGACAATGCTTTGTCCGGCTTCGATTATTTCAGGAAAGTACATGGGCCCTTTGCGCAGTAATTTTTTGATTATAGAGTAAGAGGGCTGGATGATTTCTTTCAGATGGGGCAGATGCATAGCCTCTTCCAAAAGCAGCTTCGTTTTTTCGTTCGTTTCAACTCGTTCCCGTTTCATTGCCGCAGATTGATAGACGGGCAGCCAATCGGAGAACAAGCTCTTGTGTGAATTGAAATTATCATTATATGTCCTTGCGTGAAGCTCCGCCAATGACGGTATGATGTTTAAGAAATGGTGTGGAGTAAAGACAAGCTGACCTTTAACTGGTTTGCTGCGTTCCATGCAAACCCACCACTCGTTTTCGTTCACACGCTTTTCAATAAGATAAATGTCGGGCATTAAGCCATGCAGCAGTTTTCCGGCTTTGCGGTACATATTTAGTTCGACTAGGCTTTCCGTTCGATTGACAGGTTTAATAATTTTTAGAAGGATTGGATAGGTTTTATTCTTGCCTCTTGCCTCCAAGCTCCAAATGCTGCTTTTAAATGAATCCTTCAGGCATACCCTGTTCTTCTTACTTAAGGAAACTGAATCCTTGAGAACGGATCCTATCTGATCCGAAAAGTGTAATTTTCTCCATGTCCTTCCGATCATTCTATCGGAAATCATTCGCTCCTCGCCCACTAGCACACGCTCCCTTCCTTACTTCTTAAAGTATGTAGGATGTCCACGTGAGGTTTGGGTGAACTGCTAAATCGTTATTTGTACAACCGCCGTTCCTGAACATACATGAACACATATATTGTTCTACGTGCTTTAGAGATAAGGAGGAATCAGATTGCGTATTCTCGTTACAGGCTGTGCTGGGTTCATAGGTTTTCATGTGGCAAGAAGACTTTTACAGGACGGGCACTACGTCATTGGAATCGATAATTTAAATGATTACTATGAGGTCTCGCTGAAGAGGAGTCGGTTGAAGTTACTTACACATAGTCAATTTAATTTCATGCTTGGCAGCTTGGAGCAAGGGACAACCATCACGCAGGCATTCGATCGTCATCACCCATCCGTTGTGATTCATCTAGCTGCGCAAGCTGGCGTTCGTTATAGTCTAGAGCAGCCGATCTCCTATATCGATTCCAACATCGTTGGATTTACACATGTACTAGAAGCTTGTCGTCGCAATGAAGTGGAGCATCTCATCTATGCATCATCCAGCTCCGTATATGGCTTGAATACGATGCAGCCTTATTCCGTGCGAGATCATGTCGACCATCCTGTCAGTCTGTATGCAGCTACCAAGAAGAGTAATGAGATGCTGGCTCATGCATATAGTCATCTTTTCGGGCTGCCGACAACAGGGTTGCGATTTTTTACTGTGTATGGTCCGTGGGGCAGGCCTGATATGGCATTATTCCTATTCACTAAAGCGATCCTAGAGGGGAAACCTATTCAAATTAATAATTATGGACGAATGAAGAGGGATTTTACGTATATCGACGACATCGTTGAGGGAATCATTCGACTCGTCCCATTCATCCCTAAAGGAAATCCATATTGGAGCAGCGAGCAACCTGATCCGAGCTCAAGTCCTGCTCCTTATAAAATTTACAATATCGGTAATCATGATGCTGTCGATCTCATGTCGTTTATATCTGCCATTGAGAAGAAGCTAGGTTTGGAAAGTGTGAAGCAGTTTTCACCAATGCAGCCTGGTGATGTCTCGGAGACCTATGCAGATGTCTCGGATTTGGAACAAGATATTGGATTTAGACCCAGCACGCCAATAGAAGTGGGAGTCAGTGCTTTTATTGATTGGTATAAGGAGTATTACGGTCATTAAGAGGTGCGTGATATGAAAATTCTATATGTGGTAACGAAGCCCAATGTTGGCGGTTTGCAGACATCGCTTCGGAGCAGAATCAACGCGCTTCGTGATCGGGGGATTCAAGGGGAGGTCCTTTTTCTTGGACGCGGTGACGCCGCATATATTTTCAAGGACATCCCACATTATTTTGCCAGCAGCGCATCCTCATTCCATGCGATCATTCGTAATGGACAATATGACTACATTTCCTTCATATATACCATCACCTATTTGGAGCAGATCCCTAGGAGCTTTAAAGGGAAGGTAATCTATGAAGTGCGTGGATGGAACCATCAGATTGCATCTTATATAGCTTTATTCGATCGGGCCTTCAGAAAAGTAGATGCAGTGTTTTGTATTGCAAATTATTTGAAGCCGTTAGTTAAGCGGCAATTAAAGCGAAGGATACCTGTATTTGTTGAAGGGAATACGGTGGACCCCATGTTTGGCTACATGGCTCCGCGGGATCGAACATGGAGTGATTGTCCGACGCCCCGTAAAAACTATAACATCATTGGATTCGTAGGAAGAGTTGAACGGGCCAAAAATTGGCGAGCTTGCATTCAAATTTTTGAAAAACTAGCTCGCAATGAAAAAATTGAACTATGGATCATTTGCAACCCAAATACGTCAAGGGATTTGGAGAACATGTTATCTGAATGCAGACGGAAGGGGTTAAGCGACAGTGTCAAGGTGATCGCGCATGTTCCGAATCATCATATGCCTGAAGTATATTCTGTCATTGTGGATTCCGGCGGCTGTATCTTGTCTACCTCAAGACGAGAAGGCTTAGGCAATCACATATTGGAACCGATGGCCTGTGGACTGCCCGTCGTCAGCTCGAATGTGCCTGGCAAGAATGAAATCATACGGCATCGGCGAAGCGGTATGCTTTTCCCGCCGAGCGAAATGGATCGGGCGGCCAGATATGTGAAGGAAGTGATCGGCAATCTTGAAGTAAGGAAAACCATCATTCGCGGTGGAATCAGAACGATCAGAAAGGAATTTAATCAGGTCACGTATGTTGAGCGATTCCTGAACATTCTATCAAAATTCTAAAGGAATGATTTCATGCATGCAACCGCTGCTTCAAGTCCTGTAAAGGTGCTAATCCTTGCGCCTTCCGAGAGATTGCCATCTTTTCAAATCGGCATTAGGCAACCGTTCGAAGCGTTATGCAAGCAGGGTCTGATTGATTATAAAGTCATGGAAGAAGTAGACGCTGCTGAACAGACGTTTAAAGATTCTGAGGTGATCGTCTTCATTAGAAACACAAATAAGGATGCCTATACCTTACTGCGAGAAGCGAACCGTTTGAATAAACGGACGATCTACTCGATCGACGATCATTTCTTGCATCTACCCAATCGGGGTTTCGGAATTGCTATGTTGGATCCAGATAGACGGGAGACGTTTACCCGTTTTTTGCGAGAAGCACAGGTTGTTCGCGTGGGCTCGCCTTATTTTGCCAGGCATATTCAAGAGAATTATAACGAACGTACAGTGTGTATTCAGGCCAGTGTAGACTTCGCATGGCTGGATAAGTCGGGAGAGCCGACGAGGAGCAGACAATCACTTGTGATCGGTTATGAGGGATCCTATAAGGAAGATGACTTTGAGCATGTGATTCCCGCGCTGCTCACGATTGCGGAGGAGTATAAGCATCGGATTCGACTGGAGTTTCATGGCTATATCCCGTCTCAGCTGATCGGACATCCTAACGCCGTTTACTTCACAGGAGGAAGCGACTACCGAACATTCCTGCACATCCTGGCGAGGCGCGCCTGGGATATTGGCATCGCACCGCTTAATGACACGTTATACAACAGATGTAAGTCGAACAATAAATTCCGGGAGTATTCCGCATGTCGTATTCCCGGCATATTCAGCAATCTTCCAACCTATGCCGATTGTGTCAGCCATGAACAGACAGGGATATTGGCGGAGCATCGTACGGAAGATTGGTATCACGCGATCAAGCGGCTAATTGAGGATGAACCGCTTCGTTTGCATATAAAAAGGAAGGCTTACCGCTATGTGAAGGAGCACTACACGATAGCGCGCTGTGCCGCGCAGTGGGAGCAATTGCTTACGAATAAGCCGATACAAGTCGGACCAGGCAATAGTCGAGGTGAAGAAATTGAAGCTGGATCTGGGCTGTGGGCAACATAAACAATCGGGTTATGTCGGTATTGATCGTTTACTACTCGATGGAGTGGATGTTGTATGTGATATCAATCAAGGCATCCCGTTTGCTGACGACTCCACAGAGGGGGTTATGGCCTCTCATGTGCTGGAGCATGTGGAGGATTTGATCGCGACCATGGAAGAAATATATCGGGTTTGCAAGCATAAGGCAGTGGTATGTATTTTAGCGCCATATGCGCACACTTCTTTGAATATAGCTAATCCGTTTCACAGATTTCAGTTTAATGAACATACACCGAGATTCTTTACAGCAAGCACGGATGTCTTAATTGAAGCGGAACAATACGAGTTCCCTTTTATTACACAATGGGGTCTCGGGAGAACGGAAAATCCCAACATGAAGATGGATTTTCGCTGCATCAGGATGGAGCTGTTCTATTTCCCCCGATATGTCGCGTTGCCGAAGGAGGAACAAACAAAGCTGCGACAAACTCAAATGAATGTGGCCGATCAAATTATGTACCACTTGGTTGCTGTGAAACAATCGATTACGCATACAGAATTAAGTAGCCTAGCGAATTCTCCACTAGACATCCCTTCCTTCGCATCCTATCGCAGAGCTTATGAGAAGCTTCATTTCAACTGAAACAATTTCAAAGACTAGTCACTTGCTGAGAGGGACGCATGCCGTTACAAACACGCATCTATGGACATACAATGTCAGGAGCGAATGGCACACAAGCGAGCCCTTCATACACCAGGAGGTGTAGGTAGTGAGAAGAAGCAGATTACGTCGTAAAGCTCGTTCATTAGGAGCCCCAGTCGTTTCTGTGATTATCCCCGCGATGAATGAGCATAGAACGATAGGTCGTGTTATACAGAATGCGTTCCAGGTTCACCCACAAACCGAAGTGATTGTCGTCGTGAATGGATCTACAGATGGAACGGAGCGGATAGCGGCAAAGTCTGGAGCGCGTCTGATTGTTCATGCCAGGCCGCTTGGTCATGATGTGGGAAGAAGTATAGGCACGAGGGAAGCGCGGGGTGATGTCCTATTATTCTTGGATGCCGATATCGTCATCCCCGCCAAGGAATTAAAGCCGCTGATTGCTGCTGTAAGAGATGGAACGGACGTTGCGCTTAACAAGTATGAAGGCCCTAAGAATAAGTTTAATGTGCATAGTGTCATCTTAGCTAAGCATGCATTGAATATCGCACTGCGCCGCACGGATCTTGGAGGAGCTTCGATGACGACGATTCCACATGCGATCAGCCGCAAGGCGCTGGATACGATTGGTCCTCAGCTGCTCTGTATCCCGCCGAAGGCACAGGCTGCTGCAGTGATCGCAGGCTTGCATGTACGGGCAGTTCACTACATTGATGTAGGCAGACCTAATCCCATTAAGCGCAAGCATATTAGGAGAGCAGATCCACTTGAGTCCTTGATCGTAGGGGATCATATAGAAGCATTGGCCAGCCTAATCTCGGCGACAGGGTCGAGGGGGCGGCATCCGGATAACCTGCGCAACAGAAGTATGGCGAGGTGATTGAATGCGACGAGTTAAAGCCAGCGCTAAACGATTAAGGGTTCGCCGTAAAGCACTGCGGCGCAACCCTCGAGTACGCCGGTGGAGCAAGCGCCCCCCGCTGATGCGTCGCAATAGAGGGGGCGCAAGACGCAGGGCTGTCAAGCAGATTAGGTCGGAGAATGTGAACGATAGACGTGCAGAGCCTCTGCAGCAGAGTTCCCTCATCCCACCATCGGATATATCCGTATCTGTTATCGTGACCGTTATGAATGAAGAGGAGACGCTTCCGAAGATACTAGAGCAATTAGAACTGCTGCAGCCGAATGAGACGATTATTGTTGTTAATGGATCTGCTGATCGCAGCTTTACTATCGCACGTTCAGCTAAGCAGGCGATTGTCCTTCACTATCAATCACAGCTAGGACATGATGTGGGCCGCGCGCTGGGAGCTAAGCTGGCCTCATCTGATGTCATTCTATTCCTGGACGGAGATATTGTGATTCCTGCCCAGCGTCTCCATCCGTTCATTCAGATGATCGCATCCGGTTATGATGTGGCTTTGAATAATATTAGTTCCTATCTTGGTCATTTCGCGAATTGGGATGATGTATCCATCATGAAGAATTACCTGAATCGTATGCTTGGAAGATCGGATTTACAAGCGAATTCGATGACTGCTGTTCCGCATGCGATAAGTAGAGCAGCGGCGGCTAAAATCGGTTATCGCAATCTGGCTGTACCTCCACTGGCACAGAAGACAGCTATTGCACTCGGATTGAAGATCGGATGCGCTGCTAGCATAGATGTTGTGCACACGAACAAAGTGCGGAAGACCAACTCAGGCGAGCATAATCTAGTAGCGGATTTAATTGTCGGCGATCACATGGAAGCACTAGCTTCTATTATAACGCACACCGGTACCAGGCTCAGCTTCACCGATGTCATACGCAGAAGAGAGGAAGCAGGGGGGGAACCAGCTTGAGAACGAGTATTATCATCCCTACCTATAACGGTAAGGATATGCTGGAGAATTGCCTGTACGCGCTCAAGCGATTCACCGATGTCCCTTATGAAATTATTGTTGTGGATAATGGTTCCACAGACGGAACATTGGAGCTCTGTCGTGAAGAAGAGGTTATTCTTGCCTCCTTACCAGAAAATCGCGGCTTTCCGGCAGCATGCAATATTGGCATTAAGCTGGCTAGCGGGGATAACTTGCTGCTACTCAACAATGATGTGATCGTTAAACCCCGCTGGCTCAGCAGTATGTTAACTTGCCTGCATTCATCTGATGATATTGGACTAGTCGGACCGATGACGAATTACATTGGCGGGCATCAGAAGATCGATTACGCCACTGTGGATGAATCCTCCGAATCTCTTAATCTCCCTAATCCCAGTCTGTGGAAGGAAACGGAGCGACTTGTTGGCTTCTGTCTGCTGATGAGAAGACAATTAGTAGACCGCATCGCTCTGCTTGATGAACGCTTCTCTCCCGGACATTACGAGGATGACGATTACTGTTATCGCGCGCGTATAGCCGGGTTTCGCTTGATCATCGCAGGAGACGTATTCGTGTATCATCACGGCAGTATGTCCTTTAAACGAAACGATGAGGAGCAGTTACAAGCGTTACTGAAAACGAATCATCAGAAGTTTATAGATAAATGGGGCTTTAATCCACATATATTCGTTTACTCATAAACTGGAGAGGATGACGGTCATGAAAGGTGTGATACTGGCCGGCGGTACAGGAACGCGGTTGAAGCCGTTGACGAAGATGATCAACAAACATCTCCTGCCGGTTGGAAGACTTCCGATGATATGCCACGGCTTGTTCAAGCTTCGCGAAGCGGGCATCCATGATGTGCTGCTAGTGGTTAGCAGTCAATCTGCGGGACAGTATACGGAGTTATTGGGCAGCGGGAGCGAGTATGGCATGGAAATTACTTATAAGGTGCAAGAGAAAGCGGGCGGTATTCCTCAAGCGCTGTCGCTGGCCAAATCGTTTATCGGAGATCATAACCGATTTGTGGTACTGCTGGGCGATAATCTATTCGAGGATCCCCTTCAGCCTTTTGTTGAGCAATTTAAGCGTTCAGCAGGTCATGCAATGGTGTTATTGAAGGAGGTAGACGATGCCAGAAGATACGGTGTTCCTTCGATAGAACAAGGTAGAATTGTATCGATTGTTGAGAAACCAACGATTCCACAATCCAACTATTGTGTAACAGGCATATATTTCTACGACTCCCAGGTGTTCGATCATATTGGTCAACTAAGGCCTTCTGAGCGTGGAGAGCTCGAGGTTACGGATCTTAACAATCGGTATGCTCAAAATAATAAGTTGCATTATGCCATTCTTAATGGCTGGTGGACGGATGCTGGAACGTTCGAATCGTTACAGGAGGCCAATGCGCGCATGAATGCGCTTGGCGGTGATCGCCAATGAGATTACTTGTTACTGGCGGCATGGGGTTTATCGGCAGCCATTTTATTCACTATATGCTAGAACAGTATCCCAATTACGAGATCGTTAATTTGGACAGTTTAACTTATGCCGCTAATTGGTCTAATTTAAGCGAAGCAGAACGCTTGCCGACCTATACGTTTATACAGGGGGATATCCGGAACGAGAGACTAGTTAATGAAATTATAGCGAACGGAATTGACGTTGTCGTACACTTCGCGGCGGAGTCACATGTCGACCGCAGCATTGATTCGCCCGAACCATTCGTAAGTACGAACATTATTGGAACCTATCGCTTGCTGGAAAGCGCGAGAAGGCACGCAGTTTCCAAATTTGTTCACGTATCGACAGATGAAGTGTATGGCTCTGCAGACGATGGAATGAAATTCACAGAAACGACTCAGCTAGCTCCGAACAGTCCATATTCCGCGAGCAAGGCTTCCTCTGATTTACTAGTAAGGGCTTATCACCAGACCTACGGCTTGCCTGCCATTATTACCAGATGCTCCAATAATTACGGCCCTAAACAATACCCTGAGAAATTAATCCCAAAATCAATTATTCACGCATTGCGCAATGAACCCATCCCGATTTATGGTGACGGTCTGCAGATTAGAGATTGGCTCTATGTGACGGATCATTGTGCAGCACTGGCTGCTGTTATGCATCAGGGAGTATCCGGGGAAATTTATAATATTGGAGGTGGATGCGGAGGTCTGACGAATGTGGAGGTCGTTCAGCGAATCTGCAATGTACTAGGCAAATCATCCGATTGTATGCAATTCATCGATGATCGACCAGGCCATGATCGACATTATGCGATCGATTTCTCAAAGCTGAATAAAACGCTTGGATGGCGGCCGTTGGTCGAATTCGATGAAGGGTTAGCCCACACTGTGCGGTGGTATATGGACAATGAAGGCTGGTGGAGGGAGTGATTCGGATATGATCATAGCCGTAACAGGGGCAGAAGGTCAGTTAGCGCGTGATATCGTTGCGGTTATGGCCTCCCGGCATCATGTCTTGGCCTGGAACCGGCGGCAGTTAGACGTAACGGATCTAGAGGCGATTCATACCATTGTAATGAAGCACCGGCCCGATGTCATTATACATGCGGGAGCGTTTACTGAGGTGGATCGAGCTGAGGATGATGTGCGGGCTGCTTACGCAGTGAATGCTGTTGGTACGGGATATTTGGCAGAGACAGCGAATCGAATCGATGCCAAGTTTATTTATATTAGCACGGATTACGTGTTTGATGGGCTGAAAGGGACTCCTTACACAGAGGAAGACCAGACTAATCCGCTCAATGTGTATGGGGCATCGAAGCGATTAGGTGAACAATTTACGGAGAGAATCTGCAGGAAGCACTTTATTATTCGAACGGCATGGTTATTCGGCAGTCAGGGCAGAAATTTCGTCAAGCGAATCTGCTCCTTGCCGAGCAGTCATGAATGCCTGCAAGCAGCTACTGATTTAATAGGATCTCCGACCTATACAGTCGATCTAGCGCGGTTTATGGCATGCCTCATAGAAACCGAACGATACGGCACTTATCATGTGGTGAATGAAGGCTATTGCTCCAAGTACCAATTCGCTCTTGAAATCTTGCGCTATCTAAACCAAGAACCCTCATTCATTGTACCGGTTCGGTATGATCAGCTGCAATTGATGGCTAAACGCCCGCCTAATTCATCGCTGAGTCAGCAAGCGATTAAGAACAATGGTCTAGAGCCGTTACGAGACTGGCGATCCGCTCTGCAGGCCTTCCTTAAGGAGGAGGCTACAGCTGTCGATGAGTTAAAGGAGGATTCCCGGAAATGAATGCGCATGAGCTTGGTTACACGCAAGGCAAGCAAGAGGGGGCGGAAGAAGGATGGAAGGAAGGCTATCGCTTAGGCCGCTCCGAGAGCATGCTGCGCGAGCTTCCTCCAGATCCATATTGGAAGAGGGATATCAGTGTTCTGTATGTTTCTAGCGGAATCGGATATCCTTATCCGCCGATCGATGAAGCGATCGCCGAAGCGCTTACCGGTTTGGTCCGCAAGCTGATTATCGCAGGGCCAGGTGATCCCCTATCATCCATCGCTATGACGAACAGCATCGATTTAATGATTGCATTGAATGGTGTTGTGCTGCCAGCTGAGCAGGTGAAGAGCATACGTGATCATGGCATATTGACTGCTGTGTGGTTTACGGATGACCCCTATTATACGGATTGGACAATAGATATCGCGCCACGCTATGACTATATCTTTACTTTAGAGAAGACCTGTGTTGAGCTCTATCAGCGCCTAGGCTGTCAACATGTCTTTCACTTGCCATTCGCAGCCAATCCGGCTATCTTCCGTGCGAAGAGTGTCCCGATCGGATATCGATCGGATATCTGCTTCATCGGTACCGCTTATTGGAACAGAGTTCACATGATTGAGAAGCTGTCGAAGTATTTATCGAATAAACGAACCGTAATCGCTGGATCTTGGTGGGATCGGTTAAATCCGAGTGCGGCAGCTTTGTTAAAGGACAGTATCCGTTCCGAGGAATGGCTAAGTCCGGAGACGACAGCTGCTTATTACAATGGAGCCAAGATTGTTATCAATCTACATCGGGCATCTGATGATGCAACCATCAATTTCAATGGGAAGCAGATTAGCGCTGTGTCGGTTAATCCGAGAAGCTTCGAGATCAATGCGTGTCATACCCTGCAGGTGATGGATATGCGAGAGGATGTATCGGAGCATTATCGGACGAATGAAGAGGTGCTCTGCTATAAATCCGATAATGAGCTGCTAGAGTTGCTGGAGTACTATCTTGCCCATGAAGAGGAGAGGCGTGAAATTGCCTTTAGAGGATATAAGCGCACCATGCTGAATCATACTTACCGTCATAGAGTGCATCAGATGCTAGAGCTCGTAAGCACGACTATACCAGCGGGAAATGGATAGTTGTACGGGTATCCAAGTCTACAATAGACCAATATGATGTAAGATCATATTCACATCAGGTGGTGAGTCTTATACGCAAGTTAAGAAAGCGAAGGCGGAAGCTCTACACGATGGCGCGGAAGCGGCGTTTGGGAAGAAGCAAGCGCATAGGTCGAATCGCTAGGAAACGCGTCATTCGCGTTCGTAAACAATTGCCAGTGCACACCCCCCCAGTATTGCTTGAGCCTCCTACTGTCATCCCGCTGGATAAACCTGATCAGGAAGATCAGCATGCTGCAGAGAACGCTGCATATGATCGCGGGTACGACGAGGGCTTCAGCAAGGGGCAGTATGACGGGGGAGAGAAGTACGTCGATCAGCTCATGCCAGGCGGGATGGTGCTGCCAGGAGTACCTGTCCAAGATATTATCGCTGCTGGCTTAGAACAATATCGATCAAGCATGATTCCTGTGCTAGGAACGGCCGAGGTGGTCGAACGGATTGTGCAGGCAATGGATCATCGACACCCCTTGTCTGTCGTCCGTCTTGGAGATGGAGAGCTGCTTACGATGGCTCAAGATACGATCTATTCGGCTGCTCACATCAGAAATCATTTTCCTTTTCTATCTTATGCAGGAGTGGAAGTCCCAGATTATGCAGCGCGTGATCAACTCATGCAAGCTGTGCGAGATGCCTCAATCGTTGGGATTCCCTTGTTAAGAGTGCCTAACTTCCAGCATCTGGCCTTTCAACTATTGGATCACTGCGGAATGAATTATCGCTCCATGCAGCTTACGCATTCTACGATAAATTACGCCATTTATTTGGAACATGGCATTCCGAGCATTCTGGCAGGTCGCAACGTGCTCGTCGTTGGGAATCAAGCAGCAGGCTTATCGAATTATCTTCGAGGACACGGTTACAACGTGGCAGGCGCGCTATCACCTGTACAAGGCGTACACGATGTGGATCGTGTGATGCAAGAGGTAGCTCAGTATGAATTCGATATCGCGCTTGTTGCAGCGGGTATACCTGCGGTCATCCTTGTAAGTCGCATTGCGGCAGAGCTAGGTAAAGTGGCGATCGATTTCGGTCACTTGGCGGACTCGATGGCGAAGGGAGAGGCGCCCTTGTGAATATCAGAGCGGAGCGGCCATCTCTCAGAGGATATAACGGTGGATTCAGCAATGGATTCGACGCTGGCTTTCTTAAAGGCTATGAAGCTGGGATGACCAATGCTCAAGCGGAGGGCGGGGCCTTATTCAGCGGTACTAGCATCGTAATTCCTACCTATAATCAACTGGACTATTTAAAGAAATGTGTGCAGAGCATTTGGGCGAATACGCCGGAACGATTTGAACTGATCATTGTAGATAATGGTTCCGTGGACGGTACGGAGGAATGGCTGAGGGGTGAATATAAGCGGCTGCGTTACCGATTAAACAAGTCCAATCGTGGATTTGCAGGTGCGGTCAATCAAGGATTGCGAATGGCGAGAGGCACGACCATCGTGATTCTAAATAATGACACCTTAGTTACTCAGAATTGGTTAAGCAATATGCTGCATTGTGTATACAGCTCTCCCTATGTTGGATTGGTAGGACCAGTAACTAATTATATAAGCGGAGAACAACTGATCTCTACTTCCTATAACTCAATCGAGGAGATGTATAGCTTCGCAGCAGCGTACAACAAGAGCGATCCAACCAAATGGAAAGTCGTTTCACGTATCACGGGGTTTTGCCTGATGATGAGAAGAGAGGTCTTCGGAAGGCTTGGGTACTTTGACGAGGGCTTCGTAATCGGCAATTGCGAGGATGATGATTATGGTGTTCGCGCGCGACTTCTCGGATTCGATCTCATTGTTGCTGAGGATACATTTATTCACCACTTCGGCAGTGTTAGCATTGGGCAGGACACTAGATTCGATGAGTTCTACCAGCATAATCTGAATTTCTTCTCTAGCAAATGGGGAGATCCGCATGCACTAATAGATGAGGTCACAAGTCTAGGAAGGTCGATCAAGCGGACCATTGATTTTTATCCTACACATTTACTTGTTCAAGGCTGTTCCCCAAATGTGTATTGGATTGAGAATGGTGTGCGCTACCGAATAGAATCGCAATCTGCGCATCTCCCGGTTATCCGTGTTTCACAAGTGGATCTAAAAAGCTGGATTAAGGGCGAACCATACGCTTCTGACCAGTTAGAACGGAAACTTGAGTCTATGCAAGTTCATTCACTGCCGCCGCTGCCTGATGGATGCTGTGTCAGTGATGAAGAAGGACATTCCTATCTGATTCAACATGGGCAGCTGCGACGCTTCATTACAAGAGATGCTGTTCAGAAATGGGGGATGCTCGAGCGAATCAGAGTGCTCCGTCATTCGGACATTCAACCATTGCCACAGGGGCTGCCTATTATACCACCACCGGTCGTTATGGCAGATAATATATAAGCGATATCGAGGAGGAGCAATAGTGATTAAAGCATCATTGAGGAAGAAGGCAAAACTCAGGGTAGCGAAGCTGGTCAGAGTGAAAAGTAAAATGAGGTCACTAACAACAAAGAAGAGCGCGCGAAGGAATATCAACACTCGCAAGAAGCAGCGTGGGCATATGAAAAGTCGAAAGCAAGTGAATCGGATGGCTAAAGCCACCAAATTCAATAGTGTTGAGTATAACAAGGGATATGATAAGGGGTATGACGAAGGATATGATCAAGGATATTCCCAGGGCTACTTCGAGGGCAATGAAAAAGGGCTGGAAGAGAATTATAAGACAGATTAATAGATCTGCCAATTACTTGTGAGGAGGTTGCCACATTTGGGCAAATCATTCGAGCTCGGATATCGAAGAGGCAGAGAGGCGGGATGGGAGAACGGTAGGTTAGCAGGCAGGAAAGAAGGAGCCCGCAACCGAGTGGAGCATACGACCGCACAAGCCCCATTGCGATCTGCGTTAATAGTAACGCCCTCAGTCGATCTGCCTTCCTTGGAAATCATCTTATTACAACCATTTCGACATCTGAAGAAGCTCGGCATATACCAGTATGAGATCTGCACAGAAGATGATATTAAGCTGGACTATCTCAAGGCGGCGAGTATCGTTATTTACTTGCGAACAGTAGAGCCTCAGGCCTTCGAGAGCCTTCTAATCGCGCATCAGCTTGGCAAAGAAACCGTATATGTCATCGATGACAATTTCTTGGAAATTCCGCCCTATACATCCGTGTCCTCCTATTATAACGATGCAGGTCGGCGGCAGACATTTCAGAACTTTCTCCGTCACGCCAGCTTTGTGAAGGTCGATTCAACCTTCTTCGCCGACTATATATGCCTCTACTATAATCCAAGAGTAGTCTGCTTCCAATCCAGTGTTGATTTTGAGCTGATCGACAATATTACAAAACCAGCGCCATCCCCGACGCGAATCACAATTGGTTATGGGGGTACGCAGAAGGATGAGGATTTCTCACCGGTCGTTCCAGCGCTGCTCCGAGTATTAAGCAAGTATGGCGGATATGTCAGGCTTCAATTTCACGGCTATATTCCAGGGGCATTATTGGGGCAATCCTTCGTTTCGTACAGAGAAGGTCAATTGGATTATCAAACCTATCTTCAAAACTTGAAGCGCTCGGATTGGGACATTGGCATCGCTCCCTTGCATGAATCCATCTTTAATTATTGTAAGACGAACAACAAGTATCGTGAATATGCAGCCTGCTTAATACCTGGGATATATAGCCAGTGCCCACCCTACACAGACTGGGTGAAGCACGGTCAGAATGGATATTTGGTCAGCAATAATGAAGAATCTTGGTTTAACGGGCTATGTGAAATGATTGAGAATGCTTCACTGCGTGAAATGATCAAGGTACAGGCAGGCGCAGCTTCAAAGCAAGCCTTCCAAATAGACCTGTGTGCTCGAAATTGGCGGCAGCAGATCCTTCATATTTAAATAAAGCGAAGGGGTATGACCATGACTGATAAGCTGATTCCTGTGCTTCAGCCAAGTATAGGGCAAGAGGAAATTGATGCTGTAGCAGAGGTTATGCGATCAGGCTGGCTCGGTCTTGGACCGAAGACTGAGCAGTTTGAACAGCAATTTTCCGCCTATACGGGAGCACGCTTCACAATAGCGCTTAATTCTGGTACAGCTGCGCTGCATCTGGCATTGGACGCATTAGGGATTGGGCCGGGAGACGAAGTGATTGTACCGACAATCACTTTCATATCAACCGTACATGCCGTAAGTTATGTAGGTGCAACCCCGGTCTTTGCTGATGTTGAACCAGATTCGATGAACATCACGGCGGATGAAATCGAACGTAAACGGACATCTCGCACGAAAGCTGTGATTGTAGTTCACTTGGCTGGACATCCATGCGATATGGATGCCATACATGAAGTGGCCAGCAAGGCTGGTATTAAAGTAATCGAGGATGCGGCACATGCCTGCGGAGCCCAGTATAATGGGCAATTGGTAGGCACACTGAGTCCGATCACTTGCTTCAGCTTTCACGCGGTTAAAAATTTAACTTGCGGGGAAGGCGGAGCATTGACCTGTGATCACGAATGGCTTGCCAGACGGTTTCGGGAGAAGAGATGGGTAGGCATATCACGAGATACATGGATTCGTACATCAACGGAGCATGTGTATGCCTGGCAATATTATGTCAGTGAGTTGGGATATAAATATCACATGAATGATGTGCAGGCTGCAATTGGGGTAGTCCAATTAAGCAAGCTTGACCGTCTGAATGGACGCAGAAGAGAAGTCGCCTTACAGTATGCTGAAGGTCTCGGAGATTTGGATGGGGTGGAGCTTCCGAAGGAGAAGCCCTACGCGCGAAGCGCTTGGCATCTCTATCAAATTAAATTACCGAATGAACAGCTGCGCGATCAATTAATCGGCTACTTGCAGGAACGGAATATCGCTACAGGCGTTCACTATTATCCATGTCATCTGCATCCTTACTATATTCATACGCGTGCAGAAGTGCCGGTGTCCTCGATGTTGTGGAAGCGGATATTAAGTCTGCCTATGCACCCCAATTTATTGGATGAAGATGTGGAGCGCGTAATTGACGGTATTCGGAGCTTTCATCATACAGGGTTCTAAACGAAAGAATGGGGTGTACTGATGCTGGAGAGTGATCGAATGACTCTGATGCTGCTGGAAGACGAAGATACGCATTACATCGTAAGCTGGCGCAATCAAAGCGAAATTCGGCGTCAGTTTTTTGATAAATCATTTATCAGTTTTTCTGGTCAACGGGAGTGGTTCAACACACTTATTTCCGATAACAGACGTCAGGTTTTTCTTGCCCGATTAAAGCAGGGAGGGGAACCGATCGGCTTAATCGGGCTTTATGATATTGATCGCGTTAATCATAAAGCGGAGCTGGGCTCCATTATTATTGGAGAGAAGAAATTGTGGAATCAGGGCTTCGCGAGCGAAATGATCGCCACTTTACTTGATTATGCCTTTACTGATCTTAGCATCAATCGTATTTATGCCTATGCGGTAGCGTACAACCAGGGATCCATTCGAGCCTTGCAGAAAAGCGGGCTTCAGATCGAAGGCACCCTGAGGGAAGCGCTGGTCTATGATGGCCGATTTCATAATGTCATTCTTATGGGCATGGTGCGTAGTGATCGAAGGAACACGTAGATGCTCGCTTGCATACAACTAAATAAACTTAGGTTTGCTATAACAATTAAGCGTGATTGCAGGGAGAAGAACATATGGAGCATCGAATAACGAACATCATAACGCATATGTCTCGCAGCTACCACGAATTAGCGAAGATCATTCAAGCTGAGCGGCATATTACTGTGCATATGGCTCAGCTAGTCGCCCTCATTCCTGATCATCCGACCTTTAACGACCCCAAGGTGATTATTGGTCATGTAGAGGATATGTCAAGCAGTATAACGGCCTATCTAACCAATTTAGCGGACCTTGAAGATGCGATTGCTGAAAATATATCCTATATCCTCGGTGAGCTTCAGGAGCAGACTGAAGAATGACGCCGTTAACGAAATGGGGGAATGATGATGAGTAGAGGGCCGCATTATCTAGGAATATTAGAAGCGACGGCGATTATGCAGGATAATATAGCCTTAATGCTGGAAGCCAAGGCTGTTGAGGCAGATAAATCGAAAAGCTGGATCTGCTACCATCTGCACCAGTCATCGTTAGGTGATCAGCAAACGCAGCTCAAAACCGTGTTAGGCATTCATGAGAAGGTTGTAGAAGTGATCGAGGGCTTGGTGCGCATGGAGCAGTCTTTAGCTGCCAATTTGAAGGTGATAATCGGCGAGGATGAGGAACAGGCTGAAAGCAGTGACTTCGACTTTGGTTCTATGTTCGGACAGAATGAGGAAAAGTGATGAATCGGATACAGAGGGAAAATGCGATCAAGCTTCATCTGCTAGAGTCACTAGCCATGAGCCAGCGCGCTGTCTCTGTCATGATTGGGCATTACGCAGAGCTCTCGGGACAATCGATGCGATTGTCCCAAGATACCATGCGCCAGCTCGAACTTATTACTCGTTATCAGGGTGTGCTGTTCGAGAAGATCAGCGGGATCCGTTTACGCAAGGCTTGTAAGGGAACACCAGCAACCCCCTGGTTAAATCGTGGTGTGGCCAAATCGACTTTTCCCATTCAGAAAAAGGAAGCTACATGATACTATAGAGCTAGAGACTTTCGTCAAGTTCACTATACAACAATCATATTGAGCTTACGGGGGATAGCTGATGAATCATAGGACGGAACAGGCGCCTCAGCTGATTGATCAGCTGGATATCAGCTTAGCAGGCGTGAATAGTAAGATGCTGCTGGGGGATCTGAATGGAGACGGCAGGATGGAGATGCTGCTCGTGCAGCCTGACGATCGTCAGGACGTTCGTTATATTCCTCACCAGGTACAGTGTCTGACAGCATTTGACCTGGAAGGGAATTTAATCTGGCAGAGGGGCAAGCCGAGCGCGGACGCAGGACGACAAGGCTCGGATTATCCCGCGCAGATTGTCGATATTGACGGTGACGGCTGTCTAGAGGTGTTATGTGTGATGGATAGTCAGTTGCTCGTCCTCGATGGCAGAGATGGGTCGGTGAAAGCTTCCCATGCCCTTCCGGACCCTCATGCCCATGACTGTATCATTGTAGCGAATTTGACAGGCGGAACTCATGCGCGAGATATACTGCTCAAGGATCGCTATCATCGCCTGTGGGCGCTTGATAGCCATTTCAATTTGCTATGGACACATGAGGGCAATCCTGGCCACTTCCCATGGGTGTACGATATCGACGGAGACGGCCGCGATGAAGTGATGGCTGGCTATACAATGCTCGATCATGATGGCACACCCCTGTGGAGCTGCCGTGATCTAGAGGATCATGTGGATTGTATCTGGGTCGGGGATGTGAACGGGGATGGCGAACCGGAGCTTGTGATCGGCGGCAGTGTCACGGTGATGTATGACAGGAACGGTCAGGAGCTATGGCGCTATGATGGCTCGATCGAATCGCAGCATCTGGCGCTTGGTCAATTCCGTAATGACTTGCCAGGCCTGCAGATTGCCGGGCTAGACCGAATTGCCAGAGAAGACGACGGTAAAGGTCAGGTTGGTAAGGACGGCCTATTCCTGCTTGACAGCAACGGTCGAGAAGTATGGAAGGAAGATCGCCAGACACCCGGTTGGTTGACTATTATTGAGACGCTGTGTCACTGGACCATTGATGCGCCCGACTATATTCTGGCCTATCGCCGCGGTGAAGGTGTACAACCAGCCTTATATGATGGCCATATGGAGGTTGTTGCAGCGTTCCCAATGGACGGTTATGTTGTCCACGGCGATCTGCTGGGAAGCGGCACAGAGCAGGTCATTATATACGATAACAACACAGCTTCGATCTATGCCAGCAGACTAATGCGCCTGACCGCACGGCCTTCAGCTGTACCACTGCAGCAGACGAAGCGGTTATACAGCTCGACCTTATACCCCGGAGGAGAATATCCATATTGATAGATTGCTGAAATATAGACGAGGAGGAAATCATGATGCCGAAGATTTATATGACATTCCCGGAGGGCAGGCATAAGGTGCTGACGATGAGTTATGACGACGGCAGAGAGGCTGACCGGAGATTAGTGGCCATCTTCAATCAGTATGGAATTAAAGGAACATTCCATCTCAACTCGGGCTTGCTTGGCAAGGATGACAGGATTAGTGCACAGGAAGCAGCAGCCCTCTATCAGGGACATGAAATTTCCGCGCACACGGTAACGCATCCTACCATTGCTAGGTGTCCTAAAGAATTGATTGTTCGAGAGATTATGGAGGACCGTGAGCAATTGGAGCGGATAACCGGTTATACCGTACGCGGGATGTCCTATCCGAACGGCTCATATAGTCCGCAGATCCAGGACATGCTTCCGCATCTGGGGATTGAATATGCTAGAACAGTGGGCAGCACGAAACAGTTCGGAATGCCGGACAACCTGTTGGAATGGATACCGACCTGTCATCACAAGGATGATTTAATGAAGCTCGGAGAACAATTTGTTGCCTTACATAAGAAGCAGTACCTGTACATGATGACTGTGTGGGGACATAGCTATGAGTTTGATCTGGATCACAATTGGGACTTGATCGAGGATTTCGGTAAATTGATTTCCAACAAACCGGATATCTGGTATGCGACGAATATGGAGATCGTTGATTATCTATCTGCATTCCGACAGCTTAAATTCGCAGCGTCGGGGCGATTCGTATGGAATACCGGGGCGGCTACGGTATGGCTGAGCGTAGATGAAGAGATTGTAAAGGTAGCTGGCGGTGAGCAAGTACACTTCAATTAAATCAACAGAGTAGGGGTAATGGAATATGAATAACAAACGTTCACGCGCGCAGCTGGAGCAACTGGGACGCGGATTGGTTGCAGCAGCTACATCGGAAGGTGTATTCATCAGCTGGCGATTGCTCGGTACTGAGGTGAGCGGCCATGACGACAATGGATTGATCGGCCATGATTTCAACCTGTATCGCGACGGCCATCATATTGCGACCGTTACCGACAGCACGAATTATCTCGACCGCAATGGGACCCTGACATCGGTTTACTATGTATGCGCTTTAGCTGAGGGACAGGAAGTGGATCGAAGTGCCGATGTTACGCCATGGGTGAGTCCTTACTGTGAGATTCCGCTGCAGAAACCAGCTGACGGTGTTACACCTGCTGGACAAGCTTATACGTACTCGGCCAATGATATGAGTGTAGGAGATGTAGACGGTGACGGCGAGTATGAATTCTTCGTAAAATGGGATCCGTCGAACGCGAAGGATGTCTCGCATTCCGGGTACACCGGATCGGTTTATATCGATTGCTATAAGCTGGATGGCACGTTATTATATCGCCTGGATTTAGGAGTGAATATTCGGGCTGGCGCACATTACACGCAGCTACTGGTCTATGACTTCGATGGTGATGGTAAGTCGGAGCTGATGGTCAAGACCGCGCCAGGCACGAGGGTAATTCGATACGATGAGGAGGGGGAGCCTTGCTCCGAATCGTACATCACGATGCCCCGGGTAGATATACAAGCAGGGTACAGTCACGATGACGATTACCGGCTGAGCAGCGAAGACTATTATAAGCATATAGTGGAGATGTTCATGAACTGGCATGCCCATGAAGAGGTGATAACTGGTCATTGGCCTCGTACGCTTGAAGCATGCTTCGGTATCGAGGACAAGTATCGCTATCCGTTAACCCGCGAGGATGCGGTATGGCTGACGGATTACTTCGTGGATGTCTACGCTCCGAGCAGAAGTGAGCGCAATCAGCTGCGCTCATTCGAGGGATTCATCCTCCATGGGCCGGAATACTTAACGGTATTCAATGGGCAGACCGGTGAGGAGCTGGAGACGATCACGTATAAGCCGGGCCGACATGATGACGGACTCATGTGGGGCGATTACGCTTGGAATCGTATTGAACCAGGCAATCGTGTAGATCGATTCCTAGCCGGGGTGGCTTATCTGGATGGCTCAAAACCTTACGCCGTATTCGCTCGCGGTTATTATACTCGAGCTGTTATTGTGTCTTATACTTGGGATGGCAAGCATCTAAGAGAGCATTGGATTGCCGACAGCGGCTGGATCACGATGAACAATCCCTTTAAGGATACGCTTCACTTACCTGACGGCCGGCATGCATCCCATGGCAGTCTGGCCAAGCAAGGCGCGCACTACTTAAGTGTGGCTGACGTGGATGGCGACGGCTGCGATGAAATCATTTACGGCGCGGCTACAATCGACCATGATGGGCGTATCTTGTATAGCTCGCGAGGTTTAATGCCCGACGGCAGCAAGATGCCTGGCGAGCTGGTAAAGCTGGGCCACGGGGACGCGCTTCATGTTGCGAATATCGACCCGGATCGACCCGGGCTGGAGATCTTCATGGTGCATGAGAGCGGTGTCTGGGGACCTTATGGCTATACGCTGCGTGATGCGGCGACAGGCGAGGTGCTCTGCGGCGAATTCGCATCTGATGATGTAGGACGGGGAATGATCGGACAGGTGGATCCGACTAGGCGCGGCCTTCAGATCTGGTGCAGTGCAGAGTATGACGGGGAGGCGGCCTTCGGCTTAATGACGGCCAAGGGAGAGTTGATATCCCGATCCATTCCCGGCACGAACATGAACATCAGGTGGTCTGCCGATATGACAACGCAAGTCGTCAATGGCAGATTTAATGAATGGGTCACGATCGATGATTGGGCGAGAGGCTGCTTGCTGACAGCAGAAGGCGCGGTTAGTAACAATGGAACCAAGGGCAATCCGTGTCTGGTGGCGGATATATTCGGAGATTGGCGTGAAGAATTGCTCGTTCGCACAGCTGACAGCTCGGCCATACGGATTTATCTCAGCACCGGGGTAACCGACCGGAAGCTATATACGCTGATGCATGATCCACAATATAGAGTCGGCATTGCGGGTCAGAATGTTGTTTATAATCAGCCGTCTTACACGAGTTTTTACTTGGCTTCGGATATGGATTGGGCGCAAGTTCCGATTCCCCATCGCGATCAAAATTAAAATGGTTTTCGCTGCATGACATACGTCGTAGCGGAAGCATACTAGAAGCATTCACATCAATTATAAAGATGGAGGTGCTTCTTTTTTTATGGATTCTAGATACAAGCTTCCCAGGACACTGCAGTTCATCCTCTGTTCCTCCCTGATCATGTTGGCTCTCAGCATGCCGATGCAGGCGCAGGCATTCGGATCTGGAGCCAAGGGTCCGGATGTGTATGCTGCTCAAGGTATGCTGAAGTCGCTCGGCTATTACTCAGGAGGGATAGACGGAATATATGGCAGGCAGATGGTGTCAGGTGTGCGCGCCTTTCAAGCGCGATATGGTTTGACGGTCACTGGCGCGATTGACGCGAAGACGCTGCAGGCGATCCTGTGGGCGTACGGCGAGCTGAAGCTCCCTCGTTCAACTGGGCAGCAGACCCCTGCTGTGCCATCCCCTCCACCGTCTTCGCCTCGTTATGAGACTGGCATTGGGCAGGACGAGCGGCAGATGCTCGAGCTGGTGAATGCAGAGCGCGCCAAGGCGGGTCTGCAACCGTTCATCCTCGATTCTAGCCTGTCACAAGCCGCAGAGGCCAAGAGTCAGGATATGATCGATCAGCAGTATTTTGCCCATGAGTCTCCAACCTACGGTTCACCCTTCGAGATGATGACGCGATTTGGTATCTCTTATCGATCAGCTGGCGAGAATATTGCGTGCAACCAGACTGTAGCGGCGGCACATGAAGCGCTGATGAACTCATCCGGTCACCGGGCGAATATCTTGAGTGCCCAGTATACACATATTGGAATCGGGATTGTCAGCGGCGGACAATGCGGGAAGATGTTCACGCAGATGTTCATTAGCAAGTAAGTGGGCGAAGATTGGCGAATAGTCGGACAAATTTAGCGCATGCTATAGGTGGGTTTCTTATTCTAAGCGAATAGAAGGAGGACATTCATGATTAGCAGATGGTCGAAAGCGGGGGCATCGATTTTGCTCGCAATTGCGCTTGCCGCATGCGGGAATATGGTTGGGGATCGGAATGATCAAGGTGGCAATGGAACTACGACCAAGGGAGCCGGCGATCGCCAGTTGCTAAATGGTAATGGCATGCTGGATCGTAATAATGGTCGTGGTACAAACAACGCTACAATGCACAATAATACCCGTATGGATATCGATGAGCAGATTGCGCAAGCGGTGGCTGACCTGGGCGAGGTTGATATGGCCACAGTGCTCGTGACAGACAAGAACGCGTATGTCGCGGTCATGCTAGATAACGCTGGCAATGACAACGGCAATGGTAATATGAACGGGAATAGGAATGGCAATGGCATTGGTAACGTCAGTGGCAACGACAATGGTAATATTAGCCGCAATGACAATGGTAGAATTAACGGCAACGGCAACGGAATCGGCAATGGGATGCGTGCGATGGACATGAACACCAGAGGCACGAAGAATAATGGCAAGGTCAACACACGGATGGATATTCGCAATGAAGGCGATAATCTAACCGATGATTTGAGCCCGGAGCTGAAGCGGCGGATTGCCGATACCGTTAAGAAGCAAGCCCCGCATATCCGGAATGTGTATGTTTCGGCGAATCCGGACTTCGTAGGCACAATGCGCGGCTATGGCGATCAGGTCAGGAATGGACATCCGCTCCGAGGAGCGATTATCGAGTTCAATCGGATGGTGGAGCGGGTATTCCCCGATAATGCAGAACGGTAGGGCACAGTTATAGGATCAAGTTGAAACACCCGGGGGGTGATGAGCCCTTCGGGTGTTTCACTGTCAGTTTATCCGTAAAGGTCCAAAAACACGTAGAGTCTTGCGTTCGATGGGTTAAGCTTATAAACGGGAGGTGTCTCTCGCTCCCTGCATTGAGTACAGTTAATTCTATATATTACTCAACCTACAATCCGCACCCTGTAAATTATACAGTTAACCGAACCGAATTCTGTTGGAAGGCGAGTTTGAGGTGGATATAGCTGTATGAAATGCATGGTGGCGCGGCCAAATTGTCGCAATGTTATGAAATAGATGTAGTTGTTGCAGGGAACAACACTTCAAGAGGGGAAAAATGGGACCGTTGAGGTGTTGTCGGGCAGCAATCAACCAGAAAAACCTCCTTTCTTCTGCGCGACGTCGCAAAACTCGCAGAGGAGAAGAAGGTCTTCAGTGAACTTAGAGATTAAATCTTGAGCTCGCCCAGGCGAATTAACTCTACAACAGCTTGAGAACGACCTTTCACATTAAGCTTCTGCATAACATTCGAGATGTGGTTGCGCACGGTCTTCTCACTGATAAACAACAGCTGGGCGATATCCTTTGTTGTCTTATCCTGAACAAGAAGATCGAACACTTCACGCTCCCGATTCGTCAATAGAAATTTACTTCTGTGATCGCTACCCTTCAATAGTGGTCACCCCTCCTTGCTCGGGCCTTATAAGAAATTACAAGGTAAAGGGATACAGTCAAAGTTATAGTATGAAGGGTAGTGTGCAATGGTGCCATGCGTGTGAGAAATTGGGCTGCATCTTACTTATCTCTCAGTACACTATAGGCTCTGCCGTCCGCATCTAGGAACAGTCTGCGTCCAGGATCATTCCTCAGCTTGACATTGAATACCTTCAGTTGATGCTCCTCCACGTCTAGCAGCGTCCAGTCAGCAGGATTAGCCGCGCCCTCCGCGCTCAGGAATGAGGGACTTTCGCGTTCCGCCTCCACTAGCGACTCCCAGTTTTTCGCGCCGAAGTAAGGCAAGTCGTAGATGTTGAGCATGGTGCAGGTATAAATTTCCTCCGTCTTGTGATTGCGCAGCACGATTGGCATAACGATCCCTCCGGTGATAAGTCATTTCCTCCTATTGTATACGATTCCGCGCGGAATTGTATAATGTACGGTTAATCGGTACAATGAAGGGAGCTTTCGCAAGGGATACGGGAGGATTAAGCATGTCAGGATGGTATGAGAAGAGCTTCGGGGAAGATTACTTATTGGTCTATCAACATAGAGATTACACAGGCGCTGCGCTTGAAGTGCAAGCGATGTCGAAGTGGCTGCATCTGCCTGCCGGGGCAAGCATTCTGGATCTGTGCTGCGGCATGGGCAGGCATTCGCTGGCGCTGGCTCAGCTTGGCTATCAGGTGACAGGTGTAGATTTATCCGATGTGCTGCTGGATACAGCGATGCAGGCAGATACGGAGCAGCAGGTGAGGTGGCTGAAGGGTGACATGCGGCAGGTGCCGCTGACGGAGCCATTCGACGCGGTGGTGAATCTATTCACGTCCTTCGGTTACTTCGATCAGGATGAGGCGAATATTCGTGTATTGCGCGAGATTGATCGATTACTGCGGCCAGGCGGGCGATTCCTTATCGATTACTTGAATCCAAGCTATGTGCGGCGTCATCTCGTGCCTGCATCGAAACGGATGAGTGAAGATACACATATTCACGAAGCAAGACGGATCGAGGATGGCTTTGTGAGGAAGGATATTACGATTATCGGTAGTGATCAGCGGATTCGCTCGTACACGGAGCAGGTGCGGCTGTATGAGCGCTCTGACTTCGAGCGCATGCTGTCCGCGCATACTGAGCTGGCAGTAGATCACGTATATGGCGCCTATGATGGGTCCGCGTACAGCGCGACTGAATCACCGCGATTGATTATGGTTGGAACCAAGAGAGGGGAGCAGCGTTAGATGCATGCACGTAGTCCTATTGTTAAGCTGGATGACGGTCTCTATCAGGTGCGCGTACCGCTGCCATTCCCCCTGCGATGGGTGAATGCGTATGTGCTTCACAGCGAGAGTGGTTGCTCAATTATTGATCCGGGGCTTCACACCGAGCAGGCGTTGCAATGCTGGGAGGAAGCGCTGCGATTCATCGGGATCAGCTTCACGGATGTAACGGATATTATACTTACCCATCATCATCCCGACCATATCGGCCTAGCGGGCACGCTGCAGCAGCGCTCGGGCGCTCCTGTGTATCTGTCAGCAGCAGGCATAGCCCAGACGATGTATCTATGGGGGCCTGCGCGTGACGCAACAGAGGAGATCGCGGCACTGTTCGTCCGACACGGGGTCGACAAGTCTACCGAACTTGCGATGCTCGAGCATCTGGAGAGCTTTATTCCGCTCGTAACACCCCTGCCCATATTCACCCCGATGACCGAGGGCGATCGCATCGCCGTCGGTGGTCGAGGTCTCCGCGCGATCCATGGACCGGGACATGCCTATGGTCAGTTCATGCTGCTTGATGAGCATCGCGGCGATCTGTTCTGCGGTGATCAGGTTCTGCCCAAGATTACACCGAATGTTAGCCTGCTGCCGAGGTTTGACGACAATCCACTCGAATCCTTCCTCAGCAGTCTAACGCAAATTTCACAGCTACCGGTCGCCCGCGTGCTGCCAGGGCATCGCGATCCGTTCACCGGTCTGGCTGAGCGATGCGAACAGATCATCCAGCATCACGAGGAACGATTGCGCGGCATATGGCAGCTCTTGGAGCAGCCCGCTACCGGATTCGAGGTATGCCGCTTGCTGTTCGGCGACTCTCTATCGATTCACCAGCTTCGGTTCGCCTTAGCGGAGACATTGGCGCATCTGGTGTATCTGCGTGAACGAGGCCAACTTCAAGAGACGATCGGTACCCTAAACGGCAGGGACGTATTCGTCTATTCACACAGCTCTTGATCAATCGAATGCCGGGGAGTCCTGCTGACCTTCCTTGAGCGCTTGCATGCGATGTGCGATCCGGCTGCTGGCTGCGGCTGCGATCGCCCCGACGATGTCGTCGAGGAACGTATGGCAGAGCGGCCCGTCCTTGCGATTCAATTCCTTCAATATACCCGGCTTCATCTTATCCACATAGCCGAAATTCGTGAATCCAATGCTGCCATATACATTCACAATGGACAGCGCGAGGATCTCGTCACACCCGTACAGCCCCTCGTCATACCGAATCATATCCTGTAAGGGATCAGCCAGCTTGCCCGCTTCCGCGAGCATATCGAACTGGATGCCAGTCAGCACCGCGTTCTGAACCTCCCGCTTGGACAATACACGCACTACATTGCTTAGGCACATCTCCATCTCCAACTGGGGAAAATAATCCTTCTGCAGAAACATAACCAGCTCTGCGATATCCACCAACTTCACGCCCCGCTGCTCGAGCAGCTTCGCTGTTGCGGCAGCGACTTCGACGCTATCTAGCTCATAGGCCATATTCGGAACACCTCTTCTCTCAGATTGATTGTTCATACTTGTACGTTTTTCGGTCTAAAAACAAGCTAGGCTCGTATACTTAATACTACATTGAGTCTTGAAGGAGGCCGAAAATCAATGAAGTGGTATGGATGGACTCGCCGGATGGCGATCATCGGGCTGGCAGCGGCTATGCTTCTGCTGGCCGGATGCGGATGGTTTGGAGCAAGTGAGACGGTGGGCCAGATTGATCCTCCGCAGATCGATTATGATTTTGAGTCAGGATTAGATGTCGGACTTAGCGATGATGGAGACATCTCAGCGGTTATGGCAAATGTCGGGCCGGAGGCGCCGGTTACGTTGTACTTCAAGGACCCTGCGGGCCATGTTGCGCCGCTCGGCGTGCGCATTCCAGCGGAAGAAGGCATCGCCAAGCTGATGCTGTCGCATATGGTGGAAGGCGGGCCGCTCGCTGAGCAGCTGCCGGAAGGCTTCACAGCACTATTGCCACAAGGCACGAAGGTGCTCGCTATGGATATTCGAGAAGGACTGGCGACGGTAGACTTCTCAACGGAATTCACGAGCTACGATGCCCAAGACGAACGCAAGATCCTGGAAGCCGTCACATGGGCGCTGACCGGCTTCGATACCATCGACCAGGTGCGAATCTGGGTGGATGGCAAGCCGCTTGCTCAGATGCCTCGCGATGCTACTCCGTTAGATGAGCCGCTCTCTCGAGCGATGGGCATCAACCTGGAGATCGATGAGGATGTCAATCCGGCGCGGGCGTCGGCGGTTACGGTGTATTTTGCCGGAGAGACACTTGATGACTATACGTATTATGTGCCGGTAACGCGATTAATACGCTATACCGAAGATCGAGCAACCGCGGCTGTTCGAGAGCTATTGGAGGGACCGTCTGCCGGGTCTGGTCTGAGCGCAGTGCTGCCGAGTGATACCGAGGTCTTGCATGTACAGCTGCGAGACGATACGGTCATCGTGAACTTCGGCGGTATGATGAATGAACAGGAGAATACGCTGCAAGCCAGCGCAGTAGAAGCGGTCGTGCTTTCAATGCTCGAGCAGACCGGATTCCCTAAAGTGCAGATTATGGTGGATGGCAGCGCAGGCGTGCGTGTTGGCAGCGCCAAGGAATTCGCATCACCTGTTACGCGGCCTGCGTCGATCAATCCGATCCAATCCTAACAGGAATCCGCATGAGCCTCCGCCAGTCGGGGGCTTCTGCCTGTTCTGACGATTCGGATGATTGTGCGGAAGCGGTTTGGTATGATAGTGTAGATCATAGTACCATTGCGTTGTGACAATGAATCAGGAGGAATACCATGTCCAGACCGAATGGCCGAGATACACAGCAGCTGCGGCCCGTAACGATTACACCGAATTGCAACAAGTACGCCGAAGGCTCCGTGCTTATTGAGATTGGCAACACGCGAGTCATCTGCACGGCTACAATAGAAGAGAAGGTTCCACCATTCATGAAGGGACAGGGCAAGGGCTGGGTAACCGCTGAATATGCCATGCTGCCCAGAGCGACTCATCAGCGTAATCATCGCGAAGCCGCGAGGGGGAAGCTGTCCGGCCGCACAATGGAGATACAGCGTCTGATTGGACGCGCCCTGCGATCCGTCGTCAATCTGGAAGCGCTCGGTGAACGTTCGATCACGCTAGATTGTGATGTGATTCAAGCAGATGGCGGCACGCGCACGACATCCATTACCGGCGCATTCGTCGCGATGGCGCTGGCCATGCAGAAGCTCGTGGACAGCGGCAAGCTGTCTAAGCTGCCGCTTACGGACTATCTAGCTTCCGTAAGCGCAGGGATCATCGACGGTGAAGCACGAGTCGACCTATGCTATGAAGAAGATTCCAAGGCCAAGGTGGATATGAATATCGTCATGACCGGTCGAGGCGCCTTCGTTGAGCTGCAGGGAACGGGCGAGGATTCACCGTTCAGCAGGAGCGAGCTGGATCAATTAATGACACTCGCAGAGCAAGGCATTCAGCAATTGATTCAGCTGCAGCGTCAGGTGCTCGAAGCCGAGCATGTGCGAATCGAGGTGTAGGCCGCTTATGTCGATCTTAACAGCAGCATCCCTAGTTGTGGCTACGACGAACAAGGGCAAGGTAAAGGAGATCCAGCATAAGTTCTCAGCAATTGGTCTGCACGTGCTCAGCCTGGCTAATTATCCGCAGATTCCACCGATTGTTGAGGATGGCGCAACCTTCATGGACAATGCCGAGATCAAGGCCAGGGCAGTCGCTGAGGCGCTGGGCCATCCCTCGCTGGCGGATGATTCAGGCCTCTGTGTAGATGCGCTGGGCGGCGCGCCGGGCGTGTATTCCGCTAGGTTCGCGGGAGAACATGCAACGGATGCCGATAACATCGCGAAGCTGCTGCACGATCTGCGTGAGCTTCACACGCGTGAATTGGTGCAGGTTGATTTGCCGGACCCGCTGCCGATCGGCGCGCGCGTGCTCAGCGCAGCCAGCTTCAGATGCGCGCTGGCGCTGGTGGATCCGAAGTCCGGACAGGTCTGGCGCGCGGAAGGCCAGTGTCCGGGTTATATCATCGATGAGCCGCGCGGTACTGGCGGCTTCGGCTATGATCCCGTGTTCTATGTTCCTGCGTTCGGGCGCGCGATGGCGGAGCTCACCGTGGAGGAGAAGCAGTCGATCAGCCACCGCGGCAGCGCGCTTGCACAGCTGATCAGCCAGTTCGCACCGTGATGGAATACGTCCGCAGCCAGAAGTCGATCTGAGCCAGATACGCGAACAGCTGCGGCCCATTCATCAACTGGCCGAACCAGGGCAGCTGGAATTGGTCGCTATCCAGCTCAGTCAGAGCTCTGATCTTACTCGCGTTGATGAGCGGCAGAATGGGCGATGACGGGTCGTCAAGAATAGCCACTATCTGAGACTTCACAGCCGCGGCATAGCTCGGGTTATGGGTTTTCGGGTAAGGGCTTTTTTTGCGTGTGCGCACATCCTCAGGCAATATATCACGCAATGCCTGACGGAGAATGCCCTTCTCTCGGTCGCCGGCTGACTTTATCCCCCATGGAATATTCCAGACATATTCGATCAGACGGTGATCACAATACGGCACGCGAACCTCTAGCCCGACAGCCATGCTCATCCGATCCTTGCGATCGAGCAAGGTTGGCATGAAGCGGGTAATGTTAAGATAGGACATCTCGCGCATACGCGCAGCTGCAGCGTCTTCGCCGTGCAGCCTCGGAACCTCCGCGATCGCTTCCTCATAGCGCTGTGCGACGTAGTCCACGGGCTGCAGCCAATCCGCCAGCTCGGGCGCCAGCAGTCCAGCTCGTTCAGCGGTCGCCAGCGCCCAGGGGAAGGTGTTGGCGCTTAGCGCCTCCTCGCGATGGAACCAAGGATATCCACCGAAGATCTCATCAGCCGCTTCGCCGGATAAGGCAACAGTCGCATCCTTCTTAATCTCACGGCAGAACAAATACAGGGAGGCGTCCACATCGGCCATCCCCGGCATATCTCGAGCGAGCACGACCTGCCGGAGCGCGTCTACGAGATCCGGCGTGTCGAACACCACATGATGGTGGACGGTGCCCAGATGCTCACTCATGCGCGCAATCCATGGCGCATCCGCATTCGGCTGGTAGACGCTGGATTTGAAGTGCTTATCATTATCGGCATAATCAACAGAGTACGTATGGAGTGGTCCGCTGGCCTGCACCTCGTAATGCTGAGCGGCAAGTGCGGTTAGCGCGCTGGAATCGAGCCCGCCAGAGAGCAGCGTGCAGATCGGCACGTCAGAGACAAGCTGACGCTCGGCGGTGTCTCTCAGGAGATCGCCGATCCAACGCGAGGTTGCCTCCTGCTCATCCGGGTGTTCATGACTGGTGAGTGACCAGTAGGTCATCGTTCTGGCACCGCTGCGGTCATACCGCAAGGCGCAGCCGGGGCGCAGCTCGTGCAGCTGCTCATAGATGCCGTGTCCAGGCGTTCGCGCCGGTCCGATCGCGAAGATCTCGGCAAGCCCCTCCTTGCCAACTACAGGCTTCACAAGCGGATTAGCCAGTAGTGCCTTCGGCTCTGAGCCGAATAGGAAGGTGCCGGGTCTGGGCTCGCTGTAGAATAGCGGCTTTACGCCGACACGGTCACGAGCTAGGAACAGCTGCTCGTCACGCTCGCTCCAGACGGCGAACGCGAAGATGCCGTTGAGTCGGTCCAGACAGGAGGGACCCCACTCGATATAGGCCTGCAGCAGCACCTCGGTGTCACAGGTAGTCTGGAAGCGATGTCCGCGCGCGCGAAGCGCGCTGCGCAATTCGGTTGTATTGTATAATTCGCCATTATATACGATCACATAACTGCAGCCCTCGCGCTTGCGGATCATCGGCTGCGCGCCGTTCTCCGGATCGATCACGCTTAATCGGCGATGGCCGAGCGCTGTGGTCTTCGTGATCCAGGTGCCTGAAGCATCCGGCCCGCGCGGCTTCAGTGATTCTGTCATATTCTCGATGGTCGTGGGATTCAAGGTTAGGTCAACGTTCCAGTCAATCCATCCGGTAATTCCACACATAGCTGGATCCTCACTCTCCTGTGTACTAGCTGCAGAAGATCTGCACGCCACTCCTATAATTATGAGGAATCCAGGATAGATATGTCAGAGCGTGAAGGTATTATGGAGGAAAGTATGCAGATGCTCGCAGCGGCGCTGGACATGTTCGAGCGAGGACGCCGTCAGATCGTACCTGCTCAGCGCGTCAGGATCTGTCGAATCAACGTTGACCGGATCACCGGTCATGGAAGCTGAAATTGCGACATGCAGCGCTGCAGCCCATTCCCGCGCGTCTGTCTGCGACATCTCCAGCATCTCGCGATACAAGCTGGTTCCGTATCGATAAGCGAGGAATTCCTTCCAGATATGCTCGGCAAAATAAACCAGACTCGGATCCTCCACCTCGCAAACGGCTTTCAACACATCGATGACCTCCGCGATCGACGCAGAGAAATGAATAAGATCCAGCGGAGTATCCTCGATCTGAACCTGAACCGTCTCGCCGGCGCGGTTCAGTTTAAGGGTGCCTGAGGCGCCTCTGGCTCGCAGCGCCTGCAGCACCTTGTATTGGATAAGCGGATGCAGGGCTGCCTGCTCCAGCCATTGTTTCAATGTCTCATCAATCTTGGGATGATCGGCCACAACCAGCTGCTCGATGGCGAGCATCTTCTGCTCGAGATCGCCCGCTTGCAGCACAGTCTCCAGCAGGCGCTTCACATAGCCGGGGTCCTCAACCATCTTCATATAGAACCGCTGCTTATGCAGATCCTGCTCGGTAATCTCTTCATCGTCTGACTCGGGCTCGTCCGCATCTGCTATAGCTGAGGAGTCGAATGCCTTCCTCAGCCAGTCGAGCAGGTTATGCCATTCCTCAATCGTCTGTGGATCATCGACTCGGCATTTCAATAGGAAGTCGAGCAGCTCAATCGCTTCGCTGAAGCGCTCCGTCTCCAGCATCGTTGTTAATTCTTCTTGATAGTAGTCAATGGTCTTGGGCAGCAGGATAACCTTCTCGCCGCTTCGAATGGTGCTTATCATCAACGCCCCCTGTGCGTACACGGATTGCAATCTATACGGGCTTATGATATCATAATTCATGTTTTGTGACGACTGCGCGGGTGTAGTTCAGTGGCAGAACGCCAGCTTCCCAAGCTTGAGGCGAGGGTTCGATTCCCTTCACCCGCTCCATTATTAAATTGCGCTTGATTCTAGCTCGAGCATCCGTTATAATCAACCTTTGTCGGCGTTAACGCGCCTGTCCTCTCCCTTATCTCCCAGTAGCTCAGTTGGATAGAGCACTCGCCTTCTAAGCGAGTTGTCGGGGGTTCGAATCCCTCCTGGGAGGCCAGTTTAATTACAGTAGTCGCTACCAACAGTAGCGACTTTTTGCATTTATATACACATCATTAACGAATCACGCTGCAAACTTTGAAGCAAATTGAACGGGAGCGCTAAGGGATTAGTGGCGCACGGGAGCATTAAATGAGCTGAACTGTTGCGTGATGAGTTAGCACATTAATGGACGCCTCAAGGCGTTTTTTTTACTGTTCATCTACCCGCGCCGCAGCGTGATCACGGTCAGCTCGGGTCGGCAGAGGAAGCGAACCGGGATATGCGTTGTGCCGATACCTCGCGTCGTATATACATAACTGGGAACATGGCGATCCTCGAGCTCATAGAGCCCCTTCACGTAGCGCTGTCCGCCCGGCGGTGTCATCACTGCTCCGATCAGCGGCAATCGAAACTGTCCGCCGTGGCTGTGGCCGGACAGCTGCAAATCAACGCGATAAGCGGAGGTGCGGTCGGCGAAGTCAGGCTCGTGGGCGAGCAGGAGTGTGAATCGTCCGGAATCCAGGCCGCTGAACGCTGCGTTCAGATCAGGTCGTCCGTACAGCATGTCGTCGAGTCCGACTAGCTGTATGGCACTATTTTGCCTCGTAAGAGTAATAGATTGATTCGTGAGCAGCTGAAAGCCGCTTGCGTCATAGGCGATCGGCGCCAACTGGCGACCGGTATAGTAATCATGATTGCCGAGCACTGCGAATTGGCCGAGCGGCGCGCGCAGTTGACTCAGCAGCTCCACGCACTCGTCATGGTAGGGCAGAACGGCTCCATCGAATAAATCCCCAGTGAATGCAATCAGATCCGGCTGATGGGCGTCTATCTCCGCGATTAGCCTGCTTAGCTCCTCCACACCATAATGAAAGCCATAATGCACATCGCTAAAATGAGCGATCTTGACACCGTCGAAGGACTTGGGCAAGGAGGGGAATGAGAGCTCCAGCTTGACGGTATCCAGCCAGAGGCGTTCCTTGTAGTAGGAATAGAAGGGCAGTGAGCACAGTCCGATGAAACTGATCGCGCCCAGACTGCTGCGCTTAAGAAAGCTGCGACGGCTGATCACTCGAGCGGCTTGGGATTCAGATTTAGGCATAACGGCAATTCCTTTCTAGCACATCAAGTATGGATAGTATCATTATATACATGTCCACTATTAAATAAGAAGCTCCTATTTCGCCGAAACCTGTGAAATAAGCCGTAATTTCCAATCCTTGAAATGCAAATGTTTTATGTTTATAATAGAGTGGTTATAATGCGAATAGAACGTGATTATGCCCGCATTGCTGCAGGGCGAATTTTGTTGGAGGGGAAAGCATACAATGAAAGCAACATGGGAAATAATAGAGAAGAACCTAGGCGTTCTTGAAGTGGAAGTAGACGAGGCGCTGGTGAATGATGCGCTGGATAAGGCGTTCAAGAAAGTAGTCGCCAAGGTGAACGTGCCTGGCTTCCGTAAAGGGAAAGTGCCTCGCATGATCTTCGAATCGAAATTCGGCGTCGAGAGCTTGTACAGCGATGCTATCGATATTATTCTGCCGGATGCTTATGCCCAGGCTGTTAAGGAAACAGGCATCCAGCCGGTTGATCGTCCGGATGTCGATTTCGAGACTTTCGCCAAGGGACAGCCATTCGTCTTCAAGGCCAAGGTTCTAGTGAAGCCGGAAGTGACGCTAGGCGAATACAAGGGCTTGGAGATTGCCGTGAAGAGTACCGAAGTAACCGAACAGGAAGTTACGGAGGAGCTAGAGCGTCTTCAACAGCGTCATGCCGAGCTTGTTGTTCTGGAAGAAGGCAAGGCGGAGCAAGGCGATATCGCGATCATCGATTATGAAGGTTCGGTAGACGGCGTGCCGTTCGAAGGCGGTACAGCTGCCAATCATAATCTGGAGCTGGGTTCCGGAAGCTTCATCCCTGGCTTCGAAGAGCAAGTGGTGGGCATGGAGAAGGGCGAGGAGCGCGACATCAACGTGAACTTCCCTGAGGAGTACCATTCCGCAGAGCTCGCTGGCAAGGCTGCTGTGTTCAAGGTCAAGCTGCATGATATCAAGCGCAAGAATCTGCCTGAGCTCGATGATGAATTCGCTAAGGATGTCAGTGAATTCGAGACATTCGCTGAATATAAGGAAGATCTGGTCAAGCAATTGCATTCCCGCAAGGAGAAGGACAATGAGCTGGCGATCGAGTCTTCTGTGATTGAGAAGGCTGCTGCGTCCGCAGAGGTAGAGATTCCGGAGCCCATGATCGCGACTGAGACGGACCGCATGGTGGAGGAGTTCGGCAATCGCTTGCGTATGCAAGGGATGAACCTTGAATTGTATTATCAATTCTCCGGTCAGAATGAGCAGGCGCTTCGAGACCAGATGAAGGATGAGGCGGAGAAGCGTGTCCGCAGCCAGCTGACACTCGAAGCCATTGCGGCAGCTGAACGGCTTGAGATCAGCGATGCCGAAGTGGATGAGGAGTTGCAATCGCTGACCGAAATGTATAAGCAATCCGTAGAGGAGCTGCGCGGCATTATCGAGGCGAACGGATCGGTAGAGGACTTCAAGAAGGACATCCTGATCAAGAAAACGGTGAAGTTCCTCGTGGAGAATAGCAAGCAAGTAACCGAAGAAGCTACAGAAGAAGTAACCGAAGAAGCATAATGTAACGATACAGGCACGCCGACGCTTCAATCGCGTGCCTTCTCTATACCTATTGACGGAAAATGACGCGGGATAGGCGAATGAGAAATGACAATCGCTCAGTAAAATGGTAATATAAGAAATCGGGGTATCTGAATCCCCGAATAACGAATGACCGGAAATGGGGTTGAGAACAATGGGATTAATTCCAGTCGTGGTAGAACAGACTAGCCGAGGCGAGCGATCCTACGATATCTATTCCAGGCTGCTTAAGGATCGGATTATCTTCCTCGGAAGCGCAATCGATGACGATGTGGCGAATACCGTAATCGCACAGCTGTTGTTCTTGGCTGCAGACGATCCAGAGAAAGATATTTCACTATATATTAACTCGCCAGGTGGTTCAGTAACCGCTGGATTGGGTATATTGGATACCATGCGGTTCATTAAGCCCGACGTATCTACGATCTGCGTAGGACTGGCCGCTAGCATGGGCTCCTTGCTTCTAACCGCCGGAGCTAAGGGCAAGCGTATGGCGTTGCCTAACAGCGAGGTTATGATTCATCAGCCGCTTGGAGGCGTACGGGGACAGGCGACTGACATTAAGATTCATGCCGATTGGATTCTGCGAACGAAGCATAAGCTAAACGAGATGTATGTAGAGTTTACCGGACAGTCATTGAAGAAAATTGAGAAGGATACGGATCGGGATAACTTTATGAGTGCCCAGGAAGCGCTGGACTACGGGCTCATCGATAAAGTGATCCATCCCTAAATGAGGTGAAGCTATGTTTAAGTTCAATGATGAGAAAGGCCAGCTGAAGTGTTCCTTCTGCGGCAAATCCCAGGAGCAGGTTAGGAAGCTGGTTGCTGGACCTGGCGTTTATATTTGTGATGAGTGTATTGAGCTCTGCACAGAAATTGTGGAAGAGGAGCTCGGGCACGAGGAAGAGCTTGATCTGAAGGAGATTCCGAAGCCCAAGGAGATTCTGGACATTCTAGGGCAGTATGTTATTGGGCAAGATTCCGCGAAGAAGTCGCTCTCCGTAGCCGTATATAATCACTACAAGCGGATTAATTCCCAGACGAAGAATGATGATGTAGAGCTCCAGAAGAGCAATATCATGCTCGTTGGTCCGACTGGCAGCGGCAAGACGCTGCTCGCGCAGACGCTTGCGAAGATTCTGAATGTGCCGTTCGCGATCGCAGACGCCACTTCATTAACAGAAGCGGGCTATGTGGGCGAGGACGTTGAGAATATCCTGCTCAAGCTAATCCAGGCTGCAGATTATGATGTGGAGAAAGCAGAGCGAGGAATCATCTATATAGATGAGATTGATAAGGTGGCGCGCAAGTCTGAGAATCCATCCATTACTCGGGATGTATCGGGTGAAGGCGTTCAACAAGCGCTGCTGAAGATTCTGGAAGGCACTGTGGCATCCGTGCCTCCGCAAGGCGGGCGCAAGCATCCACATCAGGAATTCATCCAGATTGACACGACGAATGTTCTGTTCATCTGCGGAGGCGCATTCGATGGTTTGGAGCAGATCATTAAGCGCCGGATTGGCAAGAAGGTAATCGGCTTCTCTAATGAGAGTGCTCGCGGTGACTTGAAGCCTGGCGAATATTTGTCGTTGGCGCTTCCTGAGGATCTGCTGAAGTTTGGTCTGATCCCTGAGTTTGTGGGCCGGCTGCCGATCATCTCCACACTGGAGCCACTGGATGAGAATGCGTTGGTTCGGATTCTAACCGAACCGAAGAATGCACTGGTGAAGCAGTACCAGAAGCTGCTGGAGATGGATAATGTGCAGCTGGAATTCGAAGTGAAGGCGCTGGAGGCGATTGCCCGCGAGGCAATCAAGCGCAGCACCGGGGCGCGTGGACTGCGGGCGATCATCGAGGGTATTATGCTCGATGTCATGTATGAGGTGCCGTCACGTGAGGATGTCTCGCAATGCACGGTTACAGAGAAGGTCGTTATGGATAAGATTCTGCCTGAGCTCACCAGCAAGGATGGCAAGGCTGTGAAGCGTAAGGAAGAGAGTGCGTAGCGCGGGGATTCTGGAACGATAACTAGCATAATTCCGCCGTGGCTGGGAGGCTGCGGTGGAGTTTTAGCATTGTTACGGAATAACTTCCGCTAAGTGGCCGACAACAATCAGTAAAGCGTTGATATGTTGTCGACCAAAGCGACAAGTAATTCTGTAACGAGCTCTTAGCGTTCATGGGGAGGAGGCCGATTATGTATCATCGAACACAAACCAGGCCGGTTCGTGTTGGCGACCTGACAATAGGCGGCAGCAACGAGGTGATCATGCAGAGCATGTGCACGACGAAGACAGCGGATGTGAAGGCGACTGTCGCGGAGATTCATCGCCTCGAGGATGCAGGCTGCCAACTCGTGCGTGTGACGGTCAACAATAAGGAAGCAGCAGAGGCGATCAAGGAAATCAAACGCCAAATCCATATTCCGCTAGTCTCTGATATCCACTTCGATTACCGGCTGGCGCTCGCTGCGATCGAGAACGGCATCGATAAGGTCCGGATTAATCCAGGCAATATTGGCCGCCGCGAGAAGGTCGAAGCGGTTGTGAAGGCTTGTAAGGAGCGGGGGATTCCGATTCGCATCGGTGTCAACGCGGGTTCGCTGGAGAATCATCTGCTGGAGAAGTATGGCTTTCCAACGCCAGAGGCGATGGTCGAGAGCGCGCTGTTCCATATTGGTATTCTGGAGGAGCTGGACTTCGAGGATATTATCGTATCGCTGAAGGCATCTGATGTGCCGATGGCGATCGCAGCTTATTCGCAAGCCGCTGAGGTTATTCGCTATCCGCTGCATCTAGGGATTACCGAATCCGGTACAATGTTCGCTGGTTCGGTGAAGAGCGCGGCCGGTCTTGGCGTGCTGCTGGACAAGGGTATCGGTTCAACGATTCGAATCTCGCTCAGTGCCGATCCGGTTGAGGAGATTAAGGTGGCGCGCGAGCTGCTTAAGACGTTCGGATTGATCACGAATGCGGCTACGCTCGTATCTTGTCCGACTTGCGGCCGGCTAGACATTGATTTATTCTCTGTCGCGAATGAAGTAGAGCAATATATCGAGAAGCTGAGGGTGCCCATTAAGGTTTCGGTGCTGGGCTGCGCAGTCAATGGTCCTGGCGAAGCGCGTGAAGCGGATATCGGTATTGCGGGCGCTCGTGGGGAAGGGATGCTCTTCCGCTACGGCGAGATGATCCGTAAGGTGCCGGAAGCTGAACTCGTAAGCGAGCTGAAGAAGGAGATCGACGCGATCGTCGTTGCTTATGAACAGACCGGCGTCATTCCAGGGCGTAAACATTAGTTCCTATTAGGATATTGGATAAGATTAACCTTGCTGAGATGTAGCTTGTGCATCTCAGCATTTTTTATTATACCCCTAGCATGGGAAACAGCCGATGCATGAACGAAATATCTGAGTGCCGGAAAGTGATGCTACAGGGTGTATGGGGAGGAGAATGGTGCTGGTTGATGAGTTTCGTGAGATGTATAAAGTACACGTAGATGATCGTTTTCTTACAGTTATGCTGCTCTCACCTGCAGAAAGTGCAGGTTGAGGGGCTGGATTTGGAGTTTACGAGCTTAAATTGGCGATTAAGATGTATTTTTTGCAGGTCGCATGTCTGTTTGATCTAAAATATGGCTCTTGAGATGTAGTTTTTACAGGTGGCGGTGAGGCGAATGTGGCTGAAGTACCGGTATCTGATGCTGCAAGAGAGTCGAGAGCTAGCAGGAACATTCACAGTGCTCCCGCTAGTAGTCTACAGACTAACAGACAACCTGTTTGCACTTAATCGATAGTCACAACACCGTACTTTCTTCTCTTAACTTCACACTTTTCTCGAACAATCCGGCACCACCCCGCTACCTGCTCCAAACGCGCTCACCAGTCTCATTTAGTTTGGCACCACCTGACTATCTGCTTTTGCTCCCAACTTACTCATCACGTACATTTAATCCGCTCGCACCGTACTATCGCATCATTCCAGCCAGTCCAAACGCATGAAATTCCCAATTCCACCGGCGGATATCGATTAACCGATGCACAATAAGGGAATACTGGCCGATAGGAACCATATTGTGAAGCGGAGGTCGAGTAGGATGAATGTAAATCTAGTAATTATGCTTGTGCAAGTGTTCTTCGCGGTTGTGATTGGATTGTACTTCTGGGGGCTGCTGCGGAACCAGCGCACGAGCCGCACCGCGGTTGACCGTGAATCTCGCAAGGAGCTGGAGAAGCTGCGTCGATTGCGTAACATCAAGCTGACGCAGCCGCTGGCTGAGAAGACGAGGCCGCAATCCGTTGCAGATATCGTAGGTCAGAAGGAAGGAATTAAGGTGCTGCGGGCAGCGCTCTGCGGCCCGAACCCGCAGCATGTGATTATCTATGGTCCGCCAGGGGTTGGGAAGACGGCTGCGGCTCGCGTGATTCTGCAGGAGGCGGTTAAGAATCCGCAATCGCCGTTCGGTCCGCATTCTAAGTTTACAGAGGTGGATGCGACGATCACGCGCTTCGATGAGCGGGGCATCGCCGATCCGCTCATTGGAAGCGTGCATGATCCGATCTATCAGGGCGCGGGCTCTATGGGCGTGGCTGGCATCCCGCAGCCTAAGCCGGGGGCGGTGACGAAGGCGCATGGCGGCATTCTCTTCATCGATGAGATCGGTGAACTCCATCCGACTCAGATGAATAAGCTGCTTAAGGTGCTGGAGGATCGCAAGGTACTGCTGGAGAGTGCCTATTACAGCTCAGAGGACAGTCAGATTCCGCAGCATATTCATGATATCTTCCAGAATGGGCTGCCGGCGGATTTCCGACTGGTGGGTGCGACTACCCGCGCCTCGCATGAGATTCCGACTGCGCTGCGGTCACGGTGCATGGAGATTTATTTTCGCCCATTGCTGCCTGAAGAAATCGGTCAAATCGCTGAGAACGCCATTGCTAAGATCGGTTTCGCGGACGGCCCTGAGACGCGCGAAGCGGTTGAGGTGGTCAAGCGGTATGCGACGAATGGACGCGAAGCGGTCAATATGATTCAGCTTGCGAGCGGATTGGTGCTGACTGAGAAGCGCGCCAAGCTGACTGCGGCCGATGTAGAATGGGTAGTCAACAGTAGTCAGATCTCCCCTCGCTCAGAGCAGCGAATTCCGTCGGCGCCGCAGGTGGGCGTTGTGAATGGGCTTGCTGTATACGGGCCGAACATGGGGGCAATTCTGGAAATTGAGGTAACCGCCGTGATGGCCGAGAAGCCGGGCGCTGGGACGCTTGCGATTACAGGTGTTGTTGACGAGGAGGAGCTAGGCAGCGGTTCGAAGACGATTCGCCGCAAGAGTATGGCCCGGGGCTCTATAGAGAATGTGGTAACAGTGCTGCATCGGTACGGGATTCATGCGTCTAATTACGATTTACACATTAACTTCCCAGGCGGCATACCTGTCGATGGTCCCTCGGCTGGCATCTCGATCGCTTGCGCCATCGCTTCTGCTGTGCTGCATAAACCGATTGACCACACCATAGCGATGACAGGAGAGCTGAGCATTCATGGCAAAATCAAGCCGATTGGCGGCGTAGTCGCCAAAGTGGAGGCCGCGCTTCAGGCGGGCGCACAGAAGGTGATTATTCCCAAGGATAATTGGCAGCAGCTGTTCGCAGAATTCGAATCCATTGCGATTACGCCGGTTGAGACTCTTAATGACGTATTCGCGCAAGCCTTCGGTGAGCAGATCCTGTTGCCTGGCGCGGCTGCCGGGCCTGTCGTCGAGCAGCTCTCTCGCCCTGCGGTAGCGGTCATGCATGCGGATACCGCGCTATCTTAGTCTCGTAACGATGCCTTAGGCGAATTGGTGTTTTCTGTATCGGAATGATAAAATGGATGTGCTGTTGAAAATGATGGACTTCCAGGAGGTGCCGTGGATGGGGGCTAATCGAACAAATCGCCGTATTCCCCTTCTCCCTTTGAGAGGGTTGCTAGTGTACCCAAGCATGGTGCTCCATCTCGATGTCGGACGCGATAAGTCAATTAGAGCGCTTGATCATGCGATGCTGGAGGATCATGTCATTCTGCTGTGCTCGCAGTCCGAAGTAAATTTAGAAGAGCCCGCCGCAGAGGATATCTATTCGGTTGGAACGATCGCGAAAATTCGTCAGATGTTGAAGCTTCCTAACGGAACGATCCGTGTTCTCGTTGAGGGTGTGATCCGCGCAAAGATTGTGGAGTACGTGCCGAATGATCACTATTTCGAGGTGGTTGCACAAGACTTGCCTGAGGTTGAAGCTACGGATTCCGAGATTGATGCGCTCATGCGTACCGTGCTCAGTCAGTTCGAGTATTATATTAATCTGTCCAAGAAGGTGACGCCGGAGACGCTGTCTGCCGTGGCAGATATCGAGGAACCGGGTCGGCTGGCGGATGTCATCTGCAGCCATCTGTCGCTGAAGATTAAGGATAAGCAAGAAATTCTGGAGATGGTGGATGTTCGACAGCGACTTGAGAAGCTGCTGGACATCCTGAATAATGAGCGCGAGGTGCTCGAGCTCGAACGCAAGATCAGCCAGCGCGTCAAGAAGCAGATGGAGAAGACGCAGAAGGAATACTATCTGCGCGAGCAGATGAAGGCCATCCAGAAGGAGCTGGGCGACAAGGAAGGCCGCACTGGAGAGATCGAGGAGCTGCGCGCCCAATTGCAGGAAGGGCAAGTGCCTGAGCAGGTGAAGGCGAAGATCGAGAAGGAGATTGACCGTCTGGAGAAGATGCCGGCCTCATCGGCCGAGGGCTCTGTCATCCGTAATTATCTGGATTGGCTGCTGGCGTTGCCATGGCAAGTCATGACAGACGACGATCTGGATATCGTGAAGGCTGAGGAAATCCTGAATGAAGACCACTATGGACTGGAGAAGCCCAAGGAGCGCGTGCTGGAATATCTAGCGGTGCAGCAGCTGGTCAAGAAGCTGAAGGGTCCTATTCTATGTCTGGTTGGACCACCAGGTGTCGGGAAGACATCGCTCGCGCGTTCGATCGCGCGGTCGCTGGGTCGTAAGTTCGTACGCATGTCGCTCGGCGGCGTACGGGATGAAGCGGAGATTCGCGGTCATCGCCGCACCTATGTCGGAGCGATGCCTGGCCGCATTATCCAAGGACTGAAGAGTGCGGGATCGAGTAATCCGGTGTTCTTACTAGACGAGATCGACAAGATGGCAATGGACTTCCGCGGCGATCCCGCTTCCGCTCTGCTGGAAGTGCTGGATCCGGAACAGAACAATACCTTCAGTGATCATTACGTGGAGCTGCCGTTCGATCTGTCGAACGTCATGTTCGTGACGACAGCGAATGCCGTGCATAATATCCCGCGCCCGTTATTAGATCGCATGGAGGTCTTATACATTCCCGGTTATACCGAGCTGGAGAAGGAACAGATCGTGCAGCAATATCTACTGCCCAAGCAGCGCAAGGATCATGGCTTGACGGATACGCAGCTTACACTCCCGAAGGACACTGTACTGCGGCTGATCCGAGAATATACAAGAGAATCCGGCGTGCGTAATCTTGAACAGCAGATCGCGGCATTATGTCGGAAGACGGCTAAGGAGGTCGTCTCGCACGGTGTCGATGAGAAGGAAATGTCGCCCGATCAGCTTAAGGACTATCTTGGGCCGCAGAAGTTCCGGTTCGGCATGGCTGAGCTCGAGGATCAAGTCGGCGCGGTGACAGGCATGGCCTGGACTGAGGTTGGCGGTGATACGCTGACGATCGAGGTGACGATTGTGCCGGGCACAGGCAAGCTAACCTTGACTGGCCATCTCGGCGATGTGATGAAGGAATCTGCCCAGGCTGCGTTCAGTTTCACCAGATCGCGCGCGGAGGAGCTGGGTATAGCGCCGGACTTCCACGAGAAGAATGACATTCATATTCACATTCCGGAAGGAGCGATTCCCAAGGATGGACCGTCTGCTGGCATAACGATGGCAACTGCGCTCGTCTCCGCATTGACGAATACACCTGTCAAGCGAACCGTCGCCATGACCGGGGAGATCACACTGCGCGGACGCGTGCTGCCAATTGGCGGACTTAAGGAGAAGACGCTCGCTGCCCATCGTGCCGGAATCACCACCGTCATCCTGCCCAAGGACAACGAGAAGGATCTGGAGGATATTCCGGAGAGCGTGCGTCAGGATTTGCGATTCGTACTAGCTGGGCATGTGGACGATGTGCTGGCTGAGGCGCTCCGCGCTCCGTCCAGTCATGCTCCGGCAGGTGATCTGCAATGATCATCACACAGGCGGAGTTTCTGACCAGCGTGATGCATCTATCGCAACTGCCAGAGCCTACCATGCCCGAGATTGCGCTGGCGGGTCGTTCGAATGTGGGCAAGTCTTCGCTGATCAACCGTATGCTTAATCGCAAGGCGATCGCGAAGACATCAGCCACACCAGGTAAGACCCAGATGCTGAATTACTATACGATTAATTCGAGGTTATATTTTGTAGACTGTCCGGGTTACGGGTATGCCAAGGTGTCGAAGACGCAGCGCAGTCACTGGGGAACGGTTATCGAGACCTATCTGCGCGAGCGAGAGGCGCTCAAGCTAGTGCTGCAATTAATCGATGTGCGACACCCGCCGACCAAGGATGATATCGCCATGTTCGATTGGCTGACGCATCTGAATCTGCCCGTTGTCATCGTAGCCACGAAGGCGGATAAGATCCCACGCTCCAGGTGGGATCGCCACCTGAAGGTCATCAGAGAAGAGCTGGATATGCCGGGGACGATGCCAATCGTCCTATTCTCCTCCGAGACGGGTAAGGGCCGCGAAGAGTTGTGGGAAATGATTACCGACATTATTCAATAAACATTGACAGGTTTGTCCATACTAATACCGCGGGCTGAGGCTTCGCGGTTTTTCAATGATGGACCATCAATGAGCGCGTGCGGATTAGAACAATTTCATACAATTTTCACGTGTTTTACATTTGGACTATGCTATAATGTACGAGTATTTAGAATTATTATCATTACGGAAAGGGAGGTACGATCGATGCATCTAGTGGCCATTAGCTTGAACTACAGAACGGCTCCAGTCGAAATTCGCGAGCAATACACGTTCGTCGAGGAGCAATTGCCGGAAGCGCTGCAGACGCTGAAGCGAACTAAGAGCATTGTGGAATGCGTCATCGTGTCTACCTGTAACCGAACTGAGATCTATGCTGTTGTGGACCGTCTGCATATGTGCGGTCATTATATAAGAGATTTCATGGAGCGATGGTTCGGGATTTCGCGCTCCGTCTTCACGAAGTATCTACAGATTCACGAGGACCGTGAAGCGATGAATCATCTGTTCCGTGTAACCGCGGGATTGGACTCTATGGTGATTGGCGAGACTCAGATTCTCGGACAGATTCGCACGGCCTTCCTACTCGCGCAGCGCGAGAAGACGACTGGGACGATCTTCAACCGATTGTTCAAGCAAGCGATCACGATGGCGAAGCGCGCGCATACGGATACGGCGATCGGCGAGAGCGCGGTGTCGGTCAGCTATGCAGCTGTTGAATTGGGCAAGCGGATATTCGGTCAATATCGCGGTAAGAATGTGATGATCATCGGTGCAGGCAAGATGGGTGAGCTTACAGTGAAGCATCTGCAGGCAGGCGGCGCAGGCAAGGTGGTCGTAGCGAATCGCACGATTGAACGCGCGGAGGAGCTCATCAGTCGATTAGGTGGAATCGCATGTACGCTGGATGAGATCGTCCAGATGATCATGCTGCATGAGATCGACATTATCATTACCTCCACGGGTTCGCAGGGATATGTGCTGACGAGCGCGATGGTGGAGCAGGCGATGAAGCGGCGCGGCAACCGCCCGCTGTTCATGATCGACATCGCCGTGCCGCGTGATCTAGACCCGGCGATCAGCAAGCTGGATCATGTGTTCCTCTATGATATCGATGATCTCCAGGCGATCGTGGACAATAACCTCGAGATGAGGAAGCGCGAGGCCGATAAGGTTCAGCTGATCATTGATCAGGACATCTTCGAATTCCAGCAGTGGTATAGAACCTTGGGTGTCGCACCTGCTATTCGCGCATTGCAGCATAAGGCATCAGCGATTCACGAAGAGACGATGGACAGCATGCGAAGGAAGCTGCCCCAGCTGTCTGAACGAGAGATTAAGGTGATTCATAAGCTGAGCAAGAGCATGCTGAATCAGATGGTGCACGATCCGGTTGAACGGGTGAAGGAGCTGGCGGCACAGCGGCGCGGGGAAGAGGCGGTCGAGCTGTTCGCGCATCTGTTCGCGCTGGAGGAAGAGATTGCGCGCAGCGGAGCCAGCGAGGAAGACACCTTGCTAGACGACGGCAAGTCCAAAGCGACAGAGCCCGTGGATAAGAGCGAGCGCGCAAGAACGCTTGTCCTTAGAAGCGTTCCCGCGCACATGTAGGAGGTCCGCATGCACGGAACGAGTATATTCTTCGATGCAATGCTGTATCTATATGCCCTGAGCCTTCTGTTTATGTTCTCAGATTTCGTAGAGCGGAATCTTAGAGCGAAGCAGCTTGGTGCAGGGTTGCTTGCTTTTGTATGGGCTTTGCAAACCATCTATCTCTTCTATGAGGCCTCTCAGATGCGGATGGAGACCATGCTGCAGCTATTCGGCTCGTTGTTCTTCCTCTCCTGGCTGGTGATTACGCTGTCGCTCGCACTGAATTTCATCATGCGGATCGATGTTTTATTCTTAGTGAATCTAGCGGGCTTCGCGATCGCTTCACTCGGCTTCTTCGGCAACCGCGATATCTCAGGCGCTGTCTTGCAGTGGCAGGTGAGAGATGATCTGCTAGTCGTCCATATCTCGCTGGCAGCCGCCAGCTACTCACTCTTCATTCTCAGCGCATTGCTGTCCGCCATGCTGCTCTTCCTCTACGGACGTCTTAAGAGCAAGCGCTGGTCCGCCTATATGAGCCGAATGCCGTCGCTAGAAGTCACCCACAAGATCACCATGTGGCTCGTAGTAGCCGGTGTGCCGCTGCTGATCGCCTCGCTCGTGCTCGGTCTATCTTGGATCACTTACGGTCAGCAATGGCGGCTCCTGGGCGATTGGAAGGTCATCCATACGGTTCTGATCTTACTCATCTATGGCTATTATATCTGGATGCGATTGCGGGGCAAGCGAAGCTGGACGCAACTGGCGGTGATCAATCTCATTGGACTGGCTGCCGTGCTCGGCAATCTCATCTGGTCCAACACATTCTCTGAATTCCATTAGAGGGGTGGCGACTGATAATGAGCGGTTATACGATTCAATTGCAATTGAATGGGCGAAGCTGTGTAGTAGTAGGGGGCGGTGCAGTAGCGTCTCGCAAAATAAAAACCTTACTTCTATCAAGCGCGAAGATTCATGTAGTCGCTCCCGTGATCGGCCCCGAGATTACCCAATGGGTGGTCGAGGGAGCGGTGAGCGCAGAGCGTCGTCCCTATGCGGGAGGAACGGATCTAACAGGAGCGCTGCTCGTGTTCGCCGCGACGGACTCCGATGAGGTGAATGCGCGTGTATGCCGAGATGCGGTGGAGATGGGATTGCTAGCTTGCGACAGCATGCGGCCAGAGCGCGGCAGCTTCATTGTACCAGCAGCTCTGCATAGGGGGTCGCTCGTGATGACGGTGTCCACCAGCGGTGCTAGTCCGGGACTGGCAGTTAAGCTAAGAGATGAGCTTGCTCAGCGCTATGGCGATGATTACGAGATTTATGTGGACTTCTTAGCGGAGCTGCGAACCAGAACGCATGTTGACATCGTAAACCCTCAGCTGAGAAGGATGATTTATCATCATGTGTTGACGGTCGATATACTAGGGCTAATCCGAGAAGGGCGCATCGATGCTTATCGACGTCACGTGCTTGAGGTACTGAAGCGGGCTGAAGACATCACGAACTGGCAGCAGGAGCTTTCCCCGACTGAGCTGACATGACAGCTACTATACGGAAACGGAGCATGGCTATGAAGAGACATATTGTAGTAGGCAGCAGACAGAGCGCGCTCGCGCTCACACAGACGAATCAAGTGATCGAACAGCTGCGTAAGCTCGCGTTAGGCGAGGGCTGGGAGCTGGAATTCAGTGTCAAGAAGATTGTAACGCAAGGGGATCGCATTCTCGATGTCACCTTGTCCAAGGTCGGCGGCAAGGGACTGTTCGTCAAGGAGATCGAACAAGCGCTGCTCGATGGAGAGATCGATCTGGCTGTTCACAGCATGAAGGACATGCCGTCTCAATTGCCCGACGACCTGATGATCGGAGGGGTGCCCAGGCGCGTTGATGCGCGTGATGCGCTGATCTCTAGAGGAAATCTGACATTGGATGAGCTGCCGCAAGCTGCGATCATCGGTACGAGCAGTCTCAGACGCGCATGTCAGCTTAGAGCCTATCGGCCGGATCTGCGCATCGAATCGATACGCGGCAATATCGATACGCGTCTGAAGAAGCTCGAGACAGAAGGATTCGATGCAATTCTGCTCGCGGGAGCGGGCTTGCACCGAATTGGATGGCAGGACCGAGTTAGTGAGTATCTGTCACCGGAATTATGTGTGCCGGCTGTCGGACAGGGCGCGCTAGGGATTGAGTGCAGGAAGCACGATCCGGAAGTTCGCGCACTGCTGAATCTGATCAATGACCCGGTTACGGAGCGAACAGTTGCAGCTGAGCGCGCTTATCTTGCTAGATTGAATGGCGGCTGTCAAGTGCCGATCGGCGCTTATGCGACCTGGCAGGACGACGGCAGCGGCTTGATCCAGCTGACAGGCATCGTTGGTACGCCTGATGGCGAAACGATGCTCAAGGAAAGCTTGTCTGGCCAGGATCCACAGCTTGTGGGCGAGCGGCTGGCAGAAGCATTAATCAATCGTGGCGCAGATCGAATTCTGGCGCAGATGGGAGTATGAACATATGGGTGAACCTAGGGGAAAGGTTTATCTAGTAGGCGCTGGACCGGGTGATCCGAAGCTGATTACCGTACGCGGGCTTGAGGCTATCAGGAGGGCTGATGTGATCGTCTATGATCGATTATCAAGCCCTAGATTGCTGAAGGAAGCCAAGCCTAGCGCAGAGCTGATCTATGTTGGCAAGAAGCAGAGCAAGCATACCTTAAAGCAGGAACAGATCAATCAATTACTAGTCGATCTTGCGCTCGCAGGCAAGCAGGTTGCGCGGCTCAAGGGAGGAGACCCGATGTTATTCGGGCGCGGCGGCGAGGAGGCGGAGCTGCTCGGATACCATGGGATTGATTATGATATTATTCCGGGTGTTACCTCGGCGCTGTCTGTTCCGGCTTACGCAGGAATACCAGTGACACATCGGGACTATGCTTCATCGCTGGCGATCGTGACCGGGCATGAGAATCCAGATAAGCTGGAAATGAATATCCAATGGGATATGATAACGCCGTCAACGGACACCTTGATCTTCCTGATGGGTGTAACGAAGATCGCCTACATTCGTGATCAATTGATTGCCAACGGCAAGTCTCCGGATACACCAGTCGCCCTGATTCGTTGGGGCACCCGAATCAATCAGAAGACATTGATTGGCACACTGGCTGATATTGCAGAGCAGGTGCAGGAACTGAACTTCAAGCCGCCGGCTGTGATTGTCGTCGGAGAAGTGGTGCGGCTACGTGAGAAGCTAAATTGGTATGAGTCGAAGCCGCTGTTCGGTCGACGGGTGCTCGTGACCCGCGCTCGCAGCCAAGCTAGCGAGCTATCGAATCGCATCGATGAGCTCGGCGGTGAAGCTTATGAATTTCCTGTAATTGAACTGCGCGAGCCTTCGTCACCGGAGGTGCTATCTCGGCTTGATGATGCTCTGCGTCAATTGGAGGACTACCATTGGGTCGTCTTCACGAGTGTCAATGGCGTAGACTACTTCTTCCAGCGGCTGGCTGCCCAGCGAATCGATATTCGCCGATTGGCAGCTGCCAAGGTCGCGGCGGTAGGACCGGTTACAGCCGCTGCCCTGTTAGCGCGTGGGATTGTAGCGGAGATACTGCCTGACTCCTTCTATCAGGCGGAGGGACTGCTCGAGTCGATTGAGGATGAACTGATTGCTGGTCAGCGTGTGCTACTGGCTCGCGGCGATCTGGCTCGCGCCTACCTCGCTGTCGAGCTGGGCAGACGCGGCTTACATGTGATAGATGTCGATGTATATGAGAATCACGCGACTGACGAGCACACGGATGAATTGATCCAGCTGCTGAAGCGCAATGAAGTCCATATCGTGACATTCACCAGCTCATCTACGGTCAATAATCTCTGTGATCGGATCGAGGCGGTGACGGGACAGTCGGCAGCTGAATTGCTGACGGACAGCATGATAGCCTGCATCGGACCCAAGACGGCGGAGACGGCTCGGAATCGCGGATTAGAGGTACATAGAATGGCCGCAGAGGCGACAATTCCTTCCTTGATCGAGGCGATTATTGCTGAATAACAGGGAGTGTGCGGCTGAATGATTATAAGATAGAGAGGTGGTATAACAGATGGTATATCCAATAATTAGACATAGACGACTTAGAGGCTCAGCGTCGCTTAGAGCGATGGTGAGGGAGAATCAGGTGAGTGTCCAGGATCTCATCTATCCGATCTTCGTAACCGAAGGGACAGATGTGAAGGAGGAAATCAGCTCTATGCCAGGTGTCTATCATTACTCGCTGGATCGCCTGGAGGAAGAGCTGGTGGAGGTAACAGCATGCGGAATCCCAGCTGTCCTATTGTTCGGCGTGCCGCTGGTCAAGGACGCATGCGGAACCTCCGCTTACGATGAGGAAGGGATTGTGCAGCGCGCAACCCGCATGATTAAGAAGCGTTATCCCGACTTGCTCGTGATCACAGATACATGTCTATGTCAGTTTACCGACCATGGACATTGCGGTATCGTGAAGCATGATGAGCGAAGTGGGCACGCTTATGTCGATAATGATGAATCGCTGACGCACCTGGTCAGAACGGCAGTGTCTCAGGCGCGCGCCGGCGCGGATGTCATTGCGCCATCGAATATGATGGATGGTTTTGTAGCTGCTATTCGAGCTGGATTGGACGAGGAAGGATTCCGCCAGATTCCCATACTGTCCTATTCAGTGAAGTACGCGTCAGCGTTCTATGGTCCATTCCGTGAAGCAGCGCATTCAGCGCCCCAATTCGGGGATCGCAAGACGTATCAGATGGATCCGGCCAATGTCCGTGAGGCGATTCGCGAAGCGGATTCAGATGTGGCTGAGGGCGCAGATATGCTGATTATTAAGCCTGCTCTCGCTTATATGGACGTCATTCGGACAATCCGTGACCAGTTCGAGCAGCCGATCGTCGCGTACAACGTAAGCGCCGAATATGCGATGGTGAAGGCAGCATCAGCCAATGGATGGATCGACGAGCAGGCGATTGTGCTGGAGACGCTGATCGGCTTGAAGCGCGCTGGCGCGGACATGATCATTACGTATCATGCCAAGGATGCCGCGAGATGGCTTGATTAAGCGCGCAGCTTGGATAGATCCAATGTAAACTCGTCGGAAGCAATATGCAGGATCGACTTTAACTCAAGCTCCCTGAGCACCTGCATGAGTACATCCTTCTGGACACCGGCCATCAGCGACAGCTCGTCGTAGTTAATGACGACACGCAGTGTGATCTGCGATCCACGACGGGTGCCGTGCTTGTTGGCCATCTGGATGAGGTTCTTCAGAACGCGCGTGCGCGAATCGAGGAAGGTTAGGTCATGGACATGCTGATTCGTGTCCCGCAGCCGCTGACAGAGCTCCTGCATAATGGTTAGCGTAATGTCGAATTTATTCGCCATGATCGCGAGGAAATTCTGCTTGGATAGGCTGAGCAATACGCTGTCTTGAATGGTCTCTGCAGTAGCTGAGCGCGGCTTGCCATCAATCAGCGACAGCTCGCCGAAGCTCTCGCCGGGACGGAATACGGATAGAATCTTCTCCTCGCTATTCGCCGATGTGGTATAGATCTTCACAGATCCGGCCAGCAGGATATAGAATTCTTCGCCGAGCTCCTTCTCACGGAACAGGATCGTTCCGCTCTTGGCGGATACCCGAACACAATACTGACCGATATGCGCGAGCTGCTCGTCAGACAGATTCTGGAATAGCGATACATTCTTCAATAGGGTTATCATGGAAGGTTCACCTGCAACTTGAATAGGATTATATGTCTAGTCTAACATAATTCTCGAAAAGGGGTAGTCCTATGAGTAAGGTAAATAAGCGTGTTGAGGCTCGCTCGAAGGCCGCTTTCGAAGAAGCGCGGCACTACATCCCAGGCGGGGTGAATAGTCCGGTTCGCGCATTCCGCTCTGTCGGTCTCACGCCGGTGTTCGCGGAGCGCGGACAGGGAAGTCGTCTATATGATATCGACGGCAATCACTATATCGATTATATCGGATCGTGGGGACCGCTTATTCTCGGTCATGCGCATCCCGAGGTGCTGGCTGCGATTACAGATATGGCAGCTAAGGGCACCAGCTTCGGCGCGCCTACATTGCTGGAGACCGAGATGGCTAAGCTGGTCTGTGAGCGGGTGCCGTCAGTTGAGGTTGTGCGCATGGTCAATTCTGGAACAGAGGCAACGATGAGCGCGCTGCGGTTAGCGCGCGGCTACACGGGGCGCAATAAGATTGTGAAATTCGAGGGCGGTTATCACGGTCATGCGGACTCCTTGTTAATCAAGGCGGGCTCAGGCGTAGCGACATTGGGGTTGCCTGACAGTCCGGGTGTACCTGAGGGTGTAGCCGCACATACGATTACAGTGCCTTACAATGACCTGGAGGCTGTTAAGCAGGCATTCCAGGCTTATGGCGAGGAGATTGCGGCGATCATTGTTGAACCAGTAGCAGGGAACATGGGCGTAGTGCCGCCACTGGCGGGCTTCCTCGAAGGGCTGCGCTCCATCACGCTGCAATACGGCAGCCTACTCATCTTCGATGAAGTGATGACTGGCTTCCGTGTAGGCTTGCATTGCGCGCAAGGACGGTTCGGGGTAACCCCCGACCTGACATGCATGGGGAAGGTAATCGGCGGTGGACTGCCTGTAGGTGCTTACGGCGGTAAACGCGAGATCATGGAGAGAATGGCACCAGCAGGTCCAATCTATCAGGCAGGAACGCTGTCTGGCAATCCGCTGGCGATGGCGGCCGGCTATACTACGCTGAAGCTGCTTGGCGAGCCCGGTGTTTATGAGACGCTGGAGAAGCGATCCGCCAGACTAGAGGCAGGCCTAACCGCTAACAGCGCCGAATTCGGTATCGCGGTAACGATTAACCGTGTCGGATCGATGCTATGTCCGTTCTATACGGAGGAGCGCGTCACGAATTACACAGCTGCCAAATCGTCGAATCTGCAGCAATTCAATACGGTGTTCGAGGGCTTGCTCGATCATGGCGTATGTATCGCTCCCTCCCAATTCGAGGGGTTGTTCATCTCGCTCGCCCATACCGATGATGACATCGATCAGACGATAGCGGCACATCGCGAGGCACTTAAGCGGCTGTGAATACCGTTCACACTAGCGTCATTATATGAAGGTTACCTAGGAAAGGGCTGACAAAATGATCTTGAACACCAATTTCCTCCGGGCTTGCCGGAAGCAACAGATTGATCATGTTCCAGTGTGGTATATGAGACAAGCGGGCAGATATGACCCAGAGTATCGGAAGATCAAGGAGAATTATTCCCTGCTGGAGATCTGCCTGCAGCCGGAGCTGGCCGCCGAGGTGACGATGATGCCGGTCAAGAAGCTCGGTGTAGATGCCGCCATCCTCTATTCCGACATCATGAATCCGGTCGCTTCGATTGGGATAGATTTCGACATAGTGAAGGATGTAGGTCCGGTCATCTATAATCCGATCCGCACAGCTCAGGATATCGAGCGGCTTAAGCCTATCGATGTTGAGAGAGATCTGTCGCATGTGATGGAGACGATTCGCATTCTTGACGAGCAGTTATCCGTGCCGCTCATTACGTTCGCCGGAGCGCCATTCACGCTTGCGAGCTATTTAATCGAGGGCAGGCCGTCAAAAAATTACTTGCGAACGAAGGCGATGATGTATGGCGAGCCGGAGCTGTGGTTCAAGCTGATGGATAAGCTGGGCGATATGGTGATCAGCTATCTGCGCGCGCAGATTACCGCAGGAGCGAAGGCGGTTCAGCTGTTCGACAGCTGGGTCGGGGCGCTGGCACCAGCGGATTTCGAGCGCTATGTGCGGCCGACAATCGGACGGATCTTCGAAGGGCTTGCGGATTTACCGCAGCCGAAGATTTATTTTCCAGGGGTAAGTTCAGGTGAATTATTGCCAGTGCTGCGCGGGATTCAGGCGGATATCATCGGGCTCGATTGGCGCGTATCCATTGCGGAGGGTCGGCGCAGGGTAGGTCCGGACTATGGTGTGCAGGGCAATCTGGATCCGCTCGTTCTGACGGCTCCGTCCGCGGTGATTCACGACTATGCGAAGTCGATTATCGATCAGGGCCTGGAGCAGCCTGGATTCATCTTCAATCTGGGGCATGGGCTGTTCCCGGAGGCTTCGCTGGAGAAGCTGCGTGATCTGACGGCGTTCGTACATGACTATTCAAGGGCGGCTATACAGGCGAAGGGACGTGAAGCTGGTGCCAAATAAGAAGACAGGCGTGCTGGTGATGTCGTATGGGACGCCAGAGAGTATGGAGCAGGTCGAGGCTTATTATACACACATACGCAGAGGTCATCCGCCGAGTGAGGAGCAGCTGAAGGAGCTCACGGATCGCTATGAGGCGATCGTCGGCGGTGTGTTCCCGTTGCGTGAGCATACGAATCAGCAGGTCAGTGAACTGCAGAAGCAGCTGGAGCGTGATTATCCCGAGGCTGGTTATGTCTGCTATCAGGGCTTGAAGCATGCTGCGCCGTTCATTGAGGATGGTGTTCAGCAGATGGCGCAGGATGGTATTAAGGAGGCTGTCGGGATTGTGCTCGCGCCGCATTATTCGACCATGAGTGTCGGCAGCTATATGAAGCGTGCTCGCGAGGAGGCGGAGAAGCAAGGCATCCAGATGCGATTCGTGGAGAGCTACCATCTGCACCCTCTGCTGATTCGCGCGCTGTCAGAACGGCTGGATGCGGCTCTGGACACATTCAGTGGTGTTGATCGACAGCAAATCCGGGTGATCTTCAGCGCACACAGTCTGCCTGAGAAGATCGTGGAGATGAATGATCCGTATCCGGAGCAATTGCTGGAGACCTCCCGAGCGATCAGCGCGGCTGTCGGGAGCGACAACTGGGAGTTCGCCTGGCAGAGTGCTGGACGCACCGCTACGCCTTGGCTAGGCCCAGATATTCTGGATGTGCTGAAGCGGATCAAGCAGCAGGAAGGAATTAGCGATGTGATTATCTCCCCGATCGGATTCGTGTCCGATCATCTAGAGGTGCTCTATGATGTAGATATAGAGGCACAGCAATTGGCTGCGGAGCTCGGAATGCGTCTGGCGCGGACCGCTTCGCTGAATACGGATCCGCTCTACATTGCGACGTTAGCGGATTGCGTGCATCAGCAGCATGTTGTGAGCGCAGTATGAGCGGTGCGCTGCGCAGGATCGCGGTCGTGGGCGGCGGCATCAGCGGACTCAGCGCGGCGTTCTATGCGCGCAAGCTGAGCCGTGAGCGGGGCATAGCAGCTGACATCACCCTATTCGAGGAGAGTCCGCAGCTCGGAGGCAAGATTCAGACCTTGCACCGTGATGATTGTGTGATTGAGCGCGGGCCGGATTCCTTCCTGACTAGGAAGCTGCCGATCCTTGAGCTGACGCGGGAGCTTGGTATTGAGGATGAGCTGGTTGCCATTAATCCGCAGGCGAAGTCCTTCATTCTGCGTAAGGGTAAGCTGCATCGCATGCCGCAGGGACTAGTGCTTGGCATACCGACACAGATTATGCCGTTCGCGCGAACGGCTCTGATAAGCCCGATCGGGAAGGCCCGCGCTGCGATGGATCTCGTGCTGCCGAGGGGAACTGGCGGCGATGAGGCGCTCGGCAGCTTCCTGCAGCGCCGTCTAGGTCGTGAGGTGCTCGAGCATATTATTGAGCCGCTGCTGGCTGGCATCTATGCGGGAGATACGCAGAAGCTGAGTCTGCAGGCGACCTTCCCTCAATTCGGGAAACTCGAGCAGCAGTACGGCAGCTTAATTCTGGGCATGCTCCGCAATAAGCAGCTGCAAAATCGTACTGCATCTCAGGCGCAGCACGCGCAATCACCGCTGCCGCCTGCGCTAAGTCAGGCGGTGTTCCTCACCTATAAGCGCGGGCTGTCCACCTTGATCGACGCGCTGACCGACAATCTGCAGAATCTGCAGGACTGTCGAATTGTGCGAGGCGTGTCTGTTCGGGAGATTGCTCAGGCGGAGGATGCGGGCATTCTGGTTCACACAAGCGAGGGCGACGCTTCACTATTCGACGCGGTTATTGTCGCTGTTCCGAATTATTCGGCCGTAACGCTGCTAAGCGGTATCTCTGGTGTGGATACGAGCCTGATCGATATCCCTTATGCATCAGTCGCGAATGTCGTATTGGCGTACCGAAGCGAGGATGCAGCGTCCAAGATGAATGGCTCGGGCTTCCTGGTACCGCGCGACGAGGGCCTGACGATTACAGCATGCACATGGACCTCCGTGAAATGGCTACATACCGCGCCGGAGCATCTAGCGCTTGTCCGTTGTTATATCGGTCGCCAGGGCGATGATCGAGGCGTAACCCTCAGCGAGGAGGAGCTGATCAACCGAGTGCGGGCCGATTTGAAGACGACGATGAACGTAACGGCGGAGCCTGTATTCACAGAGACTACGCGTTGGCGCGCGTCGATGCCGCAATATCCAGTCGGACATCTTGATCGGCTGCGGCTCTTCCGCAAGCAGCTGGGTCAGGCGCTGCCGGGGTCAGCTGTTGCAGGTGCCGGCTATCTAGGCGTTGGCATACCGGATTGTATTGCACAGGGTAAGCAAGCCGCACAAGATATCATAGCGTTCCTATCGCGAGGTCATCATGATACGTAAGGGCGAGTGGCTCGAGCTCATCGTGCCTCGCTCGCTGACCGACGATGCACAGGCGCATACCGACTATCTGACACGAGAATTTCGCATGCCAGCAGCCTATGTGAAGCGGATGCATAGCGGCGGGGATATCATACGATCCGGCGATCGCCTGAGGCTTCGTCTGTTCGACGCGCGGCCGCTTGGGTTCGAACCTCAGTGGCAGGAGCTAGAGATCTTATTTGAGGACGACTTCTGCCTTGTTGTGAATAAACCAGCGGGTATTCCCGTTCACCCGTCTGCAGCTGGCGCAGGGGGTACACTGGCGAATGGGGTCGCTTTTCATTATCAAGCAAGTGGTGAGCGCGTAGCAGTTCGGCATATCCATAGATTGGATGATTGGACCACAGGTCCAGTGTTATATGCGAAGAATGCGTACGCGCAGCACATGCTAGACGAGGACATGCGCCATAAGCGAATATTGCGCAGCTATGTTGCGATTGCACATGGGCGGCCGACCTACGAGCAAGGTGTTATCGATGCGCCGATAGGCCGCGATCGTCATGTAGCTGGCAGGCGAAGAGTGTCGCAGAGCGGCTTGGCCGCTGTCACACACTATGAGGTGATGGAGCGATTCCAGGCTGCGGCGCTGTTTCATCTGCAGCTGGAGACAGGCCGCACCCACCAGATTCGCGTGCATCTCAGTCATCTCGGGCATCCCATTATCGGGGATCGGTTATACGGCGGGGATGCGTCGCTGATCGCCAGGCAAGCACTGCATGGTATGCGCCTCAGCTTCCATCATCCGCTTGGCGGCGAGTTGATTGAGATCGAAGCCGATATGCCTGATGATATGCGAGCACTGCTGGATAAACTGTCAGAATGAAAAACTAGTCATTCTTCTACTCCTGCTTCCATATACTTGGGAGTGAACAGGCAATATGGAAGGGAGGGTAGTAGAATGACTGATCACCATGCAGGAATTCGATTTGATATTTATGAACGCGTCCAGCTGCCAGACGAACTGCCAGAGATCGGCCAGCTGCAGCAGATTGAATTGCTTCCGCGAATCTCAGCAGACCCCGGACAGGAGCAAGTGCTGCTGCGCGGGCATCTGGAGCTGCAAGCCGATTATATCCCTGGATCCGAGGGAGAGGTTGAGCGCACCTTCAAGCATCGTATCCCGGTTGAGATTTCGCTGCCAGCACGGGGGGAGATTTCGGCGGATGGGATCGAGGTGGAGATGGATCGCTTCGATGTTGAGCTGAGCTCATCCAGAAGCCTGAATGTAACAGGTGTGCTGTCTATATCGGGGCTTAGCGCCACACGGGCAAGCGCAGATGAGGCTAATGCGCAATTGGATGAAGCGCTGACAGAAGAGGCCAGAAAGTCTAAAGCAATGGCAAAGCCTAAGCCAAAGCTAAAGCCAAAACCGAAGGAGCAATCCGAGACGATCAAAGTAGTCGCTGATGCTGATGTTGATGCTGATGCTGATGCGGCTGATTATGATGATTATCCTGATTATGCAATCGTCGAGCAGAATCAGAGTGCATCTTGGACACAGACGGAAGAGCAGGATGATGAACAGGCGACGGTGGAGGAGCATCAGCATCATGAGCCTGTATTCGCCGCGCCGGATAAGGAAGAGACCAAGGTGGCCTTCAAGGCGAAGCCATTGAATGAAGCTGAGTTCGCGGGAGACGACCAATCCGCTCAGTCGGTCAAGTCGAATAATGCGCTGGAATGGCGCAAGCTGTTCCTTGGCGGACAGAATGAGACACGATTCGAGCGAATGCGGCTGTATATTGCGCAGCGTGAAGACACGATTGAATCCATTGCCGATCGTTATGAGCTGAGTGCAAGAGACATCGCTATGCATAATCAATTAAGTGAAGCAGGTGTATCCGAGGGGCAAATTGTCTACATCCCCTCAAGGTCTTAAATCGCTTGTAATCATGCGCCCCTCGAGGCTATCGGGGGGCGCTTCTTGTTGACTCCAAAACTCAACATCGGTATGATATATATATTTGTTACATAAACAATTTACTGTGTATACATCGAAGGATTCGACCTTGTGGAGCAGGATCATAATCGGGTGATAAGCATGTAACGCTTGATATGAGAATGTAGGGTAATATGTATCTATATTTGTGCGTGCGTCGCGTGTATGTGGGAATGTACAGTAAAAAGTATCTATATTTATGCGTGCGTCGCGTGTATGTGGGAATGTAGGGTAAAAAGTATCTATATTTGTTCGTGCGTCGAGTGTATGCGGGAATGTAGGGTAATAAGTATCTATATTTGTGCGAGTGCGGATGCTTAAATTTGAAACGGAGGATAATACCATGTCAGAGCACAGTGAAAATAAATCGATGCCGACTACCTATGATCCCAAGTCTGCAGAAATGAAATGGACGGAATATTGGCAGAAGGGCGGGTATTTCAAGGCGGGTAAGCGACAGGATGCCGAGCCATTCACAATTGTTATTCCGCCGCCTAATGTGACAGGCATGCTGCATATCGGACACGCGCTTGATTTCACATTACAGGACATTATGGTTCGCGCGAAGCGAATGCAGGGATACGATGCGTTATGGTTACCAGGGACCGACCATGCGGGAATCGCAACACAGACAAGAGTAGAGGCTCAACTGCGAGAGCAGGGGACGAGCAGATACGACCTGGGGCGCGAGAAGTTCCTCGAGCAGGTATGGGAATGGAAGGAGCTGTATGCGAATACCATTCGTGATCAGTGGGGGAAGATGGGGCTGTCTCTGGACTATTCCCGTGAACGCTTCACCTTGGACCAAGGCTTGTCTGATGCGGTAAGAGAGGTATTCGTCCGCTTGTATAAGAAGGGCCTGATCTATAGAGGCAAGAAAATCATCAATTGGGATCCCGCAACACGGACCGCGTTGTCGGATATTGAGGTCGAATATAAGGAAGTACAAGGTAATCTCTATCATCTGAAGTACCCGCTTGCTGACGGCAGCGGTTCGATTACAGTCGCCACTACGCGACCGGAGACGATGTTGGGCGATACAGCTGTGGCCGTTCATCCAGAGGATGAGCGCTATCAGCATATGATTGGCAAGCTGCTGCGCCTGCCGATTCTAGGTCGAGAAATTCCGGTTATAGCAGACGAATATGTGGAACGAGAATTTGGCAGCGGCGCAGTGAAGATTACACCAGCCCATGATCCGAATGACTTCGAAGTAGGTCTGCGTCATGATCTGCCTCAGGTGCTGGTAATGGATGAGAGCGGCGTGATGAATGACCAAGCCGGACCTTATTCGGGCTTGGATCGATTTGAGTGTCGGAAACGGCTTGTGAAGGATCTGCAGGACCAGGGCGTTCTGGTGCAGATTGAACCACATACACATCAGGTCGGGCATAGCGAGCGCAGCGGGGCGGTCATCGAGCCTTATCTGTCTACACAGTGGTTCGTTGCGATGAAGCCGCTTGCCGACAACGCCATCGCTAGGCAGAAGTCTGACGCCATCGCTGCGCAGAAGTCTGGCCAGGGCGTCAACTTCGTGCCAGAGCGATTCGAGAAGGTTTATCTGCAATGGATTGAGAACGTTAAGGACTGGTGCATCTCCAGACAGATCTGGTGGGGCCATCGCATCCCTGCCTGGCATTGCGCGGATTGCCGTGAGATAACCGTATCTGTGACAGATGCGGCTGCGTGTGAGCATTGTGGCAGCTCGAATCTGTCACAGGATAACGATGTGCTGGACACTTGGTTCAGCTCGGCGCTGTGGCCGTTCTCGACATTGGGCTGGCCGCATGAGACAGAGGATCTAAAGCGCTATTATCCGACAGATGTATTGGTTACCGGCTACGACATCATTTACTTCTGGGTAGCGCGAATGATCTTCACCGCATTAGAATTTACAGATGAAATTCCGTTCAAGGATGTCTATATACATGGCCTTGTACGTGACGCAGAAGGGCGCAAGATGTCAAAGTCGCTTGGCAACGGAATTGATCCATTGGAGGTTATCGAACAATACGGCGCTGATGCGATGCGATTCATGCTATCTACTGGGAGTACGCCAGGACAGGATCTGCGCTTCCGTATAGAGCGGGTCGAGCAGATGCGTAACTTCGCTAATAAGATATGGAATGCTTCGCGGTTCGTGCTAATGAACGTAGAGGGCATGACGGCAGTTGACCTAGGTAGCGTCGATTTGAACACGGCGGATAAGTGGATTCTGCATCGCTTGAATGAGACCGCTCGTGATATAACGCGACTGATGGATCACTATGAATACGGCGAAGTCGGCAGACTTCTCTATGATTTCATCTGGGATGATCTTTGTGATTGGTATATCGAGTTCTCCAAGCTCTCGCTCTATGGTGCCGATCCAATTGCCAAGCAAATTACACAGAACGTACTCGTCTATGTGCTTGATCATACCTTACGTCTGCTCCATCCCTTTATGCCATTCCTTACAGAAGAGATCTGGCAGCATCTTCCGCATGAAGGGGAGACGATTACGCTTGCCGCTTGGCCGGTATATTCAGAGAAATTCGTGGCCGATCTTGCTTCATCCGAGATGCACCAGCTGATGGATATCATCCGCGCAGTACGGAATATTCGCGCTGAGGTGAATGTTTCCATGGGCAAGAAGATTGAACTATTGATCAAGCCGACATCGAGTAGTGTGCAGTCCGTGCTGGAGCGCAATTTGGTGTATCTCGAGCGCTTCAGCAATACTTCCTCGCTAGAGATTTCTCAGTCACTCGCGTCGCCAGATAAGGCGATGACAGCGGTTGTAACGGGCGCTGAGCTGTACTTCCCGCTAGCTGGACTGATTGATATTGCGCAGGAAATAATTAGGCTTGAAAAGGAATTAAAGGTGCTCCATAGCGAGGTCGATCGCATCGAGAAGAAGCTGGGCAATCCAGGCTTCGTCTCCAAAGCGCCAGCCAAGGTCATCGAAGAAGAGAAAGCAAAGCTCGCTGATTACGCGGATAAGCGTGATAAGGTGATCGCGCGTATCTCTGAACTGAATGGCTGACACTTGATTATCGACTAGGAAGATCATCTATTTAGTACAGTTAAATATAGAAGCCACGCTTATATGGGCACGATCCTGCAAATTATACAGCTAAAATCGGCCTGAATGTTAACCATCATAACTATGCTGCGAATGAACTGTAGGTTGTGCATGGAGAAGTTCAGATTTGCATTTTATACTTAGAATAGCTGTACTTCATGCAGGCTCGTGAGGCTGACACCTTCCTAGAGGATAAACCATTTATGAATCTCTTGCCCTCTAGGCCAACGATTAGGCCATGGATCAATAGATAGGATGTGGGACAATGACATTCGTTACTTATGAAGAGGCCGAGAGTTGGATAACCGGCCTCGTTAATTTTGGCATCAGACCTGGCTTGAAACGCATGGATTATATTATGGAGCGTCTAGGCAATCCGCATAGAAGGTTGAAGTTTATCCACGTCGCAGGTACGAACGGCAAGGGTTCAACATGCGCTTATCTGGCAAGTGTGTTGCAACAATGCGGGTATCACGTCGGGACGTTTAACTCTCCATATATAACGAGATATACAGATCGCATTCGATTCAATGGTGTCGACATCCCGGACGAGCTTGTTCTGCTCATCGCGAATCAGCTCAAGGCGTTATCGGATGAGCTAGCGGAGACGGAGCTGGGCAGTTTGACCAGCTTCGAGGTAACTACCGCGCTCGCAATTGAGTATTTTGCGCGGCATGCCTTTCCTGATTTCATTATATGGGAGACAGGCCTGGGAGGACGGCAGGATTGTACAAATATCGTTATTCCGATTGTTTCGGTAATTACGAATGTTGGACATGACCATATGGATATACTAGGGAATAGCTTGGCGGAAATCGCGGCTGAGAAGGCTGGTATTATCAAACCTGGTGTTCCAGTCGTATGCGCGGCTGATCAACCTGAAGTCGCGGCCGTTATCAAGCAGGTAGCTGATCGGCAGAAGAGCAAGCTCTATCTGCATCATCGCGACTACCATGCGCGCTTGAACCAGATCGAGCTGGGCAGATTATCTTATCACTTCGAAGGACCCTTCCGTACATTCGAAGACCTGACGATCACACTCAGCGGCGAACACCAAATGGTAAACAGTGCCGTGGCCATGATGACGTTGGAAATACTGCGGCAATACTATGCTGTGATTATAGATGAAGAACATGTGATGAACGGTCTGCTGGAGACGAAGTGGCCAGGTCGGTTGGAGCTGATTTCTGAGCAGCCCAGATTACTGATCGATGGCGCGCATAATCCTGAAGGCGCACAGTCGCTGGCTGCCGCGCTGGAGCAACTCTATGTGTTCGACAAGTTACACTTTATGATAGGAATGCTATCGACGAAGAATCATTCTGATTATTTATGGCATATACTACCTATTGTGGATACATTAATTATAAGTGAGCCGGATTTCCGCAAAAAGCTGGATGCGGATGCGCTGGCGCAGCTAGCAGAACAACTAAGAGTTGAGCGAGCTAAGCCTAACCTTCGCATTATTATTGAACCGGATTGGAAGCAGGCTCTCGAGCAATTACAGACGATAAATCGCCAACAAGACCTTGCTGTCGTGTCGGGGACTTTATATATGATATCTGATGTTCGATCTTGGGTGCTGAATCAGAAGACAAGCGATAAAGGTTGGTGACGATGGTATTGAATACTGCTGAGCATGTGCACTTCATTGGTATTGGCGGTTACGGCATGAGCGCGATCGCAAGAGTGCTTCTCGAGATGGGATACCGGATCTCGGGCTCGGATGTGGCCGCGCAGGAGTTAACAGAGAAGTTGATTGCTAAGGGCGCGAAAGTGTTCATCGGGCATGAAGCCGATCATGTGACAGGTGCGGATATGGTCGTCTATTCGACAGCGCTATCAAAGGACAATGTGGAGATGGCGGCGGCTGAGCAGCTGAATATTCCAATCCTGCATCGCGCGGAGATGTTAGCCAAGATCATGGACCTGCGCAAGGGCATTGCCGTTGCTGGCGCCCATGGGAAGACGACTACATCATCAATGATTGCAATGGTCATGGAGAAGTGCGGTGCAGATCCGACCTATATCATAGGCGGAGAAATTATGAATGTCGGCAGCAATGCCAAAGCAGGCAAAGGAGAATATGTCGTAGCTGAGGCGGATGAGAGCGACGGCTCATTCCTGCGCTATCATCCCGAGATTGCCATCGTCACGAATATCGAAGCTGATCATCTGGAGAATTATAATGGCGACTTCGCCAATTTGAAGGCGGCCTATGAGACGTTCCTCAGTCAGATTAAGCCAGGCGGAGCAGCTATCGTCTGCCAGGATGATGACTACATTCAGGAGTTGCTGCCGAAGCTGGCGGTGCGGACGATCACTTTCGGAATGGATGAACGAGCAGAGTTCCGCGCTGCGAATATTATGCTTGGAGACAGGATATCTTCCTTCGACGTATACCGGGGAGCGGAGCTTCTGGGTAATATTCGGCTGTCTGTGCCGGGTGAGCATAATGTGTATAATGCGTTAGCCGCAATCATCACATGCTTGCATGCTGGACTGTCATTTGAATCGATTGCCAGCGCCATTCATGAGTTTCGAGGGGCGAAACGAAGATTCCAAGTGCTCGGCGAAGTGAATGACGTGCTGGTGATAGACGATTACGCGCATCATCCGACAGAAATTCAAGCTACAATCGCAGCTGCTAGATCAACAGGTAAGCGAATTATTGCGGTGTTCCAGCCCCAGCGTTATTCTCGCACCTTCTTCCTGCTGGATCAATTTAGCCGAGCATTCTCGGAGGCAGATGAGGTCATTATCACCAATATCTACTCGCCTGCAGGCGAGAAGCAGATTGAAGGTGTAACATCAGAGCGGCTCGTCGAGCTTATTCGTGTGAATAGCAATTCTAGGGTTCGCCATGTGCAGACCAAGGAAGAAGCGCAGCGCGTGCTAGCGGCTGAGGTAGCCAGCGGTGATTTGGTGCTAACTATGGGAGCCGGTGATATCTGGAGGGCTGCTGAAGGCTTGGTGCAAGATTTAAAGCAACGCTTTACGTAAGATCGACAGATGATGATGTATCTCAACGCGTTTAAGCTTTCTGGCAGGTGCTTTACCGCCAGACTTAAACGCTTTTTTTGTCGGAATTTGTGGTAGTATGAGACACTCAGTACACACCCGTAGGTCTAAAGACTCATTTAAGGAAATATAAGGAGGATTAAGAAGATGATTGTAGAAAAAATGCAATACACTTCAATTCGCCGCTCATTTGCACAGGAGGGTACACGTGCCGAATCGCTCATTTCTCCATACGTTGATTGGACAGGAAGAACGTGCGGCAAAACTATTTATAATTATTTTGCTTACAGTTATCTTTGCTGTTGATATCTTTGTTGTGAAAACTGCACTAGATATATATCGCGATATTAATCAATTGATCCCCTATATAACAATGTATGGGTTGTTACCTATTTGTTATTTTCAGTGGAAAAATAAGAAAGCATACGCGATTAAGTACACAATGTTTTTTTCCTACATTGCTACTAGTCTTGTTATCGAGGTTCATTTGTTTTGGGATGGTTTTGCTTATACAGGCGGGAGTATAGCAGAAATCTTTTTTCTATTCTTCTCCCCTATATTTGTAAATAAGCGTTTTTTTTGGGTGGTTGTATCGGGGATTGGACTTAAATATGTGATCCTTGGTGTGTTGCTCTTGTCTACTGATGTTTTGGTAGGACTCGGCTTATTGATTGCACTCTCGACAGTCACATATATTATCCTCTCACGTTTTATTAGTTTTGTCGGCGCGTTGAATGAATCCTATATTAACCGCTTCGAGAAGGTAGTCAAAGGCATTATTACAACACTGGAGCTGAAGGACCCTTATACCAAAGGACATAGTCAGCGAGTTGCGGAATATGCCACATCACTGGCCCAGGAGATTGGCATCTATAATTCGGATGAATTACGGCTGATCTATGCGGCCTGTTTGCTGCATGACGTAGGCAAAGTCCACACACCGGATTATATTCTAGCCAAGCCGGACAAGCTGACGGATGAAGAATATGAAATCGTCAAGCAGCATCCGCTTGTTGGCGCTGAAGCACTGCAAGATATAGAAAATATGGATTTCTGCAAGGACATCGTGCTCTATCATCATGAGCGTTGGGATGGCAAGGGCTATCCGGAGGGGTTGCGCGAGACGCGTATTCCCTTGATCGCTAGAATTGCCGCAATAGCGGATTCCTTCGATGCGATGACCAGTAAGCGCTCCTATAGAGGAGCGATGTCCACAGAAGAGGCTTATCTGCAGATAGTAGATGGGGAAGGCTCTCAATATGATCCGGCATTAATCCCTTACTTCAGGAATGTGTATCCGAAATGGGTGGAGCTGCATGAGAAAGAACATCATAAATTAAGAGCAAGCGAGCATCTTGCAGTAAATTAAAGGAGAGCGAGGTGTAACTGATGAGAATTCGCAAACTTAAGTCAGCGAAGACGACAGGATGGTGGTGCTGGTTTATCGGCAATTGCAGTCCATAGTCATAAAGATGATATAAAACAGGTTGAGCGAAAGCTCAACCTGTTTTAATGAGGAGTGATTGCGATGATTCCTATAGGCCCGGAGAGCAAGGTTAGTTTTCACAATTATATGATCAGATCGGATCGGAATCAATCTATTATCGAAGTAGTGGATCATGCGGAATTTTACGAGCTTGAGGGACCCGGAGTTGACGCGATTGCGCGATTAGCGGCAGGAGACACGGTAGAGGAGACGCAACGGGGGCTCGAGCTGCGTTATCCAGATGAAGACATTGAACTTCCAAGTTTCATTCAGCAGCTTGTTGAGATGGGACTGGTAGCTAGTATAGATAATCAACCTGTTGAGGCACAACTCACGACTTCGCCGGTCCCTCGCGGCTTTACTTGGATACCGGCAAAGGTAGGACGCGTATTCTTTCATCCTGCAGCATGGATTGGATACTCACTGTTATTGCTCCTGAATATCCTATACTTCCTTCAACATCCGAATGCTATCCCGAAGCATGTCGATCTATTCCCATACGAGATTATGATTGCCAATCTATCGACCTGGCTCGGTCTCTCGATGGTGCTGTTATTGATCCATGAGGCGGGACATGTGCTGGCGCTGCGCGCGAATGACCTGCCGGCGCGCTGGCGAATCAGCAATCGATTATTCCTTGTAGTCATGGAGACGGAGATGCAAGAGATATGGCGTCTGCCCGCTCGCAAGCGGAATATTCCGTACCTCGGCGGGATGTGTATCGACCAGGCGGTCTTGTTTGTTCTGCTGTTGGGATTAAATCATATTGACCCTGTTCATACCGTACTCTATGGAGCGATTAAGATCGCGGTCTTCCAGGTTGCGATGATGACCATCTTCCAGTTCATGCTGTTTATGAAGACAGACATGTACTATGTGCTCGAGAACATAACTGGCTGCTATCATTTGATGGAGGATGCGAAGGCGTGGATGCGCGCTCGAATAAGTGGCGCCAGTAAGGCGAGCATGCGGGATCGAAGGGAAGAACGAGTGATTAGATCCTATTCGCTGATCTATGTTCTGGGGATGAGCGGTATGGGCTTCCTGTTCGTGTTTTATTTTATCCCGCAGCTGCTCCATATGCTTAATCATGCTGCCCAACATCTAGCACTGGGATTTACGAATCTCTCAATGGGGATGTTACACTGGCAAGCGTTGGATGGTGTCGTCATCTTGCTGCTGATTGCAGCGCAGATCGTGTTGTTGGCCTATTCATGGACGCGAAATTGGCGCCAGTCGCGTAAAGAATTGAAACCTTACTATTCGAAGAACCGTAATCAATAGGGTACATAACCAGTTTCAAGTGGGCTCAGCTTACATGACATGAATGAAATGGCGGTAAATAATGGAGAGGGGATATGTTCATGAGCGTTATATTTTCAGTGTTGCATTCGCCAAAGAAAACCTTTGAGTACATTAGAGAGAATGGTGGGGCATTCCTAATCCCATTCCTCGTGGTGATCGTGATTACGTTAGGCGTGGCGATCCTGCAAATTCCAATCATCGAGCGTACACTGGACGCTACGGATCTTACACAACTTGAAGGCACAGGCTTCGATCAAGAGATGTTCAAAAAGGTATCGATTTATACAGGTGTTGCTTTCTCACCGATTGGTGTAGCCGCGATGGTCTTCATTACAGGATTGCTCTTGCTGCTGGTGAATCTTGTTGTACGCGGCGAAGCCAAATATATGCAGCTTGTAAAGGTGACAATTCTGGCAACTATTCCTTCACTGATTAACGGTGTGTTAACCGGTATACTGGCGAACGTGACTGATGCTCAGAATGTAAATGATCTAACGATTAGCCTGGGTGCAGTGATGGAGCAGAAGTCAGGGTTCCTGTTCGGTATAGCGAGTATGATAAATCCGTTCACAATCTGGTATGTGGCATTGATGGTAATTGGCACAGCTGTTATGGCACAGCGGCCAGTCAAGCGTGTAGCAATCTGGATTGTTGCTGGTTATATCCTAATCAACGTGCCATTCGCATTTTTCGTATAGAAGGGAATTGGCATCATGCGCAAAAAAATCATAATTGGTACCATTATTGTTGTCACAACAGCGGCGCTATTCGGCTATCAAGTCTATAGCTTGAACAAGAGTATTCCTGTCAGCATGGTCGAAGCCGCAGACGGTGTTATTCGTGATAGTGTATATGCAAGCGGAAAGCTTGAATCTATGGATGTCAGAACGCACTTCATTCCAATCAGCGGTAGAGTAAAGAATCTCGCAGTTCATGTTGGCGATCCAGTGACCAAGGGGCAAACATTGCTTACGATGGGGATTGAGGATTGGGAGGAACAAATTCGAATTGAACAAAATAATCGCGAGATGATTGTTACGGAGCAACGGCGTTATCGCAAGCAGGCGCTGGAGAATGCGAAGGCAGAGCTGATCGCCGGTAAGAGTGCTGATGATCTGATTGATCAGAACGAGCAGGAGATGTACCGCCTCCGTCTGGAGCAGATTGAGATGAGCATTAGAAGCTTGGAGCAGAAGATTGCGCAGCGGGAGCTCAAGGCAGATCTCGGTGGAGTCATTACTCGCATTGAGGTTGTAGAGGGACAGATGGTTTCGCAAGGACTAGCCGCAATCACGGTAACTCAGACTAATGAACTTAAGGTTACGGCTTACTTAAATGAGCTCGATGCTAATAAGGTCGAGACGGGCATGCCTGTCACGGTAACAGGAGATGCCTTCGGCAGTGAATTCCGAGGCGAGCTAATCTACTTGTCCCCGGTTGCTGAATTGGCGGATGTGACTTCCAGAGACCCGTCTGTTGAGCTATGGGTTGATGTAGAGGGTGAGAATGAGGAATTGCGTCCGGGCTATAACGCATCGATTGAGATTGTAGTCTCGGAACAATCACAGCTTCAGCTTCCGCTCAACGCAGTGCAGCAGAAAAGCGATCAGTCATTGGTCTATATGATTGAGGATGGGGTGGCTGTTGAACGTGAGGTCACGCTAGGCATGGATGATGGGGAGTTTGTTGAGATCCTGGATGGATTGCGCGCGAGTGATCAGGTCATTGGACCTGTCCCGGATGGATTGAGTGCTGGGAAAAAGGTGAAACCCAAATGATAGAGCTGAAGGGGATTTCGAAGACCTATCGTCTCGGTGAACTGGAGGTTACAGCGCTGCATCCGGTCGAACTCTCCATAGATAAAGGCGAGTTCGTGGCCATCATGGGACCTTCTGGTTCCGGTAAGTCCACAATGATGAATGTTATGGGGTGCCTGGACATTCCAACTACCGGCATATACCGGTTAGATGGTCAGGAGGTGCAGGCGCTGAACGAGGAGGAGCTTGCGGTTGTGCGTAATCGCAAGATCGGATTCGTCTTCCAGAGCTTTAATCTGCTCGGTCGGCAAACGGTGCTCAAGAATGTGGAGCTTCCAATGATGTATGGGGGCGTTCCTAAGGCGGAGCGCACAGAGCGCGCGCGAGCGCTGCTGCACAAGGTCGGGCTCAGTGAGCGTATGCAGCATCGTCCGATCGAGCTGTCAGGCGGTCAGAAGCAGCGGGTAGCAATTGCACGCGCGCTAGCGATGCAACCTTCCATCCTGCTGGCTGATGAACCGACGGGCAATCTCGATACGAAGACTTCAGTCGAGATTATGGAGCTGTTCACTGAGATTAATCAAGAGGGCGCCACGGTCATATTAGTTACTCATGAACAGGATATAGCAGACTATGCCCAACGTATCGTTCGCTTCGGCGACGGCGAGATTCGCGATGATCGTGTGAAGGGAGGCATCGCTGCGCTATGAGCATATGGGAATATGTGACGGTCGCTTTCGAGAATCTGCGCTTGAACAAGATGCGCTCCTTCTTGACGATTATTGGAATTGTTGTCGGTGTTGCCGCTGTCGTGACCGTTGTATCGATCGGCGAGGCGGGCAAGAACTCGGTATTATCCGAGATATCCAAGTACGGAGAGGGCTTCTTCGTCCTCTATCCGAATTTCGAGATGATGAGCGCTCAGAATGATCTATCTATTACGACGAGAGACATCGATCAGATCAAGAGGCTCGAAGGCATAGACACGATCTCAGGTCTGGTCTCGCTGTCGCTAGAGGCCAAGTTCAATCGGGAATCAGCGAGGTTCACCACATATGCTGGCAGCGCGGATCTGTATAAGCAAGAGAATATCAAGCTTCTGGCAGGCCGATTCTACAATGAAGCAGAGGATAGGGCTAGGCAGCGTGTCGTTATTGTCGATTCGGCATTCGCTGATAAGTATTATGGCGGCGCATCTGCTACGATTAATAAGAGGCTGACGATGGACGGCAAGCTGTATCGGGTTATCGGCGTGTATGAGAAGGAAGACTCGCTGCTCAGTTCGTTCGGCGGCGAGATGTATAATGCCTATATGCCGCTGAATAGTATACCCAATGGGCTGGAGGGTGGCCGTGTAGACATGCTTCAAGCGACCACGGAACTAGGCGACCCGGCTGCCGTGTCGGAATTAATCACCGAGGTGAAGAAGCTTCTGGCTAAGCGGCATAATACGACAGAACGAGCCTATCTGGCACAGACAGGCGAGGAGGCGCAATCTCAGATCAGCGCTGTCTTCAACATTCTCCAGACGATTATCGGCTCGATTGCTGGCATCTCGCTGCTGGTCGGCGGTATAGGAGTTATGAATATTATGCTCGTGTCAGTGACTGAGCGGACTAGAGAAATTGGCATTCGCAAAGCGATTGGTGCGACTCCTGGGGCAATTATGGGCCAATTCATTATAGAAGCGGTTATTCTCTCCTTCTTCGGTGGGTTGATAGGGGCACTGTTGGGCTTGCTGGCATCATCGATATTCGCGCTTGTGACAGGGTGGCCGTTCCTGGTGTCTTGGTGGGCTATGCTGCTTGCCTTCTTCTTCTCGGCAGCAGTCGGCGTATTCTTCGGGTTATACCCGGCCAATAAGGCTTCTCGCTTACAACCAATCGAAGCGCTGCGCTACGAGTAGATCAGTCATAATTGTCTGTCCTCTCTCATAAGGTGTTAATACAATAGCACTGGACAAGGAGAGAGTGGCATGAGCAAGGCGAGGATCACCTACCGATTCGATCAGAGAATAAACCAACCACCTCTGGAGGAGAACAGGGCTCAGCCTGTGCCGCCAGCTCTCGAACGTGAGGCGGGTAAGGTTATCCCGCTCTATCAAGAGGATGAAACAACAAGAATTGAACGGTTAATCCGCAGCTCACAAGCCGATCAATCGAAGCATGCGGATCATGCGGCTGGACGTGGCAGCCCGCTGCAAGCCGATGAGAATCAAGAAGCTGGCGCGCCATTATATTACACGGCAAGCGAGGCTGAGCAAGTATTCCAGCATCTCCCCTTCTATGAGGATACTCCGGCTGCTGTCTCCTTCGTTCGCAAGGCCAGACACAAGGGCAATTGGCTCGGCTTGATGAGCGCTGTCACAGGCGCGGTGCTTACCGGTCTGTTGCTAGGTATGTTCGTGCTGTCATTGTTCCAGGAGCGAGGTAACCTGCTCCCAGTTACGAGCGAGTCTGATCCTATTCTTCAGAGTGTGAAAGTCCCTGTAGACACTCTGTCGGATAACATAGAGTCGCCGGGCGATGAGGGGAATGAGCCGCTAGGTATTCAGCCAGTATCGGTGAGCGGCATAGGCGGCAGTTACTACCTCGTCCAGAACGGTGTATTCTCCAGCCAGGAAGGCGCAGAACTGGCAGCCACCCAGCTCAAGGACAGTGGATTCGCCGGGGCGATAGAGAAGCAGGAGCAATGGATTGTGTACGCGGGTGCGGCGCAGGACCGGGATGATGCATTGCTGATAAGCGAACATATGAGAGAGGAAGGACTCGAGGTGTTCATTAAGCCGTTCGAACTTCCTGCTGGTCGTACATTCACCTGGGTGTCATCGGAACCAGATTTGCTGCAGCGTTATTTGTCAGCAGGTCAGCAGCTAGTAGATCAGCTGATTGCTGTCTCCGTGCCGCATCTGCACCAAGCTTCTCCCAAGCCATTAGGAGATGAACAGATCGCTGCGCTTCAATCCTCGCATCAGACGTGGACGACTGAAGTCAATCAACTGGCGATGACAGGTTCTGATCTGGAGAAGGTGCTGATTCAAGGCATGAACACAGCGCTTAACAGCGGAATGAAGTCGATTGAGCAATACCAGAAGAAGCCTTCTACAGCCTATATGTGGCAGGTTCAATCCTCGGCTGCCGAGTATCTGATTCAGGTCAAGCAATTCATGTCCGAATAGTCTGTCGCTTCGCGAGCTGTCGCATCAGTCTGTTATGACTGTGCGACAGCTCTTTTATGCTTGCTCGATTGTCACCGTGCGTATTAAAACGTATAATGTTTTTATGGTGTAGAATGGAGAATGGTGTCGGGAGGCCAAGATGAGGAGCTACAGCTTGCTTGCAGTGTACTTGTTTATCGGGTTATTATCGGGGTCGATTGTCGCTTATCTGTTAAGAGATGTGCAAATCCTGACTTTCTTGACGAAATCGATGCCGATTTCCTGGAGTCCGCGAGCCGATTTTGATTTTTTGAAGTATGAATTCTTTATTCAGGTTAGAATAAGCTTGCTAAGTATTATCGGCCTTATCTTCGCAATCTGGCTCTATCGCAGATCGAGATAACCTGAGCTGTTCGCACCTAAATCATGCTAAATGTGAAAGAGGGGAATTTATGGACTCACACAATGTTATGTTGCGTGAGCTGCCAAATGAGGACAGACCACGAGAGCGATTACTGCGATTTGGGGCTGAAGCGCTTAGTAACACGGAATTACTGGCCATTCTGATACGAACAGGAACAGCTAAGGAATCGGCTGTAAAGCTAGCGGACAAGATTCTTGCTCTATCTGGCGGAATTCGTCACTTAGTCGATATGTCGATTGAACAGTTCACCTCCATTAGAGGAGTGGGACAAGCTAAAGCCTTGCAGCTCCTAGCTGGGATTGAGCTTGGCCGCAGGCTGGCACGCTCTGGTCTCGAGGATTCAGCAGCGATCAAGTCGCCGCGCGATGCCGCAGATGTAGTCATGGATGAGCTGCGCTATCTTCAGAAGGAGCACTTCTTAGTAATCTTCCTGAATACGAAGAACCGTATGATCGGGAAGGAGACCTTGTCTGTGGGCAGTCTGAATTCCTCCATTGTTCACCCGCGTGAGGTGTTTCGATCCGCAATTAAGCGGAACAGCGCATCCATCATCTGCGCGCATAATCACCCAAGCGGCGATCCTACTCCGAGTCCGGAGGACGTTGAGGTCACCAAAAGACTTAGCGCAGCCGGACAATTAGTCGGAATCGAGCTGCTGGATCACTTGATTATCGCAGATCGCCAATTCATCAGTATGAAAGAGTTAGGATTCATGTAGCACATTCAGATAGTATCCTCGGATGAAGGGTACATAAGAAAAGGAGAAACTTCCATGTTTGACGGGTTCACAAAGGATTTAGGAATCGATCTGGGAACAGCTAACACATTAGTTTTCGTGAAGGGTAAGGGAGTTATCGTAAGAGAACCTTCTGTTGTTGCTATTCGAACAGATACCAAGACGATAGAGGCGGTGGGCGAGGACGCGAAGAAGATGATCGGTCGGACGCCCGGAAATATACGCGCAATCAGACCTATGAAGGATGGCGTGATCGCGGATTTCGAGACGACGGCAACGATGATTCGTTACTTCCTGCGTAAAGCGCAGAAGCCGCGCGCAATCTTCCCGCGGCATCCGCATGTGATGGTATGTGTGCCATCGGGCATTACTGCTGTAGAACAGCGCGCGGTTGAAGATGCGACTAGGCAAGCAGGTGCCAAGGAGGCGTACACAATTGAGGAGCCGTTCGCAGCGGCTATCGGCGCTGATCTGCCCGTATGGGAACCGACAGGAAGCATGGTAGTCGATATCGGCGGTGGAACAACGGAGGTTGCAGTAATCTCGCTTGGTGGAATCGTGACCAGCCGATCTGTTCGAGTAGCTGGTGATGAGATGGATGACGCGATTATTCAATATATTAAACGCACCTACAATTTGATGATTGGCGAGCGTACCTCTGAGCAAGTGAAGATCGATATCGGCTCTGCCACGAAGTTAGAACAGGCGACTACAACTGAAATTCGCGGGAGAGACCTGGTCACCGGCTTGCCTAAGACGCTAGTTATTACGGCAGAAGAAATTACAGACGCCCTGAGTGACACCGTGAACAGCATTGTGGAGGCTGTGAAGGTGACGTTGGAGAGATGTCCGCCCGAGCTGGCTTCCGATATAATGGATCGCGGGATTGTGCTCACCGGAGGTGGCGCGCTGTTGCGTAATCTGGATAGATTGTTGATGCGCGAGACCGGCATGCCTGTCCTCGTCGCCGAGAATCCGCTGGATTGTGTGGCGATTGGAACTGGCCGGGCACTCGAGAATATCGATCTGTTCAAAACCAAGAGTGGTCTGGGCAAGAGCCGCCGTTAGCGCTCCTCTATGGGGATGAATTAGTTCGATCATATGCGAACTATGAGCTGGAAGGTGTTGTATAGGTTTGTTCAAGTTATTGGGGAATAAGAAGCTCATTGTCCTTCTCGTCAGCCTGATTCTATTCATTGCGCTCATGGGCTTAACTTTGGAAGACCGTGAGCGCATGACTTGGCCGGAGAAATTCGTGAAGGATTCCATGTCCTTTGCGCAGAGTCTGATCTATAAGCCCGTGTCGTTAACGGCGGGTTTCTTCGATAATGTCATGATGCTTAGGACGATTTACGAAGAGAATGCGGCACTGAAGAAGAAGTTGAATGACTACGCAAGAGACGCAGCAAGATTAAATTTCCTCGAGGATCATGTTGTGAAGCTCGAGGATGCGCTGGCTTTCACAGAGAGCCAAAGGCAGTCCAATCGCTACATCTGGCATTATGCGGAGGTGGTGTCGGTTAATCCGGATTTGTTCATCCATACGATTAATATCAATCTGGGTGAACGAGACGGCATTCGTGTGAATATGGCCGCAGCAACGGTGGACGGATTAATCGGCCGTGTAATTGAGGTAGCACCCTTCTATTCCACCGTGCAGCTGCTTACCGACATTGATTATCGGGTAGATACAACCAAGGCGATCGCGGCTACTGTAATCGAGAATCCAGAGTCATTCGGTATCATTGAGCGTTATACGGAAGAGGGCTTACTGGAGATGAATAAGATCCAGGATTCGGATCTGATGAAGATCGGCGATACAGTTGTAACCTCCGGATATGGAGGCGTATTCCCGCAGGGTATACGAGTGGGGACGGTACTGGATCGGCGGATAGGAGATTTCGGCATCACGCACACTGCGCTAATACAGCCCTCGGCGGAGCTGGACGGTCAGAAGCTGCGGGAGATCTTCGTGATCGAAGTGCCGGAGCCGTGATGACATTATGAAGAGTAGATATATAGGTATGCTTCTGTCCCTGGTCTTCCTGCTCGAAGGCACACTGATCTATTGGATCATTCCGTCCGAATGGCAGCAGGGCATGTCTCTGGCTCCACGACTTACACTTGTTCTATTGTTGATCTATGCCATGCATCGGAGCAGACATATCGGACTGGCATTCGCGCTTTTTTTTGGCTTAATCCATGATATCGGTTATGCTAGTCCGATGATTGGCGCGCATAGCCTGGCTATGGCGATCGCAGTGTATGGGACGGCATCCATAGGCACCCGGATCAAGATGACGATGGCCAATTCGTTCCTGCTCCTGGCACTGGCGCTGCTCGCCTATGATTTGATCGTATTCTCGCTCTATCGGTTGTTCCAAGTCGTTGTAATGTCTTACAGCATGATGATTACACATCATATGGCACCTACTCTCCTGTTCAATCTCCTATTCGCTGTGCTCGTCTATGTTCCGATGCGCAAGCTGCTAGAGAAGAAGTCCGCCGCACGAGAGGAAGAAACATAATCAACTTGCAGGAATTCGAGTGGTGAGAACAGAATCTATCTAGCGGGAGGCGGTAAGGTGGCTCGAGAGAAGCATCTAGTGATCATTAAGGGGAGCAAGAATGGGCTTGTCTTCCACCTGGATGACGATTGTGCATTCTCTGCATTGGTTGAAGAGTTGCAGGAGAAATTAACTAGCACGCATAACAAGATTCTCGATGGACCAGAGATTCAGGTCCAGATTCGATTAGGTAATCGTCTGATTACGGATAAGCAGCAGCAAGTGATTGCAGACTTGATCGCGCCCAAGGAGAATCTTACCATTCAGTCATGGGAATCGGATGTTGTACCTAAGGAATTACTGCTGGATGACACTGGCAAGCTCAGAGTCATCCAGCATATGATTCGGTCAGGTCAAGTCATTCACCACAATGGAGATATTCTGCTGATTGGTGATGTTAATCCTGGTGGAACCGTTACAGCGACTGGAGACATCTATATTCTAGGTTCGCTGCGCGGTATCGCGCATGCGGGATTGGATGGGAATTCACAGGCGATCGTGATTGCTTCCCATATGAAGCCCACCCAATTGCGGATTGCTGATGTAATCAGTCGTCCTCCGGACGAGTGGGGTGTAGAGGAAGCGACGATGGAATTTGCGTATCTGAATGAAGGAGTCATGGAAATTGATAAAATCTCACACATCGGCAGAGTTCGTCCCGATGGAGTTTCATTTAAGGGAGCGTGATTGGCATGGGAGAGGCGATCGTAATCACTTCTGGTAAGGGCGGCGTCGGTAAGACGACGACCTCAGCGAATATAGGAACAGCACTAGCTCTTCAAGGCAAGAAAGTCTGCTTGGTGGATACCGATATTGGCTTGCGTAATCTCGATGTTGTAATGGGGCTGGAGAATCGGATAATCTATGATCTAGTGGATGTGGCTGACGGTCGGTGCAGACTCTCTCAAGCACTCATTAAGGATAAGCGATTCGATGAATTATATCTGTTGCCCGCTGCACAGACCAAGGATAAAGATGCAGTGAAGCCCGAGCAAGTTAAACAGATGATAGAAGAACTCAAGGCCGACTTCGATTATGTGATCATTGACTGTCCAGCCGGAATTGAGCAAGGCTTCCGTAATGCGATCGCAGGTGCGGACAAAGCGATTGTTGTAACGACTCCAGAGCACGCTGCGGTACGGGATGCGGACCGTATTATTGGACTATTAGAGAATGAGCAAATTCGCGGTGCCAAGCTGGTTATCAACCGCGTACGGTCAACCATGCTCAAAAAGGGCGAGATGTTGGATATAGATGAGATCTGTCAGGTTCTAGCGATCGATCTTATTGGTGTCGTACCTGATGATGAGCATGTCATTAAGGCCGCTAATGACGGGGAGCCGACAGTTATGAACCCAGCCTCCAAGGCGTCCATCGCTTATCGCAATATAGCTAGGCGTATATTGGGAGATACGGTGCCGCTCATGGCGCTCGATGAGAAGAAGGGCGCGCTGACAAAATTCAAAAAGTTCTTCGGATTAGGATGATCATGCATGCTGAGTAAGCTGAAGCGGATAGACTGGTTGATTGTATTCGTGCTGGCATGCTTCGCCGGCATCAGCTATATGTTGATCGATAGCGCAATCTATAACTATCCGCGGTATAAGTTCAGCGGAATGGCGACGAAGATGTTGGTTGTGTATGGTCTATCCTTCGTGGTCCTGATTGTAGCCTCTCTGGTTAATTATCGCATTCTGACGAAGTTCTGGTATGTGCTATATGCGATCGGCATCGGCCTGTTGATTGCAGTTCGGTATTACGGCGCGGAAATTAACAGCGCGAGAAGCTGGTTCGTAATTAGGGAGGGTTTAACCTTCCAGCCCGCTGAATTGATGAAAATCATATTAGTCATAGCAATCGCTGGCTATCTTGGCTATCGCAAGGGCGAACCGTTACGGCTCCTCCAGGAAGTCGTTCCAGTTGGCCTTATTAGCATCATCCCGTTCACGTTGATCCTTATCCAACCTGATTTGGGGAATGCGATTATCTTCGTTGTAATAGTTGTGGGCATGCTGTGGATTGGTAATCTGAGGTACAGTCATGTATTAATTGGGCTGGTGGCAATCATTGTCGCGTTGTCCGCTTTCTTGTCGATCTATAACAGCTATCATGAAACGATTCATGAGTACCTAAGTGAGCGTGGAATGGCGCACTGGATGGAACGAATTGATACCTTCATCGATCCAGATGGCGCTGACGACGACTCGGCTTACCAAGTTAGGAACTCGATGACAGCGATAGGATCCGGTGGCCTATTAGGGGATGGATTCAAGGCAGGTAATTCGATTCAAAATCAGAATGTGCCGTTGCCGTTCTCGGATTCGATCTTCGTCGTATTGGGTGAAGAATTCGGCTTCATAGGCTCGGCGGTGCTGCTCCTGTTATACTTCATGATGATCTATCGCATGATTCTAATCGCGATCCAATGTGATAATTTACCGGGATCGTTAATCATAACAGGTGTAGTCTCGATGTTCGTCTTCCAGATCTTCCAGAATGTCGGAATGCTGATCGGCATAATGCCGCTAACTGGAATCACGCTGCCATTCATCAGCTATGGCGGTACGTCGGTATTGATTAACGTCATCTGTCTAGGCATTGTCCAGAGTATTCGTGTTCACCAAGAAGAACAGTCGCCCTATTGATTGCGGGCGGCTGTTCTTCAATTTATAAGGCTCTGGTCTGCTCTCATAGTCGAACAAGCTGTGGCATATACATAGTGGTAACAAGCTATGAATTACCCTCAGGAGGGATGCCGCATGAACAAACCGACAGATGCCGAACAGTCGTGGCAGGAATGGAGGGAGACGCCTACCAGAAAGCAGCGGTATTATAAGCTTGCGGTATGCTTGCTGCTGTACGCGGGTATCTGGATGACCTTCCATTCCAATCATCCGTATGCGGAATTGGCTGAGAACCAGGTGCGCCGCGCGCTGACGGTGCCCTATGATTTCTCCAAAGCCTCCGCTTGGTATGCGCGGCATATCGGACAGTGGCCATCTCTGTTGCCGGCTTTCAACCAGAATCGTTCTAGTCAGGGCAAGGCCATCTATGCCAAACCGGCAGGAGGCGCTATTATACGGTCTTACTCCACGTCCACGCAAGGCATATGGATGACAGCTGAACCTGCGCGAGATGTGCGAACCATCTCGACAGGGCTGGTGCGCAGTGTGAACCAGGCGGCTGATGGTACCTGGACAGTGGTTATACGTCATACGGACCAGGTGGAATCGATTTACAGTGGGCTCGATCAAGCCGCTGTTAATAAGAACGACTGGCTGAACAGCGGAGTACGGATCGGTACTGCTAAGCGCGATGCCGATCGGGGCGTCGGAGTCCTGTATTTTGCCATAAGACGCAATCAGGTGTACTTGGATCCGAGGGACGTGATCGCCCTTGATTAAGTGCTTCGGTACGGTATACCGGCTGCACCCGTTGCTGATCATTATGATGGCACTCTCTGTATGGCTCGGATGCTTCGTGGAGCTGATTACATTGTTCGGGATTGTCACCGTACACGAGCTGGGGCATGCGGTTGCGGCGAAGTCTTACGGCTGGAAGGTGTCTGAAATCAGGCTGCTTCCATTCGGCGGCGTGATGGTGGTGGACGAGCAGGACAATGTGAACGCTATGCAAGAGATCGTAGTTGCGCTGTGCGGCCCGCTGCAGAATGCCGTTATGATCGGTGTAGCACTGCCGCTGCGAGCGATCGGTGTGTGGGAATCAGAATGGGCGGATTACTTCATTCAAGCGAATATGATGATTGCCTTATTCAATTTGCTGCCCGTGCTGCCTCTCGATGGCGGCCGTATCCTGCAAGCGCTCCTGCACCGAACGTACGCTTATTATCGGATTATTGTTGCCGGAGCTTGGATAAGCATGCTTGCAAGCTTGCTGATGGCGGTAATCGCAATGTGGCCGCGAACGGCTCAAGGCATCCATATCAACCTGCTAATGATCGCGCTTTTCCTTCTATTCTCGAATTGGTACAGCTATCGCCATGCGCGGTATCAGCTGCTTCGCTTCCTGATCGGCCGCGATCAGCATTCCTCGAAGCTTATCGGACAAGGTAAATATGTGCAACCGATTATCGTAAGCGGCCAATTGCGTCCGTTCGAGACCGCGAAGCTGCTGGTGCGCGATCGTCATCATCTGATCTATCAATTGCGGGAGGATGGAGCTGTTCAGGCGATGATTCCAGAGCGACAATTGATTCGCTTGCTGCTTAGTGAGCATAATCGACACACAGCGGAGGATTCGACTGTGGTACAATAATGGCATATGTCGAGATGCGGGAGCGTAAATGGTGAAGCAAATTCTAGTGCATTGTGAACGCAGCGCCACTAAGGTAGCTGTGTTAGAGAACAAGCGACTGGTAGAATACTATGTGGAGAAGCAGAGAGAGGAACAGGCAGGAAGCATCTATAAAGGGCGGGTTGTGAACGTATTACCCGGCATGCAGGCAGCATTCGTGGATATCGGTCAGGCGCGTAATGCTTTCCTATATGTAGATGACCTGCTCGATGCCAATCTGGATAAGCAGCCTACAGTCAAACCGCAGATTAACGAGCTCGTGCGGGAGGGCCAGGAGTTGTTGGTTCAGGTCACGCGGGAGTCAGCTGGGACTAAGGGTGCTAAGGTGACAACCCATTATTCGATACCGGGTCGCTGGCTGGTGTATATGCCATTGGCTGATTATACTGGCGTATCTCGCAAGATCGATTCAGCGGAAGAACGACTTCGTCTTAAGGAGCTCGGGGACGAGCTTAGAACAGATCAGGAAGGTCTTATTCTGCGCACGATCGCGGAGCATGCTACACGCGAAGAGCTGTTGAAGGATCTGAATGATCTGCGTGATATCTGGTCCAGCATTCAAGCTAGGAGCGCTAAGCTGGCGTCTCCAGCATGTATCCATCGCGATCTGGATATGGTGCCTCGACTGATTCGGGATCTATTCAACGAACAAGTGAGTGAATTGGTGATCGACAATGTAGAGAAGCGCCGTGAGATCGAGTCTTATATGCTGCAGTATGCGCCTGAGCTTGCATCGCGGATTCGTGATTATCACGGTGAGGATAATCTTGCGCAAGCATACGGTCTGCACGAGATGCTCGATCGAGCGATGAGGCCGAAGGTATGGTTGGACAATGGCGCTTATCTGATAGTGGATCATACGGAAGCACTGACCGTGATCGATGTGAATACCGGTAAGTACACGGGCTCGACCGATCTGGAGCAGACGGTATTCGAGACGAATCTGCGAGCTGCCGATGAGATCGCTTATCTGCTTAGACTGCGTGATATCGGCGGAATAATCGTGATCGACTTTATCGATATGAATGTGGAGGCGCATCGGCAAGCTGTCATCGAGCGAATCGAACAACGCATTCGCTTGGACCGGACGAAGACAATTGTAGTAGGGTGGACAGGTCTTGGCTTACTGGAGATGACACGCAAGAAGGTGCGTTCCAGCGATGACAAGACGAGCTATGAGACTTGCTCGCATTGCGGGGGAACGGGAAGAAGGCATATTTTCTAAGTTTTCGCTATACAAACCTGTTCGGAAGTGATAATATATATTGGTGCGTGTTGCAAGACATGCTGCAACCGCTCGAAACGGGTATACAAGTATGCCGGGCTGCAAGCTCGCATCACCTAGGATTCGGCGAGTCTTATGACATGAGGAGGTGCAACTATGTACGCAATTATTGAAACTGGCGGCAAGCAATACAAGGTTCAAGAAGGCGATGTGCTCTTCGTTGAGAAGCTTTTCGCTAACGAAGGCGACAGCGTAACTTTCGACCGTGTAGTGCTGCTCGGCAAGAACGACGGAATCGTCGCAGGTACGCCGGTCGTCGAAGGCGCCAGCGTCTCCGCGAAAGTGGAGAAGCATGTGAAGGGCCGGAAGATTATCGTATTCAAGTACAAGCCTAAGAAGAACTACCGCAAGAAGCAAGGCCATCGTCAACCGTACACGAAAGTCGTGATCGAGTCGATCAAGGGCTAAGGTGCTGACATGATTCGAGTGGATATTTGGCGCGATCAGGATGATCGAATTGTTGGCTTCAGGCTGACCGGTCATGCTGACTATGATGTGCATGGCAAGGATATCGTCTGTGCCGGCGTTACTGCGGTGACATTCGGGACTGTGAATGCCATTGAAGCGTTGCTTCAGGTAGAGCTGAATCCGCAGACGCCCAAGCGTGGACATCTGGAGGTTTCATTGCCTGCTCAAGTCTCGGATGAGACGGAACCGAAGCTTCAGCTGTTGTTAGAATCTATGGTGCATATGATCAAGGGGATTGAATCCTCTTATACGAAATATGTCAAGGTGCAAGACAAGATTATTACATGAAGGAGGTCGAAACCATGTTAAGAATGGATTTGCAATTCTTCGCTTCCAAGAAGGGCGTAGGCTCCACGAAGAACGGACGCGACAGCATCGCTAAGCGCCTCGGAGTGAAGCGCGCGGACGGTCAAGTTGTGAAGTCCGGCAACATCTTAGTTCGCCAACGTGGAACGAAGTTCCACCCAGGGAATAACGTTGGAATCGGTTCTGACGATACGTTATTCGCGACAGTCGAAGGCGTTGTGAAATTCGAACGCTGGGGTCGTGACCGTAAGAAAGTCAGCGTATATCCGGTTGAGACGGCTGCACAGGCTTAAATAACTCGATCCACCATCACCCTGACGATCCGTTCGTCAGGGTTTTTATCTGAATAAGGAGGATGGAATGATGCGCAATGAATCCATGCATCCAGATGACGGCAACCGCGAATCGGATAGCTGGCTCGAAGCGGCATTAATCCGAGTAGTGAATCATCATCGGCATGATTGGATGAATGATCTTCAAGTGTTGCTCGGTTACATCCAATTGAATAAACCGGACCGATTAAGAGCATATATCGATGAGCTTCAAGACAAATTATATAGAGAGAGTCTGGTCGCCAAATTAGGTGATCAGACGTTGATCGCTTTCTTGTTCACCTTCCGCGCGGACGATCACCCGCTGACGTTAACCGTGCGTCCAGTCAGGGACATCAATCTGCTGCTGTGCAAGGAGGGTGGCGCTGATGCATCAGCTGCCATGATCGCGGCTATTCTTGCGTATTGCGCGTCGGCTAGGCTAGGCGCAGCAGGAGGGAATGAGTTGGCGGTATCGCTGGATCTCATCATGAATCAAGCTGGATGGTATGATCTGGTTATGGCGTTCGAATATACGGGTGATTATGATCCGACCGTCCTGAAGGACAAGCTGCAGGATGTGATAAAGCGGTATCAGGAGCACCCCCATCGCAATGCTGAATGCGAATTTCAGGATAGCGCGGTGGATTTGGAATTGCGTCAGCGGTGGACGGGAATGGATGAGGTGATGGATAATGTTCTTAGATAAGGCCAAGATCTATGTGAAAGGCGGCAATGGCGGAAACGGCATCGTCTCCTTCAGACGTGAGTTATATGTGCCAATGGGCGGGCCAGCAGGAGGAGACGGCGGTGACGGTGGCGATATCATCTTCGAGGTTGATGAAGGCTTGAGAACGCTGGTTGACTTCCGTTATCAGAAGCACTTCAAGGGTCCAGCAGGAGAGCGCGGCAAGGTGAAGAATCAGCATGGCGCGAATGCCTCGGATATGATTGTGAAGGTCCCTCCAGGGACGGTCGTGATTGATGATGATAGTAATGAGATTGTTGCGGACCTGACGAGACATGGGCAGCGGGTTATCGTTGCCAAAGGAGGCAAGGGAGGGCGGGGGAATGTCCGCTTCGCTACGCCCAATAATCCGGCTCCTGAAATATCTGAGAATGGCGAAGAGGGACAAGAGCGGTATCTGCAGCTCGAGCTCAAGGTTATGGCGGACGTCGGGCTCGTTGGCTTCCCAAGTGTGGGCAAGTCGACCTTGCTGTCCGTTGTCTCTGCGGCTAAGCCGAAGATCGGCGCGTACCACTTTACGACAATTACGCCGAATCTGGGGGTAGTCGATGTAGGTGATGGACGCAGCTTCGTTATGGCAGACTTGCCTGGTCTGATTGAAGGCGCTCATGAGGGCATCGGGCTCGGTCATGAATTCCTACGGCATGTGGAGCGCACCCGACTCATTCTGCATGTGGTTGATATGTCGGCAGCGGAGGGACGGGATCCGTATGAGGATTGGGTAATGATCAATCGTGAGCTAGAGCTGTACAACGCAGCACTGGCTGCAAGGCCACAGCTTATTGTTGCTAATAAAATGGATGATCCAGCGGCGGCCGAGCACTTAACTGCGTTCGAGGAGAAGCTGAAGGCTTCGGGAGCCGATTATCCGGTATTCCCGGTATCCGCGATTACGAAGCAAGGACTGCAACAGGTGTTGTACCGTTGCATGGACTTGATCGAGGAGCTGCCTGAGGCTCCTGGTGTTGAAGAAGTGAGAGATGTTGCCGAGCGCAAGGTGTATCAGGCGCCTCCTGAGCAAGATCAATCCTTCACAATCCGTAGAGAGAACGAGCTATTCGTCGTGGATAGTCCATACATTGAGAAGATGCTTAAGCGAATGAATTTCAACTCACATGAAGGCGCGATGCGCTTCGCTCGGATTATGCGCGCCATGGGTGTCGACAAGGAGCTGCGAAAGCGCGGTGCACAGGACGGTCAATATGTGCGAATCGGCGAATTTGAATTTGAATTTGTTGAGCGGGAATAGCGACTGATATAACGCCATACTCCAGTCATGCATCGGCCTGTGCAATTATTCTCTTGCACAGGCCGATGCTGTCTGCGCGAGCAAACGCCTATTGCTTTAACTCGATAATTTCGATATAATGTCCTCTATATGAAAACAAGAGTCTACCCTAGGAGGACGATTCTGATGGAACAGTACTTTCTAGTTCGGCAGGATATTCTTCCGGAGGCGTTCGTCAAGACTGTACAGGCGAAGGAGCTTCTGGCGCATGGCGAGGCGAAGACAATTCAAGAGGCGGTAGAACGGGTTGACTTAAGCCGCAGCGCATTCTATAAGTACAAGGATGGTATTCACTCCCTTGATCGTATGGATAGAGAGCGCTTGATAACCATCTCAATGGAGCTATTGCACAGATCTGGCATTCTATCTAAGGTGCTGGCGCTCGTCGCGAAATTTGAAGGTAATGTGCTGACGATCAATCAGACGATTCCCCTGCAAGGGCGCGCGAATGTGGTGATCTCCGTGGATACGTCATCAATGGAGACGCGCATCTCTGCGATGATTGACGCTTTGAATCAGCTAGATGGTGTGAAGAAAGCATCGATTATCGGGAGAGGTTGAAATCGGTGTAATGGAGGATTCTGAGGAGGGCAACAATGAAACCTGTCAAGATTGGGCTGTTAGGGTTAGGTACAGTAGGTACCGGGGTCGTGCGCATCGTGGAAGGGCATCAGGAGGATCTCCAGCGTCAGGTTGGCTGTCCAGTGCAGATCGAGCGCATTCTTGTGAAGGATGTAAATAAGGAGAGAACGATTGCAATCGACAGCTCCAAGCTGACTATCGACCCCTATGAGGTTCTGAATGATTCCGAGATTGATGTCATTGTCGAAGTAATGGGCGGAACGGGATTAGCTAAGGAATTTATCCTTGCCGCGCTCGAGCGCGGCAAGCATGTCGTAACCGCGAATAAGGATCTGATGGCACAGCATGGTCAAGAGATTCTGCTGAAGGCCGCGGAGAAGGGCTGCGATGTATTCTATGAAGCCAGTGTCGCAGGTGGTGTACCCATTCTACGTACCTTGGTCGAAGGCTTCTCCTCGGATCGCATCTACAAGATGATGGGCATCGTCAATGGGACTACGAACTATATACTGACGAAGATGAGCCAGGAAGGCGCATCTTATGATGACGTGCTTCAGGAAGCGCAGGCGCTGGGGTATGCAGAGTCTGACCCAACATCAGATGTGGAGGGCTATGACGCGGCTTACAAGATGACGATTCTTGCGACACTAGGCTTCCATGCCAAGGTAGACTACCGGGATGTCCACGTGAAAGGGATCTCCCGCATATCCAGTGAAGATATTCGCTATGCGAACAAGCTGGGATATGAGATGAAGCTGCTGGGAATTGCGGAGAATGAGGACGGTCATATGATGGTCAGCGTGGAGCCTACTATGGTGAAGAGCACACATCCACTAGCATCGGTAAGCGGCGTTTTCAATGCGATCTATGTGTATGGCGAAGCGGTTGGAGAAACGATGTTCTATGGTCGAGGCGCAGGAGAGATGCCGACGGCAACTTCTGTTGTCGCAGATATTGTGGCGGTCATACGTAATCTCAAGCTGGGCGTGAATGGCCGAAGAGGCATTAATGCCTATAAACAGATGCTTCCGAAAACCGAGGATCAGGTGACTGCGAAGTACTTTGTCCTGCTGTATGTGGAGGATAAGGCTGGCGTGCTCGCGCGAATTACACAGATTTTCGGAAAGCACGGTGTTAGTCTGGAATCCGTCATTCAACAGCCCAATACGAACAATCCTCGAGCGGAGATCGTGATTATTACGCATAATGCGAATAAGTCCAGCATGCGAGATGTGCTAATCGCGTTCGAATCGCTAGATGTTGTTAGCGAAGTGAAGAGTGTATACCGCGTTGAAGATTAAATGGTATAGCCAAAAGCGGAATGCCCTTAATTAAAACCATATTCATGAAGGAGACGTCAAGTATGAGATATCAAGGACTGCTTCAGACGTATAAGGAATACCTGCCGGTGACGGAACATACGCCGCTGCTCTCCCTGAATGAAGGGAACACCCCGTTGATCCGCGCGGAGAAGCTGTCCGAGCAATTGAATCTAGATCTTTACTTCAAATACGAAGGCTTGAATCCGACTGGTTCGTTCAAGGATCGCGGCATGGTTATGGCTGTGGCTAAAGCGATGGAAGAAGGCAGCCGCATCGTCATGTGTGCTTCAACCGGGAATACGTCAGCGGCGGCGGCAGCCTATGCGGCGCGCGGGGGATTGAACTGCATCGTCATTATCCCAAATAACAACATTGCGCTGGGGAAGCTCGCTCAAGCGATTATATACGGTGCCAAGGTGATTGCTATCGAAGGAAACTTCGATCGAGCGCTCGAGATTGTACGTGAGATAACAGCCAAGCACCCGATTACCCTGGTCAATTCTGTGAATCCGTATCGGATCGAGGGTCAGAAGACAGCCGCATTCGAAGTGTGCGATCAACTGGGCAGTGTACCGGATTATCTGGCCATCCCGGTCGGCAATGCGGGTAATATCTCCGCCTATTGGAAGGGCTTCAAGGAATATCGAGAGCGCGGGAATTCCAATTCGCTGCCTGTTATGATTGGCTTCGAGGCGGAGGGCGCAATGGCGATCGTTAAGGGCGAGCCGATCTTGCATCCAGAGACAGTGGCTACTGCAATTCGCATCGGTAACCCGGCTAGCTGGAATACGGCAGTCGCTGCCGCCGAGGAATCAGGCGGCCAAATCAATTATGTCACGGATGATGAGATTCTCTACGCATACCGCGAGATCGCGGCGAGCGAAGGGGTGTTCGCAGAGCCTGCATCTGCAGCATCGGTTGCCGGCGTGATGAAGCTCCGCAAGGAAGGCTACTTCAAGGGCGGCGAGAAAGTGGTATGCGTACTGACCGGCCACGGCTTGAAGGATCCGAACATCGCGATTTCGACGATCAATGCAGATCCGCTCGTTGTACAGGACTCGGAAGAGGCGGTTATGGAGGCAATCCGTCGCCTAGAAGGGGAAGCTTAAGATGCATCCAAGCAGAGTATGTGTTAGAGTTCCGGCAAGCACAGCGAATCTAGGGCCAGGTTTCGATACACTGGGCATGGCCTTGGAGCTGTATGCCTGGATCGAGATGGGGATTGCAACGGAAACACGGGTTACGCTCTATGGCGAGCAGATGAAGCATATTCCCAGCGACAAGAATAATCTGATCTATAAGGTTGCCCAGCAGTTATTCGCGGCAGCAGGGGTCCAACATCCCGAGCTGGAGATCGCGATGTACAGTGATATTCCGCTTACACGCGGCTTGGGCAGCAGCGCTTCGGCGATTGTAGGCGCCCTCTACGCAGCGAATGCGTTGATCGGCAATCGGTTCACCGACGATGAGTTGTTCCAGATGGCTGTGAAGCTGGAGAATCACCCGGACAATGTAGGTCCCTCGATCTTCGGCGGCATCATCGCCGCGTTCTGGGACGGAGTGCGAGCGGAGCATATCCGGATTAAGCCCGACGAGCGGCTCGAGGTGCTCGTGGCCATTCCGGACTTCCAGCTGTCAACCGAGAAAGCTAGACATGTCCTGCCACAGCAAATCAGCATGAAGGACGCGGTATACAATCTGGGACATGCGAGTGTGCTTGTAGCGGCGCTTAGCGCAGGCAGACTGGATATGATCAAGCTGGCGATGAAGGACGCATTGCATCAGCCGTATCGCTCCGCATTAATTCCCGGGATGGCAACTATATTGCGTGATGCGGATCAATATGGCGCGCTGGGCATCGCGCTGAGCGGAGCCGGGCCAACGTTCATCGCGTTCGTAGAACAGTCTTCCCCTGATAAGGTGAAGCTGGAGCAATTTCTAAGCCAAACGTTATTGAATGAGAAAGTTACCTCCCGCACGATGTGGCTGAAGCCATCGGCTGGCGGTGTCGCATATTGGGTAACAGATGAGGATGATCGGTCATTAATGGATAAGATCAAAGGAGGTATACGCCCATGATGCGTATTGCATATCTGGGTCCGGAAGGGACTGTATCGGAGGAAGCGACGGAATATCTGTTCCATAAAGATTCATACAACTATCTCCCATACCGCTGGATCTCAGAGGTTTGTACGGCTACTACCTCCGGTGATGCAGAATTAAGCATTATAGCGATCGAGAACACGATAGACGGCTCTGTAAACCCGCATATCGATTATTGGCTGCATGAGGTCGATCTGCCGATTCAGGTCGAATGGACCTACCCCTCCGTTCAAAATCTGATCGGTTATTATGCTGACAATGCACCTGCGGATGATTGGTCGCATATTCGCTATGTTGTCTCTATTCCAGTTGCGATCGCGCAATGCCATCAATTTCTCAAGCAGAAGCTGCCAGATGTGGAGTTCATTCAGGTGAGCAGCACTGCTGAGGGAGTGCGGATGGTGCAGGAGCGCGGGGATCGCGCTTATGCAGCGATCGGAACTGCACTTGCAGCTAAGAGGTATGAGCTAGACCTGCTCGCTGAGAACATAACCGATCATCATAATAATTTCACCAGATTCATTGCTGTGGGTCATGCCGCACCAACGCTCCCAGCAACGAATACGTATAAGACGACAATTGTCGTTACCTTGCCTGAGGACTACCCTGGCGCGCTGCATCAGGTGCTGTCTGCGTTCGCTTGGCGCAGAATTAATATGACCAAGATTGAATCTCGTCCAACGAAGAAGAAGCTGGGCAGTTACTATTTTTATATTGATCTTGAAGGAACAATGGATTCCGTATTAATGCAAGGAGCGATTAGCGAAATTGAGGCGATCGGCTGTCAAGTTCGCCGACTAGGCTCCTACCCCAGCTATACGTATGGTGAATCTACATAAGACTTTCAGAATTTTTGTTGAGAATGGATGTCAAACGCCCACACCGCGCATAGGATGTAAGGACACTTACGCGGGAGGTACGGTAGCGTGAAAATTTATTTTGTTAAAAAAGGGGATACCCTTTCAGAGCTAGCAGTGAAATTCGGCACGAAGGTGAAGGAGCTGCTCAAGGCCAATCCGATCATCTCGAATCCGGATGAGTTGAAGGTGGGGATGAAGCTATTCATCCCTGCCCACAAGCCGGAGGTATGCCCGGATCCTCCAGTAACGGAGGGCATCGTCCATTCCCCGGAACCTAGTATGGCTATTGATTCACAGACTGAGCCGCCTCCAATCCAGCAATCAATCCAGCAACCTGTACAACCACCGATTCAGCCACCTCATCAGCCATCCAACCCGCACACCCAGCAGCTAGCTCAGCAGCATTTCCCTCAGGCCATCCCACAACCACAACAGACACAGCAGCAGAACTATTTGCCATTTACACAGCCATTTACACAGCCATTCACACAGCCGTTCGCGCCACAATTCCAACAAGCGCCAGCTTATCCGCCATTCGCGGCTCAGCCAATCCCTGCGGTCCAAGTCAATGCGCCAGCTGGCTATGCGCAGCCGGTCCAATCGGGCTATCCTTGGCCGCCCTATGCCTCCCTAGAGCAGCAGAGCATGGATTCGCCCTATAACACACCATTCCCTACGCAGCATTACACTCCTCTCAAGCCATACTCAACTGAGACTGGTGCCGATCAGAAGCAGACGCAGCAGCAATCGGAGTGGAATCCATATCGACCAGCAGTTAAGAAGTTTGAGCAAGCTCAGCAGGATCAGCATGCAGAGGTGGAATCTGCGTTGGAGGTGGATACAGAGGATGACGAATCACCGGTTGAGCAAACCTACCGAAACAAGCAGACTCGGAATAAGAAGCCCAAGCGCCGCGGACAGCCGTCCCTGCATGTCAAACTGCAGCAACTGCAGCGTCACAGCGCGCCAAGACCCGCTTCAGAGCGAATCCGCAAGAGCTACCCCTGGATGCCAAACTGACGCTAACACGGATGCTGTATAATCTATGCCCGAACTGGGGAATATAGGAATACCACTATATTCCCCAAAGTAGGCGATTGATATGGGTCTTAGAAGCGCCATAGACCGACTCAAGAGAAGAGTGAAGCGCAGGCGCGCATGGCTGATGGCCAGCATGCTGGTTGTTGCAGCGCTGCTGACGCTCATCTATATGAATAATCTCGCGCCGTCCGAAGAGTTTTCAGCGGCGCCGGGCGGTGATATTCCTGTAGCGATGATGCTGGATGAGGCGTACTTCAGCCTCGACTCCGCCCATACGCTAACGCTGTATCAAGGGAAGCCCGGCTTCGGCAAGGCGGTCAGGTTGTATTTTCAGATGGATATGGACCACTTAAGACGCACGATGCCAGAGGAGCGAATCGCCGAGCTAATAGCGGGCATTCCCGTATCCGACTATGAAGAATACAGCAGCGTGCTGTCCACCTTCAGCAATTATGCGCTGGATGCAGCGGCGGCAACGGAATAGGTAATCCGGACGTGGACAGGCACTGTGCCTGTCTTTTTTTCTGTTTGATCGGTTGGATAAACTTGATTTTATACGTCTGATTCGTCAATATAGAGGGTATTGCAAGGAAAAGGAGAATGGTTGTGGCGCGTAAATTATACTGGCCTTTTCAATTCACAGATTATATGTGGTTTTTCCTATCTGTCAGCTTTAAATTATACTTATTCGGAAAATATACCGGACTTGCATTTGGCAGTATGCGGCTGGTGTTTGTGACAGTCGGTTCGGTGCTGATTGTGTCATGCTGGGCACTGCTTCTTCCCAGATGGGGGAGATTGTGGACTCTGTGGGGACTGAATTTGCTCCTCAGCTTTATTATTTTCGCAGATGTCGTGTATTATCGTTACTTCAGTGACTTCATTACGATTCCGGTTATTATGCAAGCGGGACAGGTAGGAGCAATCAGCGGCAGTGTGATGAGCCTGATTGCCTGGAAGGACCTGATGTTCGCTCTGGATTTGCTGCTGGCTGTACCTGTCTTCATCTGGCTAAGGAAGCGTACTGCGCTGTCAGGCTCCAAGCTGCCTGTACGTATTGTTGCGGGAGTTCTGGCCTGCGCCCTAGGCTGCTGTCTGATGCTCCTCCCTATCAATAATTATAAAGCGAAGTACGGTGAGAACTTATTCATCAACAATTGGTGGAACACCTCGATTTATAATGTGACTGGCCTATTTGGATTTCATTATATGGATACGGTCAAGTTTGTGAACAATCGGATTCTGAATAAGAATCGCATGACCGATGAGCAGATTGAGCTGGTCCGCACAGCATTGGAGGAGCGTAGGGAAGGGCGGAGTCAGAGCCCGCTGTTCGGCTCGCAGAGCGGGAATAATGTGATGATTATTCAGTTAGAGGCGTTCCAGAACTTCATGATCGGCAAGTCCATTAACGGCAAGGAGATTACGCCTAACTTGAATAGACTGGCTAATGAGATCGCTTATTACGATAATTTCTATCATCAGGTTGGACAAGGTCGGACCGTGGATGCCGAATTCGTTGTGAATAATTCCTTGTATCCGATCCAGACCGGGGCGGTATATCGGGAATATCCAGACGGCGATTATGATTCCTTGCCTAAGGTGCTCAAAGCGCAAGGCTACTCGTCGTACGCGTTCCATGTGTTCGAGAAGACATTCTGGAATCGTCATATCATGTATCAGCAGTATGGGCTTGATTATTTCTATGGTCTGGGGGACTTCGAGCCGGGCGAGAGCGTGGGCTGGGGAGCAGGCAGCCTGGGGGATGAATCGCTGCTGCAGCAGATGGTGAATACGCTGCTCGCTAAGCCGGAGCCGTTCTATGCGATGGCAGTAGCGCTGTCCAGTCATCATCCCTATAACTATATTCCACAGAAGTACAAGGTGCTTGATGTAGGTGATCTCAATGGCACACTGGAGGGCGACTATCTGCATGCGGTGCATTATGTGGATTATGCCGTCGGGCAATTGGTCGACCGCTTGAAGAGCGAGGGCTTATGGGATAACACTATCCTCGTGATCTATGGTGACCATGACGGCGCGTTGGGGCAGCAGGAGAAGTATGGCGAGCTGCTCGGATTTCACGTCGACGAACTAACGTCGCTGGAGTTCAGACATGAGGTTCCACTCTTCCTGCATATTCCAGGCGCGGAGAGGCCGGGAACACACAGCGAGGCGGTAGGCATGATCGACATTACGCCGACAGTGCTGGAGCTGCTGGGGATTACACTGGAAGATAAGTTTTATCTAGGCGAGAACTTACTTACTAAACAGAATCCGCTCGTGATCTTCCGCAATGGCTCGTTCACGGATGGGCGCGTCTTCTATCGATCCAATTATGACGGGATTCTCAGCAATGGTGTCTGCTATGACACGTCAACCCGCACTGCTATAGATATCAAAGCCTGTGAAGCCGGATTCACCGAGATGAATGCAGACCTGAAGCTGTCCGATCAGATTATTCATAACAAATTGCTGAAGAGATTCAAAAAGTAAGCCTTCCCTCCCGATTGATCTGCTATAATGAGAACGATACATATGTTCGCCTTAATAGGGCGATGCAAGCCGTATCGGAGGAGGACATTCATGCGGATTATCGGGATTGACCCAGGAATTGCCCTAGTGGGCTTCGGTATCGTGGAACGTGTGAACGGCAAAGTGAAGCCAGTGCAGTATGGCTGCATCGAGACGCCGGCGCATACAGACAGCGGCATTCGCCTGCAGATGATCTATGACGCTGTAATGGGATTAATAGATCAATATCAACCAGAACAAATGGCGGTCGAGAAGCTGTTCTTCAATCGGAATGTGACAACGGCATTCGAGGTCAGTCAGGCGCGCGGCGTCATTCTGCTGGCAGCAGTGCAGAAGGGCTTGATTGTGGGTGAGTATACACCCCTGCAAGTGAAGCAAGCGGTTGTCGGCTATGGTAAGGCGGAGAAGAAGCAGGTTCAGGAGATGGTGCGTATGTTCCTGAATCTGAAGGCTGCGCCTAAGCCAGACGACGTGGCGGACGCATTGGCCGTCGCCATCTGTCATGCGCATACCTACACCCTAAATGATAAAGTCAAGGAGAGCATGCGGTTATGATCGACTATCTAAGAGGTCAGGTCGTCCATCTGGAGACAGACTATATCGTGATAGAGGTGCAAGGGATCGGCTATCGTGTATTCTGTTCGAACCCCTATGCGTTCCAGCGCGGGATCGACGAGGAGAAGGTCGTCTATATTCATCATCATGTGCGCGATGATGCGACGCTGCTATACGGATTCGCAGACCGGGAGGAGCAGCGACTGTTCCGCCGTCTGCTGGATGTATCCGGCATTGGCCCGCGCGTGGCGCTGGGCATCTTATCCGGTGGAACACCGAGCGCACTCATTACAGCGATTCATCATGAAGATCTGGCGTATCTGACTCGACTGCCCGGTATAGGCAAGAAGACGGCTCAGCGGATGATTCTGGATCTTAAGGATAAACTGGTGCTAAGCGGCGATGAACTCGGGAATCATGAGCATTCCCACGGCTTATCCGGCGAGGCTGATGCGGCATCGAGCGCTTCTACGCAAGCGCTGCGCTCCGCCAGAGAGGGACTCACGGCGCTCGGCTTCACGGAAGCGGAGATCACGCGGGTGTGGCCGGCTGTCAAGGCGGCAACGAAGTCGGATGACAGTGAAGATGTCATTATGAAGCTGGCGCTGCAACAGCTGTATAAGGGGTAATCGAATCGAATAGGAGGTGTGAGCGATGGACGAGAGAATGGTCTCGGCTACCTTCATGATGGAGGATGAGGCTGTGGAATACAGCCTGCGTCCGCGGTATCTAGCCGAATATATCGGTCAATCGCAAGTGAAGGATAACCTCAAGATCTATATCGAGGCAGCCAAGCAGCGGCATGAAGCGTTGGACCATGTGCTGCTGTACGGACCGCCAGGGCTCGGCAAGACGACGCTGTCGAATATTATCGCCAATGAACTCGGCGTGAACATACGCACGACATCAGGACCTGCTATAGAGCGACCGGGCGATCTGGCTGCAATTCTGACGAATCTGCAGGAAGGCGATGTGCTCTTCATCGACGAGATTCATCGACTGCATCGTACCGTGGAAGAGGTGCTGTATCCGGCGATGGAGGACTTCGTGCTCGATATTATAATCGGCAAGGGGCCTAGCGCTCGATCCGTGCGCCTGGACCTGCCGAAGTTCACGCTGATTGGAGCGACGACCCGTGCTGGACTGCTATCGGCACCGCTGCGTGACCGCTTCGGCGTGGTAAGCCGCTTGGAGTACTATACGGTGGATGAGCTGGCGTTCATCGTCAGCCGAGCCGCTGAGATTCTGCAGGTCAGCATGACCGGCGATTCTGCGCATGAGCTAGGTTCACGCTCTCGCGGGACGCCGCGCATCGCAAACCGATTGCTGAAGCGTGTGCGCGACTTCGCGCAGGTGCGAGGCGACGGAGTCATCACTCCTCAGCTTGCTAAGGAGTCGCTGAGCCGTATTCAAGTGGATGAGCTGGGTCTAGATGCGATTGATCACAAGCTGCTTCGCGCGATTATCGTCACATTCCGCGGAGGACCTGTGGGTCTGGATACGCTCGCGGCGACGATTGGCGAGGAGAGTCAGACGATCGAGGATGTGTACGAGCCTTATCTGCTGCAGATCGGCTTTCTACAGCGCACGCCGCGAGGTCGTATGGCTACGCGTCAAGCGTATAGCCATCTGGGCATCGCTGCGCCAGAATCGGACTAATCCCCGTCAGAGTCCTGCAACTTTTACTGTCGAATGGAGTCTAATTTGGTGTTAGCAATCTTCATAATCGCTTAATTCCAGGAGGATAATTAGAGGATGAGAACACCTAGTCGCAGACGAAATCTAATGATACTGCTGGCAATTGGCCTCGTATTGACTATGCTGGTACCGGTGTATCGCTTGCCGGTATATGCCACTGGCGTTGCTGGTCTGGACCAAATTCGCGTAACCCTGTTTATCGACAGCCGGGGTACGGTTCCGGCGGTGACCTTATCCAGCGCCGACGTAATGACGATCGGTCAGCGTAAGCCCGACGGTATTGTAAATTGGATCACCGCGCCTGCCGGGAAGCCTGTGCGCTTCTCCATGAACCAATATGCGGTGAAGGTGATAGAGACAACAGACTATACAGCGGCATTGCTCGCTTATCAACAAGTTGCCTCGCTTGGGCAAGCAGAGTTCTACATGCTGCCAGGCCAGGGGCAATCCAACTATGAGGTTCGATTGGGCGGCTATCGAACGGCGGAAGCGGCTGCTTCGGCTCGCGCGTTAGTTCCTGCGACGCTGATCGGCTCGGCAGCACCGGAGCTAACCGGTCCTCACTATGCGAGTGCTGGCATATTCGCTACGCAAGAGGAGGCCCTAAACCGGCAGATCGCCTTGGCGCAATCCGGCGTACATGCGGTGGTAAGCGTGCATCCGAATGATGCAGGGAACATCGTCTACTCGGTATGGATTGGCGAGGACGCAAGCGTCGCTGAGCTGGAGAAGACGAAGTCAGAGGCTGCCGCTGCTGTGCCAGGGATCTCGCTGAGCAATGTCGCTGCGGAGCTGCCTTATCTTATTGTGCGAACAGATGCATCATTATCGGCGTCCGGGGCTGCTGACCGCCTCCATTATCAATTTAATCAGGCGAACCAGCATGTCCGCGTCAGCTCGGCTGAAGGGCCAATTCAAGTGTCCGAGCGATTCGGCCGGACCTACCGTGGTGAGATCGAGCTAGCGGCCTATAATGGGAGGCTAGCGGTTATTAATGAGCTGCCGTTCGAGCAGTATCTGTACAGTGTAGTCGGCTCAGAGCTAGGCGACGCCTGGCCGATCGAAGCGCTTAAGGCGCAAGCGGTAGCCGCCCGCACCTATGCTTTGAAACAGGGGATAAAGTATGGCATAGCGCATATCTCCGATACAACATTCGATCAGGCTTATAAGGGACGCGGGGCAGAATTCCCGTTGGCGAACGAGGCCGTGGATGCGACACGATCTGAAGTGATCGTGAACAGTGAGGGGCTCATATTGCCATACTATTCTTCCAATACAGGCGGGCAATCGGCAACGGTTATGGAAGCCTGGACGACACCGGTCGCTTATGTGAAGAGCGTTGTAAGTCCGGATGAGGTCGCCGAAGCAGGCAAGCCAATCTGGTATCGTATGATGCTGCCTGATGGCACATCAGCCTATATGAGCTCGGATTACGCCACGCTATCCTCGGAGAAGAATGCGGCTGGACTTCCATATGTGCTGGTCCAAGGCGAGAATATTAATATCAGAAGAGCTCCGTATGTGGATAACACTGCCAATGCGGCTATTCGCCAAGCTTCCGCTGGGGAGCGGTTCGTCTGGATCGGACAGACGATAGAGTCTAATGCATACAGCTGGATGCGCGGCCCCTATACCGCGGCTGAGTTAACTTCGACCATCAATGCTCGTTCTTCTGTGTCCATTCCTGGCAGTCTACAGTCACTAGAAGTATCCTCACGCGGTCCCTCGGGGCGTGTAACAGGCGTAACAGCGAATGGAACTGAGCTTAAACTGCCGAATGCGGATACATTCAGGAGCGCGCTCGGCGGTCTGCCCAGCACACTGTTCGATATTGAGCAATCAAGTGCGTACACGGTACTTGCAGCAGGCGGTCGTACGCAGGCGTACCAATCGACAAGCGCTGCAATGAAGCTGCAGGCTAAGGATGAAGTGAAGACACTGTCTATGCCGGAATTTTATATCATGAATGGTGCTGGGGATATTCGCGCTGCGACTGCTTCGCCTTCGTTCCGGTTCATTGGCAGAGGCTTCGGGCATGGCGTTGGACTATCGCAATACGGGGCTAAGGCGCTGGCGGAGCAAGGGTATGACTATCGCCAAATCGTACAATACTATTATGATGGTGTTCAAATCACGAAGGAATGAGACTAGCATTATGCATGTAGAACAATTTGATTTTGAGCTGCCGGAGGAGCTGATTGCCCAGACTCCGCTTGCGGATCGCACAGCATCCAGGCTGTTGACTCTGAATCGTTCCACCGGCGCGATCGCGCATAGGACCTTCCATGATATCGTGGACCTGCTCGAGCCAGGAGATACGCTCGTACTTAATAATACGAGAGTCATCCCTGCTCGATTATTCGGGCTTAAGCAAGGAACAGGCGCCAAGGTTGAGGTATTGCTGTTAAAGTCACTGGGAGAAGACCGGTGGGAGGCGCTGGTTCGGCCTGGCAAGAAGATACACGCTGGCGCTGTGCTGCTCTTCGGCGGTGAGTCGCCATCCGAAGCCCAATTGACCGCTTACGTTGAGCGTGAGGGAGAGATGGGTGAGCGCGCGCTTCGATTCGAATATAAAGGCATCTTCAATGAAATTCTGGATCGATTGGGGCAGATGCCGCTGCCACCCTATATTAAGCATCAGCTTGACGATCGGGAGCGCTATCAGACGGTATACGCCCAGCATGATGGATCAGCCGCGGCACCCACGGCTGGACTTCACTTTACAACGGATCTACTGAGTCAGCTGCAGCAGCAGGGCATCAATATCGCCTATGTGACACTCCATGTCGGACTTGGGACCTTCAGACCTGTATCAGCTGATCGGGTGGAGGAGCACCAGATGCATGCGGAATATTATGAATTGAGCGAAGAGAATGCGCAATTGATTAATAGGACGAAGCGCGAGGGTGGACGGGTAATTGCGGTTGGCACAACCTCTTGCAGAACATTGGAAGCTGTCGCTGCATTGCGAGATGACGGTGTGCTGCAAGCTGCGTCCGGCTGGACGGAAATCTTCATCTATCCTGGCTATACGTTCCGAGTGGTGGACGCACTGCTCACGAACTTTCATCTGCCCAAGTCCACCTTGATGATGCTAGTAAGCGCGCTTGCGGGACGTGAACATGTGATGAGAGCGTATCACGCTGCAATTGAACAGCGTTACCGGTTCTTCAGCTTCGGCGACGCGATGCTGATCGCGGATGAACCCGAATTCGACGCCTGAGCATAGAGACATCACTGAGGAATGAAGTTCAGCATAACGATGAGAAGAGAGGAAGCTAGGAACTATGGCTGTTACCTACGAGTTGATCAAGGAATGTAAGCAGACCGGTGCCAGGCTGGGCCGCGTACATACTCCCCATGGCGTAATCGATACGCCTGCCTTCATGCCAGTCGGCACACAGGCTACCGTGAAGACGATGAGTCCCGAAGAACTGAAGACGATGGATGCGCATATTATTCTGAGCAACACGTATCATCTATTCCTGCGGCCCGGGCCGGATATCGTACGGGAGGCAGGCGGCTTGCATCGCTTCATGAACTGGGATCGACCAATCCTGACGGACAGCGGCGGCTTCCAGGTGTTCAGTCTTGCCGAGAATCGCAAGATTACCGAGGAAGGGGTAGAGTTCCGCTCGCATCTCAACGGGGATCGATTGTTCATCTCTCCGGAGAAATCGATCGAGATTCAGAATGCGCTAGGCGCAGATATCATCATGGCATTCGACGAATGTCCGCCCTATCCAGCGGATTATGATTACTGCAAGCAGTCGCTGGAGCGCACTACCAGATGGGCCGAACGTTGCGTAGCCGCGCATGCGCGCCCACAGGATCAAGCACTGTTCGGAATTGTGCAGGGCGGCATGTATGCAGAGCTGCGTAAACAGAGCGCGGAACAGTTGACTTCCATGGATTTCCCGGGGTATGCTATTGGAGGATTAAGTGTCGGAGAACCGAAGCCGATCATGTACGATGTGTTGGAGAACACGGTTCCTCTACTGCCCAAGCATAAGCCCAGATACCTCATGGGCGTTGGTTCACCCGATGCGTTGCTTGATGGCTCAATCAGAGGAATTGATATGTTCGATTGCGTGCTCCCCACTCGGATAGCCCGTAACGGCACTGTAATGACAAGCTCGGGACGAGTGGTGGTCAAGAATGCTCAGTATCAGCGTGACTATGGGCCGCTGGATGCGAATTGCAGTTGTTATACCTGTAATAACTACAGCAGAGCTTATATCCGTCATCTGCTGAAGGCAGATGAGACGTTTGGACTTCGCCTTACGACCATTCATAATCTGCACTTCTTATTGAACCTGATGCATGAGATTAGACAAGCTATTCGGGATGATCGATTAAGCGATTATCGGGAGCAATTCTTTGTTCAATATGGGCTTAATGGGGATGACCGAGGCTTCTGAAAGGAGGGAAAACAATGTGGATGGCAACTGATGCGGCACCGGCTGGCGGCAATATGCTGATTACTCTTGCGCCTTTTATCTTGATGTTCGCTGTATTCTACTTCCTGCTGATTCGTCCGCAACAGAAGAAGGCGAAGGTTCGCAATAATATGCTGAGCCAATTGAAGAAGGGTGATAAGGTAGTAACGATTGGCGGTTTGCACGGAACGATTCAAGAGATTACGGATGACACTGTGGTTCTGCGTGTGAATGATGCGACCAAGCTGACATTCGATCGCTCCTCGATTAACAATGTAAGCAGCAGTGCAGTTGAATAAGTAAGCTGGCAGTAGAGCAGCATCAGAGAGTCGTCCCGACGCCGGGGCGACTCTCTGCCGTTATCTGCGGACGTTCACGCCGGGGCGACTCTCTGTGTTATCTGCGCACATTCACGCCGAGCATGCCGCCGAACGCGCCAATAATGAAGCAGGATATCAAGAACATCAAGGTTCGCAGGGCGGGCTCCACATGGAAGCCTAGATAGGAAACCAGGAAGACGATCAGCCCATACAATAGGCCGAGATAGCCGCCGCGCATCCAGCCCTTCTCTCCAGAACGTCTGGCAGTAATGAACCCACCGATGAAGACGGATAGCGCATGAATGACGTACACATACACCGGCATGGATTGTTCTCGGAGGCTGGTGACGGCTAGCAGCAGGGAGCATAGTATGGTTGCCGTCCCCGCGACAAGCATCGCATAAGTTAGTCCGGCAATGACGGGCGACAGCCAGCTGTCGCTGCTGTTCTTACTGACAGGCATCATCTTTTCAACACCTCAATTCGAATAAATTCGCGAAGCCTTCCATCATGGTTATACGGATTATGGACGGGATAAGCCTAAGGATACTTCATTGTATGGTCAAGCTTGGCAAAATAGTACCGATCTTCTCTGGGCAATCTATGCTCGACAAGTAAGCAATTGAGGCTGAGAGGAGCGATGTCATTGGAGCTGTGGACCATTCTATTCCGAACGGTTCTCGTCTATTTTGCCGTATTCTTCATGCTGCGGATTATGGGCAAGCGAGAGATTGGCAAGCTGTCCATCTTCGACCTAGTGATCTCGATCATGATCGCGGAGATTGCGGTATTCGTCATTGAAGATACGAAGAAGCCGCTGATTGAGGGCTTTCTTCCTATGTTCACCTTGGTTGGTATCCAATTGTTGTTCGCCTATGCGATACTCAAGAGTCTGAAGCTGCGAGAGCTGTTCGATGGACAGCCTAGCTATATTATTCAGAATGGCAAGTTGAATCGTAAGGAGATGAGCAAGCATCGCTATAATCTGAGTGACCTGATGCTGCAATTGAGACAGAGCAATATTACGGATGTAGCGGACGTGGAGTTTGCCATTCTGGAGACAACTGGAAAGCTGACTGTCGTGAAGAAGGAAGACTTTCGCAGGTCAGCCCCGGCTTCTTCAACCTTGCCAATGATGGAGGCGGCGACGGAGCTGGGAGAGCAAGAAGTAATGACGAATATCCGATTCGAAGGCTTGCCGGTTCCCCTGATTATGGACGGCAAGGTGCTCGACGACAATCTGATGAAGGTCGGCCGCGATCGGTTCTGGCTGAAGAATCAGATTCAATTGAAGGGCGCTAAGGAATTTAAGGAAGTGTTCCTATGCACCGTTGATCACCGCGGCAGACTGTTCATTGACTTGAAGTAATAATGGTTACGGTGTGCGCAGCTTATCTGGCGATCTTCTTGTATAACCAACGAAGACGTTCGAGATCCGCGCGATCAATGAGCTTAAGGATCAAGCAGCAGATGAGATAGATCACAAGTGTGATTGGGATGATCATGAGCAGTCTCAGTGAAGAGGAATAGGCCAGCCAAACATGCTTCCAAAGCAAGGAACAACATACCCCCGACAGTCCGATTGCCGTGCCCAGCTTCAGGAAATCTAGAATGGACATTGTGAAGCGCAGTAGTCTAGACACGCTAAGCCAGTGCAACGCGGTAACGAGCGCGATATTCACATTAATCGCGATAACTACGCCTAATATGCCCAGCGCCGGATTGCTGGCCAGAATGGCGATGAGCGACAGCTTGGTCACTGCGCCAATCAATGTATTAAGGAGCGCGGATCCCGGACGCTCCAGCGCTTGCAGCGCCGCCTGCAGCGGTGCCTGGAAGTAGATGAACAGCGCGATAGGAGCCATCATGCGCAGCATGATGCCTGCCTCGCTGTGATTGAACGCAACCTGACAGATTGGAACGGCCAACACGAACATGATGATGGCGAAAGGCGCTCCCGCAATCATCGACATCTTGAGTGATTGATGGAGACGCTTATGCACGGTGCGTCGGTCATTCCGATGCGCAGCCTCAGATAGGGACGGGACCAGTGCGACTGCCAGTGAATACGTTAACGCAGTAGGCAGCAGGAGAATCGGCATCGCCATGCCTTGCAGGATGCCGTATTGGGTCGTCGCTACCGCGGTGGCGATGCCCGCGGCAGCGAGACATTGGACGGTCATAATCGATTCGAGAAAGTAGCTGCCGGAGCCGACTAGACGGCTTGCTGTAACGGGAATTGCAACCTGGAATAATCGGGCGGACAGTGAGTCACCGCGGGTTAGGGACGAATGGGCTCGGTTGACTGCCTGACGCGCTTGGGACGATGCTGCACGTTTCCTGAAGAAGGGGAAGATGAGCACCAGGAGACCAACTAATTCTCCTGTCACGACTCCCAGCATCGCGCCTGCAGCCGCGAATTGCACGCCGTAGGGCAGAAACAGATAGGCCAGCAGCAGCGCCGCTATGATTCGGATAATGGTCTCTGCCGTCTGCGAGAGCGCGGTAGGAATCATATTATGCAAGCCTTGATAATAACCGCGGAAGACGGAAGAGATACCCGCGAGCAGCAGAATAGGGGTCATCGCTACATAGGAGTAATAGACGCGCTCGTCTGTGAACCACTTGGATGTGATGGCATCTGAGAAGATTAGACTTAGCGTAGTGAACACGATCGCTCCGGATATCGTAACCGCTAATGCGATGCGCAGCACGCGCTTGATCTTGTCCGGGCGGCCGTCTGCATCGGCCTCTGCGACCAGCTTGGCGACCGCGAGCGGGATGCCGCCGGTTATTATCGTCAGTAGAACAATCATGAAAGGATAGGCCATCTGATACAGTCCAATGCCTTCTGCTCCGATCATGCGCGGCAATGCAATACGTGGCACGAAGCCCAGTATACGATTGAGAATGCCTGCTGCTAATAGAATCAATGCGCCTTTAATAAATGATTGTCTGCTCATTTCTGTTACCTGCCTTCTTGTCCCAATAATCAAACTTATGCAGGAGAACAGCTTGTCATGTCGAATGTATATCAAGATGCAGCAGATTGCGGGCAACGTAATAGGCATTGGAGGCAGCAGGATGAATGCAGGAACCGAACATGATGAGGTAGTGCGGCATACGGACGACGAATTGGAGCGCATTGTGATGCAGCTATGCCAGATGAAGGCAGAGGAATTCCAGCTTCTGGGTTATGATTTAATCACAGGCCAAGATATATGGGATTGCGTAAGTGACGGCTATAAGAAGGGATTTCCGGCTATGCATCAGCTGGCCAGCGATATTCTCACCTTGAAGACAACCGCCTACATGAATTGGATGACGATGAGTGTGGTATATAAGGGAGCTCGCTAATAAGCGCGGGCTCCTTCTTCGTGAGCATGAATGAACAGCCCGCGTAAATTGACTCGATTTTGAGCGGTGGTTATAATAGGAATATTGATTTGTCGAAGGGAGCAGCACTCACTATGGATTTCAAACGAATTGGCGCCTTCATCCTTATTGTTGTTTGCGGATTTGGATTGATCGCGTGGACTAGTCCGACTATTGTGAAGGAAACTCGTCTTGGTCTGGACCTTAAGGGCGGATTCGAGATATTGTACGTTGCCACGCCAATAGACGAGACGCAGCAGCTGTCGCAGGAGGTGCTCCGCGAAGCAGCTCGCAGCTTGGAGAAGCGGGCGAATGGTAATGGTGCCGAGGAGCCGGAGGTGCTGCCTGAAGGGAGCGACCGTATTCGGGTCAGAATTGCAGGCGTAACCGATCAGGAGAAGATTCGTCAGGTTCTCAAGGAGCCTGCTCATCTGACGTTCAGGGATTATCAAGGGAAGATCGAGCTTAGAGGCAATGATTTCGTCGAGAATGGGGCATCCGTCCAGTTCAACGAGGCCAATCAGCCGATCATTGCAATTAAACTGAAAAGCAAAGAAAAGTTCTATGAAGTAACGAATCGGATTGCCTCTTACGGAAGTCCGAATAATGTACTGGCAATCTGGCTGAATGAAGAAATGCTCTATAGCCCGAGTGTTCGTGCAGGGATCAACAGCAATGAAGCGATCATTGAAGGTGGATACACGCTTGCTGAAGCTAAGGAACTAGCCGGCACCATCAATCTAGGCGCTCTGCCAGTCAATTTGACAGAGAAGTATACGCAGGTCGTAGATGCGACGCTGGGACAATCTTCGCTGCAGGCAACTGTTACCGCTGGCATGATCGGCAGCTTGCTCGTGCTGCTGGCGATGATCGCGATCTATCGCGTGCCAGGCATTATCGCGAGCATCACGATCATTATCTTCATCTGGATGCTGCTGCTGGTGATGTACTGGATGAACGCGACCTTAACACTTCCGGGTATTGCGGGCTTCGTGCTAGGGGTCGGGATGGCGGTCGATGCGAATATTATTACGTATGAACGAATCAAGGATGAGATGCGCGCTGGCAAGGGCATGCTGTCTGCAGTAAAATCCGGTTCAGCCAGCTCCTTCCGTACGGTTATGGACGCTAACGTAACGACGTTGATTGCCGGTATCGTCTTGTATATTCTGGGCTCTGGCGCTATTCAAGGATTCGCGCTCACACTAATGATTGGGATTGTAATCAGTATTATCACGAATGTATTCTTATCCCGATTCCTGCTGAATTTGCTGGTGCGCGGTACAAGAATGAAGAAGGTCGGATACTTTGGCGTGAAGGAGGCTGATGTTCGTGAACTTTAAAATCGACTACATCAAGCTCCGGAAGCCGTCGTTTATTATTTCGGGCGCCTTGATTGTGATAGGTATTCTAAGCTTGCTCATCTTCAATTTGAATTACGGGGTGGACTTCAAGGCGGGGACAACGCTGGATATCTCGGCGGGCGTACAGATGAATAAGGACAAGGTAGATGCCTTAATTCACGAAAGCTTTCCTGAAGTTAAGGAAGTGATCATTACGCTCGGGGGGAATGCCGAACGCGTGACCGCTCGCTTCGATACAGTGCTCACGGAGCCTGAGACCAAGGCGGTAATCGCAGCATTCACAGAGGAGTATGGTGATCAAGTCACTTACGAAGAGAACACGGTCGACGTAACAATCGCAAGAGAATTGGCAGTGGATGCGATCCTGATCGTCCTGATCGCCAGCTTGTTCATCGCCCTCTATATGGTCATTCGGTTTGAATGGCGATTCGCGGTGTCAGGGATTGTCTCGGTCCTGCACGATGCGTTCCTTGTAGTCGCCGTATACTGTATCTTCCGAATTGAAGTGAATTTAACGTTCGTTGCGGCTATCCTGACGGTAATCGGGTACTCGATTAACGACCGAATTGTTATCTTCGACCGTATTCGCGAGAATCTGCCACATGCGAAGCTCAAGAGTTTTGAGGATGTGGCGACGCTGACTAATGAGAGTATCTCACAGGTATTGACTAGAACGATCAATACGGTATTGATGGTCCTATTCACTGCTGTAGCCCTACTGATATTCGGCAGCGAGTCAATTCGCTCATTCAGCTTTGCGATCTCGCTCGGACTTATTATAGGCGTCTACTCCTCGATCTTCATTGCATGCCCGATGTGGGTGCTGATGAAGTTCAACTCGATTACAAAGAGAAGAGCAGCCTTAGCGGCGGCTAAAGAACAGCAATGAGCAACAATGTGAAGGATCAACGCTTCAAGAAGGCCGAAACCGCCGCTTGGATCGGGGTGTTCGCGAACTTAGGACTAGCGCTGATGAAGGGATCAATCGGGCTGCTGTCGGGGAGTAAGGCGCTGATCGCTGACGCCGCCAACTCGGCGTCAGATGTAGCCGGTTCTGTAGCGGTCATCATTGGACTGCGCGCCGCCAAGCTGCCGCCTGATAAGGATCATCCCTATGGGCATGGCAAGGCGGAGTCGATCTCGGCGATTATCGTCTCCATCCTGCTCATTATCGTAGGTGTACAACTGGTTCTTAGCTCAGGGCGCGCTATTATCGAAGGCGTAAGTGAAGCGCCCAAGAGCTACGCGATCATAGCGCTCTTGATTTCCATTGTGGTGAAGGAAATCATGTTCCATTACAATTATCGAATCGGCAAGCAATTGAACAGCCAGGCGCTCGTTGCGAATGCATGGGATCATCGATCGGATGTGTACGCCTCTTCTGCGGCAATCATCGGGATCGGCGGAGCGATTATCGGTCAGCGTATGGATCTGCCCTGGATGCTGTATCTGGATCCTGCTGTTGGGATTATTGTCGCGCTTATGGTCATACGTATCGGCTATCGACTCGTGATGGAAGCCATTCATAATGCGATGGACCACGTCTTGCACGAAGAAGACTCCGAGGAGCTGGTTAAAGCTGTATTGAAGTCCAGGGGTGTCATTACGGTCGATGATCTGCGCGCCAGGGAGCATGGTCATTATGTAGTGGTGGATCTGAAGATCAGCGTGAACCCTCGCATTACTGTGCTGGAGGGACATGATATAGCGAAGACGGTTAAGCAGAACCTGATTCAGAAATTCTCACACGTATCGGATGTGCTCGTGCATGTGAATCCTTATGATCCTGGCTATCCCTATAAGCACAGTGATGATCCGGAGCATAGCGATGTGCCGAATGTACTGCATTAAGATTAGCCTGTAAGTTATAGAGGCTGCAGGGAGGTTAGTGTGTGCTGCAAGCCAGAGCAAGATGGGTAATACCCACAGTGGCGGAAGATCAGGTCCGCGAACTGATGGAAGGCATGTCGATTTCAGAACGATTAGCTCGGTTGCTCATTATCCGCGGAATTCATTCTGTGGATGCAGCCCGAGCTTTTCTTCATACGACAGAGGATGAGCTCTACGATCCCTTTCTGCTGGATGGTATGGATCTAGCAGTCCCGAGGATAGAGCGGGCAATTGAACAAGGCGAATTAATTCGCATCTATGGTGATTACGACGCTGATGGTGTGAGCAGCACCTCGCTGATGATTGGGCTGCTGCGACAGCTCGGGGCCAACTTCGATTACTATATCCCACATCGCAGAAGGGAAGGCTACGGATTGAACATCCCCGCGCTGGAGCTCGCTCAGCAGCAAGGGGTGGGACTCATCATTACGGTGGATACGGGAATCAGCGCTGTGGAGCAGGCGCTTGCCGCTAAGCGGCTGGGCATGGATCTAATTGTCACCGACCATCACGAGCCGCCGGATACGCTACCGGAAACCTATGCAACGATTAATCCGAAGAAGCCTGGATGCTCCTATCCATTCAAGTCACTTGCCGGTGTGGGCGTCGCATTTAAGCTGGCGCAAGCGTTGCTGCGGCGTGTACCGCATGAGTGGTTCTCTCTGGCGGCGATCGGTACGATCGCGGACCTGATGCCGCTGCTCGGAGAGAATCGGGTGATTGTGAAGCTGGGTATGCAGCAAATTCGTACATCAGCTAGTACTGGGATAAGAGCGCTGCTAACAGTTTCTAACATTGAGCAGAAGGAAGCGACAGTCGGTCACATCGGATTCTCCGTGGCGCCGCGTATAAACGCTAGTGGCCGCTTGGAGAGCGCCGATACAGCTGTGCAGTGCCTGATAACGGATAATAATCAGGAGGCGGAGCAGCTAGCCCAAGAACTGGATCGCATCAATCGTGAACGTCAAGCCATCGTGGAGGACATCGCCTCACAGGCATTCGAGCAGGTGGAGCAGCAGAAGCTTGAAGCTGGTGAACTGGGCCATGTGCTCGTACTGGCAGGTGAGGGCTGGAATGTCGGCGTGGTTGGGATTGTTGCTTCCAAGGTGTTGGAACGCTATTATCGGCCTACGATTATTCTGAGTATAGACACCGAGACCGGACTCGCCAAGGGGTCTGCGCGCTCCATCGCAGGCTTCGATATGTATGCGGCGCTCACTGCGTGCCGCGAGCAGTTGAAGCACTTCGGGGGCCATCAGGCTGCGGCTGGGATGACACTGGATATCGATCAAATTTCGCAGCTGCGCAGCCGATTGCAAACGATTGCGGCCCGTGAATTAACTCCGGAAGCGCTCATTCCGATTCAGACTCCGGATATGGAGATCAGCTTCGAAGAGATCTCTGTCGAGGGGATCGCAGAGCTTGAGTTGATCGGACCGTTCGGAATGTGCAATCCGGCCCCGAGCTTCGTGATTAACGGACTTCAGGTGCAGGAGGCCAAGCTGCTAGGCAAGGACCGCCAGCATCTAAAGCTGTCATTGACATCAGCGGAGAGCAGCTCTCCACCGATTGACGGGCTTGCCTTCGGCAAGGCGGATCTAGCGCGCAGGCTCTCTCTGACGGATAAGGTCGATCTGTACGCAGAGCTATCTATTAATGAATGGAATGGCAAGCGGCGCCCTCAGATTCTCATTCGGGATTTACGCGTGACCGAGCAACAAGTATTCGATTGGCGAGGCAAGTCGATCCAGGATGAAGCGATAAGCGAATGGCTCTCTACAGAATCGGAGCTAAGCGGGGATAAAGCCATTCTCATCTTCCACCCGCACGAGCTCGCCCTCCTGCCAGAGCATACCCGCCAGCACGTCTGGCTGTTCGATGGGGGAGCGACACCAAGTCGATGGGCAGGTGAGCAGTGGCGATCGGCATCATTGCCAGCGGCTGATGAGCCGCCAGCCATCAGCGAGGTCATGTGGTTAACGCTGCCCGCGAGTGAATTAGCTGCTGAGCAAGCCAGGGCATATTCCGCTAAAGCCGATCGTCTATTCGCAGTGTTCCATGACACAAAGTCTGATCTGAGCGGTGTGATGCCGGATCGAGAGCAATTCAGAATGGTATATGGCACATTGGCCGCGTTGACCGAGCCAGCACTTGAGCGACAGCTGTATAATCGGCTGCGCGCGCGAAATGGAATTGCGGAAAATGCGGCGCGATTCATCCTGCGGGTGTTCAAGGAGCTCGGCTTCGTCCGGCTTGAAGCGGGGGGTTACTCACTCGTGACGGCTCCACCCAAGCGAGAATTGTCGGAGGCTCCAAGCTACCAGGAGAAGCTGTACCGTGACAGCGCTGAGCGCATTTATGTTTATTCTACTTCGCAGGAATTAAAGGATTGGCTGTTAGTTCGTGTTCGTGCAAATGCTATGATCTGATATATGCTATTATTTCTGAAGAGGCCATACGAACATTGGGAGGAACAAGCAGATGAATTTCAAAGAACAGATCAGAGTGATTCCAGATTTCCCTAAGCCAGGCATCCGATTCAAGGATATTACAACCCTGCTGAAGGATGGAGCGGCCTACAAGGCGGCCATTGATGAGATGCGAGAGCTGGTCAGCGCGTATAAGATTGACAAGATCGCAGGTCCCGAGGCGAGAGGCTTCGTAATTGGGGCGCCGCTGGCTTATTCACTGGGAGTTGGATTCATTCCGATTCGCAAGGCGGGCAAGCTGCCGGGCGAGGTTGTGACGGTAGATTACGAATTGGAGTATGGCAGGGACCAGCTGGCGCTGCATAAGGATGCGATTCAGCCGGGTGAGCATGTGTTGATTGCTGATGATCTGCTCGCTACCGGCGGTACTATCTCAACGAGTATTAAGCTGGTGGAACAGCTGGGCGGGATTGTTGTAGGCGCGGCGTTCTTAATTGAGCTGTCCTACTTATCGGGACGGGATAAGATTGCAGGAACTGATATTGTGAGTCTTGTCACGTTCTAGCCTCTTCGACATAAGCATGAATCAAGATGCCAATAGTTGACGAGGTCCGCGAGATAGAGGCATAATTAAAGGAATTCGGTTATTCTTTATTATTCTGGAATCAGGGAATGGGAGCGCTATGGGCATCAAGCAACTGCTGGAGAAGGCAGCCACATACATGAAAGACAGCGATTTGAGCCGCATTGGCGAAGCCTATGCGTTCGCCGACAAGGCTCATGAAGGGCAGCTGCGTAAATCAGGAGAACCCTATATCCTGCATCCTCTTGCAGTAGCGGAGATCTTGGTGGATATGGAGATGGACGTGACCTCGGTGATCGCGGCCTTGCTTCATGATGTTGTGGAGGATACCACCGTATCGCTAGAGGTTGTGAATGATAAGTTTGGAACCGCCTGCGCGGTAATTGTCGATGGATTGACGAAGCTGGAGAAGATTCGCTTCAAATCCAGAGAGGAACAGCAGAATGAGAATTATCGCAAGATGTTCGTGGCCATGGCTCAGGATATCCGCGTTATTCTCATTAAGCTGGCGGACCGCTTGCATAATATGCGGACTCTGAAGTTCCAATCGGAAGAGAGCCAGCGCCGCATCTCAGAGGAGACGCTGGAGATCTTCTGTCCAATCGCGAATCGACTGGGGATCTCCGCGATCAAGTGGGAGATGGAGGACATTGCGCTTCGCTATCTGAATCCGCAGCAATATTATCGTATAGTCAATCTTATGTCCAAGAAGCGCCGTGAGCGAGAAGCTTTCATTGACGGCATTATTCAAGTCATTCGCGACAAGGTGACCGAGACGGGGATCGAAGCGGACATCTCGGGCAGACCGAAGCATATATTCAGTATCTATAAGAAGATGACGGAGAAGAGCAAGCAATTCAATGAGATTTATGATCTCCTGGCCATACGGATCATCGTGGATAATATTAAGGACTGTTACGCGACGCTTGGTATTATTCATACGCTGTGGAAACCAATGCCCGGCCGATTCAAGGACTATATCGCAATGCCTAAGGCTAATATGTATCAATCGCTGCACACGACCGTAATCGGTCCCAATGGGGAGCCGCTAGAGGTGCAGATTCGCACGTATGAGATGCATCGCACTTCAGAGTTCGGGATCGCTGCGCACTGGGCGTATAAGGAAGGCACGCTCGTGCCGACCGGCAGCTTCGAGGATAAGATGACTTGGCTGCGTGAGGTCATTGAGCTCCAGCAGGAGACGACTGATGCCTCTGAGTTCATGGAATCGCTCAAGGTCGACTTCTTCTCTGATCTCGTGTTCGTATTCACGCCCAAGGGTGAAGTATTCGAGCTGCCGGCGGGCTCTGTGCCGCTGGACTTCGCTTACCGTATTCATACCGAGGTAGGCAATCGTACGATCGGAGCCAAGGTCAACAGCAAGATCGTACCGCTAGACCATAAGCTGAAGACAGGCGATATCGTTGAAATTCTTACCTCCAAGCATTCTTACGGTCCGAGTCAGGACTGGATTAAGATTGTGCAATCGTCTCACGCCAAGACGAAGATACGTCAATGGTTCAAGAAGGAGAAGCGTGAGGAGTATGTGGAGAAGGGCAAGGAGGCGCTCGAGCGCGAGATCAAGCGTCTCGGACTTGATCCTCCGATGTTCATGTCCGATGATAAGCTGATGGAGGTGGCCGCGCGGTTCAACTTCAATGACAGCGAAGATATGCTGTCCGCGATTGGGCTGAGTGGGATTACCGCTGCGCAGGTCTGCACAAGGCTGACGGAGAAGTATAGAAAAGAAGCAGAGGCTGCTAACGCCATCCAGCTGACCGATGAAGTCAAGGAGGTCAAAGTCGCCTCGCCTGCCCAGAAGAAGCCGCGTCCCACGCATGGGATACGCGTCAAAGGCATCGACAATATGCTCGTACGCTTCGCTAAGTGCTGCAATCCAGTGCCGGGCGATCAGATTGTCGGTTATATTACGAAAGGCCGAGGCGTATCAGTCCATCGGATGGACTGCGCGAACTTCAATTGGCTGGATGAGGAAGAGAAGGAACGGATCATTGAGGTCGAGTGGGAAGCTGCGGTTGAGGCGACCTACAGCGTGGAGATCGAAGTAACTGGACATGACCGCAGGGGCTTCCTGAATGAGATCATGCAGGCGATCTCGGAGAGCAAGACGAATATGACCGCTGTGTCTGCGAGATCGGATCGCAACAAGGTAACAACCGCCCATGTGACGATTCTCATCCGTAACACGGATCATCTGCAATCGGTCGTTGATAAGATCAAGCGCGTCAAGGATATCTATACGGTGCAGCGCATCATGCAGTAAAGCATGCTTGACATCATGCAGTAAAGCATGCTTGACATCATGCAGTAGAGCATGCTTGCATGCGCTCAGCAGCTGGAATCGAACAGAAAGCACTTCTGGGGCCGTGGCCCCATTAGTGCTTTCTGTAATCATCCGAGTTTAGTCGCGGGGTAAGGATTACAACAATTCCTTACGCAGCTCAGCCGGTGACTTGGGCGACAAGTAGCCGAAGGGCACGTCGAACACGGTCTTGGCACCGGAGACACCTTCCTGCGCGAACCTGTACACGGCTCTGGCGTAGGCGACTAGAACGCTCGCTGTGAATTCCGGATTGCTGTCCAGCTTGATTCCAAACTCCATAATCTGCGTGTTGTTCTCGCCGGTCTTACCGCTGCGCAGCACGATCCCGCCATGTGGCATGGCAGCATGATCGCGTTTCAATTCCGCTTCGCTAATGAAGTGGACAATCGTCTCGTAGTCGGCAAAATAGTTCGGCATCGTCTTAATCTCTTGCTCGATCGCCGCGGTATCGGCACCGGGAGCTGCAACGATGTAGCATTCTCTCACATGCTTGTCCCGTGTCGATAGCTCAGGATTCTCGCCTGCGCGAACACGCGACACAGCCTGTTCATGAGGGATCGTATATTGAACGCCGCCCAGCACGCCCTCGACTCGTCGTACCGCGTCCGAATGCCCCTGGCTGACTCCCTTGCCCCAGAAGGTGTACGTATTGCCTTCTGGCAGAATCGCTTCAGACAGTAAGCGATTGAGGGAGAATAAACCAGGATCCCAGCCTGTAGAGATGACGCTGACATGTCCGCTTGCGCGAGCAGCCTTGTCAACGGCCTCGAAATAATCTGGAATCTTGGCATGCGTGTCGTAGCTGTCGACGGTATGGAATTTAGCAGCTAGCGCAGGGCCTTGCTCAGGAAGATCCGTAGCGGAGCCGCCGCATAGGATCATGACATCGACTTTGTCTTGATAAGCATCAATCTCGGACAAGGAGGCTTTGGCTCCCCTGTAGTCCAGCTGATCTGGATTTCTTCTGGTGAAGACAGCGACCAGCTCCATATCTGCATTCTGGCGTATCGCCTTCTCGACGCCGCGGCCGAGGTTGCCGTATCCAACAATGCCAATTCTTATTTTGCTCATGAAGATCCTCCTACTGTTTAAAGATCTAAATTAGTATATCATTACCTTACATGTTGCGACAGCTAATGATGATAATCAGTCAGATAGAAATTTCTTATCGAAGGGTGGTGAATCGGTGATGAGGATAGTCGTTCAGCGCAGCAAGGCTGCGCAGGTATCGGTTGACGGCGAGGTGGTAGGCGCAATTGAGCGCGGACTTGTGCTGCTGGTTGGCGTTACACATGGCGATACGGAGATGTCCGCGAGGTATCTCGCTGAGAAGGCTGTGAATTTACGGATCTTCGAGGATGAAGCGGGCAAGATGAACTTATCCTTGAAGGAAGTTGGAGGAGCGATTCTATCGATCTCACAGTTTACCCTATATGGGGACTGCGGTAAGGGGCGCAGGCCGAGCTTCATACAGGCTGCGAGGCCAGAGGAAGCGGAGCAATTATACAATCGCTTCAACGAATTGCTGCGCGAACAAGGCGTTCAGGTCGAGACAGGCCGCTTCGGTGCGATGATGGATGTCTCCCTGACGAATTGGGGGCCCGTTACACTGATTGTCGACAGTCCGGCTGGCTGACGCCGTGTATGTCGAGTAGGAGTGCGATGATCGGGGCAAGCTACTCGCATAACATGATGTGAGGTGCAAGTCTGATGCGGGTATCGTTCAAACAAAAGCTGAAGCAGGAGCATGCCGGGCAATTCATGGACCACGATCATCGCACCACGCTGCAAATGGCACATTCTGAGCTGTCGAGTGAGCTTGCAGTCAGTGATCTCACCGCGGCGGGCAAGGGTAAGCCGACTACTGCCGAGCGCAGACGCTAGTCGGGTGTAGACAGCGTTCTCTTGATGCGTATAAAGCGCTTTATATATTGTAACCTAAATGTAATCTTATTTTCATTGTTTCTTAATGAAACGAGTCTATAATAAAAGTCGACCCCCTTTTAATAATATATTTTCACTTAAACCTACAATTTACTGTTGTAGGTTTCTTTCTTTATTAGGTAGAATGAAGGTTGTCTGATATGGAATGGATATAGAGGAGGAAGACATCATGAATAGGAAAAGTCTAGCATGGATTGGCGCATTGCTAGCAATCATGCTCTTATTGACAGCATGCGGCAATGATAATCAATCCAATGTGTCGACAGAGGACGAGCAAGAGCAGCAGGACGCCTCCGATTCGAATGAACAAGGTGGCACGGTGGAGCCAGAGGTCATTGTAACAGATCCGACTGTGGCGCAGCCTGAGCCTGAAGAAGAACCAGCCCCCACTGATGATGAGCCAGGGCAATCGGACGAGCAGGGCAATTCTGACGGTGGTGAAAGCGTCATTGGCGAAGATGCTATTACAGTCGCGGCGGAGCCTTCTTCGATCACTGTGCTTGTGAATAAGATAAATTCGCTGCCCAAGGAATATGCCCCTGATGATCTGACTTATCCAGATGTGCCCTTCATCTTCACGGAGAAGCTCGATAAGCGGAAGATGCGCCAGGAAGCCGCAGAGGCGCTCGAGCAGCTGTTCGCAGGGGCGAAGGAAGATGGAATTGGACTAGCCGGCGTGTCGGGCTATCGCTCCTATGCGACACAGAAGGCGCTGTTTCAGCGGTATGTGGATCGAGACGGACTAGAGGCGGCAAGCCGCTATAGCGCGCGTCCCGGACATAGCGAGCATTCGACTGGACTGGCGATGGATGTGACAGGCAGTGACGGCAAGTGTGCGGCAACGGACTGCTTCGGCGGTACGCCGGCAGCGTTGTGGCTGGCCGATCATGCGCATGAATATGGCTTCATTATTCGATATCCCGAAGGCAAGGAAGAGATTACCGGTTACAAGTACGAGCCGTGGCATCTGCGCTATGTAGGCGTTGAACTGGCAGAGGTTATTTATACGACCGGGCTCACATTGGAAGAATACTTTGAGGATGCGATTCCTGTCATTCAGTAGCTGATTGTTAGTAAGCTTGACATTCGAAAGTGCGCATATTACAATTTAGAATAACTTTCATATCTAAATCGATTGATTCTGCGATGGGAACAAGTAATTCGGATTCACTGCCTCAGAGAGGGAAGCCATAGGCTGCAAGCTTCCTGCCGATGACCGAACGAAAGACATCCCGGAGAACATGCTGTGAACAGTAAGCGCTAGGGCGCTACTCAGTAGCTGGATGCGTAGGCGGGCGTTAACCGCTTAAGAGCAGTATGAATGAGTTCTACTGCTGAATGTGGGTGGTACCACGGGGTTTGTAGAAGCATCCTCGTCCCTGGCGATAGCCGGAGGCGGGGATTTTTTATTTCTCGCGTGCCCAGCTAAGCACGCATCTTCTAGCCGGTGGAAGTCCGGTCACAGGAGGGGCCAAGCCCCTGTGTAGCTAGGATACCTGCGCATGGCGAAATCTGTGCGTAGAAGCGTATCGACGAAAG